>CAVUCS010000004.1:0-597833 GCA_963740065.1 uncultured Solirubrobacterales bacterium
AGATGTAGTACATCCCCGAGCCGGCTTCTTCGGCTTCGCGGCGGGCTACTTCGGCGATCGTGGTCTGGCCGAAGACTTTGCGCAGGGCGCTGACGCCCTCGGCCCAGATGCCGCCCGCCTCATCGGCTTCCTGGCCCACCTTGCCGTCGAGGGCCTGGACCACCTCGAGCACGGTGATCTCATCGGCGGGACGAGAGAGGGTGTAACCACCTTTCATCCCGCGATGGCTGGTCAGCAGACCGTTGCGGCGCAGGGTCGAGAAAAGCTGTTCGAGGAACTGCTCGGGAATCGCCCGGCGCTCCGCCAGTTCCTTGATCGGGACGGGACGCTCTCCCGAGCGGGCCAGCTCCGCCATCGCCACTACGGCGTAGCGAGACTTGGAAGTGACGGAGATCACCGCCTCTTTCTACCGCACCTTCCGGACCCGCCCCCCGGCGCACCATCGATCCTGAGCTAGGATCGAACTCGTTGGCCGCTCGCCCAAATTGCCTCGTGATCGACGGGCACCCGCTGGTCCGGTTGGGCGTGCGCGGAGTTCTTGACGATCAGTTCGAAATCCACGAGACGGAGAATCGCGAGGAGGGCCTGGAGCTGATCAGAGACATCGGCAGCTTCGATGTCGCGATCGTCGACCTGCGCTTCCGGGTAAACGGCGGGCCGGCCGCCCTCAGCGGCACCGAGACAATTCGGGCGATCCGCAGGGTTGAGCCCAGGCTTGGAATCGTCGCCCACGGCGAGCGGCCCGAGCGCCACACGGCCACCGCCGCGATGCAGGCCGGCGCCAGCGCCTACGTGGCACGAACCGCGGGCGCCGAAGAGCTTCGCAACGCGGTCGACGCCGCGCTCGCCCAGAAGAGCTTCCTCGACCCGGCCGTCCCACCCAAAGGCAGCCGCGGCAAGCTGACTCGCCGCCAGCTTCAAATCCTGCAGATGCTGGCGAACGGCGGATCGACCACGGCTACCTCTCGCGAGTTGGGCCTCAGCGAGGAAACGATCAAGACCCACACGAAGAACCTCCTCGCCCGCCTCGAGGCGAGAAACCGCACGCACGCGGTGGCGATCGCCCTACGCGAGTCACTGATCGATTAGCGAGCATCACGATCTGATTCGCTGCGAGCGGCGCTGATATGGCGGAGTGCCGCCACCCCCGGACGCGAAGCGGAGGAGGTGGCGGTTTAGATCCAGCCGCTGTCGCGGGCGGTGAGGACTGCCTGGGCGCGATCGATCGCGCCGATCTTGCCGTACACGTTGTGCAAGTGGGTGCGAATCGTAGAGACCGAGAGCTGCATCTCACCGGCGATCTGCTTGTAGACCATGCCCTCGGAGAGATGGCGAAGGACGTCCAGCTCACGCGCGGACAACGGACACGGTTCCGCCTTCCTGGGGGCGTCCTGACGCGGATAGGGAAGGTCGTAGAGGATGTCCCGCAGTCCCTCCGGGTTGAGGCCGCAGCGCTCCGCCGCCTTGCCGAGTCGCTCCTGACCGACCGCTTCGCCTTGGGCGTAGTGGGCAACCATGTCCGCGGCGGCGACCATCGCTCCAAGACCGTCGGCGTCTTCGGCGTGGTGGCGCTCGATCGCCACAGCTATTTGCTGCGGCAAATTCCAGCGCCGCGCCAGTACCCCGCCTACCAGGGCATGGTCGATGCCCAACTGTTCGCGCTCGTTCCGCAAGCGCTGCTCGGGCGTTCGGGTGAGGGCATCGGAGTAAGGCTTGTACCCCGGGTGCAGGCGAGAGATCACCAGCTGCCCAATGTCATGCAGAAGGGCCGCCACGGCCAGCTCGTCGCGCTCGGCCCAGCCGACCGCGCGGCCGATCTGGTCGGCGGCGCGCTGGGTGGCGAGAGCGTGAATGCGGAACTGAGGCGGTTTCAGCTCCCAGCCCCCATTCGACTCGAAGAAGTCATAGACGGGAGCCGTGCCGGCAATTGCAAGAACGCCGGAGGGCTTCAGCACGTCAACCGCGTCGGGAATCGTGGCCACCCCTCCGGCAGCGACCCCGGTGCGATTGGCGAAGCGAAGGACGGAGATGGCGAGAGCTACATCGGCCTCGACCGCCTCGACGATCTCGCCGGTGCGGGCTGTCTCCGCGGTGGCGGCCCGCATCACTCGCTCGCGAGACTCAAAGAGAACCGGAAAGCGCTCGACCGCCTCAAAAGCGTCGGCGAGGCGGCTACCGGGAGCCGGGCGCGCCGGTTTGCCGGTGACGTCTTGCGCCGCGGCCTTGCCGTTCCCGTGATTTCCGTTGCTGTCTTTCTTCGTCGGCTGCATGGCGCAATTGCACTCCGCCAAACTCATCGGCAGCCGAGGACGTTCGGTTTAGCACGAGACTCCCGAAAAATAGGGATGACTTCGTGCGATTTGTCCGGATAGAAGCACCCAGAGGGTGCGTTTTGGCCGAAATGTCAGCCCAGGCGCGAGATCGCCGCATCTATGCGGGAAAGCGACTCTTCCCGCCCAAGAGCGGCCAGCGACTCGAAAATTCCGGGTGAAACGGTGCTCCCGGTGATCGCCACCCGGATCGGCTGGTAGAGCTTCCCTGGCTTAACCTCAAGCCGCTCCGGCAGCAACCCCAAAGCTGACTCCAAGGAGTCGGAATCGAATGCCGGCGAATCGGCGAGGGCGGCGCGCGCCGCCTCAAGCAGGGGGCGCGTCCCTTCCTTCATCACCTTGTTCCAGGCTCTTGGGGTCATCAACGGGTGGTTCGAATAGGAAACGGACCAGGGGCCAGACTTCGTCAAGCGTCTGCGCTTTCTCCTGCGCGATCTCGCAGGCCGCACGCAGTCTCTCCTCGGGCTCTCGGCCCAGATGGCGGGCGACGGCGACCACGTACTCCTCCGGGGGCATCTCCCGCATGAAACGGCCGTTTACCCAGCGCAGCTTCTTCTCGTCGAAGATCGCCGCGGATTTGCCGACGTCGGCCACGACGAAGCGCTTGACCAGCTCCTCGGTGGACATCAGCGTCGTGTCGTCGCTCGTTCCCCAGCCGAGCAGGGCGAGATAGTTGCGAACCGCGGCGGGCAGGTAGCCGGCTTTACGCAGCTCCTGCACGGAGGCAGCGCCGTGACGCTTGGAGAGCTTCTTGCCGTCGGGGCCGTGCAGCAGCGGCAGGTGGGCGTAGCGCGGCGCCTCGTGGCCCAGAGCGCGAAGGACCAGGAGTTGCTTCGGGGTGTTGGAGAGATGATCGTCGCCACGAACGACCTCGCTGATTCCCATCTCGGCGTCGTCGACAGCGACCGCGAAGTTGTAGAGGACGGTGCCGTCGCCGCGGGCGATGACGAAGTCGTCGTAGCTGCGATTGGGAAAGTGGACCGGGCCTCGAATCAAATCCTCGACGACGGTCTCGCCCTCGTCGGGAACGCGCAGACGGACGGCGGCTCCGGGCTCTTCGGTCGGCTCACCGCGATAACCCCGATCGGCGCCGTGCTCCGCCTTCCAGGCCTCGACATCCTTGGCGGTGGCGGAGTCGCGATAGGCGGCGCCGGAGTCGAGCAGCTTCTGCAGCGCCACCCCATGGCTCTCAGCGCGCCCGGCCTGGGAGACCGGACCCTCGTCCCAGTCCAGCTCCAACCAGCGCAGCGCGTCGAGGATCTGCTCGACGTTCTCCTCGGTCGAGCGCTCGCGGTCGGTGTCCTCTATCCGCAGGACCAGCTCGCCGCCGCCATGACGGGCCGCGAGCCAGTTATAGAGTGCCGTCCTCGCTCCGCCGATGTGCAGCGCACCGGTCGGCGAGGGGGCAAATCGAAATCGGAGGTTTTCGTCATCCATGTTGATCGGCGCGCATGTTTCCACAGCCGGGGGGCTGGACAAGGCGATCGGCCGCGGCGCGGAGATCGGATGCGAGTCGATCCAGATCTTCCACCAAAGCCCGCGGATGTGGCGGCCGACCAGATACGGGCCTGAGGATTTCGCCGCCTGCAGAGAAGCGATGGCCGATTCGCCGATCGAAGCGGTGGTGATTCACGCCGTCTATCTGATCAATTGCGCGACGACCGACAGAGACCTGCGCAAGAAGTCCCTGGCCTCGCTCACCCACGCGCTGCGGATCGGCGACGGGATCGGCGCCGCCGGGGTCGTCCTGCACCCGGGCGCGCAGAAAGGCGAGGAGCTGGGGCCTTCAATAAGACGAGCGGCAAGAGTCATCGCCGCCGCCCTGAGAGACAGCGAGGGCTGCCCCCTCCTGCTCGAACAGACCGCCGGCCACAAAGGCCTCCTGGGACGAGACTTCGACCAAACCGCCGAGCTGATCGACCTCGCCGGCGGCGGCGACCGCCTAGGTCTCTGCCTCGACTCCTGCCACCTCTATGTGCAGGGCTACGACATCACTGATGAGGGCCATCTGAACGAGGTGCTCGACGAAGCCGACGAAAAGGTCGGCCTCGAGCGACTGAGATGCGTACACGTCAACGACGCCGCCGCTCCACTCGGCTCCTGCCGCGACCGCCACGCCAACGTAGGCCAGGGCGAGATGGGCAGAAGAGGCCTGGCCGCCTTCCTCTCAGAACCCCGCTTCGAAGGCCTGCCGGCGACCTTGGAGACCCCGGGCCCGGAAAAGAGAGGTCCGGACAAAAGAGAGGTCCAGGCCGCAAAGCGACTCCGCAGAGCCGGGCTTAAACGTCGCCAGGGGTAAGGCTCCCCTACGCCGAGAACAGGCAGGCGACAAGGACCGCCCTAGGGGCAGCCCTTGCTCTCCCGCCGTCAGTCTTTGCTATTTGACGTGGACGCCTGAGATGGAGCGCGCTATGACGAGGCGCTGGATCTCTGAGGTGCCTTCGAAGATCGTGTAGATCTTCGCGTCGCGGTGCATCCGCTCGACCGGGTACTCCCGGGTGTAGCCGTTGCCGCCGAGGATCTGAATCGCCCGCTCGGTCGCCCAGACGGCAACCTCGCCGGCCTTCAGCTTCGACATCGAGCCTTCGGCGTTCTCGAATTTCTGGCCGGTGCGTCCCATCCAGGCGGCGCGCCAGACCAGCAGCCGGGCGGCGTCGATCTCCAGCTTCATGTCGGCGAGGGCGAAGGCGATCGCTTGGTTCTCGATGATCGCCTTGCCGAACTGTCTGCGCTCTTTGGCGTACTCAAGCGAGTACTCGTAGGCGGCTTGGGCGATGCCCAGAGCCTGGGCGCCGACCGTCGGACGGCTGGCTTCGAAGGTCTGCATCGCCGCCTGCGACTTGGACTTCTTGCCCTCGCGGACGCGGGCCAGGCGCTCGTCAAGCTTCTCTTTGCCGCCCAGCAGGCAGGAACCCGGGACGCGGCAGTCGTCGAGATGGACATCCGCCGTGTGAGACGCACGCAGGCCGTGCTTCTTGACCTTGGCGCCCTGTTCGCAACCCTTCGTCCCCGGGGGGATGATGAAGGCAGCATGACCGCGTGAGCCAAGCTCGCGATCTACCGAAGCGATCACGACGTGGACGTTGGCGATGCCGCCGTTGGTCGCCCATGCCTTCTGCCCGTTGATCACCCACTCGTCGGTGGCCTCGTCGTACTTGGCGTTGGTGCGGATCGCCGAGACGTCGGAACCGGCATCTGGCTCCGAAGCGCAAAAGGCGCCCAGCTTGACGTCGTCGGCGTCGCCGAAGCACTGGGGGATCCACTCCCCCATCTGCTCCGGGGTGCCCTGCCCGAAGATCGCGGCGACGGCGAGCGCGGTGCCCATGATCGCCATGCCGATGCCGGCGTCGCCCCAGAAGAGCTCCTCGTTGGCGATCGGTAGCGTCAGACCGGTGTCGTCAGCCCAGAACTGGCCGAGCGCCTCGAACCCATAGAGGCCGATCTTGGCGGCCTCCTGGATCACGGGCCAGGGAGTCTCCTCGCGCTCATCCCACTCCTCGGCGGCGGGACGCACGACGCCTTCGGCGAAGCCGTGCACCCACTCTTTGATGTCCTTCTGGTCCTGGTTGAGCTCAAGGGTGAACTTCGGGCCGTCTTGCGGCGCCTCGCCGCTCCCGGTCACCTCGGCCAACACCTGTTCTGCCTCTGCAACTGCTGAAGTTTCGGTCATCGTTCAATGTTACACGGAACGATGTAACCCTCAGCGGGCGGGAGCGTGACTTAGATGTCGCGCAAGTCGAAAGCCCGCAGGCCCTCGGAGCCGCCGTCGTCGCAATCGAAGAAGCGCCGATTGACGCAGTCATAGGAGGCGCCGGAGCCCTCGTAGGCGCGCTCTACCGCGAACTGGCAGTGCGGCAGCGCATCGCCGGTCATCTTGACCCCGCCGAAGCCTTCCGGCTCAAGCACAGCCTCAAGCGCGATGTTGGCGCTGAACACTCCCTGCATGCAGCCCACGTACTGCTCGCCGGTGAGCATGTCGATGTGGCTGTAGAGGTAGCGACAGCGCATCTCGACACATCCGCGTGGCTCGATCAGCTTGTCGCAGAAGGAACGGCACTGGCGGCACTCGCCTACCTGCGTGCGCGTTGCTGGCATAAACAGATTCTAGGCGGCGATCGCGGCGGTTCCGAGCAGGTGATCGAGTTCGGCGCGTAGACCGCTGGACGGGTTGACTTTGTAGCCGTCGCCGAGCTTTATCTCCTTCGGTTCCCCTTGCCCCGTGCGGATCGCGAGGTGCACGTCCGCCTCCCCCTTGTGGTGCTCGAATACCGTCTTCAGCTCCTCGACCAAGCCGTTCTCAAAAGCCGTCGCGTCGATCACGAGCCGCAAGGGCCCGGATGAGGCTCTCGTCGCCTTGGCGGCCCTTGCGATCTCGTTCGCATCGGGCTCGAAGCGCTCCGCCTCCTGCACAACCAGCTTGGTCTCGCCGCGGTCCTTGTGGTCGAGTCGCCCACGGACCACAACTATCGCGTCGGGAGCGATCACCGCGGCGCTCTCCGCCTGGTCGGCCTTGAAGACCAGCATCTCGACCTGACCTTCGACGTCGTCAAGCGTCGCGAACATCATCTGACTCCCGCTCTTGGTGCGGATTCTTTTGCAGGCGGCGACGATCCCTCCCACCGTGATCCAGGAGCCATCCGGCTTGCCGCCCAACTCGGCGATTGTGCAGTCGACCCGGGCGCGCAACGCATCGCGGACCTCGGAGAGCGGATGGGAAGAGAGGTAGGTCCCGAGAGTCTCCTTCTCGAGCGCCAGCAGCTCGGCGCGGTCGAACTCGACCGCCGAGATCGGGGGACGATGGTGGGATCCCTGCGTGGTTCCCTCTCCCCCGCCCGCGTCCTCGCCGAAGTCGAAGATCGACCCCTGGCCAAGCTGTGCGTCCTCCTGGGCCTTCTGCCCCGCCGACTGAGCCGCCGGCAACGCCTCGAGCATTCCCTTGCGGGTCGCTTTGGTCGAGTCCAAAGCGCCGCACTTGATCAGGCACTCGATCGCCCGTTTGTTGACCGCGCGCGAGTCGACTCGTTCGCAGAAATCCCAGATCGACTCGATCGGGCGCTCTTCGCGGGCGCGCAGGATCGCCTCCACCGCGGCGTGACCGACGTTCTTGACCGCGTCGAGGCCGAAGCGAATCGCTCTTTCGGAGACGACGAAGTCGTGATCGGAGGAGTTGACGTCGGGCGGCAGCACCTCGATCCCCATCTCCTCGCAACGGTTGACGAAGAAGGGCACCTTGTCTTTGGTGTTCATCACCGAGGAGATCACCGCTGCCATGTACTCGGCCGGGTAATTCGCCTTGAGGTAGGCGGTGCGGTAGGAGATCAGGCCGTAACAGGCAGCGTGGGACTTGTTGAAGGAGTAATCGGCGGCCGCTTCGTTCAGTCTCCAGAGGTCCTTGGCCACGCCGGGCGCCGTGTTCGATTCGGCTAGACCCTGCATGAATTTGTCTTTCATCGTCGCCATCAAGTCGCGCTTCTTCTTGCCGATCGCCTTGCGCAGGTCGTCCGCTTCACCGCCCGAGAAGCCGGCCATCGAACGCGCGATCTCCATCAGTTGCTCCTGGTAGACGACGCAGCCATGAGTCTCCTCAGTGATCGCGCGCAGGCGCGGATCCGGGTAGCGCACGGTCGACGGGTCTTTCTTGCCTCTCGCGTAGGCCGGGATGTAAGCCATTGCGCCGGGCCGGTAGAGGGCACCGAGCGCGACGATGTCGGCGAACTCGGTCGGCCCGACCTTGCGAAGTGCGTCCCGCATCCCCTCCGACTCGAACTGGAAGACGCCGGTCGAGTCGCCCTTGGCGAGCATCGCGTAAGTCGTAGCGTCGTCGATTGGGATCTTTTCCATATCGATCCGCTCGCCGCGCGAGCGCTCGATGATGTCGATCGCGTCCTCGATCACATCGAGGTTGCGCAGGCCGAGGAAGTCCATCTTCAGCAGGCCTATCTCCTCAATCGGCCCCATCGAGTACTGGGTGACGATCTTGTACTGGCGCTCCGGTCTGCCCGAGCCGCTACCGCTGGTCGCGGGTGCGTTGCGGTCCTCGGCCAGCTGCAGCGGCACCACCTCGTGCAGTGGCCGATCGGCGATTACCACTGCGGCGGCGTGGATCGAGTTGTTGCGCACGATCCCCTCGAGACCCTGGGCGACGTCGAGTATCCGCTTTGCATCCGGCTCGGAGTCGTAAGTCCGTTTCAGCTCCTGGCCGGACTTGAGACATTCCTTGAAGGAGGGGCTGCGGCCCATGATCGGCTCAGGGATCTGCTTGGCGAGGCGGTCGCCGGTGCCGTAGTCGTAGCCGAGCACGCGAGCGGCATCGCGGGTGGCGGCCCGCGGCGCCATCTTGCCGAAGGTGATGATCTGGGCGACCGACTCCCGGCCGTACTTCTCGGCGACGTAGCGGATCATCCGCTCGCGACCGCGGACCGAGAAGTCAATGTCGATATCCGGCATCGATTTGCGGCCAGGGTTGAGGAAGCGCTCGAAGATCAAACCCTCGGCGAGCGGATCGAGGTCGGTGATCTTAAGAGCGTAGGAAACGATCGAACCGGCCGCCGAGCCACGCCCTGGGCCGACGGCGACACCGTTCTCCTTGGCGTAGCGGACGAAGTCCCAGACGATCAAGAAATATGAGGAGAAGCCCATCTCCTCGATCACGCCGAGCTCGAACTCAAGCCGCTCCATGGCCTCAGCCGGGACCGGATCGCCGTAGCGAGCGCGCAATCCCTCGCCGGCAATCCGCCGCAGCATCGTTTCCGGCTCCTCGCCGTCGGCGGTCGGATAGCGCGGCAGCAGCAGTTTGCCCAGCTCGATATCCACCTCGCAGCGCTCGGCGATCTCCACCGTGGTCGGCACCGCCTCCGGCCATTCGGCGAAGGACTCCGACATCTCCTCATTGCTCTTGAGAAAGAACTCGTTGGTATCGAAGCTGAGCTTCGGCGCCTCCAGGGTCGACTTGGTCTGCACGCAGAGCAGCGCCGCGTGGTTGTCGAAGTCCTCGCGCCGCAGATAGTGGACGTCGGCGGTCCCGACCAGCGGCCGGCCCAGCTCGCGGGCGAAGCGGACGATCCCCTCGTTGGCCTTGTCCTGCTCGGCGATGCCGTTCTTCTGCACCTCGAAGTAGACCTGCTCGGGGCCGAAGGCCTGGATCAGGTCGTCGAGATGAGCGCGGGCGTCGTCATGGCGCTCCTCCACAAGGCGACGGCAGAAGCGCGACTGCAGGCAGCCAGTGAGCACGATTACCCCTTCCGCGTGCCGGGCGAGCAGGTCCATATCGACGTTGGCCTTGCCGCGGGAGAAGCCCTCGAGGAAACCGGCTGAGGTGAGCTTGACCAGGTTGGCGAAACCGGCATCGGTCTCAGCCAGCAAGGTGAGGTGGTTGCGCTCGTAACGGACCTGCTCCTTGATCGCGTGCCGGTCCTCGACGAAGTAGGCCTCGAGCCCGATGATCGGCTTGATCCCGTGCTTCTTACAGGCCTTGTAGAGCTCCACGGCGCCGTTCATCACGCCGTGGTCGGTCAACCCCAGCGCCGGCTGACCGAGCTCGGCCGCCCGCGCCGCCATCGCGTCGATCTTGCAGGCCCCGTCCAGGAGCGAGTACTCGCTATGGGCGTGAAGATGGGCTGCAGTGGGCGTGGTCACGGCGTCGCGCGATCATGCCAACCAGCTCAGATGGAGCGACCCATTTCCGCGCGTCTTCCGCGCATCTTCCGTGGGTATTTCTCTTATCCGCAGACCCAGGCGCCTGAGCCCGAGTCGGCCCAGATCTGAGCCGCGATCCGGTCCTGCTCTTCCTTCGAAGCGTTCTGTGGCTCACCGTGGCCGCCGTAGAGAGCCCAAGTCGAGGGAAGGATTTGGTAGGCGCCGCCCGCTCCGCTCGATGGATTGAGGGCGCCGTAGTTGCCACCCGACTCGCACATCACGATGTAAGTGGGGATCGAGTAGGGACCGCCCAGCCAGCGGCCGACGGTTGCCTCGGCGGTGGCCCGACTCGCCGCCTGCGCGGCTTCGATGTCGTCGACCCAACCGCCGATCTTCGATTTGAGAGTCGACAGAGACGACTCGCGGGCAGCGGCGATCGACTGCAGCTCCGCGGCAGTCGACTCCGCGCTCGAGCGGGCAGCGGCGATCTGGGAGTGAGCGGTGGCGAGTCGCGCGTTGTAGGCATCGACGCGCGCTTTCGATTCCTCGACCAGCTTCAGCTCGTGATGAACAGCGCTGCTCACCTCTTCAACCCGAGCGGCCAGTTCGGAGTCGGACTCCTCAATTTGACGCAGGTACTCGGCGCTCGTCAGTAGCTCGGAGAAATCTTCGGACCCGAACACGATGCCGCTCGTATCCGGAGAGCCGCTCATGTAGATCGCGACGAGGCGCTGCGCCAGCGCCTCGCGGGCCCGGCGGAGGCGGTCTTTCTCCTCGGACAGTCTGTCCTCCGCTCGCCGAACCTGACCAGCCAGCTCGCCGGCGCGCTGCTCGCCGGTCGCCAGTAGTTCGCCGAGCTGTCGCTCACGCGTCGCGGCCGCGGCGGCCTCCTGCTCGGCGGCGGCCAACTCGCTCTGCTTTTCCTGCAGATCGGCGGCGATTTCGTTCGCCTGTCCGCGCGCCGCATCGACCTTGTCACGCAGCCCCGCGACATCGGCCGCGCGCGCCGAGTTGGCGGCGAGTAGGACGATGATGAAAAGTGCGCTTACAGGTATTCGCCGCACGAAGCGGGCGAGACTAGCGGACTTTGTTAGCGATTCCTAACAAGTCGCCAATAACCCGCAAGGAATCTTGCGCCCTATCCCTCAGGGACGCTGCGACTCGCCACGTAGGCGGCAACGCCCACCGCGACGGCGCCAACTCCGATACCGATGCGTATCTGACGGCGGTAGCGAGCGCGGACATAGGTGATGGCGAAGCGGATTGCGGCTTTGCCTAGCTTGTTGTACATGCTTACTCCTCCTCCCCGCGCTGCCTGATCCTATGCGCCATCCGCGACTGCAACGACCAAAGCTCGATGAAGCCCGGTGAGGCGCTCTGTGAGAAGAGGCCACCCGACTCGGCGAAGGAGGCCAGGTCGGCGTCGTAGACCGCGTTGGGCGATGAGCGAGTGACCACGCGGGCGCTTCCCTTGTAGAGCTTCAGCCCGATCTCCCCCGTGACCTGCGCGTTGGCGACATTCATGAAGGCGTCGAGGTCGGAGCGCAACGGCTCCCACCAGAGACCGGCGTAGACGAGGTATCCCCACTTCTGGTCCAGCCCCGGCTTGAACTGGTTTTGGTGAATCGTGCCGACGAGCTTCTCCAGATCTTGATGAGCGGCAAGCAGGATCTCCGCCGCCGGAACCTCGTATATGTCGCGCACCTTGAGGCCGACGATGCGGTCCTCGATGTGGTCGACGATGCCGATCCCGTGACGGCAGCCGATCTCGGCCGTCCGCTCAAGCAGCTCCACCAAACCCAATCGCTCGCCGTTCAGCGAGACCGGGACGCCGGCCTCGAAGCCGATAGTGACGACCTCGGCCTGATCCGGCGCTTCTTCGGGACGCGTCACCAGCTGGAAAACGTCGTCCTCGGGCGCGTGAGAGAGGTCCTCGATCCAGCGCCCTTCAGAGGAACGGCCCCAGAGGTTGTCGTCGATTGAGTAGGGGGCAACTTCGGTTCCCCCCTTGACCGGAATGCCGTGCTCCCGGGCGTAAGCGATCTCCTCCTCGCGCCCCATCTGCCAGTCGCGCACCGGTGCGATCACTTTCAGCTCGGGAGCCAAGGTGGCGACGGTCGCCTCGATTCGCACCTGATCGTTGCCCTTGCCCGTGCAGCCGTGGGCGATCGTGTCGCACCCAGCTCTGCGTGCGTACTCGACCGCGAGCTGGGCGATCAGCGGACGGCCCAAGGCAGTGAAGAGCGGATAGCCGCCGCCGTAGAGAGCGTTGGCCTTGATCGCGGGGAGGATGAATTGCTCGGCGAACTGCTCACGCGCATCGACGACATGGCACTCCAGCGCGCCGAGCCGCTTCGCCTTGTCCTCGATTACCGCGTAGTCCTCGCCGGGCTGGCCAAGATTGACGGTAAGGCAGACGACTTCGGCGCCGTAGGAATCCTGGATCCACTTCAGCATCACGCTGGTGTCGAGCCCTCCCGAGTAGAGCAGGAGGACCCGGTTGACCTCGGCCGGATCGGCCTCGTAGCCGGCGGTGCGGGCGCGCTGGTTGGGCTGCTCAGCCATAGAAAGCGGAAGTCTCGCACGCCTACCCATCCACGCGACGGCCGACGCTGCCAGACTTGCAACGTGGCCCGCTTCCGCCACATCTTCTCCATCGTCCTGATCACCGCCGGCGTGGTCGTGCTCGCCGACGTCGCGCTCACCCTCGCCTACGGGGAGCCGGTGTCCTCGATCTACGGAGCGATCAAGCAGGGGCAGGCCGCGAACCAGCTCGAGGAGCTGGAGGCTCGCTTCCCGACTCCCGCCGATCAGCGCATCGCCAACGAGGTAAGAGATCCATCACGCCGGATTTCGATTTTGGCGCGGCGCTTCGCGAGTCAGGCCGCAACGGGCGACGCGATCGGGCGCCTTCTCGTGCCCTCGATGGACGGCCTGAGCACGGTTGTCGTCCAGGGGACCGACACCGCCAGCCTGCAGAAGGGCCCGGGGCACTACCCGCAGACGCCGTTCCCCGGCCAAGGTGGGACGGTCGGGATCGCCGGCCATCGCACCACCTATCAGGCCCCATTCCGCGCGATCGACTCAGTGAAGGCGGGTGACCGAATCGTGCTGGAGATGCCCTACGCGAACTTCTTCTACAGGGTGGAGAAGACCGCAATAGTTGACCCCAGCGAAGTTGGGATCGTGAGAAAAGTGGGATACGAGCGACTGGTGTTGAGCGCCTGCCACCCCCTCTACAGCGCCGCCCAGCGATACATCGTCTTCGCCCGCCTTGTGCGACAGGAGATCGCGAAGGCTTAGACGGAGCTAGGGAGCGGCGACGCCGCCGCTACCGCTGGTCGTCGTCCCGGTGGTGGTCCCGGTCGTCGTCGGAGTAGTGGTAGTCGTCGTCGTGGTCGGCGAGGTCGTCGAACCCGTCGTTGTCCCGGTTGTGGTGTCCGTCGAAGTGGTGTCCGTCGAAGTAGTTGAGCCAGTGTCCGTTGACAGCGTGGTAATGGATGACGGCGTGGAAGTCGAGCTGTCGCCGTTGTCGTTGCCGGCGATGACGACGATCGCGATGACGAGGCCGACGATCACGGCGATCAGCCCCGCGATCAGCAACCTGACATTGCCATGGGGGTGGCCACCGTTGGGCTGATTCATCATCCGCGTTGGGTCTTCGTGCATCGGTTACTCCTTTGGTCCGAGGATCGCGTCGAGGATCTCACCGGTGTCCTCGATTTCGAAACCACTTCGAAGCCGCGCCTCTATCTCTGCCCGACTACTGCCCGAAACCGCCATCTGGGTTGCGAGAAGCCGAGCGCCGGCCGAGCCGCTGCGACGCGGCGGGGCGGCCTCGGGACGAATTTCCTCCACCGGCTGAAGCCGGCGCTCCGAGCGCTCGGGGGGCGTGGGGGCGGCCGACGACGGCGGGTCGAGCTCGTCGGCGAGCGTCCGCAGCCGCTCTGCCGCCAGCCGGTTCGCCTGCGCCTGCGCTTCTTCAACGTGGCGGCGCGCTTGCTGCGCCGCGTCGTCGATCACGCCGGCGGCCGCCTGCTCCGCGGCCTCGATGATCAGCCCAATGCGCTCGGCCGTGGTCACGGCGAGCGGTCTGGGGGCAGCGGAGGGGAACTCTTTCGGATTCAAGACACTGGACAGGTTAAGCGCCTGACCGCGATTAGTTACCGAGAGACCACCACTGGGCGCCAACTGGCGGCTGCTCCCGACCGGGCACAGGAACTCCGGGCGGGGGCTGCGACTCAACCGGCACAGGCGGGGGCTCCATCGAAGGCGGGGCCTGCGCGGGCGGGGCTTGCGCGGGGGTGGAGGAGGCGGCGCGGGCGCGTCCGGCTGCTCCAGTGCGGGGGGCGGCTGGGGAACTTCGTATTCGGCCTCCGCAAGAGCGAAAGCGGCGGCATCAACTCCCCCGGCCGGCGGACTCGGCTTCTCCGGCATATGGACCTGCAGCGCCTCGTCGACTTTGATTTTCGCTTGGTCGAGTACGGCGAGTAGCTCGTCGGATTGGTGCTTCGCCGCTTCGGCGCACTCGATTAGGGCATCGGTCATCGACGCGACCTCTTTGGCGCGCTGGTCGGTGATCAGTTCGGCACGGCGCCGCGACTCCTCCAGGTAGGTCCTGGCCTGTGCCTCGGCGTCATCGATGATTCCCGCCGCGGCCTTTTCCGCCGCCTCGATGACGACCTGGATCCGAGATGAAGCAGTGCCGATCGAGTCCTGCAAGGCATGGCCGACGGGAGGCTGAACAGCCCCGGCACTGCGCGGATCTTCAGGTGTAAGGCGCCCTTCCACAGAATTTTCCCGCTTTGCCGCACTTCCCTGTCAAAACGAAACTGCCCACTGATTTAAGCGGAGCGGCGCAGCCAGCGCAACCGCTGATTGCGACCGTGCATCTCGACCGGGGTCGGATCGACCGCCGCAACGGGCGCCGGCGGCGCCTGGGAATCGGCGTCGTAAGCGACGCTGATCCGAGCCCGTTCGCGCAGCTTCATCCGCACTCCGACCATCTCTCCAGTGCCATACCCGCCGCTTGCTGCCATCGCCGACAGAGCCGCTTCGACCGCCGCAAGCTGCCTGACAATCTCCTCATAGCCGCGAGAAATGGCAACCGCTCGCTCGCTGAGATCCCGGTGCAACTCCTCCAAGCGGGCGTGCCGCTCGATTGCCTGCCGCGCGAGGCGCGCATCGGCTTCCGCCGCGACCTCCCGCGCCTGATGATCCACCCGCCGGACAATCGACTGCACCGCCAGCTCTGTCTGCAGGAGGATCCCCTCGACCCTCTCCGCGAGCGAGGGGGCGGCAGCGGTCTGGCCCTCGGAATGCACGCGGGCATTGTTCAGACCCCGTCGGTCGTAACCGCCGTGCGGGTGCTTTACCGTAAGCCGAGTGGAAGCCAGGGAGCAGCAAGGGACCGACCTGAGAGGGCTGAGCAGGTTCCTGGTCGAGCATGCGCCCTGCGGCCAGGGCTTCGACGTTTCCCATCCCGCGGGGCTTGGCAGCGGGGTGGTCTCGATGACCTGCCGGGGCTGCCATGCGAACTATGAGTACGCGACGGCGACGATTGAGTTTGAGCGTGAGCTCGAGCTCGAGACGGTGCCAATGCGAGAAGGGCGCCCTACCGCGGGGCCGATTCGGCCCATACAGACCCAACCCCATGCGCCAAAGAAGTCCAGAAGAAGGCGGTTGGACAGAAACCGGCTAGCCGCCGGGCTGGCGCTGCTTGGGACATTTGCGGTCGCGGCGATCGCCATTTGGATGATTCTCGGCGGCGGAACCTCATCGGAGCCGAGCAACGTGACGGCGTTGCCGACGACTCCGACGAGAGCGCCGGCAAAGACCCCGACTCAAACGAGATCCGCGAAAGCGCCCGCTCCGCCCCCGAAGAAGGAGCCGAGAGCGCCCACTATCCCCAAGACCGTAATCACAACATCAACCTTCTCCGTGGCGATCCCAAAAACCTGGAGCCAAGGAAACGCAGCCGGCGGACTCGCGCTTACCCCTTCCTCGACTTCCTCCGTGGCGGTCGAGATCTTCCAGGAGAACGACCCGAGCTTGAGCCTCGAGGGGATGGGAGCGAAAACGGCTTCCTTTCTCCGCTCTCGCGATCCGGGCGCCGGGGTAACTGCGACCGGGGGTCTACGGGTCGACGGCAACCCCGCCTTCAAACTGCGCGCCGTCGGGCCCAGTGGCGTGCAAATCGCGCTCGGCGTAGTCGCGGAGCCGATCCGCTTCCTGGTGATCGAGAGGGTCGACAAGGGAGCGCCGAGCAGGCTGGAAACTCAGGCGAACCAGGTACTGGCCAGCTTTAGACCGCGCTGAGGGCGAGGCGGATTGCTTCAACCGCCCGCTGGACCTCCGTCGGGCCGATCGTCAAGGGCGGTAGCAGGCGAATCGTTCCCGGCTCGGGGACATTGACAATGAGACCACTCTTGAGCAGGTTGGCGCCGAGGGATGCAGCGTCGATCCCCTCCTCCAATCCCACCCCGAGCATTAGGCCGCGACCGCGAACTTCGCGAACCCCGTCGAGGGCGAGCAGGTCATCCCGCAGCTTTCCTCCGTGCTCACGGACATTCCGCAACTGAGTTGGATCGTCGACGATGTCCAACACGGCGAGGGCAGCGGCAGCGACGACAGCGCCGCCGGCGAAAGTTGAGCCGTGATCGCCGGGCTCCAGCACCTCGCCGGCCCGCGGCGAAGCCAGACAGGCGCCGATCGGTAGGCCGCCGCCGAGTGCCTTGGCGCTGGTCAAAACATCGGGCCGCACCGGCGTCTGCTCGTAAGCCCAAAGCGAGCCGGTCCGACCGATCCCGGTCTGAATCTCGTCGAAGATCAAGAGAGCACCAGCCTCGTCGCAGGCCTCGCGGGCGGCGATCAGAGCTTCGTCGCTGACCGGGTAGACGCCGCTCTCGCCCTGGATTGGCTCGATCAGGACCGCGGCGGTGCTCTCGCCGACGGCGCCGCGCAAAGCGTCGGCATCGTTGAGCGGCACCGAGCGGAAGCCCGGGAGCATCGGCCCCAGGTCTTCGTTCTCGGCCAACTTCGGCGTCGCCGCCAGAGCGCCGTAGGTCCGCCCGTGAAAGTCGCTCTCGAAGCTGACGATCTCCGGCGCTTCGACCCCGCGACGGTGGGCGTGCTTGCGGGCGATCTTGATCGCGCACTCGTTCGCCTCCGTGCCGGAATTTGAGAAGAAAGCCCGCCCGCCGAGGCTCGACTCGCAGAGGCGCTCAGCGAGCCGCACCATCGGCGCGGTGTAGAAGAGATTGGAGACGTGCATCAGCCGTCCTGTCTGCTCGCGCACCGCCTCGACGACCGCGGGGTTGCAGTGTCCGACCGAGCAGACCGAGATCCCGGTCACGAAGTCGAGGTACTCATTGCCTTCAGCGTCCCAAAGCAGGGCGCCCTCGCCGCGCACGAACTCGACCGGTGCGCGGCGATAGGTCTGCATCAGATAACGCTCTTCCAGCACCTGTACGGCAGCCAGGCTCATGAGGTGAACATGGTGCCGATACCGGCGTCGGTGAATAACTCCAGCAGCAGGCTGTGGGGCACCCGACCGTCGATAATGTGGGCCGACTGAGCGCCACCCTGAATCGCATCGACGCAGGCCTGGAGCTTCGGGCGCATGCCGCCATCGACCCCCGCCAGCTTCTCCTTGACCTCACCGACCGTGGCGCGAGTGATCAGGGTTTTCTCATCAGCCGGGTCGGCCAGCCAACCGACGACATCTGTGAGAAAGACGGTCTTGTAGGCGCCGAGGGCAGCGGCAACCTTGCCCGCGGCCTCATCCGCGTTGACGTTGTAGGAGTGTCCTTCGCGGTCTGAAGCCGCCGAGGCGATCACCGGGATGTAGTCGGCAGCGATGTGGTTGATCACGTCAACGTCGATCCGCTCGATCGAGCCGACGAAGCCGACCTGCTCGGCATTGGGGACGGGCGCGACTTCGAACAGTGAGCCATCGCCACCGGATAGACCGACCGCCGGCTGACCGTGGCGGTTGAGACGCTGCACGATGTCGGAGTTGAGCTTGCCAAGCAGAACCATCCGCGCCACCTCGACCGTCTCCTCGTCGGAGACCCGCAGACCCTCGTGGAATCTCACCTCGAGGCCGAGTCGCTCCATGTACTTGGTGATCTCAGGCCCACCGCCATGAACGATCACGGGGTTGAGCCCGACGTACTTGAGCAGAACGACATCGGTCGCGAACTCTTCGCGCAGGCTCTCTTCGCGCATCGCGGCGCCGCCGTACTTGATTACGACGGTGCGGCCGTGGAACTCCCTTATGTAGGGAAGGGCTTCAAGAAGGGTGTTGACGCTGGTGCTCACTTCGCTCCTCATGTCGTGTACTCCGCGTTGATCCGAACGTACTCGTAGCCGAGGTCCGAGAACCAGACGTGAGCAGCGTGGTCGCCACGTCCCAGGCGGATCCCGATCTCCGGCTCAGTGGTTTCGGCGCCCAGCTCAGCGGCGTCGATCGAGTCGGCGCCGATCTCCTCGAGGTCTTCTCCGGCGAGCGCCATCCCAGCCGCCTGTGCGATCCGGCCCCAGTTGGGGTCACGGCCGAACAGCGCCGTCTTCACCAGAGGAGAGTTGGCGATCGCCCGGGCGACCCGCTCGGCTTCGGCGGCAGAAGCGGCGCCGTCGACCTGGACCCGACCGACGCGAACGGCGCCTTCACCGTCGGCAACGATCTCAATCGCGAGCTGGAGCAGGACCGCTTCCAGCAACCCGTCCGGAAGCGGCACGCCGGCGGCGCCGGTTGCCTGCAGGAGCACGGTGTCATTGGTGCTCATCTGTCCGTCGACCGTGATCCGCTCGAAAGAGGCGCCGACCGCGGCGCGCAGCGCAGCGTCGGCGTCCTCGACGGCGGCGTCGGTTTGAACGAAGCAGAGCATCGTGGCGAAGCCGGGCTCCATCATTCCGGCGCCCTTCGCCTGAGCCGAAAGGGTGACGCCGCCGGCGCGCAGCGTGCAACGCTTTGGCCAGCGATCGGTGGTCATGATTGCGTCGGCGAAAGCGGCGGCCCCCTCCTTCGAGAGCGCCCCGGCCGCTTCGTCGATTCCTGGCAGGATCGCGTCGATCGGCAAAGGCACTCCGATCGTTCCGGTTTCGGCGACGGCGACCGCTTCAGGCGCGAGCTCCAGCGCCGCGGCGGCGGTGTCGCACATCGCGACCGCGTCCGCATAGCCTTGCTCCCCCGTTTCGGCATTGGCGTTGCCGGCGTTGACGACCGCGGCTCTGACCGCGCCCCGATCCACCCGGTTGCGACAGACCCGGACCGGGGCCGCGGCAGAGGCGTTGCGGGTCAGCAGCACCGACGAAGAGACCTGTGGCGCGTCGCAGACGAGCAACCCGACGTCGGTCTTTCCCCCGCCCTTCAACCCGCAGTGGGCGGCGCCCGCCCGGAAACCCGGAGCGAGAAGCACCGAGTCGAGCTCTTCAACGCCGGCCGGCGCCTCGACCCAGCGTGAGCGGAAAAAACTCCCCTCGCTCATTAGAGCCCCATTCCCTCGTCAAGGCCCAGCATCAGGTTGAGGTTCTGCACGCCCTGCCCGGACGCTCCCTTCCAAAGGTTGTCGATCGCCGAGAAGGCCAAGACCCGTCCCCGCTCCTCGACGGTGACGTAGACATGGCACTCGTTGGTATCGCGCACGTCGCGCAGGCCCGGCGGGCGGTCGACCGCGTGGACGAAGCGCTCATCCGCGTAACGCTCCGCGTAGAGGGCCTGCACCTCTCCCCGCGAAATCGGCTCACTGAGCTGGGCGTAGCAGCTGGTCAGCTCGCCTTGGTCGAGTGGCAGTAGGTGCGGGACGAAGGTGACGGGAGCGGGACTACCGAGCGCCGCCAGCTCCTGCTCGATCTCCGGCCGATGACGATGTCCCTCGGTCTTGTATGCGAAGGCGTTCTCATCCATGTTGGCGTAGTGCATTGCGTCTCCCCCGCCCCGCCCGGCGCCGGAAACGCCCTGCTTGGCGTCGATCACGAGATCGGCGATCAAGCCCTTCTCGGCGAGAGGGGCCAGCGCCAAGACGCTCGCCGTCGGGTAGCAACCGGGGGTCGCGACCAGCTCCGCTTCGCGCAGCTCATCCCGATAGAGCTCGGTGAGGCCGTAGACCGCGTTATCAAGCAGCTCCGGCGCGCCGTGCTCGCCGTACCAGCGCTCGTAGGTGGGCAGATCCCGCAAGCGAAAATCGGCGGAGAGATCGACGACAAGAACGCCGAGGCCGCGCAGCGCGGCGACCGTCGGCGCCGAGGCCCCGTGGGGGTAGGCGACGATTGCCGCGTCGACGCCCTCGATCCGGTCGAGATCCAGCTCGGTCAACTCGAGGGGCACCCGGTAGCGGGGGTAGAGCCGGTCGAGCCGCGTGCCCGCGTCGCTGCGCGAGGTGGCGGCGACCAGCTCCAGCTTTGGGTGGCGCCAGACGATCTGCGCGGCGAGCGCCCCGGTGAAGCCGGAGGCGCCGGCGACCAGCACCCGCGCCGCGGGATCGCCATCGAGCGGTTGTCTTCCTGGCTCAGGCACGCAGAGTCCCTCCAATCTCCTTTAGCTCGGCTTCGATCGTCCCGCGTGAAGCGGCGACCTCATCGTCAGTCAGGGTGCGATCCGGCGCGCGGAATTCCAGCCGCAATGCCAGGCTCTTGTGACCGGGCTCCAACTGCTCACCCTCGTAGAGGTCGAAGACGCGAGCCGAGCGCAGCAGCTCGCCGCCCCCGGTGAGGATCGCCGCGCGAACGGTCGCGGCAGCGATCTGATCGGGTATGACGACGGCAAAGTCCTGGTAGACGGCCGGGAAGGTGGTGACATCCTCGAATTCCTCGTCCCCCGCGGTCGCGGCGCCAACCAGCACCGCGAGCTCGACTTCGAAGGCACTCGCCGCTTCGAGGTCCCAGTCCCGGCAGACGAGCGGGTGGACTTCGCCGAGCCAACCAGCCGGTTCGCCGCCGATGAGAACCCGGGCCGAGCGACCCGGATGCAGGAACGGCTCGGCTTCCGATGAGAACTCCAGCGTGACGCCGAGCTGGCCCGCCAGCGCTTCGAGCGTCCCCTTGAGGGCGAAGAAATCGACTGGCTCCCCTCCGCCGCGCCACGACTTCGAGACCAGCGGCCCAACCGCAAGCCCGGCCAGGTGATGCGGCTCGGAAACAGGCGCGGCGCGCTCTCCCGGGAAATGACCCGAAAGCGTCCCCTCTCCGCCGGCATCGCCGGAGAGGTAGACGCGGCCCGACTCATAGAGAGCGACGGCCTCGGCACTATGGGCGATATTGCGCTGGGCTACGTCGAGCAGCGATCCGAGCAGGGTCGTGCGCATCACCGACTGTTCTTCTGAAAGTGGGTTGTCAAGCGTGATCGCATCGGCGCGCGAATCGCCGGCGGGAATGCGCAGGCGATCGCTCGCGTCGGGACCGGTGAAGCTCCAGCCGACGATCTCGTCGAAGCCGAGATCCCGCATCGCGTCCTCGGCCCGACGCCGCAGCTTCTGCTCGCGGCTGAGGCCGCCCAACTGACCGGCGGTGGCGGGGAGCGTCGCCGGCAGGTGCTGATCGAGGCCATGGACGCGGGCGACCTCCTCGATCAGATCAACCTCCCGCGTAACGTCGAAATGCCGATCGGGCGGAACGGTTACAGCGAGGTCATCGCCCTCAACCTCAATGCCGAAATCGAGCCGCTCCAGATAGGCGACCTGATCGGTCTGATCGATTGGCATCCCGAGCAGGCCCTCGACCCGGCCGGCGCGCAGAACGAGCCGGCGCGGCTCGGGGATATCCGCCGCGACGTCGATCGTTCCCGGCACCAGCTTCGCTCCACACAGCTCGACCATCAACCGCGAGGCGATCCGCTGTGCCCGCAGGCATAGCTCCGGGTGCAGTTGTTTCTCGAAGCGGGAGGAGGCCTCCGATCGCAGGCCGAGCATCCGCGACGTGCGCAGAATGTTGGTCCCGTTCCAGTTCGCAACTTCAAGCAGGACCCGGGTGGTCGCTTCGGAGACCTCGGAAACCTGCCCGCCCATGATCCCGGCAATACCGGAGGGCCCGTCGTTGTCGCAGACCAGGACCGTCTCGGCGTCGAGAGCGCGCTCGACATCATCAAGGGTCGTCATCTTCTCCCCCGCCTCGGCAGCGCGCACGGTCAGCGCGCCATCCGGGACTTTGTCCAAGTCGAAGGCGTGCAACGGCTGCGCCGTCAGCAGCATCACGTAGTTGGTGATGTCGACGACGTTGTTGATCGGGCGCTGGCCGGCGGCGGTAAGGCGCGCTTGCAGCCAGAGCGGAGAGGGGCCGATCGTCACATCGGTGAAAACGCGGGCGGTGAAGCGTGGGCAGAGGCCGGGGACGTCGACTTGAACAGACGCGTAGTCGTCGACCTTCCCCTCCCCCTCTGCGGGAGCGTCCTCATCCCAGGGCGCCGCGGCGAGCGATGCGCCGCTGATCGCGTGCACTTCCCGCGCCACGCCGTAGACGCCGAAGCAGTCGACCCGGTTCGGCGTCACCTCCAACTCCAACACCGGCTCGGCGATCGGCAGGATCTCCGCAAGGGCAGCGCCCGGCGCCAAAACAGCGTCCTCCTTGAGGACGAGGATGCCGGCGGACTCCTCGGCGATCGCCAGCTCGGCGGCGGAGAGGATCATCCCGGCCGACTCGACGCCGCGCAGCTTCGCTCTGCCGATCTGCTGCCCGCCCGGCAGGGTCGCCCCGGGTAGGGCCACGGGCACGGTTTGGCCGGCGGCGACGTTCGGCGCCCCACAGACGATCGTGCGCTCGCCGTCGCCGGTGTCGACCGCGCAGACCCGGAGCCGATCGGCGTCGGGATGCGGCTCGGCGCTGAGAACTTTGCCGACGACGAAGCCCTCGCCGGAAGGCGGGCCGACGACGGTGACCCGCTCGACTTCGGTCCCGGTCATCGCCAGCCGCTCGGCCAGCTCGCCGGCGGGGATGCCGGGATCGCAGTATTCACTCAGCCAGGAGTACGGGACTCTCATGAGAACTGCTCCAGCACGCGGACGTCGTTATCGAAGAAGCGCCGTAGGTCCGGGACGCCGTGGCGCAGCATCGCGATTCGCTCTACCCCCATGCCGAAGGCAAAACCCTGCACCTTCTCTGAGTCGTAGCCGGCGGATTCGACGAAGCCGAGCACGTTGGGATCGACCATGCCGGCGCCACCAACCTCAATCCAGCCCTGTCCCTTGCAGAGGTTGCAGCGCGTGCCATCGCCGAGGCTCCCCGTTCCCTCACACTGAAAACAGGAGACATCGAACTCAACGCTGGGCTCGGTGAAGGGGAAGAAGTGCGGCCGCATCCGCGCCTCCCGGCCCTCGCCGAAGATCGCCCGCAGTAACTCCTGCAGGGTCCCTTGGAGATCGGCGAGCGTGATGCCTTCGCCGACTGCGAGTCCCTCGACCTGGTGAAACATAGGGCTGTGGGTGGCGTCGGAATCGCGCCGATAGACCTTGCCCGGAGCGATGATGAAGATCGGCGGAGCGCCCTCCTCCATCGCGCGAATCTGCACCGGAGAGGTATGGGTCCGCAACAGGACGTCCGGGTGCGACTGGATGTAGAAGGTGTCCTGGAGCATCCGGGCCGGATGCCCGGGCGGGTGGTTGAGCGCGGTGAAGTTGTAGTAGTCGTGCTCGACCTCGGGCCCCTCGATCACTCTGTAGCCGAGGCCGATCATCGTGTCCTCTATCCAGCGGGTTGTGCGAGTTATCAGGTGGGTGTGGCCAACTCCCCGCGCGGGCGCGCCGGGCAAGGTGACGTCGATCCGATCCTCTTCCAGCCGCTGCTCCAGCTCGGCTGCGTCGAGCGCCGCGGCGCGGCCCTCCAACAGGTCCTCCAGCTCCTGGCGGGCTACGTTGGCGCCGCCGCCGACGGGTCCGCGCTCTTCGGCCGGCAGGTCGGCGATGCCGCGCAGGATCGCCGTCAGCTCCGATTTGCGACCCAGGTATCTAACCCGCAGCTCTTCCAGCTCGGCGGTGCCCTCCGCAGCTTCAATCGCGGCGCCGGCCTCGCTCCTCAGCGTTTCGATCCGCTCAAGCATCGCCAGCCTCCGACATGGCGCGCGACGATATCCGTTGGGCGGCAATCGCAGCGGCGGCCGCCACGTTGAGCGACTCCGCGCCCCCGGCGCGCAGCGGAATCGTCACCTCGACATCGCACTGTGAGCGGACCTCCGCCGGCAGTCCCTCCCGCTCGGCACCGAGGCAGACGGTGGCAACGGAGTCGAGCGCGCCGAGCTGCTCGCCGCCGTGGGCGACGAGCGCGGCGCGCGGCCGCGGCGTGTCCGCCACCCCGCCCCGCGCCGCGGGCTGGCCGAAGATCGAACCCATGCTGGCCCGCACAGCCTTTGGCGAGTGCGGGTCGGCGCAGTCGGGTCCCAGCACCACAGTTCCACCGACCAGCGCGTGGACGGTGCGGACGATCGCGCCGACGTTGCCCGGGTCGGCGACTCCGTGCAGGTAGATACAGGGCGCGCCGCCGGGTTCGGCCGGGCGCTGCGACCAGACGGCGATCGCCCTCGTCCCCGAGCCGAGCGAAGACACCTCCGACAACAGCTCCGGGTCGACTTCCTCGCCGCCCAGTCCGGATCCCGCCGCGGTCAGCAGGAAGCGGGGCTCGACCCCCGCGGCCAGCCCGGCTTCGACCAGATCCTCGCCCTCAGTCGCGAACAGCCCCTCGCGCTCACGATGCTTACGCTCACGCAGCTTGCGCACCAATTTCAACTTCTCGTTTTGGGGGCTGGAAATCATCCGTGTTGTCTTCTTGTCTGGGGTTTCTTCTCCTGGAACAAAAAAGCGGGCCGTGTAAACGGCCCGCCCGGGAGAGTGAGGTGTCTGAACGCGGCTAGGCGGCCGCGCCCTCCCGGGCTAGCTCCACAAATCGGCGAAACGCATCGCGGTCGTTGACCGCGATGTCGGCGAGCATCTTGCGATTGACCTCGACCCCGGCCACGCCCAGGCCGTGGATCAACTCCGAGTAGCTCATACCCTCAAGCCGCGCGGCGGCGTTGATCCGGGTGATCCAAAGCCGGCGGAACTCGCGCTTGCGGTTGCGCCGGTCGCGGTAGGCGTACATCCCCGACCGCTGCACCTGCTCTTTGGCGAAGCGGTAGGAGGAGTGCTTGCGGCCGAAATAGCCTCTCGCCTCTCTAAGGACCTTGCGCCGCTTCTTGCGGGCGTGGACTGAGCGCTTGACCCGGCTCACTTTCCGCCTCCGAGCAGCGTCCTGACCTTTTTGACGTCAGCCGGAGCGATTTCAACCGGCCGCGCCATCCGCCGCTTCCGCTTCGGCGACTTTTTCTCGAGAATGTGGCTCGAGTAAGCCCGCCGCCCACGCAGCTTGCCTGTAGCGGTCTTCTTGAACCGCTTCTTGGCGCCGGAATGAGTTTTCATCTTGGGCATCGGGCTCGCTATTGAAGCAGACGGAGGACGGGGGAGCGCGCGCCGGGCGTCAGGCGCGCCGAAGCAACCGGCGAGCTGCATTACGTGCGTGCGTGTCCCAGAGTCGATCTACGGTCCCGGCAACGGTTGGGGCAAACGCCTGAAGGTGCACGCGCTCACGACATTGGTCGGTCCAGCGCATCTTGTGCGGATCGGCGTCGCCGAGCATCTCGAAGCTCTTGACTCTCTCCTCGAAACAGCGGGCAAAGGTCTCCGCCGCCAGGACCGTTCCGGGCCCACAGCGCGAGAGAGCCGCGTCATGCCCGATCTTCAATCCGTAGTAGCGATTGCTGACTTTGAGGCTGAACTGAAAGGCGACGGCTCTGCCATCGACCCGGAGGAACGTCATGTCGAGCAGACCCCACTCCACCGCCCATGAAGCGACGTCTCTGTAGAAGTGGCATGTGTTCTCCGCGGACGCGATCGCGGTTCCATCCTCTCCCTTCCACCCGCTTGCCTCCAGCCTGAAGGCCTCTTCCAGAAGCGAGGTCAAATTGCCGTCGCGGCCGTCATAGACATCGACCGTCACCTCACCGAGGCTCTCCAAGCGGCGTCGACAACGGCGCACCGTGCTGCGCAGCTTGCGGGAGCGCTGCGCCCAGTAGGACTCCCAGTCCCCTTCGATCGCCACATAAGGAGAACGGCTGACGACTTCCGAGTCGACTCGATATTCCGGGGCGACTCGATTCATCAGTTCCTCGGGGACCGAGTCGACTGGGAGGAAAGACAGGTCAAGGCGTCGCGGGTGTTCGGCGATGGCCGCTTCGAACAGTGCCAGGCCCGCATCATTGTCAATGGCGACCGGCTCAAACTCGTGGCTGTGCCAGTTGGTTGGAGAGCGCATCACCGGACCCTCCTCCACCACCGGCAGAACACCGGTGAGCCGACCATCCCGTCGTGAGGCAAAGAGCGTCAGCTCGCTATCGCTAAATGAGTCGCTCCAAGCGGCAAGCCAGCCGGGTCGGACGAAAGGCGGCATGTCATTGCGGATCGCCAACTCTCGCCACTCGTCGGCCAGTGGCTCGATCCCTTCGTACTTTTCGACCAAATCACGCATTTCGATTGCTTTTGGATCCGATGACTGAGTCCTTCCCGCGTTCCAGCGAACCCCGCGGGTACGCTGGCGCCGCAATGAAAGTCGTATATGTCATCGGCACGCGACCAAATTTCGTTAAGACCGCACCCGTGATCGGGGCGTTGCGCAAGCGACTCCCGGAAGGCCGGCACACGATCGTCCACACCGGCCAGCACTACGACCGGCTGATGTCGGATGTATTCCTGGAGGAGTTGGGCGTACCGGCACCCGATTTCATGCTGGAAGTCGGCTCGGGCAGCCACGCGCAACAGACCGCGCGGGTGATGGAGCGGCTGGAGCCGGTGCTCGAGGCGGAGGCGCCTGACCTGGTGATGGTCCCGGGCGACGTCAACTCGACCCTGGCGGCGGCGCTGACCGCGGCGAAGATGGGGATTCCCGTGGCCCACATCGAGTCCGGCCTACGCAGCTTCGACCGCACCATGCCCGAGGAGTTGAACCGGATCGTCGCCGACGAGTTCTCCGAGTACCTCTTCCTCCATTCCGACGAAGCGATCGAGAACCTGCGCGCCGAGGGCATCCCCGACGAGCGCATGCACTTCGTCGGCAACACGATGATCGACACCCTGGTCGCACTGGAGGATCGCTTCCGCTCCGCGGACGCCGCGGCGGAGCTCGGCGTTATGCCGGGCCAATACGCCCTCGTCACCCTGCACCGCCCCGCCCTCGTCGACGGCCCGCTGCTGGCTGAAACGGTGAAGCAGCTTGCCGCGCTCGCCCGCGAGATGCCCGTCGTCTTCCCTGTCCACCCCCGCACCCGCAAGACGATGGAGGCGATCGAGTCCGACCATCCCGGCCTGCTGCTGAGCGAGCCACTGGGCTATCTGGACTTCCTCTCCCTGGTGGCGGACGCCAGCGCGGTGCTGACCGACTCCGGCGGCATCCAGGAGGAGACGACCTACCTCGGCGTCCCCTGCTTCACCCTGCGCGACAACACCGAGCGGCCGGTGACAATCCGCGCCGGCACCAACACGCTGCTGGGGTTGGATCCGGCCGCGATCGCCGGAATACCGGCAGCGCTCTCCTCGCGACCCCCCGAACCCGCGGAACCTCCTCCCCTCTGGGACGGACATGCGGCGGAGAGGATCGCCGACACCCTCGCTTAAAGGACCATCCCGACAGGGGTGGAGCGTCTTGTACTTTTTCGCGACCGACCATTGCGGTAGCCACAGACGCGACTCGAAAAAGTTAAGCGGAACCCCTGTCGGGATGGTCCTGCTCGCTCTCCTGCTCGCTCGCTCTAGCTGCCTCTTTGCCCGGCCCGAGCAGCATGCTCATGTTGCGGCCCTCCTGCAGCGGCTGAGACTCGATCACGGCCAGCCCGTCGAGATCCTCGTAGAGGCGCTGCAGGAGAGCGCGCCCACGCTCCGGGTGGGCCTGCTCGCGGCCGCGGAACATGATCGTGATCTTGACCTTGTCCTGGTGACGGAGAAAGCGCTCGACGTGGCCCTTCTTGGTCTCGTAGTCGTGGTCGGCGATCTTCGGCCGCAGCTTGATCTCGCGGATGTTGACCTGCTGCTGGTGCTTGCGAGCCTGCTTTTGCTTCTGCTCCTGCTCGTACTTGTACTTGGAATAGTCGAGCAGACGGGTGACCGGCGGTCTCGAACCGGGTGCGACTTCGACCAGGTCGAGGTCGGCGTCCTGGGCGCGTTTCAGCGCATCGTCGATGTCGACGATGCCGAGCTGTTCACCCTCGGCGCCGATCAGGCGCACTCTGGGCACGCGGATCCGCTCGTTGATCCGAGTTGTGTCGCGCTCTGGTGGGCGCCGATCGAACCTGCGCGGGACCGGCACTATCGATAAGTGAGAGGGGGAGCTTCAAGCGGACGAGAGGTAGGCGCGTGGGCACTCGGGCGCTCAAAGGCGCGGGCGGTTTGGGGTGCCGACGATCAAGTGGCCGCAGTATAGCTCTCGTTGCGCAGGCGGTCAGCGAACTCCGCGATCGGCATCGTGCCCAGCTCTCCATCGGCATGCGAGCGCGGGGCGACGGCGCCGTCGGACTCCTCCCGATCACCGACCACCAGCATGTAGGGGTAGCGGCCAAGTTCGGCGTCGCGGATCTTCTTGCCGACCGACTCTGAGCGCTCGTCGATCGTGACCCGCACGCCCGCCTCGCGCAGCTCCTTGACCACTCGCTGGGCGTAGGCGGCGTGGCGATCGGTGACCGGCAGGACGATCGCCTGCACCGGCGCCAGCCAGACCGGGAAGCGACCCGCGTAGTGCTCGATCAGGATCCCGGCGAAGCGCTCCATCGAGCCGAGCAGGGCGCGGTGGATCATCACCGGACGGCGCTGTTCGTCGTCGGCATCGGTGTAGGTGAGGTCGAAGCGCTCCGGCATGAAGAAGTCGACCTGGCAGGTGCCGCACTGCCAGGAGCGGCCGAGCGCGTCGGTTACGTGGAAGTCGATCTTCGGCCCGTAGAAGGCGCCGTCGCCGGGGTTGAGCTGGTACTCGCGGCCCTGGGAGTCGAGGGCCGAACGCAGCGCCTCTTCGGCCTGCGCCCACTGCTCGTCGGTGCCGATCGACTTCTCCGGGCGGGTCGAGAGCTCCACCCGCACGTCATCGAAGCCGAAGCGCTCATACAGCTCGTCGATCGCCGCGCAGATGGCGCCCACCTCATCGACGATCTGCTCCGGCGTGCAGTAGATGTGGGCGTCGTCCTGGGTGAAGGAGCGCACCCGCAGCAGCCCGTGCAGGACGCCCTCGCGCTCGGCCCGGCTGACCTGGCCGAACTCCGCGATCCGCAACGGCAGCTCACGGTAGGAGTGGCGCTCGGAGCCGAAGACAAGGCAAGCGCCGGGGCAGTTCATCGGCCGGATCGCGTACTCGCGCTCACCCGACTCGGTGAAGTACATGTTCTCGCGGTAGTTGTCCCAGTGGCCCGAGCGGTGCCAAAGGTCGACGTCCATCACGTGCGGAGTCTTGATCTCGTCGTAGCCGCGCTTGCGCAGCTGCCCCTGCACTTCCTCCTCGATCAGGCGCAGCAGCGTCGTCCCGTTGGAGAGCCAGAACGGCATGCCCGGCGCCTCTTCGCGCAGCATGAAGAGGCCGAGCTGAGGGCCGAGGCGGCGGTGGTCGCGGGCTTTGGCTTGCTCGATCCGCTCTTGATGCGCTTCGAGTTCCTTCTTCGAGAAGAAGGCGGTGCCGTAGATGCGGGTCAGCATCTGGCGGCTCTCGTCCCCGCGCCAATAGGCGCCGGCGAGCGAGTTGAGCTTGATCGCCTTGATTCGCCCGGTCGAAGGGCCGTGCGGGCCGCGGCAGAGATCCTCGAAGGGGCCGTTGCGGTAGAGGGAGACGGTCTCGACGCCCTGGTCGCGGACGAGGTCCTCGATCAACTCAACCTTGTAGTCCTCGCCTTGGGACTTGAAGATCTCGATTGCCTCGGCGACCGGGATGTCGCGCCGGCCGAACTCCTCATCGGCCTTGATGTGGGCGCGCATCGCCTCCTCGATTCCTTCCAGGTCGGCGTCGGTGACTCTGACGTCGTCTGGGAACTCGAAGTCGTAGTAGAAGCCGTTTTCGATCGGCGGGCCGATCGTCACCTTGGTCCCCGGGTACAGCTCCTGCACCGCCTCGGCCATCACGTGGGCGGCGTCGTGGCGAATCAGCTCCAGCGCCTCGGGGTCGCGATCGGTGAGGATCGCGATCTCAGCGCCATCGACAAGCGGCGCGGAGAGGTCGCGCAGATCCTCGCCGACGCGGATCGCCAGGGCGGCCTTCGCCAGGCCCGGGCCGATCGCCGCGGCGGCGTCGGCGCCGGTGGCATCGCCGGGCAACTCCAACGGCGTGCCGTCGGGCAACTTGACCGTGATCTTTTGCGTCGCGGCTTCGATGCGGCCCATGCTACTTACGGGTCCCCTGCCGCGCTTCTGGTCGCACGGCGATCAGCGGGCAGGCGCTCGTCGCCGCGCAACGGGCCGGTGCGTTCCCAAAGCACGTAGGGGGCATTGACGCGCCGCACGCGGAAAGCCCGGAACGGTGGGGCGGCGGCTCGCCCCTCGGTGATCACAAATCGCACCCCAGCGCGCGGCCCTCCCTCCGGCCGCGTCATCCGGCTCGATGCACACACGCCCCCCGCGCAGCTCCCAGGCGATGTAGGGAGTGCCGTGCTGTTCGTCGAGCAGCTCCGGCGATGCGAGCACGAGCGTCGAGTCGGCGGCCACAAGCGGGCGCAGCTCAGTCAGAGCGGGCGTGTATGAGCTGGGACCAACGGGGGCGTTGGCGAGGGCGAGCAGCGAGCAGCCCGCCGCGGCGAGCAGGAAAACGACCGCGACGGGGCCCGCCACAGCAGTCCCGCGAAACCGCGGCCCCTCCCCCATCTCCCAGATGGTCAAGAGCGGCAGCACGATGACCAGCGCCGCGAGCGGCGCGGCAACCTCGATCGCCTTGGCGGCGGTGTACGGAGTGCCGCCGATCCGCGCCGCGGCATACGCGGCGACGGCGGCGAGAAGGCCGGCGACGATCGCCGTCTCCCGGCGGCGCCAACAGCGAACGAAACCGAGGATCAGGAGAACCGAGGCGAAGGCGACGCCCAGGTAATAGCCGATCGCCGGGACCGCTCCATCGCCCGGCGCGAGGCGGAAGTCCCCCGAGGGCCAGATCCCCAGCGCCTCGAAAGGCGAAATCTGGCCGAAGAGGTTGCCGAGGCCGGGGCCATTGGGGTCGAAGGTCTCGAACTGCTTGAAGTCGATCATCCGGCCCAGCTCGGGGAGGGTCAGGACAGCGAAGACAACGAGGGCCAGAAGCATCGGCCGAATCGCGATCCGCCACTCCAGCAACAGCCAAACCACCAGCGCACCGACCAGCCAAATCAGGCCGGCGAAGCTGTAGGTGTAGATGCTGCCGACGGCTATCAGCGCCGCCGGGACGAAGCGCAAGGGCAGCTCCACCCAACCTCTCCTCGTGCTCTCGCGCAACGCCAGCACGAAGGCGAGAACGAAGAGTGCCTGCATCGTCTCCTTGAAGGCGCCCTGGGCGAAATAAGAGGCGACCATGTAGGCGAGGCCGACCACGAGAGCGCCGGCGGCGCGGCGCAGGCGGCGACAGCTCGGCAAAGGCGGCGAGCGCCGTCAGCGAAGCGAGGATCGCGACCGCGACCGTCAGACCGCTGAATCCATGGACCAGCCCGATACCGAGGCCCTTGTTGAGAGCGACGACGATCGAGTGCGGGCCGAGCGGGTAGCCCTGATTCAGTAGCTGGGAACTCGCCCCATCGGCGAGCCGGTCGGTCGCCAGCAGGTGCTGGGACATGTCCGGGTTGAAGCTGGTGCCGAGGATGCCGAAGTGCCCCTCGACGATGAAGGGCAACGAAGCGGCCGCGAGAGCGATGAGCGCCACCGGCGCGCCAACCCGCAGCGCCGGACCCGCCCCGCTCCACCCGTCCCCAGAGGTAGATCACCGAAGCGACGACCAAAGCCAGGACGGCGACCGCGGACAAGACCCCGTCCCCGGGCAGCCGCACGGTCCCCCAGCAAACGGCGCAGAGCAACGCCAGACCAACGGCGGGCGCAAGCCAGGACCACTCCCGCCGCCCAGCAAAGCCCAATCGCCGCCTGGCCGATTGCCAATGAAGCGCCGCACACCGCCAGCACGGCTGCATAGGTCTCGATCACGTAATGGGCGTAACTGGGCTCGAACCAGTGACCTCCGCCTTGTCGAGGCGGCGCTCTCCCAACTGAGCTATACGCCCGGGCCTCCGGAATCTAGCAGCGAGCAGGCAAGGGACGACGCCTGTCGAATCCCTGGATCGAGGGCACAAGAATGCTTCTTAAGTTTGTCGCTGCAAGAGCCGATGCAACTTGTGCAACTTTCTCGCAAACGCAGTGTTTATCTATCTACAGTCGCCAAAGCATCCGGCGCAAGAACTTCATAAGGCTTGAGGACTGACGAGCCAGCGACCTCGATCTCTCTGGTGGCACGTCCTTCGGAAATCAATAGGGCCCCTTAACCGGGGCCCTTTTCCGTTCTAGGGTTGGCGCGTGATCGAGCAAGCGGACGGCGTCGCCTACAACCCCAAGGCGCTCGACGAAACCGAGCGGCGCTTTTGGCGCGAGTGCTGGGAGTCGGTTCCGACGGAGGTGGCGGCAGAGCACGGAATCGAGCTGCGGAACTTCGGCCCGATCCAGGCCACGATCGCCACCGGCCTGCCCGAGGAGGGGATGCTCAACCTCGTGCTGGGCGCCGCGGAGCCCGAGGCGGTCGAAGGCGGGCATCTCGACGCCGCGCTCGACTGGGTCGAGGCGCAAGGCGTCAGTTGCTACGTCCCGGTCAAGCCAGGGGCACCGGGGGCGAAGGCCACAGAGGATCTTCTGAAGCGACGCGATTACCAGCTCGGCTACGGCTGGATGAAGTTTGTCCGCAATCCCTCGCTCTCGGTTCTCCCGGAGCCCGTGGGGGTCGAGATCGTCGAGTTGGCCGCCGGCGAGAACGAGGCCTTCGGCCGAATCTCCGCCGCGGGCTTCGGACTGCCGGACTGGGGATCGGCCTTCTTCGGTGGCCTCCCCGGCCGGGAGGGCTGGCGCTGCTACGAAGCGCGCATTTTCGGCGAGCCCCAAGGCTGCGCCGCGATGCTGATCAACGACGGCGTAGCCGAGTTCGGCGTCGCCGCCACGCTCGAATCGGCCCGAGGCCGAGGCTGCCAAACCGCCCTCCTGCGCCGCCGCATCGAGGACGCAGGCGCCGCCGGCTGCCACACCCTCTTCGTTGAGACAGGAGAGCGCATCCCCGACCGTCCCTCGGCCAGCTACCGCAACATCCTCAGAGCCGGCTTCAGAGAGGCCTACCTGCGACCCAACTGGAAGACGATGCCCAGCGCCACCAGGTCGTGATGCGAGCCGCGCTTCCGATCCTCATCCCCGCCATGGGCCTCTGCGGGTATGGCCTTTTCATAATGCGAGTCCGCCGAGCGACAGCACGTCCACAGGTCGCTGACGGAGACGCATTCTTCCTCGGGATTCTCCTCAGCATCTTCAGCCTCGTTGGTGCATTTAGAGCGCTCTATGGGTTCGACATGCGCTGTGACGACGCCTGCTCTACAAACCCCGGCTGGTCAAATTCTCCCGACGCCTGGCAGTGGTCGGCACAGTTCGGTCTGGCATGGCTGGGCGTGGTGGCAACGATTGGCGCGACTACATTCGTCGCCCTGCGACGATCTCGCTATGCGCACACGATCATGCTCTTGGCGCTGGCGGCATGGGCCTCATGGTTTGGTCTACTGGCCACCGGCTAGACAGACACCGGTATGACCGCGCCGACAGACGAGCCGATCCGGATCGTCCCCTACGACGCCGAATGGCCCGCCCGGTTTGAAAACGAGCGAACGGAACTTGAAGCGGCAATCGGGCCATGGATCGCCGGCGGCATCCACCACGTCGGCAGCACCGCGGTCCCTGGTCTCGACGCCAAGCCGATCATCGACATCCTCGTCGGCGTCGAAGACCTCGAATCCTCACGTGCCTGCTTCGGTCCACTGGGGGAACTCGATTACCTCTATGCCCCATATCTCAGCGACGAGATGCACTGGTTCTGCAAGCCCCACCCCAGCCGCCGCACCCACCATCTACATCTGGTTCCACACGAGTCAGCCCGCTTCCGCGACGAACTCGCCTTCCGCGATCACCTCCGCTCCCACCCCGACACCGCAGCCGAGTACGCCGCCCTCAAGCGCAACCTGGCAACCCGCTTCGAGAACGACCGCGAGGCCTACGCCGATGCCAAGACCGACTTCATCACCCGTGTCCTCGAATCACCCTGACTGAGGATCAAGCCCAAACGGCACCGCCTCCCGGGGCGACGACCGGACCTGGGGCGGCACGATCAGTCCGTGCTGTCGAGCGCCAGCCTTATGTCCTTGACAAGAAGCTGCAGGTTCATCGCGTCGCTGGGAGAAGCTTCGAAGCCGAAGTGCTCGTAGAAGGCGCGGGCCTCGTCGTTCAGGGCGTGAACGAGCAGGAGGCGCACGCCGGCCTGTTCCGCGACCGAGAGCGCGCGGCTCATCGCGTCTCTCAGAAGGAAGGCTCCGATTCCCCTGCCCTGAACCGTCTTGTCGACCGCCAGTCGCGCCAGAAGCATTGCCGGGATCGGATGCCGTGGCATGCCCTTCCGCGCCCGCTCAGTTGCATCGCCACGCTCTATGGAAGCGAGAGATAGCGCGTGATAGCCGACCACTCGATCCTGCTCGGTGTCGATGGCGACGTAGGTGCGAGCGGACCCGGCCCCCGCCGCCGCACGGGCGTGCTTGACGAGCCAGACATCCAGCGATCCCACTCCGCAGTCGAATCCGTTGATCCGATACTCAGTGCCAAGCGGCTGAGGATCGAGGAAGCGAGGCAATCGGGCCTATTCGGGGCGGCGACGCGCGAAAAGTCTGGAAAGCTCGGGGCGGGCCTTCGCCGGCTGATCCATGGCGGCGACGATCTCCTGCCAGGCCTCCCCATCGACGCTGAAGCTAGTTCGGTCGGCAAGCAGGCGCTCCGCTCGCTCGCGGCCACTCTCAACAAGAAACTGAGTCAGAGACTCCCGATGGACCAGCGCGGCCTGCTTGAAGAGGGCCTCGTCGCCCTCGTCGATACGGAGGTTCAGTCGCTGGGTCTTCGGAGGAGTGGCCACCGCAAAACTGTACATACAACGTATGTCAAAAGTCAAGCATGGGCCGGGAAGGCGCCTACCGGAATCGAACCGGTGTAAACGGCTTTGCAGGCCGCTGCGTAGCCACTCCGCCAAGGCGCCGAGGGGTCGAAGCCTAGCGAGCGGCGACCCAGGCTCTCGCGGCTTCTATGTCGCCGAGGGAGAAGATCTTGAGTTCTCCCGGCGTCATCCAGCCGAAGAGAGTGGTCAGGTGGCGGATCCAGTCGATGTCGGTGACGAGGGCCAGTCGCTTCCAGGCGGAATGTCTGCCCAGTCCCAGCTCCACACCGGTCTTCAAATCCTCCCAAGCCGCGCCCGCATCGTATCCATCGAATTCGGAGCCCAGCCGGCAAAGACAGCGCACGCCGTCTTCGCTCTCAACCGCCTCGCGCAACAACGGAATCAACGTCTCCTCGTAGTCGCTCCGGCTGATTTCGCCGGTGAAGTCAAACCCCAGAACGCCCTCCGGCATGTTCTCCAGTTGCTCGATCACGACATCTCCTCCCGCAGGGCTCTTTGGACGATCTCGACCCTAGCGGGCGGTCAATGAAACGGGAGAGTCAGAAGACGCGTTAGGCCACCGAGGAAGACCAGGGTGCCGAAGGCGAGGGCTCCAATTGCCACGCGGTCGCTTTTGAACTTCGGCGACAAGCCGGCAAAGAAGAGAACGGCGGCGAAGAAGATTGTCGCCAGGATGTAGTTGTCGGAAGTTTGGTTGGCGTCGCGGCCTTCGTCGAAGAGACGACCGGCTCTGTCGGCGAGGTGGTCGGCTTCTTCCAGTTTGGCGACTCTGTATTCCGGCAACTGGAAGGGAAGCTTGGTGGCTCTGGGGTTGGTCAGCGGATGTTCCGCGAGCCAGGCCTTGTAGGCGACCGTGAACTCTCTACGAAAGAAGCGTCTCTCCAGGATGTTCATCAGCCTTCTGTCGCCTTGCGAATAGGCAACGGCGAACTGGGTGAAGATGTCGGCGTCGATTGCGACCAGGGTGAAGCCGTCTGACTCGGCCTTAGCCGACTCGGTCCTGGAGGCGCCGGCGGAAGTGAAGGCCGTCGCCTGGACCCCGCCCCACCGAGTCGCCTCGTAGGCGCTGAAAGCCGTCGCTACCGTGGCCGCCGCGAGAAGGAGGGCCGACCAAAGCTCGATCCGCTCGCGGATCGGCATCCCGTGCCCGTGCTGCCCGCTGTCCTCGGCGGTGTGAGACATCTGGAAGAAAGCGGCTGATGGGATTCGAACCCACGACCTTCTGCATGGCAAGCAGACGCTCTAGCCAGCTGAGCTACAGCCGCATCGGAAGGGGATTCTAGCCTGGAGGGGTCGGGTCCTGCCCCGCGCGCTGAATTAGCGGCGGGCGTTGGTGGCCTGGGCTTGCCAGGTGACGCCGCTGGCGGTGCAGTCGAAAGTGCCGAAGGCGCTAGAGCCGCTACGGGAGAGCGTCCCCGCCGCTGTGGTGCCGTTGACGACTCCGTCGACCTGGAAAGTGCCGTTGGTGTTGAGGGTGCCGCCCATCGTGAAGCTGCCTTCGTCGAGCGGGGCGCCGCCGCCGTAGATCGAGTTCGTGTGGTGCTGGCCGTCGGCGCAGAAGGCCGTCCAGCCGAAGCTCAAGTCGGTGACCGACGTCCCGACGACGGAGAAGTTAATCGGCAGGCCCTGACTGGTCGTGCCAGAGAACTGCGTGGAACTCGACTGAGGGATGGTGGCCCTCTTTAGGTGCGCCTTCCATCTGACGCCTCTCGCCGGGCAATTGAAAGTGCCGAAGGCGCTTGGTCCCCAGCGCGAGAGCTTGCCCCAGGCGACCCGACGCCGCAGCTTCCCTCTGACGCGGACCTTGCCGCCCGTGTTGAGGATGCCACCGAGCGCGAATGACCTGCCGGAAAGCCGCTTGCCACCAATCGAGATTCCGTTCTGGTGCACCTTGCCGTCGGCGCAGTTGGCGCGCCAATAGAAGACAACCGAGAGGACCGCGGTTCTGCTCACCTTGAGGGTGATTGGCAGGCCCTGGCTGGTCCTGCCCTTATAGGTACCCGGTTGAAAGCCCTTGGCGATGCCGCCAGCCGGCGCGAGCAGCGCGCCCATGCAGAGCAGCGCCGTCAGCGCACCCACCCAAGTGAATCGTCTAGCCCCTACCACCCATAAAAGGCTACACGCTCTTTAGGCGGTGTCCAGCGCCTCGTTGACAAGGCGGTCCGCTTCGGCGTTGTGCTCGCGGCGGACGTGCCGGATCGACCAACTTTCAAACGGCTCCAGGGCGCGCTTTACCTCGGTATGCAGCTGACGCAGGGCGGCGTCCTTGACCTTGTACTTGCCCTCGACTTGGCGCACGATCAACTCCGAATCCCCGACCAACTCCACCTCGCTCGCTCCCAGAGCCGCCGCCATTTCGATTCCCAAGAGCAGGGCCTTGTACTCGGCGACGTTGTTGGTGGCGCGGCCGATCCTCTCGCCGTTCTCCTGAAGGATCACTCCCTCGGAGTCCTGGACCACCGCGGCGACTGCCGCCGGGCCCGGATTGCCCCGAGCGCCACCATCGACGTTGACCACGACCTTGTCCATCGCGCTCAGACGACCGGCTCGCGCTTGACGGGCGGAGCGCCGAGGACGACCTGCCCGGCGCTCGCGGTGGCGTTCCACTGGCGGGCGGAGCCGTCCAACTGGTCGATCTCCCCGCCTTTGTCGATCTGGAAGACGGAGCGAGCCTCATCGCCGAGGTCGACCCCCCACTGGTACCAGGACAGCTCCCAGGCGACGGTTACTCGCACCTCGCTCGGGGAGCCGGCGGCGGCGCCAACCGACACCCATGGCTCGCCCAAGGTCCGCGTCAGGCCGGCGACCGTGCGCGCGGCCTCGCTTCCGTTGAAGCGGGCGATCGCCTGCGCGTGAGTCTCCTGAGGGCTCGCCACGAGCCAAAGCTACCAGCGGCTAGGCGCTGACTTTGGCGCCGCCCGCCGCCGCAATGACCCTGTCGGCCAGGTGCGTGGGGATCTCCTCGTAGCGGTCGAACTCGATCCCGAAATCCGCCCGCCCACCGCTGATCGAGCGCAGGTCGGGCGCGTAGTCGAGCACCTCGGCCATCGGCACCACGGCCCGCACCTCGGTTGCCGTGCCCTTTGGCTCCATCCCCAGCGGATGGCCGCGGCGGGAATTGAGGTCGCCGATCACATCGCCGACCACATCGTCGGGACAGCTCACCGTCAACCGGACTATCGGCTCCAGCAGGACCGGATCGGCCTCCGCCATCGCCTGTTTGAACGCCATCGAGCCGGCGAGTTTGAAGGCCATCTCCGAGGAGTCGACGTCGTGGTGCTTGCCATCGACGAGACGCACCCGCACTCCCTTGACCGGATAGCCGGCGAGGACGCCGTGCGCCATCGCCTCCTCCACCCCCTTCTCCACCGCGGGGATGAAGCTGCGCGGGATCGCGCCGCCCTTGATCGAGTCGACGAACTCCAACCCGGCGCCATCGGCCGCGGGCTCGATCTCGATCTCGCAATCGGCGAACTGACCTCGCCCTCCCGACTGCTTCTTGTAGCGGGCATGGGCATGGGCCGAGCGACGGATCGACTCGTGGTAGGGAACCCGCGGCGGGTGCAGCTCAATCTCCGCGCCGAAGCGCCGCCGCATGCGATCGACCACCACCTCGACATGGACCTGAGTGAGGCCGGCGATGATCTGCTCCCCGGTCTGGCGGTCGCGGTGGATATCCAGCGTCGGATCCTCCTCGCAGAGCCGCCGCACCGCCGTCGCCGCCTTCTCTTCGTCGCCCTTCGACTTCGCTTCGTAGGCGAAGGCCATCACCGGCGCCGGCAGGTCCAGGGGCGGAAAGGCGACCGCCTCCTGCCCCTCGCACAACACGTCGCCGGCGCGCGTCTCCTTCAGCTTGGCGATCGCGCCAATGTCCCCCGCGCCCAGCTCGGCCACGGGCTTCAGCTCGTTGCCGTGCGGGCGGCAGAGCTGGCCGATCCGTTCCTTGTGACCTTGGGTGACGTTGAAGACGTGGGAGTCGGAGCGCAGCGTCCCCCGATACACCCGGAAGAGGTTGACGCGGCCCGTGTAGGGGTCGGCCAAGGTCTTGAAGGCGTAGGCCACCAGCGACCCGTCTTCATCGGGTTCGACCGCGATCGCCTCTCCCCCCTTCCCCAGCGCGGCTACGGGGCCGAGCATCGCCGGCGAAGGCAGGTCCTCGACCAGCGCGTCCAGCAGCCGGTTGGTGCCGAGGTTCTTCGTCGCCACCCCACAGGTGACGGGAAAGAGGCGTCCCGCCGTCACCCCCTGCTTGAGCGCGCTGACGATCTCCACGTGGTCGATCTCCTCGCCGTCGAGATAGCGCTCCATCAACTCGTCGGAGTTCTCCGCCACCTCATCCATCAGCTTCTCGCGGTACTCCTCCGCCCGGTCGCGCAGCTCGTCGGGGACTTCCGCCACGCGCGCGCCGCCACGCTCCGCCCCCTCATAGAGGAAAGCTTCCATGTCGATCAGGTCGATCACCCCGCGCACGCCTCCCTCGACGCTGATTGGGATCTCGGTGGCGACGACGTGCGGCCCAAAGGCCTCCTTCAGCGCGCCGAGCGCGGCAAAGAAGTCGGCTCGCTCGCGGTCGAGCATGTTGACAAAGAGAAGCCGCGCCAACCCGTCGGCGCGATGCCAAAGCCGCTCGGTGTTGACCTCGACCCCCGCCGCCGCATTTACAACGATCACCGCGGCGTCGGCGATCCGCAGCGCCGCGGCGGCATCGGCGACGAAGCTCGGCTCTCCCGGCGTGTCGATCAAGTTGATCACCCGCCCGCCATGCTCAAAACAGGCGACCGAGGCGCCGATCGACATCTCGCGTTTGCGCTCGTCGGGCTCGTGGTCGGAGAGCGTCGTCCCGTCAACCACCGTTCCGAGGCGCTCAAGCGCGCCGGCCTCGAACAGCATCGCTTCGTGCAGGCTTGTCTTACCGCTGCCGCGATGCCCTATCAGGGCAACGTTGCGAATCCGATCAGCGGCCTTGCGAGGCACACCTTGAAGCTACTCCTGTCGCAGACCCGACTTCAAACGCATCACAGCCTTGGTGTGCAGCTGGGACACTCGCGACTCGGTGACGCCGAGGACCTCGCCGATTTCCCGCAGGGTGAGATTCTCGTAGTAGTAGAGAGCGACGACCAGCTGCTCACGCTCCGGCAGTGAAGCGATTGCGTCGGTGAGGCGGTCTTTCACCTCGCTGGTGGCGAGGGCCTCCTGAGGGTCGGCGGCGCGATCGTCGGCGATCGTGTCCAACAGGGAGACCTGATCGCCGGAGGAGTCGGAGACCGTCCACAGTTCGTCCAGCGCGTAGACGGAGGAGTTGGAGATCTCCAGCAGCGAGGTCTGCAGCTCCTCCTCGGTGCAGCCCAGCTTGACCGCCAGCTCCTCTTCTGTCGGCGCCCGCTGCAGCTCGTGCTCGAGTCTTGCCTGGGCAGCCTCGATCTCCCGAGCGCGCGAGCGCACCGAGCGCGGCACCCAGTCCAGCGAGCGCAGCTCGTCGATGATCGAGCCACGGATGCGGGTCATCGCAAAAGTCTCAAATTTGAAGCCGCGCTCGGGCTCGAAGCGTTCGATCGCCCCGATCAGCCCCATCAGCCCATAGGAGATGAGATCAGCGTCCTCGACGTGGGATGGCAGACCCGCGCCAAGCCGACCGGCGACGAATTTGACCATCGGCGAGTAGGCGACCACCAAGCGCTCTCGCGCAGTCAGATCTCCTTCGTCTTTGTAGCGGCGCCATAGGTCGCGCAGCTCCACTTCTTTTACGCCCGTCTCCATACCTCTTCTCGATTCTACGGTTGCAGGGACTATTTGGAGTGCAGATTGCGATTACGCGCGTGGATGGGCGGCTGCGTAGGTCTCGCGCAGGCGTGCGGCATCGACCCGTGTGTAGACCTGGGTGGTGGAAATTGAGGCGTGGCCGAGCAGCTCCTGGATCGTCCTCAGGTCCGCCCCGCCCTCCAAGAGGTGGGTGGCGAAGGAGTGGCGCAGGGAGTGCGGAGAGACGCCGGTTGCCAGCGCGGCCTCGCGAACCCAGAGCCCGAGCCGGCGCGTCACGTCGGAGTTAGAAAGGCGGCGGCCGCTCTTGGAGAGGAAAAGGGCGCCTTCGCGCGGGTCCCCGGAGAGGGAGTGGCGGGCGCGCTCCTCGTATCTGCGTAGCGCTCTCTGGGCGGGCTCGCCGACGGGAACGAGCCGCTCCTTGGAGCCCTTGCCCAACACCCGAAGCTGCTCCGTCTCCGGGTCGAAGGAACCGGTGTCGAGGTTGACGATCTCCTCGCAGCGCAGGCCACATGAGTAGGCCAGCTCAAGCATTGCCCGGTCGCGCAGCTCCAGAGAAGTGCGAGCCGGGATCTTCTCCAACAGAGAGCGCATCTGCTCGGTGGTGAGAACGCGCGGGAGCTTTTGCTCCTTCTTCGGACTAGAGACGAGGTCGGCGGGATTCTGGGCGGCCCGCTCAGTGCGGACCAGGAAGTCATAGAGGCCGCGGATCGCGGCGAGCTTGCGGGCGACCGTCGCAGGCGAGGCCCCTCCGGATGAGAGCCCGGCGCCGTAGCGACGCACGTCGCGGTGGTGAACGTCACCGGGTCCCTTCTCCCCGGCCCACTCGACAAATTGGCCCAAGTCGACCGCATACGCGCGTCGCGTTCGCTCGGCCAACCCCCGCCCCCGGAGGTCACGGTCATAGCCGGCGATCGCGTCTTCCCAGGTCATTCCAGACAGGTTCGCCGCGCCGCGGCCGGAGCCTGCGCTAATCGATGTAAATCGGAGTGCCGACGTCTACTTGGTCGTAGAGCTCGATCACGTCGGGGATCGCCATCCGCACGCAGCCGTGCGAGGCGGCGCTACCTAGGGAGTAGGTCGCGTCGGTGCCGTGGATTCCGGCGCCGGAGAAGATCCCCATCCAGCGAGCCTTAAGTGGATTTGACGGGCCGGGCGGAATCGATTGACCGGCGAGACTGCCGGCCCAAGCCGAATCCGGCACATTCCAGGTGGGGTCCACCTGCTTGTCCTGTATGTGGTAGAGCCCGGCCGGCGTCTCAAGGCCCACTTGGCCGACCGCGACGGTGTAGGACTTGGACAGCTTCAGGTGCTTCCAGAGGCGCAGGGTGAAAGTCTCACGGTCGAGGGTGAGGTAGGACGGGTACTCGGCGGCAACCTGGTCTCCCGTCACGGCGGGTCTGACGTAGTGGGTGCGGGCGGCGATGACGTGCGGTGCCTTGGCGTTGAGCACCGCGGCATTCAGCTTTTGGGTGAGCAGGTTGTCGCGCAGCTTGCGGCCATTCTCAGCTGGAACGACACTTAGACCCTCGCCGTTGGCGGCCACCGAAGCGTCCTGGGGCGCGACGCCGACCGCCTCGGCGACACGGCGCACAAAGCGGTTGACCGCGACCTGGGAGTAGGTGACGTCGGCGGAGATGTTCTCGTCGACCTCTCCGCCAGTGACGTAGCGAGCGAGGCGCCCCGGGAGGCCACCGTCGCGACTGGAGGAGAGCGCCTCATCGACTGCGTCGTCGATGTCGGCGTGGACCTTGAGCGTCTTCCCCGACAGCCGCCAGCTTTCGCCGTCGTAGCCGACGCGGAGCGAATGACTAAGCGGCGCGATCAGCTCGCGATGGACAGCCCGCTTCGCCTCGGCGGCGCTGAGGCCGCCGACGTCAACACCGCCAATCGTCACTCCGTCGGCGATCTTGTCGTTCTGAGAGCTGTCGTACGCGTATGCGCCGACCGCGCCGAGAGCAAGGACCAGGACGCCAACGACGATTGCGATTTTTGCCTTGCTTCCCACGGGGAGGAGTTTAGGCACACGTTTCGGTCGCTCTTGGGGGATATCTTTCGCTTGTGCGCTCTAAGGATGAGGTCCGCAAGGAAATCTGGGAAGCGATGGACCGCGCGGGTGTGTCCCGCTTTCCCGGCGCGGAAGGGCGTATCCCCAACTTCGCCGGAGCGAAGATGGCGGCCGAGAAGCTGGCCGACCACCGAGCTTGGAAACGGGCGCGGACGATCAAGGCCAACCCCGACTCCCCACAGACGTACGCTCGCCGCATTGCCCTCGAAGAGGGCAAGACTGTGATCATGGCCGTGCCGCGCCTGCGCGACCCCCATCCGTTCCGGGTGCTCGATCCGAAAAAGCTCTCGAAGGGCGCGGTGAAAGAAGCGGCGACGATCAAGGGGGCGCTGAGACACGGGAGAGTGATCGCCCTCGACGACCTGCCGGAAATCGATTTCGTCCTCTGCGGCTCGGTGGCGGTCAACCTGAGCGGCGCCCGGGTCGGCAAAGGCGGTGGTTACTCCGACCTCGAGTACGGGATTCTGATCGATGCCGGCAAGATCGACAGACACACGACGGTGGCGACTACGGTGCACCCGACCCAACTCCTGCGCCGTCACCTGATGATGATCGGGCACGACCTGCCGGTGGACGTAATCGCAACGCCTCGCGCCGTAATCGAGGTTGAACGCCAGTACGAGCGACCCCGCGGCATCCTTTGGGACCACCTGCAACCGCCGCAGATCCGCGAGATACCCATACTTGAACGTATGGGATATGCCTGACGACTACGGCAATCCGGATCCGGCCTGGCTGAGAATCGACTGGCGCGAGCATGTGCGCCGAGTCGAGCTGCCCGGCGCCGAGGTCAACTACGCCGAGATTGGAGAAGGCGAGCCGATCGTCTTCATCCACGGCATCTCCGGGTCCTGGCAGAACTGGCTGGAGAGCCTCCCCCACTTCGGCCGCAACCGGCGCGCAATCGCCCTCGATCTGCCCGGCTTCGGCGGCAGCCCGCTGCCTTCGTGGCCGATCGATATGCCCGCCTACGGTCGGCTGCTCCACGACTTTTGCGAGAAGATCGGCGTTGAGAGCGGCGCCGTGGTCGGCAACTCGATGGGCGGCCTGGTGGCCGCCGAAGCGGTGCTCACCGGCCCCGAGAGGTTCGACCACCTCGTCCTGGTCTCCGCCGCCGGCTTGATCAACACCTGGCGCCCCGAAGAGCGGGGCGCGGCCACCGCACATGCGTGGGCCAACTTCGGTCACCACTTCGGCCGACTCGCGCGGGAGGTCGTCAGCCGCCCACGGTCGCGCTACCTGATGTTCCGGCTATTCCTGCGCTATCCGAATCGGCTGCGACCCGAGTTGCTCTGGGAGCAGATGACATCGGGGCTGCCCTGCCCCGGCTTCACGGACGCGCTTGAGGCCGTAATCGCCTATGACGCGCGCCACCGACTCGCCGAGATCGAGATTCCAACTTTGATCCTCTGGGGGTTCGACGACTGGGTGATCTCAGCCCGGGCGGCGTTCAGCTACCAGCGGCGAATTCCGGGCTCTCGCCTGGAGGTCTTCGAGCGCACCGGCCACGTTCCCCAGCTGGAGCGCCCGGCGCGATTCAACGCGCTGCTCGACGAGTTTTTCGCCGATTAAAAGGCGGTGGGGCCTAGCCGGTGACGGCGCCCTGAGAGGCAGAGGAAACCGTGGCCGCGAACTTCGCCATCACGCCGCGCTCAAAGAGCGGCTTGGGGGATTGGTACTCGGCGACGCGCTTAGCGATCTCCTCGTCGGAGAGATTGACGTCGATGCGGCGGGCGTCGATGTCAAGGGTGATCTGATCGCCCTCGCGCACGGCCGCGATCGGCCCGCCCTTGGCCGCCTCGGGGGCTACGTGGCCCGCCATCAGGCCGCGGGTGGCGCCGGAGAATCGACCATCGGTAAGCAACGCGACCTGCTCGCCAAGCCCCTCACCGACTATCGCCGCGGTCACCTGCAGCATCTCCCGCATGCCGGGCCCACCGGCCGGGCCTTCGTTGCGAATCACGACGATGTCGCCGGCCACGATGCCCTGATTCTTGACCGCGCGGAAGCATTCTTCCTCGGACTCGAAAACCCGGGCCGGACCGACCTGCTTGGTGCGCTCGGTGCCGGCGAGCTTGACCACGGCGCCCTCGGGGGCGAGGTTGCCGCGCAGGATCGCCAGCCCTCCCTCTTTCTTCAATGGGTCGGCCAGCGGGCGAACGACTTCCTGACCGCCGGCTTCACTCGCGCCAGCGGCGATCTCACCGATCGTTTCACCGGTGACGGTGATCGCGTCATCGTGGAGCGTGCCGGCCTCGGCGAGGCGCTTGAGGATCAAGGGCACGCCGCCGGCCCGGTAGAGATCGGTGGCGACGAAGCGCCCGCCGGGCTTGAGGTCGGCGAGTAGCGGCGTAGCGCGGGATATCCGCTCGAAGTCATCCATCTCAAGCTCGATGCCGGCCTCGTGGGCGAGGGCGAGTAGGTGGAGGACGACGTTGGTCGAGCCGCCCGACGCACAGGCGCAGGCGATCGCGTTCTCCAGCGAGTCGCGGGTGATCACCCGGCTCGGTCGCAGATCTTCAGTCAGGATCCTCATCACCAGCTCACCGATCTTCTCGGCGACGGTGTTCTTGTCGTCGTCCTCGGCCGGGACCATCGCTGATCCACCGGGACTGATCCCCAGGGCTTCAAACGCGCAAGCCATCGTGTTGGCGGTGAACTGGCCACCGCAGGCCCCGGCGCCCGGGCTGGCGACGCCTTCCAACTCGTGCAGCTCCTCGTCGCTCATGTCACCGGCGGCGTGGGCGCCCATCGCCTCGAATACGTCGAGAATGGTGACGTCGCGGTCGTGCCAGCGGCCGGGAGCGATTGAGCCGCCGTAGAGCAACACCGAGGGCACGTCGAGCCGGGCCATCGCCATCGCCCCGCCGGGAATCGTCTTGTCGCAGGCACAGAGGACGACGATCGCGTCGAACTGGTAGCCGCGGGCCATCAGCTCGATCGAGTCGGCGATCACCTCACGGCTGATCAGCGACGCCTTCATCCCTTGGGTCCCCATCGTGATCCCGTCGGAGATCGCGACGGTGTTGAACTCCATCGGGGTGCCGCCGGCGGCGCGCACCCCGGCTTTGACGTGCTCGGCGAGACCGCGCAAGTGGAAATTGCAAGGCATCGCCTCGGTCCAGGTATTGGCGATGCCGATTGTCGGGCGGCTGAGATCGTCGTCGTCGAAGCCGATGCCCTTCATGTAAGCGCGGGCGGCGGCGCGATCGGGACCGTCGAAGACAGTCGAGGAACGGGGGCGCGGAAGCGCCGTCTTTGTGCCGACGTTAGAGCTCATTGCCTGAATTTATTCAGGACGAGGCTTCTGCGTCATCCTCAACCTGGGAAACCTGGCCCCCATGATTGGCGTCGAAGAGGTTGAAGACGTCGACTGGACCGGGGCCGCGACCAATCTCACGTAGGCCGGCGGCAACTGCCGCAGAGGCGATCTTCCTCGCTTTGCGTGCAGCTTCCTGCGGAGAATTACCGTGTGCAAGGAAAGCGGCGAGAGCCGAGGAATGAGTGCAGCCGGAACCGTGAGCGGCCCCATCGGGATGGCGCGGACCCTCGATCGCGACCGTTTCGCGCCCATCGAAGAAGAGATCGACCCCTCCTTCACTGTGGCCACCGGTCACGACGACCGCCGCCGGCCCCAGTACCAATATCTCGCGGGCCAGTTCCTCCTGCGTGGCCTCCCCCCCCATACCGGTCAGCTCGCGGGCCTCTGGGATGTTTGGAGTGACGACTGCAGCCAAAGGCAGAAGCCGCTCAATCAGAGCACGACGCGCGTCATCATCGAGCAGGATTGCGCCACTCTCGGCAACCATCACGGGGTCGATGACCACGGGGGCATCGCCGACGAGCGCCAGCGCTTCCACGACGGCATCGACGGTCTCCGCCTTGCCGAGCATCCCAATCTTGATCGCGTCGACTCCGATGTCCTCAGAGACGGCGCGCACCTGGGCGACAATTGTCTCCGGTGAAATCGCCTCGACCGCGTCCACACCAACTGTGTTCTGCGCGGTAATCGCGGTAATCGCAGTCATCCCGTGAACCCCGCAACGGGCGAAGGCCTTCAAGTCGGCCTGGATGCCGGCGCCACCGCCGGAGTCGGAGCCGGCGATTGAGAGCACGGTGGGTATGCGAGCGTCAGAGGTCACGGCCGCAGCCTAGATAGATGACTCGCCGGGCGGCATAAGGAGTGTGCGCGAGTAGACGCCGACCATCGAGCAGGAGAGGTAGCCGAGCATTTCCAAACGGGAGAGACCCGAAGCCGCTTCGGGGCCGGAGAGGTCCAGCTCGATCGCGATCGCGTCGCAGGTGTCCTCACCGCGCTCGACCGCCGCGAGGATTTCCCCCAGCTCGGGCTCCAGTGAGGCGCCGGCTTTCTCGACCCGCCGAGCCCCCGGCCCGAGCATCGCGTCGAGCACGTCCTGCGCGCCGCGGACGAGACAGGCGCCACCGGCCAGGAGGTTGTTGGGACCGGCGGAGGAACGCGAGCTGACCGGGCCGGGAACAGCCCCGAGGTCCCTGCCCAAGTCGGCGGCGAGGTCGGCTGTGATCAACGAGCCTGAGCGCTCCGCCGCTTCGACGACGACGGTCATCCCCGCCATTGCCGCCATGATCCGGTTGCGTGCCGGGAAGGTCCAGCGCCAGACCCCCGCGCCAGGAGGCTGCTCGGAAAGGACGAGCCCGCGCTCGCAGACCCGCCGCCACAACGAGCGGTGCGCGGCCGGATAAGGGGAATCGACGCCGCAGCCGAGCACGGCGACGGTGAGCCCGGCGTCGAGAGCGCCGCGATGCGCGCAAGCGTCGATGCCGAAGGCGAGGCCGCTGACCACGACGATTCCCGCCGCCGCCAACTCGCGACCGAGCTCCCGCGCGACCTCCCGCCCATAGGAGCTGGCCCGACGCGCACCCACCACGGTCACCAGGCCCTCCGGCTCCAGTTGCCCCAATAACACCGGGTCTCCCCTGCCGATCAGCGCCCAGGGCGCATCCGCCGCGTCGCGCAGGCCGACCGGATAGAGGGAGTCGTGGCGACAGCAAGCCCAGCACTGGGCCGCGCGCAAGTCGTCGGCGAGGCGGCGCTCGGGAATCGCTTCCACCTGAGTGAGGATCTGGCGGGCAACCTTCGGCGCGGCCGCTGCGGAGAGATCCTCGTTGGAGAGGCGCAAGAGCTCCGGAGAGCGCGAGCCGACGGCGCCGGTTGCGATCTTCTCGATGTAGGGGGCGAGGTGGGACAGCAGCCATGAGCGGCGCAGGCAATCCGGACAGGCGCGCGGCTCGGGGGTCATTCGTAGTCCCTCCGGCGCAACTGCAGAGCCTGCGTCATTTGCTCGCGGTCGATCGCTTCCGTACCGGCGAGGTCGGCGACAGTCTGGGCCAGGCGCAGCACCCGATCGTGGGCGCGGCCGCTGAGCCGCCGCTGGGAGTAGGCCTCCGCGAGCAGGGCGGCGGCTTCGTCGCTGAGGGCGCACTCGCGCGCCTCCGCCGGCGTCATCTCGGCGTTGCAGCGACCCGAGCCGAGCCGGTGCTCCTGCCTCTCGCGCGCAACGGTCACCCGCTCACGCACATCCGCTGAGGACTCACCCGGCTCACCGCCGATCTCACGCGCGCTGGGCTGGCGAATCGCGGCGAGGATGTCGATGCGATCGGCGAGCGCACCACTCAACCGGCCCTGGTAGCGCTGTACCGCGAGCGGCGCGCAACTGCACTCCGAGTCCGCCTCGCCGCGCCCACATGGGCAAGGGTTGGCAGCGGCTACGAGCATGAAGCGGCAGGGCAGCTGCCGCCAGGCGCCGGCACGGGCGATCGCCACCGTGCCGGTCTCCAGCGGCGCGCGCATCGCCTCCAATGTGTCGCGGCGGAACTCACAGAGCTCATCGAGGAAGAGAACGCCGCGGTGGGCCAGAGTCGCCTCACCCGGATTGGGCGGATTGCCCCCGCCCACCAGCCCCGCGGGACTGATCGTGTGATGCGGCGCCCGGAAGGGACGCCCCGCCGGCGCCCCCTTTAGCCGCCCGCAAGCACTGGCGATCCGCGCCACCTGAAGCGCCTCCTCCGGCGCCATCGGCGGCAAGATCGAGGGAATGCGGCCGGCGGCAAGCGACTTGCCCGCTCCCGGCGGTCCAATCATCAACAAGCTGTGGCCGCCGGCCGCGGCAACCTCGAGCGCGTAGCGAAGATGGCGCTGGCCACGCAAGTCAGCCAGGTCGGGTCCGTGGCCGTTTGAACCCAAGATCAGCGGCAACGGCTCGGGGCGCTCTCCAATCCACTCCCCTGCCGCCAGTGCCGGCAGTTGTTTGAGGCTCTCCAGCGCGATCACGTCGATGCCGTCGGCCATCGCCGCCTCGGGACCGTTCTCCGCCGGGACGATCACCGCATCGGCGCCCTGCTCACGGGCGGCTTCGGCGATCGCCAACGCCCCGGAGACAGGCCGGACTTCACCGTCGAGCGCCAGCTCTCCCACCATCGCCAGCCTCGGCAGCGCCTCCCAATCGAGCTGGCCGGAGGCAACCAAGAGCGCAGTCGCGATCGCCAAGTCCATCCCCGGCCCCGCCTTGCGCAGGCTTGCCGGCGCCAAGTTGGCGACGATCCGCCGCAGCGGGAATTCAAAGCCGCAGTTGATCATCGCCGCCCGCACCCGTTCCCGCGCCTCTCGCACCGCGGTGTCGGGAAGCCCCACCAGGGAGAAAGCGGGGAGCCCGCGATGCACATCCACTTCCACCCGCACGGGACGGGCGGAGATGCCGTCGAGGGTGAAAGTTCTGGCCGTTGCGAGCACGGCAACCACGCTAGGGAGAGAGTTTTCCCCTGTTGCGCGGAGGTCGTAAGAGAATTGTCACTTCTTGCGCGCAACGGGCGCAAGAAGGCGACCTAGCCTGATCGCGATGACCGAGACGCGCCTGAGGATCGGCCGCGCGGCGGAGGATTTCGTCGCCGGAAAGCTTGCCGCCGCCGGCTGGGAGCTGGTCGAGCGCAACGCCCGCACCCGCTACGGCGAGCTGGACATCATCGCCCTCGACGGCCGGGTGCTGGTCTTCATCGAAGTCAAGGCCGGGCGCGAGAACTCGACCTTTGGCCCAGAGCGGCCGGTGTTCGGCGTCGGACCCAGAAAGCAACGGAAGATCCGCCGGCTCGCCGCCGCTTGGATGATGGAGCGCCGCGACGCTCCCCGCTATGACGAAATCCGCTTCGACGCGGTTGGAATCAGCTTCGACCGAGTCGGCAACGTCACCGAGGTCGAATACATCAAGGCCGCGTTCTAGCCGGCGAGCTCCAGCTGCGAATAAGCCACCGACTGGAATGAGCGCCGATGCAGCGCCGAGATGCCGATGCGGCCGATTGCCTCGCGATGCTCGGGGGTCGAGTAGCCGACGTGCTCCTCGAAGCCCCAGCCCCACCCTTGGTGGGGTTACTGCGCTCAAACTCCGGCGGCGCCTACAAAATCGCCTGCAACACGGCTCCAATTACAACGAGCAAAAGGGCTCCACAGGCTGCCAGGAATTTGGTGCGCCACCGTTCATAGCGAGACTTTGGGTCTTTCGGGTCAAGTATCTCCAGGCCGGGCACGATGCGCGGCATAACGAAATCAACCGTTGCGCAACCCAAGGCGGCGAGCAGCGCAAGCCCCAAGAGGATCCATGAGGCCGCGCCCGAGACCATCGCCGCCGCGAACGCCAAGCTCACTGCAATGAGTAGGAGCCACAGACTCACCACCCAATTCCTAGGCTTGTGACGGCCACCCTTGTCGAGCTGCTGCCCTAGCTGCTTAGCCAGGCCGCTGACCGCCACGTGGTTGGTCCCAGAAACGGACACCGACGCGCCGGAGAACATTTCGTACTTGCCTCGAAACATGAACATCACTCTCAAATCGCCATCCCACCCGCTGACGTGGGCGATCACCTCTTCGACTTCGGCGAGACACCTGTCCCAGCCGTACGCGCGGAACTCGTTTAAATCCTTGAAGTTGATCTCCCCCGTCGAAATGGACACAGTGATCGATAGCGACATATCCTCCGTGTTCGGTGAAGCCTCGCGGGCGAGTTGAAGTGCGCGCCCAAAAAGGTCGGCCATTTCCTCGGGGGAGCCCTTCCACCCCTTGAGGTCGTGTACCTCCTTGACAACGTGCTCGGCCATAGCCGGAGAGCCTAGCCGGACTCCCAGCGATAACACTGCACATCCGCCGAATAGCTGCGTAGGCTCGGCCAATGAAGCAGCACGAACTCGCTTTCTATTCGACGGTCGCCCAGGTTCTCCCGGTATTGATCGTCGTCGCCACAGTAGAGCTGCGTATCTTGCTGCCGCGCCAGAAAGGCAAAACGAGCCGCATTCGCTCGCTGGCTGTCATGGCCTTCGCCCCCGTTGCCTTATCTGCCGAGATGGTCAGCTTCAACGTTCTGCTCACTGGCGACCCACCCAATGGCGTGGAAGTGGCGGTTGTAAAAGTGGCCCTATGGGTGGGTGTCCTGCTTGTGTTTCTCGCACCCGGATTGGCTCACAGTCTCCTGATGGACCGGGAATACATGAAGCAGAAAAGTGATCGAGCAAGAGCAACGAGGAGTTGAAGGAGAGAACTAGCATTTTCCTCACGAGCCAGTTCAAGGCTCCATGCTGATACCGCTTTTCGAATACATCAAGGCCGCGTTCTTGCCGGCGAGCTCCAGCTGCGAATAAGCCACCGACTGGAATGAGCGCCGATGCAGCGCCGAGATGCCGATGCGGCCGATTGCCTCGCGATGCTCGGGGGTCGAGTAGCCGACGTGCTCCTCGAAGCCCCAGCCCGGGTGCTCGCGCCCCGCGCCGTGCATGTAGCGGTCGCGGGTCACCTTCGCCACCACCGAGGCGGCGGCGATCGCGGCGCTGGTCCCATCGCCTTCGATCACGGCCCGGTGCGGCACGGCGCAGTCGCGCAGTGAGAAGCCGTCGACCAGGCAGGTCGCATCGCCCGGATCCAGTCGCTCCAGGGCGCTGGACAGCGCCTCGATATTGGTCACATGCAGGCCGCGGTCGTCGATCCCCCGCACGCAGCGGATGACGACGCTGACTCGTGCGGCCGCCCGCAGCACATAGGGGTAAAGCTCTTCACGCCGTTCCTCTTTCATCTGCTTGGAGTCGTGCAGCCCGGCCAGGGAGCGACGGTCGGCGTGGGAGAGCGCCTCGTAATCGATCATGACCGCGGCGGCGACCAGCGGCCCGGCCAAGCACCCCCGTCCCGCCTCATCGGCACCGGCAACGAAGCGGCTGTCGAGCCCGCGGTCGAAGGCGAAAAGCTTGCGCGTTCGCGCCAAGCGGCGCTGGTGGGATCTGGAAGCGGGCTTAGAGGACGCCGACGCGCTTGGGCGGCCAGTAGGTGGCGAAGGCCTTGCCGATGATCCACTCGCGGGGGACGGGACCCCAGAAACGGCTGTCGTCACTTCCCCCACGGTTGTCGCCCATCATGAAGTAATGGTCCGCCGGAATAGTGATCTGTTTCGGCAAATTGCAGGCGCTGCTGTTCCCGCAGGGCAATGTGTAGGGCTCATTGGTCTTCTCGACCCCATTGACGACGGGGTGCCCGTCGCGGACGCTGAGCGTGTCTCCGGGGCCGGCGACGATCCGCTTAATGAAATTCTGACTTGATTCCTCCGGGGTCGGCTTGGGGCACGCCTGCTCCGGAAGGTGCGGGGCGCCGCACTCGGTGCTTTTCTCAGCTCCCGCCGGCGGATGAAAGACGACGATGTCGCCGATCTTCGGATCGGTGAAGTGGTAGAGGAAGCGATTGACCAGAACCCGCTGCCCAACGTCGAGGGTGGGTTCCATCGACTGGGAAGGGATTTGGTAGGGCTTGACGATCCAAGCCTGAATCGCCAGCGCCAAGCCCAGCGCCAGCGCCACGATGACGACCAGCTCGACCAGGCCGCCGCCACGACCCTTCGGCTTCGGGATCGTGGGGCTCAGGCCGAGTCCTTGGCGTCCTCGGCCTCGGTCTCCTCCGGGGCCTCGTCAGCCTCGGTCTCCCCGCCTTCAGCCTCTTCCGTCGTCACGTCCTCGGAGGTCTCCTCCGCCTCGGGCGCTTCCGCCACGAGCTCAGACTCTTCGGCCTCTGGCTGCGCCTCGGCCTCGGGGGCCTCTTCCGGCGCTTCGGTCTCGGCCTCGGTCTTGGGCGCCTCAGCGGCCTCGGCCTCTTCCTGGGTCGCGCCCTCGGCGTCGACTGCCTCGGGCTCGGCCGCAGCGGCCGGAGCCGAAATCAGCTCCTCATCGATCCCCCAGCGACGCTCGGCGACGCGGGCGGCCTTGCCGATGCGGCCTCGCAGGTAGTAGAGCTTTGCCCGTCGCACGGCACCGCGCGCGGCGACCTCAAGTTTTTCGATCTTCGGCGAGTGGAGCGGAAACGTCCGCTCGACACCGACGCCGAAGGACTGCTTGCGGACGGTGAAGGTCTCACGCGCGCCGGAGCCCTGTCGCCGCAGGACGATGCCTTCGAAGACCTGGGTGCGGCGACGATTGCCCTCGACCACCTGGAAATGGACGCGCACGCGATCGCCCGGCCCAAAGGAGGGAAGGCCCTTTCTAAGCTGGGCGCGCTCGATGCTGTCGATGACGGTGCTCATTGCAAGTCCTTCGCACTCTTCATAAATTTCGCGCTTCGCTCACTCACGCTCATCATTACCGGTGATCTCGTTCGTTCGCTCCGCGCTCAGGGGCGAGAAAAAACCGCCGGCCCCAAGCGAAGGCGCCGCGCGGTTGCGGAATGGTACCTAGTCGCGGCCGGATTCGAACTGCGCGGCTCGCGACCGGCTCTGCTCCATCCGCCAGTCGCGCACCCGTTGATGGTCGCCGGAGAGCAGCACATCCGGCACTTCCCAGTCTCGATAGGCCGCCGGCCGCGTGTAATGGGGGTACTCCGGCATCCCCTCCAGGGTTCTGCTGAACGACTCCTCCACGGCGCTGTCGGCATGCCCAAGCGCCCCCGGCAGCTTCCGCATCACGACGTCGGCGACGACCATTGCCGGAAGCTCTCCCCCGGCCAGGACATATCTCCCGATCGAGACCTCGTCATCGGCCAGGTGCTCGTGGACCCGCTCGTCGAACCCCTCGTACCGTCCGCAGAGCAAGGCCAGGTGAGACTCTTGTGTCAGCTCATCGGCCAGCGCGTCATCCAACAGCCGACCCGTGGGAGAAAGCAAAACAACCCGCGGCTTCTCCTCCCCGTAGGCGGCCTCCAAGGCGGCATCGACCACATCGACCCGCAGAACCATCCCGGCCCCACCGCCATAGGGCGAGTCGTCGACCTGCCCCGCGCCCAACGGCGTCGTGTCGCGGTAGTTGAACAACTGAAGCTCGTTTCCCTCAGCGAGAGCGTTCTGAACCGAGCGTTGGGACCGAAACCAGTCGAACGCCTCTGGGAAGAGCGTGAAGATGTCGAGTCTCATAAGCGGAATCCGGGTGGGAATGGAGCGTCTTGTACTTTTTCGGCGTAGCGGCTCGCGGCAAGCCGCAAACGCCTCTCGAAAAAGTTAAGCGGAACCCCCACCCGGATTCCGCCTACGCCTCAGTCAAGGATGTCGACGATAACCCGTCGATCGATCCGCACGGCCGCGGCCTTGGCGATCGTCCGGATCGCGTTCGCGACCCGCCCGCCTTTGCCGATCACCCGCCCAAGGTCCTCTTCAGCGACAGTGATCTCGTAGACCAAGTCGCCGTCCTCTTCCATCTCCTCGACGACTACAGCCTCAGGATCCTCGACAAGCGATCTGACGAGGAACTCGAGCAACTCGGTCATCGGCCTAACTTCCGGAGGCGGCTATGCCCTTGGTGCGCAGCAGAGTGGCAACCGTTTCCGACGGCTGCGCCCCGTGCTCGAGCCAATGGCGCGCGCGAGTCTCGTCGATCTCAATGATCGACGGCTCGGTCTGCGGGTTGTACTGGCCAATAGTCTCGATCGTTCGACCGTCACGCGGGGAGCGTTTGTCGGCGACGACGATTCGCCAGATCGGGTTCTTCTTGGAACCCACCCTTCGGAGCCTGATTCGGACAGCCATGAGCCGCGAGAGGTTAGCGCCTACGCATCTTCGGGCGCGGGGCGCCCCCCGCCATCTGGGCCAACTGCTGCGGATCGGGCATCTTTCCCGAGGCCATCTGGCGCATCATCTTGCGCATTTGGTCGAACTGTTTGACGAGTTGGTTGACGTGCTGAACTTTGGTTCCGGAGCCGTTTGCGATCCGTTTGCGACGGGAACCGTTGATCACGCCGGGGTCGGCCCGCTCCGCCGGAGTCATCGAAAGGATGATCGCTTCGACCCGGTCCAACTCGCCCTCATCGACGTCGGCGTTCTTCAGCTGCTTCATCGCCCCCATCCCCGGCATCATCCCGATCAGGCCACTGAGCGGGCCCATTCTGCGTACCTGGCGCATCTGCTGAAGGAAGTCCTCAAGCGTGAACCGATCCTGCTTCAGTTTCTCCTGTAGGTCGAGCGCCTGCTTCTCGTCGACCTGCTGCTCGGCTCTCTCAATCAGGGTGAGCACGTCCCCCATGCCGAGGATTCGGGAGGACATGCGGTCGGGGTGGAAACGGTCGAAGTCCTCCAACTTCTCCCCGGTGGAGGCGAAGAGGATCGGCTTACCGGTGACCGCTTTGACCGAAAGCGCAGCGCCACCGCGGGCGTCGCCGTCGAGCTTGGTCATCACCACACCGTCGAACTCGGCGGCCTCGGCGAAGGACTCGGCGACGCCGACGGCATCCTGGCCGGTCATCGCGTCGACCACGAGCAGGACGTCGTGAGGCTTGACCTTCTTGCGAATCCGCGACAGCTCGGCCATCAGATCCTCGTCGATGTGGAGGCGGCCGGCCGTATCGACGATGAGCACGTCGCGACCCTCTTCGCGGGCGCGTTCCAGCGCCCACTCGGCGATGTCGACCGGATCGCGCTCGGTTCCCTGCGCGTAGACGTGGGCGCCGGCGCGCCCGCCGACGGTGACCAGCTGGTCGACGGCGGCCGGGCGATAGACGTCGCAGGCCGCAAGGGCTACATCTTTGCCGGACTCGCCGAGTTGGCGGGCGAGCTTGGCGCAGGCGGTCGTCTTGCCGGAGCCCTGCAGGCCCGCCATCAAGATCACGGTCGGGCCAGTGGAGGCGAAGACGAGATCGCGCCCGGTCCCCCCCATCAGCGCCGTCAACTCCTCGTTGACGATTTTGACCACGTGCTGGCCGGGATCGAGGCTCTCCAGAACTTCGGAGCCCAGACAGCGCTCCTTCAGGGTCTTGGTGAAGGCTTTGACGACTCTGAAGTTGACGTCGGCCTCGAGTAGAGCGAGGCGGATCTCGCGCATCGCCGCGTCGACATCGGACTCGGTCAGCTTCCCGCGTGAGCGGACATCGGAGAGCGTTGCCTGCAGGCGGTCTGAGAGCTGATCGAACATGCTCGTCAGCTTAGGGCCTGTCCCGATAGGGGTTCCGCTTAACTTTTTCGCTTAACGGCTGCAGCTTGCCGCGATTGGCTGCATCGAAAAAGTACAAGACGCTCCACCCCTATCGGGACAGGCCCTATTCGGCGAGTAAAGCTTGCGCGAAATCCACCGGGTCGAAGGGGCGTAGGTCTTCTAGTTGCTCGCCGGTGCCGATGAGCTTTACGGGGATTTCCAGCTCGTTGGCGATCGCCAGGGTTATGCCGCCCTTAGCGGTGCCATCCAGCTTGGTCAGAACCACGCCGTCGACCTCCACAGCCTCGGAGAAGGCCTTTGCCTGGCGCAGGCCGTTCTGGCCGGTGGTGGCGTCGATCGTCAGCAAGGTCTCGTGCGGGGCGTCGGGGATCTGCTTGGCGATCACCCGTCGCACCTTGGCCAGCTCGTCCATCAGGTTTCCCTGGGTGTGCAAGCGACCGGCGGTGTCGACGATGACCACGTCGGCTCCGCGGGCGCGAGCGGCGGCGACCGCGTCATAGGCGACCGAACCGGGGTCGGCGCCCTCCTCGGAGCGGACCAGATCGGCGCCGGCGCGCTCAGCCCACTCGGCGAGCTGCTCGGCGGCGGCGGCTCGATAGGTATCCGCGGCGCCGAGGACGACGGAGAGGCCGAACTCCTTGGAGAGGTGCCAGGCGATCTTGCCGATCGTGGTCGTCTTACCGGTTCCGTTGACCCCAACCATCATCAACACCGCCGGCTCGCCGCTGAGGTCGATCGGCGCCCTGCCGGACGAGGCGACCTCGGCGAGGATCTCAATCAAGCGGTCGCGCACAGCCTCGCCGTCGGCGGAGACCGCCCCCGACTCGACCTCGTGCTCAAGCCGCTCGACCACCGTGGCGGTTGTCGGCGCGCCGGCGTCGGCGAAGATCAGCGCTTCCTCGAGGCGCTCCCAGGTCTCCTCGTCGATGCGGTCGAAGAGGCTGGCAGAGATCTCCTCGGTCAGTGCTTGGCGGCTTTTGGCGAGACTCTCGCGCAGCCGGCGAAACACGCCGCCACGCGCCTGCGCTTCCTCAGGTTCCGATGGCGCGCTCGCGCTCCCGCGCGAACCTAGGTCGAGTATCTCCTGCCAGCTGGTCGTCATGCTCCTTGCCGCTGGAGGCTATCCGGGCGGCGGCGAGGAGCTCCTCCACCGCGCCGTCGAGGTAACCGGAAAGCCGTTCGACGTCCGGCATCGAGGCGCGATCGGCGAGGATTCCGAAGCCGATCCGACCGTTGTAGCTGATGATCGCGATCCCCAGCGCGTGGCGACGAGCCAGGAACCCGACCGGGTAAACGCCAGTGAGCTCACGACCCAACACGTAAAGCGGAATCTGCGGACCGGGGAAGTTGGTTACCAAGAGGTTGAAGAGCCGGGTTGAGAAGTTGATCTTCGCGGTCGGCGCCAGCAGCAGCGGCGGCGCGAAATCGCGGAACCAATCGTTCAAGCCCCAAATTGCTTCCGCCCCCAGTGGCTGCTTGGAGGACTTCAGCGCCTCCATCTCCCTGTGTACGACCCCCAGGCGCTCAACGGGATCGGAGACGCCGACAGGAAGCGGCCCGCGCATCGCGGTCAGCCGATTGCCCAGCTCGCCCTGTTCGTTCTGGGTGCGAATCGAGACCGGCACCAGCGCCTTCAACTCCATGCCCTCCTCGATCGGAACCTCTCGATCTTGCAGCCAGCGCCGCAAGGCGCCGGCGGTGGCCGAGAGGATGACGTCGTTGACGGTCACCCCCAAGGCGTTCTTGATCAGCTTGACGTCGTCGAGGGGAAAGCCCGCCCAGGAAAAGCTGCGCGCGGGGCCGATCTCAACGTTGAGCGGCACCTTCGGCGCCGGCTTAACCAGGTTCCAGGTCACCTCCCAGAGGCCAACAATGCCGTCGACCGCGCGCTTCGCGGCCCGGCGCGGCCGGCGGATGGCGTTAACGAGCCAGCGAACCAACCGCCCAGCTGTCGCCCAGATACCGGCCCCGGCGCGAAATATCAGAGCGGTCGAGGAAGGCTCCTCATGCGGCTCCCAGGGCTCCTCGTCGCGGACCGGCTCGGATCTGGGCTCGATGTCGAACAGGAGCGTTCCTATGTCGACCGCCGAAAACCCGTCGGCGAGCGCGTGGTGGGTCTTGTAGACGATCGCGAAGCGCTGATCGTCAAAGCCCTCGACTAAGACCAGCTCCCAAAGGGGTTTCGAGCGATCGAGGGGTGGCGAGAGGACTTCACCGACCAACTGATGGAATTGGGCGTCGTCGCCCGGAGCCTGGAGAGTCGCTCGCCGTACGTGATTGCCGAGGTCGAATTCACGGTCGTCGATCCAAAAAGGGGTGCCCAGGCGCAGTGGCGGAAAGGCGAGCCGCTGGCGCAAGCGGGGCAAGAGGTGGAGGCGACTGCGGATGTGGGTGGAAAAGTCGTCGTGGCTGGGAGGATCGCCTTCGCAAACCAGCACGGCGCCGATCGCCATGTGCCCGTTCGACTTCTCATTCGCCAAGAACGACGTGTCGAACGACGTGAGCCTGTCCATATGGCGTAGTGCCACTGCTGCTCCTCCCTTCTCCCCAGGGGGAGACTAGCCGGGCTCAGGCAGCCACGGAGAGATCGCCGCCGATCTTCTCCGTACCTTCATCAACTTCGCGAGGCAAACGCCGGGAGACGACCTTGGTCACGCCGTCGCCGCCCATGCTTACCCCGTAGAGGACGTCGGCGGCGTCCATCGTCCGTTTCTGGTGGGTGACGATGACGAATTGGGCGCGGTCGGAGAATCGGCGGATCAGCTGCAGGAAGCGGTCGATATTGGCGTCGTCGAGGGCCGCTTCGACCTCGTCGAGGATGTAGAAGGGGCAGGGCCGAGCGAGAAAGACGGCGAAGACGAATGCCAGGGCGACCAGCGACTTCTCCCCGCCGGATAGCAGTGAGAGCTTGCGGGTTGACTTTCCGGCCGGCGTGACCTCAATTTCCACCCCTAGCTCCTCGCGCACTTCCTCCTCTTCATCGCCTTCGGGCTCTTCGGCTGCAGGCTCCTCAGCATCGCGAACCGGCCGCAGGCTGACCCGGCGCAACACCCCACGCCCGCCGGGGAACAGGTGCTCCACCATCTCGCCGAAGTTCTTCGCCGTGGCTTCAAAGGTCTCCTCGAATGCCCGCTCGATCTCGCGGTCGATGTCGCGAATCAGCGCCTCCAACTCACGCATGCCCCGCTCGGTGTCCTCGCGTTGGGCCTGAAGGCTCTCGACGTGCTCACGGGCCTCGTCGTATTCCTGCTCAGCCAGCGGGTTGACCGGGCCGATCTGCGCGCGCCGACGCTCGAGGCGCTCGAGACGACGGTCGATCTCCGACCGCTCCTCCTCGCTCAGCGGTTGCTCGGCAGGGCCGATTTCCTCTCCGAGGCGCTCAGCGATCACGGCCAGTTCTCTGGCGGCCTCCGCACGGCGGTCGCCGAGATGGGCGGCCTCGACCTCAGCCCTGGTCAGCTCGTCGGAGGCGGCCTTCATCTGGGCCTGCAGCTCGGCCTCCTGCTGGGAGCAAGAGCGCATCTCCTCGGCGATCTCGTCGCCGTCGCCCTCTCCGCCGACGACCTTGCTCTCGGTGCGCCGCACCCGATCGCGGATCGCGGCGCCCATCGCCTCGACCGCGGCGGCGGCCCCGCGCACTTCCTCCAGTAGCTCCTCGCCGGCCGCGACGCGCTTGCGCAGGGCCTCGCGGTGTCGCTCCCCCAACAGTCCCTCCGCCCGACGGGCATGGCGCACGGCCCGCTCGGCGCCGCTGCGAACCGCCCCCAGCGCCGCTTCTCGCGCCGACTCGGCGGCATCCTCAGAGCGGGCGCGAGTAAGCCCGTCGGTGGCGGCCGACAACCCGGCATCGATCTCGCTCAGCTCCTCGCCCAGCTGACGAGAACGCTCGGCCGGAGCGCCGGAGCTGACGTCGAGGGTCAGCGGTCCCAGCTCAGCCTGCAATGCCTCAAGCTTCGCTTCCAGCTCGACTACGCGACTGGAAAGGGTCGCCGCCCGCACCACCACCCGCTCCTGCTCGCCACGCAGCTTGGTCAGCAACCCCCACGCCTGGGTGCGCTCGCGGTCGCGCGTAGCGAAGCGCTCCTCGGCGATACGACGGCGCTCGCTCACCTCGTTCAGTCTCTCTTCCAGAGTCGATCGCCCGGCGCGAGCCTTTTCGGCTGATTTCTCGGCGGCCGCGGCACGATCGGCGCCAAAACGCAGCTCCTCGGAGACGAGCTGCGCTCTCAGGCCCAACTCTTCTCTCTCAATTCGCGCGCCCAGCTCGGCGGCCTGGGCCTGTCGCTTCAACGGACGCAGGCGGGCGCGGGCCTCCCGTTCGAGGTCCAGGGCCCGGTCAAGGTTGTCGCGCGCTGCCTTCAGCTTCAGCTCGGCCCGGCGGCGGCGCTTGCGGTGCTTGCCGAGGCCGGCGGCCTCCTCGACCAGGAGGCGACGTTCCCGCGGCTTGGAATGAACGATCGATTCGACCCGGCCCTGGCTGATCACCGAGTGCATCTCGTGTCCGAGATTGGTGTCGGAGAGAACTTCGACCACGTCGACAAGACGACAGCGAGCGCCATTGAGGCGGTATTCGCCCTCCCCTGAGCGATCGAGGCGACGCTGGACCGAGATCTCGGAGAACTCGGTCGCTGCCCGACCCTCGGAATTGTCGATTACGACCTCGACCTCAGCCTGGCGTCGCTGGCCGACCCCTTTGCCGCCGGCGGAAATCACGTCTTGCATCGAGGCGCCGCGGATCGCGCCTGGACTCTGCTCGCCCAAGGCCCAGAGCACGGCGTCGGTGATGTTCGACTTGCCGGAGCCGTTGGGGCCGACGATCACGCTGACGCCGGGCGAGAACTCCAGCCTCGCCCGTTCGGGGAACGACTTGAACCCCTTCATCGTGATCGATCTCAGATGCATCTATCTCTCGCCCAAATCCTTATTGCGAAGGCTCGCGGTTGGGTCGGACGCGATGGCCACGACATCAACCTCCGAGCTGCTCCAGCGCTTGCTCGGCGGCGGCCTGTTCGGCCGCCTTCTTACTCCGGCCTTCGCCCTCCCCGACTCGCTCTGAGTCGACGACCGCCGCCACCTCAAAGGTCCGCTCGTGCGGAGGGCCGGACTCGGCGATCACCTCGTAGCTTACGCGCGCGCCGCGGCGGGCAAGCAACTCCTGAAGGGCGGACTTAAAGTCGATCCGCGTCTCGGCCACGTGCTCGATCCGAACCTCGAACGCATCGGCGACGGCCGCCGCCGTGCGCTGAAAACCGAAGGCGAGAAAGCAAGCGCCGATCAAAGCTTCGGTCGCCTCCGGCAACGGACGCCCGCCGGCCAGCAGAGTTTCGGCGGGAATCGCCGCCGGGGCATCGTCGGGCTCGGCACCCCGCAACATTTCCGGGACACCGAGCTGCCGTCCGACCTCGGCGCAAGAGACGCCGCTGACGGCTTGATTGTGGATCTTCGTCAGGCCACCGGAATCGACATCCGGAAAGCGCGCGAAGAGGTCGGAGGCGACGGCGAGGCCGAGCACGCTGTCGCCGAAAAAAGCGAGCCGCTCGTATGAGCCAACGCGGTCCTCGGTCCAGGATGAGTGAGTTAGGGCCTCACGCTCAAGGTCATCGGGGAGGTCCGCGATCAACCCCGCCAGCGCCTCGACGCTCACGCGGGTGCGTGCTCCAGAACGAAATCGACCGCGTCGCCGACCGTCTTGATCTTCGTCGCCTGCTCCTCGGAGACCGAGACTCCATAGCGGTCCTCCAACTCCATCACCAACTCATAGAGGTCGAGCGAGTCCGCATCGAGATCCTCTTTGAAGCGGGTGCCCTCGGTGATCTCGGCGGCGTCGACCTCCAGCTCCTCGGATAGGTGGGAGCGAACCAGATCGAGGACTTCGTCGCGGCTCATGTAATTAATCGCGCTTCGCTCGCGGCGCGAAGAACCAGATATGCACGCTTGCTCGCTCCGCGCTCATGTGGGTTTCCTATCACGCGTCGCCGTCGGCGGCGAGAGCGCCGCGCGTGGCGCCGCCTTCGCGCAGGAGCGCCGCGGTTCGGCCGACCGCATCGACCTCGGCGCAGCGCGCCGCCAATCGCACCGCGTTGGCGATTCCCTCGGCGCCGGAGCTACCGTGCCCGACGACGGCGATCCCTCGCAGGCCGAGCAGGATCGCGCCGCCGGTGGTGTCGGGGTGAAGCTCCCGGCGCAGACCGCCCAGGGCCGGGCGCATCAGTAGGCCGCCGGCGGCGGCGAAGGGATTGGAGCGCGCGGCGTCACGAATTGCACCGGTGACCGTCTTCACTGTGCCCTCCATCAACTTCAACGCGACGTTGCCGGTGAAGCCGTCGGTAACGACGACATCGGCGTCACCGGCAGGCAGGTCGCGGCCCTCCACATTGCCGGCGAACCGGATCCCGGACGCGCCGGAGAGAATTTCGTAAGCGGCGACCACCTCTTCCCTCCCCTTACCGGCCTCCTCGCCGACCGAGAGCAGCCCGACACGGGGACGCTCGACCTCCAAGACGGCCTCGCTGAAGGCGGCGCCGAGGAAGGCGAACTGGACCAGGTGCTGGGCGCGCACCTCGACGTTGGCGCCAACGTCGAGGAAGAGAACCGGCTTGCCGGGAACCGGTAGTTGCACGGCGAGAGCCGGGCGCTGCACGCCTCTGAGCCGGCGCAGGCCGAAAGTGGCGGCGGCCATCGTCGCCCCGGTCGAGCCAAGACTGGCCATCGCCCCGGCGCGGCCTTCGGCGACATCGCGGGCAGCGCGCACCACCGAGGCCTCCTTCTTGGAGCGAACCGCGGGGACGGGGTCCTCCTCGTTGGCGATCCAATCGGAGGTGGGGATCACCTCGATGCCTTCGGCCCCGGACAGGTCCAGCTGGTCGGGAGGGCCGAAGACCCTGACTTGAATGCCGCCGGCGGCAGCCAAACGCGCGCCCTCGGCGAGGACGTCAAACCCTTGCTCCGCCCCGAACCCATCGAGGGCGACGGTCACGCCGCGCCCCTCGGACATCGCTATTCGGCGTCGGAGGGCGCCGGCGCCTCGGCGACGCGATGCGAGATCACTTCACGGCCGTCGTAGGTGCCACAGGTGGGGCACACGCGGTGCGGCAAGCGCGGGCTATGACAGCGCGGGCAGTTGTTCAACCGCGCCTTCCCCGCCTTATGGGTAGCGCGCCGCTTGTCGCGGCGTGCACTGGAAGTTCGCTTCTTCGGGACGGCCATGAGTTGCGGAATGGTAGTGGCTCGAGGCCTGACGTGGGTTATGCGTTAACCCAGAACAAGCCTTCTAGTCCAACTTGAGGTCTTTGAGCTTGCTCCAGCGAGGATCGATGCCCGTGTCATGGCGGTGCGCGTCCGGTTCTGAACCGTTTAGAGACTCGCCGCAATCGGGACAGAGCCCAGCGCATTCCGGGCGACAGAGGAGCTGTGGGGGGATCGCCAGCACCGCCGCGTCGTGGGCCCAGCGACCGATGTCCAGCTCGTCCTCAACGACATAGGGACTGCGCAGATCCTCGTCGTCCGTGTCTTGGTGATCGACCTCGCGAGCGTCTATTTCAAGATCGATTGAGGCCGGGTCCAAACAGCGCATACAGGGGCCCTCAAGGTGGACCGGGAAGCGGAGGCGAAAGGCGAAACCTCCGCTCGGACGGGAGATCTCGAGCCGGACGGTCGGCGACGCCGGGGTCGGGACATACGTCTGCCCGCCCATCTCCATCGGCTCCAGCCGAACGGGAAGGTCCAAGCGCTTGCCCTCTCCGTGCGAGAGGGAGAGACGTGCGAGATCGATGGTGGTGGTGGCGTGGGCCATGGGCTCCGCTGGGAAGGGACTTACGATGGCTCCACACGAGGTTACGGAATGAGTCAATTCGACTGGACACCCGACGAGTATTTGGAGCGCATCCACGCCAAGGTGCCGCGCTACGACGAGCTGCAGGAAGAGGCGATCGCCGCGGTCCCCTTCCCGCCGGAGAGAGCGCTGGAGCTGGGGATGGGCACCGGAGAAACCACTCGCCGCCTGATTGAGGCCTATCCCGACGTTTGGGTTGTCGGCCTCGACGCCAGCCCGGACATGGTCTTCCGCGCCCGTCAGACCTACGACGACGTCCAGCTCGCCCGCATGGAAGACCCCCTGCCCGACGGCCCCTGGGACCTGGTCATCTCCGTCCTCTCCACCGGAGACCTGACCGACGACCAGCTCCAAGCCCTATGCCGCCGAGTAAAAGACCACTCCCGCGCCCTCGTCATCGCCGACGAATTCGAAGAGGACAAGCTCAAGGCCCTCCTCGATTGGACGGGCGGCAAGACCACCTGGCAGGCCGACGATTTGGCGGTAGTCAGCGCCGCTTACTGAGCGGGTGCCGGGCACCCGGCCCGCCCGCTACTGCTGCTCGTCGAGTTCGACAGCCGGTTCCTCATCCCGGCCGGCCAGCCGATCGCGGCCGCGCTGAACGGCGGCGAGGAACTTCTGCAGGTTCACTTCAAGGGTGTTGAGGATCTCGTCGGCGTAGTCCTCGGCGCCGAGGCGAATCTCGCGCTCACGCGTGCGGGCGTCTTCGACGATCTCGTCGGCGGCGCGCTCTGCCTGCTTGGTGACCTCCTCGTCGGAGATCAAGCGAGCCTGCTGCTCACGGGCCTCGCGGACAATCCGCTCCGCCTCCCGCTTGGCCTCAGCCAGCATCTCCTGGCGCTCCTTGACGATCCAACGCGCCTGCTTGATCTCCTCGGGGATCGTGGCGCGCATCTGGTCGAGGAGATCGTAGATCTCCTCCCGGTCCACGCGCACCTGATCCGTCAAGGGGACGGGCCGGGCGTTGTGGACGAGGTCGTCCAGCTTGTCTATGAGGACAAGGACATCCATCAGCAGGGCGTAAGCCTACGTGTCAGCGGCATCTTTGGTGAAGAGGTCGTGATTTCCTCGGGTTTTTGCAAGCTCTCGCCCACGGCGCTACCGGCGCAAGCCTATCTGTCGCCCAGGCGCCCCGCCAGCGCAGCGGCGACCGGCGTAGGGACGAGATCGGATACGTCACCGCCGAAAGTAGCCATCTCCTTGACCCCCGTCGACGAGAGGAAGCTGTAATGCGGAGAGGCAATTACGTAAATACTCTCGATGCCGGGATCGAGCTTGCGGTTCAGCTGCGCCATCTCAAACTCGTACTCGAAATCGGAGATCGCTCGCAGCCCCTTGACGATCGCGCTGGCGTCGTGATCTCGGGCGAACTCGACCAGCAGGTTGGCGAAAATAGCGACCTCGACGTTGGGGAGATCGGCCGTCGCCTCTTCGATGAACGCCTTGCGCTCCTCGGGCGTAAACAGCGTCTTGTCCTTGCGCACGGGGTTGTTGACGACCCCGACGACGACCTTGTCGAATACCTGAGCGGTGCGGGTGATGATGTCGACATGGCCGTTGGTGACCGGGTCATAGCTGCCCGGACAGACCACCGTGCCGTTGCGTGGGCTCACGGTTTCGCCCCGTAGAAGGAGACGTCGGTGCCTCCGTAGCGTCGCCGACGCAACGGCTCCAGAGAAGAGATGTGCAGAGGGTTGCCAGCACCGCTTTCGACTATCGCCCGCCCTCTCGCACTGAGAAGGCGCGGAAGATGGGTTTCGAGTTCCCGCGCCACGCGGTCGGCGAGTCTATAGGGGGCATCGACGAAGACGAGATCGAAGCCGGTCGCCGCGGAGCCGTCGGGCGAACTTGACAGCCATCGCTCAACATCGGCGCGGATCAGCTCGACACGGTCGCGGAGGCCGAGCTGCTCGACATTGCCAAGTGCAGCGCGGGTGTCGCGGTCGACCAGAACGGCGGTGGACGCGCCGCGCGAGAGGGCCTCGATCGCGAGGGCTCCGGTGCCGCAATAGAGATCGATGACGCGGGCGTCCGCCACGCGATCGCCGAGCGCCGAGAAGATCGCCTCGCGGACGCGGTCGGAGGTCGGGCGCACCTTCCACCCCCGCGGGGCGACCAGCCGCCGCCCGCCCAGCTCTCCAGCGATTACGCGCACTCGGTCATTAGAGCGGGATCGGGTCGGCGACGTCGGCGCCGAAGCGGCGCCGGGCGGCCTCGAGCAGGGGGCCCAACTCCGGCGCGTCGAGAGACCCGTGGCGGCGCAGCAGGGCCAGCACCTCGTCCCTGGCGGCGACAAGGGTCGGCGTGTCCTCCGGCAGTTCGGCGACGGCGAAGCGGGGCAGGCCATGCTGGCGAGTGCCGAGGATCTCCCCCTCGCCGCGCAAGCCGAGGTCGACCTCGGCGAGCTTGAAGCCGTCGCGCTCGCGCTCCACCGCTTTCAGTCGCCGTCGCGCCATGCCGCCCCGCTCTTCGGCGAAGAGCAAGCAGTGCGACTCATGCTCCCCCCGCCCCACTCGGCCGCGGAGCTGGTGAAGCTGGGAGACGCCGTAGCGCTCGGCACCCTCGATCACCATCACCGTCGCGTTGGGAACGTCGATCCCGACCTCGATCACGGTTGTAGCGACCAAGACGTCGGTGGCACCGGAGGCAAAGGCCTCCATCGCGGCCGCCTTGCGGGAAGAAGGCATCTGGCCATGGATGACCCCGACTTCGAAATCGCTCAACTCCTCCGCCGCCAGACGCGCCGCCTCCTTCTCCGCGGCCTTCCCCTGCATTCTCTCGGTCTCCTCGACCAGTGGACAGACGACATAGGCCTGCCGCCCTTCGCGCAAGCGAGCGCGGATGAACTCATACGCGCCGGGACGCTCGTCCTCGTCCACCAGCCGCGTCTCGACCGGCTTGCGACCCGCCGGGAGCTCGTGCAGCGCGGTCGTATCGAGATCCCCGTATGCGGTCAGCGAGAGCGTGCGGGGAATCGGGGTCGCGGTCATGTGCAGGACGTGGGGCGCCATCCCCTCCACGCCCTTTGAGTCGAGCGCACGGCGCTGCTGAACCCCGAAGCGGTGCTGCTCGTCGACAACGCAGACCCCCAGTCGCTCGAACCGCACCGCGGGCTCGATCAAAGCGTGCGTGCCCACAACCAGTCCCAGCTCCCCGGTAGCCAACCGCTCAAGCGCAGTCTTCCGTTGTGGCGCGGGCGTCGCCCCGGTAAGCAACGCGAACGGGATCAGGTCGTGCGCCAACAGTCGGTTGAGCGTCGTCGCGTGCTGCTCGGCCAGCGTCTCCGTCGGCGCCATCAGCGCCGCCTGGAACCCCTTCTCCAGCGCTCGCAGCATCGCGTACAGCGCCACCACGGTCTTGCCGCTGCCGACCTCTCCCATCAGCAACCGCTGCATCGGCTCCCCGGAGTCCAGATCCGCATCGATCTCATCGAACGCCTTGAGCTGATCCCCGGTCGGCTCAAACGGCAGTGACTCCAACCACCGCCCCACAGTCCTCCCGGCCGTCCCAATCCGAGGCGCCGGTCGCGCCACCCGGTGCGCCCGCCTGCGTGTCGCGAGGATCGCTTGGTAGAGGAAGAGCTCCTCGAATTTCAACCGCTCCCGCGCCCCCTCAACGTCCCCTTCGCTCTCGGGGAAGTGCACCGCCGTGATCGCATCCGCGGCCCCCGCCAACCCCCTCCGCACCCGCATCTCCGCCGGCAACCCTTCGACGGCGTTCGGCGCCCATCTAAGGGCCTGCTCCACCCACTCCCGAATCCGCCCCGCCTTCAGCTTCTCCGTAGCCGGATGCACGGACATCAACTGAGAGGGAGGGTGGGGGTCCTCCCCCTTGAGCTCGTACTCCGACACCCGAAAGCCTCGTCTGTCGAGGGAACCGGTAAGCAGCAAGTTCGTCCCCGGTGTGAGTTTCTGAGCCACCCACGGCTGGTTGAACCACGAAGCCCGGACCGACCCCGACTCGTCTCCGACTTTGACCGAGGTGATCGAGAAGCCGCGACGGCGGAAGGGGCGCGGCGTGTTGCCGAGCACCTCGACGAGAACGGTTCCCTTGTCACCCGGCCGCAGCTCCGCCAGCGGCACAACCGTGCGACCCCGATGGCTGTGCGGCACGCGCCGCAATAGATCGCCGACGGTGTTGATGCCCGCTTCCGATGCCGCCTCCGCGAGTCTCGGGCCGACGCCCTCGAGGATCTTCAGCGAAGCGTCGAGGATGCTGGGGCGTGGCCAGTGGACCGGGGCGTCGCGCAGCTGCTCCCTGGTTGGCTCAGAGGCACCGGCGAAGGAACGCACTACTGGGCGGCGAGCAGCCACCACCAGCTCGGCTGACCGCCATTGTGGGTCTCGACCTCGACCCCATCGGGGGCATGAGTGTCGATCTCATCGAGGGAGATCGGCGCGCCGTCGCCGGCGATCACGGTGACGATCTCAGCGCCATCCGCAAGTCGCTCGATCGTGGCCGCGAGAGTCGAGCCCGCCCCGCCCCAGGCGACGATCTGATCGTCGACGAAGCCGACCGCATCGCCCTGGCGAAATCGCCCCTGCGCGTCATCGCGAGCAGCGGGGGCGACGCCACCGGTGGCGATCCCCTCCAAGGCGGCCCCCAGGCGCTCCGCGTTGACCCCTCCCGAGGCGCTCGGGTCGAGCTCAACAAGCGCAAGCAGGCTCTCCTGCTGGGAGTTGGCGGTGACCACCCGAGCGGGCTTCTCCGATAGCTCGCAAGCTCGCTCGGCCGCCATCACCACATTGGAGGAGCTGGGCAGGACCAGGACCTCCTCCGCCGGCACTTCATGAATGCCGGCCAGCAGCTCATAGGTGGACGGGTTGAGGGTCTCGCCACCGGGAACGACGTGGGCGCCGAGATCGGCAAAGAGGCGCTCTAGGCCTTCACCCGCGGCGACGGCGAGCACTCCCGTCCGCCCCCCCTCAAGGCGGGCGCGACGCTCGGCGATCTGCTCGCGCATGTCGGCGACGTCGAGGTTGGTCACCTCTCCGGCCCCTTCAAATAGGGCCACCGCGGCCTCGGGCTCATCGGTATGGACGTGGACCTTCAGCGTCACCTCGTCACCTACGACCAGAACCGAGTCCCCCATCTCCTCCAGTCCCGGGACATACTCGCGACCGGTCAGCCCAGTTCCCGAAACGATGAAGTTGGTGCAGTAGCGGAAGCGGCTGTCCTCATGGTGGGGGCGACTGAGGCGGGGCGCCTCCTGGTGGGGCACGGGCGGCAGCTCGGCACCATCGCCGCGCAACCCGGCGACGACTCCGGCGAGAATCAGCACCAAGCCGTAACCGCCCGCATCTACCACGCCGGCTTCCTTCAGCACCTCGAGCTGTTCGGGCGTGCGCTCGACAGCGCGCTTCCCATCCTCCATCGCCCGCTCCAGGACGGCGGCGAGGATCACGTCCTGCTCGGTGTCGGTCACTTCCCGGTCGAGCCGTTGCTTTCCGGTCTCCAGGTGAGCGAGCTGGCGAGCGACCGAGTGGGCCATCTCGCGGAAGACGGTCAGCATCGTTCCCTCCGCCGGCTCGCGCACGGATTCGTAGGCGGCGTCGGCGGCGCTGGCGAACGAAGAGGAGATCAGCACCGGATCGATCAGCTCGCCGGGGCGGCTGGCCAACTCCTCCGCGGCGCCGCGAACGATCTGGCTGAGAATGACGCCAGAGTTGCCCCGCGCGCCCATCAACGCCGCCCGGGCAAGCGCCTGCACCAACTGGGTCCGCCCGACCTCGTCGACCTCAAGCCCGTCGAGGCGATCCAGCTCCTCCAACACCGCGCGCAGCGTCATCGCCATGTTGTCGCCGGTGTCGCCGTCGGCGACCGGAAACACGTTGAGATCATTGACCTCCTGGCGACGGGCCTCGAGGGAAGCGTAGGCGGAGGTGATGACGCGCCGGAAGCGCTCGATGGATGGATCAGCCATGCGGAGGCTGAATCTACTTGGAGGCTAGGCCGCCTTGGTCACTTTGTTCGCCTTTAGGCAGCGCGTGCAAACGTAGACCCGGCGCTTGGCGCCGGCGTCCTGGATCCTGACCTTCTGAAGGTTCGGATCAAAGCGCCGCTTGGTGGCGACCATCGAGTGACTTCGAGACTGGCCGAACGCCGGTCTCTTGCCGCAGCTGTGACATACCTTGGCCATGAGGATCGTGGATGGTAGGCGATCAGGCGAGTTGACGTTTTAGGAGGGCCATGCGAGCAACCGTGAGAGCGGCGTTGCGACCTTGGTCACGCTTGCCGCCTCCCGCCCGTGCGAGGGCCTGTTCCATCGTGTCGCAGGTGATCACGCCGAAGGCGCAGGGCACGCCGGTGGCCAGCTGCACGTCCTGAATCCCGCGGGCCGCCTCGGCGCAAACGAAGTCGTAGTGGTCCGTCTCGCCGCGGATGACGACGCCGAGGCAGGCGACCCCATCGAAATCACCACTCGCGGCGTGCAGCTGCGCCGCAAAGGGCAGCTCATAGGCGCCCGGGACCGAGGCGTGGCGGATTGAGGCCGGCGGCACGCCGGCCAACGCGAATCCCTCTTCCGCGCCCTTCAACAAGCGCAGCGCCAGGTCCTCGTAGAAGCGACCGACGCAGACCGCAAAGCGGGAGGAGGAGAGGATCGAGCGCTCGGCCTCGTCGAAACCTTCGAGGAATGAGCCGTCCTCAGTCATCCGCCACTCCGGCGTCGCGCTCTTCCTCGTCATGGATCATCTCCTCGTCGAGGGCGAGGCCCTGGTGGTGCAGCGAGTGGCCCATCTTGTCCCGCTTCGCCCGCAGGTAGTCCTCGTTGTGAGTGTTGGGCGGCGCCTCAATTGGCACCTGCTCACTGACCGAGAGCCCGTATCCCTCCAGCCCGACGATCTTTTTCGGGTTGTTGGTGAGGATGCGGATGCTGGTCAGGCCAAGGTCGCCGAGAATCTGGGCGCCGATTCCGTAGTCCCGCAGGTCGGCGGGCAGGCCGAGCTTGAGGTTCGCCTCAACCGTGTCGGCCCCCTCTTCCTGCAGCTTGTAGGCGCGCAGCTTGTTGAGCAAGCCGATTCCGCGCCCCTCCTGAGAGAGATAGAGCAAGACGCCGCGGCCTTCCTTTTCGATCATCGACAGCGCCGCCATCAGCTGGTCGCCGCAGTCGCAGCGCAAGCTGTGGAAGACGTCGCCGGTAAGGCACTCGCTGTGGACGCGGACCAGCACGTCCTCGGCGCCATCGACCTCCCCCTTGACCATCGCGACGTGGTGTTTGTCATCGATCAGGGAGCGATAGCCGACCGCGGTGAAGTCGCCGAACTCTGTGGGCAGAGCGGTGGCGACCACCCGCTCGACCAGCTTCTCGGTGCGGCGGCGATAGGCGATCAGGTCGGCAACCGTGACCATTTTCAGGTTGTGCTTCTCGCAGTAGGGGATCAAGTCGGGGACGCGGGCCATCGTGCCGTCGTCGTTCATCACCTCGCAGATGACGCCGGCTGGGGTCAGGCCGGCGAGGCGGGCGAGGTCGACGCTGGCCTCGGTGTGGCCGGTGCGCTCCAGCACGCCGCCGTCTTTGGCGCGCAGGGGAAACATGTGGCCTGGGACGACGATGTCCCGGGGGGTGGAGTTGGGGTCGATCGCGACCTGAATTGTGTGGGCGCGGTCGTGGGCGGAGATGCCGGTGCTGACGCCCCCCGCGGCCTCAATCGTGACCGTAAAGGCGGTCTGCAGCGGCGCCTCGTTCTTTGCCGCCATCAGGTTGAGCCCGAGCCGCTCGCAGCGCTCGGCGGTCAGCGCCAAGCAGATCAGCCCGCGCGCCTCCTTGGCCATGAAGTTGACTGCCTCCGGCGTGGCGAACTGGGCCGCCATCACCAAGTCGCCTTCGTTTTCGCGGTCCTCGCCGTCGCAGACGACGATCATGCGACCGCGGCGGATCTCCTCGATCCCCTCCTCGATCGTCGAGAACGGGCTCTCACCCGCCTTCGCCGCGTCTTCTGTTCTTTGCGTCTCCGTCATTTGACTCACGCCTGTTCCTTTCCGGCGAATGTTGACACCAACCGCTCCACGTACTTAGCCACGATGTCGCACTCCACGTTCAGCGCGTCGCCCGGGGCCAGCGCCCCGAGGCTCGTTCGCTCCAACGTTTCGGGGATCAGCGAGGCCTCGACCCAATCGTCACCCAAAGCCGAGACGGTGAGGCTGACGCCCCCGAGCGCAATCGAGCCCTTCTCGACCGCATAGCGCGCCAGCTCGGGACCGAGGGATACCCGCAGGCGCCGGGCGAAGCCGTCCTCGGCCACCGAAGCGACCGTTCCGACGCCATCGACGTGGCCTTGCACGATGTGACCGCCAAGGCGATCGGAAGCTCTCATCGCCAGCTCCAGATTGACTCGGCTTCCAGCTTCGAGCCCACCGAGAGAGGTAACGGCCAGCGTCTGGTTCATCGCCTCGGTTTCGAATCCATCGGCGTCGGCGCTGGTGGCTGTGAGGCAAATGCCTTCGACCGCCACCGAGTCTCCCGGGGAGATCTCAGGCCCAAGAGAAGTCGCGATTCGCAGCCGCGCGCCTTCCTCCCCGGACTCGACCGATTCCACCGCGCCAAGGTCTTGAACGAGTCCGGTGAACATCACCACTCCTTGAACCGGGCCGTGATCAAAACGTCCTCGGAGACATTCAGCGCGGGCAACCTCTCCGAGCCGCTCAACATGACCGGGGCGATGAAGGTACGCGCCTCGTCGATTTGACCGGCATCGGCGAAAGCGGAGGCCAGCGTCGGTCCGCCTTCGAGGAAGAGACTGGTGATTCCGCGGCCACCAAGGTCCGCGAGGGCGGCGGGGATGCTTTCGGCGACGAGGATTTCGGCACCCGCTTCCCGCAAAGCGGCTGCGTCCGCCTCCGGAGAGACGACGACGATCACCGGGGACTCGTCCAGGGTTCTGAGCAGCTGCGAATCCAGGGGGAGCCGTGCCCCACGGTCGAAGACGACACGAACCGGCTGCCGAGCAGCCGTTCCGTTGCGACTTTTCCTCGCATATCGAGGAATAGTCGCAACGGAAGGCGAAGGGCGAGCGGTTAGGAGGGGGTCGTCGGCCAGGGCGGTGCCGATGCCTACGGCTATCGCGTCCGATTCGGCGCGCCAAGCGTGGACCAACTCGCGGCTGCTCTCGCCGGAGATCCACTTCGAATCGCCGGACGGCGGCGTGAACTCGCCATCCATCGACATCGCCATCTTCAAGGTCACAAGCGGCAATCCGGTGCGGGCGTGCTTGCGAAATGGTTGGTTCAACAGTCGCGCCGCGGCGGCCTCCTCGCCGGCGGCGAACTCAACCTCGACGCCCCCATCGCGCAGGACTCCAGGCCCGCGCCCGGCGGCCTTCTCGCTCGGATCGTCAGAGGCAATTACGACGCGCCCAATCCCAGCCTCAAGAATCGCCTCCGTGCAAGGGGGCTGCTTGCCCTGGTGAGCGCAAGGCTCCAGCGTCACGTACATGGTTGACCCCGCAGGATCCCCACCACGCTCCCGACAATCTTCGAGAGCCGCGCGTTCAGCATGCAGATCGCCCAACTCAGCATGAAACCCCTCGCCAACCACCTGGCCGTCCCTGACAAGCACAGCTCCCACCAGTGGGTTAGGACTAACTCGCCCACGTCCACCCTCCGCAAGCTCTAGAGCTCGTTGTAGGTGGGCCCGGTCGATGTCTGTCAGCTGTGCGTTCATCAGACTGATTGACAAGTCAATCAATGGTACTCCCACCAGCGCGTGGAAGGGAGGATGGGGTGTCCCGGAGCGCGCGGCGTCCTGTTTTTCGCCCCAATCCCAACCTCGACAGCCGCAAGCCCTCATGGCGAAAAACCCAGCAAGCGGAGGGACACCCCATCCTCCCTTCCCTCCACCCCCACGGATACCCTGACCCGGCCCATGAAGCTGATCATCCAAATCCCCTGCCTAAACGAAGAGGCAACGCTTCCGGCGACGATCGCCGACCTGCCACGCCAGATCGAGGGGATCGATGAGATCGAGCTGCTGGTGATCGACGACGGCTCGACCGACCGCACGGTCGAAGTAGCCCGCGAGCACGGCGTTAAGCACGTCGTCCGCCTGACCAATAACAAGGGCCTTGCCGCGGGGTTCCAGGCGGGACTTGACGCCTGCCTCAAGCTCGGCGCCGACATCGTCGTCAACACCGACGCCGACAACCAGTACCGCGGCGGCGACGTCGCGAAGCTGGTCGCGCCGGTACTCGCCGGTGAGGCGGACATCGTCGTCGGCGATCGCCAGGTGTCCCAGATCGATCATTTCTCCGGCTCGAAGAAAGTGCTGCAACGAGTCGGCAGTTGGGTGGTGCGGCGCCTCTCCGACACCGAGATCGCCGACGCCACCTCCGGCTTTCGCGCCTACAACCGCGAGGCGGCCCTGGGTCTGCTCGTCGTCGACAACTTCACCTACACGCTGGAGAGCCTGATCCAGGCGGGCAAGATGCTGGTCGCCGTCGACCAGGTGGAGATCGCCACCAACCCGCAGACGCGCGAGTCGCGGCTGTTCGACTCGACCGGGTCCTACGTGCGCCGCAACGCCCTCTCGATCTTGCGCATCTACGCCCGATATGAACCGTTGCGCGCCTTCGCGACGACGGGACTGTTGGTCGGCGTGCTGGCGCTGGCGGCCTGGATGCCGTTCTTGATCGACTGGATCCTCAACGGCGACAGCACCGGCCACATCCAGTCCTTGATCCTCGGAGCTGTGCTCTTCATCGTCGCCATCCAGCTCTTGGCGCTGGGGGTTATCGGTGACCTGCTGGCCGGACAGCGGGTGATGACGCAGCGCGTCTTCGAGCGGGTGCGCCGGGTGGAGCTTTCGTTGGGCGTTGAGCCCTCCCACTACGAGCGCGGCGCGCCGGACCGCTGATGCGGCTGCGACGCACAGCACCGGGCTCCCGCGGGGAGGCCGACACCGACGGCGCCGCCGACTACGGCAAGACGGCGAGCTTCCTCGCGATCGGCGTCGGCCTCACCGGGGCAATCACCTACACCTACTTCTTCATCGCCTCGCACGTGCTGTCGAAAACCGACTACGGCGAGATCACCGTGCTCTGGTCGGCCGTCTTCATCACCGTCTCGACCCTCTACCGGCCGATCGATCAGCTGCTCTCCCGCCACATCTCCGAACGGCTCGTCAGAGGAGAGTCGATCGCCGAACCGGTGCGGGTGGCGGTCAAAATCCAGCTCGGGCTCGCCCTCACCTTCTCCGTCGTAACCCTCGCCCTGCACGGGCCGATCGCCAACGGTCTACTGAAGGGGAACGAGACCCTCTACTGGATCTTCTTCTCGGCGGTCCTCTTCTACGCCGCGAGCTACTTCGCCCGCGGTTACCTCGCCGGGCACCGCTGGTTCGGCCTGTTCACGGCCCTGATCCTCTCCGAATCCGTCTTCCGCACCCTCTTCGCCGTCCTCGTCGCGGTCGGCCTCCTCAGCGGCCAATCCGCCGTAGCCATGGGCATAGTCGCCGCCCCAGCTCTATCCCTCCTAGTGGTGCCGGCCGTCTTCGCAAGGCGCTCTCGCGCGGGTGGCACGGTAGGGGAAACCACCCCTGAGGAAGCTTTAGCTACCGGAAGGGGTGGTGGGTCCCCTACCGTGACAGGACCCGCGCGCCAGAGCTCCTCCGACGAATTCAGCCTGCGCCAGGGCTCCGGCTTCGCCGCGGCCGTGCTGCTGATCATGTTCAGCGAGCAGGTCTTCCTCAACGCCGGACCGCTGATCATCCTCAGCCTCGAAGGCGCCGCCGCCGCCGGCTTCATCTTCAACGTGCTGATGATCGCCCGCGCTCCACTGCAGCTCTTCCAGGCGGTGTCGACCAGCATCCTCCCCCACCTGACCAGCCTCCACACCTCCACCGAGGAAGGCAGCGAAAAAGAGTTTCACCACACGGTGCGGATGGTGCTGGCGGCGATAGCCGCGTTCACCGCGGTTGCTTTTGTCATCTTCCTGATCGCCGGTCCACAGCTGATGCAACTCGCCTTCAGCAGAAAGTTCACCTACGACCGCGCCGGGCTGCTGCTGATCACCGCCGGGATGGGCCTCTATCTCTCCTCGGTGACGATCAACCAGGCCTGCCTCGCGCAGGGACAGGTGCGGCGCGCCTCGGCGCGCTGGATCGGCTGCGCGGTCTTCTTCATCTCCTGGTGCTTCCTGCCGCTGATCTCCGACGAGTACCGCCGGGTGGAGATCGGCTTCACCCTGACCGCGGGGCTGCTGCTGGGCCTCCTCTTCCTCATCTACCGGCGCCCCCACGAGCGGGCGGAGGACATCCCGCAGGTGGGCTCCACCGAGGAGCTGGAGACCCAGCTGGCAGCGGTGGACGAAGGCGCCTGACTAGGGTTCCCCGATGGGAGGCTACGACGCCGAGCTGATCCTTGTTGCCGGCGCGCTGCTGGCCGCGGGCATCGCCGGGGCGCTGCTCGCCGAACGGATGCGCATCCCGGGCCTGCTGCTCTTCCTTGGGTTGGGAATGCTGGCCGGCTCGCAGGGCATCGGCGGGATTGAGTTCAACGACGCCGAGCTGGCGCGAACGCTGGGGACGATTGCCCTGGTGCTGATCCTCTTCGAGGGCGGGCTGACCGCCGGCTGGTCCGAGATCCGCCCTGTCCTCGGAACGGCGGCATCGCTGGCGACGGTCGGGACGATCGTCACCGCTGTCGTCGCCGGGCTTGCCGCCAGATGGATCTTCGACCTGACGACTTTGGAGGGGATGCTTGTCGGCTCGGCGGTCGCGGCCACCGACTCCGCCGCGATCTTTGCCGTGCTGCGCCGCTCGACCTTGCAGAAGCGGCTGGCGCGCTCCCTTGAGGGTGAGTCAGGGATGAACGACCCGGTCGCCCTGCTGCTGGTGATCGGCTTCATCGACTGGATCCAGGACCCGGGTTATGGCTTCGTCGACATGGCGGGCTCCCTCGTCCTCAGACTGGCCCTGGGGGCGGCGATCGGGCTGGCACTGGGACGAGTCGCGGTGATCGCGTTGAATCGGGTGAGGCTCCCAACCGACGGGATCTACCCGGTCGCGACGATCGCGATAGCCGGGCTTGCCTACGGCCTCTCGGAGATCGCCCACGGTTCCGGCCTGCTCGCCACCTACCTCACCGCGCTCTCCCTCGGGTCGGGCAGTATCCCCGCACGCCGCACGATCGTCGCCTTCCATGAGGGGCTCGGTTGGGTCGCCCAGATTGCCCTCTTCATCTTGCTCGGGCTGCTCGTCTTCCCCAGCGCGCTGGGGGATGTCGCGGTCGAGGGCCTCGCCCTCTCGGCGGTGCTGATCCTCGTCGCGCGACCCCTCGCCGCTTTCGTGGCGACCCTCTTCGCGCCTCTCAACTTTCGGGAGCGGGCGATGCTCGGTTGGGCGGGGCTGCGCGGGGCGACGCCGATCTGGCTCGCCACCTTCCCGGTCGTCGCCGGAGTCGGCGGCGGGGCGGAGCTGTTCTCGATCGTCTTCTTCGTCGTCGTCACCTCGACCTTGATCCAGGGGGCGAGCTTCGAGCCGCTGGCGACCCGCCTCGGGCTGACTACAAACGAACCGGCGCTGCCAAAACGACTGTTCGAATCCGGGCGCATTCGCCGCCTGGGCGGGGAAGTGATCGCCTACCGCCTGCAGCCGGGCTCCGCGGCGGCCGGTCATCTGGTCAGGGACCTAAACCTACCTCGCGACGCGCTGGTCAATGTGATCGTGCGGGACGGGTCCGCGATCCCACCACGCGGCTCGACCGAGTTGCGCGAAGGCGACGAACTGCACATCCTCGTCCGCAGCGAGTTGCGGGAGGAGGTCGAAGAGTCGACGAAGCGCTGGCACGAGGGGCCGATCGGAGCGCCAACCCCACCGCACCTTCCCCGCCGAGGCGCCTCTCCGATTTTCACCGTCCGCCCCGGCGGCGACATCGACGATCCCTCGGCCCCCCGGTCGGTCAACGGCATTCCGGTCGTCTCGGTCCTGCGCAGCCGGCGGGACAGCCCCACCGCCCTGGTCGCCCTCGCGGACGGCCGTTACGCGATCACGTCGGAGGCGGTGGTCGCAGTTGGCGGCCGACGCGTCCTGGCCGGCTGGTGTGAACGCCGGGCAGAGCGCGGTGGCAATGACCCGGCGGAGCGAGCCTGGTGGCAGGAGGTCGTGGGTGCCTTGATCGCGCGGGGCTAAGCGGCGCCCGCGGCTGCCGCTATCTCCGCGTAGGCGGCAGCGGGGTCCTTGGCGCCGAAGACTGCGGAGCCGGCTACGAAGAGGGAGGCGCCCGCTTCTGCGATTGGCCCGGCTGTGGCGGGGTCGATTCCGCCATCGACCTCGATCTTGGCGTCGCCGACCAGCGGCGCGAGACGGCGGAGCTTGTCATGTGACTCGGGGATCAAGCTCTGGCCGCCCCAGCCGGGATTGATCGTCATGCAGAGGACTATGTCTGCATAGTCGCGCAGCTCGGCGACCGCCTCGGGCGGGGTCTGTGGATTGATCGCGAGACCGGCCAGGCAGCCCAGTTCCCTGATCGCCGAGAGAACCCGGTTCGCATGCGGGGTCGCCTCAAGGTGAAAGGTGATCGAGTCGGCGCCGGCCTTGGCGAAAGACTCGATGTGGCGGTCGGGCTCGGCGATCATCAGGTGGACGTCGAGCGCCCCTCCGGCTTCGTGGACCTGGTCGGAGATCCCTTCGGCGACCAACGGGCCGATCGTAATCGGGGGGACAAAATTGCCGTCCATCACGTCGAAGTGGATCACCCGCGCGCCGGCGTCCATCACCTCTTCGACCTGGCTGCCGAGTCTGGCGAAATCTGCCGAGAGAATCGACGGCGCGACTCGCGGCACGGCGATCAGCTCCTTCATCCGCGCGCTCATATCGGCCTCAGCATTGAGGCGTCGCAGGTTTGGCATTGCATGTCTTCTGTGTGGCTCATACGGGCAATCGTTTGGTGCTCGCCGCAATCGGGGCACTGAGAAACAAGCTCGAAGCGGCGCAGACAGTACACGCAGCGAAAGCGGCCCGGCAGCTGCGCCGGACGCAGCCACGGCTCACCGCAGCCCGGACAGTTTGCCCGACGCAATGGGCTCGCCGCCCCTTCGCTTCCCTTGCCGGAATCGGTCATCGGCTTTCGATCATGCCGATTCATTCGGGCGGGCGCCGCAGAGAGGCGATGAAGAAACCGGTCGTGCGATCACGATCCGGGCGCAGCTGGAAGCGGCGCTCAGCGTCGCTGACCTGCTCCTCGTTCTCACGGCGGCTGATCGTGCAAGTGGAATAAACGAGCGTCCCGCCCGGTCGTAGCGCCGCGCGAGCCCTCTCAAGCAAGTGGGACTGAAGCTCAACCAATCGCTCGATCGTGGCCGGAGACTTGCGCCAGCGGGCATCGGGACGAGAGGCGAGGGTGCCGAGGTCAGAACAGGGTGCGTCGAGCAAGACCCGGTCGAAGCCACTTGGCAGCGACGCCCCGGCGGCGTCGGCCTCGATCACGGTGACGCTGCGCAAGCCGAGCCGGCTGGCCTGGGCGGCCACCTCGGTAGCGCGCTCATGATCGCTCTCGACCGAGATCACCTCGCCGCGATCGCCCATGCGGGCGGCGATCTGGCCCGTCTTGATCCCGGGGCCGGCACAGAGGTCAAGCACCTGCTCTCCCGGCTGTGGATCGAGGACCTCAACGACCGCAGCGGAACCACGGCTCTGGGGAGTGAGTCTCCCCGCCTCGACCAGTCTGGGCACGATGTCGCCCGTTCGGCCTTCGACGACGATCGACTCCGGAGCGGCCAATGGCCACTCGGCCCGCGGAGCTCGCGCCTCGACACCCGCCTCGCGAAGCTCCACCAGCAATCTCTCCCTCTCGGAGTCGAGGACATTCACGCGCAGCGCCACCTCGGCCGGCTCGTTGCAAGCGGCGAGCAGGGAGCGGGCTTCGTCGGGCCCCAGCTCCTCCCACCACATCCGCGCCAACCAGAGAGGAGCCGAGTGAGCTACGGCCGCGGCCTCGGGAGTTGAATCGTCGCCGAGCAGGCAGGCGGTCAAGTCTTCGCGCTCGCGAATCGCCCGACGCAGGACCGCGTTGACCAAGCCGGAGGCGTGAGCGGCACCGGCCTGCTTTGCCAGCTCAACCGCCTGGTCGACCGCGGCATGGTCGGGCGTGGCATCGGCGAAGAGCAGCTCGTAGAGGCCGAGGCGCAGGGCGGTGAGCACCGGCGAGTCGAGGAGGCGGGTCGATCGTCCGGCAAGGCTCTCGATCGCGGCATCCGCGGTGCCGCGCCGCTGCACCGCGCCGTAGGCGAGTCGCTGCGCCTGGGCGCGCTCCCGACCCGCTACGCCGCGCTCATCCGCGGCAGCGCGGAAGGCACGCTCAGTGAACGCGTCGTCTTCGAAGGTGGCGCGAACCACCTCGAATGCGAGCGCTCGCGCGGGCGCAATCTCCCTCACAGCTTCGGCAGGCGATGCCCGCGCAGGTAGGCGTCAGCCGCCATCGGCTTACCCCCTTGGGGCTGGACGACCTCCAGGCGCAGGGCGCCCTGGCCGCAGCCGAGCAGCAGCGCCCCCCACTCGGAGCGAATCTCCCCCGGCCTGACGCCAACTTCCACGGCGCGTGCGCGGCGCACCCCCAGCCGCTCGCCGCCGGCGACCTCAAGGTAGGCGCCGACATGAGGAGTCAGGGCGCGGACGGTGCGCGCCAACTCAACGGCGGGACGTCTCGGATCGAGCCGGCGCTCGGCTGAATCGATCTTTTCGGCATAGGCGACCGCGTCCTCATCCTGGTCGGAGAACTCCAATTTCCCCTGCGCCTCCCGGTCGAGAGCCTCGATCAGCATCTCGGCGCCGAGCGCCGCAAGCTTGCCGGAGAGGGTTTCGAAGTCATCTTCGTCGCCGATCTCGATCTCCTCGCACAGAGCAACCGGGCCGGAGTCGAGGCCCTCCGTCAGCCGCATGATGCTGACCCCGGTGCGCTCGTCGCCGGCCATGATTGCCCGCTCGATCGGCGCCGCGCCGCGCCAACGTGGCAGCAACGACGGGTGAATGTTCAGCATCGGCCACTCTGAAAGCAGTGGCTCGCGGATCAGTTGCCCGAAGGCGCAGACGGCGACCGCCTGGGGACCGATGGCGCGGATGCGCTCCAGCGCGTCGTCCTGATTCACATTCTGGGCTTGCAACAGTTCAATCTCCAATTCGCGGGCGACTTCGGCAGCGGGCGGCGACTGCGTCTTGCGACCCCGTCCCTTGGGGCGATCGGGCGGAGTAACGACCAGCAGCGGGCGATGTGGGGAATCGGCAAGGCGACGCAAAACATCGGCGGCAAAAGCCGACGTGCCGAGGTAAACCGTCCTCACGCGTCGGTGCGGGGTTCGCGGTGCTCGCTGGTCGGCGGCTCGCCCTCGCCCTCGGTCGGCGGGCTGTAGCTGCCGCCCTCGCGCAGGGCGCGTAGCGCGCCCTTGCGCTGCGCGCGGGGGGCGTGGTCGAGGATCAGGATGCCGTCAAGGTGGTCGATCTCGTGCTGGAGCACCCGCGCCTCGAGGCCGGAGGCCTCCAGCGCGATCCGCTCGCCGGCGGTGTCGACGCCGGTGATCCGCGCGTGCAACGGCCGCTCCACATCCATCGAGACTCGCGGCAGACTGAGACAGCCCTCCTCGGCGACGATGGCCTCACCGGAGAGCCACTCGACCTCCGGGTTGATCAACGCCGTGGGCTCGGCATCGGGCCCCGCCTGGAAGACGAGCATGCGGCGCAGAATTCCAACCTGGGTGGCGGCGAGGCCAACGCCCATGCCGTCGCGCATAATCTGAATCATCCGCTCGACTTCGGCGCGCAACTCGGGGCCGAATTCGGTGACCACGGAGGCCCTGCTCTTCAGCACCGGGTCGCCGAACTTCACCACTTGGGAGAGAGCCGCCTCGCGGCGCTCAAGCATCTCCGCCTCAATCCGGTGCTCTCCGGTGTCGATTTCGACCTTGTCGCTCATTGGATATTCGAGTCTAAGGACTGTGCGGACTTCCATCACACCTAGTTCGCGCCTAATCGCCACGGATTCGAAAACCCGGCTGCCACCGTGTCGATTGGGCGCTCACTGCGGATCTACATCGACGCCGATGTTCACCTCTCGTAAGGAGCGATCGGCAGCGAGTCCTTCCACCACTTCGCGGACGACCGTCACAGTTCCTTCCCGGTCCTCGGCCTTCATCAAAAGTCGCCGGCGATGCCTGCCGCGTACGCGGAACATCGGCGCGGGGCCGAGCAACTCGGTTCCCTCCGGCAGCGCGTCGGCCAGCTCCCCCGCAAGGCGCACGGCGACGGAGTCCAGTCGCGGCTCCGCCTCGGAAGAGAGATTGATCCGCACCAGGTGGGAAAAGGGCGGGTAGCGCAGCAGACGGCGGCGCTCCAACTCCCCCTCGAGGAACGCCGCGGAGTCGTGGCCGGCGGCGCGGGCGATGCTCGGCGCCTGCGGCGCCAGGGTCTGGACGATCACCTCCCCCCCGGCCTCCCCACGGCCGCTGCGGCCGGCGAGCTGGGCGACCATCGCGAATGTGCGCTCGCCGGCGCGAAAGTCGGGGAAGCGCAGGGTCGCGTCGGCATCGAGAATCGCGCTCAAGGTCACCTCGGGAAAGTCGTGGCCCTTGGCGACCATCTGAGTCCCGACCAGGACGGCGCTGTCGGCGGCGTCGAAACGGGCAAGAATCTCGGCGTGGGCGCCACGCGCGGCGGCGGTGTCGGAGTCGAGGCGGAATACCGGCATCGGCCCCAGGCGCCGAGTGAGCAGCTCCTCGATCCTCTGCGTCCCCGCCCCCGCCCGAGAGAGCGTGGTGGAGTCGCACTCACTGCAGACGCTTGGCAACGACTCGGCGTGAGAGCAGTGATGGCAGACCAATCGACGGCTGTCGCGGTGAACGATCAGGGAGACGTCGCAGTTGGGGCAATTCCAGTGGTGACCGCAGGAGCGGCAGGTGAGCCAGGGGGCGAAACCGCGGCGGTTGATCATCACGATCGCCTTGGTGCCGGCTCGGCGCACGCCCTCCAACGCCTCCCAGGTGGCCGGGTGTAGCGGCCCCGAGCGCGGATCGGCATCGCGCATGTCGAACACCTCAACCGGGGGCATCCGTAGGCCGTCAACGCGGCGCGGTAGCTCCAGCCGCGGCAGCTTCCACGTTTCGGGGCGCGGAGTCGCGGTTCCGGCCAGTAGAACCGCGCCACACTCCGAGGCACGGTGGCGGGCGACCGCGCGGGCGTCGTAACAGGGGTCCCCCTCCTGCTTGTAGGAGGGGTCGTGCTCCTCGTCGATGACGATCAAGCCGAGATTTTCCACCGGGGCGAAGATCGCCGAGCGCGGACCGACGCAAACGCTCGCCTCGCCGCTGCGCAGCCGGCGCCACTCGTCGTAGCGCTCGCCGTCGGTCAGGGCGGAGTGCAAAACGGCGATGCGGTCGCCGAGTCGTGCGCGGAAGCGAGAGACCGCCTGCGGGGCGAGGCCAATCTCCGGAACGAGAACGATCGCACCCAGTCCCATGGCCAGCGCCGCCTCAACCGCGGCCAGGTAAACCTCCGTCTTGCCCGAGCCGGTCACCCCGTGCAAGAGCAACTCGCGATCGGCGCCGGCCTCGCCTTCAAGCGCGGAAACGACAGCGGCTACCGCCTGGTCCTGTTCCGGGAGCAGCTTCGGCGCCCCCGCGGCGGCAATACCGACGCCGGTGTGCTCGACCCGAGGACGCGCGCGGCGTCTTCTCACACCGGCGCCCGGCGGCAGCACCAGCCGCAACCCGCGCGAAGGCGTCGAGCAGTACTCGCGGGCCACCCAAAGGCCCAGCCGGACCAATTCCGCCGGCACCCCGGTCTCCAGTGCCTCGATCGGCTCGGCCAGTCTTTCCGGTGGAATCTCGGAGGTTTCGGCCAGGTCGACGACCACGCCGAGCATGCGTTGCCGACCGAACGGAACCCGCACCACGCTCCCGACCCCTACATCGGCCATCTCGGCCGGCAGCTTGTAGTCGAACGGGCCGCGCAGGGCGCGGGCAGTGGTGATCGGCTCGACCTTCGCTATCGACACTGACGGAAGGTATGGAGGAGGGCGGACGCCGCGGGTATGCTGGCGCCGTGGCAAACCTGAATCTCAGCCCCGGCGAGAAAGTGATTTTCGAGGGCCACCCGTCCTGGCGGGCGATCCTCGGCTTCTACCTGAAAGGGATCCTCGTCGCGGCGATCATCGGCGCGCTGGCCAAGGTCTTTGGCTCCGGCAGCGGCACCGTGTTCCTCATCGTCTTGGTGGTAATCGGGCTGACCGTGTTGGTCGGCTTCATCAAGCGGGTCGCGACGACCTACACGATCACCGACCGCCGTCTCAACATCAAACGCGGGATCGTCTCGCGGGAGATCCAGGAGACGCGGCTGGAACGCGTACAGAACGTCAACTTCAGCCAGAGCGTCTACCAGCGGATCATGCAGATCGGCGACGTTGACTTCGACACCGCCGCCGGCGACGACTACAACTTCATCTTCGCCGGGGTGGCGAACCCGGGCGACGTAGTCCACCGGGTCGACCAAGCAACCGGCGCCGGCACGGCCGGAACGCACGGCCTCGGCGAGGCGCAGCCTCCGAACTAAACGGTCGTCGCCGTCGCGCCCGCGGCGCTGCGCAGGGCGTCGGCGCGGTCGGTCTTCTCCCAGGCGAAATCGGCGTCGTCTCGGCCGAAGTGGCCGTAAGCCGCGGTCTTCTGGAAGATCGGCCGGTGCAGATCCAGGTAGCGGCGGAAGGCCCCCGGTCGCAGGTCGAACTCGGCCTCTACCAAACGTGAGATCTCGGCGTCGGGCAGCTTCCCGGTGCCAAATGTCTCAACCATCAGGGAGATTGGGTGGGAGACGCCGATCGCGTACGCGACCTGCACCTCGCAGCGATCCGCCAGCTCGGCGGCGACGACGTTCTTGGCAACGTGACGGGTCGCGTAAGCGGCGGAGCGATCGACCTTGGACGGGTCCTTGCCGGAGAAGGCGCCGCCGCCGTGGCGGGCCATCCCGCCATAGGTGTCGACGATGATCTTGCGGCCGGTGAGGCCGGCGTCGCCGACCGGGCCGCCGATCACGAACTGGCCGGTCGGGTTGACGAGGAAACCGTCGAGAAGCTCGCCCTCGTCGTAGAGACCCGGGACTTCGGCGTTGAGAACCGGCAGCACGACGTGCTCCCAGAGGTCGGGCTTGATCTTCGTCTGCGAGTCGACTCCGTCGGCGTGCTGGGTGGAGATAAGGAGCTTCTCGATCGCGACTGGGCGACCGTCGGCGTAGCGAACCGTGACTTGAGTCTTGCCGTCGGGGCCGAGGTAGTCGAGGGTGCCGTCCTTGCGCACGGCGGCGAGGCGCTCGGCCAGTCGGTGAGCGATCTGAACCGGCATCGGCATCAGCGAATCGGTCTCATTGCTGGCGTAGCCGAACATCATCCCCTGATCGCCGGCGCCGGCGATCAGCAGCTCGTCGTCAAGGGAGCCGCCGTCAACCCGCGTCTCGTACGCCGCGTCGACACCCTGCGCGATGTCGGGAGATTGCTTGTCGAGCGAGACCAGAACCGAGATGTGGTCGCAGTTGTAGCCATAGTCGCCATGGTCGTACCCGATCTTGCGAATCGTCTCGCGGACGATGTCGGGGACATCGAGGTGGACCTCCGTGGAGATCTCTCCCGAGACGACAGCCATCCCTGTGTTGACCAGGGTCTCGCAGGCAACGCGGCCCTCTGGATCCTCCGCCATGACGGCGTCGAGGACAGCGTCGGAGATCTGATCGCAGACCTTGTCGGGGTGTCCCTCGGTGACGGACTCGGACGTGAAGAGGTACTCGCCTTCGGCGAGAGGCTTGGTCTCTGGCATGTGCGAAGCCTAGCGACGACGGCCCGAATGGGGCACGTAGTCGATTACGAGGGGAACACCTTCAAGGCCGTAGGTCTCACGCATGCGGTTCTCAAGGTGGTAGGCCCAGTCGCGAGTGATCAACTTGCGGTCGTTGACCTGAATCGCGATCCGCGGCGGGCTTTCCTCCACCTGGGCGGCGTAGTAGAGCCGCAGGCGGCGGCCTCGACGGGCGGGCGGTGGGGTCTTGGCGACCACATCGGCGACAAAACGGTTTAACGCCGGGGTTGGGATCCGCTCCCCCGCCTTGTCGGCCAGCTCCAGGGCGCGCGGTAGGAGGTTGGCGACGTTGCGACCGCGCGTCGCCGAACATGTGACGACGGCGGGTCGCAGGCGCAGCTTGCGCTCAACCCGGGCGCGGGCGTCATCGATGTCGGTCGCGGTGATGTCCCACTTATTGAGCGCAAGCAGGGTGGCGCAACCCGCGCGCATCGCCAGCTCTGCGACCCGGAGGTCCTCCGAGGTGACGCCCTCGGATGCGTCGCAGACAACCAGGGCAACGTCGGCGCGTTCGACCGCGCGCTCGGAGCGCAGCTGGGCGTAGAAGTCGACCGTGCCGGCCACCTTCGCGCGGCGGCGAAGTCCCGCAGTGTCGACCAGGATCACGCGGCGTTCGTCTACTTCCAGCTCGGTGTCGATCGCATCGCGAGTGGTGCCGGCGGTCTCCGAGACGATCACCCGGTCGGCGCCGAGGAAGGCATTGACGAGAGATGACTTGCCGGCGTTGGGACGACCGATCACCGCAACTCGGGTCACGTTCTCGTCGTCGAGAGGACGGGCGCGGTCGCCGAGCATCTCGGTGATGCGGTCGAGTAGGTCGCCGGCGCCGAGCCCATGCGTGGCGGATACCGGCATCGGGTCGCCCAGCCCCAACCTGTGGAACTCGGCGGCGATGTGCTCCTCGCCGGAGCGGTCGACTTTGTTGGCGACGACAACCACCGGGGTCTCCCCCTGGCGCAGAGTTCTGGCCAGCTCAGCATCTCCGGCGCGGATTCCGGCGCGAGCGTCGACGACGAGCATCACAAGGTCGGCCTCGGCGATCCCGAGCCGCGCCTGGCGCTGCACGTCGCGGGCCAGCTCGGCTTCGTCCTGGAGGTCGATCCCTCCTGTGTCAACCAACTCGAAGGCGACTCCGTTCCATTCGCATGGCAGGCGCTTGCGGTCGCGGGTAACGCCAGGCGTGGCGTCGGTGACCGCCTCCCGCCCTCCGACCAACCGGTTGACGAGAGTGCTCTTGCCGACGTTTGGAAATCCGACGACGGCGACCGTTGGTAGGCGAAGGCTCATACCAGCCCACGCTCACGAGCGAAGGTGACGATTTGGGCGACAACCTCGTCGAGGGTGAGAGAAGTCGTGTCGAGCGCGACCGCGTCTTCGGCGGCACGCAGGGCGCTGTGCTCGCGGGTAGCGTCGCGCTCGTCGCGCTCGCGCTGGGCGGCGAGCACGGCCACTGGATCCTCGCCGGTTTGCTCGGCGCGACGGCGGGCGCGCTCCTCCTCGGAGGCGGTGAGGAAGACCTTGAGCGGGGAGTCGGGGCTGACCACGGTGCCGATGTCGCGCCCCTCGGCGACGTAGCGGCCGGCGGCGATCAGCTCGCGCTGGCGGGCAACCATCGCCTCGCGCACGCCCGGGTGGACGGAGACGCGCGAGGAAGCCTCCGTCACTCGTGGCTCGCGAATCGCGGCGGAAACGTCGTCGCCGGCGAGCAGGACGGTGGGACCCTCGAAGGTAATCGCGAGCGAGCCCGCGAGTGAGCCCATCGCCCCGGCGTCGTCCAGATCGGCACCGCACTCAAGCGCAGCGTGCGCGACGCATCGATACATCGCGCCGGAGTCGAGGTAGGTGAAGTCGAGCGCCGCCGCCACGCCGCGGGCCACGGAGGACTTGCCGGCCCCGGCGGGCCCGTCGATCGCGATAACCATGGCGGCAGAGTAGGCGTCAGCCGCCGAGCAGCGAGCGCAGGTCGTCTTCGAAGCCGGGGTAGCTGACCGCGGCGGCATCCATTCCGCGCACCTCGACGCCCTCGCGGGAGGAGAGCCCGGCGACGGCGCCGAGCATCGCGATGCGGTGGTCGCCGTGGGAATCGATCGCTCCACCGCGGAGGCCTCCCGTGCCCTCGATGACCATCCCATCCTCGGTCGGTTCGACCACCCCGCCGAGAGCGGTCAGCGCCTCGACGACGGTGGCGATCCGATCTGACTCCTTGCGGCGTAGCTCAATCGCGTCGCGGATCGTCGTCACGCCCTCGGCAAAACAGGCGGCCAGCGCGACCAGGGGAAGCTCGTCAATCGCGAGCGGCACATCGGCGCCGCAGACCTCGGTGGCCCGCAGTTCCGAGGGGCGGCCCGTAATTGCCCCGATCGGCTCGCCGCCCTCCTCACCCTCGGGCTCGACCTCGATCTCGGCACCCATTCGCTCGAGGATGGCGAGTAGCCCGGTGCGGGTTGGGTTGAGGCCAACACCTTCCAGGCGAACTTCACTTCCAGCGATAAGCAGCGCCGCGACGACGAAGAAGGCCGCCGAGGAGAAGTCAGCGGGGACGGCGATCCGCGAGACCTCGAGCCGCTCGGCGGGTTGGATCGTGACCGCGTCCCCTTCCCGCGAGACCCCAGCTCCGGCCGCGGCGAGCATTCGCTCGCTGTGATCGCGACTCGGGTGGGGCTCGACGATCCTCGTCTCTCCCTCGGCGAGCAGGCCGGCGAAGAGCAGGCAAGACTTGACCTGGGCGCTGGCGATCGGCATTTCGTATCCAATGCCGCGCAGCGGAGCGCCCAATATCTCCAGCGGCGGCAGACGGTCCTCGCGACAAGAAAGAGATGCGCCCATCTGGCGCAGAGGCGCCGCGATCCGATCAACCGGCCGGCGGCGGATCGACTCGTCCCCGTCGAGAGTCCAGCTGCCGCCGTCCTGCCCGGCGAGCCAGCCGGGCAATAGCCGCAGCAGGGTGCCGGCGTTGCCGACGTCGACTCGGGCGGATGCCGCGCCCCGCAGGCCAACGCCGCCGACGCGAATTTCGGGCTCCATCGCCTCCGCCCCAACACCCTCCACCGTGGCTCCGAGCGCCTCCACAGCGGCAAGAGTCGAGCGGGTATCGGCGGCGTCGAGGTAGCCCTCAATCGCGGTCTCGCCCTCCCCCATTGCGGCAATCAGCGCCGCCCGGTGGGAGATCGACTTGTCGGCGGGCGGGCGCAGGGTCCCGCCCAGCGGTCCGCTGGGATCGAAGCGCGCCATCAGTCTCTGGGGCCGAGCACGGTGACGGTGTGGCCGAGCTCGCGGACCAGCGCGGCCGCGCGCCCAGCCCCCTCAGCCCCGGACACCCAGAGCGAGACCGCGCCGGAGTTCATATCCGGCGCCGGGTAGAGGGCCATGTCCTCAATGTTGACTCCGGCCTCGCCAAGCGCCAGGGCCAGTTCGGCGACCGTGCCGGGGCGGTTGGCGACGACGACGCGCAGCTCGTGCAACGGGCCCTCTCCCAGCTCGGCTTCGAGCAAGCCACGGCGATCGCCTCCGGCGGCGGCATGCCAGGAGACGACGGCGTCGCGGTTGCCGCGGCGGATCAGCTCAGCCGCTTCGCTCAGCCGCTCCGCGGCGGCATCGATCGCTTCGGCGACGGCTTCGCGGTTGGTCGAGAAGATGTCTCCCCAGATCGCCGGGTTGGAGCCGGCCACGCGGGTCGCGTCGCGGAAGCTCGGACCCACCTCGGGCATGCGTTCGGAGTCGCGAGTCAGCTCCTCCGCGGCCTGGGACGCGAGCACGTTGGCGAGCACATGGGGCAAGTGGCTGACTGTCGCCATCAGGCGGTCGTGGGTCTCGGCGTCGATCGCCTGCGGTCGGGCGCCCAAGTCGGCGACCGTGCGCTGAAGGCGGTCGTAGAGCATGCCGCCGGAGCGCTCGGTTGGGGTTAAGTACCAACGAGCCCCCTCGAAGAGGTCGGCGCGGGCGTTGTCGACACCGGCAGTTTCGGCGCCAGCCAAAGGGTGACCGCCGATGAAGCGCTCGTCCTCGCCAAACCGCGCGACCAGCTGACGCTTGGTCGAGCCGGCGTCGGTGACTACCGCTTCGGGACCGCCGGCGGCGAGGGCGGCCTCGACTTGCTCCGGCAGCGCCGCCACCGGCGCGGCGCAAAAGATGACCTCGGCGCCCTCGCAGGCCTCCGCGAGAGATTCGGCGGCGCGGTCGATCGCCCCCAGCTCAAGCGCGCGATCGAGGTTCACACGGGTCCGCCCCCAGCCGACGACCTCCGCCCCCTCCAACCGTCCCTTCGCGGCCAGCCCAATCGATCCACCGATCAAGCCGACGCCTAGTACCGCGATCTTCATCCCGGGCGCCGGTCTCGAACCGCTGTTGCCAGGCGGTCGAGCACCGTGACCGTCTGATCCCAGTCGATGCAGGCGTCGGTGATCGACTGGCCGTAGATCAAGTCTCCATCGCTTTCCAGGTCCTGGCGGCCGCCGACGAGGAAGGACTCGAGCATGACGCCGACAATCGCCTCGCTCCCGGCCGCGACCTGATCGGCAATTCCAGCCGTCGCCTCAATCTGGCGGTCCGGGTCCTTGCCGCTGTTGTCGTGAGACGCATCGATCACGACTCGCTCAGGCAGCCCGGCAGCGCTTAGCTTGGCGAGGGCGTCCGCCACCCCGGCGGCGTCGTAGTTGGGGGCGTTCTTGCCGCCGCGCAGAATCACGTGACCGTCGGGATTGCCGGTCGTGTGCAGAATCGCCGGGATGCCGCTGTCGTCAATTCCGGCGAAGGCATGTGAGACGGCCGAAGCGCGAACCGCGTCGACCGCGACCTGGACATTGCCGTCGGTGCGGTTCTTAAAGCCGATCGGCATCGAGAGGCCGGAGCCGAGCTGGCGATGGATCTGGCTCTCGGTTGTGCGCGCGCCTATCGCCCCCCAGGCGACCGCATCGGAGATGTACTGCGGCGTGATTGGGTCGAGGAACTCACAACCGATCGGCAGCCCCAGGTCCAACACTTCCAGCAGCAACTCGCGGGCGACCCGCAGACCGTGGTTGACGTCGCCGGAGCCGTCGAGATGCGGATCGTTGATCAGACCCTTCCAGCCGGTCGTCGTGCGCGGCTTCTCAAAGTAGACGCGCATCGCAATCAGCAAGTCGTCGCCGAGCTCTCTCGCCTTCTCGCTCAACCGCCGCGCGTACTCCAGCGCCGCCTCCGGGTCGTGCACGCTGCAAGGCCCGACCACAACCAGCAACCGGTCGTCGCTGCCGTCGAGCACACCGACGACCGCCGCGCGGCCGCCAACAACCGCCTCGGTTCGCGCCTCGCCCAGCGGCAACTCCTCCAACAGCTTCAAGGGAGTGGCCAGCTCGACAACGCGCTCGATGCGCCGATCGCGCACACGATCTCGTGCCCCCTCTGTCGCCCCGATCATCATCTTCTTCTCGTCGCCTTTCTCCAAAACTCGGAAAATCCTACTTTCAGTGCGGTTCGGGACGCGAGAGCACGCGCGTGAACCGCGTGAGGGGAATGCCGGCGCCCGGACCGAGTGCTCTATGGGTGCGGCGCGATGCCGCAGCGGCCGGACGCCTAGCTAAATCGCCAGTAATAGGAGAAGCGGGCAGAGTCGAGCGCGACGCCGGAGGCGCAAATGCCGATCGCGGTGTGGCCCGTTCGCTTCACCTTGAAGGACTTTGTAGCAGGTGAAGCGTGCCTAGTCGAGCAGTTCGGCCAAAGCCGCAAGGAAGCGGTCGTTTTCCGCTGCAGTGCCGTAGGTGACTCGGATGTGACCGGGATCGCCGAGTGGCGTGCCCGGCCGGACGGCGATCTGGCGCTCGGCGAGACCGGCGACCACCTCCCCCTCGTCGGCTTCGCCCAGGTGGACCCAGGAAAAGTTGGCCTGTGTGTCGGAGGTCGCCAGACCCATCGAGCGCAGCTCCTCTTCGACGCGCAGGCGTTCGGCGATCGTGCCCTCGACCCGCTCGGTCACGTCATCCTGGTGCAGGATCGCCTCGGCGCCCGCCGCCTGGGCGAGGGCATTGACGCTGAACGGCTGGCGCACGGCGTCGATCGCGGCGCGGAACTTGGTCGAGCCGATCGCGTAGCCGACTCGCAGCCCGGCCAGCCCGTAGCACTTGCTGAAGGTGCGCAGGACGACCAGGTTGGGAAAATCGGAGAGCAGGTCGACGGTCGAATCGACGTCGTCGTTCGTCTGAAACTCAACGTAGGCCTCGTCGAGAGCGATGGTTACGTGGGAGGGGACCCGCTCGCAGAAGGCGGCAACCTCGGCTGCCGGCAGGTGGGTCCCGGTCGGGTTGTTGGGGTTACAGACCAGCAGCAGCTGAGTCGCCGCGGTGACCTCCGCCGCCATCGCGTCAAGGTCGTGGACATCTCCCTCCGCGAGTGGCACGCGCACCTCGCGGGCGCCGGTGAGCGCCGGCAGGTACGGGTACATCGAGAAGGCCGGCCAGGCGTAGAGGATTTCGTCGCCGGGCTCGCAGAGCGCCTCGGCGGCGGCAAGCAGAATTTCGCAGGAGCCGTTGCCGACGGCGATCCGTGCTGGTTCGGCGTCGTAGCGCTCGGCGATCCGCCGGCGCAGCAGAGTCGCGTCGGGATCCGGATAGCGGTTCATCGCCCCGGTGGCTGCCTCGATCGCTTCGATTACGGCCGGGTGCGGGGGAAAGGGCGACTCGTTGGAGGCGAGTTGGGCAATTCCCCCCGAGGCAATCGCCTCGGGTGCCTGTCCGGTCGGCACGCCTGCCTGGTAGCCCGGAATTCGGGCCAGCTTCTCCGCGAAGGTGACAGTCATGAGAGCGATTGTGACGAAGCCCCAGCTACTGGGCGGCGTGAAGGTCCGAGCGCAAAGCCTGAGTCGCGCCCAGGTAAACGTGCGCCGTCGAGTGATCGGCGGCGGCGTAATAGTGGACCATCACCCGAATCACGCGCGGCATCGCGCCGGGAACAGCGATTTCTCGTGCGCAGAGCAACGGCACCGAGTCGAGCCCGAGGTTGCGGGCTGCGACGGCGGGAAACTCGGCATCGAGGTCGTCGGTCGTTGTGAAGAGGCAACTGACCATCGCCTCGGCGCCGAGGTCGTTGCGGTCGATCAGCACGCGCATCAACTCTTCCGTCGCGGCAAGGATTGACTCGGCGTCATTGGCCTCCGCCTGCGCCGCTCCTCGAACCGCGAAAAGTCGCTCGTCGCTCATCGACGCGAATCTTCCCAGAGCCGTGAGATCTCCTCACCGGACAGCAGACGGGACGCGCCTTCGGGGAGGTCGGCCAGGGCGATCGGGCCGAAGCGAACTCGACGCAGGGAGACGACGCGATTACCCACCGCCTCGGCCATGCGGCGTACCTGCCGATTGCGACCTTCGCGCAGGACAATCTCCACCTCGCGCTTGCCGAGACGACGCACTTTCGCGGGCGCCGTCATCCCGTCTTCCAACTCAACCCCCCGCTCCAGCTTGCGCAAATCGTTCTCCGAGGGCGGGCGGCGCAGCTCCATCCGGTAGGCCTTCGGCACTTCGTAGCGGGGATGGGTGAGGCGGTTGGCCAACTCGCCGTCGTTGGTGAGCAGCAACAGGCCGGTCGAATCAGCATCGAGCCGCCCCACCGGATAGAGCCGCGCTTTCGAATCGACCAAGGTGACGACGGCGGGACGATCACCGGGCTCCTTGGCGGTAGAGACCACCCCCGCCGGCTTATTAACCGCCCAAACCTCCCGCGCCTCCGTCCCAACCAAGCTCCCATCCACACGCACCTCGTGTCCATCCACATCGCGCGCCGGGTCGGTGACAACCTCACCATCCACCGTCACCCGACCATTGGCAACAATCTTCTCCGCCTGCCTCCTCGAAGCAACGCCCCCATGGGCGAGGAACTTCGCCAAGCGCACTAGCGAGCCGTCCCGGTAGGGGTGGAACGTCTTGTACTTTTTCCGGGCGACGGCCCTCGGACGACCATCCCCTGTCTTCGGAAAAAGTTAAGTGGAACCCCTACCGGGACGGCTCGCTCGCTCACTCGGCTCGTTGTTCCCCGGCCTTCAACAGTCGCTCGCGCAACTCCCGTTCGTCCTCCGGCGTTGGATCGAATTTCGACGGATCCGGCAGCTGATCCAAGCCGGAGAGGCCGAAGAGGCGCTCGAAGAGTTCCGTCGTTTTGAAGATCGCGGCCCCGAATTGGGAGCGTCCAGACTCTTCGATCAGGCCGCGCTCAGCCAGCGTCTGCACCGCCGACTCCGAGGAGACGCCGCGAATGCGGGCGACCTCGGGGCGGGAAATCGGCTGCAGGTAGGCGACGATCGCCAGCGTCTCGGCCTGAGCCTGAGTCAGCGGCGGAGTGCGCGGCTTGGCCAGCAAGCGTCGCGCCGCCTCCTCGGCCTCCGGAGCGCTGGCGAGGGCGAAGCCGCCGGCGACCTCGCGGAGGACCAGCCCTCGCTTCCCCTCGGTGAGGTCTTCGCGCAAGAGGTCAATTGCCTCCGCGACCTGGCCCTCCTTGGACTCGGTCGCCTCGACCAAGTCCGCGGCGCTGACCGGCTGCGGAGAGAGGAACAGCAACGCCTCGATCGTGCGGGCCAGGTCATTCATGGGTCGTCGTCACCTTCCTGATCTCGATCGGTCCAAGGGGCTCCGACTGCTCCCAGGTCACCTCTCCCTTTCGGTAAAGCTCCAACAGGGCGAAGAGGGTGACCGCCTGAGTCAGGCGATCCTCGTTGCCGAACTGCTCGTCGAAGTCGAAGTTGGAGCGGTGAGAGAGGGCATCGCGGAGGGCGCGCAAACGGCGCTCCAGGGAGACGGTCGGACGGATGTGACTGATGTCGACTTCCGGTGGCACCGTCAACAGGTCGCCGAGGGCAGTCCCCAACTGCTCTGGGTCGTAAGCGGCGATCGCCGCGTCCAGCGCGACGCGTCTCAGTTCTGACGGCAGCGGCGCCGAGCGGTAGAGGTAGCCGCGAGCGGCCTCGAAGCGCTCTTCCAGGGTCTCCGCCGCATCGCGGTAGCGGCGGTACTCGAGCAGCCGCGCAAGCAGCTCCTCGACCGCCTCCTCGGGGCCAAGCTCGTCGATCTCGTCTTCGGCGCCCGGCAACAGCAGGCGGGACTTCAACTCCAGCAGCGAGGCGATTAGGACCAGGAACTCGGTCGCAACCTCCAGCTCCAACTCTCCCTCGCGCTCAAGGTGCTCGACATAGGCGACGACAACCTCGCCCAGCTCCAGTTCGAGCAGGCTCACCTCTTCGCGCAGGACGACCGCCATCAGCAGGTCGAACGGCCCCGCGAAAACGTCGAGGTCGAGATCCAGCTCAGCGACGGTCACAAGCTCAAGTTAACGCGGCGCGCCGATGCCCATGCGATCGCGCACATCGGCGAGCGTCTTGGCGGCGATCGCGCGCGCCTTCTCGGCGCCTTCGGCGAGCGTCGCTTCCAGCGCCGCTTCGTCGGGGCGGAGCTCCGCGTAGCGCTCGCGCACCGGGGCGAGCAGCTCGACTACGCCCTCGGCGACGGCCTTCTTGAAATCCCCGTAACCGGCGCCCTCGAACTCGCGCTCGATCTCAGCCGGGTCGGCCCCGCGGGCGACGGCGAGGACATCGATCAGGTTCGTGATGCCCGCCTTGTCTTCTCCGCGACGGACCTCCCGACCGGAATCGGTAACCGCACTGCCCAGCTTCTTGCGAATCGCGTCGGGCTCGTCGAGGACGTAGACGGTGCCGGCTTCGGTGGCGCCGGTGGTCGACATCTTCCGCTCCGGCTCCTGCAGGTCCATGATCCGTGCGCCGACCTTGGGGATGCGGAACTCGGGCACGACCAGGGCCTCCCCGAAGCGCTCGTTAAAGCGGCGCGCAATCTCCCGCATCAGCTCGACGTGCTGGCGTTGGTCGTCGCCGACCGGAACCTCGGTCGCGCGATAGGCGAGCACATCGGCGGCCATCAGCACCGGATAAAAGAAAAGCGCCGCTGAGACCAGCTCGCGCTGGCGCGCCGACTTGTCCTTGAACTGATGCATCCGGTTGAGGTCGCCGTGGGCGGTGACCGCGGAGAGCAGCCAGGTCAACTCGGTGTGCTCGCGGACGTCGGCCTGGCGAAAGAGGATGCAGCGGTCGGGGTCGAGGCCGGCAGCGAGCAAAATCGCGGTCGTGTCGTAGAGCCGCTCGCGCAACTCAGTCGGGTCGTAGGCGACCGAGATCGCGTGAAGATCGACAATGCAGAAGATCGCCGGGTCGCCCCGGTCCTGGGCCTCGACGTACTGGCGGATGGCGCCGATGTAGTTGCCGAGGTGCTTGCGGCCGGTCGGCTGGATGCCGGAGAAGATGATCGGGGCGCTCACGGGGCGGAGCCTATTTCAGGGATCTATCCCGGGAGGGGTTCCGCTTAACTTTTTCGTGGATCAGCCTATGTAGCTGACGGCCTGAAGGATCGCGGCGAAAAAGTACAAGACGTTCCACCCCGTCCGGGATAGATCCCTAGGCGGGCTGACGTTTCGTGACCGCATTCTCCAGCTGGCAGCGGCGCCGCCGGCCGGGATGGCCTGGGAGTGCTGGCGAGGGTTCTTAATTCCGAGGCCGGCGACTATGCCGCCGGCGATCATTAGGAGGCCGGCGATGAGGACGCCTAGATGGAAGGCTTCGGTCGAGGCCTGGGGCGCGTCCGCGGTTAGTGGCCCGGTGTCGATGCCGGGGGCGATCGAGTTGAACTTGGCCGAGATCACCGCGCCGAGGACGGCGACCGCCAACAGGCCGGCCACACGAGCGATGCCGTTGTTGGCTCCCGAGGCAATCCCGACGTGGCGCTCGTCCACCGAGTCGAGAACCGTCGCCGTCAACGGTGCCACCGTGGCCGAGAGGCCGAAGCCGAAAACGACGATCGCCGGCAGCACGTCGCCGAGGTAGCTGGGGTCGGAGCCGACCCGCAGGAGCATGATCAGTCCGACTCCGCCGACGATCGGGCCAAGGCACATCGGCAGCCGCGGACCGGTCCCCGAAGCTAGTTTTCCCCAGCGCGGTGAGAGGGTGAAGAGGAGGAGGGAGATCGGCGTCGTCGCCAGCCCCGCCTCCAGCGGCGAGTAGCCGACGACCTGCTGGAGAAAGAGCCCGACGAAGAAGAAGCCGGCGAGCAAGCCTGCGTAGGCGGCGAAAGTGGTCAGGTTGGCGACCCAGAAGTTCCGGATCCGGAACAGCGACAGCTCCAGCATCGGATGCCGTGCGCGCGCCTCATGCAGGATGAACAGCGCGAAGCAGACGATTCCGGCGAGCATCGGAATCCAGACAACCGGGTCGGCCCAGCCGTAGTTGGGCTGTTCAATCAGGGCGAAGACGGGACCGCCGAGGCCCGCCGCCGAAAGGACTATGCCGAGCCAATCGATGCCTCGGAAGGCATCGGGGTCGCGGCTCTCTCTGACGGAGCGCAAAGCAAGCGCGACGGTGAACGCGATCAGCGGGATGTTGACCCAGAAGATTGCCCGCCAGGAGAGCGTTTCAACGAGCACCCCTCCCCCCGCCGGGCCGAGCACGGTTGCGATCCCGGTCCAGGCAGTCCAGGTTCCAACCGCTTTGCCCCGCGCCGCGCCCTCGAAGGTGGCGGCGACGATCGCCAGCGAGCCGGGTACGAGCAGGGCCCCCGCGATGCCCTGCAGGGCACGAGCGCCAACCAGGAACTCCACGCTCGGGGCGATCGCGCAGAGCATCGAGGTAACCCCGAAGGCGATCAAGCCGAAGACGAACATCCGCCGCCGGCCGAACTGGTCGCCGAGCGAGCCGCCGACTAAAAGCAGCGCGACCATGGTCAACAGATAGGCCTCGACCACCCACTGCTGACCGGAGAGCCCCGCATCGAGCCCGTCGGCGATCGCCGGCAGCGCCACGTTGACGACAGTCGAGTCGAGAAAGACGACCGTCGAGCCGAGAATGGTCGCGATCAGCGTCAGTCGCTGCTGGCGTGACACCGAGTCAGTCTACGTCTGGCTCTCGCAACTGCTGGGCGGGGGTGAAGAAGTTGCGATAGGCAAGTCCGGTCGCTACCAGGGCGGCGATCGAGACGCTGCCGAGGAGGGCGTAGAGGAGAATCAGCTGCAGACGAACCGCGTCGGTCGGGTCGGCCCCGGCCAGCAGCATGCCAACCATCGTGCCGGGGAAGAAAATCAGCCCGGTCGTCTTGGTCGAGTCGACCAGGGTGATCATCCCGGAGCGCAGCGCGCGCCTGACGAAGGGAGCCGCGGCGACGCGCGCCGACGCGCCGAGCGCGAGTGTCGCCTCGATTTTGTTGCGAGAGTCGCCGAACTCGTCTCCGAGGCGATTCAGGGCCACCGCCGAGGCCGTCATCGCGTTGCCGATCACCATGCCTCCAACCGGCACCAGGTAGCGCGGGGTCGGATCGAAGACGCCGAGCGCGACAACCAAGCCCAGCGTGCTCACCCCGGCGATCGCCAGCGCGACCAGCAGTGGCCAGAAGGCATCCGGCACCGCTGCCGCCCTGCTGCGCGCGGTGAAAGCGCCGAATAGAACCATCACGCTCAGCAACACCAGCACCAGCCAGAGCGAGTCGACGTTGAAGATCAGCTTGATCGCGTAGCCGATCGCGGTCAGCTGAACGAAGGAGCGAATCGCCGCAACCGCGATGTCTCTCTCCAGATCGGCATCCCGCCAGTAGGAGATCGCAATGGCTAGCGCGACCAGCGTCAGCGCCGCCGCCACCTGCCCGAGCGAGACATGGACCGCGCCGCTCACGCCAGCACTCGCTCCACCGGACCCTCCTCGACGACGCGTCCCTCGTCGAGTCGGAGAACCCAGTCGCCGAGACGGCGGGCCTGCTCCGGATCATGGCTGACCAGCACAATGGAGATGTCGAGATCCCGCCGCAGCCCCTCCAGGGTCGCTTCGACCGCGTCGCGCGCGGCGTGGTCGAGAGCCGAAGTCGGCTCGTCGAGCAGGAGCACGCGGGGCTTTTGCGAGAGAGAACGAGCGAGCATCGCCCGTTGCGCCTCGCCGACCGAGAGCTTCCCGACGTCACGCTCCGCATAGTCGGAGTCGAGTCCAGCCAGTCGCAAACAGCCGGCGACGTCAGGTTGTTCCCCGGCGAGTCCGGTCGCGAAGCGTAGATTTGACTCGACCGTGCCTTCGATCAAGGCGGGCAGCTGTGGGACCAGCGAGACCTCGCGTCGTAGCGCCAGCGGGTCGTACTCGGCAAGCGACTTGCCGCGGTAGGCGATCGTCCCGCCGTCGGGATCGGCGAGCCGATTGAGGAGGCGCAGCAGGGTCGACTTGCCGGCGCCGGACGGGCCGACGATTGCCGTCGCCCCCGCCGGCAGCCGGGCGCTTACGGATTCGAGAACCCGTCGCTTTCCGCGGGCCAGGCTGACGTTGTGCAGCTCGAAGAGCACGCGCGCATGATCCCCCACGATCCGCAAGATGGCTCCCGCCCGCGATCGACCCACTGCACCGCGGGCCGTGTGCTGGGAAGATTCCGCTCAGGTGATCTGCTGATGGCACGAGCGATATGGAGCGGCTCGATCAGCTTCGGGCTTTTGAACGTGCCCGTGAAGCTGTACAGCGCGGTGGCGCGGCGCAGCATTGGGCTGCGTGAGATTCGCGAGTCCGACGGCGCCCGAATCCGACATCGCCGCGTCGCCGAGGGGACCGACGAGGAAGTCCCCTACGAGAAGATCGTCAAGGCCTTCGAGATAACGCCCGACCGCTACGTCCCCCTCACCAAGGCGGAGATGAGCGCACTCGACCCGGAGAAGACCCGAGCGATCGAGGTCGTCGACTTCGTCGACCTCGGAGAGATCGACCCGATCTACTTCGTCAGCCCCTACTACCTCGGACCGGCCGAGGGCGCCGAGAAGGCGTACTCGCTGCTGGCCAGAGCGATGGCCGAGTCCGGCAAAGTCGCGATCGCTCGCTTCGTCTTCCGCAACAAGGAGCACTTGGCGGCGCTACGCCCGGCCGACGGGTTGCTGACTCTGACCACAATGCGCTTCGCCGACGAGGTGGTGCCGCCGGAGGAGCTCAAGGACGTCCTCCCCAGCAGTAAGCCGAGAGTCGCCAAGCGCGAGGTGGAGATGGCCGAGCAGCTGATCGACTCGCTCACCCGCCCCTTCGACCCCGCCGCCTACCGCGACGAGTACCGCGAGAAGCTGATGGCGCTGATCGAGCGCAAAGCAGACGGCAAGGAAATCGTCACCCCATCGGAGGGCGAGAAGCCGCAGCCGACCAAGGCGCCTGACCTGATGGCGGCGCTGGAGGAGAGCATTGCCGCGGTCAAGGATGAGGGGAAGGCGGCCAGACCCGCAGCGAAGAAGCGCAAAGCCAAAGCGGCGCCGAAAAGACGCGCGCGGGCCAGAGCCAAGTCTTCGAAGTAGCCGGTGACCTCTAGCCGGGCGGTCCAGGTCGACGGGCGTGAGCTGAGACTCACCAACCTCGACAAGGTCCTCTATCCCAAGGTGGGCTTCAGCAAGGGCGAGGTCGTCGATTACTACGCGAAAGTGGCGCCGGCCATCGTTCCCCACCTGAAGGGGCGGGCGCTGACCCTGCGCCGCTTCCCCGAGGGCGTTGACAACACCGACGCCGCCTTCTTCGAAAAGCGATGCCCTAGACACCGACCCGACTGGGTGGAGACGACGCGCGTGCTCGCCGGCCCGCATTCCGGCTACATCGACTACTGCGTCTGCGAGGACCTGCCGACCCTGGTCTGGATGGCGCAGCTGGCGGCAATCGAGCTGCACCCGGCGCTCGCGCTGGGAAGACGACACGAGCGCCCAACGGTGCTTGCCTTCGACCTGGATCCCGGTCCACCCGCCGACATCGTCGACTGCTCCCGGGTGGCGCTGCGACTGAAGGAAGTGTTCGACCACTTCGAGGTCGAGTGCTTCGCCAAGACCTCGGGCTCGAAGGGAATGCAGGTCTACGTGCCGCTCAACACCGCAACGAGCTACGAGGAGACGCGCCCCTTCGCCCAAGCGATCGCCCAACTACTGGCAAAACAGACGCCGGATGAGGTGATCGCGAAGATGGGCAAAAAGACCCTCCGCGAGGGCAAGGTCTTCATTGACTGGTACCAAAACAACGAGCGCAAAACGACGATCGCCGTCTACTCCCTGCGCGCGCGGGAGCGGCCGACCGTCTCAACGCCGATCACCTGGGATGAAGTGAAGGGATGCGCCGAAAGCGGCGACCCCAAATCGCTCGTCTTCGAAGCCGCCGATGTCCTGAAGCGAATCAACCGCGACGGCGACCTCTTCGCTCCCGTGCTCAGCTTGAGACAGAAGCTGCCGGACCTGTCACCAAACGACGATTGAGCGCGGGTGATCGTGGTCGCGAATCGCACGATCCTTGGTCACGAGGCCAAGGTCGTGCTCGATTGCCGTCGCGTAGATCAGCCGGTCCGCGGGATCGCCGGGGAACGAAGAGGGCAGAGCTACGGCGGTATCGGCAATCGCAGGAGTGACGCCGATCGTTCGCAGCTGAGCCGCCAGGCCTTCCAGCCAGGTTCGGATAGGGACATTGACAGCGATCCGCTCATGCCGTGCAAGCCAGGCAAGCTCGTACCACGAGATCGCCGAAACCGCGAGCTCTTCCGCTCTGTCAAGGGCTTTGCGCGCCGTTGCGCTGACCCGATCCGGCTCGGCGGACCACCAGTGCACGACATGGGTGTCAAGAAGGAGCCTGGTCACACTTCAAGCGGCATGCCAGGGCTCACCGGTGGAAAACAGCTTCTCCTCGTCGACCGCGGTCATCGCAACTCCCTCGAACGACCCTTCCAGCGATCGGGCTCCGAAGGCAGGCACCAAGCGTGCGACAGGGCGACCGTGCCTGGTGATCTCTATCTCCTCGCCGGCAGCGGCATCGTCGAGAAGTCGAAGGATCGTGGCCTTCGCATCCGTTGCGGTCACTTGTTTAGCCATATGGCCAGTATAGCGGTCAGTTCAACCCCCCGGCGGCCGGCTTGACGCCCACCAGCAACGCCATCTCCAGCCACTTCCAGTGGCAATCGACGTCGTCGAAGCCGACCTCGCGCAGCCAACCGAGCTGGGTTTCGACGTCGAGCGTGCGGTCGGAGGGATCCTCGTTCTCGAGCGGCTCGTCGATCGCCGCGAAGAAGGCGGCGTGCAGGCGCTCGGTCGGCGACGCCACGTGCTCGAAGTTGGCGAACACCCCACCCGGCTCAAGCAAGTCGAAGACCTCGCCGCAGAGGGCGCGCTTGCGCTCGTGCTCGAGGTGGTGGATGGCCATCGAGGAGACGACGGCATCGAAGCTCCCGAGCGGCGGCAGCGGCCGGATGAGGTCGTGCTCGACGACCTCGATGCGCTCGTCGCCTGCGAAGCGCTCGCGTGCTGCCGTCAGCATCACCGCGGAGAAGTCGAGGGCGACGCCGAGCATCTCTGGCCGGTCGTTTTGGAGGAGGGCAAGTAGGCGACCGTCGCCGGTCCCCAGGTCGAGCACCCGGCGAACGTTGCGCGGCACGTGATCGAGCAGGACGCCCTCCCCCTCGAGGCGATGAGGGAACTCGTCGGCGCGTTCCCGATAGGCGCCGACCCGCTCGGAGTCCAACCATTCCTCTGAGGCCATGACCCTTCTTATCAGGCGGTCGCATGCCGCTCACCCCTGAGAGCCCATCCCGGTAGGGGTGGAACGTCTTGTACTTTTTCGCCGCCACGGCCAGCAGCGCAAGCCACCACTCTCCACGAAAAAGTTAAGTGGAACCCCTGCCGGAATGGGCTCTCAGTCGCTACAGCGGCTGGCGGACGACGGGCTTGCGGGTCGCTTTGACCTCGTCGAGGCGGCGGACCGGGGTTGTGTAGGGCGCCTGCTTGGCGAGCTCCGGGCTTTTCTCGGCTTCGGCGAGGATCTCTTCGATCGCGTCGGCGAAAGCGTCGAGGCTCTCCTTGGTCTCGGTCTCGGTCGGCTCAATCATCAGGGCCTCGTCGACGAGGAGGGGGAAGTAGACGGTCGGCGGGTGGAAGCCGAAGTCGAGCAGGCGCTTGGCGAGGTCCAGGGTGGCGATGCCCAGCTCTCTCTTCATCGGCTTGCCGGAGAGGACGAACTCGTGCATGCAGTGGCGGTCGAAGGCGACCGGCAGGCGATCTCCTGCGCGGCCTTCGGCCATGCGCGCCTTCAGGTAGTTGGCATTGAGCACCGCGGTCTCGGAGGCTTCGGCGAGGCCGTCGGCGCCGAGGCTGAGGATGTAGGCGTAGGAGCGGACGAAGACTCCGAAGTTGCCCTGAAAGCCGCGCAAGCGACCAATCGACTTGGGCCGGTCGTGGTCGAGGTCGTAGATGGGGCCGCTGCCGTTGCCGCCCTCGCGCCGCACCACCTGCGGGCGCGGCAGGAAGGGCTCGATCCGCTCGGAGACGGCGATCGGCCCCGCCCCCGGCCCGCCGCCGCCATGCGGCTGACTGAAGGACTTGTGCAAGTTGACGTGGACGATGTCGAAACCCATGTCGCCGGGCCGCGAGTGGCCCATCACCGCGTTGAGATTGGCGCCGTCGTAGTAGAGCGTGCCCCCCACCTCGTGGATCAGCGCCGCGATCTCGGCGATGTTCTCGTCGAAGAGACCCAAAGTGTTGGGGTTGGTCAGCATCAGGCAGGCGACGTCATCGTCGATCTTGGCCCGCAGGTCGTCCATCTCGACGCCGCCGCGTTCGTTGGTGGCGACCTTGACCACCTCGTACCCGGCCATCGTCACCGAAGCCGGGTTGGTGCCGTGCGAGGTGTCGGGCGCGAGCACCTTGCTCCGGGTCTCCCCCCGATCGGCGTGGAAGGCGCGGGTCAGCAGCAGACCGGCCAACTCGCCGTGCGACCCGGCGGAAGGCTGGAGGCTTACGTGTGGCAGGCCGCAGATCTCGGCCAAAGACTCCTGCAACAGGTACATCAGCTCCAGGGCGCCCTGGGCGCGCCTCGGATCCTGCGCGGGGTGCAGGCGGGCGTGGCCGGGTAGCGCCGCGACCCGCTCGTTGAGCCGTGGGTTGTGCTTCATCGTGCAGGAACCGAGCGGGTAAAAGCCGGAGTCGAGGTCGAAGTTGCGCCGCGAGAGGCGGTTGTAGTGGCGGATGATCTCCGGCTCGGCGACCTCGGGCAGGCGCGGCGGCTCGGAGCGCAAGAGATGGGATGGGATCAGCTCATCGAGGGCCCTTTCCGGCACACCGGCGTCGGGAAGCGCAGCGGCGCGACGCCCGGGCTTGGACTTCTCATAGATCGTGACCGCGCGTTCGCGCTGCATCGGGGTCTCGTTCATGCGGTCACCATCTCGGCTGCCACGGCGGCACCGAGAGCGTCGGCGAGGTCGTCGATCTGTTCCTTCGTGCGGCGCTCGGTGATCGCAATCAACAGGCCGCTTTCATATTCAGGGTAATCGCGGCCGAGCGGGTAGCCGGCGGCAATGCCACGCTCGGCGCAACGCTCCAGCGCCCGGTGTACCGGCGCGTCGAGTCGGACCGCAAACTCCCGCACGACGGGTGCCTGATGGAGAAGCTCGATACCCTCGACCGCGTCGAGCCGCTCGCGCGCGTAGGCGGTGCGCTGCGCCAGCAGCTCCCCCAACTCGCGGAAGCCATGGCGGCCGAGCCAGGCGAGGTGGACCATCGCCCCCAGCGCGTTGAGCGCCTGCGCGGTGCAGATGTTGTTGGTCGCCTTCTCGCGGCGAATGTGCTGCTCCCGCGTCTGTAGCGCGAGGACGAAGCCGCGGCGGCCGTCGACATCGTCGGTCTCGCCGGCGATCCTCCCCGGCATGCGCCGGATCTGCTCTTCGGCGGCGCAGAAGAAGCCGAAAGACGGACCGCCGAAGTCGAGCCGGTTGCCGAGCGGCTGGCCTTCGCCGAGGGCGATGTCGGCGCCCTGCTCGCCGGGTGGTTTGAGGATCCCCAAAGTCATCGGGTCGACGGCGACAACCAGCAGCGCGCCGTGCTCCTTGGCGACGGCGCCCAGCGCCTCCACATCCTCGACCGAGCCGAGGAAGTTGGGACTCTGCAAAAAGACGGCGGCGGTTTCGCCGTCGACTGCCGCGGCGAGAGCGGCGGCGTCGGTCAGCCCGCCCTCCAGCCCCACCTCGACTACATCGGCCCCGTAACCCTCCGAGTACGTCGCGAGCGTCTCGCGGCTGTGCGGGTGAACGCCACGGGAGACGACGAAGCGACGTCGCTTCGTCGCGCCCATCGCCAGGTAGCCCGCCGACGCCACCGACGAGGGGCCCTCGTAGAGCCCGGCGTTCGACACCGGCAGGCCGGTAAGCTCCGACATCGCCGTTTGGAACTCGAACATCACCTGCAGCCCGCCCTGGGAGATTTCCGGCTGATAGGGCGTGTAGGGGGTGAGGAACTCGGAGCGCTGGGTGATCGCATCGACGATCGCCGGCACATAGTGGTCGTACATCCCGGCGCCGACGAAACAAACCTCCGTCTCGGCATCCGCGTTGCGGGCAGCGAGAGCGGCGAGCCGCTCGTATACCTCAGCCTCGCTCATGCCCACCGGCAACTCCAGCGGGCGACCCAGTCGCAACGGCTCCGGGATCTGCTCGAACAACTCCGCTGGAGAGTCGATGCCGATGGCCGCGAGCATCTCGGCCCGGTCGGCGGGAGTGGCTGACGTGTAACGAGTCACTCGGCTAAGGCTACGGAAGCCGGGGGCGGCGCAGCCTCAGCCGTTTTCGAGCAACTTGCGGTATTCCTCGGCGCTGAGCAGGCCTTCGGCTTCGACAGCGGCGGTCAGCTTGACCTTGACCAGCCAGCCGGCTCCGTAGGGATCCTCGTTGACCTTCTCGGGAGCGTCGACCAGCGCGTCGTTGACCTCGACGATCTCGCCCGAAAGCGGCGCGATCACGTCGGACACGGCCTTTACCGACTCGACCTCCGCATAGGAAGAGTCTTTGTCAACCGTCGCGCCGATTTCCGGCGGGTCATAGAAGACGACCTCGCCGAGGCTGTCCTGCGCGTACCAGGTGATTCCAAAGACGGCGTGTTCGTCTCCCTCCAGCCGGGCCCAGTCGTGCTGGTCGTGGTAGAGCAGATCGTCTGGGTAGTGCGCGTCGGACAAGCTCACTTCTCCTTCGAGTAGAGGGGCTTGGAAGCTATCCGGGCGGAGCGAAGTTTGCCGCGCACATCGATCTCCACCTCAGTTCCCGGCACGGCGAGATCGGCGCGCACGTAGGCCATGCCGATGCCAACCTCGAGCGATGGAGAGAAGGTGCCGCTGGTGACCAGCCCCGCCGGATCGCCGCCCACAAGCACCTCGTTGCCGGGACGCGGTATGCCCTTGCCTTCGATCGTAAAAGGGGCCAGCAACTCCGCCGGCCCCTCGGCGCGGGCGCGAGCGACGGCTTCGGCGCCGACGAATCCCGTCTCCTCGGCGCAGCACCAACCGAGGCCGGCCTCGATCGGGCTTCGCTCCGGCGTCAGGTCATTGCCGTGCAGGTGGAAGCAGACCTCCAACCGCAGCGTGTCACGAGCGCCGAGGCCGCAGGGGACGACTCCGGCATCGCTCAGCTCGGCCCAGATCGCCGGCGCGACCCCCGGGTCGACCAGCAATTCGACCCCGTCCTCGCCGGTGTAGCCGGTGCCGCAAACGAGCGCCGGGCGACCGCCGACCCGCTCGGCGACGACTCGCATCCGCGGCGGCAGGTCCAGGTTCAGCGTCGCGGCGACGATCCCCCGCGCGTTCGGTCCCTGCACCGCGAGCATCGCGTAGCGGTCGGCGACATCGCGAACGGAGACGTCGAAGCCGCGACTCCAGCGGCCGAGCCAGGCGAGGTCGACGGCGTGGTTGGCGGAGTTGGTGACGATCAGCCAGCGATCGCCGCCGAGCCGGTAGACGAAGAGATCGTCGATGACGCCACCGTCCTCGTTGCAGAGGCAGGAATACTGGGCCCCTCCGAGCTCTGTTTTGGCGACATCGTTGGAGAGGACGCGTTGCAGGAAGGCGAGCGCGCCTGGGCCCTCGACCTCCACCTCACCCATATGGGAGACATCGAATACCCCGGCATGCGTGCGCACCGCCAGGTGCTCCTCGCGAATCCCGTCGTATTGCACGGGCATTTCCCAGCCGGCGAAATCAACCATCTTCGCCCCAAGCTCGATGTGCTTTTCGTATAGGGGCGTGCGGCGAGGGCTCATGGCCCGCGCAAGGCTATTCCTTGAGGAAGCCAGGCACGTCGATGTCGTCGTCCGACACGCGCAGTCTGCGGATATCGGTGTCGTCGGCTGAGATCCGCGGACGGCTCTCATAGCGACGCCGCACCCGCTGCGGGGAGCGGGCCAACAGCTCGAAGCCTTCAAAGCCGGTGGCGATCACGGTGACGCGAACTTCGTCGCGCATCGACTGGTCGACGACCGAGCCGAAGATGATGTTGGCGTTGTCGTCCGCCTCGGCTTGAACCAGCTGCGCCGCCTCGTTGACCTCAAACAGGCCGAGATCCTCGGGGCCGGTGATGTTGAGCAGCATGCCCGTCGCCCCTCTGATCGATTCCTCAATCAGAGGCGAGGTGATCGCGGCCTTGGCGGCGTCCAGCGCGCGCGCCTCACCGGAGGCGGTGCCGACGCCCATCAACGCTGAGCCGGCGTCGCGCATGATCGTGCGCACGTCGGCGAAGTCGAGGTTGATCAGCCCGGGAATGGTGATCAGATCGGTGATGCCCTGCACGCCCTGACGCAGGATGTCATCGGCCTGGCGGAAAGCCTCGAGCACGCTGGTGCGCCGCTCGACCGCCTGTAGGAGCTTTTCGTTGGGAACGATGATCAGGGTGTCGACGTTGTTGCGCAGCTTCTCGATGCCCTCAAGCGCCTGCTGCATCCGCCGCTTGCCTTCGAACTCGAAGGGCTTGGTCACCGCGCCGACAGTCAGCGCGCCGATCTCTTCCTTGGCGATCTCGGCAATGACCGGAGCCGAACCGGTTCCGGTGCCACCGCCCTCGCCGGCGGTGACGAAAACCATGTCGGCGCCCTTCAGCGCCTCCTTGATCTCGTCGCGGCTCTCCGCGGCGGCGCCGGCCCCGACCTCGGGGTTACCGCCGGCGCCAAGCCCGCGTGTCAGTTCCTGTCCGATCGAGAGCTTGATGTCGGCATCGCAGGCTTGGAGGGCCTGAGCGTCTGTATTAACGGCGACGAACTCGACACCGCGGATGCCCGCGTCGACCATCCGACTGACGGCATTGGTTCCGCCGCCGCCGGCTCCGACGACCTTGATCACCGCAAGGTATGTGGATTCCATCTCCCGATTTCTCCAAGCCCAGCCAATATGACTGGAAGTTTGCCCAGCCCGCGAGGACTGGATTTGAGTTGAGCCTTTGTTCCGTCCGAGGCTTTAGCGATGCTCAAGGGTTCTGAGAGTCGCCGGAACCTTGGAAATTGCGCTCAACGTAGGGTATTCCACGCTCTCTGTCAAACGCGCGGGAGGCTTCGTGCAATATCCAATGCCTCAAGTATTACTTGAGGGTTGGCCAAACCTAAACCATTAGTTGAGGGTTTAGGAGGCGGGTGGCAGTGTGTGTCCAGACCCCCCGATCGAGGGTCTGCTGGGCACGAGAACGTCGATGTAGTCGAGCGTGGTGACCGCGGGGTCGGCGAGCACGGTGGCGGCCGCCTGCCACTTGGCCGCCGCCTGCGAGGCATCCCCGAAGCGCACTTGCACTCCCGCCTCCAAGACAACGTCCACCCCACTGTCCCCGTAAAAGCTGCTCTCTATATAGGGACGCAGCTCGGCCGGCGCGGCGCCGAGCACGAGCGCTTGCTGAAGCACGGGCCCGGAAAGCCGGCCACTCGACGGCGGCTCGGCCAGCGGCAAACCGGGCAGGGTCCCTTCCTCAGGGGTCGGCAGCCAAGTGAGGATTAAGCCCTCGGAGGACACCCCGATTGCATCCGCGCCCGCACCGATCACCGAAGTCGGCTGGACAGGGAGCAAGCGAGGCTCAACCGTTTCCCCGCGCAGGACAAACCAGTAACCGGCTACCAGGGCGACGACGAGCACCAGGGCGGTAAGGAGACGGCGTCTCACAGCTCCCAGCCTTGCGGCCAGGCGACATCGCCGAGGATCTGGACCTCCGGCTCCAACTCAACCCCGAAGCGCTCGTACACACGGCGGCGACCTTCGGCCATCAGCTCGAGCACATCGGAGGTCGAGGCTTCGCCGGTGTTTTCGACGAAATTGGCGTGCTTCTCGGAGAAACGCGCGCCGCCATGGCGCAAGCCGCGGCAGCCCGCCTCCTCCAGAAGCTGCCCGGCGGTGCGACCCGCGGCGCTTTCATCTTTGGGGTTCTTGAATGTCGAGCCAAAGGTCTTGATCCCGGAGGGTTGGGCCTCGCGGCGCTTCTCGCGCATCCCCGCCAGCGTCTCCTTGACCCGGTCCGCCTCGGCTGAGCGGAGACGAAACGATGCACGCGACACGACCTCATCGGCGCCGAGGTTGGAGCTGCGGTAGGTGAAGCCAAGCTCCTCGGGCGCCCGGCGCTCGCGGCCGCTCGGGGAGCAGACGTCGACCCACTCGAGGACCTTGGCGAGCTGGCCGCCATACGCGTTGGCGTTCATCTTCACCGCCCCGCCCGCGGTGCCGGGGATGTTGATCCCAAACTCGAGTCCGGAAAGACCCCAGCCGGCAGCCTTCGCCGAAGCCGAGGGAAGGCGGGCGCCGCCGCCGCAGAGAAGCCGCTCGCCTTCATGCTCAATCGTCGCGAGCTCACCATCCAGCTTGATCGCAAGTCCGTGGAACCCATCGTCGGCCACCAGCAGATTCGATCCGGAGCCGATCACTCCTACCGCGACGTCTTCGGCCCCCGCCCAGCCGAGCAGGGCCAGTAACTCGCCCTCGGTGGAAGGGCGGGCAAACCAGTCAGCCGAACCACCAGTGCGCACAGTCGTCAAACGGGCAAGCGAGAAATCCGCCTGGGCTCCTTCGGGAGGAGGGTTCATCTCTCGGCTCCGTCTTCGACGAGCCTCTCGGCCAGCTTGACGATGTCACCGGCGCCGATCGTGACCAGCACCTGACCGGAGTCGAGCTGCGACGCGAGCGCTTCGTAGGCCCCCTCGGCCGTCGGCAGCCACCAGACGGGCCGCCCCCCGGCCCGCTCGGCAGTGGCTTGGGCGACGCGTAACCCGCTGACCCCGGCGAGGTCGCCGACCGGCTCCTCGCGGGCGGGATACACATCGAGCACGGCGACTTCGTCGGCCAGGGCGAGCGCCGCGCCAAACTCCTCCGAGAGCGCTTTGGTGCGTGAGTAGAGGTGAGGCTGGAAGACGGCGACGAGACGATCGGGGGCGAGTTCGCGCAACGCGGAGAGAGCCGCGCGTACCTCGGTCGGGTGATGGGCATAGTCGTCGTATATCCGGGCCCCCGTGCGCTCCCCCTTCAACTCGAGCCGCCGTCGCACGCCGGGGAAGTCGGCCAGCGCCGCCGCGGCCGCTTCGACATCGAGCCCCGCCGACTCGATCGCCGCCAGAGCGGCTCGAGCGTTGAGCAGATTGTGCTGCCCGGGGACAGCGAGGCTCAACTCGAGCGGCCCCGGCGAAGTCGCGCTGAAATCGGCTACGCGAGCGCCGTCGGTGAACTCGGCGAATGCGGCCCGCAGCTCGGCGAGCGAACCCCAGCGAGAGTGATGGTCCATCTCGATATTGGTGACCACCGCCACCTCCGGCTTCAGCTCAAGGAAGCTGGCGTCACTCTCGTCGGCTTCCGCGACGACCCACTCCCCCGCCCCCCAGCCGGAGTTGGCAGCGGCGCCCGCCGTGCCGAGCCCCGGCACTTCGCCGCCGATGAAGAACGCCGGATCGGCGCCGGTCGCTCGAAGCGCCCAGGCGATCATCGCGGTCGTTGTCGTCTTGCCGTGAGTGCCCGCCACCGCGATCAGCCGCTTCTCCCCGCACAGCTCGGCCAGCAGGGCTCCACGGTGCAGAACGTCCGCGCCGCGCTCGCGAGCGAGCGCCAGCTCCGGGTTATCCGCCGCGATCGCCGTGGAGACGACGACCTCGGCGCCCTCGGGCAGATGAGACGCATCGTGACCGACGGAGGGATCGAGGCCCACGGCGCGCAAACGCTCCATGTAAGAGGAGTCCGCCCGGTCGCTGCCGGTAACGGTCGCGCCCAGCTCGGCGCAGACCAAAGCCAGCCCACTCATCCCGGCTCCGCCGATCCCGATGAAGTGGAGACGCCTCTCGCTCCAGCTGCTCATCGCGCCACCGCCAGGATCTCATCCGCTATCCGTCGCGCCGCGTCGGGCATCGCCAGCGACGCTGACGCCGTCGCCATGACCGAGAGACGCTCCCCGTCACTGAACAGGTCGCCAACTTCGTCGGAGAGGCGCTCGGGGCTCAATTCCGCGTCCGAGATCGCCTCCGCCGCGCCCGCGTCGACCATCCAATCGGCGTTTGCGCTCTGGTGGTCGGCAGTGGCGTGCGGATAGGGAACGAGGATTGCCGGGCGCCCGGTCGCCGTCACTTCGAAGATCGAGCCGCCTGAGCGCCCCAACACCAAATCGCAGGCGGCGAGGGTGTCGCCAAGGTCGGGCTCATAGGCCAGCAGGGTGTAGCGGTCGCGATGGGGCGCTTCTGCGAGACGCATTTTCAGCTCGCCGAAATCGCGGCGGCCCGCCAGGTGGACCACATGGAAGTCACGCCCTGGGCGCTCGGCAAAAGCCTCGACCGCGCATAAATTGATTGAGCGGGCGCCTTGACTGCCCCCCATGACCAGCAGGCAGCGATCGTCCGCGGCGACGCCGAAGCGCGCGCGGGCCTTTGCCCGGTCTCCCGCCAGCACGGCGCCCGGCACCGGTCGTCCCGTGACCAGATAGTTGTCTCCTTCCCTCCCCGCGATCGGGAAGGCGAGGCAGACCCGCCGCGCCCGCTTGGCAAGCAGGCGATTGGCCAGGCCCAGGTGACTGTCGGCTTCGGTGAGGATTAAGGGAGTCCGCGACAGCGTCGCGGCCAGCCCGGCCGGCCCGGCGACGAAGCCCCCGCCCCCCATCACGGCGTCGGCGTCGCGGGCGCGCAGGGCGCGGCGCGCGGCCCCCACCGCGCCGATCGCCTCGATAGCCGCGCGCGCGGCGCGCAGGGGATTGCGCCGGTCGATCCCGCGCACCTTCAGGTAATCAATCTCGTAGCCGGCAGCGGGAACCAGATCTGCTTCGATCCGCTCACGGGTGCCGAGGAAACTGACCTCGGCGCCGCTAGCTCGAAGCTCGGCGGCGACCGCCATTGCCGGCACGACGTGGCCGGCGGTTCCCCCCGCTGCCACTACGACTCTGGGCGCTCTTGCCACCTCTGGTTCTTCTCCTTCCGCGCGCGGGCGACCGGCCGCCCTCGACGACGCGCAGTTTGCCGGAACGGGGGCGGGCGGACCGTGCGGTGCCGGCCTTCCCTCCCCGCGCCACGTTGAGGATCAGCCCGACCGCGAACAAGGTCGTCATCAGGCTGCTGTTGCCGTAAGAGACAAAGGGCAGCGGCACTCCGGTCAGCGGCGCCAAGCCCATCACGGCGAAAAGGTTGATCGTCGCCTGAATCAGGATCAGGGAGGTGAGGCCGGCGGCGAGCAGTTTGCCGTAGTTGTCCTTGGCTCTTTTCGCGACCTGCAGGCCGGCGTAGCCGAACATCGCGAAGAGGCTGACGACCCCGGCGATCCCGACCAAGCCCAGCTCCTCGCCGATCACCGCCGTGATCATGTCCGTGTGGGCCTCGGGTAGGTAGAAAGCCTTCTGCACGCCGTTGCCGATGCCGACTCCGAAGAGACCGCCGGAACCGAGCGCGATCTTTGCCTGCGCGGCTTGAAAGCCGGCGCCGGAGGCATCGACGCCGGGATTGAGGAAGCCGGTCAGACGCGCCATTCGGTAGGGCTCAACCACAGTCAACAGCAGCGCCAGGGATCCGAGCACGAGTCCGATCAATGCCAGGTCGCGAATGCGTGCGCCGGCGGCGACCAAGGTGGCGGCGACGGCGAAGCCGATCACCATTGTCGTCCCCAGGTCGGGCTCGGCGACGATCAACAGGGAGGCGAGTCCGACGACGATCAGGAAAGGCGCCATCCCCTCGATCGTCCGCGCCCGTCTCGGCTTGCTCGCGAGCAGGTCGACGCCGTAGAGGATCAGCGCCAACTTCGCCAGTTCAGAGGGCTGAATTTGAACGAAGCCGGAGCCGATCCAACGACTGGAGCCGTTGACCGTGGTGCCCGCCACGAGCACGACGAAGAGGAGAAAGAAAGTGCCGATGAGGATCGCCGGCGTGAGGCGGCGGACCGCGGCGAGGCCATGGCGGGCGGCCAGGTGCATGAAGACGAGGCCGACGGCGCCGAACATCAGCGTCCGCTTGAGATAGAAGGCGCTGTCGGAGAGCCCACCGTCGTTGAGGACTTTCGTGGTGGAGCTGGCCGAAAAGACCATCACCGCGCCGAGGGCCAGCAAACAAAGGGTCGCGGTCAGCAACAGGTTGTATTCGGTCGATTGGACGCGGGCCCGCTTTTTCGCCTTTCTCTTCGCGCCCTTGCGAGTTCCGGCCGGACGGCCGGGGAGGGTGAGAGCGCGGGCGCTCACCGCAATTCCCCGACGATCTGGCGGAAGCGCTCGCCGCGCTCCTCAAAGTCGCGGAAGGAATCGAAGCTGGCACAGGCGGGCGAAAGAAGAACGACCTCGCCGGGGCGAGCGGCGGCGGCGGCTCGGCGGACGGCCTCTTCAAGATCGGCACAGCGATGCAGCTCCACCCCGCCCTCCACAACGGGGGCCAGCTCCTCGGCCAGGCGCTCGGCGGAAGCGCCGGTGAGGTAGCAAGCGGCACAGCGCTCGCGGACGGGGCCGGCCAACGGAGAGAAAGGCTCCCCCTTTTCGCTGCCGCCGAGAATCGCGTGCACGCCACCTTCGAAGGCGCGAATGCCGACGGTTGCCGAGGCGACGTTGGTCGCCTTGGAGTCGTTGACGAAGCGAACTCCGTCGATCTCACTCACCTGCTCCAAGCGGTGCGGGACGCCGGCAAAGGAGCGCAGACCGTCGCGGACCGCGTCGCGATCCAGCCCCATCGAAAGGGCGGCAGCGGCGGCCGCCATCGCGTTGGCGACGTTGTGCTCGCCCAGAACCCCCAGTTCATCAACCCCGAACAATGGCTCCCCGTCGTAGAAGACCGTTTCCTCAGAAAGAGAGACTTCGCAGTCGGGGCCCGCCCCGTGACAGAAAGAGACGCGCCGGGCGCAGCCGCCGAGGTCCACATCGGAGAGCGACGGGTCGTCGGCGTTGTAGACGGCGATGTCGTCGTTGCCCTGGTTGGCGAAGATCCGCAGCTTGGCGGCGAGGTAAGAGTCGAGATCGGTGTGGCGATCCAGGTGGTCCGGCGCCAGGTTGAGGAAGACGGAGCACTCCGGGGCAAAGGCGATCGCGTCTTCGAGCTGAAAGCTGGACGCCTCGCAGATGACGGTGGCGTCGGGATCCACCTCTCCAGCCAAGGCCGACAGCGGCGTGCCGACATTGCCGGCGACGGCGACCGGCTCACCCGCGGTCCGGTACAGGTGCCCGAGTAGCTCGACGACTGTCGTCTTGCCGTTGGTCCCGGTCACCGCGACGAAGCGGTTTGGAATCGTCCGCCAAGCGAGATCCAACTCGCCGATCACGTCGATCCCCCGCTCCAAAGCGGCAGCGATCACCGGCGCCTCCCGTGGAACTCCCGGGCTCTTGACGACGGTCCGCGTCCCTTCCAATAGGGCAAGTCCTTCCGCATCCAGAACGACTTCGACGCCAAGGGCCTCAAGCCCTGCCGCCCCATCCGGATGCCCGGAATCGACCGCCCGCACGACCTCCCCCCGATCGGCCAGCAACCGCGCCACCGCCTGCCCCGACCGCGCCAGCCCAACGACCAAAAACGGCCCCTCAGGCAGAGCCGGGCGAAGCTTCTTCGGAGGCGGCGAGCTCATCCGACATATCTTCGATCCCCCGGGCGTCGGACCTGTTCTGAATCCGTGCCGACAAGTCGCGCGTCCAATGCAACCGGACTCTCAGTAGCAGAACTGCTACCTTCTGGACATGGCAACGATCCCGCAGAAAGAGCTGCGCAACAACGTGGGCGAAGTGCTTCGCCGGGCAGAGGCCGGCGAAGAGTTCACGATCACCGTTTCCGGCCGACCCGTAGCCGATCTTGGCCCCACCCGCACCAGGCAGTGGATCGACACCGCCGAGCTACGGGACCTCTGGGAACTGCCGGCCGATCCGACGCTCGAGCGCGACTTGGAGGCGTTCAAGGCGGACCTGCGGGACCCCTGGGCGGAGTAGCGCGCGTTGCGCGCAGTACTCGACACATCGGTGCTGATTGCGGGCGAGGCGCTGCCCCCCGGAATTGAGTCGTCGATCAGCACCGTCTCAATTGCTGAGTTGCACTTCGGCCTCCTCATCACATCCGACGAGGACACTCGTGCCCTCCGAGCGACGCGTTTAGGCCTGCTCGAAGCACGCTATCCGGACCCATTGCCTCTCGATGACCGCGTGGCCCGCGAATGGGGACGCCTCCAGGCAGCCGTGGCCAGCCGAAGAGGTCAACCCCGCAAGCGTATGGCGGATTTGGCCATTGCAGCCACCGCTAGGGTCCACAATGCAACCTTGATTACTCGCAACGTCAAGGATTTCAAAATCATCGACGACTTGGTCGATGTGAGAGTCCTTTAGCTAGACGCCACCCTTCCTGCGGTTGTCATCGCGACACAACATCTGACAGTTCGTAGCCTCCGTCTTGCCACCTTCATGCCAGGGGGTAATGTGGTCGGCCTCCATCTCATTAATCTCGAAGTGCTTGCCACAGACCGGGCAGACACCTTCCTGACGCTCATAAGCCTCACGCTTCTGGTTTGGGCTGAACATCCTGATGTTCAGGTGCTTTTCTTGTCCGTCGAGCACATAGGAGTAGATGCCCTTCTTATTACCCACATCCTCGTCGGCCATCAGCGCCGCAACCTGCTCCTCAAGCTTTGTCGAGTCGAGCTCCGTGTCTTCGAACTCGTTGAACAAATCGCCCCAGGGTATGCCCCTCATCTCTCTGCGATACGTCGCGAATATGGCCTTCACCCAAGAGACCACACTCTGGAAGTAAAGCCATAGTTCGTTAGCGTTGGGCTTGTGCTGCTGTTTGGCCATGTAGGCCTCGATTTCGCCGCCGTTGATCCACTTGATCACCGTCTCCAAGTAGTCCTGACGGATGGGCGTGCCTGTCATGTAGTCGCTGCCGATGCTGTAGGCGGGACAGCCGTTCTTGCTGAAGTAGCGCTTGGCGTCGGACACCCAAGAACCAGCGTACACCGCGTTGCGCAGCTCTTGGTCGGCGAGTTTCTCGCCTGCGATGTTGATGGTTTTGAACCACTCGAGCTTCTCGCTATCAGTGCCACTACATAGATAGATCATCAACTGGTAATCGAGGATTTGCTCTTGCTCATCCGATTGAAGATTATGGAAGTAACGACCATTGAAGGCGAAGTCGCCCTCGACGTACTGACAGATGGAGATGGTGCGCTGCTGCCCGTCGATGACCTCAAAGTCGCCATCCTCACGCACGGCCCAGTACATGACATTGAGCGGGAAGTCCCGAGTGATCGTCTCCACTACCGCGTCTCGCTGCTTGTCCTTGTAGATGAACTCCCGCTGATACGGCGGGCGAATATCCAGCCTGCCCGCGTAACCGACGACGCCTGCTTCATCGTTGTCTCGGTAGCCCTTGGTGAGGTCGCGGACCTTCAATTCCTTGAGTTCAATCCTCATAGCCTCTTGTTCCTTATGACGATCCTGTCGTACATACGGCGATAGGTGCCGTCACCATTAGGCAAATAGAACCTAGGCCCGCCTTGCGTATATGTGTCTTTCTTGGCGATGCTCGACATCGGCGTTCCAAGCTCGCGGCTATTACCCACAATTTCAAACTGGTCGGGGTTGTACTTCTCAAGAAACGTGATCGGCACTCCCATGGGACCGTCATAGTCCGCCGGAATATTGTCCGTGCGTCCTATCTCGATGCCGTCGTAATTCGCGTAGGTCGGATACTCCGTGGGGTTATAAGTCTTGAAGAGGATTAGGTCCTCATGACGCTTCGAGATGTCAAGGTTGGTGAACCAGCAGGCGTTGCCCAGACTTCGCCACTTCTTGCCGTCCTCGTCCTTCCAGTACCGGGTCTTTCTTGGCGGGTAGTAGTCAGGCACACGAAAGGCCATGTCACCACTATTGAAGCCAAGCCAGATCTTGTCGCCTTGGATTAGTTGAAAGATCTCTTTGTAGGTAATCGCGTTCTGGCTGCCGATGATAAGGAATCTCTTGTCCATCGCCACAATCTGCATCACAAACTCGCGGAACATCGAGAAAGGCGGATTGGTCACAACGATGTCTGCCCGTTTGAGTAGTTCGACGCTCTCCGGGCTGCGAAAGTCACCGTCGCCCTCCAATGGCTTGACCCCTATCTCCTCGGAGTCAGGAACTTTGTTGTTGTTATCGTCACCGTCGTATTCTTGGTAGATCGCGTGCTTGGAATCGTTACGGCTGAAGCGATCAGCTTGTTGACTTCTGTAACAGGTAGTGATGAGTTTCTTCAGCCCTAGCTTCTCAAAGTTGTACGAGAAGTAATGGAAGAAATTGCTCACGCGAGGATCGTCGCAGTTGCAATAGACGACCTTGCCATTGAAGTGGGACTTGTAGTGGCGCAGTTCGCGCTCGATGTCCGCTAACTGCGTGTAGAACTCGTCCTCCCTCGCCTTCTTGGCGTCTTGGAGGTTGCGGTTCGCAGCGGTCACGTTCAGTTCTCGGGGAAGGCCACTTGAATGCAACTCTCCCGCTGAGCCGACTCTAGCGGGTCTCAAGGCGGTAGCTCGACAGCCCACGTCCAACGCCCTGTTTTTCATGCTCAGCAGAGTCTGCCCTGATGACGCTCAACTCGGCGCAGTAACTACACGACATCCCGCCGGAAGCGGCCATAAGATGCTTGCGTGAATGCTGAACGCTTGCATACGCTTGTAAATGCTCTTCAACAAGAGATCGCTGACATCGCATATCCGGAGCACCTCGAAGGCCTGTTGAATGGACTTCGCTCTCAGGTCGAGACGCCGAACATTCCCGAACCCCAGACCCAGGTGAGTTCATCTCGCAGAGCGCTTGTTGACGCTTTAGTCAGTGCTCCGAGTAACGACTTTCCTCCTGCCTGGCGACAGGAACTTGAAGAGATGGGGATCGCAGACCTATTTGGGGAGTCCTTGCTTGAAGATGTAGAGGGGATTCTTCAACGCAATGAAATGACGCCGAGTGCGGCGGCAGACGAGATTCAAGCGATCAATGATCGAGTTCAAGCGACACTAACGGCCCTTAACGAGGCTGATCGTTCTCTCAACTTTTTCAAGATCGGAAGCGAGGAGCTGTCCCCTGGTGAGTTTGAGATCGGCGTCATGATTCCACGAAACGCCGTTAAGAATGATCTTGCCGCACTTGGGGAAGAGTTCGTTGAGTTGAGAGAGATCATTCTGCCCTTCAGCGAGCTAGCAGGAGAGAGCCGGCCGGATCTCCGAGTGCGGGCAATTTCATCTTCCGAGTTCCAGGTCTTTCTCGACTCTGCGCCAGCGACAGCGGCGATCCTCTCAACCGCAATCGAGCGCGTCATCGCGGCATACAAGAATATCCTGGAGATCAGGATGTTGCACTCCAAGTTGGCAGAGCAGCACGTATCACAGAAGGCACTTGACGAGGTGGCAAAAGACGTAAGCGATGGAATGGAGAACGCCACCCGCGAGATCACCGAGGAAACTCTGTCAGAAGCGTCAATACAGGACGCTGGTCGGCTGAATGAGTTGCGGACGGAGATCAACAAGAAACTGAACGAGATCGCCGAACGGATTGATTGTGGATACAACATTCAGGTACGAGCGGGGGAGTTGCCGGAAGAGTCCGAGGAGGACGAAGGGGAGCAAGGACTCGACTCCGAGACCCAGCAAGCGACCAATACCGTGCTAGAGAACCAGCGGTCGCTTGAGTTCATCAAGGTGCCTGGCGAACCGATCTTGAGACTTGAAGCCCAAGGTGATAATCGACCAGATGATTCAGGTAGTGAGGCGGCTAACGAGACGCCTGACGACCCCAACTCCTGACGAAGTGTCCAAGTTCCCGTCTGGGGTAGAGGAGGCCACCGCCGAAGACATCGCGCTCATGACCGCGCTCGGAGGGGAACTTCCGGTCTTCCTGCGCTTCTCGAAGGTGATGCTCGCGGCGCAACTCCTTGAATTCACGATCTTCCAGATAACCCATCTCAAGAAGAAGACTCCGACAGACATGGAGCGGGCGATCCGCAAGCTGGAAGGCCTACTCAAGCAACCCCCAAGAGACGCTGCCAAGCACATTGATCTGGATCCGTCGCTCTTTTCGGACCTGAACCTTGCGCTCGAAATACGCAACCTCCTCGCCCACGAGTTCTTAACGCGATTTCGGCTCGAATACGTGGTTCGGGAGGAGAAGGCAGTTGTAATGGCGAAAGCGTTCCTCGACGCGTCAATCGCCTTCATCGCCGACGTGCAGTCCAGGCTAGATGAGGTTGCAGAAGAGCGACTACTCGAAAGAGCTATCGAGGCTCCTTATCTGGACGATGATGAGATGGATGACCTGATGCAAAGTCTCAAGAAGTGGGCGGAGGAAGATCTGCCTAACCTCAACGGATGACGCCACCCTTCATTTAGCCGTCATTACGACTGCCGCGAAGCACAGCGACACCTAGCGAAGGGGGCTGAAGCTGATCGAAATCGTGCCCAGAAACCCGGATTCAGCCCCCACGAACCCGAAAGGGGGCATCGTCCTATCAGCCTCGGTTTGCAGTTCAGTCGAGGCGTGTGCAGCTCATCCATAGGGCGATCGGTCAGTATGTCGCCCTATGGAGGCCACCCTCACCCACATCGGCGGGCCCACGGTTTTGATCGAGGTTGGGGGTTGGCGGCTGCTGACCGACCCGACCTTCGATCCGGCCGGAGGGAGCTATCGCTTTGGTTGGGGCACTGGATCACGCAAGCTCGCCGATCCGGCGATAGCTGCCGCCGACATCGGCCCGATCGACGCGGTGCTGCTCAGCCATGATCACCACGACGACAATCTCGACGCCGCCGGGCGAGCTTTTCTGCCGGCGGCGGGCGCGGTGATCACCACCGTTCCCGGGGCGAAGCGGCTGGGGGGCAACGCGCGCGGCCTCGAACCGTGGGCGAGCACGAGGCTTGAGGCCCCGGGGCGCCCTACGATCGAGATCACCGCCACCCCCTGTCGCCACGGCCCGCCGCTGAGCCGCCCGATCGTCGGCGATGTGGTCGGCTTCGCGCTCGCATGGGACGGCCAGGATGACGGCGTTCTCTGGATCTCCGGCGACACCGTGCTCTACGACGGCGTGCGCGAGGTTGCCGATCGCCTTCAGGTCGATACCGCGCTCATTCACCTGGGCGGTGTGCGGTTCCCGATCTCCGGCCCGCTGCGCTACACGATGACGGCCAAGGAAGCAGTGGAGCTGTGCGAACTGATCGGGCCACGAACCATCATCCCGATTCACTACGAGGGCTGGAAGCACTTCCGTGAAGGGCGCGACGCCATCGAGGGCGACTTCGCCGATGCGCCCGCCGACCTGCGGGAGCGGGTCAGGTGGCTGCCGATCGGCGCCGCCACGAACATCGCCGGTTAGCCGCTGGGCTCCCAGCCCGGCTAGGAGCCGATGCTCTGCTGGTACAGCGTGAAGCCGATGCCGGAGCAGACGGCGGCGATGATCCAGAAGCGGAGCATGATCTTGGTCTCCGACCAGGCCATCATCTCGAAGTGATGGTGGAGCGGGGCCATCAGGAAAACCCGGCGACGGAAGGTCTTGAAGGCGAATACCTGAACCGCCACGGACAGCGCCTCGATCACGAAGATGCCGCCGATGATGATCAACAGGACCTCGGTCTGGGTCATCACCGCGAGGGCGCCAATCGCGCCGCCGAGCCCCAGGGAGCCGGTATCGCCCATGAATATCGATGCCGGAAAGGCGTTGAACCAGAGGAAGCCGACGCAGGCGCCGACCAGGCAGGCGGAGAGCAGGGCGAGGTTCTGCTGCTCGTTGGTGACGAAGGCGATCGCCGTGTAGGCGAGGAGGACGATCGCGCAGGAACCCGCCGCGAGGCCGTCGAGACCGTCGGTGAGGTTGACGCCGTTTGAGGTGCCGGCGATGACGAGGAAGACGAGAACGAAGTAGAGGACGGGACCGAGGTCGATGCTGCCGTCGCCGATGCGAAGCTCGAGCACCGGCTCAAGGCCCACTTCATGGCGCGCCACCCACCAAAGGCCGAGCGCGAACAGCAACTGGAAGAAGAGCTTCCAGCGGGCGGAGAGCCCAAGCGAGCGGCGTTTGACGATCTTGATGAAGTCGTCGGCAAAGCCGAGGCCGGCGCAGCCGAGAGCGACGCCGAAGACGGCGAGGCTCTGGGCGTCCCGATCGGAGAGGACGAGGTAAGGGACGCAGATCGACGCGAAAACGATCAACCCGCCCATCGTCGGCGTTCCCGCCTTGGCGTGGTGCTCCTGCGGACCGTCCTCACGAATGTGCTGCCCGAACTCCCTCACTCGCAGGAACTCGATGAACTTCGGGCCGAGAAAGATGCAAATCAGCATCGCCGCCATCCCGGCGATCAGCACTTCGCCCATCAGATCAGCTCCGCCAGCGTCTCGGCAACCGCTTCCAAGCCGGCCGATCGCGACCCCTTGACCAGGACGACGTCGCCCGGCTCCAACCTGGCAGCCAGCAACTCGGCGGCGTCTTCGGGCGTGCCGACCAGCTCGTCGGGGCCGTAGTCACGCGCCGCCCCGCCGACGCCGACCAACATGTCGAGCCCTTCCGCCCGCGCGTACTCGCCGACCTCGCGGTGGTAGCCGGGCGCCTCGGGACCCAACTCGGCCATCTCACCCAAAACCGCGAGCCTGCGCTTGGCATCGAACGATGCCAAATGGTCGAGCGCCGCTCGCATCGACACCGGGTTGGCGTTGTAGCAGTCGTTCACGAGGACAATTCCGTCGCCCAGCTCTAAGCGCTCGCCGCGGAAGCGCGAGAAGCCTATATCCGCCGCCCCGTCCGCCATCTCTCCCAGCGAGACCCCCAGCGCAACGCCCGCGGCAACGGCAGCGAGCGCGTTGGTGAGGTTGTGGGCCTCGGTGAAGGGGAAGTGGAATAGCTGCCGGCCGGCGGGCGTATCGATCATGGCCTCGGTGACCCCATCATCGATTCGCCACTCAACGGCGCAGACATCGCCGCCGGGGCCGAAGCGCAGCAAGCGAGGCACCCCCGCCAAGTGAGGCTCCAGCTGGACCGAGTCGACCGGGACCACGGCGGCGCCGTCTTCGGGCAGAGCAGCCAACACCTCTGCCTTCGCGGCCGCTATCGCCTCGACCGAGCCGAGCAACTCGATGTGGACCGGCCCGACGTTGGTGATCACGGCGACGTCGGGTTCGGCGATCGCCGCCAGCTCGGCGATCTGGCCGGGGCCGCGCATCGCCATCTCCAGGATCAGGGTCTCGGTGTCCTCCGGCGCCTCCAACACCGTCAAAGGCATGCCGATCTCGGTGTTTAAGTTCTCGCGGTTGGCGTGGACGTGACCAGGCAAGAGCGCGCGGGCGATGTCCTTGACCGAGGTCTTGCCGACCGAGCCGGTGATCCCAAGGGTTTTCCCGTCGAGGGTGCGATGCCAGGCGCGGGCCAACGCCTGAAGAGCGAACAACGGATCGGGGGCGGCGAAAACCCAGGCGCCTTCGAGCCGGGCCACCCGATCGACCGGGACAACGACCCCCCACGCCCCCGCCGCGATTGCCTGGCTGCCGAAATGGCTCCCGTCGACATTCTCCCCGCGTAAGCCAAAGAAGAGAGCGCCGGCGGCGTCACGCGAATCGATTGCGGCGCGCTCGGGGCAACCGGCCTCGCCCTCCGAGGCGATTTCGGCGCCCATTGCGGCTGCGATCTCCCGCGGGGTCAGGTTCACGATCGACCGCCCAGCTTTCGCAGCTCTTCGCGAGCGACGTCGCGATCGTCGAAGGGAACCTTTCGCCCGGACTCGAACTCCTGACCCTGCTCGTGCCCCTTGCCGGCGATCACGACCGTGTCACCAGGCGCGGCTCGATCAAAGGCGAGCGCGATCGCCGCCCGGCGATCAACTTCCACTTCGAGCTTTGACGCATCCTCGACCCCGGCCACGAGCTCGGCGACGATTTCCTCCGGGTCCTCGGATCGAGGGTTGTCGGAGGTGACGATCGCGAGGTCGGAAAGCTCGGCGCCCGCCAGCCCCATCATTGGCCGCTTGGCGCGGTCGCGATCGCCGCCGGCGCCGAAGACGGATATGACCCGTCCTTCGGTCAGGCGGCGCGCGGCGCGCAACACGTTCTCCAGCGAGTCGGGCGTGTGGGCGTAGTCGACCAGCACCGCAAACCCCTGCCCCTCATCGACCGGCTCAAAGCGGCCGGGGACCCGCGCCGCCCTGGTCAACCCGGCGGCGGCCGCCTGAGGGTCGATTCCAAATGCCGTGGCCGCGGCGAAGGCGCCAAGCGCGTTGGCTACGTTGAAGTGCCCGGGAAGTGAGGTGTTGACCCTCGCTTCGCCCTCGGGGCCGTCCACGACAAAGGCCGCTCCGCTCGCGTCGAAGGAAACGTCGCGAGCGAGAAAGTCGGCGTCGGTGTCGGTGTCGGCCGCCGAGAAGGTCAGGCAGTCGAACTCGTCGGCAAGCCGCTGCCCATAAGGATCGTCGACGTTGACGATCGAGACCTCGGGCTCCATCGCGAACAGCGCCCGCTTCGCCTGAAAGTAGTCCTCCATGTCGCCATGGAAGTCGAGGTGATCCTGAGTCAGGTTCGTGAACAGCGCCAGCTCGAAGCGGATCGCATCGCAGCGGTGCAACGCCAGCGCATGAGAGGACACCTCCATCGCGCAAGCCCGGTCCCCCGCATCAAGCATCCGCCGGAAGGTCGCCTGCAACTCAATCGCCTCCGGGGTGGTCCGTTCGACTTCCTCCTCCACCCCGCCGACCACCTGCTTGACGGTTCCCAGCAATCCGCAGCCGACTCTCGCCGACTCGAGGATCTCTCGCATGAGAAAGGCGGTCGTGGTCTTTCCGTTCGTCCCGGTGATTCCCACCACCCTCAACTCCTTCGTGGGCTCCCCCCAAAACCGCGCCGCCACCGTCGCCATCGCCGCCCGCGCATCGGGGACCACGACCTGGGCAACCGGCAACTCAAGCTCTCTCTCGACGACAAGCGCCGCGGCCCCAGCCTCAACGGCCGCTGCGGCGAACTCATGCCCATCGACCTTCTCCCCCGGCACGCAGAAGAACAACGTCCCCTGCCCCACATCCCGACTGTCGTAAGCGAGAGATGCAATCTCCGCATCGACTCCTCCGCGGGTCCGCGCCCCTTCGGCGCCAACGATGAGCTCGTCCAATCGCACGGCCTGATTCTAGGTCGGGGTTCGGGTGTCCCTCCTACTCTGGCGGCACCCCGAGGTATGGAAGAGCGAACTGGGCGATCTTGCCGAAAGCGGGGGCGGCCACGGATCCACCGTAGTAGTCCCCTTGCGGTTGGTCGACGATGACCGAGACCAGCAGGCGCGGATTTTGGGCGGGGGCGAAACCGATGAACGACGCGACGAATTTCGTTTTCGAGTAGGTGCCGTTCTCCGCCACCTCCGCGGTTCCGGTCTTGCCCGCCAGGGTGTAGCCGGGCACGCTGACCTCGGAAGCCGTTCCACCCGGTGCCAACACGCCCTCCAGCATGGTGCGCACCTGCCCTGCGACGCCCGCGTCGATCACCCTCTTTCCTCTTGGCTCAGCCACCGGCTCGCCGTCGATCTTCTCGATCAACCGTGGCCTGCGCAGGAAGCCGCCGTCGGCGATCGCCGCGTAGCCGGCCATCATCTGCATTGGCGTCACCGAGAGGCCTTGCCCAATTGGCAGGTTGCCCATGCTCGAGCCCGAGTAGTCCTCCAGCGCCGGCACCAGTCCGATTTCCTCGGCCGGATACTGGACGCCGGTCCGGTGACCGAAGCCGAAGCGATTTATCCACTGGCTGAAGCGAGTTTTGCCGATCTGGAGCCCGATGGTCACCGCTCCCACGTTGGAGGACTCGGCGAGGATTTGAGCGACGCTGAGCGATACCGTCGGCCGCGCTTCAGCGTCGGAGATGGTTCGATCGGCGACCTGAATTTCGGGCGGCAAAGTAAAGGTCGATTCCGGCGTCACAAGTCTGTCTTCGAGCGCGGAGGAGACGGTGAAAGCCTTGAACGTCGACCCCGGCTCATAGGTGAAGCCGGTCGCCCGGTTGATCAGGTCTTCGGAACTGGCGTCGGAGAGATCGGCCGGATCGATCGGGGGCCAGTTCGCCATCGCCAAAATCTCAGAGCTGCGCGGATCCATCACGATCGCGGTCGCCCCTTTCGGCGAATAGGTGGCGCCAATCCCGTCCAGGACCTCCTCGGTCTTCGCTTGGATCGCGGGATCGAGCGTCAGCTGGATATCTGAGCCGTCGCTCGCATCGCTGATCGTGTCCAGTCGAATCGGCTCGCCAAGGGCGTCCTTGACGATCTGCCGCTCGCCGTCGGAGCCACCGAGGATTGAATTTTCCCCGCCTTCAAGCCCAGATAACCCTTGGCCGTCGTCGCCAACCGCGCCGATCACCTGACCCGCAATTGTTCCCTGCGGGTAAGTGCGGCGACTGTCGGGGAGCTCGCCCAGCCCCGGCAGGTTGAGCCGGTCGATCCGCGCCGCCGTCGGCACGTCCACTTTTCTGGCGACATAGGAAAAGCCCGTGTCCTCGGTGAGGCTAGCCAGCACGTCGTCGCTGTTCTCGCCCAAGAGCGACGCCAGTTTGTCGGCGGTGCGACGCGGGTTTCTCACTTGGTAAGGCGTGGCGAAAATCGTTTTCGCGTCTTCGGAAGCGGCCAACGCCTTGCCGTGGCGGTCCAGCACGCTGCCGCGAAGGCCGGGGATGGTGACAACCTCTGTCTGCTGGTAGCTGGCCTCGCTGGCGAGTTCGGCGCCCTGCACCCCCTGTAGCCAAAAGGCCCGGCCGAAGATGACGAGAAAGCAGAGAAGGAAGCCGGCGAAGAGAAGTCCGATCCGCCGGTCGATCGTGCGCACCGCTGCCGTCCGCTCCTAGTAGGCCGTGCCCGCCGCGGCGAGGCGCTGTGCCGCGGTGGTGACGTCCCGCGGGCTTGCCCGTAGGTAGTTGACCTCATCGGCGGAGGCGGCGGTGAGGCCGAGGGCCACCGCGTCGTGGCGGACCCGGGCGCTGCCCGACTTCTGGGCATCGCGACTGCGCAGGATCGAGTTCTCCTGGTCGAGGGCCTGGATGTTCTGGTCGATCTGACCGGCGCTCGCCGCCAGGCTGAGGGTGATGACGTTGAGGCCGACGATGCCCGCCAGCAGGATGCCGAGCACGCCGATCCAAGCCCGGCCGCGCGTCATCCGCACCATCAGGCTGGTGTCGGGCAGGTGGCGAACCGCGCTGGCGGTGCGAACCGCCGCCAGCGGAATAACGTGGCCCGTCGCCCTTCTGGGCGCGGGACGGCGGCGCTGGGGCGCGGGGGCGGTGCGAACGCGGGCGGGGCGCGCGGCGGCTCTACGGGCAGCCGGTCTGCGTACCGGCGCTCTTCGGGCCGGCGCGAGCTTGCGGACAGGTGCGCGGGCGGGGGCAGCGACGGCCATCAGGCGTTCTCCCCCACCTTGACCGCGCCGCGCAGGTGCGCGGAGCGCGAGCGTGGATTGGCCGCGACCTCTTCCGGTCCGGGTGCAATCGCCCGGCGGGCCAGCAGCTCCGCCTCCGGCTCACGGCCGCAGGCGCAGACGGGAAGCTCGGGTGGGCAAACGCAGCCCTTGGCGTGCTCCGCCAGAAACCGCTTGACGCGGCGATCCTCAAGCGAGTGAAAGGAGATTGCGGCGAGGCGACCGCCGACCGGCAGCATTCCCCAGGCTGTCGGCAACACGTCATCGAGCGAGTCGAGCTCGCCGTTGACGGCGATCCGAATCGCCTGGAAGGTGCGCTTGGCCGGGTGGCCGCCTCCGAATCGTGCCGAGGCCGGCATCCCGGCCTTGGCCGCGTCAACCAGGTCCGAAGTTGTGGTGAGCGGCCGCCGCTGCACGATCTGCCGGGCGATTCCCCCGGCGTAGCGCTCCTCGCCGAAGCGGCGCAATACCTGAGCGATCCGCGACTCCGGCCACTCATTGACCAGGTCGGCGGCGGTGAACTCCTGCCGCGTGTCCATCCGCATGTCCAGCGGCGCGTCATAGGAATAGGAGAAGCCTCGCTCCCAGGCGTCCACTTGCATCGACGACATTCCAAGGTCCATGTAGACCATGTCTGGTTGGAGGCCTTCGCCGCGAAGGGTGCGAAGCCCTTCCGAGAACTCAGCGCTCACAAAGCGCGTTTTGCAGGGGATATCGGCGGCGAAGTCGACAAAACGCGCCTCCGCGGTGGGATCGCGATCGATACAGATCAGCGTCCCGTCCGGGCCGATCCGCTCGGCGACAAGCCGCGCGTGGCCGCCGGCGCCAAAGGTGCAGTCGACCGCGATCTCCCCCGGCTTGGGGGCGAGCAGGTCAACCAGCTCGGGAGCGAGGACGGGTGCGTGGGGAGTCGGCATATAGATAAGGGTGGCGGAGGTCAGGACTCGGCTTGGTCGGGGATCGACTCGTACGGCATGGGCGCCCATCTCACTCGCCCGCCTCGGCCCCGGCGAGGCCCTCGGCGATTTCCGGCGCCTCGGCGTCGAGCTCCTCTTCCTGCTTGGCCCAGTCCTCGGCGTTCCAGATCTCCAGGTACTCCCCATTGCCGACGACGACGCATGCTCCGTCGAGGCCGGCGTGGTCAAGCAAGGTTTTGGGAACGCGAATGCGCCCGGCAGCGTCGAGCTTCTCGTCGAAAGACCCGCCGTGGAAGCGGCGGCGCATGCGGCGCGCTTCTCTGCCGAAGGGGCTGTGCGGAGTGAGGAAGCGGGCGGAAAGGTCTTCGTAGCCCTCGGGCGTGTGCAGCCAGACGCAGGGGTCGAAGCCCTTGGACAGAACAACTCCATCGGAGAGTGCCGCGCGGAACCGTGAAGGAACGGTCAAGCGGTCCTTGGAGTCGAGACTGTGCTCGTAGATGCCCCGAAATGCCACCGCGTCGATTCCTTTCGGGAGGGCTGGAAAGAGTTAGAACCGGGGTGATGAGGTGGGAGGAGCCTCACCACCCCGGTCCTTGGGCTTCAACTCGAGCGCCACAGTACCCCACTTTCCCCCACTTTGCAACACGACCCCATCATGCAAGCCCCTTTGCATCTCGTGCCTATAGGTTCTGAGGAATGAGCGCTCAAGCCGAAACGACGGTGACCCCGGACGACGCAGACGACCTCCGCGGCCTCCACTTCAAACTGCTGCTGGGCAGAGCGGTCACCTGGATCGCGATCGGCATCGCGGTGATCGCCGCCGGCGTGGCGGCCGCCGTCTTCATCGGTCCGGCGATCGGCGCCGGCGCGGCCCTCGCCGTCTTCCTTGTTGGGCTGCTGGCCGTCTTCGCAATCGCCGACTCACGCGCTGAGGACAGCTTCTTCCAGGCCTACGCCGCCCAGCGCGGCATGACCCTGGCCGGCAGGAGCCGGCTGCCCGGCGCGACCCCCCTGCTGAACAAGGGCGACGATCGCTACGCCGAACGCCTGCTCACCGGCCAGATCGCCGACGGCTTTGAGGGAAGCCTCGCCCTCTACACCTACGAAGACGAAACCACCGACAGCGAGGGCAACCGGCAGACCAGCTACTACCACTACACGGTCGGCCTGCTCGAGGTCCCGGAGTGCGCCTCCTTCGTCCCCGAGCTCTACTGCCAGCGCAAGTTCGGGTTGAAGGCCCTGGAGGGGCTCGAAGACGTCTTCCGCGGGTCAAGAGAGCGCGTGAAGATGGAGAGCCAGGCGCTCGACGACAAGTACGAGATCTTCGCTCACGAAAGCCAGGACGCCAACTGGCTGCGCCAGCTCTTCTCCCCCACCTTCATCGTCTGGCTGACCGACTCGGCGCCAAAGAAGTTCGCCTTCGAGCTGGTCAACGGCACCCTCTGCTGCTACGTCAACGGCCACAAGAAGAGCAGCGCGGAGCTCGACACCGTCTGCCAAGCCTCAGCCGCCGTCGCCGCGCGGTTGCGCGAAGAAGCCAACGAGTAGCTAGAAGCCGCTGAGCAGGGTGTCGGCGTTGGCGATCAGGCCGGCGGCGATCATCAGCAGGACCGAGGGGACGAGGACGAGGGCTACGACCAGCTGGATCTTCGGCGCCGCCTTGGCCGCGCTCTCTTCCACTGCTCGGCGCTGATCGCGACGCAAGGCCGTGGATTGGCGGCGAAGCTGATCCGCCAAGGGAGAGCCGAAGCGGCGCGATCGCTCAATCGAGGCGACCAATGTCGCCAGCTCGCCGCCGGGGACTCGGGTACGCAGGGAGGCGAGCGCCTTGGACATTGGCTGCCCGCAGGAGAGCTCGGCGACCGTCACCCGCAACTCATCGGCCAAAGGGCCCTCGCTCGCGCTCGCCAGCTCCGCGAACCCGGCGGCGGCGCTGCGACCGGACGTAGCGCTCACCGCCAGCAGATCCAGAGCGTCGGGAAGAGCTCCGACCAGACGGCGTTGGCGGCGGCGTGCCTCTCGCTCGAGCAGGGCGTCGGGCGCCATGAAGCCGGCCGCCGGCATCCCAATCGCAACCAGCAGAGAGATTCGACCGGGAGCCGCCGGGGCCGCCGCCATCGCCACGATCCCTCCAACCGCGACGCCCGCGAGCTTTGCCAGCAACACCGCCGGCAATGGGAAGCGCGCGCCCACCCCGGACCGAGCGAGGCGCTCCGGCAGGCCGAGCTTGAGCGCCGCCGCGGCGGAACGGCCGCGGGTTCCAAAGGACAGAGCCGGCCGCTTGCCCTCTCGCGCGACGAGCAACTCGCGGACGCCGGCGAAGCCGAAGAGCACCGCGATCGCGGCGAGCAGCGCCGCCGGACTCACTCCAAGACCCTTGAGAGACGGCGGATCGCGAAGAAGCCGGTGACCTGAAGCGCGGCCGCAAGCATCAACATCGCGGCCGAAGCCGGAGAGCCAAGCAGTTTGGCGAGGAAACCCGGCTGGATCAGCTCGGCGAAGAGGGCGCCGCCGGTCGGCATCGCGACAACGAGCAATCCGGTGAAGCGGGCTTGCGCGGTGGCCGACTTCGCATCCTCGGCAGCCCGGTCCCGCTCGCCGGCGCCTTCGGCGAAGCGACGCAGGAGACCCGCGAGGTCTCCGCCGGCGAGCCGCTGACTGAGCAACGCCGCGGCAAATGCATCGACCCGCGAGGAGCGCATCCGTCGCCGCCACTCCTCGATTGCTTCCCCGGTCGGAGTCCCCAGGTCCAGCTCGGCGCCGAGACGGGCCAGCTCGACCTTGGGCGGGCCGTCGAGCGAGGCCGCGGCCGCCGGCAATGAAGCTCGCAGAGAACGGCCTGCGGTCAACGAGTCGGCGATCGCGACGGCGATGTCGGGAAGTGCGCGTTCAACCGCGGCGCGGTAGCGACGGCGGCGGCTGGAGATGGCCCAGACGGCCAGCCCGGGTCCCGCGACGGCGAGGGGCAAGATGACCGAGGCCCCGGCGAGAAACCAACCGCAGATCATCGCCGCCCCGGCGCCCAGGCCCATCAGGCGGCGCCGCTCTGGGGTTGAAGGCGCATATCCCTCCCTCCCGGCTCGCCGCAACGGCTCCAGCGCAGCCAGCAACCAGCGCGCCGCGGCCGGGCTGGCCAGCATCGCCTCCCGCACTGCCAACGCGGCCAGCCCGCCCGCCGCGGCGCCGACCAGGGCCGGCAGCAGCTCCACGCCACCGCTCATGCGGCGAGAGAGACATCGGCGGTGGAGCGAACCGCGGTGCCGCCGGCCGCCCTCACCACCTCGGCGATCTCGACAACGCGACGACTGCCGTCGACCCGCCGCTCCAGGTGGACAACCAGCTCGATCCCGCGCCTCACCTGCTCGGCGATTGCCTGATGCGGGAGTCCCACTCCCGCCATCAATGCCAACGTCTCCAGACGGCTCAACGCATCGGCGGGCGAGTTGGCGTGGATGGTGGATAGGGCGCCGTCGTGACCGGTGTTGAGCGCAGTCAGCAGGTCGAGCGCCTCCACCCCACGCACCTCTCCGATGACGATCCGGTCGGGACGCATCCGCAACGCGTTGCGCAGCAAGTCCCGGATCGTCACCCCACCCCTGCCCTCGACGCCGGCGGGCCGGCTCTCCAGTCGCACCACGTGTGGCTGTTGCAAGCGCAACTCGGCCGCGTCCTCAATCGTCACCACCCGCTCGGTCGGCGCGATGAAGCTGGAGAGCGCATTGAGCAGCGTCGTCTTTCCCGAGCCGGTGCCGCCGCTGACGAGAACGCTGCGCCGCGCGACGACGGCTTCTTCCAGCAGCCGCCGCTGCGCTTCGCTCAGAGTGCCGAGCTCGATCAGCTCGTCGGGACCCGGACGACGGGCACTGAACCGCCGAATCGACAATGCCGGGCCGTCGATCGAAAGTGGCGGAATCACCACGTTGACGCGAGACCCGTCGGCCAAACGAGCATCGACCATCGGGCTGAGTTCATCGACCCGGCGGCCCAACGGCGCCAGGATCCGCTCGATCGCGTTGCGCAACTCGTCCTCGTCGGCGAAGGCAACATCGGCCGGCTCAATCCGACCGCGACGCTCGACATAGACGCGATCCGGCCCGTTGACCATCACCTCATCCACTTCCGGATCGGCAAGCAAGTCCTCCAGCGGGCCGAGGCCAACCGTGTCACGGACGATTCGAGCGGCGACCTCTCCCCTGGCGCGGGCATCGAGTAGAGCGGCCTCCTCATCCACCAACCGGCCGACGGCTTCCTGCAGGTCGCCGACGATCGGGCGCCCAGCCGCCGCCTCCGCCCGACGGTGTTCGACCAGACGGGATCGCAGCGAGCCGGCCAGTTCCTCGATTTGCCTCTCTCGCGCGGACATCGCTCATCCCCCCGGCAGCAGAGTCACCTGGCGGGCGAAATTCTGGGCAGCGATCAGCTTCAGCGCCTGGCGCCGAGTAAGGCCCAGAGTGGCGTTGGAGAGACCGCCTGGGCCGGGACCGTCAGGCCCCGGGGCCAGCCCGATCAGCGGCACCGCGGAAGCGGCGACGTAGGTCCGGCCGGGCCCGGAGCCGGTGGGCTCATCGGTGACTACGACATCGACCCGAGTGGCATTAGGGGTCGAGCCCGAAGCGATCGCGCCGGCGCCGCTGACCGCAATCTCAACCGGGCGGCGATCCCGGCCGAGCCCCACAACTGCACCACCTCTGCCGCCAGGTGGCCCCAACTGCGCCGCGGTCAGATAGGAGCCGGGGGGAAGAGTCGTCTTCGGAGCGAGCCCAAGCGCGTCGCTCGGAGCCGCCAGGGCGCCCGAGGGAACGAAGCGCACCGGCACTCGACGGACCTCCAAGGCCGACGAAAGCTCCTTCCGGCCGATCGGCTCGCCGGCCGGCAAAGCCGCGCCGAGGACGACGACCGGGCGCAAGGCTCCGTACCCCTGAGCGACACTGGACCCGTAGCCGTTGGCGATACCGGCCGCGATCGTCGCCGCCATCAGAGCGAGCAACAAGAAGGCGACTGCGCGACCCCGCCGGCTCATGCCACCAGTTCAAATCCATCGGCGGCGAGAGGCAATTCCAGCATGGCGATCGACCCCTCGGCGGAGCGCCGCAAGACGAAGCGCCCGCCGTGGGAGGCGACGATCCGCCGCACCACGGAGAGCCCGTGACCGTGGCGGCGTCGACCGGTAAGCCGCGCGATCACATCGGCGGGGTTGTCGCGGCGCGACTCGGGGCGTGAAGCGCGGCCGGAATCGGCGACCGATACCCGCAACCGGTCCTCCCGTCGCTTTGCCTCGACGACGATCGAGGGGCCACCGTGTTCAATCGCGTTGACGATCAAGTTGTCGAGCGCTTGGGCGAGGCCCGCACGCTCTCCCAGCACCACCGCCACCCCAGCCCGCCAGCGCAGCTCCAGCGAGCCACCGGCCAGTGCCGCCCGCCCCCGCCAACGGCCGACGGCGGCCTGCGCCAGGGGTTGCAGCCGGATCGCGGTTCTCTCACCCTCGCCAGAACCATCGCCGTTGATCTCGCGGTCCAGTCGTTCCAGCGCCTCCGCCGCCAGCTGAATTGAGCCCTCAACCACCGGCGGGGCAGTTCCGCGAGGCCCCGAAGCAGCCAGCGCCATCGCCTGTAGCGGGCGACGCAGCTCGTGCACCGCCTCATTGAGCGCGCTGCGCCGCCGTCCCGCTCGCCATCCCTGCGCGGTCACGACCAGCGCCATCGAAGCGGCAAGCGGCCAACCGATGCTGGCGAGCTCCGTCATCCGTCAACCAGCCTGTATCCGACGCCCCAGCAGTTGACGACATAACGGCCATTCTCAGGATCGAGCTTGCGACGCAGGCGGCTGGCGTGAGAGTCAAGCGTGCGGGTACGGCCAGGGGTTTGGTACCCCCAGACATCCCGGAGCAACTCCTCCTTGGGGAACACCCGCCCCGGATCGGAAGCAAGCTGGCGCAACAGCGAGAACTCCTTGTTGGAGAGATGCACGTCGCGCTCGCCCACCTTGCAGGTCCGGGTTATTGGATCGACGACGATCTCCCCCACCTTGCGGGGTCCCTCGGGGCGAACCGCGACACGGCGTAGCACCGAGCCGATCCGCGCCCGCAGCTCCGGGTAGTGGAACGGCTTGACGAGATAGTCGTCGGCGCCGGCCTCAAGCCCGCGAACCCGCTCGGCGTCAGCCCCGCGGCCGGTGAGCAGAATCACCGGAAGGCGGGGGTCGAAGCGGGAGACGACGCCATCGGCGTAGCGGATTTCCCTCAACACATCGAGGCCGGAGGCGTCCGGCAGTTCGAGGTCAAGCAGCAACAGGTCGGGCTGGCTGTAGCGACAGAAGCGAAGCGCGTCATGGGCGGTCGGCGCGGCCAGCGAGCGGTAGCGGTCGGCGCCGAGGTGATCGCAGAGCAACTCGAGAGTCGGCAGGTCGTCCTCGCAAACAACGATGCTGGCGATCTCTCGTTTGCTCGGAAGCATGGCCGGCTAATCCCGCAGCCTCGGAAAACTCTCCCCCCGCCCGGAAGGAATCTCGAGAACGGCCGCCGCTCGGCGGTCGGAGACAAAGCGACACGGGCCCACATCGCGACGGACAGCCAGGATCCCCCCTCCCCCATCCAAGAAGAAGACGTCCAGGGCGAAGCGCATGCCGAAGGTGTGAACGCTGGAGCAGCGGGGAATCAACAAGCCGGCGCCCACCTCATCCCGCCGCAGGCCCGTCAACCCCGCCAAGCGGGAGCCGAAACCGACCGCCACCGGCACCTCCCGTCCCTGGACTGTCTCCACGGGAAGGGAACGGAGCCTGGCGGCGGTCGGTCGTTGGGGGGTCACGCGGAGTCAATCCCCCGACGACCGTCGGCTCTCCCCCTGGATCGCATGCGGGAGCGTCTACGCTCTCACGCAATGACCCCAGACGGCAGGGTCGCGATCTTCGGCCCCCACCCGATGCTCTCGGTGACTATTGAGTCGCTGACTTCCGATGGCGGTGATGACATTCACGCCCACTCCGCCGGGCAGGGGGTTTGGGTGGCGCGAATGGCGTCGGAGCTGGGCGCTCGGCCGGTCCTCTGCGGGTTCATCGGCGGTGAGACGGGAACCGTGCTGCGACCGCTGCTGGAGGAGATGCCTGGGGAGCTACGCCTGATCGAGACCGCGGCGGCGACTGGCGCCTACATCCACGACCGCCGCGAGGGCGAGCGCCGGCCGATTGCCCAGAGCGCCAGCATGCCGCCCTCCCGCCATGAGATCGACGACCTCTTCGCCGCCACCGTCGCGGCGGCGATCGACTCCGATGTCCTCGCCATCTGCGGCCCCTACCCCGGGGAGGCATTGCCGCTGGAGATCTACGGCAACCTGGTTACGGACGTGAAGGAGAACGGGACGCCGGTCATCGTCGACCTCTCGCCGCCACGCCTGGAAAGCGCCCTGGAGGGCAAGCCCGACCTGGTCAAGATCAACGACTGGGAGGTGGCTCAATACATCACCGGACCGGTGGACAGCGAGGCGAAGCTGCGCGCCGCCGCCGAGCGGCTGCTGGAGGCCGGCGCCGGGGCCGCGATCGTCACCCGGGCGGAAGAGCCGGCGATGGTCGTGCGCGGGGATGACGCTTGGCTGTTGGTGCCGCCGCGCTTTGACCGCGGCTCTCGCGAGGGCTGTGGCGACTCGATGATGGGAGCGCTGAGCGCCTCGCTCGCCGCCGGTCTCGATTGGGAGGAGACGCTACGAATCGGCGCCGCCGCCGGCGCCGCGAACTTCCTTCGCCACGGCTTGGGAACGGGCGCGCGCGCCGTGGTCGAGGATCTGGCGAAGCGAGTCGAGCTGCGCCCGCTCGACTAGATCCGCGGCTGGAAGGGGACCTCGAGCGGCTCGCCCGCGACGATCGCCCGCGGGGCCGTCTGTCGCATCCACTCGATGTGCGGGGCGAGCGGCTCGATCTCGGCCAATCTCTCGAAGGCCGCGGTGAGGTGGACCGGCCTTCCCCCGTGAGAGGAGTGGGCGTCGCTGCTGAGGACGTGGATCAGTCCCGCTTCGGCCAAGGCGCGCATCCCCGGCGCCATCCGCTCACGCAGGAAGAAGTCCGCCGTCGCCTGAACCAAGGCACCGCGGGCGACAAGCGCGGCGATTCGCTCGAACATGTCTTCGGAGATGTGGCGCTCGGGGTGGGCGATCAGCGCTCGCCGGCCGCGTTCGGCGAGGTGCTCGACCCGGCGGGCAAGGCTGTCGGTGAGCGGGCCCGGGGCCGGCTCGAGCAGGACCCATCTCCCACCGCCGAGGGTGACCTGGGAGAGCTCCTCTTCGCTGAGATCCTCGACCGCGGTCTCCGCGACCTCTCCCCCCTGCAGCACGACCACCGCAATCCCCTTCTCGCGCAGGGAGGCGTTGAGCGTCGCGACCCGGCCGGCCACCTCGTGGATACGCACGTCGTGGTCGTGGCGAATGTGCGGGGTGGCGCAAATCGCCTCGATCCCGTCGCCGGCCGCCTGGCGCGCCATCGCGGTGCTGTCGCGCGCGTCAAGGGCGCCATCGTCGACGCCGGGAAGGATGTGGCAGTGGAGGTCGATCACCGGATTTAGGGCGAGCCTAGCCCGATCGCCTTCGCGCTCCCGGGTGCAAACCCTCGTTCAGGCACGGCCACGCAGGGGCATCGGACTACGATGATCGGCATGATCCTGCACCTGCACCCGCTGGGCTTGCGGATGCGGATGGGCTTCAACCGTGGATAAGAAGACGACCCGCAAAGGGAATTACGAGTCGGGCTCCGACTACGTGCTCGAGTATGGCGAGCTGCGCTTCTCGTTTAACGAGGAGGACTTTGGGCAGCGCGTAGAGCAGGCTGCGGTGAAACTCGGCTTCGTCCACCAGGGGTTGAGCCAGGAAGAGCTGGACGATCTGCTCGACCTGGCGGTGAGCGGCGAGATCGCCGAGCCCGCCTCCCCCCTCGGTGAGCACATCAACGAGAACTGGGAAGACCTGGTCGGCCCCTCCAACCGCAGCCTGGTGCACTGGCTGCGCCGCCTCGTCTTCCGTGGCGCCTGGCTGGACCAGCGCGTCAAGGAGGGTGAGCTGGACGTCGTCTTCGACGAGCGCACCCAGACCTTCGGCTACGTACAGCCTGAGCGCAGCCCAGAGTTGATTGAGCTCTCCAGAGAGCCCTCCTGGCGCCGCATCGCCTACCGGCGCTAGACGTCGGGCCTGGCGGCGGCGGACGCTGCGCGGTGCGGCGTCCTCAGTCGGCCAAATAGCGCTGCTATTCGGCCTCCCTGCGTCCTTGCCCCGCTTGGTCCGGCGCGCGCCAGGCCCGACGTCTACTGCGGGTTTTCGTAGAAGGCGCGGGCGCGGATCGCATCGCCCTTCTCGTTCAACTCGACCGACTCGACCACGCGGGCGCCGTCTTCGCGACGGTAGATGAGCGCGTAGCCGCCGGTGCCGGTCAGCAGTGCTTCTTCGGTGAAGGCGAGGGCCGGGAAACGCTCGAGGCCGCGGGCGAAGTGCGCGCGCAGCTCCTCACGACCGCTGATGCGTCCCTCCTTGTCGCCGCCGAGAGCAGCGACTGTGGGGGAAGCGAAATCGATCTCCTCGGCGTAGAGATCGAGGATCGCGTCGAGGTCATGGGCGTTCCAGGCTTCCAACCAGCGGTCGGCGTGCTCACGCGGGCCGCCCTTACGTCGGCGACCCCAACGACGACGACGACGGCGACGGCGCGGTGGCCGCTTGGCCTCGGCGGCGCCGGTCGCCACGGCCGCGGCCGGTGAGGCGGCGGCGCCGTTGTCGCCGGCCAGCGCCTTGACCAACTCCTCGCGACGCAGCATCCGGTAGCGGGGCACTCTCGCCTCGGCGGCGAGCGCGTGCAGCTCGGCCAGGTGCTTGGACTCCAGTTCAGCCTTCGACGTCATCTGGGTCCAGGTTATTGGAAGCGGCTAGGCGCGAGCCTCGAGCGTCGCCGCGGGATCGATGCCTTCCCGCGCGGCGGCCGCCGGCCAGGCCTCCGCCTCTCCCTTCACCTGACGGCGAGACCAGCCCAACTCCTCCCCCATCGCTTCCGCCAGCGGCCGGACGGAGTCGGCTGTACGGAGTTGCGGAGCGGCGAGGATCCCCAGCCGGGTGCGGCGCAGCAACACATCGGCGACGGTGCGGGCTTGCTCGAGGCGGGCGGCGATGACCACCTCCGCGAGAAGGTCCGGGCGACCCTCGACGATCGGCGCGGCCAAATTCGGGTCTCTCCAGGCGAGATCGAGAACGGCTCGGGCGGCGTGCCCGTAGCGGAAGGCGAGTTGTTTCAGCGACTTGCTCCCCCACCCCTTCAGGCGCCTCGAGGTCGTCGGGGCGAGCCTCCATCCCGAGCGGGATCTCAGCGGTGTGACAGGGAGCTTCTCGGCCCTCGCGCTCAACCAGGCGATCGACGGTCTGCTTCGCCATCCGCCGCCAGGTGGTGAGCTTGCCGCCGGTGATCGTCACCATCCCCGAGGAAGTCTCATACAACTCCGCCTTGCGGGAGATATCGACTGACTTCTTCGGGTCGCCGGTGGAGATCAGCGGCCGGACGCCGGCGTAGGCGCCGACCAAGTCGGCGGCGCCGAGCGAAGTGCCGAAGTAGGAGTTGACCGCGTCGAGCAGGTACTCGGTGTCCTCGCTTCCGGGCCAGGGGTGGTCGATGTCGCCGTCGAAGTCGTTGTCGGTTGTGCCGACGAGCGTGCGCCCGTACCAGGGCAGGGCGAAGATCGCGCGGCCCGCGCCCGCCGGGACGACACAGGCGGCGCGGCCCATCGGCAGGTCCTCCTGGTCGAGGAGCAGATGGGTGCCCCGACTGGGTGAGATTCTCGGCACGTCCTCCTCTTCGACGATCTCCCCGGGGCGAATGCGGTCGGCCCAGACGCCGGTCGCGTTGACGACGTTGTCGGCCTCAACCTCGAAGCGCTCGCCGGACTCGGCCTCGACGGCGGCGACCCCCTTGGCGCGACCGTTGGCGGAGAGCACCTCAGTGACCTCGGCGCGGTTCATCATCACCGCGCCGAAGCGGGCCGCCTCGCCGAGGATTGTGAAGACGAGGCGGACATCGTCGGTCTGGCAGTCGTAGAAGAGATAGGCGTCCTTGGGGTCGCGAGGGCGCAGCGCGGGCACCATGTCCAGCACCTCGTCGCGGTCGATCGTGCGGTGGCGATCGGGGGACCAGTAGAAGTCCTCATCCTCTTCCTTGGAGGAGCGCATCTCTCGACGGCTTCGGCCGACGCGCGTCGTCGCCATCACGTCGTAGGCGTTGAGGCCGAGGCCCAATTTGCGGTCGCGACGCTCCTCGGCGAAGCCGGGGACCAGGAAGGGAGTCGGGTAGACGAGATGGGGCGCGAGCTGAACCATCAACTGGCGCTCCAGCAGGGCTTCGCGGACCAAGCCGAGGTCGAAGTTCTGTAGGTAGCGGAGGCCGCCGTGCACCATCTTCGAGGAGCGGCTCGACGTTCCCTGGGCGTAGTCGCCGCGCTCCAGCAGCGCGACCGAGTAGCCACGGGAAGCGGCGTCGAGGGCGACGCCGGCGCCGGTTATGCCACCGCCGATTACGACGACTTCAAAGTGCTGCCCGGCGATCGCTTCGATAGCTGCGGCGCGGGTGAGCATCAGTCGAGGAAAGCGGTCGTTTGGGCGACGGGTGGGCGCTGCGGGGCATCCTTCTCCTGGCGCGGATGGCCGAGATGCAGGAGGGCGACGAAATGCTCGGAGTCGGGGAGGCCAACCGCGGCGCGACCGTCCTCACCGCGCAACAGCCCCGGCGTGCGCCAGTAGCCGGCCAGGCCGCGGGCGTGAGCGGCGAGCAGAACGATGTAGGAGGCGACCGCGGTGGCGTGGAGGTCTTCCTCGTCCTGGACGGGATCGCCGTCGAGGGCAGCGGAGACGACGATCAGCGTTGGGCAACGGTCGAGCTTCGCCGCACCCTCGGGGCCGGCGACCCGCTTGAGGCGAGTGAGCGCATTCGGGCCGACGACGCGGAAGCGCCAAGGCGCGGTGAGGTTGTGATTGGGAGCCCAGCGCGCGAGGTCGAGTAGCTCCTCCAGGTCCTCCCGAGGGATCGGCTCCGGGCCGAAAGCCTTGTGGGTGCGGCGGGTGCGGATCGCGGTTTCGACATCCACGGGGCCAGGGTATCGGCGGCCGGCGCTTAGGCGATGTAGCCGTAGCGGCGCAGCAGCCACCAGGAGCCGCCGAAGATGGCGGCGCCGATGGCGAAACCGACGCCCAGGGCGCCGGCGGGATTTCCACTGTCGTCGCTCTCCGATGCGACTGACTGGTCCGACGCCAACGTTGCCGTGGGGGCGGTGTTGGACCCCTCCCTCTCTCGTCCCCCGGCTGAGGCGGGTGGGACTGTCGTCTCAGGAGCGGAAGAGCCGGGGGCCGCAAAACGTTCGGGAGGGGCGCCAACACCGCCCTTCCCGGTACCGGGCGGGGGGACGGTCGAGGGTCCAGGCGTCACAGGGGAAATGGCTTGGGACGAAGAGGTGCCGTTAGCCCCTGAGGGGGCGGTGGTGCCAGTGCTCTTCTTGGGTTGAGAGGACTGGGTGGTTCGCTTCGAGGGTGCGATGGGGAAGGACTTGCCGTCCACCGCGACCAGGACCTGGGCAGTTACCCAAACCGGGGTTTGGTCACTGGAGGACGAGTAGCGGTAGTGGCCGTCGCTCGCCTGGCGGGACGCCAGGTAGTCATACGGGCTGTTGCCGCCCGTTCTGACCGAGTCGGCCTTGGCTCCGACCGCGAGGATGCCCTGCACCGCCCAACCGGTGGACTGAGAGTTGACCCCACCGGAGCCACCGAGAGGGAAACCCCCACTGGGCCGCTGCGCCTTGCGCAGGTAAGAGAGGCCGCGCTCGGCCGCCTTGGTGCCCGGCATTGCCTGCATCACGGCGCCGGTGCCGTCCGCCGTGCTGGGCGAGCCGGGGACGTCGCCCCAGCCCCCGTCGTCGTTCTGGACCTTGGCCAGCCAAGAAGTGGACTTCTCGAGGCCACCGGTAGCGCCGGCCTCGCGCAGGGCGATCACGCTGAAAGCGGTCGTCCCCGGCCAGCCTTCGAAAGAGCCGTTGTCGCGACGACGCTTCAACAAGTCGGAAATCAGGTTGCGGCCGGCGAAGGAGCGGGGATCGGCGCCGGCGCCCTGCAGCGCCAGGACAGTGCGAGCGATGTCGCCCGTGCTGGTGACTTGGTCCATGTTGCGACGCAGGAAGTCAACGGGGGTATTCCCTGTGCGAGCGACGTCGAACGGGTTGCGGCCGGCGGCTTCCAATCCCAGCATCGCCCAGCCGGTCGTCGCCGCGCTGGAATCGGCATCAGTCTTTGAGGCCCAACCGCCGTCGGCGTTCTGGGCCGAAAGCAGCCAGCCGGTGGCGCGGCCGGCGTCCGATGCCTCGGCCCGATCCGGAAAGGGCGCGAGTAAAGCGAGGGCGACGAGCAAGATCGCGGCCACGCCGCCGCGCAGTGCCGCGGATGGCCCCACCGGCTCACTCCTCCCCCACTCGAACCGGGTGCGGAAACGAGTCAGCATGCGAATCATCGCCGGGCCGGCGACCAACGCAAAGGCGATATTGCCGACCGCGTGCGCCGCGTCGAACGGGATCGCGCGTGCCTCCAGAGCGAGGAAGCGTTCAAGCGAGAGATCGCCGCCGTAGGTCGCCATCAACGAGAAGTTGAGCAGAGCGCCGTATGCAATGCCGGCCAGACCGCAGGTTGCGGCCAGCGTGAGCCTCCCCGCGTTACGGACGCCGAGCGCCAGCGCAGCGCCCAGGATCCCGCACAGCCCCCACCCCGCCATCTGCCACGGGGTCCACGGGCCCTGGCCGAACCAGAAGTTGGAGACCAGCGCGGCGAGAGCGCCAACGGCGAAGCCGGGCGCGGGTCCGAGGGCGAAGCCGGCGAAGATCACGATGTCCGTCGTCGGCTTGACGTTGGGGAACGCGGCGAAGGCGATGCGACCGGCTATTGCCAGCGCGGCGAGGGCGGCGACCAGGGCCACGACCTGCGAGGGCGGACGCGAACGCTCGTACCAGGCGAAACCGCCGAGGACGACCGCCATCACGATCAGGAAGCTGGCGGTCTCCCAGCTCACGGTGTCCCTCTTCGCGGTCGCCAAGGTCGCAGCGCCCTGGTCCGGGGTAACGACCCCCGGCAGGTCGAGGACACGCGACACTTCGGTGGCGAAGTACCAGCCCCCGGAGAGGACTTCGACCGCCGGCGCATCGGCGATCACCCGGCCTGGGCCAAGCAGGACAACCCGCTCGGCGAACGTCGCAGCGAACTCGACGTCGTGGGTGGCGACCAAGACGGCGGCACCACGGCGGGCGAGGTCATCGATCAGGCTGACGAGGTCGTCCTTGCGGGCACGATCCATGCCGCGGGTCGGCTCGTCGAGAGCGACAAGACCCGGCAGCTCATCCCCGGCCATCCGCCCCGCCAACGCGATCGCCAGCGCCAACCGCTGGCGCTCGCCACCCGAGAGGTCACGCGGATCGGCGTCGACCGCATGCTCCAAGCCAACTACCCGCAGCGCGGCATCGCCGACATCTCCCGGCAGCTCATCCCCCACGCGCTCCCGCACCAGATAGTCGCTCGGGTTCTGAGAGAGGAGCGCGATGCCGCCCTGTGCTTTCAGCTTCCCCCGAACCGGATCGATCAACCCCGCCAGTGTTCGCAGCAGCGTGCTCTTACCCGCTCCGTTTCGGCCCATCAGCGCCACCCGCTCCCCGCGCTCAATCCGAAGATCAATGCCTCTCAGCACATCATGACCTCGCCCATCCCGCTCCAGCTCCACCCATAGATCCCGAAGCTCGACCGCGCTCGTTGGAGGGGATCCGGACCCCCTCCGAACGGCTTGTACTTTTTCGTCAATTCGCTCGCGGCCAGCCGCCGACTCTCCACCGAAAAAGTTGAGAGAGGAGGGGGTCCGGATCCCCTCCTCCGCAAGCCGTCGTCGTGCATCGCGAACCCCTACTGGCAGGGGTTCGATGCCGCTAAGGGAGAACAGACGAGCAGCGGGAGTCTCCAAAGCTGGATCCGCCCGCTGGGCCCATTCGAGAAAGCTTCGGGGGGCGCCGTCGAAGGAGATTGCTCCTGAAGTCATGGCGATTACTCGGTCGGCGGCGGCGAGGCAGCGTTCCAAGCGGTGTTCGGCCAGGAGGACGGCTACTCCCCACTCTTCGTTGAGGCGGCGGAGGAGCCAGATGAGTTCGTCGCCGGCTACCGGGTCGAGTTGGGAGGTTGGCTCGTCGAGGAGGATCAGCTTCGGGCGGGTTACGAGGGCTGCCGCGAGGGCTACTCGTTGCAGCTCGCCGCCGGAGAGGGTGTCGACTGTGCGGTCCAGGAGGTGCGGGATGGCTAGGGCGAGAGCGACTTCTTCTATTGCTCGGGCGCGAGACGCTTCTGGGTCGCCTCGCATTTCGAGGGGGAGCTCGATTTCGGCGGCTACGGTTGTCGAGATGACCTGGGTCTCGGGATCCTGGGCGACGTAGCCGACGACGCTTGCAAGCTCACCCGGGCCGGCAGCTATCGCGTCGAGGCCGGCGACGCTGACGCTCCCGGCAATCTCGCCGCCGTGGAAGTGCGGAACGAGACCGCAAGCGGCGCGCAGCAGGGTCGACTTGCCGCTCGCGGAGCGGCCGGCGAGGACGGCGAACTCGCCGGCGTCGAGCTGGAGCGTGACCTCGCGAAGGGCTTGGACGCCGGATTCCGGGTAGCCGTAGGAGAGGCTCTCCATATAGAGAGCGGGCGTAGTGCGAAGAGGGGTCGCCAACTCAGGCACTCGACGGCTCCAAGGGACTTGGCTGGGTAGGGGTGGCCGCCGGTACTTCGGAGCGCCTCTTGGCGGGCTTGCGGCGCAAGGGGGTTAGGCCGGCGAGCGCAACCAAGACCGAGAAGACGAGGGTCAGCGGGTCCGTTCCGACGGTGACCGTCGGGTAGGCACTGAAGTCGTCGGCGCCGAGGACCTTCCCCGCGATCGCGGTAATCAACACCGCCGCTCCAACCGCATAAAAGCGGCGATCGAACCGCGACCGGCTCCGGTGAAACGCTTTGTCCCCCTTATGAGGGGACAAAGCGTTGCGCCTTGACTTGGCGGACCGCAGCGCGAAACGGTGCAACGTTTTTTCCTCCCTATAGGGGGAAAAAACGTTGCACCGGGCGGTTGGTCTGAGGGAGTAGCCGCGTAGTTCCAAGGTGGCGGCAACGTCTACGGCACGGTCGAGGGAGCCGGCCAGTAGGCGTCGGGCGAGGGGGGCCTTGCCGACTGGAGCCGCGCCCGGGCCGCGAAGGCGGGCGGCATCGCGAAGGCGGGCGGCATCGGCCATCGCCACCGGAGCGAGGCGGGAGACGAGGCTGGCGGTGAGAGCCGAGCGGCCGGCAAACGGACGCAGGGCGCGCAGCACCCGGTCGGGGTCGACGCAGGCCGAGTAGACGGCGAAGGCGACCATCGCAACCGCGGCGCGCAGACCGATCACTGCGCCGGCGGCGATCGCCTCAGCGGTGACGTTGACCGGCCCCAGGAGCGGCCAATCGCCAAGCCGGGCGATCACCGTCTCACCGCGGCTGACCACGAACACGTTGACGACGACGATCAGCACCGCCAGGGATAGGCCCATGCGCAGCGCCATCCGAACCGCGTCGCGCGCGCCCGCGAGCCGACCGGCCACTGCCGCGGCAAAGCCCGCGGCCGCGAGGACGATCGGACTCGAGTAGAGAAAGGCGACCGCGACCAGGGCGCCGAGGAACGCGACCGCCGCCCCGGGCGACGCCGCTTGCAGCGGGCCCGGCCTCGGCGTATAGGCGAACGGCGATCTCATCTCAACTGCCCAACGGCAGGGGGATCTCCTCCCCACCCTCTGTCGCAACCGCGTAATGGTCGCGTAGATCGGCCTCATTCAGCAACCCCGCGGCGGCGCGCACGCCGGCTGGCGTTGCTCCGGTGACTATCCAGACCGGCGGCGCGTCGTAGCGGCGGGTCGCCGCGACCAAGCCGGCGCCCAAGCCGAATACCCGCGCTCGCTCCCCGGTCTCGTCGAGCCCCCAAAGCTCAAACCTTCCGCTGCGACTTTTCCTTGACATGCGAGGAAAAGTCGCAGCGGAACGAAAATCGGCGAAGACGCCGCTGGTTGAGACGCCGTCATCGATCAACGCGGCGTCACGGTCGCCCCGCAGTCGCGCCCAGGGACCGACCAATACGCGGATCGCGCCGGCGGCAGGTCCGGCCATGAGGGAGGCGCCGGCGCTACGCAGTCGACGGCGGACGATCCCACATGCGTCGCCACCCCCCAAGCACTCGATCGTCGTCGGGTGGCGACTGCCCTCGTAGCCTCCGGCAAACGGTTGCGGCCAGGAACCGACCACGGCCGCAACGCGCTCGCCGCCCGTCGACCAATCGCGGTAGTCCCACCAAATCTTCTCGCCGCCGCCGAGCGCGTACTCGGCGGCGCCAACCGGCGACCAAAGCCCGTTCACGTAGAAGAACCAGTCATGGGGGCGGCCGTCCTGAAGCTCTCCGGCGATTCCATCGATCGATTGCACAAAGTCGCCGCCATAGCGCGTCGTTATCTCGGTGCTGCGGTCCAACACCCGCATCACCGAGTCGGACTCGGTGACATGGTCGACCGAACGACGCAGGAGAAGGTCGGCGCCGTAGTCCCGCGTAACCGTCAGCTCGACATCGCCGCGACTCTCCCCCGGCCCGAGGCCGCAGCCGGCGGTCGCGAGCGCCACAAGCAGCGCGATCGCGACCGCCGTGCCACGGCGCCGGTTCATTTACCCGAGCTGCCGGGGCACTTGCCCCCGATGCATACCGCCTCGGTGTTGGACGGAATGTCCTTGCCGTGACGGGCAATCAGATTGGCCGGCTTCTTCAGCACCACCGTGGTGCGGCCGTCAGCCCCGGTCAGGGCCTTGCCGCCCTTCACCTTCACGCCCGCGGCAGGCGTCTTCTTCCCTCTGTCGTCGTAGGAGAAGACACGAACGCCGAAGGGCTTGCCCTTCTTCGCCCTGCGCGGCGCGGTCAACGCCAACTCGTCGGGGTAGGGAAACGGGGCCAGAACCCACAAGACGTTGTTGCCTCTGCGGACCTTCACCGTCTCGCCGCCGAGGTTCGGGTTCTTGTGGTTGACCTTCAGGTACCAGGACAGCTTCGTGGTCGCCACCTGACCGCCGACGCCGCATAGCGCGAGGCCGAAGTCGAAGTGGTCGGAGATCAGCATCGGCTTCAACGCCGAGGTGAACTTCGAGGCCTTGATCAACAGGCCCAACGCGGTCGGCCCTGGAATGCTCACCGACTTACCGCTACCGCCGGTCCCCTTGCCGAAACAGTCGGCCTTCGGACTGGACTTGATCGACGTGGTGCCGGCGCCGAGAGACTTCTCGGCGAGGATCTTGCCGCTGCTGCTCACCACCCGCAGGTTGGCGCGGGGACCCTTCGCGAACGCCGACGTGGCGGTCGAGAGAGCGAAAACGACGACCAGCGCGCACGCGGCGACCAGCCGGAATGAGATGAATCTTGGCATTTAAGCCACCCTTTCCTCGAGGGTTGTCATGGCTGGCCGGGGACAGGTCTCCTGGCTTCCGGGGTGGTGGGCCGCACCTTCCCGGGGGATCGGTGTCACCCCCAGTGGCCGGCGCGCGTGGCGCCTGCGGCTTCCTTTCCCGGTCACAGTGGCGGGACCGCGCCGGTTTCACACCGGACTTCCCTTGACCACCGACCGTATGTACGCGGCGAGTCTATACGCCGAGCAGGGCGCTGAGGACGAGCATGATCGCGGCGCCCGCGGCCATCCCCACGGTTGGGCCGAGGCGCGCCCGATGCGCGTAGGCCTGGGGCAATAGCTCGACGAAGATCAGGGCCAGCATCGCGCCGGCCGCGAAGGCGAAGGAGAAGGGCAACAGTGAATTGACCTGCTCGACGGCGAGAAAGGCGAGGATCGCGCCAACCGGCTGCGGCGCGCTGGTCGCCACCGCCGCCCAGAACTGGCGAGTGCGGCTGTAGCCGGTCGCCGCCATCGGGATCGCGACGCTGGTGCCTTCGGGGATGTTCTGAATCGCGATCGCGAGGATGACGAAGAGGCTGAGCCCGGCCAGGTCGGAGGCAAAGGCGGTGCCGATCGCGAGCCCCTCCGGCAGGCTGTGGACGAAGAGGACGGCGAAGACCAGCGCCGAGGTGCGAGCGTCGGGGCCTCTGCGCCCCATGAAAGCGTGGTCGGTGTCGAGCCGACGGCGGGCGACCCCGAGCAGACCGGCGCCGAAGAGCAGGCCGAGCACGATCGCGGTGGTGGAGCCCTCGTCGGTCGCCGGCAGCAGCAGGCCAACGATCGAGGCGACGCCCATCACTCCGGCGGCGAAGCCGAGCAGGAGCGGAGTCAGCTGCGCAGCGCGGTCGCCGAGGAAGAAGACGGGGATCGCGCCCAGCCCGGTGGCGAGCGCGGTGCCGCAGGCGGCAAGAAAGAGGACGAGCAGCTCGGGCACGCACCCATTAGAACGCCCTGCTAGCCGACGTGAGTGGTTTTCGACCATTGAATATCTGTCTAACGGTGCAAATCTCCGCAGTAGCGTCGCCGCGATGAAACTGGAACTTCACCGGCCGTCGCCGGCAATCGTTATCTCAATGCTGGCGCTGTTCGTGGCGATGAGCGGCACCGTCTACGCGGCGAAGAGAGCCAGGATCAGCGGCAAGGCGATCAAGGTGAAGTCGTTGCCGGGCAACCGGCTGAAGCCGAAGTCGGTGACGCGGAACCGGCTGGCGCCGGGAGTGCTGGCTTCGCTGCCCTCGGCTGCCGCGGGAGCGCCCGGGGTGATCACCGGCCTCGAGGTCGATGAGCTGAGCCTTGGCCAGGTGCCCGAGGCGGCCCACGCCGACACCGCCGACTTCGCCAAAAACGCGACCGACGCCGAGACCGCGCTCAACGCCGTCAACGCGGTGAATGCGAGCAAGGTGAACGGGTATGAGGCCGGGTGCATTCCCGACACCGAATACTTCGCCGGCGAGTGCTGGCAGACATCGGCCGCGGGCACCGCGGTCCCGGCGCCCGCGGCGGCTCAGTCGTGCGCCGCGCAGGGCGGACAGCTTCCCGAAGCGCTTCAGCTTGCGGCGTACTCCCAGCAGGCGACCCTCGATTCGGGGGATGAGTGGTCGAGTGACATCACCAGCTTCACGGCACCTGAATGTCTACGGCGTTGTCACTGTTTCGCCTGCCGGAGTTGTCGAATCATCCGCTACAGACGTCACCCAGAGAAATACCGCTGCGTCTTCCCCCTCCTCCGCTAAAGACCAGCCCCACTTACAGCGCCTGCACCGGACTCCCGTCGCCCGTCTGCGACCCGGGATGCTCGGCCCCCGGAATCGAGTTGAGGAACGGCGCCAGGTGCTCGCCGACGATCTTTCCCTCGTGCTCCCAAAGCGCGTGGTCGCTCAGCTCCGAGGTCTCTCCATGGCCGCCCGCCAGCCGACCGTAGAGATAGCGCGGGCCCTCCCCCGTCCACAGCGTTCCGCGCAGGATCGGGTCGAAGGGAGCTGGATCGGTGGAGGCGCCGACCGCGGCCGAGATCGCTTCCGCGGCAACGTCGGCCTGCTGAGCGGCGATCCCACCCTGCTTGACCGGGAACGCGGTGACATCGCCGGCGGCGTAGACGCGATCCATCCCACAGACCCGGCAGTGCTCGTCCACCGAGATGAACCCGCTCTGATCGTGAGGGACGCCGGCGATCCGCCTCCCCTCCAGTCGCGCGGTGCTGACCACGGCATCCGTCTCGATCGGCTCGCCCGGAGCGATGTGCAGCAGGCCCCGGTTGAACTTGACCGGATGAGCGCCGGCGATCACTTCGATGCCGCGCCCGGCAAGCAAATCGGCGACCTGCCCCGCGGCTCTCACGCCGAACAGTTGCAGCGGCGCGTCTTCCGGGGTGACGATTTTCAAATCGGCGCCGGTCACTCCCGCCCGCGCGAGGCTCGCTTCGGCGAGCAGCGCCAGCTCGTAGACCGGCAGCGACCAGCCGGCGCCGCCGGGCATGGTGAAGGTCGCGCTGCGCAACTCTCCCTCCCGCAGGCCGCGCACCACGTCGGGGACGCCGCCCTCATCGGGCGTGCCCCAGAAGGTGACGGCGCCGGGAACCGCCCACAGCATCCTCACGCCGTGGGCGAGCAGCAGGTAGTCGTAGGGGACATCATTGCCGTCGCGGGTGACGACGTGGCGACGATCGCCATCCACGGCGATGACGCTGTCGAGGCGGAAGGAGGCGCCGGCGCGCTCAGCCAGGTCGACGAGATCAAAGGTCAATACTCGCCCGGCGCCGAACGGCTCGCCCACGGCCAGCGGCCGGTAGACGAACTCGCGGCGCGGCGCGTGCACCTCGACCTCGGCGCGGCCGCGCAGGGCGAGCATCGCCTCCAGCGCCGCCACCCCACCCCCGGCAATCAGCACCCGAGGCAAATGACCTGTCTGTCTGGAGTTCCCCTCCACGAACGTCATCCTTTTTGTCCCGGCGCTGTTTGTCATCGGGACAAGTCCGCCGTCTGACTTCGGGTTTACCCGGATGAAATGGACCCCGGAGTCGGCAAAGGTTCCAAACGTGCCCGCGATCGACCCCAGCGACAGGCCGGCCGACGAGCTGTTGCGCCTCGACGGCAAGGTGGCCGTGGTGACCGGCGCGGCGCATGGGATCGGCAGGGCGATAGCCACGCGGCTGGCGGAGGCCGGAGCAGCGACGATGGTCACCGATCTCGACCAGAAACTCACGCTGGAGGTAGCGGCGGAAATCGGCGAGCAGACCGGTTCACGAGTGATCGGCGCAAAACTCGACGTTGCCGACCCGGCAGGCCCCGAAGCTATCGCCGCGCAGGCAGCCGACGAGCTGGGTGGGCTCGACATCTGGGTCAACAACGCCGGGATCTTCCCCGCCGAGGCACTCGACCCGATGACCTCGACCGCAGCCGACTTTGAGCGTGTCCTGGCGATCAACCTGACCGGCTCCTACATGGGGCTGCAGGCGGCGGGCAAGCGGATGACCAACGGCGGCGTCGTCCTCAACATCGCCTCGACCGCGGCCTACCGCGGTGCCGGGCCCTACAGCGCAAGTAAGTGGGCGTTGCGAGGGATGACCAAAGGCGCCGCCGCGGCGCTCGGCCCGCAGGGAATCCGCGTCGTCGGGATCGCCCCGACGCTGATCGAGACGCCGGGGATCGACGCCCTGCGCGATACCGCCGGCGAGGAAACGCAGAGACTGTTGAAAAGCTTCGAGGAGACCCTCCCCCTCGGCCGCGTCGGCGTGCCCGACGATGTCGCCCGGGTCGCCCTCTTCCTGGTCAGCGACGCGGCCGCATTCGTCACCGGGAGCATCGTCCCCGTCGACGGCGGCGAGCTGGCTCCTTAGGCTCGAGTCCCCTCAGCCCGATTGCGGCTTTTCCGCGACCCGGCCTTCGCCGGGCTCACCCGCGCCGAGACCGGCAACCAAGTCGACGTACTGGCGCAGGCGGTGAATTCCGAGGAATCCCTCTCGAATCCGCAGGCGCGCCGCCTCTCCCAACCGCGCCGCACGCTCGGGGTCGTCGAGCAGCTCCTGGATCGCCCGGGCGAAGCCCTCCAGGTCGCCGGCGTCATCGACCAACAAGCCGCTCTCGCCGTCGACGATCTGGTCCTGAATGCCACCGACCCGACTACCGACCATCGGCCGCGCCTTCCACATCCCTTCGGCCACTGTCATTCCGAAGCCCTCGGCAATGCTCTTCTGCACCAGCACGTCGGAGCGGCGCTGAATCGCGTTGACCATCGCCCCGTTTTCATCGATGTCATCCATCGGCAGGACGACCAGGTGGACACGCCGCCGCGTCTCATCCGGCAGTCGCCGCCATGCATCGGCGACGGCCTCCAGCACGCCGGCGCCCTCGGGGTCGTCGGAGACGGCCCCCGCCGACGGGCCCGCCAGAACCAGATGAACTTCCGGGTCGTCGAGGTAGCGGGCAAAGCACTCCAGTAGCCCCATCGGGTCCTTCAGCCGATCCCAGCGAGACACCTGAGCGACCAGCTTGGCGCCGGCGGGCAGCGGCCCTTCTTGGTGGATCATCGCTCTGCGCTCAACGCGGCCGGGGCTGCCGTCTCCCCGAACGAAGACCGGCGCAGTCTCCGGAGTGTGGGGACCGAGACCGATCTCACCGAGAATCGCCTCAACCACAGCCGCCTCCATTTCCTGATTCTTCGGCGAGAAGGGATCGACCGACGGCGGCACCATCCAGGCTCGCTCGACATCGAGCCCTTCCCAGACGTACTGCGGGCGGGAGAAGACGTAGGCGTCCGCACGCTCGACATAAGGGCGGAGGAAGTCCCAGGCGCGACGGACCAGGTCATTCGGCTCGTCAACTCCGACGTGGCAGCGCCACACGACCCTCACATCGCCATCGCGCACCGCCGGAATCAGGCCGGCCGTTTGAGGGTCATGGAGGTAGACGACGTCGCCGGGTTGCAGCAACCTCGTCAAATGGCGGGCGCTCTCGGCCAGGGTCGCCTCGTAGATCTCCCGCTCCTCCCTCCCCAGGGGCCCGCCGTCGCCGGGGTCTCCATGGAGGTTGTTGTGGAGGCGCTTGGTGATCGTGAAGAAGTCCGAGCCATCGCGCAGCACGACCCAGCGGGTGTCAACCCCGACGCCGCGCACGTACGGCAGCAGCGCCCGCAACATCTCCGCCACGCCGCCTCCGCGGTGCGTCGAGTTGACGTGCCAGATCGCCCGGCCGGAGAAAGCCACGCGCGCCTGATCGGCGATCTCCTCAAAGGCCGCGTATTCGGACCCCAGCAAGGATCGATACCGATCTAGCGGCAAAGGGGGCGTCTCGATGAACTCAGGCTTCGCCACCAGCACGTCCTCCCGTCGCCATGACCGCTACGGCCTAGGTCTCGACCATGCCATGTTCGAGCGCGTAATGAACCAACTCCGCCCGGCTCGAAAGCCTCAGCTTCTGCTGAATGTGAGCCCTGTGGCTCTCCACCGTGCGAATGCTGAGAAAGAGCTGCTCGGCGATCTCCGAGTTGGTGTGACCCAGCGCGATCAACCGCAGCACCTCGCGCTCGCGCTCGCTCAATTCATCGCCGCGCTGAGACTCCGGCTCGGCGACGAGCCGCGCGCCCAGCGCCGGCTGCAGGTAAGTGTCTCCGGCGGCGGCACTGCGGACCGCCTGCACCAGTTCGGCGTCGGCAGCCTCCTTCAGCACATAGCCCCGCACCCCCGCCTGCAGCGCTTTGCGGGCGAAAGCCGGCTCGTTCTGCATCGTCAGCACGACGATCTCCGTCTCCGGCGAAGCCTCCAGGATGTCGGGGATCGCCTCCAAGCTGGAGCGACCGGGCATATTGAGGTCGAGAATCAGGACCGTCGGTTTGTGCCCGCGCACGTAGCGGATGGCCGTCTCGGCATCGCCGGCCTCGGCGACGACTTCGAAGTCTTCCTCCGCCTCCAACAGCATGTGCAAAGCACTGCGTACGACCGTGTGATCGTCGGCGAGAACAATCGTCGTCATCGCCTCGTCCCGCCCCTCCCCATCGCTTCTGGTGGGCATGGCGACGAGATTACCGTTGGCCTCGGAGCCGCTTGGAGAACTCACACCTTTCATCTAAGCCCCCTCCCCACCCTTCGCCATCCGTGTTTTCCCGCGACTTTTCCCTGAGCGCGAAGGCCCGGCAGCTAGCATGGTGGTGTCGTCGATCGACTTTTGGAGGTGAGGAGAGGTGGGACCGGCGCTGTATGACAGTGGCGCCCTCGACGAACCTCGCCTGCGCCAGCTGATCGACGTGGGTCGCGGCTTGGTGGCTGAACTCGACCCCGAAGTGATCTTCGATCGTGTCCTGGAGGTCGCCTGTGAGATGACCGGCGCCCGCTATGCGGCGTTGGGCGTGCTCGACGACGACCGCCATGAGTTGGAGCGCTTCATCACCCGCGGCATCGATGAGAAGACGCATAGGGCAATCGGTGACCTCCCCAGAGGTCGCGGCGTCCTCGGCCTCCTAATCGAGCAGCCACAGCCATTGCGGCTGACCAACGTCGGCGATCATCCCCGCTCCTACGGCTTCCCCCCGGGCCATCCGCCGATGACCAACTTCCTCGGCGTTCCGATCCTGATCCGGGGGCGGGCCTGGGGAAACCTCTACCTGACAGAGAAGGCGAGTGGCGACTTCGACGAGGCCGACGAGCAGTCGGCCTTGATCCTGGCCGAGTGGACCGCGATCGCGGTCGATAACGCCCGCCTCTACCGCAATGTCCAGGAACAGCGCGACACGCTGAAACAAGCGGTGCGACGGCTGGAAGCGACGACCGAAGTCGCCCGCGCGGTCGGCGGAGAGACCGACCTCGACCGCATCTTGGGGACGATCGTCAAGCGCGGCCGGGCACTGATCGAAGGGCGCTCGCTTCTGATCCTCCTTGAGGACGGCAACGAGCTTAGGGTCGCCGCCGCCGCCGGGGAAATCGACCGCGACGCCGAGCTGCGCATACCGATAGAGGGCTCGGCGCCGGGCCAGGTGATGAAGTCACGCCGCCCCGACCGAGTCTCCCGCATCGGCGCCGATCTCCTCTCCCGCCCGAGCAGCCATGATGCCGGCGTCGCCGCCCTCCTGGTTCCGCTGAACTTCCGCGGCCGGACGCTCGGCGTGCTGGTCGCGCTCGACTCCCTCGGGAGGAGCGGCGGCTTCACCGAAGAGGACGAGCGGCTGCTCGACTCTTTCGCGGCCAGCGCGGCGACCGCGGTGGCGACCGCGCAGTCAGTCGCCGAAGACAGGATGCGAGACAGCATCGAGGCGACCGAGCGCGAGCGCCGCCGCTGGGCTCGCGAGCTCCACGACGAGTCGCTGCAGAGCATGGCCGGCTTGCGGGTGATGCTCTCGAGAGCCCGCCGCATTGCGATCAAAGAAGAAACGCAGACAAATCCTCTCCGAGGCGATGGAGCGAGTGGACACGACGATCACCGAGATGCGGCGGCTGATCGCGGACCTGCGGCCCGCTGCTCTCGACGAGCTGGGCCTGGCGCCGGCGTTGGAAGCGCTGATCGAGCGCCTCACCTGGGGGGAAGTACTAGACGCCGAGCTCTCGATCGACCTCGACCTAGAGGCGGGCCGGCATACGACTCGCCTGGTCAGCCAGATCGAGGACACGGTTTATCGGCTGGTGCAGGAGGCTCTCAACAACGCGGCGCAGCACGCCGGAACGAACCGCGCCAGGGTGGAGGTTTCTGAGGCCGAGGAGACGATTCGAGTACGTGTCCACGACGAGGGAAGAGGCTTCGACCCCGCCGCCGAAACCGACGGATTTGGCTTGATGGGGATGCGAGAGCGGGTGACGCTGGCCGGTGGAACCCTGGACGTGGAAAGCGCTCCCGGCGAAGGAACGTTGGTGATCGCCATGTTGCCGGCCCGCCACCGAGACGAACCCAGCCCACTTGAAGGGAGTAAGAGCGAGCGGGCGGGGAGCAGAGCCGCCGGGGGTGGCGGCTGAGCCGCCGACCCGGCCGCTTATGCTGATTGGAATGGTGGGGGCTTCACTCAGACGAATGTGGCATGCCGCCGGCCTGTTCGCGGCGCTCAGCTGTGTGGCGGCGATTGCGCCCGGAGTCGCGGGCGCCGCGACGCGCGTTCACGAACCGGGCGGGGCGCTGGCAAGTGCGCGCGACACCGCGGCCCACATCTCCCGCGTCACCAACTACTGGACCCCGAAGCGGATGCGCAACGCGCGGCCCCTGGATGGTGGCGGCGCTGTCGGCCGACCGACGGCGACCGCCAGCTACGCGACGGTCCCCGACCCCACGACCCCTCCCTTCTCCGTCAACGGCCGCATCTTCGTCCGCCAAGGCGGGCAGGCCGGCTACTGCTCGGGGACGGCGATCAACAGCCCGACCCGGCAGCTGGTGTTGACCGCGGGCCACTGCGTCAACTCCGGCCCGGTGGACGGCACTCAGGTCAGCTTCTGGTCCACATACATGGAGTTCGTCCCCGCCTACAGCGGTGGCCAGGCTCCATTCGGCGCCTTCGTCGCCCAGCGCGCCAAGGTCTACGCGCTCGCTCCGTGGGTGAAGCGGGGAAACCCGAACTACGACATGGGCGCCTTTCTCACTTACCCCAACGCCGACGCGCTGAATGTGGCCGACGCGGTTGGGGGTGGCGTCAGCGTCGCGTTCAACCTCTCTCGCAGACAGCAGTTCCAAACCTTTGGCTACCCGGGGAGAATCGGCTACCTACAGCAATGCGACTCCCCCGCGGTGGGCCGCGACAGAAACACCTACAGACTTGGCGGCAAGCCGACAGCGTCGATCCGCTGTCACTGGAACCCGGGGGCCAGCGGCGGCGGCTGGCTGATCAACGACGGCACCATGATCAACGGCCTGATCAGCTACGGCCTGCGGGGCGACCGCATCCACACCTTCGGCCCCTACTTCAGTAAGTCCAGCGTCGGCAAGCTCGTCGCCGGGCTCTAGCGTCAGGGAGCAGCCAGGCGCTCGCGGTAGTAGCGGTAGTCGCTGCGATCGGGACACAGATTCGAGGCAAGCGCCAGGTGGTGGCGAGCCCGACTCGTCTCCCCGATCTTGGTCAGCGCCCTGCCGAGGCAGAAGTGGGCGTAGTCGTTGACATTGTGCGCCTCAACGACGGCCGCGAACTCGGCCGCCGCCTCCTCGAACCGACCGGAGCGGAAGTAGGCGCGCCCCAAGGCCTCCCTCACCGAGGACTTCTCCGGCGCCCGCCGCGCCGCCTCAGCCAGCGGCTCGGCGGCCTGCTCAAACGACCCATCCTCAAGCAGCTCGATTCCGCGCCTGTAGAGCGTGTAGGTGGAACCGTCGCGAGTCTCTGTGGCCACCTAACAAGTGTAGGGAGGCCGGTCGCCCTACTTCGAGGAGTGGGAGCCGAGGCACATCGGCAGCGTCCCGCCGGGATGGCAGACCCTGAACCTGACGAGCGCCCGGGGGCCCTTCTTCCGGGTCCAGCCGATCGCGCGAACCCTGAAGACGTGCTTGCCGACTCCGACGCGGTAGTGCTTTGGCGAGTGGCAGCGCTTCAGCGGACGCCGGTCGAGCTTGCAGGCAAACCCACGTACCTGGACGTGATGCCTCGCGAAGAAGCGAAAGAGCACCCTCACCTTGTGACGATTGGTCTCGATGGCGATTGGTGGCTGCGCGGCGATCGTCGTCCGCGGCCGCTTCGGTCGCTTGCGGTGCTTCTTCTTGCCCTTCTTCTTGATCGGCGCGGCCGATGCCTCAAAAGGATTGTCGCTGGTGAAGATCTGCCCCCGGTTTACCGCCGCCGCGCAGAGTGAGGTGGAAGGACACGAGACTCCAAACATCGCGTTGGCCGCGGTTTGGTCGACCCCCGGATACGGAAGGACGTTTGTAAATGTCCAGGCCCCCGGTCCACCAGTCGGATTGGTCGACGTCAGCACGTCGGAGTTGTTGTCGACCAGCACGCATCGGACCGGCGAAACACACGACGCGGCGGTGATCTGCACCGAGCCGCCCCCATCGGTCGTGTTCCAAGCCGGAGCGCCGCCGGTCGGATTGGTCGATACGAGGGCGTTGCCCAGCAGATCCCCGGTGACGCAAAGAGCCGCAGATGGACAGGACACGCCATAGAGAGAGCCGTGTCCGCTTGACAGCTGCACGCTCTGCCATACGCCGGCGAGCGGATTGGTCGAGCTGACGATCTCGCTGTCGTAGGTGAGGGGATCGCCGTCGTCTCCGACCGCGACACACTGCGCCGCGGAGGAACAGGAGACGCCGCGCAACTCAACCGAGTGGTCGAGCTGAGTAACAGTCCAATCCGAAGCTTCGCCGGTCGGGTTGGTCGAAGTCACGACTTTTCCTCTGCCGGCGGAGGCGGCGCAGAAAGACGCCGTCGGACATGAGATCCCGTACATGTGCGTGTTGGGGCCTCTGCCGTCGAGATCGACCGTGTTCCAGGCGCCCGCGCCGCCGGTCGGGTTCGTCGAGGAATAGATCAACCCCTCATAGGTGACGGCGATACAGAGGCTCGCCGACGGACAGGAGACACCCCTGATCTGACGACCGGCGAAGGAACCGTTGGGTGGGGTGGGCACTACCCCCGCCCCTACATAAGCGACGTCCCAGCTCGCCAGGGCCCCAGTCGGATTGGTCGAAGTGGCGACCGTGTTGTTGCCACCGACCGCCACGCACAACGAGGCCGAGGGGCAGGACATGCCAAACATCGTCACCTTCGCCGCCTCGCCGGTCAGCTGGCTTCCGGTCCAGGTGGAGGCGGAAGCCGAACCGACCGCCAGGCAGCAAAGGAGCACCGCGAGAGACGAAACCGCCCCCGCGATCATCGCGATTCTCCCTATCCCCACCTTCAAAGTCATTCAAAACAAATAACAGTCGACCCCGGCGGAAGTACCGCGCTGGTCAATGCTCCGCCCGCCCGCCTCGCGGCGGCCAAGGGAAGAAGGCGCTGGTGCGCGCGACGTAGTCCGCATAGCCCTCGCGGCGCTTGGTCAACGAGCGCTCGAGTGGGGCGGCGCCGCTGACCCGGATCAGCAGGATCGACATGACCACGGGGCCCACCACCGTCCACCAGGCGCTGCCGACGGCGAGCGCGACGAGCCAGATCCCCCACCAGACGCAGAAGTCGCCGAAGTAATTCGGGTGGCGCGTATAGCGCCAGAGGCCGCGATCCATCACCTGCCCCCGATTCGCGGGGTCAGCCTTGAAGCGGGCGAGCTGCCGGTCGCCGACCGCCTCGAAGGTGAGCCCGACGATCCAGACCGCGGTTCCGATCCAATCGAGCGCGCCGAGCCCAGTAGGTGTGGGGTCATTCATCGCCACCTGCACTGGAAGCGAGACGACCCACATCAACGCGCCCTGCAGCCAGAACACGACAACCAGGCTGCGCAGCGGCCAGCGCTTCCCGTGACGACGGCGCATCGCGGCGTAGCGGTAGTCCTCGCCCTTGCCCAGGTTGCGGCGGGCGAGGTACGCGGTCAGGCGCAGGCCCCAGGCGGTAACCAGCAGCGCGAGCAGCAGCCGGCGATCGGCGCTGCCGTCGCCGAGGATATAGGCGGCCCAGGCGACGATCACGAAGCCGCTGCCCCAGAAGATGTCGACGATCGAGGTGTCCTTGAGCGCGACACTCACCGCCCATAGCGCCGTGACGAGGGCCAAAACCAGCCCCGCTTCGGCCGCGAGCAGGCCGGCGGTGCTCACGACTCCACCGGCTGGGGATCGGCGTCGAAGCGCTTCTCGAGCCAGTCGTCAACATCCTGCCAGAGGTCATAGAGCCAGTCCGCGCGCGCGGCGTCCCCCGCGGGGACGGCGGAGCGCGGCACCCGTGTGACCCGCACTCTTACGACCAGGTCGACAAGACCGCCGCGCCAAATGTCGGAGACCAAGCGCAAGCCATCGAAGCCGTGGTGGGCGATGACGAGGACATCGGCGCCCGGGGCGCCATCGAGCAGCGCCCCGACGCCTCCTAAGCGGGGCGGCAGCAGATGACGCAGGCGCTCCGCCTTTGCGGCCAAATCGCGGTCGCGGTCGCCGATCCGCGCGATCGCGCGCCTGCGGCGCTCAGGTGTGAAACGGGTCCCCTCGGGGTAGATCAGGACTCCCTCGTCGCCTCCCAGGCCCTGCGCCAGCGAGCGGATCCGCTCCAGCTCCACCGCCTCGCCCGTGCCGCGTCGGACGAAGTAATTCGGCAAGCGCCGGCCGGCGACATCGAGGCAGGGGTCGGCAAGCAGTTCGCGCTTAAGCACATAGCGCAGGCGGATTGCGTGCGGACGGGTGACCAGGATCGCCGGCAGGAGGTTGTCGACGATGCTCGCGTGGCGGATCAGCACGACGACCGGCCCCGGCGCGATCGCGTCGTCGCCGGTCACCTCGAGGCGGAGGCCGAATAATGCCCTGACCGCGCCGAACAGGACACCGGCCCACAGCTGCTGTAGACCGAGCGTCATTCGCATCCAGCGCCGCCTCCCGGCGGCCGCCCATGCTGAGGGCCCAGGCCACTGCCATCGCGGCGAGCCCGAGGATTTCGGCGGCGAGATAGACCCAAAGAAATGCGGTCAGCCGCAGGGCCGTAGGCGGCACTCCGAAGGCGAGCCGGCGAACGACATCGACGATGACGGAGACGACGAGCAGTAGCGGGAAGAGCGCGGTGATCAGCAGCAGGCCGAGCACCAGCGGCGGAATCGTACGCACTCGCCGCAGCACCGTCTCAACACGGGTTTCATCGACGCCACCCCGTTGCACAAGGCAATTCTGGCACGGGCCGGCGATATGCTCGCGCCGATGTCGAGGGACTTCAAGATCCGCGGATACGTAGTCGGCCAGTCCCCGAATCCACCGCTCTGGATCGCCTTCGCAGCCCTACTCGCCACGCGACTGGCCACCGACGGCAGCACGATCAATGATCTCGCCCGCGCGATCTTCTACGTCGCGCTGACCGTGTGGGCCTACGAAGAGGCCGCGCACGGGGTCAACGTCTTTCGTAAGGCGCTGGGGACGGTCGCACTGGTGCTGATCGTCGTCGGCGTCGCCCGGGCCATCGGATAGGCCAACCCCGAAACCGCGCGGATCTGGTCACGTCGAGATGATCGCGGGCCGCGCCGCTTTCTGCCGTGCATACGCGCGTTGCTATTGGCGGATCGCTCTGTGATCATGCCAAGGGATGAGCGCACAGGGAATGGCTTGGACGTTCGGAGGCACGGGTCGGCAATGGGCCCGACTGCTCGGGCCGACTGTTCTGGTGTCCTTGGTAATCCTGCTCGGTGCTTCATCCGCTTCGGCGATGACGGTCACCTCGACTGGCGAAACGGGTGCCTGCACCCTTCGTGGCGCAATTGAGGCAGTCAATACGAACAACAGCGGCACGGCGTGCGGGTCGGTGTTGAGCGGCGGACTCACGCCGATCAATCTCCCCGCCAACACCTACACGCCCTCCGATGGCCAGTTGCAAGTCACGTCGGGCGCAAAGCTCGAAATCATCGGCGCGAGCATCAATGACCCGGCGTCGACCGTAATCGACGCAACCGGTCCCGGCAGGGTCTTCGAAATCCTCTCGGGCGCCCAGGTGAAACTGACCGGCCTCAAGGTTACGGGCGGCCAGACCGCAAACGGGACGAACGGATCGTCCTACGGCCAATACGGAGGATCGGCCGAGAACGGCGGCGGAATCCTCAACAAAGGCAGCCTTACTCTCGACCACGTTCTCGTTACAGCGAACTTCACCGGCAACGGTGGCAGCGGGGCCGACGGGGTTTCGGATGCGCAAAGCGACGGGAAGGGCGGCGGCGGAGGTGGCCGCGGCGGAGGCATCTACAACAACGCGGGCGCCTCTCTCTCCGTGACTGCATCCACGATCAGCGACAACGGGACCGGCGGTGGTGGGGACGGCGGCGCTGGAGGCATAGGCGTCGGTGGGCTCGGTCACTACCCCCAGGGCGGTCAGGGCGGTGCCGGTGGCCTTCCGGGATCCGGCGGTGGCATCTACAACGCGGGCAGCGCGACGATCACCACCTCGGCGCTGAGCGGGAACTTCACAGGCCGTGGCGGAGATGGCGGCAACGGCGGCCAGGGAGCCGGTCCGTTTGACGACGGAATGGGCCACATCTTCGGCTCCGGGCGGGGCGGTTACGGAGGCGACGGCGGGTCGGCGAGCTACTCGCGGTACGAATACTGCGGGTGCTACCAGCCCTACTCGATCCTTGGCGGGGGCGGTATCGCGAACGTCGAAGGTGGCTCGCTGACGATGACTGCATCGACCGTCAGCGGCAACAACACTGGCGCCGGTGGCAATGGCGGTGGAGCCGGAGTTGGCGGGCCCGACTTCAACGGCCACTCGGTCACCGGCTCCCACGGAGGATTTGCCGGCTCCGGCGGCGTCGGCGGGGGCCTTTGGACATCCTCCGGAACCGCAACCCTCACCAACGTTACGTTCAGCGGCAACTTCACCGGCGACGGCGGCGTGGGCGGCAATGGGCCCACAACGGGATCGCTCGGCCCCGGCCCGGGTGGTTACGGCGGCGATGGCGGCGCGATCTGGGCCTACGGCGCACGATCCCCCTATTACGTTCAGCTCATACACGTCACCATTTCGAAGAACTCTCCAGGCGACGCGGGTCCCGCCGGCGATCCCGGCGCGCCGCCCGAAGGAAGTGGCCCGTTCCCAGGTACGCCCGGCGTCCGCGGCAAGGGGTCCGGCATCGCGGTCGGCGGTCGCTACGACCCCTCCGGCGCGAGCGTGCGCCTCAAAAACACGATCATCGCGAACAACGGGCTCGTGTCCGATGCGAACTGCGTCGAAAGTGGTGCTTCGCCGACCAACTACTCCGACCAAGGCGGCAACCTGACCTGGGGAGGCACTACCTGCCCGGGCACCAGCGCCGATCCGATGCTCGGCCTGCTGCAGAACAACGGCGGCCCGACGTTCACGATGCTGCCCCAGTCAGGGAGCGCGGCGATCGGAGCGATCACCTCGGCCTGCAGCAACGTGCCGACCGATCAACGTGGATACCCGCGACCCGGCAGCGGCTCGACCTGCGACATCGGCGCCGTAGAGACTGGGTCGGCCCCAGCACTCACGCCGACCACCACGGCGGTGAGCACATCGACCAACCCGGCCGCGACCGACCAGGCGGTCACCCTGACGGCGACCGTTTCCCCTCCCCCGGGAGCCGGAACCGTCACGTTCACGGACAATGGCACGGCAATTAGTGGCTGCAGCGGAAAGAGCCTGAACGGCTCCGGACAGGCCACCTGCCCCGCGACCTTCTCGGCCGCTGGATCGCACCCAATCCTCGTCAGCTACACGGGAACCAGCGTCTACGGAGCGTCGACTTCACCCACGCTGACCCAGGTCGTCCAGTCTCAGCAGGCCGGCGGCCCCGGCCCAAGCGGCGGCGGCGTCCCAAACGGAGCCGGAGGTGGCGGCAGCACCCCGCCGCCGGCCACCGCTCCCGTCAAACCAAGAGTCCTCAAATGCCCGAAATCGAAGAAACGGGTCGTCGTCAAGGGCAAGGCCAAGTGCGTGCGCAAGCGCAGTCCCAAGCACAGAGGCAAACACCACTAGCGCTTACCCGACCCGGAAGACGAACGGCGTGGGAATTCAAGCTCCCGCACGCCTACCTGCGGATCAGCTTGACCTTTCGCCTCAGCGAGCGTTTATTGCCGGCGAGGTCCGAGACCACGACGACGATCTTCACCGCCACCGCCTTACCGGCACGAAGCGCCGTCAGGACCCTCCCGACCGGAAGCTTCAACTTGATCGCGACCTTGCCGCCCTTCGGAATCGCCCTCTTGACCGGCTTCAGTTTCACCCGTTTCGAGGCGCTGGCGAACTGTGGCAAGACGATGCTTCCGCCCGCGGTGGCGGTGCATGCCTCCTCTGGACAAGAGACACCGACGGCCACGGTTTTCCCGGCTCTCTGGGTCGACCTGCCGTAGAGACGGGCTTTTGGCGGAGTCGAATCGGAGGCATGGCCGTCTTCCGAATTACACCCCGGGTCGTTCTCGTCGATTAAGCCGTCTTTGTCGTTGTCGAGGCCGTCCGAGCAGGTTTTGTCTCCGGGAGGGCCCTCGATGCCCGGTCCGGAGGCGCAGGGGTAGGGAGCAAACCCGGACGGGTCGGCTGCCCCCGCGAACCCAGCCAACCCCGCTTTGCCGGCCACACCCGAAATGCCTTCCCACGCGGTGGCGCCGGCAGCCCCCAGCAACCCGCCGTCACCCGCACCGAGAGCGCTGCCGGTGAAGTTGGCGCAGCCCTTGAAGGCGACCGAGCCGAAGATCGAGGCGCCCGTGGCATCCCCCCCGTCCCCTCCATCGCCGCCATCGCCACTCGTCGGCGCGGCCACTCCGATCGTGCTGTTTTGTGGATAGGGAGAGGCGCCGCCGGCACCGGCTTCGCCTCCGGTCCCCCAACCGTAGGTGGGGCCGTAGCCCGCCCTGGTGTTTTCAAAGACCGCCGAGTAGACGTTGAGCGTGCCGGTGCTGTAAATCGCGCCGCCGGCCGAGTCGCCGCCATCGCCGGCATCTCCGCCGTCGCCGCCGTCCCCGACCGGCGGTTCGACGTTGCCGTGACCGTTGCCGCCTTCGCCACCCGCGGCGCCATTGCCCCCCGAACGCCCGGCAACCTCAGGTCCTTTGAAGATCGCGTCGGTGAGGTTGACCGTGCCCTCGCTGTATATAGCGCCGCCGTGGGCGTTACCGGCATCGCCGCCGGCGCCCGCATTTCCACCGGTGCCGCTGTAGCCGCCGGGTCTTCCGTACCAGCTGCAGCAAGGCCCGCCGGCGGAGCCGCCGCGTCCGGCCCAGCCGCCCTGGCCGCCGGCGCCGCCGTGACCGCCGTAGCCGCCATATGCAGCGGTTCCTTGGAAGAGCGTGCCGCTGACGTTCAGCGTCGCGCCCGACTCCACGTATACGGCCCCGCCCTTCGCATCGCCGCCGTCGCCGCCGTCACCACCATCCGCACCGTCGGCCGCCAAGCCACCATCCCCGCCGTAAATCTCCTGGCTGCAGTTAATAGTGCCGACTGGGCTCCCGCCGTTACCGCCGCTGCCGCCGCTGCCGCCGTTTCCGCCGCTGCCGCCACTTTCGCCGCTGATAATCCCGGACAGGTGGCCACCGTAGACGCTGACGGTCGCGCCGGTTTCTATGTAGATCCCGCCGCCTAGCTTGTCACCGCCGTCCGCGCCACCGCCGCCACCGCTGACCGCCGGCGTTCCATCCTCGCCGTCATCGGCCTTGGCGCCGACATTCCCGGCCGTGCAAGCGATATCCGCGCCCTGAGCGCCGTCGGTCCCGGATACTCCCGCCGCGCCGTTACCGGCCGATTCCGGGGCCCTGTATCCATGGACCGTGAGATCCACCAGGACGAGTTCGCCGCTGACGACCTCGAACGCGTGGCCGTCGTTGTTCACGATCCTCACCGTCTCCCCATTCGCGTCGAGCGTCACCGACGAGGTGACCGTGAGCGGCGAAGAGAGATCGATGTTGTGGTTGCCGGCCACACAGTCGAACGCGTAATCGCCGCCTGAGTCAACCGCGGCGCGCAACGCCGTCTCATCGTCGCAGTCGGTGATCGGGGTCGAGACAGCGCCGGCCTCAGACGGGATGAAAAGCGCCGCCGACAAGGTCGCCGCAACGCAGGCAAGTCGCACCAGTCGCTGTGGTGATGGGTGGACGACGGCCATCTTCAACCCCGCCATGGTAACGGCCGATCGCTATGGCCCAGGAGGAATGCCGCGCCCCGGCGCGTAGCGTCTGCATGCCTGGAAGGCCTTGCGGGCCTTGGCCGCATTCTGTCCCGCGAACGGCGGCGCTCCTCCGCCGTCAGGACCACCCGGAGGCTGGCCCCCGGCAGGAGGACGGGGGAGATAGCTCGCTGGAGCCTTCACCGCCCTGACCCGTCCGCCGCAACAAAGCCTTGAGCCGCGCCAGTAACTCCTCCAGGGCGAAGGGCTTGACCAGATAGTCGTCGGCGCCCGCCTCCAAGCCGGTGACGCGATCCTCCACGGTCTCGCGTGCGGTGAGCATCAGAATCGGAGTCCTGTCGCCGGCGGCGCGAAGGCGCCGGCAAACTTCGAGACCATCGATGCCGGGCATCAGGACATCGAGAATCAGAGCGTCGGGCGCGTCCTGGCGAAGGTGAGAGATGGCCTCCTCCCCACTGGCGACCTCATCGACCCCGTAGCCCTCGAGCGCCAAGGCACGGCGCAGTGCCGCACGCAGCGGGTACTCGTCGTCAACGATCAGGACATCCACCCCAAGCAGGATGAACGAGCAGCTGAAGAATTCCGTAAGACTCTGGAACCCGAGGCACCGCTACGGGGATTCGAACCCCGGTTTCCGGACTGAGAATCCGGCGTCCTAGTCCCCTAGACGATAGCGGCGTGGGGGCGGGATTCTAGCGAGACGGGGGCGCGGCTCGTGTCGTCGTTTGGAGCATCGGGCGATGGCCTTCAACCGGTAGATTGCCTGCTCCCGCGGCTGTGGCGGAACTGGTAGACGCGCACGGTTCAGATCCGTGTGGAGGAAACTCCGTGGAGGTTCGACTCCTCTCAGCCGCATTGCGCCCGAGGGCGAGCGGGTCAGGCGGCTTGCTTCGCCGGCTGGCCTGGTCGGCGCGGGCGGCGGTTGAGGCGATTTCCTCGATGAAGGTCGGCCACAACTCTTTGGGTAGGTCGTGACCCATGCCCTCGATCAGGCGCAGGTGGGCGCCGGGGATCGCCTTGGCGGTGGCGCGGCCACCACTGGGGCGAATCAGTTGGTCCGCGTGCCGTGCAGCACGATGACCGGGAGGCGGAGCTGCCGCAGCGCCTCGGTACGGTTGCCCGAAGCGGCGATTGCGTGGATCTGGCGGAGCACGCCCGCCGGACTGTGGGAGCGGTCGTACAACTCCCCCGCCACCTTCCGCAGCCGCGCCTCGTCCATCGGATAGCCGGGCGAGCCGATCACCTGGAAGGTCTTAAGGATGCGCTCGACGTAGGCCTCGCGGCTACGCGGGAACAGCGCGAAGAGGAGGCTGGGGCCTTAAGGTCGGCGTGCCCATCCGCCTGCGGCCGGAAGTCGACATGATCGAGACCAGTGAGAGGATCCGCTCGGGTCGCTCGATCGCCATGGTCTGGGCAATCATCCCGCCCATCGAAGCGCCGACGAGGTGGGCGGAATCGATTCCCAGATGGTCCATGAACCCGGCGGTATCGGCAGCCATGTCGGAGAGCAGATAGGCGGCGCAGGCCCGGCGGCCGAGAAACACATCCGCTCTCCGCGGCACGCCCGCCGCATCGAGCATCGTCGAGTGGCCGATGTCTCGATTGTCGAAGCGAATCACCCGGAAGCCGCGCTCGACGAGCATCGCGCAGAACTCCTCATCCCAGGCGACCATCTGAGTGCCGAGTCCCATGATCAGCAACAGCGGCTTGCCGGTCGGATCGCCGATCTCCTGATAGGCAATCTCGATTCCATTGCCGGGAGCGAGGCGCTCTTCGGTCAATCTCATCGCGAAGAGTTTAGGTTGGCCTCGTGCGAACCGCGATCGTCTCCGACCTACACCTCGGCAGCTACTTCGCTGAAGACCTGTTGCGCGACGCCGATATCCGCAGAATGCTGATGGAGGAGATCGGCAGCGCCGACCGGGTCGTCCTGCTCGGTGACGTACTGGAGCTTCGGGAGCTGCCGCTGGCGACGTCCTGGAGATCGCCCGCCCCTTCTTCGAAGATCTTGGGGAAGCGATGGGCGAAGGTGAGGTGCTGTTCATCCCCGGCAATCACGACCATCGCCTCGCCGAGCCGCTGCTCGAAGGCCTCGCGCTGGCGGGGGAAGCCACACTCGGCCTTGAACATCGCCAACGACCCGCAATGGAAGCGAGCGTGCAGATCGACGGCTGGCTCGTCCGCGTCGACTCTGCATCGCCTATCCCGGCGCCTGGTTTCGAGATGACGTCTATGCCACCCACGGCCACTACATGGATTGCCATATGTCGCTGCCGCGACTCGAATGCGTCGCCGCGGCGGCGGTGATGCGTCGCGGGATAACCGTCCCGGACCCATCCACTCCGGCCGACTACGAGCGGATACTGCGGCCCATCTACGGGCTGTCATACGGACTTGCCCAGTCGAGCCTCGCGAGCGGCATAGCCCGACCCTCCGAGCGGGCCTGGCGTTCGATCTCCACCCGCCGCGGCTCGGGCAAGCGCGCCCGCCGCGCCGCTCTTCGCGCGGCGATGGGGACGGCGGTCCCCGCCGGGGTCTGGGCGGTGAACCGCCTCCTCAACGCCGACTTCGACGCCGATCTCTCGGCCGCCGCGATCACCCGTAGCGGTATCGCGGCGGCAACCGAGACCGCGCGGCGGCTGCAGATCGACGCCGCCCACGTGATCACCGGCCACTCCCACCGGGGCGGGCCCCGTCAAGACGAAGCCGCCTGGCCGCTGCCCGGCGGAGGGCGGCTCCACAACACCGGGAGCTGGGTTTTCGCCTCCGCCTTCCACCGCCCGGGAACACCGCCCGGGCCCTACTGGCCGGGCACCGTCACCTGGCTCGACGACGAGGGTCCACCGCAGCGCGTCCAGTTGCTGACGGGCCACTCCAGGGAAGTCCTGGAGGGACGGTCAGGCGCGCCGCGATGAAGCTTGACCCTTATCCGTGGGTCAAACGACCACTCGACGCCGAGATACCGCCCCAACCACTCGGCGATGATCGCGCCGATCTCCTCGCCGGCATCCTCGTGGAGAAAGTGCGATGCGTTTTCGATCACGCGTGGCGCCGGGTAGTTGAGTCGCGCGGAGACCTGCTCGCCGACCGAGAGCGGCAGGGCTATATCGGAGTCCGCCCAGAGCACCAGCGTCGGCCTATCGTCCTCGCGCAGCGCATCGGCGACCCGCCTGCCCTCGGCCGCGCCGGGCGCGTCGGGCTCGGTCGGGATCAGCGCCGGAAACGCCCGCGCGCCCGCCTTCGACTCGGGGTTCGGAAAAGGTGCGTCATAAGCGGCGATCACCTCATCGGCGGGCTCGCGCTTGCAGCCCGCCTTGACCAGGAACCCGACAGGCAGGTCGTCGGCGTAGCGACAAAGTCACGAAATTTGAACCAGACATCGCTCATCTTCTGATGCCCGGTGAAGGGGCCGGTGTCGGAGATCACCAGGCGGGAAAAGCGGTCGGGGTGCTCGACGAAGAGCCGCAGCCCGATCGGCCCTCCCCAATCGTGGACGACGGCGGTCGCGTCGCGCACATCCAACTCCTCCAGCAGCTTCGACATCAACTCGACGTGGCGGTCATAGCTGTACCAATCGATATCGGTGGGCTTGTCGGAGCGACCGAACCCGGCGTAGTCGGGAGCGATGCAGCGGAAGCCGGCATCGCGCACCGGCGGGATCACCTTGCGCCAGAGGAACGACCAGGTCGGCTCGCCGTGAAAGAAGACGACCGGCTTCCCCTCCCCCTCGTCGAGATAGGCGAGGCGCAGGCCCTCGATCTCCCGGTACTCGGACTCGAACGGAAAGTCCGGCAGCCCCTGCAGATTCTCATCCGGCGTTCGAACGACGTCCATGGCGGCTGAGTCTATTTGGGAGTCTGCCCCAGGAGCCGCTCGATGAACTCCGCCTGGGCGGAGAGGATTTTCTCCTGCGCCTCAGCAAGGTCGAACCACTCGGCCCGAGCGACCTCGGGGAACTCGCGCTCCTCCCCTGAGCGCGGCGGCCACTCCATCCTGAAGGTGTTGCTGCGCAGGGTCGCCGGGTCGAAGTCGCCCTCCGCCGCCCAGGCGCGGACCAGCTTGGCGCCCTTCTGGCGCACCTCGACGAGGTCAATCAGGGCCCCAGGATCGATCTCGGGCGGCGCCCCCAACTCTTCCCCCAGCTCACGCAGCGCGCAGTCCCGCGGATCCTCCGCCTCCCCGTACTCCCCCTTCGGGATCGACCAGGCGCCGAGACTTTCTCGCCCCGAGGACCGCCGGGATGCACAAGCAGCACCTGCGGCTCCCGATTCCCGGCAAAGCGGAAGAGAAGAATCGCCGCGCTGCGCTTGCCGCCACTTCGACGCAGGCTATCGTCGTCTTGCGGCCGCAGGAAATCCGATGGGGGCCCGAAATCTCTCCTGGTAGCTCCCTTGCTCAAACGCGGACGAAAGGGTTACGAATGAACGAGGAGAGCACTCTCAGCGGCTGGTGGGTTTTCGCCGGCGCCCTGCTGTTGATCGCCGGTGTCCTGAACATCATCTGGGGCATCGCGGCGATCGGCGACTCGAAGTTCTTTACGGAGAACGCGACCTACATCATCAGCGGGCTCCATACCTGGGGATGGGTAACCCTGATCCTCGGGGTCCTGGAAATGGTCGCAGCATTCTCGCTTTTTGCCGGCGGCGAGTTCGGCCGCTGGTTCGGGATCTTGGTCGGGTCGCTCAACGCGATCGGCGCGCTGCTCTCGATTCCGGCCTATCCGTTCTGGGCGCTGGCCGTCTTCGCCCTGGCGATCATCGTCGTCTACAAGCTCGCCGAGGGTCCCGAGGCCGTCTAGCGTTTCATCGACAACCGGCTTTGCGAAGGCCCCGGGTTTCCGGGGCCTTCGTCGTTCTGGGAGCGCTTTGGCTGGACGGTCTTGGCGTTGCGTAGGGTCTAGACCGGGTCGGGCGACTGGAGCTGCTCGGCGTCGAAGAGCTCGTGCACGAGCCTGATCGCGATCGAGCCCTCGCCGACCGCGGAGGCGACCCGATTCATCGACCCGAGGCGAACGTCCCCCGCGGCGAAGACGCCGGGGATGCTGGTCTCGAGGGAGAAGGGGCGGCGCTCGTCGAGCGGCCAGGCCTCGTCGCCCTCCAGGTCCGTACCGGTGCGAATGAACCCACCGTCGCCGCGCGCCAACTCCGCCGGCAGCCAGTCTGTGTTCGGACTGGCTCCGATCATCAGGAAGAGCTCATCGGCTTCGACCGTCTCCGTCGTCCCATCGGGACGGGAGCGGAGGACCAGATGTTCCAGCCAGCCGTCCGCGCCCGCGCCTCCACCGACGACCTCGGTCTCGAGGCGCACATCGATGTTGTGGGTGGCCTCGATCTGCCTGACGAGATAGTGCGACATTCCCTGGTCGAGCGAATCGCCCCGCAACACGAGCGTCACCCTGCGAGCAAACTCAGCCAGATGCAACGCGGCCTGGCCGGCGGAGTTGGCGCCACCGACGACGTACACGTCCTCATCGACAGTCGTCGGAGCTTCGGAGGCGGGGCCGCTGTAGAAGACACCCGCCCCGACGAGGGCCTCGATCTCAGGGACGCCGAGCCGGCGGTAGGTGGCGCCCGTGGAGAGGATGACCGCACGGGCACTGACCTCACCGCCGTCGGAGAGCGCGAGGTGAAGGCGGCCCTCCTCCCGCCGGATCGCGGTCGCATCGTGCATGAAGGCGAACTTGGCGCCGAAAACCCAGGCCTGCTCGTAGGCGCTCTCGGCCAGCCGACGGCCGCTGACTCCGCGCGGGAAGCCGAGGTAGTTTCGGATCAGCGAGCTCGAGGTCGCCTGGCCGCCGATGCCCCCGTTGTCGACGACCAGCGTCCGGAAGCCTTCCGATGCGCCATAGACCGCCGCCGAGAGACCGGCCGGCCCACCGCCGACGATGACCACGTCGTACTCGCGCCGATCGGGGTCGATGGTCGCCCCCGAGGCACTCGCCAGCTCCAGGTTGGTCGGGTTCGCGAGGACGGTGCCGTTCGGGAAGATGACCAAGGGAAGCGGCTCTTCGTCGCCCGCTTGATCCACCAGCGCGCGGCCTTCGGATGAGTCGGCAAGCAGGAACGCGTGCGGCACCGCACATCGGCCTAGGACCTCTTTCAGCTCACTGGCCCTACCGATCCAGGACTCGCTGACGATGTGGACGGTGTGCGGCGAGACCCGCCGCGCATGGGCCCACTCGAGCAGAAAAGTCGAGACCGACTGGTGGAAGAGCTCGTCGGGCGATCGCGACGGCCTGATCACGTAGTACTCGATCTGCCGTCTCGCCATCGCCTGGAAGATCTCCTCCGCGGTCCGACCGTCGCCCCAGCTTCCCCACTCGATCAGCAACCCGCGTTGGGCGTGCGCGTGGAGATCTCTCACCTTGCCCAGCAGCTCGCTTCCGGGCTTGCCCCCGAGCGAATGCGCGGCAAGGATCAGCGCTACGTCTTCCCCGGCCGCTTTCAGCGCGACGAGCTCGACCATCGCGTCTTCCGCCGAGGACATGCAGACGACTCTGTAGTTCCGCGAATAGCGGTCGATCAACTCGCGTTCGACCTTGCGCAGCGAACGCTCGTCTTCGTCGACCGCAAAAAGGACGGGATCCACCGCACGAAAATACCGGCCCCGACGCGGGGCGGCCACTTTGTCCTCAAAGTCGGGGAGACAGGATTTGAACCTGCGACCGCTCGGCCCCCAGCCGAGTGCGCTACCAGACTGCGCCACTCCCCGTGGCTGCTCTGCATTCTGCCGCATCGTCGGCGGAGGGGCGTGGCAAACTGTCGGGCGCGCGGCGGTAGCTCAACGGTAGAGCCTCAGCCTTCCAAGCTGATGACGCGGGTTCGATTCCCGTCCGCCGCTCTCGTGTGATGTGTCGCGACATCGGCGACAGATGTCGATGGGGAGCGCTGGGTTCTCGTTTCTCGCATCCCCATTTCGGGTAGCGGCAGTCTCCATGGAGGGACTTGCAAATCGGCAGCGCTCGGCTTCTCGCTTCCTCGTGATCGCGACCGATGAACTCGCGGGCGACGAGGTGATCGCCGAGCTGCGGCGACACCTCAGAGGAGACCGCAGCGAAGTGATGGTGATCGCCCCCGCCGTGGAGGAGACCCCCTTCCGTCATGCGCTGGGCGACGTCGACAGTGCGGCGGTGGAGGCAAAAAAGCGCCTGGAGGCATCACTCGACGAACTGCGAAAAGCCGGCATCCCGGCGATGGGCGAGGTGGGCGACAGCGACCCGCTGATGGCGGCAAAGGACGCCCTGCGCCGGTACCCCGCCGAAGAAGTCTTGATCGTCGCCCACGCCGACAGCCAGGCGCGCTGGTTCGAGGACGGTCTGTTCGAGCGCGCGCGGGAAACCCTCTACCCGGCGCTGCGCTTGGTCGCAATCGCGCGCGAGGACGGCGGCGCGCCCCGCCTGGTCAGCATCGAAGAGGCGGGGCCGGGACGCAAGCCCCCCGCCGATCGCAACTCGGAAGTTGAACTCTCCCCCGATCTGCCTCGCCCGACCCGTGGCGATCTTGCGAGAGTCTTCGCCGTCATTGTGGGGATCGCGATCGCAATCGTGATCGCCCTGATCTCGATCCTCACTTGAAGTCACCCGCTACAAGCGGGGCAGCCAGGACTCGAACCTGGAATCGCCGGTTTTGGAGACCGGTGCCTTAGCCAGTTGGGCCACTGCCCCGAGGGCGGGGATCGTAACGAGCGCCGTCGGCGCTTATGCGGGCGGAGGGACTTGAACCCCCACGGGCCGAAGCCCACCAGGACCTAAACCTGGCGCGTCTGCCAAATTCCGCCACGCCCGCGCGCTGTCTATTTTGGACTTAACGCGCGACCAATGCCGCTTCGTCGCTTTCAGATTCTATGATCGACAGCATGGCGGTTGGAGAGGTCAGGCCGGGCTACGAGTTGTGGCGGCCAAATCGGGAGAGATCAGAGTCGGTCACGACGAAGCTGGTGATCACCTTTTTGCTGGCCGTGACGGCGTTCCTCGCCGCGCTGGTGACGATTACCGGCTTCTCGCTGTTGGAGGGCGGGGGCACCATGGGCGCCATCTGCTTTCTGTACGCCGCCCTCTACGCGTTCTTCGCCTTCCTCGTCTTCCGCTGGAGCCGGGGCATCCTGCCGGTGGCCGCGGCGCTCTCGATGATCCTGGCGATCTTCTGCGCGGTCGGCGCCGATAGCTGGTTCGCCCGTGACAAGGCCGGCTTCGACGACGCGTTGCTGCCCTCTTCGCTGATCGGCCTGCTGGTGGTGATCATCGTCATCCTCCAATTCCTGGTCGTCGCCGCCGCCCTCTACGGCTTCAACCAGAACTGGCACGTCGAGGAGGAGCGCCCGATCGGCTCCGGCGAGGACTACGGCGCCGGAGCCCCACCGGACAACGGCGCCCCGCAGCCCGCCTAGAGCGGCCCGTACTGCAACAAATTTGTGTCGGCACTGTAAAAATTTGCCGTAGAGGTTCGATCCGGGCCATTCGCGACCGCCGAACTCCGTAGCGTGAACCTTAGAATGGTCGAACCTGCGGCGGTGTCCAAATTGGCAAAGGAGGCGGTCTCAAAAGCCGCTGCCCGCAAGGGCTTGTGGGTTCGAGTCCCACCCGCCGCATCAAAGCAATGAAGCCCGTTTGGCAGGTTGAGCGAGCCCTTCGACTTTCCGACGCCGGCTGGAATAACTGCCAGATCTCCCGGGAGCTTGGCGTTGACCGTCGCACAATCAGCGACTGGGTCAGGGGACGTACTCGCCTGCGCAGGCCAACGCATTCCTATCGCGATGCACGAGGCCGAGATCCGACAACGTGCCCCCGTTGCCCGGGGTGGACCGAATTCATTCCTGGCGTTATGGCCCATGCCTACGCCTACACCCTTGGCCTTTACCTCGGCGACGGCCTGATTTCGACGCACCCGCGCGACGTCTACCGCCTCCGCGTCTTTCTCGATCGGGCTTACCCGCTCATCGTGGAAGAGTGCCGTGCGGCAATCAGCCTCGTCATGCCGGCAAGCAAGGTTGGGGTCCTTCGTCACAAGAAGGCGCACATGGATGAGGTCTACTCATTCTCGAAACACTGGCCGCACGTTTTTCCCCAGCATGGAAGCGGCCCCAAGCACAGGCGCCAGATCGTCCTGGAGTCCTGGCAACAGCGGATCGTCGATCGCCATCCTGGCCGTCTACTCCGCGGCCTGATCCATTCCGACGGATGTCGAATAACGAACACCATTCGCCACCCGAAAAAGACCTATCACTACCCCCGCTACATGTTTTCGAACCGCTCGCTTGATATCCAAGAGGTCTTCTGCGATGCCTGCGATCAACTCGGGATCGCCTGGAGACAAGATGGCCCCTGGAACATCTCGGTGGCTCGTCGCGAAGCAGTAGCGATCATGGATCGGCATGTCGGACCCAAGCGCTGAATGCCTGCGTAGACTGCCGCGCGGATGAGGGTTCATCACCTCAACTGCGGGTCGTTCTGCCCCCACGGCCGAAGCTTGATCAACGGCGAGGGAAAGCCTTGGGAGCGGGGCCTCGTCGTCTGCCACTGCGTCGCGGTCGAAACCGGCGACGGCGTGGTGCTGATCGACACCGGCTTTGGGGTCAAGGATGCCCACCGACCGAACCGGCTTGGGCCCTCCGGTCGATTGATGAGCGCCCGCCCCGAGGTCGCGACAACCGCCCTGAGCCAGCTTGCTGAGCTGGGATTCGCCGGCTCCGACGTTCGCCACATCGTCGCCACCCACTTGGACCCCGACCACACGGGCGGCCTCGCCGACTTCCCCGAGGCGAAGGTGCATGTCTTCGCGCCGGAGCTGAAAGCCGCGCTGAACCCGAGCCTGCGCGAGAAGCCGCGCTACCTCGCGCCCCACTGGGAGCACCGCCCATCCTGGGTCACGCACGAGGGCGGCGGCGACAGCTGGTTCGGCTTCGAGAGCGTGCGCATCCTGCCCGACCTCGACGAGGAGATCGCACTGGTGCCGCTCGTGGGGCACAGCAGAGGACACACGGCGGTCGCGATCAACCGCGGCGACGGCTGGCTGATGCACTGCGGGGACGCTTTCTTCGACCGCGGCGAGCTACAGACCCCACCGAGCTGCCCGCCAATGCTGCGCCTCTTCCAGAACCTGACCGCGGTCGACAACAGGGCTCGCAAGGCCAACCAGGAGCGTCTGCGCGAGCTGGCGAGCGCGCACGGCGATGAGATCGACATGCTCTGCTCCCATGACCCGCATGACCTGAAGCGAAGGCAGTCCGCGGCGGGCGCCACCGCGTGAGCCCGGCAAAGGCGGAGAAGCTCTGGGAGCCGCCGGCCGAGCTAGTCGAGGGCGCCCGCATGACCGAGTACATGCGCTGGCTGGAGGCCGAGCGCGGGCTCCGCTTCGAGGGATACGACGAACTGTGGCGCTGGTCGGTCGACGACCTGGAGGGCTTTTGGTCTTCGATCTGGGACTTCTTCGACGTCCAGGCCGACGGCGGCTATGACCGGGTCCTCGGTAGCCGCGCGATGCCAGGCGCCGAGTGGTTCTCCGGCGCGCGACTGAACTACGCCGAACACATCTTCGCCGGCGTCGACGACGCCGAGACCGCAATTCTCCACGCCTCGGAGCTGCGTGAGTTGAGTGAACTGAGCTGGGGCGACCTGCGATCCCAGGTCGCGGCGGCGGCGGCCGGGCTACGCGCGCTTGGGGTCGAGCGCGGCGACCGGGTCGTCGCCTACATGCCGAACATCCCCGAGGCAATCGTCGCCTTCCTCGCGACAGCCAGCCTCGGCGCCGTTTGGTCGAGCTGCTCGCCCGACTTCGGCCCAGCAAGCGTGATCGACCGCTTCGCCCAGATCGAACCCAAAGTCCTCTTCACGGTTGACGGCTACCGCTACGGGGGCAAGGACTTCGACCGGCGCGAAACCATCGCCCGCCTCCAGGCCGAGATGCCGAGCCTGGAGCGCACCGTCGTCCTCCCCTACCTCGAACCCGAGCCCGACCTCTCCTCCCTGCGCGACGCGGATCGCTGGGATGAGCTCCTCGTCGGGGGAGAGAGATCGAATCTCACCTTCGAGCGTGTCCCCTTCGACCACCCGCTCTGGGTCCTCTACTCATCCGGCACCACCGGCCTGCCGAAGGCGATCGTCCAGGGACAGGGCGGCATCCTGCTCGAGCACCTGAAGAAGCTCAACCTCCACGTCGACGCCCATCCCGGCGATCGCCTCTTCTGGTTCACGACGACCGGCTGGATGATGTGGAACTTCCTCGTCTCGGGGCTACTGACGCGCGCCGCGATCGTCCTCTACGACGGCAACCCCGGGCACCCGGACATGAACGCGCTCTGGGACCTCGCCGAGCGCGCCGGGGTGACCATGTTCGGCACCAGCGCCAGCTACATCGCCGCCTGCATGAAGGCGGGAATCGAGCCCGGCGCCGGCCGCGACCTCAGTCGCCTGGGGGCGGTCGGCTCGACCGGCTCCCCCCTCTCGCCCGAGGGTTTCGATTGGATCTACGAGCACCTCGGCGCCGACACCTGGCTCTTCTCGACCAGCGGCGGCACCGACCTCTGCACCGCTTTCGTCGGCGGTGTGCCGCTGCTCCCCGTCTATCGCGGCGAGCTGCAAGCGCGGGCACTGGGGGCGGCGGTCGAGGCCTGGGACGAAAACGGCAACTCGGTGATCGACGAAGTCGGTGAGCTGGTCGTAACTGAGCCGATGCCCTCGATGCCCGTCTTCTTCTGGGCCGATCCGGAAGGGAGCCGCTACAAGGGCAGCTACTTCGAGCATTACCCCGGCGTCTGGCGCCACGGCGATTGGATCGAGATCACCTCGCGCGGCACGGCGATCATCTACGGTCGCTCGGACTCGACCATCAACCGCGCCGGCATCCGCATGGGGACCAGCGAGATCTACCGCGCGGTGCTGAGCGTCGACGCGATCGTCGACGCCCTGGTCGTCGACATCCCCCGCCCCGGGACCGAGGGCTGGATGCCGCTCTTCGTCGTCCTACGGGAAGGCGCCGAGCTGGACGACGAGTTGCCTGTGGAAATCGCGCGCCGGGTCCGCGAGCAATGCTCCCCCCGTCACGTCCCGGATCAGGTCTTCCAGATCGCCGAGGTCCCTCGCACGCTCAGCGGCAAGGCGTTGGAGGTACCGGTGAAGCGGATCCTGATGGGAACGCCGGCCGAGCAGGCGGCGAGCCGCGACTCGCTCGCCAATCCCGAGGCGTTGGACTGGTTTACGGAGTTCGCCGGCGCAATGTGACCGCGCCGAGGGCGAGCGCGGCCAGGGTCGCGCCTACGGTCACGGCGACATCTACGCGGCCGGCCGTCCCCAGAGCGCCTTCCACCGTCACCCGCTGAAGGGCGTCGAAGGCGTAGGTCAAGGGCAACGCATAGGAGACCGCGTCCAGCAGCGGAGCCATCTCGTCGCGCGGGACGAAGAGGCCGCAGAGCAGAAGTTGGGGGAAGACGAAAGCGGGCATGAACTGCACCGCTTGAAACTCGGTCTGGGCGAAGGCGCTGACAAAGAGGCCGAGCGCCATCCCCAGCAGGGCATTGCCAACAGCCAACGCGCCCACCAGAAAAGCCGAGCCCGCCACCTGTAGGTCGAGAAGCCCGAACGCGACGAGCGAAGCGACGACTGCCTGGACGACGGCGACGAGGGCGAAGGCGATCCCGTAGCCGAGCAACAGGTCGAGCTTGGCCAGCGGCATGCTCATCAGCCGCTCGAGCGTCCCGGTGGTTCGCTCGCGCAGCATCGTGATCGAGGTGACGAGGAACATCGTGATGAAGGGAAAGAGCCCCACCAGCGGTCCGCCGATGCTTTGAAACGCAGCCGGGTTCTCGTCGAACGCGTACTTGAGCAGCGCCAGCAGCGCCGGCGGCACAACCAAGAGAAGGGCGATCGTGCGCGGGTCGCGACGCAGCTGGAGGAGAACTCGCAGCGCCACCGCCGATGTGACCCTGGGGCTCATTCGCCCCTCCCCCGCTCTTCGATCAAGGCCAGGAAAGCGTCCTCGAGACCCTGCTTGCCGGTGCGAGCTCGCAGGCCGGCGGGCGTCTCCGTCGCCAACAGCTCCCCGTCGCGCATCAGCAACAGCGAATCGCAGTGCTCGGCCTCGTCCATCACGTGGCTGGAGACGAGGAGTGTCGTGCCGTCCCGCGCGAGCCCCTCAAATGTTCCCCACAGCTCGCGTCGCAGAACCGGGTCGAGGCCCACCGTCGGCTCGTCGAGGACGAGCAGGTCCGGCTCACCCAGGAGCGCTGTGGCGAGTGAGACGCGTGAGCGCTGGCCGCCCGAAAGGCTGCCCGCCACACGATCGACATGGGAGCCGAGAGAGACCGTCCCGATCACATCCTCAACGCGACTCGCGGGGGCGTCGAGCACGCGGGCGAAGAAGTCGAGGTTTTCGCGCACGCTGAGGTCGCCATAGACCGACGGCGCCTGAGTGACGTAGCCGACCCGCTTTCGTAGGCCCGCCGAGCCCGCCGACTCCCCCAGCACCTCGACCCGGCCCGACTCGACGATCTGCACGCCGACGATCGCCCGCATCAGGGTCGACTTGCCGCAGCCGCTCGGACCGAGCAGGCCGGTGATCTTCCCGGCGGGAACCGAGAACGTCAGGTCGCGCAGAACGTCCCGGCCGCCCCGATTTACCAGGAGAGACTCGACCGAAATCGCAGGTGAAACGCGTTCGGCGTCTATTTCCCCGCTTTCGCGTTGCACCATGGCCGTTAGGCGGGCGTGACCGGGTTGCGACGCTCGGCGAAGGAGCGGTCCTTGTTCGCCGCGTGGGCGAAGCGGCGGATCAGGTCGGCTCGCAAGTCCTCCGGCTGAACAACCGCGTCGACGACCAGCTCGGAGGCGAGATGCAGGAGATCGATGTCCTCCGCATACTCGGCGCGTTTCTCCTCAACGAACCGCTCCCGTTCGGCCTCGTCGTCGATCGCCTGGATCTGGTTGTAGAAGACGGCGTTGATCGCCGCCTGCGGACCCATCACCGCGATCGAAGCGCCGGGCAGCGCGATGCAGCAATCTGGCTCGAACGCAGGGCCCGCCATCGCGTAGAGCCCGGCTCCGTAGGCCTTGCGCACGATCACCGAAATCTTCGGCACCGTCGCCTCGGAGACGGCGCTGATCATCTTTGCCCCGTGGCGGATGATCCCCTGGCGCTCGACCGCGGTGCCGATCATGAAGCCCGGCACGTCGGCGAGGAAGAGCAGCGGCAGGTTGAAGGCGTTGCAGGTCTGGATGAAGCGGGCCGCCTTGTCGGCTGAGTCGACGAAGAGAACGCCGCCCTTCTGGCGAGGCTGGTTGGCGACGACGCCGACGACGCGGCCGTCGAGCCGGCCGTAGCCGACGATCAGCTCTCTCGCCCAGCGCTTGTGGACCTCGAGGAAGGAGTCGGCATCGAGCAGCGCGTCGAGCACCTCGCGCATATCGAAGGGCTGGTTCTCGTCGGCGGGGACGACCTCGGCGATCGCCGCATCGGAGGAGGGGCCGGCAGCGGGCGCGAGCGGCGGCTCCTCCCGCCAACTCCCCGGCATGAACGAGAGATAACGCTTGGCGAGGTCGATCGCCTCCTCGTCGCTCTTGACCAAAAAGTGCCCGCAGCCGGAGACGCCGGTGTGCATCTTCGCCCCCCCCATCTCCTCCAGCGTCACCTTCTCGCCGATCACCATCTCCGCCATCCGCGGCGACCCCAGGTACATCGAGGCGTTGCCCTCGCGCATGATCACCACGTCGCAGAAGGCCGGGATATAGGCGCCACCGGCGGCGCTGGGTCCGAACAGCAGGCAGACCTGCGGCACCTGGCCGGACAGTCGCACCTCGTTATGGAAGATTCGGCCGGCTCCGCGGCGGCCGGGAAACATCTGCACCTGGTCGGTGATTCGCGCCCCCGCCGAGTCGACCAGGTAGACCATCGGCACCCGCAGCTTCAGCGCCCGCTCCTGAATACGGAGGATCTTCTCTACCGTCTTCGGGCCCCAGGAACCGGCCTTGACCGTCGGGTCATTGGCCATCAAAGCGACGCGCCGGCCGTCAATCGTGGCCAGGCCGGTAACGACGCCATCGGCTCCCAGCCCCTCCACCTCCCAGTTCGCCAGCAGGCCTTCCTCCGCGAATGACCCCGCGTCGACCAGCCGCTCGACGCGCTCACGCACCGGCAGCTTGCCCTGCTCGGCGGTCTTCTCATGGTGGCGTTGGGGGCCGCCGGAGAGGGCGGCCTCAAGGGCCTCTGCGAAGTCGCTCACGGGCGCAGCCTAATCGGACTGGCCGCCGCGCCAGTCCACCGGGCCGGCGCGGAGCACATGGGCGCCAAGCGGGCGACCGATCACCTCTTGCGCGGCACGGGCGGCCTCGATCAGCTTCGGCAGCTCCACCCCGGTCTCGATTCCCATCTCGTGCAGCATCGAGATCGCGTCTTCGGTCGAGACGTTGCCGGTCGCGCCGGGCGGCACCGGGCACCCGCCCAGTTCGCCGAAGCTCGACTCGAAGGAGTCGACCCCCTCTTCCAGCGCCGCGAGCACGTTGGCCAGTCCTTGACCGCGGGTGTTGTGGAAATGGGCGGTCAGCTCGACGTCTGTGAGGCGCTCGCGGGCGGCGGCGAAGAACTCGTGGACTTGACGCGGGTTCGCCATCCCGGTGGTGTCGCCGAAGCCAACCTCGGCGCATCCCGCCGCCGCAAGCCGCTCGGCGATCTCGAAGACCCTCTCGGGCGACACCTCACCCTCGTACGGGCAGCCGAAGGAGGTCGAAATGACACCCTCGCAGCGAAGCCCCTCTTCGCCCGCGGCAGCCAAGGTCTTCTCCAAACCGGCGAGCGACTCCTCGATCGAACGATTGACGTTGCGCCGGTTGTGAGTCTCCGACGCGGAGAGGAAAACGTTGATCTCATCGAAACGATCACGCATCTCGAGCGCCCGCTCCAACCCCTTCTCGTTGGGAATCAACACGGAGAAGGAGACGCCGTCGCGGCGCTGCACCCCGGCCAACACCTCCTCGGCATCGGAGAGCTGGGGGATCACATCGGGGCGAACGAAGGACGTGATCTCCATCCGCTCCAGCCCGCTCGCCGAAAGCAGGTCGATCAGCCGAATCTTGTCCGCGGTCGCGATCGTCTCCGGCTCATTCTGGAAGCCGTCGCGGGGACCGACCTCGCGGATGCGCGCGCGCTGGGGCAGCGACGCCATCCTCAGACCATTCCGAGCCCGCCGCTGACCCCGAGAGTCTCACCGGTTACATAGGTCGCATCGTCAGAGGCGAGAAAGACGGCCGCGGCGGCGACCTCTTCGGGCTGGCCGAGGCGCCCCATCTGGGTTGCTCTTTTCATCGTTTCGATAACTCTCTCGCCGATCTCGCCAAACTCCTTCGCGCCCATCAGCAACGGAGTCTCGATTGGGCCGGGGGCAATCGAGTTGGCGGTGATTCCGTAGCGGGCATTCTCGCGCCCGATCGCCTTCATGAAGGCGATGATGCCGCCCTTCGCCGCCGAGTAGACGGCCGAGCCCTTTGAGCCGACCCGGCCCGCCTCAGAAGAGATGCTGACGATGCGGCCGTATCTCGCTTCCTGCATCGCCGGCAGCGCCGCATGGGTGCAGTTAAGGACGCCGCCAAGGTTGATGTCGAGCACCCGCCGCCACTGCTCGGGCGTCGTGTAGGTGAAGAAGCCGAACTCGTCGGTGCCGGCGTTGTTGACGAGGATGTCCAGCGTTCCCGCCGCCTCGACCGCCGCCTTTGCGGCCTCGACGTCGGTGACGTCCAGCTCGACCGCGTGGCCGACGATCTCACCCGCGACGCGCTCGGCGCCCGCGGTGTCGATGTCGCCGACCCAGACCTCGGCGCCCTCGGCGGCGAGCCGCGCGGCGATCGCGGCGCCTATCCCGCTCGCGCCACCGGTGACCAAAGCCTTTCGTCCCTCCAGTCGCATCGGGCGTGAGCATAGACTGGCGCGCGCATGAGCGAGGCGATACCGATCATCGGCGGCACCGGCGCCCTGGGCGCCGGCCTGGCGCGCCGCTGGGCCAAGCAGGGCGTCCCGATCGTGCTCGGGTCGCGCTCGGCCGAGCGCGCCGAGGAGGCGGCGGCAAAGCTGCGCGAGGACGTCCCCGGCGCCGAAGTCGAGGGCCTGCTCAACGAGGAGGCGGCGAAGCGAGCTGAGATCGTCTTCCTCACCGTCCCCTTTCGCGCCCAGTCGGAGAACCTCAACAACTTGCGCGACGCGCTGCAACCGGGGCAGATCCTGGTCGACTGCACCGTCCCTCTCGCGGCCGCGGTCAGCGGCAAGGCGACCCGCTCGCTCGGCGTCTGGCAGGGGTCGGCCGCACAGCAGGCCCAGGAGATGGTCCCCGAGGGGGTCACCGTGGTCTCCGCCCTGCACACGGTGGGCGCCCCAACCCTCGCCGACCTCGACGCCGAGCTGGGCGAGGACATCCTCGTCTGCGGTGACCGCAAGGCCGACAAGTCGCGAGTCGCCCGCCTGATCGAGCTGATTCCCGGCCTGCGCGCGGTCAACGCCGGCCCGCTGGAGATGTCGCGGATCGTCGAGCAGCTGACCCCGATGCTGATCTCAGTCAACGTCCGCTACAAGGCGCACGCGGGGATCCGGCTGACGGGATTGCCCGAAGGCGACCACTGGGCGTGAAGGTCGCGCTGCTCGCCGGCGGCACCGGCGGCGCAAAACTCGGCGCCGGATTGCAGGAGGAGATCGGCGGCGAGCTGACGGTGATCGCCAACACAGCCGACGACATCGAGATCCTCGGCGTCCACGTCTCCCCCGACCCCGACCTCATCACCTACTGGCTTTCCGGCGAGATCGACGAGGAGCGCGGTTGGGGAATCCGCGACGACACCTTCACCGTCTTCGAGCGGCTTACGCGTCTGGGAGCGCCGAGCTGGTTCAGCCTCTCCGACCACGATCTGGCCGCCTGCCTCTACCGGCGTCAGTTCCTCGATGAAGGCGGTCGGCCGACTGACGCGCAGGCGCAGATCGCCCGCGGCCTAGGAGTCACGGCGCGGGTCCTGCCGATGTGCGACGACCCGGTCCGCACCCAGGTAACCACCGATGCCGGGCGTCGTGGGCTGCAGGAGTACCTGATCGTCGACGGCGGGCGGCCGGAAGTCCACGGCGTCGAGCTTGAAGGGATCGCCGAAGCAGAGCCGACACCTGAGGTCCTCGAAGCTCTGCGCGACGCCGACGCGATTGTGATCGGCCCTTCGAATCCGGTGATCAGCATCGGCCCGATCCTCGCCCTTCCCGGCATGCGCGAAGCAATCGTCTCTTCGGCGGCGCCGGTCGTCGCGGTCAGTCCATTCGTCGCCGGCAAGGTGGTGAAGGGCCCGACCGAGCGCTTCATGCAAGCGGTCGGCAGGCCTTCAACCGCAACCGGCGTGGCATCGCTCTACGAGGGCCTGATCGACGCGATGGTCGTCGACGAGGGAGACCCCGACCCACCACCGGCCGAGATCCAGACCCTGTTGGCGCCGACTCTGATGGAGAGACGAGAGGGCCGCGCATCGGTCGCGAAGACGGTGCTCGACTACGCCGCTAGCCTCGCCTCAGATTGAAAGCGACCGCCGTCCTCCCAGTGAAGCGCTTCGGCGAGGCGAAGCAGCGCCTCGCCGCCGGAATCGGCGCCGCGCGACGCGCCGAGCTGGCGGAGGCGATGCTCGGGGATGCGTTGGATGCGATCGGCGCCGCTCGATCGATAGAGCGCACCATCGTCGTCACGACCGAGCCCCGCGCCGTCGAAGTGGCCGAAGCGGCCGGCGCCGAGGTTCTCTCCGAATTCAACGACGAAGGGCACTCAGAAGCGGCGCTGGCGGGCATCGGCCGCGCCGAAGCGGGCGGATCCGGCTGCGTCGTCCTCCTCCCCATCGACTGCCCGCTGCTGAATCCGCGTGAGCTCGATCGGCTGCTGACCGGGGTGCCCGAGCGATATGTGGCGATCGTCCCCGACCGCCACGGAACCGGGACCAACGCCCTTGCGCTGGCGCCGCCGAGCGCGATCCGCCCCGCCTTCGGCGAGGGAAGCTGCGCCCGTCATGTCGCCGCCGCCCGCGAGGCCGGAATCCCCTTCTCGGTCGAAGAGCTTCCCTCGCTTGGCCTCGACCTCGACACCCCCGCCGACGTCGTCGCCCTGACCCGGGAGCTGGCGTCCAACCCAGATCGCGGGGCGCGAACCGCCAAGGCGCTGGGCATATGACCGCCAACCGAGCTCCGCTGCGACTTATCTCGGCATGACAGGGATAAGTCGCAGCGGAACGGGGGAGTTGCGGGTCGTGGGGGTCGACGGGCTGCCCGAGTTCGTCGAGGGGATGCGCGTGGGCGAGGAGATCTGCTCCCGGGCCGAACTGCGCGACGACGATGTGGTCGTCGTCTCGCAGAAGATCGTCTCCAAGGCCGAGGGACGCATTCGTCGCCTCTCCTCGGTTCTGCCGGGCGCCGAGGCGCGGAAGCTGGCCGCCGCGCTCGGCAAAGAGCCGGCCATGGTCGAGCTGATCCTCGAGGAGAGCAGAGAGGTGTTGCGGGCTGAACGCGGCGTGCTGATCACCGAAACGCGGCACGGGTTCGTCTGCGCGAATGCCGGGATCGACAGCTTCCAACCTCCCCGAGCCCGAAACCGTTTCCCTACTTCCCGAGGACCCCGATGGCTCCGCTCGTCGCATTCGCGAGGAGATCCGTGAGGCAGCCGGCGTCGCTGCGGCGGTCGTCGTCTCCGACAGCTTCGGTCGGGCCTGGAGGTTGGGACAGGCCGAAGTGGCGATCGGCTGCGCCGGGCTCAGACCCCTGGACGATTGGCGCGGTCGCCGGGACACCGAGGGCCGCGAGCTGGAAGCGACCCTGATCGCGATCGCCGACGAGGCCGCCGCGGCGGCCGATCTGGTCCGCGACAAGACCAGCGGCACGCCCGTCGCGATCATCCGCGGGCTCGATCGCTACGTCAGCGAAGACGACGGCCCGGGCGCCGCGGCCCTGCGCCGCCCCCCCGGCGAAGACCTCTTTCGCTACGGTACGTCTCGACGATCTCGTAGAGCGTCGTGCGCTGCGCGGGCGTCCGGCCGCCCGCGCGAGCGGCCTCGATCAGCTGCTCCGGCTCCAGCTTGACCCCGTGCTGGGAGCCCGCCATGCGGGAGATGTTCTCCTCCATCAGGGTGCCGCCGAGGTCGTTCACCCCCCAGCGCAGGGACTCGGTCGCGGCTCCCAGTCCCATCTTCACCCAGCTCGCCTGCAGGTTGGCGATCGTCTTGCCCAGGGCAAGGCGAAAGGCCGCAGTGTGCTTGAGGTTCTCGTCGGCGGAGATCTCCTCGATGCCGTGGGTGCGACCGAGCATCGTGTTGAATGGGATGAAGCTGAGCGGGACGAACTCGGTGATGCCGCCGGTGCGCTCCTGCAGCGCCCGAACGACGCGCATATGCCGCGCCAGCTCCCGCGGCTCCTCGATGTGGCCGAACATCACCGTCGAGGTCGAACGCAACCCAGCCCGGTGCGAGGCCTCGATGATCTCCACCCAGCGATCGACCGGGAGCTTGTTGGGAGAGATCCGCTGCCGCACGCCGTCGTCGAGCACCTCGGCCGCGGTACCCGGCGTCGACCCGAGCCCGCAGTCCTTCAGGTACTCGAAGACCGCGTCGGGGCTCTTGCCCGACCTCTCGCACATGTAGTGGACCTCCATCGGCGAGTAGGCGTGCAGGTGCAACTGGGGCGCAACCTCCTTCGCCAACCGCAACCACTTCCCGTATTCCTCCAACGTCAGGTCGGGATGGATCCCGCCCTGCATGCAGATCTCCGTCGCCCCAAACTCGACGGCGTCCCGGATCCGATCGGCGAACTCCTCCTCGGAGACCTCGTAGGCGTCGGGCGAGCGCTTCCCCTGTCCGAACCCACAGAAGGCGCAGCCGACGACGCAGATGTTGGTGAAGTTGATGTTCCGGTTGACCACAAAGGTCACCCGGTCCCCGGCAAGCTCGGCCCGCAACTCATCGGCAGCGACGCGCATCTCCTCGATCACCTCAGGCCGCGTCTCCGCGAACAACGCGGTCAGCTCATCCTCCGTCAGCTCAACCCCGTCGCGACCCTTGGCAATCGCCTCAGGCGCCAACCCCGGATCGATCGTCTCCTCCGACCGCCGCCCCGACCCTCGCCGGGGAATGAAGCTCCAGTACTTGAGCTTGATGACGTCAAGGACCCCCTGCTCCATCCACTCGGAATCCATGTACTGCGGGTAGACACACAACCGCTCGGTCAGCGCGTATCCCTTCGGCGCAAGCTCCTTCCGCACCTCGTGAGGACTCGGAAACGCCTGCTCGGGAGAGATGTGGTCCCCATTGGCCGACAAGCCCCCCAAATCGGTTGCCCCGGCTTCGACAAGCTCAGCCCACGAGTCGGACAAATTCGGCGGCACCTGGATCCCTACATCCGGCATCAGCCGTCTGCACTCCCGGATCAACCGCTTGATGTCGTCGACGCCGACGGGCGTCGCCCACTGTGGCAGGGAGGGTGGGGGTGCCCCTCCGCGCAGCGGCGTCCCGTTTTTCGCCCCACCAGCGCCGTCGGACGGCGATCCAGCGTCTTTGGCGAAAAACCCAGCAAGCGGAGGGGCACCCCCACCCTCCCCCCACCGCTCACGCGCCGCACCATCGGCGATCTCGGCAACGTCTTGCCCGTAGTACTTCGGATGCGGAACGAAGTTCTGGAGGATCACTTCCTGCAAGTGCCCGTATTCGGCGTGAAGCTCAGCGAGAGCCCCGAGAGATGCGACCTGTTCCTCGGCGGTCTCCCCGATGCCGACCAAGATGCCGCTGGTGAAAGGAATTTTCAGCTCGCCAGCCGCCCGGATCGTCGCCAAGCGCTTCGCGGGATGCTTTGTGGGAGAGCCGGCGTGGACGGTGTCCATGAGTCGCTCGGAGATCGACTCCAGCATCAGACCCTGAGAGGCGGTCACCTCGCGCAGCCGGGAGAGATCCGCGTGGTCGAGCACGCCGATGTTGGTGTGGGGCAGGATGCCGCGCTCCAGCGCTCGCTCGCAGGCCCAGACGACGTAGGAGGTGAAGTCGTCGTGGCCCCACTCCGCCAAGCGAGCGGCCACCTCGGGATTGACTTCGGGGCGCTCGCCCGTGAGGACCAAGAGCTCCTTGGCATTGCGTTTCACCGCTTCGTCGAGAAGCTGCTCGACCTTCTCGGGCGAATGGATGTGCGCCTGGTGCGTGGCGAACGCGCAGTACTTGCAGTAGCACTGGCAAGTGCGCGAGAGGGAGAGCGTGTAGTTCCGCGAGAAGGTGACCCGGCGCACGCCCGCAAGCTACTGGAACCGCCGGGCCGGCAGGGCCCGGCGGTTTCCAGAAAATCGATTCAGCTGAGGATCAGCTGGAGGTGCTGGGCTTCGGCGCCGGAGGCTTGACCCGCTCCGGCGGCTCGGTCGGGGCCGGGCCACCGGCCTCGAGCACGAACTTGAAGACAGCGGCCGCCAACAGAGAGCCGACGATCGGGCCGACCAGGTAAGGCCAGACGCCGCCCCACTCATTGCCGACCAGCGCCGGGCCGAACCAACGCGCCGGGTTGAAGGAACCGCCATCCAGCGGACCGCCAACCATCACGATGAAGCCCAACGTTGTGCCGATTGCCAGTGGCGCCCACTCCTTGAAGCTCTTCTTCGAGAAGACGGCGGCGAGAATCACGAGCACCAGACAGAAGGTGCCGACCGCCTCGACGATTCCACCGGCGAAATTGCCGCTGAGCAGACCGCTCACCTGCGGCGCGCCATAGTTCGTAGCCCGACCTTCGTCGAGCAGCAAGCCCTTACAAAGCAGCGCGCCGAGCACGCCGCCAGACAGCTGAGCCAGCATGTAGATGACCGCGTCGATCGGGCTGATTCGCTTGATCGCCGCTGCCGCCAGCGTTACCGCCGGGTTGAAATGACCGCCGCTGACCACACCGAACATGACGATTAGGCCGAACAGCAGGAATGCGTGGACGAGACCGATGACGGCGAAGTCCGAGCCGAACTGCGCCTGGTTCCCCGTGGCGACGAACAGCACAACGACGCTGGTGATGAAAAAGACCAGCAAGAAGGTGCCGATCAGCTCAGCAAGGTATGCCGCGAGTCCTCGTTCCTGCACTTTCTCCTCCTACTTAGTTCCCAGGAAAGGTTGCGGCGGCAGTCTAACCGGCTGGCGAGCGAAAAAGGCTTTCGACCGTCGGCTCGCTCTGAAGGAGACCATGGCTGACGTCCCAGCTTGCCCAGCTTCGAAGGCTTGGGTAGTTGAATGGAGCTGGGCGCAGGATTGGGAGCAGGACGTCCAGCTGGGCCTTCTGATCGGCGGGGTTGAGGCCTGGGACTGCGGTGAGGAGGTCGTTTAGGGCCTGGGAGGGGTGATCGGTCGTGAAGCGGTAGCCGCGAGTTGTGGCGCGCACCATGGCGCTCACCAGCTTTGGGTTCTCTCTCAGGGTGCGGCGGGAGGTGGCGAGGATCAGCTCCGGATACGCCGGGGCGCCGTAGCGATCCACCTTGAAAACCCGGATCGGAATGCCTTGACGACGCAGGGCGACCCCCTCCGCGTTCCAGAAGCCAGTCGCGGCTTCGACTATTCCGGCGGCCAGGGAGGAGACGGCATTGAAGCCGATCGTCACCCGCTTGACCCCGGCGGGATCGCCTCCGTCAGCGCTCATCTCCGAGTCGACCACGGCGTCGTCTGAAGGCAGACCGGTCACACCGACGGCCCTGCCCTCCAAGTCACGCGGGCGACGCACCGGGCCCTTTCCGCGGGCGATCACCGAGGCGAGCGGCCGCTGCACCAGGGGCATGACGCCCACCAAGCCGAGGCCGCGCTCCGCCGCGATCCCTAGGTCGTGGATGTCGAGGATCGCGAAATCTGCCCTGCCCGCCGCCAGCAACTTCGGCGCGTCGGTCGATTCCCCCGGTTGGCGAATCGTCAGGTCGACGCCGGCATCTCGGTAAAGGCCCCTGCTCCCGCGCGGCGTAGATCCCGGAATGGACAGCGTTGGGAACGAAGTCGAGCACGATCGTCGCGCCGCTCGGCGCGCCCGGTTCAGCGCCGCCTCCCCCGCAACCGGCAACTCCGCCGAGCAGGAGAGCGGCCGCCAGCAGCGCGGCAACTCGACTCATGTGGCGCAGAGACTATTCGAGCATGCCCTCGATCAACCGCGGCAGCTCGCGGGCCATGCGAGACCTCGGGACAACGAGCGCCAGCCCCGCCTTTTCACCTCGTCGCTTCATCTCCACGTCAACGTGCGAGTAGAAGCCGAGCGCCGGGACCCCAGTCGATGCCACCGCCTCAGCATCGACCGTATCCAAGTCGCAGACGATCGCATCAGCCTCCAACGCCTCAGGCATGGACGCCACGACGGACACTTCGTGACCGGCCGCCCCTAGGCCCTCCTGGGCCCTGCTGGCCAGCATCAAATCGGGGACGACGACGAGAACCCGAGCCACTACTGCGCGCGGCGTTCGCGGAACTCTTCGCGCACGCTCTCCGGCCGACCCCACATCTGGACCACCTCGGCGCGACCTTCGCGCGCCTCTCGCAATACAAGCTCCCCGGTCACGCCATCGGCGTCGAGCTTTGCCAGCACCCCCCCGACGCTCTCGGCGGCAGCGGCGTGTCCAAAGCTCTGGGCAACGATCAGCCGCCAGTGCCACTCGGAACTTGAGTGTGGCTGCGCGTTGATTTGACTCAATGCCACCGCCGTATCGACGTACTGACGTTCGTCGTCGATCCGCAGGTCCAGCTCAAGATCGGTCCAATCGGAGGGCATCGAGTCGAGCACCTCTTGGAAATCGTCGGCGAGAGCCATGCCGGAAGCCTAGCCACTGAAGTGGCGACGCAACCTTTTGTGGCGGTGTCGGAAGATGGCGGCGAACAGCGGATGCAACCATCGGCCCGGAAGCGGCAGCCGCGGCTCCCAGGCAACGCGATCGCTGACGACGCAGCCTCCCTCCAGCATCGGCTCGATTCTGCGCTCGTGCTCCCATAGCCGCTGCGAGAGCATCGTCGAGCGCTCCAGGAAGCCCCGCCCACGATCGATGCGCTCGAGGCCGAGGTCGTCGTAGTCGATTGGAAGAAAGCCGAAAAGCAACACCCAACTGCGTCCGAGCCGACCCGGCTCGACAGATGCGAGTTCAAGCTGATCGAGCCCACGGGGGACCGTCATGCGAAACCAGGGCGCGAGCTCGTCGTTGATCCCCTCGGCACTCATCACTCGGGTCCAGACGGCCATCGGGTCGGCCATCAGTCGCGATTCGACGCGAATCTCGGCTCGTCGTTCCATCTAGCCGACGAAGAGGTCGACGATCAGGAAGACGTTGAGAGCGATTATCAGTGCGGCAAAGGTGCCCGCGAGCGCGCTCAGCCAGTTGGGATTGGCGAGCGAGCCCATGATGTCGCGGCGCCGGGCGATCATCAGCAACGGCACCAGGGCGAAGGGGATGCCGAAAGAGAGGACCACCTGGCTGAGGACGAGGGCGTCGGTTGGGTTGAAACCGATGCCGAGCACCAGCAGCGCCGGCGCCAGCGTTATTGCCCGGCGCAGAAAGAGCGGGATGGAGCGCTCAATGAATCCCTGCATCACGACCTGCCCGGCCATCGTTCCCACTGAAGAGGAGGCGAAACCGGAGGCAAGCAAGGCGATCCCGAACACGGTTGCCGCGTTTCCGGAGACCAGCTCCTGCAGCCCGGCGTAGGCGCCTTCGATGCTGTCGACTCCGGTCAGGCCGCTGGTGTTGAAGAGCGCCGCGGCGACGATCATCATCGAGAGGTTGACCACCCCGGCAAGCGAGAGGGCGATCACGACATCGACTTTCTCGAAGCCGAGGATCTTCTTCTTCTCGGCGTCGTTGCGGCCGACGATTCGTTTCTGAGTCAGAGCCGAGTGCAGATAGACGACGTGAGGCATCACCGTCGCGCCGATGATCCCGGTGGCAAGCAGGAGGCTCTCGGTCCCGGCGAAGCCCGGTACGAAGAGGTGCGTGCCGATCTCGCTCGCCGCCGGCTTGGCGTGGAACAGCTCGATCACGAAGGAGGCGACGACGACTCCGACGAGGGCCGTGATCCCCGCCTCCAGCTTGCGGAAGCCCATCTGCTGCAGGGCGAGGATCGCGAAGGCGCCCACCCCCGCGATCACCCCGGCGGGGAAAAGCGGGATGCCGAACAGCAGGTTGAGCCCGAGAGCGGCGCCGACGACCTCGGCGATGTCGGTCGCCATCGCGACGACCTCGGCCTGCAGCCAGAGGCCGACGGAGGTACGCCGCGAAAAGGTCTCCCGGCAAAGCTCGGCCAGATTCTTGCCGGTCGCGATCCCCAGCTTGGCCGACTGGGTCTGAACCAACATCGCGACCAGGTTGGCCGAGAGCACCACCCAGAGCAGCAGGTAGCCGAACTTGGCGCCTCCGGCAATGTTCGTGGCGAAATTGCCGGGGTCGATGTAGGCGACAGCGGCAATGAAGGCCGGGCCGAGAAAAGGCCAGATGCGACGCGGGCCACGACTGTGGCCGTCCAGCGAGCGACGAGCGGCGGCGGCAACCGCGGCCTCACCGGGGAGAACATCCTCAACGGTCGCCTCACTCACCGGCGGGGGCGGGGGCTTCACCGGCGACCCCCCTCTCCGGCCGGCGGCAACAGGTCCGGGCCGGGAATCGGCGTGCCATGGGGGTCATGGCTCGGCTCGCCCAGCTTGGCAGCGATCAGCAGCTCCAGCTCCTCGGAGATGTAGTGCTCGAGCACTTCCGCCTCCTCGTGAACGCGGTCGCTCGGCATCCCCAATGCTTCGGAGAGGTATGCCTCAATCAACCGGTGGTGGCGAATCACCTCGAGCGCGACCTTTTCGCCGGCTGCGGTCAACCTCACCCCCTTATAAGGGAGGTAGTCGACCAACCCCAGCCCGTCGAGCCGCTTCAGCATCGAGGTCGCTGTGGCCGGAGTGACCCCCAGCCTCTCGGCGACCTCGCCATTGGTCACCGGACCCTCGCGATCCAGCGAGAGCGCGTAGATCGCCTTGGCGTAATCCTCTATGGCCTCAGAAGGTTTTGACACGTCTAAATCAGAATTTTGGCACATCTAAAAGACGACCCTTCCTAGAATTGAAATGTGACCGATACCTCCACAGTCGAACTGGACGCCCAGTACCGGCAGCTGCGCGAAGAATGCGGGCTGCTCGATCGCTCCACCCGGGGCAAGCTCCTCTTCAGCGGCCCGGACGCGGCCGAGTACCTACAGGGACAGTTGACCAACGACATCGAGGCGCTCGAACCGGGCGACGGTTGCTACGCGGCGCTACTTGACCGCAAGGGCCACATGCAGGCCGACATGCGCGTCCTGCGCCTCGAATCGGGGGAGGTCTGGGTCGACACAGAGCCCGAGGGTCTCGATGCAACGCGGCGACACCTTGAGATGTACAAGATCGGCCGCGAAGTTGAGATGGCCAATGTGACGGAGGAGCGCACGATCCTCTCGCTGATCGGGCCGCGCAGCGCCGAGGTCGCCGGGACCCCTCCCCTCCCTGAATACGCAAATGAGGCGACCTCGATCGCCGGGGTCGAATGCCTCGCCGTCGGCACCGGCGAAGGCATCGACCTGATCGCTTCCGTCGTCGACGCCGATCGGCTATGCGCGGCTTTGCTCGACGCGGGCGCCAACGAAGTCTGCGCGGCCGCCACAGAGATCCTGCGGGTAGAAGAGGGCACTCCTCGCTTCGGAGCCGAGATGGGGGCTCAAACGATGCCCGCCGAGGGAGGCATCGTCGACGCCGCAGTCAGCTTCACCAAGGGCTGCTACATCGGGCAGGAAACTGTCGCCCGCCTCCACTACAAGGGACGGCCTAATCGCCTTCTGCGCGGCCTCAGGCTCAACGCCCCAGCCAAGCCCGGCGCCCCCGTGCTTCTCGGTGAGAAGGAGGTGGGAAGCATCGGAACTGCCTGCGTCTCCCCCGGGCAAGGAGCGATCGCGCTGGCCATCATCCGCCGCGAAGCTGAGCTGGGCGCCGAGCTGACCGTAGGCGAAGACGGCGTTAAGGCTCGCGTAGTCGACTTGCCGTTCAGTTAGATTCTCCCCGCGATGGGTCGTGGGAAAAGCAGGCGGGTGGCAATGGCCACCGCCCTCGGGGCGCTGGCCTTTCTCGTCGGCTGCGGTGCGCAGGAGCGAACCAGCGACCCGCGTCCCTCTCCCCCCGTCCGGGTAAGCGTCACGATCACCCGCGACGCAATCACCGCTCAGCCGCGGATCATCGGCGTCGGCCCCGACCGGACCCAGCAGATCCCCCAGAACCAGCACACGTCTCAGCCACCGATCCGCACCAACGCTCCGCTGACCGTGGCCATCGTCTCCGCCAACCTCACGGACTTCCCCACGCGCTTGGTGGTCAGCGGGCCGAAAGACGTCGTCTCCGGCCCGCTCGTCGCCAACGGCAACGGCACCTTCCAGGTGGGCCTTCCAACCGGCATCTACATCCTCAGGGCCGCCGGCATTCCCGGCGCCGAGCCCGCCCGCCTCGCAGTGGGTCCATACAGGGCCTCCTCGCAGAACGACCTCTTGCTGCCGTAGGCCGCTGCAAGCGGCTTTTCAGCCCAACGGTTCCGTCTGCCCGGTGCGTCAGCCTGGCTGGAGATGATCATTGCCCTCGCGATAGCCGTCATTGCGCTCGCCGCGGCGCTCTCCTATGTCGTCGTCACGCGCCCCCAACAGCAGGCGCCTGCCGATCCCGGCCCCGCCATTCAGGAGGCGACATCCAGGGCGATCGCCGAAGCTATTCCCGGCTTTCTGCAGGCCAACGATGAGGCCCGCAAGGTCGATGCGAAGACCGCGGAGGCGGCGCTCGACAAGCGCCAGGCCGAAATCAAAGCGCTGACTGAGCGGATCGCCAAGGGTCAAGAGAAGATCGAGGCCGAAGTCCGCAGACGCGGCGAGGCCGACCTACAGACACGCACCCTGCTCGAGCAAATGGGCCAAACCGTCGGCAACCTAAACGCGGAAACCGCCGGCCTGAAGAAGGCGCTGCGCCAGCCCCAAACCCGCGGCCAGTGGGGGGAGTTGCAGCTGAGACGTTGCGTAGAGATCGCGGGAATGACGGAACACGTCGATTTCGAGCTACAGGAGACGCTGCGGACCGACGAAGACGCTCGACTTCGCCCCGACGCTCGCTTCCTCTTGCCGGAAGGACGCAGCTTCATCGCCGATTCCAAGGTGCCCCTGGATGCCTTTCTCGACGCCCAGGAGGCGGAGATCGAGTCCGAGCGGCTGGTCCAGCTCAACCGTCACGCCCAGCAAGCGCGCGAACACATCCGCAGCCTCAGCTCCAAGGACTACCAAGGCCAGTTCAAGACTGGGGAAATGCCGGATCTGGTGATCTGCTTCATTCCCAACGAGCCCGCGATGCACGCTGCCTTCGCGGCCGATCCGACTCTCTTCGACTACGCCCTCGAGCGTAACGTGCTCGTCGTCAGCCCAACCTCGCTGATCGGTCTGCTGCGAACCATGGAGCTGGGCTGGCGACAGGAGCGAATGGTCGCGGAAGCCGCCGAAATTGCCGACGCCGCCGGCACGCTGCACGCCCGGTTCTCCAAGTTCCTCAGCGACTTCAACAGAGTTGGCAGGGGCCTAACCTCTGCCGCCACCGCATACGACTCTGCCGTTGGCTCGATGGAACGTCGCCTGCTGCCACAGTTGCGCAAGGTTGAGGGGTTGGGGGTCGCGCCCGGCAAGGAAATCGAGCCCCCGGAGCCGATCGAAATCACGGTCCGCGAAATCTCCGCCCCCGAGCTGCACGACCCCAAGGCCGCCTGAGTAGGATTCGCCGCCCGTCACCGATTCGACCCGCGGAGGATCCTTTGGCCGTTGACACGAGCGCAGTTTCAAAGCTGGACGTAGAGCCCGGAACCCTGCCGGAGACGATGGCCGCATGGGTCATCCGTCAGGAGCGCGAAGGAGAGCCCAACGACGCCTTCCAGCTCGAGCAGATTGAGGTTCCCGAGCCGGGCCCCTTCGAAGTAGTCGTCCGCGTGATGGCGGCCGGGGTCAACTTCAACAACGTCTGGGCGGCGCTGGGCAAGCCGGTTTCCATCTTCGGCTACGGCGACCACCCCGAGTACGGCCACCACATCGGCGGGTCCGACGCTTCGGGGATCGTCTGGAAGGTCGGCGAGGGCGTCACCCGCTGGAAGGCAGGCGACGAGGTCGTCGTCCACTGCAACCAGGCCTCCTACGAGGACGTCGAGGTGCACGGGCTGGACCCGATGGCCGCCCCCAGCCAGCGGATCTGGGGCTACGAGACGACCTGGGGCTCCTTCGCCCAGTTCACCAAGGTGCAAGCCCAGCAACTCCTCCCCCGCCCCCAGAACCTCTCCTGGGTCGATTCCTCCTCCTACGGCCTCACCTACTTCACCGCCTACCGGATGCTGATCGACCAGTGCAAGCTGCAGCCCGGCCACAACGTCCTGATCTGGGGCGCCGCCGGCGGCCTCGGCGTCTTCGCCGTGCAGCTCTGCAAGGCGGCCGGCGCCAACGCGGTCGGCGTTGTCTCCTCCGACGAGAAGGGCGAGCTGGTCAAACAGCTCGGCGCCGTCGACTACATCAACCGAGCGGAGTTCGGCGAGATGATGCGCACCGACGCCAACCTCACCGACCCGGCCGCCGACAAGGAGCGCTTCAAAGCCTCGCGCGGCTTCGCCAAGCGAGTCAAAGAGATCCTCGGCGACGCTCCCGACATCGTCTTCGAGCACGTCGGGCGGGCGACCTTCCCGACTTCGGTCTTCACCGTCAAGCCGTTCGGCAGAGTCGTGATCTGCGGCGCCACCTCGGGCTACCAGCTCGACTTCGACGTGCGCTACCTGTGGATGAAGCAGAAGCAGATCATCGGCTCACACTTCGCCAACGCCTACGAGTGCATGCGGGCCAATCAGCTGATGGCGGAGGGCAAGGTTCGCCCGGTCATCTCGCAGACGATGGGCTTCGACGGCGTCGCCGAGGCACACCAGCTGATGCATGAGAACAAGCACCTGGGCAAGATCGCGATTCTGGTCGGCGCCGAGTCCGAAGACGAAGGCCAGAACGAAGACGGCCCGGGGGCAATCCGGGCGGAGGTCGGAGCATGAGCGAGGTTTGCGTACTTGACTGGCACGTCTCCCCCTTCCGGGCGGACCGCTGGATGGACACCTGGGAGCCCGCCGCGGCGCGGATGCCCGCATTCGGCGCCAAGAGCTGGTCGCTGATCCGCTCGATCGACGATCCCCTCCACTTCCAGCAGACCTCCGTCTGGGAGAGCCGCGCCGACTTCGAGCGCTACTGGTATTCGGAGGAGATCGAGGAGGCGAGGACCAGAGTCATCGGCCTCTACGACCTACCGATCCTCCCCACCTGGCACACCCTCGTAGCCGCCGAGTAAGCCGCCTGTCCTACGCGCGCTCAAGCGGGGCCATGGTCAATCCCGCCGACTCCAGCTGCTCCCAGTAATGCTCCGCCGGCTCGCGCGGGCCGCTCCAGACGATCGCCTGGCCGCTGTTGTGAATGCGGTCGGCAATCTGGTGCCCTTGGTCAAGGGTGACGCCGGGCAGGATCCGGGCCAGCGTTTGAGCGACGTGGTCGAAGGTGTTGTGGTTGTCGTTGCGGACTATTACCCGCCAGTTCCCCCCCAAGCCAGAGCCGGGGCCCGCGCTGCGCGGCCGCTCAACCGTCGTCGTTGACATCACTTGATTATGCGGCCGCCGCTAAAACGGGCTGGGAACGCGGATTACAACATCATCGAAGCTGGCCACTGTCCCGGTGGCGCCGGTAGCTGCCCCGACCGAGAAGCCGGATGCCCGCCCGGAAAGCGCACCCGTTTCCGAATCGATGAAGTCCGCAACCCGCTTACGACCGATAGAAGCAAGTAGGCGACACTGGCCGGGATCGACGTTGACGGCGCTGAGGCGCAACTTGTTTGCCTTGTCGATTCCCCGCACGGCGGGCTCATTCTTGACGATCGCCAAGTATTTGATCGTTCCGTCGCGGAGGATCTTGCGCAGCTGGACCTTGCGCTGCCTCGGGTAGACGGCGAGCTGGTAGCGACCGCCACCGCCCGCGCGCAGCTCCACAGAGAGGAAGGCCTTGTGCTGCAGCTTCTTGGGGGTGCCGCTCAGAAGCCGCTCGGTGGCGGCGATTTCAAGGTTGCGCCCGAGCACCGGCGTGCGGAAAGAGCACTCCTTCGTCCGCTTGCCGATCACGACCCGCAGCGCGTCGTTGATCCCGCCGCGAGCGCAATTGCGGCCGGAGAGCTTGACCAGCTGCGAGCGCTGGGAAATCGTCTCCATCCCGTTGCGATAGATCCCGATCATTGCCGCGCCGGCGCCCGAAACGATCGCGAGCGAGGCACAAATTACGGCGAGCGAAGCTGCTGTGAGGCGAAGTCTCATTGTGGGAGCCTAAACACAGCTCCGGGGAAAAGATGCGTGCTGTGACATATGAACGTCGTCTTTCCCCGCTTCCCAAATAAGATTGGATAGATGCCCGAACACCGCCTCCCCGAACGTGATCGCCAATGGGTGATGCGCACCTACGCCGGTCACTCTGACGCCCGCCGCTCCAACGAGCTCTACCGGCGCAACCTGGCCAAGGGCCAGACGGGCCTCTCGGTCGCCTTCGACCTCCCCACCCAGACCGGCTACGACCCCGACGGCGTCCTCGCCCGCGGCGAGGTCGGCAAGGTCGGCGTCTCGATTGCCCACAAGGGCGACATGCACCAACTCCTCGACGCCATCCCGCTCGATGAGATGAACACCTCGATGACGATCAATGCGACCGCCGCCTGGCTGCTCGGCCTCTACGTCACGGTCGCCGAGGAGAACGGCGTCGAGCGGGCCGCGCTGAAGGGCACGACCCAGAACGACATCATCAAGGAGTACCTCTCCCGCGGGACCTACGCATTCCCCCCGGAGCCCTCGATGCGGCTGATCGCCGACATGGTCGCCTTCACCGTCAACGAGGTGCCGAGCTGGAACCCGACCAACATCTGCAGCTACCACCTGCAGGAAGCCGGGGCGACCCCGGTGCAGGAGATCGCCTACGCCCTCTCGACCGGGATCGCGGTGTTGGATGAAGTGAAAGCCCGCGGCCAGGTCGCCGACGCGGACTTCCCCAAGGTCTTCGGCCGCATCTCCTTCTTCGTCAATGCCGGCATCCGCCTGGTTGAGGAGATCGCCAAGCTGCGAACGATGGGGGCCCTCTGGAACGAGATCGGCCGTCGAGCGCTACGGAGTCACCGACGAGAAGATGCTGCGCTTCCGCTACGGCGTCCAGGTCAACAGCCTCGGCCTGACCGAGGCCCAGCCCGAGAACAACATCCAGCGGATCGTGCTGGAGGCGCTAGCCGTCACCCTCAGCCGCGACGCCCGCGCCCGCGCGATCCAGCTGCCGGCCTGGAACGAGGCGATGGGGCTTCCCCGCCCGTGGGACCAGCAGTGGAGCCTGCGAATCCAGCAGGTGCTTGCCAACGAGACCGACCTGCTCGAGTACCCGGACATCTTCGAGGGCTCAAAGGTGATGGAGGGCCTGGTCGCGGAGTTGACCGAGGGCGCCCGAGCCGAGATGGCGGTGGTCGAGGAGCACGGCGGCGCGGTCGCCGCGGTCCCCTACATGAAGGCCCGCCTGGTCGAGTCCCACCGCGAGCGGGTCGCCCGGATCGAGAGTGGCGAGCAGAAGGTGATCGGCCAAAACAGCTTCACCGAGACCGAGGACTCGCCGCTGACGGCCGGCGCCGACGGTGGCATCCTCACTCCCGACCCCGAGGTCGAGCGCGAGCGAATCGAAGCGCTCGAGAGCTGGAAAGCGGACCGCGACGAGGCGGCCGTGAAGAGCGCCCTCGACGAGCTCGCCCGAGTGGCGGCCGACGACACCCAGAATGTGATGCCGGCGACGATTGCCGCCGCCAAGGCCGGCGCAACCACCGGTGAGTGGGCGCAGGTGCTGCGAGAGGCGTTTGGCGCCTACCGCGCGCCCACCGGAGTCGACGGCGCCGCCCCCCCGGCCGACCGTGATCAGCTGACGCGGATCCGCGAGCGCGTCGACGAAGTCTCCGAGCAGATCGGGCACCGGATCAAGATCCTGGTCGGCAAGCCGGGCCTCGACGGGCATTCAAACGGCTCCGAACAGGTCGCCCTACGCGCCCGCGACGTCGGCATGGAAGTGATCTACCAAGGCATCCGACTCACACCCGAGGAGATCGCCGAGTCCGCACTGCAGGAAGACGTTGACGTGATCGGCCTCTCGATCCTCTCCGGCTCTCACCTGGAGTTGATTCCGGAGGTTGTGCGGAGGCTGCGCGACGAAGGCGTCGACGCCCCAGTCGTCGCCGGCGGCATCATTCCCCCCGCCGACGCGGAGCGCCTGCGAGAAGCCGGCGTCGACGGCGTCTACACGCCAAAGGACTTCGACATCAACCAGATCATGAGTGAGATCGTCGACCTCGTCGCGCAGCGCAGCGGCGAGCCTGCACATGCCTGAGGGCGAAAGCCGCTCTGCCTGGTTGCGCTGCTACCGCTGCTGGTCGCAGAACCTCGAGATCCAGCTGCACTACGACGCGATTCGGCGCGTTGACCCGGAAACGGGCATTCCCGCCGAGGGGATCGACGAGGTGCAGGAATCAGTCGTGCAGTGCCTCGACTGCATGCACGACCAACCTCACCTCACCTTTCAGGGAGATCGCGTCGCGCCGATCGAGGACCGCTGGGAGCGGATGGTCGCGGGAACGCCCTGGGTTGCCTCCTGCACGGTCACCGTCGACCAGGATCGGGTCGAGAGCTGCGCCGGGCCGGAGGCGATCGACTTTCTCACCTATGGCGCATTCGGCGACGCGGGTGTGCGCGAGTTCTTCACCCATGTCCGTTTCCACAAGCACGACGAGGAACGGATCGTGATCCACATGCTGGTCGAGCTGTATGCACGCTCGGCCCAGGAGGCAACCGACGTCCTCGAAGAAGCTTCCCACGGGCCGCTGGAAATCACCTCGCTGGCAGAGGAGTCCCGCCCGCCGGCGCACGCCTCGGGCGAGGCACACTGACCCGGACCGCGCCCCGCATAGCGGTTGTCGCGCAGGGCGACGTGACGGATCCGCAGACCTGGTCGGGCAGTCCCGCGGGTCTTTGCTCCGGCCTCGCCGCCGCCGGCGCGGAAGTGGTCCCCATCGACACCCGCCCGCCTGGCAGTTCGAAGTTGACGCGAATTCTGCGGATCTCCTGGACGGGAGAGGCAACCAGCCGAGCCTTGGCAACCGCGAGTGGGCTATGGGGAGACGCGACGATTCGCAGGGCCGGACCGGTCGATGGAGTGGTCGCGATCGGCAGCGGCTACATCCTGAAGGCGACTGTGCCAACAGTCACTTTCGAGGACATGACCGTCGCACAAGGTCTCCAGCAGCCATTTTCGGCCGTGTCCAAGCTCCCCGATCGAAGGGCGCGACGCTGGCGCGAGCGGCAACGCCGTATCTACATGCGCTACCGCGCCTGTTGCGCCGGCAGCAATTGGGTGGCGAACTCAATCCGCGATGACTACGGCATTGACCCCGACAAGATCCACTTGGTCGGATTCGGACGCAACTTCGAACCTCCGCCGGTCGATCGTGACTGGAGCGCGCCCCGCTTTCTCTTTCTCGGCGTCGAGTGGGAGCGCAAGCGTGGGCCGGCGGTGCTCGAAGCTTTCGCCAAAGTCCGGGCGCAGCACCCCGCCGCGACCCTCGATGTCGTGGGCGGACATCCACCTCTCGACAGGGATGGGGTAACCGGGCACGGGCGGCTCTCGCTCGGCTCTTCCCGGGACCGCGAAGGCCTGGCTGACCTGCTGGCACGGGCGACGTGCTTGGTTCTCCCCTCCGCCTTCGAGGCGTTCGGAATCGCGTACCTCGATGCCGGCGCGGCGGGAGTGCCCAGCATCGGCACGACCGTTGGTGGCGCCCCAGACGCGATCGGCGACGGCGGGGTCGTGGTTGAGCCGGATGATCAGTCGGCGTTGACCGCGGCGATGCTCAAGCTGGTCGACCCTGACACGGCACGGCACTTGGGTGAGCTGGCATCCGCCCACTCCGCGCTCTTCACCTGGCAAGCGGTGGCGGAACGGGTGCTGAGGGCGCTGCGCCCACCCGGCGTCGAACTCGACGCCTTGGCGGGCTTTCTCGACCCCCGCTAGCCGAACTCCGCGCGGAGCTTGCGCAGCGCCCGGTATAGGCGCCCTTCAACAGTCGTCAGCTTCTCCCCCAGCAGGTCGGCGATCTCGGGCGCAGTGAGATCGCCGCCGAAGCGGAGCGCCACCGTCTCCCTCTCCTCGTCGCTGAGACCGGCTAGCGCTCGAGACAATTCGTCACTGTCCTCAATGCGGCCCAAGCCCGAATCGGCAACCGGATCCCGATCGCCCGCCGCGGCACGATCCAACGCCCGCGCTTCCGCTCCCGCTCGACGGCGCTGGTCGCGCAGGCAGTTGAGTGCAATCGAGTAGAGCCAGGTCTTGGCGCTGGCCTTACCGGGGTCATAGCGACGGCGGGAGCGCAAAGCGCGCTCGAAAGCCTCGCCGAGCAGATCTTCAGCGAGCGCCCGATCTCCCGTGCGGTAAGCAAGAAAGCCGAAGAGGGCCTGGGCATGATCCTCGTATAGCCGCTCGAAGTCCTGGTTGCGCATCCTCAGTCATGTTCTCCGATATTTGACAATTGCCTGTCAGGAATCGGCGGCTTCGTTCGTATAAGGGACATAACTCACGATCACGACAACCGTGGCCCCACCGATTTTCACCAGGTCGAACAGCGACTGCGTGACGGCAAACCGACGCTCTCCGCGTTGGAGCTCGACGCGATCAAGTTGCAGACGATGACGGTGGCACGGAGATCTCCATCGGCTTTTGCCAGGAAGAAGGGAAACTTCATGAAGTCACGCGTCGCCGTAGTGATGGTGCTCGCGCTGGGAGTGTTCATGAGCGGAACGGGCGCCACGCTCGCCGTCTCAGGCATCTCCGCCAGCGGCAGCGCCAGTTCCGCCCAGTACCCGGATGACACCCCAAGAGGGGACAACGGAGTCCTTGGAACCAGAGGATCGGGCGGCAACAAGGACGAGCAGCAGCCCGCCAGCGCGGTCGCCGGCGAGACGCAGTCGTTCCGCCAGGTCGCCAGCACCAGCAGCAGCGGCTCCCTGCCCTTCACCGGCTTCCTCGCGATCCCGGTGCTGATCGTCGGCTTCGGCTTGCTGGGCGCCGGCGTCGCCATGCGCCTCAGGAATCGCTCCGGGAATACCGCGTAGATCGTCCGGGGGACAGATTCGTCAAATGGGAAGGCGGGCCACCCTGGCCCGCCTTTTCCATTGCTGGGGCCCAACGCTGCGCATGCTCTCGATCGCGTCGCTGATGGTCGGTTCGAGCGGGTTGAGCTGCTTGGCTCGATACAGCTGGGGCAACGGGTCGAGCCCGGCGGTGGCTTGAACGATCGCCAGGCCATAGTGGGTCTCCCAGCTGTTGGGGTCCCTCGAGATGGCGTTGTCCAAGGCCATCAGCGCCAAACGATTTTGGCCGAGCCGCGCATCGCAATAGCCGATCACCTCGTAGGGCTCGGGACGCACCTTGAGCGCATCGAGCGATCCGAGCGCATCGTCTATCGCGACCCCACAATCGTCTCGCTTGAAGGCGACAACCGACTGGTCCAACTTTGACTGCGAGATCGAGATTGCGGCGGGGGTGACAGCCAAAACGCCAACGCATACAGCGGCCACAATCCTTGCCATTCGGCCGGGCTCGAACGTTGCCCCCGTTCGTCCACCCTCGACCACCGGCTTGGAAAGGCCGAGGCCGGCAAGGGCGAACAACCAGAGAGTCACGGCCGGCATCTCCCAATCCCAGTCGAGCCCCGCGTGTATCGCCCAGACAAAAGTGAGCGTGAGGACCGCCGCATAGAGGTGCCTCTCTCTCCCCCGCATCCGTCGCGTTAATCCGACCAAGATCGCGGCAATCGCTCCGACGATGAGCAACAGCCCAACCAGGCCGAATTCGCCCAAGACCTCGATGTAGAGCGAATGCGCATCGACGACGGTGAAGCCATACGGTCGATCACGCGCCCAAAGCAGTTGATAGGTCCCCGCCCCCTCCCCCACAAGGGGATTTGACTCAAAGCCGTTGAGCGCAACGTCCCACTGGTCGATACGGCCGTTGTTGCCGGCCGAGGTGAGGCGCCCGCGCGGATCCTTTTCGTGCCCCACCACGTCGCCTTGGACGAACCGGTCGTACTGGCCACCGACCCACGAGGGCGCTCCCAGCGCCAGCCCCAGGACGATCGCCACGATCGCGACACCCGCGCCCACCTCAGCCGCGCGCCTGCCATCGATCCTGGGAAGCCTCCGCGTGTTGAGGCTTCGGTCGAGCCCAGTGAAGAACAGCCCCAGGGCGCCGGCGCCCAGCGCGCACATTGCGACGATCAGAGCCAAGTCGTGGCCTTGGGAGATCCCCTCCGGAGAAGCAAAACGGGCAGAAGAGAGGAGGTCCGCCCGGTAGGTGGCAACCAAGGCCACACCGGTTGGAATTCCAGCCGCGAGAAAGGTGCCGACGAATCGAGGCGGGCGCGCAAGGCAGACATAGACGACCACTCCAACCGCGGCGAGAGCCAGTGACGCCCGAGAGAAGGTCAGCAACAGGGTCGAAGCCAGCAAAGGCATCGCGACGACTCCCAGGACCCGCACCGAGCGAGGCTCACGGTCTCCCGAAGCGAGATGAACACAAGCGATCAACGCCAAGGTGGAGATCAGGCCGAGCGCATTCCAATACGTAAGCGGAAAGCTGAGGCGCTCCGGCTGCACATCAACGGCGATCGGCCAAAGATCCGCCGCGACCCTGGTGATCCAGGCGGCGCCGCAGATGACGACCGCAGCGATTACCAGGCCGCGCAGCCCCCATTCGAGACGGTTGTGGCCCGGCACGAGCATGCCGAAGAAGGCGAGGATAAGGACGTAGAGGAGCGCCCTGTCGAACTCAAGCAGGGCCCGCCCCGGTGCATTGGACCAAGTCGCGGAGATCAATGTCCATCCGGCGAAGCCGGCCAACAGCGCAATCGGGACCAGCAACCCTGGGGTGAAGCTCTCGAATGGGCGCGAGATAAGCATGACTCCCATAACGAGCAACAAACAGATGGCAAGCGCCGCCGTCGCAGTCGCCGCGGGGAAGAACCCACCGGCGTTGAAGGCCAGAAATACTGTGAATGCGGCTAGAAGGAAGCCGACGGCCGGTCCACGCAACAGCTGAGCAACCTCGACAGGCTCACGGTGTTCATGTTGTAGAACCGGCTTCATCAAGGGATTTCCAAGCGTTCAAGACGAACGAACTTGCGGAGTATCCTCGTTGCTATCCGGTCATTACGAAACTTCCGCATGGATGCATCCAAGTTGATCTCAAGCAATGACCGGTCGCTGCCGACAGAGATACAGGCAGCTATGGACAGCATCGCTTACGACTACGAGTACGACGCCTCGATCAAACACCTGAGGGCGCTCAACGCTGAGCGCGCCCAAACATCGCGTGCCGGCGAGCGGACGACGTTCCTGCACCGCCTCCTGCTCGCCGCCGACGTTTCCTCCGCATTGCTGGGTGGCCTGCTTACGGCACTCGTCTTCAGTTTCTCGCTCGCCTCCGCGGCGGCCTTGACCGTGGTCCTGATCACCGGGTCCGTTCTGCTCGCTTTCGTCTTCGGCCTCTACCGCGACAGCGACCTACTCACCTGGGCAAGCGGGCTCTCGGATGCGCCGCGGGCGCTGGTCGCCGCACTGGTCCTCTCTTGGCCCGTACTTGGGATGGCAGCGGTGCTGGACCTCGGCCAGCCGGCTCTGGTCGCGCTCGTCGCGACCGTGGGAACCGCGAGCTTCGGCGGCGTCGCCCGAGCGCTGGGGCGTGGCTGGGCCCACCGTGTCGCCCCCCTGCGCCAGCGGACCGTGATCGTCGGCTCTGGCCTGGTAGCGGACCGACTCGCCGAGCGCCTGGATCGCCATGCCGAGTTTGGACTGGAGACGATCGGCCTCGTCGACGACGACGTCCACACGATGGACGGGACACAACGGCTGCCCAAGCTCGGCTCGCTTGACCAGCTCGATCGCGTCCTCGATGAATGCGACGTCGACCGAGTCATCATCGCCTTCTCTCGCGCCAGCCACCAGCAACTGCTCAGCTGCATTCGCGTTTGCCGCGACCACCGCGTTTCGGTCGATGTCGTGCCGCGCCTGTTCGAGTTGCTCGACGGCGCCAGGTCGCTCAACCAGATCGGCGGCCTGCCGCTGCTCTCGATTGGGGCGCCGCCCCTCTCCCGTGCCTCGCGCGTAGCCAAGCGTGGCCTCGACATCGCAATCTCAGCACTCCTGCTGATCGCCCTCAGCCCGTTGCTGATTGCGATCGCGATCTTGATCAAGCTCGATTCACGCGGCCCTGTCTTCTTCCGTCAGCTACGGGCAGGTCGCGGGGACTCAGACTTCATGCTGCTCAAGTTCCGTTCGATGTACAGGGATGCCGAACAGCGCAAGAAGGACTTCGAACAGGAAAACGAGGCCACGGACGGGGTCATGTTCAAGATCAGACACGATCCTCGCATCACTCGGGTCGGCGGCTTCCTGCGTCGCACCTCGCTCGATGAGCTCCCCCAACTCGTCAACGTCCTGCTCGGCGAGATGAGCCTTGTCGGCCCGCGGCCCCTGATTCCGGAGGAGGCCAGGCACGCCGCCCAAACTTGGCATGCTCGGCGGCTCGACCTACGACCCGGAATCACCGGCCTCTGGCAGGTATCCGGGCGCTCAGACCTTCCCTTCCAGGAGATGGTCAGGTTCGACTATCAGTATGTCTCCGGTTGGTCGCTGGCGCGTGACGTTGAGATACTTCTCGCCACCGTCCCGGTTGTCCTGTCCGGCCGCGGCGCCTACTGACGCAAGCTAAGCGCGGCCGCGCAGCGACCGCACCGCTCCACGCGCGACGGCGATGCCGGGCGAGAGGAAGATCCGCTTGCCGAACGGCGAGAGCTTTGCTCCAAAGCGACGCTCTCCGTCGCGATAGTCGACGTTGATGCGGGGAATCGAGTGTGGAGTGGCGCTCCGCTGGCCGCTCTCGGTCGGCAGGCTGAAAGCGAACCGGTAGCCGCATTCGCGGGCTGCGTCTGCGATCTCGGGGCTCCAAACTCCGAACGGATAGGCGAGCGTGTCGCAACTCCCCAACCGCTCCACAATCAGCCTCCGGGACTCCCACAGCTCTTCCCGCAGGGCTTCCCCATCCAGATCGGGAAGGCGGGCGTGGGAAAGGGTGTGACTGCCAACCTCGAACCCCCCCTCCTTCATCTCTTCCAGCATCGACCAAGTGACCGATCTCATCGTCGTCGGGTGACGCCGATGATCTTCGGCGACCTCGGGCCAGTCGAGCGAGCCACCATCCTCCAGGAGCGGCGGCAGGACGAAGACGAAGGCGCCGAAGCCATACTCGCGTAGCAACGGCAACGCCGTCTCGTAGTTGTCACGAAAGCCGTCGTCGAAGGTGAGGAACGCGGTCGGCGCGGCGATCCGGCCCTCGGCCGCGGCAGTGAGCTCGCCGAGGCCGCCGGACCGCAGGCCGCGGCGACGCAATTCAGCGAGTTGACGCTCGAACAACTCAGCCGTGACCGTCAGGTATCTGGGGCCTTCAGGGGCGATCGAGTGGTAGCAGAGAAAGGTGGCGCGCCCCGAGCGATTGGACAGGAGCCCCTTCATCGCTTGGCAGTCTAGGCCGGATGCTTGTCGCTACAGTGACCACGCATGCGCCTGCTCCTCGTCTGCTCCCCCGGTGGCCACCTGCAGACGCTTTCGATGATGGGGCCCGCCTGGCGCGACATGGAGCGCTCCTGGGTGACGCTGGAGGGCCCCGACGTGGGCTTCCTGCTCGCCGACGAGGACGTCACCATCGCTCACGGCCCGACCAACCGCAGCATCGTCAACTTCTTTCGCAATCTGACACTCGCCTGGCGCATCCTTCGCAAGCGGAAGCCGGAGGCAATCATCTCCACCGGCGCCGGGGTGGCCGTCCCTTTCTACGTCGTCGGCAAGCTGCTCGGAATCCGGCTCGTCTACGTCGAGAGCCTCGCTCGCACCGAGACGCTCTCGCTCAGCGGACGGCTGGTTTACCCGCTGGTCGATCGCTTCTTCGTGCTTTGGCCGGATCTCGCCGAGAAACATCGTCGTGCCGAATACGTCGGGACAGTCCTTTGATTTTCGTCACCGTCGGCACACACCACGACCCCTTCGACCGCCTCCTGCGAGCGCTTGACTCGCTGCCCGGCGATGAGCTCGTCGTGCAATACGGATCGGGCGCGCGGCCCGAAGGCGCCGCCGTCGCCGAGCCATACATGCCTTTCGACCGAATGTTGAGACTCTTCGACGAAGCGGACAAAGTAGTCACGCACGCCGGCGAGGGAAGCCTCGTCTGTGCCACTCGCGCGGGGCACGTCCCTCTGATGGTGCCCCGACGCCACGATCTGGGGGAACACGTCGACGAACACCAGGCGGAGTTGACGCGCTCAGCGGAGCGCCTCGGCAGCGCGATTGCGGTCTGGGACACGGAAGAGCTCGCCGCACTGCTCGCCCGCGCTCCAGATCGTGGGGAACCGAAGCCAAACGCCCCCGCGCCGCTCTGCGACAGCATCCGCGCCGCTCTGCTCGGCGCCCCGGCCTAGGCCAAAGAAGCGTAGAGCGCGTCGAGTCGGCCCACGACTTCCACCGCGTCGATCCGCTCAACCCGAGAGCGAGCCGCGGCGCCAAAGCGTCCCCGCAACGCTGGATCGGCCGCCAAGCGACAGAGCGCCTCGGCCAAGGCGCCTGGGTCCTCAGCCGGGACCAGCAGGCCCTCTTCGCCGTCCGTCAAAGTCTCGCCGACCCCACCGACATCGGTGGCCACGATTGCCATCCCGTATGCCATCGCTTCGAGCAAGGCGATCGGCTGCCCTTCCGATCGAGACGACATGACGAACATCTCCGCTCGACGCAACAACGCGTCCTTTGCCTCGTCCTCCAACCACCCGATCCACTCCACCGCCGGTTCGCGGGCGATCAGATCGAGGGCCGCGGCGGGAGGGTCACCGGGCCCGGCGAGTGCCACCCGTAGCCGCGGCTCCCGGGGCAGCGCCAGCGCCAGCGAGTCGACCAGGATGTCGCCCCCCTTTGCCGGGGTGAAGAAACCCCCCAGGTAGACAACCGTCACGTCGTCGGTTGCCGGCGCGCCCCGTGTGAATCTCGGCAGAACCGGGGGAACATTCGGCACGACCCCGATCGCGACTGTCGCGCCGGCTCTTTCCATGGCTTGAGCGCTGGCCGCCGACACGGCGAGAACAGCGTCGGCGGCGTCAACCGCGCGTTTCACCAGGGAGAGACCGGGTCGGCCGCAGGCCGCCCGGAAATCGGCGATCTCGGCGGGGCCGGCGTGGACGTGGAGAACGACCCGACGTCGAAGTGCCTTGGCCAACAGGGTCAGGATTGACTTGCGATAGGCGCTGCCGCGGACCGTGACGTGGATGTGGACGATGCGGCCGTGACCGCGCAGGCTCCACGTCACCAGTCGCGCCATCGCGAGACAGAAGATTGCCAGCCTCGGCAATGCCCGCGGTCCCCGGTAGGTGGGAACAACATCCAGTTCATAGCTCTCAGCGAGCGGTGAAGCGAGCAGCCCGCGCAGCGACGCCGCCATACCGCCCCCGATCGCCGGATCCGGGCCCATGTGGAGAACGCGGGGCCGCTCACGCATTGGTGACATCCCCCATCCCGGGCAGGCTCGCCGGGGGCGGCCCCCAGCGGCGGAGCAGGAAATCGACCGCGCCCCGAGCGATGCCGACGGCGAGAATCCAAGGCTCGCGAACGCCCCCGGGACGACGCCTGACCGTCCTCAAGAGCACCCGCGCAAGATTGAAGGCAACGAGGCCGACTGCACGCCCCTCGAGGGTAAAGGCGCCGCGGAGGCCGACCGCGCGCCGGGCGTACTCGGCGCCGTTGCGGGTCTGCAGGTAGGCCCAGGCCCCCGGCCGCTTTGGCCCTCCCGGCGCCTGCTCGGCGAAGGCATCGACGACCACCCCGACTCCGAACCCGGCGCGAAGCATGCGCAAACAAAGGTCGGACTCCTCGCAATACCCCCAGAAGCGCTCGTCGAATCCGCCGGTTAGGTCGAGAGCGGCAGTGCGAACCAACATCGTGCCGCCGTCGACCCAGTCGCAAGCGGCGACTCCGTCGTCGATTTCGGAGGGTCGCTCGCGCAGGTGCGCCGCCGTGCCGCTGGCGCGGGTGATGCCGCCAAACGAAAACGGTTGGTCAGTGTCGGCGAGCAGAAGCGCCGGGCCCAAAACTCCGAAGCCGGGATTTTGGGCCGCTGCTCCGGTCAGGGTTTCGAGCGCCCCCGAACGCAGCCGAGCGTCATGGGTGAGCAGCAAGAGAAGCTCATGCCCGCGACCGCTCATGCGCGCGATCCCGAGGTTCATCCCCGCCGCATAGCCAAGGTTCCGCTCAGCTTGAAGCAGCTCACATCCCGGCGGGACGGCGGGCGGCGCCTCGCCGGCTTCGGCCGGGTTGTGAACGACGAGGATCGAAGCCGGTGGGACCCCCTCCGCCAGCAGCGAATCGACCAGTGGCGCGTACTCGCCGCCACTGCCGTAGGCGAGCACCACCGCGCCGATCCGCTCAGCGGCCACGGATGCTCCTCACCTTGCGCTCCATTGCGGTCCTCATCGCGCTCGCTAGACGCACCGGGCTGCGGCGCCTTCCCAAGACCCACGTCGCCGCCTGGCGCCGTCCGGTCTCAAAGCGTCTCTTGTAACCCTCATCGCCCCACATCAGGTCATAGACGGAGGCGCCCTCTGCCGCCGCCTGTTCGATCGTGTGCGCGAGCAGGACGGTGCCGAGGGCGAGCGGCTCGTAGCGCTTACCCAGCCCCGAAAGCGAATAGCAGTAGCGACCGCCAAGCCGCCAGCCGTACCAAGCGGCGGCGGGTGCGTTGTCGGCCTCCGCGATCCAGAGCCGTAACCAACCCCGCTCCAAGGCCCTGGCGGCGAACTCACGATGGAGTTGCCTCACGTCCTCAGCGGCGGATGCCGACCCGCCCCGATCGTCCCACCGCTCCTCGTGCAGCCGGAAAAAGGTTTCGAGGTCCGCCTCGAGGTCCGCCGCGTCGGCCGTCATCCGGAAAGTGAGCCCGTGCTCGCTTTCCAACTTGCGCCGACGCCGCCCCAGCTGACTGCGGAAGTTGCGGCTGCGCGCTGCCAGGTAAGCCTCGTACCCGCCTTCGCCGAACTCGATGAAAGGCAGGACGTCGGTCCGGCGTGGCCGTGCCGCCGCGATCCCTTCGTGCGCCTCCCACAAGGCCTCCGGCCAGTCGCTGTCGCAATCGACCCGGTCAAGCCGCAGCAGGCGCCAGGAGATGCGCTCACGGTCAAAGAGCTCCGCGCAATCGCGCGCCATCGCCACCTCGTCGCCGCGGTCGCAGGCCGGCGTAAACCAATCGGCGTGCGCCGCCCCGGCGCACTGAAGGCGCCGAACCGGGGTGCCGTGCGCGGAAACCAGGGGCAGAACACCGCGGAGCTCTCCGTCGCGCCACCACAGGACCAAGAACGGGCGCTCCTTCGGGTGCGTGGAGAGCCAGGCCGAGTGCCACTCAGGGGTCAAGAAAGGGTTCTCCCTCAACTCTGACAGCGCGCGCCAGCGCTCGACGTCCTTCGCGTCGAGGCTCTCGGCCCCCCCGTCCATGAGCTGGGCCGGCATTTAGCTGTCCCCCGGCGCGATCTCGCCTGCCCCGCGCCGATCTCTGATCCAGAGGATCGCGCCCAACGGCGCCAGAGTCAGCGTCAGCACCGGCGCGGGCGACTCGGCCACCGTCCGCCGCAGACCAATTCCGGCGAGCAGCGCGTGGCGCACGTAGTTGGCATGGGCGCGGATCCGAGCTGAGAGCGGCATCGGCCTCGGCATTCCGGCGAACTCCTTCCAGTAGAGAACCTCCGGTTCGGGGAAGCGCAGTCGCAGCTCCGTCTCCCGGCCGCTGAGGCCCTCGGAGAGGTACTCCTTAAAGGCCCAGACCTCGTTGACATAGCGTCCCGACCAGCGTGCGGCGATCCGGTTCCAGACCAGCGCCGGCGTCACGTGCCAACCAAGGTCTTCGGGGAAGGGATAGGCCAGCAACACCTCGCGCCTGTACATCCCGATCTTGTCTCCCTTGATGCCGTGAACGATCGCGATCTCGAAGGCGTTGGAATCGGTGACTTGCCGCGGGAAACGGTCGCCGATCACCGCCGCGTCAGGGTCGGCGCAGAGGCCTTCGACGTTGGCAAATTCCTCGCGCCGGGCCGGTGGAATGCCATCCCAGCATTCGACCATCCGCTCCAAGGCATCGGGGGCATACCAGTCGTCGGAGTCCATCAGCGCGCAGAACTCACCGCCGGCGCGCTCCACTCCCCTGTTGACGGCCGCGTGCTTGCCTTGGTTCTCCTGCCACACGTACTCGACCGGGAAGGGGGCCTCGCTCGCCCAGCCACGCACCAGGGTCTCGGTTCCATCGGACGACCCGTCGTCGACCACAACCCAATCGAAATCCCGAAATCCCTGCGCCAGCAGGCTCTCGTAGAGCCGCGGCAGCGTGTCCGCGCGCTGATAGGTGGGCGTTACGACGCTGATCCGGCTCATCCGGCATCCTCTTCGGCCGATCGCGCCCGGACCATGCACGCCTCTAGGGTGATCGGATGCCCAAGCGCAGACTGCTTCTCGTCATACACGCTCTCACCCCGGACGGTGGCGCCGAGATCCAACTCGTGCACCTCGCCCGAGGTCTCAGCGCGCTCGGGCATCAAGTGACGCTGTGTTGCATTGACGGATCGACGATTGCGCCGGAGCCACTGGCGAGCGCTGGCGTTGAGCTTGTGCAGCTGCGGGCGCAATCCCGGCTCGCCCGTCTTAGGGCGATCCAGCGACTGACCCGGCTTGCACGGCAATCCGACGTCGTGCACTGCACGATGTGGGATGCCAGCGCCTGGGGCAGGATCGCCGCGATTGCCGCCCGGCGCCCGACTATCGTCGCCGATCACGCCACCGACCGCTCGGTACAGGTCACCGCCGACGGGTCGCCGCGAGAAGAGTGGATAGCACGCCACAACCGCCTGCTCGACCGCTTCACCTTCGCCACGGTGATTTGCGCCACCCCGCAGCGCAAAGTGTTGACTGGAGAAGGCGTCGCCCCGGAGAAAATCGTCCACATTCCGAATGGCATACCGGTCGCTGAGACGATCCGCTCCGCCGCCGGCGGAGCGACCAAGAAAGATCTCGGGTTGCCCGAATCGGCGCCGCTCGCGATGCAAGTTGGGGTTTTCCGCCCCGAGAAGAACCATCTCGGGGCGCTTGAAGCCTTCCGTCGGGTGCGCGAGAGAGTCGCCGACGCCCACCTCGTCTTCGTCGGCGACGGTCAACTGCAGGAATCCGTAAGGCGCCGCGTTCGGGAAATAGGCGCCGAGGAGTGGGTGCACTTCCTCGGACAACGCTCCGACGCGCCGGCTTTGCTCTCTCTGGCCGACCTGATGCTGCAACCCTCGACCGCCGAGGCGATGCCGATGACAATTCTGGAAGGCATGGCGCTGGGAGTGCCGATCGTCGCGACCGACGTTGGCGACGTGCGTCAGGTGCTGGGCAACGCGGGGGTCTGCATCCCCCCCGGCGACAGCGATGCTCTGGCGGACGAATGCGCGCAACTGCTCCTCGACGGCGATTTGCGGGCTCGGCTGGGAGAGGCCGGCAGGGAGAGGGCGCGCGCCTACGACTCCGCCGAGATGGCGCGTAGATACGCGGCCCTCTTCGACGCGGCCTGTACGGGCACGCCTCCGCAGGAAGCAGTCCCCACCTCCGACTGACCTCATTTCGTCACATCCAGGTGCTCACGGTAAGCGGCGAGCGTCAACCCGGCTACCGTTTCCCAGCTCCCATCGCGCCTCGCCGTTGCGGCCCCGGCGGCTCCGAGCCGTTCCGCCAACTCGCAATTTGACAAAACCGTGACCAGAGCATTGCCGAGCTCACCGGCGTCTTCCGGAGCGACAGCCAGACCCGAGCCATCGGCGACCAGCTCCGGCAGGCCTCCGACCGCGGTAACCACGAGGGGGCGGGCGTATGGCTTGACGCGAGAACCAACCCCGCTCTGACTTGCCTGACGGTACGGAAGGGCGACGCATGTCGCCGCCTCGATCAATTTCGGCACCTCCGCATCGGGAATGTGGCCATGGCGGACCGTCACCCTCGAGTCCGATAGACCAGGATGGGATTCGAGCTCGCCCTCGCCGGCGATGGTCAGGGTCGCATCGGGCACCTCCCTCCAAACCTCGGCCATCGCATCGAGCAGGACATCGACCCCCTTGTAATGGGAGATGCGACCGAAGAACAAAACGGAAGGACTCGCCGGCATCGGGGTGGGTTCCCCGGCCTGAATCCCGTGGGGGACGACGACGACCGGCGCCTTCGGCTCGAAACGCTCGATCAACTCCGCGCGCAAAGCGTCGCCGTGCACGAAAATCAACCCAGCGGCGCGAATCAGGCCTCGCTCGGAAGCACGATGGTGCCAAGTCACATGGTCGCCCGGATGCGGTGATGGATCATGGATCGTCAGGGCAAAACGGCGAAGCGGAGGCGCCGCGGCAATCAGTAGTCGAGGGTCATTGCCAATCGCCTGCTGGAGGTGGACGACGTTGGGATCGAATCTACGCAGCCCCCGGCGCAGTCGCAGCGCTTCTCGCCAACCGCGCACGGAGCGCGCCGGCCCAGGAACGGTGAGCTGGACGACGCTGTCCCCGATCGCCTCGCCGATGACCCGTTTAGCCGCACCTGCGACGCCTCCGAATTCGAGATCGTGGTCACGGGTCAGCAAAGTCACCGCGGCACCGGTCCCTTCCAGGCCCCCGGCCAGCATCGCCGAGTAGCGCAGATGGAAGTCACAGGCCAGGAGGACACGCGGAGCGCGTTGCTGGTCGATATTCACGGCAGCAGTCCGGAAGACTCTCCGGCGCGCCCTTCGAGGTCGGCGACTATGCATCCGGTGAGCAAGCCGATGACGACGGTCATGTTCTCGACGGTGAAGTAGATCGCCACCACTGAGCTGATCATGATCAGGACGATGCCGACGCCAAGCGCCGCTATCGACGGATCCCGCGGTATGCGGCGCATCGCATGAATCAGGGGGGAGCCGAGGAAAACCAGGAACGCGATCAATCCCGGTAGGCCGCTGATCAACAACAGGTACAGGTACTGGTTGTGGAGGAACAGCTGCGGCACAGGGACGAAGCCGATGATGAAGCTGCCGGTGTCGATCGGCTCATTGATGATGACGCCAAAGGATGCGCCCGCCCCGACTCCGAAAAGAGGGTTCTGCCGAGCGGTGGCCCAAGCCTGATCGCTTTCGCGCGCGCGATCTTTGAGTGAGTCCTCCTTCGCGGTTTTTCCTGGGTTGAAGATTGTCGCCCCCCGTTGCACAACCGGCTCGACGATGCGATCGCTTGAGCTGGAGCTGCCGAAGACCGCGAGCAGTGCGAAGCCGGCGAGAGCGACGGCTGTAGCCGCCACGATTCGACTGCGAACGACCGTCCCTCCAATCGTGGCCATCAACAGCAGGCCGATGAAGACCCCCAGCCACATGTTGCGATTGAAGCTGACCACGATGTCGATCCCGATTCCGGCCAGCAACAACGACCACCAGAACCTGCCCTTTCCGCGCGCCCCGGCTACCTGCACGGCCGCGAACCAAAACAGCGCGTAGCCGGCCGCGAGACCGGCGAGTCGCACTCGCTCGATTGCGCTGGCGCCCTGCTGCTGGGCGACCGCATCGCCACCGAGAGCCTGAAGCTCGTTGCCGAATCCGGCGCCGAGCGCGACCATCAACGCGACCAACCCGGTCGCAGCCGCAAGAACGGCGGCGCCGGTCAGCAAGAAACGCCGGTCGCGAGGGGACGGAAAGAGACGGACGACGACGTAGAAGAAGGTCAACATGCCGAGGGGCCGCGCCCAGTTGAAAGCATCGGTTAACGACGCGCTGCCTTTACTCACCGCGAGGCCGGCGGAAACGGTGACCATCGCCAAAAACACGGCCAATGCCGCTCCGGGAACACCTCCCCATGTCTGCCTGACCGGGCGCAGGATCGCCACCGTGAGAAGACCCGCGAGCGCCAGCTCGTGAGGTCGCACGCTCAGCGCGCCCACCTGGTAGGAGAAGAACGTCGCCGAGAAGATGAAGTCGGTCAAACCGAGCATGACGAGCGCCGTCGCCAGCGGGAAACGGAAGACAAAAGCAGCAACGAAGAGGCCCAGGAAGAGGAAGACGTAACGGGAGACTTCCGGTCCAGCTACGCCGCGTGCGAGCAGCACCTCGAGGCCGAAGACGGCAATTGCGAAACCTACCCAGCGAACCGGCTCAGCGAGCCGATTCGCCGCTGGCCAGGTCAGAGCGGTAGTAGTGGGAATACTTGGCACGCTCGGCCTCCGCAAAGTTGACTATGACGCCAATCGGTTGCCTGTCGAGCAGCGCAAACTGCTTGCGCAGGTCACTCGCTGCATCTCGGGTGGTCATGCCGATACCTCCGACGACGACGATCTCCGACACCTCGGGAACCAGAGCGAGCGCGTCGCTCACGGCGCCCAGCGCCGGGCTGTCGAGGATGACGTAGCGGAAGTGGTCCTGAAGCTGGGTGAGGACCTCTCCCATGCGCTCGCTTTCCAGCAGCTCAGACGGATTCGGTGGGGGTGGCCCGCTTGGCAACACCGCCAGGGCCCGAGGATGGGCATTCTTCCCCGGCACCTCAACCCTGATCAACACCCGCTCCAAAGGCGTGCCCGCGAGGACGTTGGAAAGACCGTCGGCGGGCGCGCCGGTGACCTGCCGGAACTCTCCGCCCTTGCGCAGGTCGGCTTCGACGAAGACCACGTCATCGCCCATCTCGGCCATCGTCGTCGCCAACCCCCGCGCGACCGTTGACTTGCCGTCTCCCTCCTCGGGGCTGACGAGCAGCACGGAGCGTCGATCGCGATCGACATCGAAATAGCGCATGTTGGTGCGCAGAACACGGAAGGCCTCCCCCTCCTGTGTCTGGGGGCTGATCTGTTCGGGTCTACCCTCCTCCAGTTTCTGACTGCGGGGGATACGAGCCAAGACCGGCAATCCATAGAGCTCCTCCAACTCATCGACCGACCGCACACGGCGATCGACGCGGTCGAGCAGAACAGCGAGCCCAAAGCCGAGCAGGAGACCGAGGACGATCCCAAACGTGACGTTGCGCGCCGGTTTCGGCGAAGACGGAACGGAGGGCGGTGACGCCGGCTGAACCAGCTCCGCCCCCCCGGTCTGCAGCGCCTGAGTCAGCCTCAGCTCGTTGAGCTGTCTGTCGAGCGCGTCGCCCTGTGCGCCCGCTTGCTGTTCCGGCGTCAGCTCGTCCAGGCTGGTCTCGGCAAGATCGATCGCCTCCTGCACCTGGGCGCGATCGGCACGGCGGCGGAAGTCGATGTAGGCATTTGCGTAAGCATTGGCAATCGTCGCGGACCGCTCGGGCGAGGCGGTGGTCGCGGCGACGGCTGCCGTGTCGGCGTTGGCGCTGGGGGTGACGACGATGCCGGCGAGAATCTCTCCGGCAGGGATCGCCCCATCCAACCCTCTCGCGGCCTGCTCGGCAACCACCGGTAGCGCCACCAACTCTCCGTTGGTGGCGGCCTCCCGGGTCGGGTCGATGACAGTGCTGCCGCTGTCGAGGGCAGCCGGGGGGGCGCGAAAGAGGAGTGTCGCGGTGGCCGTGTACTGCTTTGCCTGGGCCAGGGAAAACAGCAATGCCAGCAGCGGAACCACAATTGCGGCTTGAAGCACAACCCATTTACGGCGCCGCACGATGCGCAGCGCCTGCTCGACCAAACCCTCTTGTTCGTTCACGGACAGTCCTTCGACGCAGCCCTAATCAAGCCTTCCATCCAAAAAGGATGCCTGAGGGGCTTTATCGACCGAACCGCTGAGGCCCTGAAGCCGTGCGCGAGGGCTACTCGCCCGGCTCGCGCCGAGGCACCAAAACCAACCGCTTGAACTCCGCCACCAGGACTCCGTCCTGATTCAGCACTCGAGTGTGGACCTTGACCACGCCGCGATCGAGCTTCGATCGCGAGGGCTTCACGTCGAGCACCTCGGTCTCACAAAAGAGGGTGTCGCCATGAAAGACCGGGTTCGGGTGGCTGAGCTCCTCGGTCGCCAGGTTGGCGATCGCCTTGCCGGAGACATCGCTGACAGACATGCCGAGGGCAAGCGAGTAGACGAGTGGACCGACGACGACGTTGCGACCCTGCTGGGAGCCCTTCGCGTAGACGTCGTTGAGGTGCAACGGATGGTGGTTCATCGTAATCAGGCAAAAGAGGTGATCGTCGGACTCGGTCACGGTCTTCGCCGGCCAGTGCTTATAGACGGCGCCAACCTCGAACTCCTCGAGGTAGCGGCCATAACTGTGCGCGCCGGAAGCCTCGCGCTCGGCTTGATCAGTCGTCAGCTCGTACTTCTCGCTCATCGGTGCAAATTCTCCTGTCGTTGGACGGCGCGGGATGCTAGTCGTCTAGGCCGACGTGGGTATCGTGAGCCCGGCAATGGCCACCACCGAAGACAACTCACCGCGCCTGCTGCGCGCCAGGGCGCCGCTGCGGGTCAGCTTCGCGGGCGGGGGCACGGACGTGCCACCTTACCCCGCCCAGGAGGGCGGGCTGGTTCTCAGCGCGACGATTAACCGCTACGCCTACGGCACTTTGCGCCCGCGTCAGGATCGCCAGATCGGCATCCAGTCGCTGGACCTCGACACCGTGGCCTCGATCGCCCTGGAGGAAGCCCGCCCCGACGGCGACCGCCTCGACCTGGTCAAGGCCGCGATCCAAAAGGTCGCTTCCGACGCGCCGCACGGCTTCGACCTCTTCCTGCACAGCGCCGCCCCCCCGGGCTCAGGCCTCGGCTCTTCCTCGGCCGTCGTCGTCACCCTTGTCGGACTGCTCTCGACGTACATGAAGATGCCCCTCACCGACTACGAGAAGGCCCGTCTCGCCTACACGGTCGAGCGCGAGGACCTCGGCCTCAAGGGCGGCACTCAGGATCAGTACGCGGCGGTCTTCGGCGGTTTCAACTTCATGGAGTTCCGTGAGGACGGAGTGATCGTCAACCCCTTGCGCATCCCCGCCGACACGATCCACGAGCTGGAATACAACCTGCTCCTCTGCTTCACCGGCGGCACCCGTGTCTCCGACCACATCATCGACGACCAAACCACCCGGCTCCGCTCGAAGGAAACGTCGACTCTCGATGGACTGAGCATGCAAAAGGAGCTGGCGGTGGATATGAAGAACGCTCTACTTCAGGACAATCTCACCGAGTTCGGGCGACTGCTCGACCGCGCCTGGTCCTACAAGAAACAGATGTCGCCGAAGATCACCAACGACCACATCGACGAGCTCTACGAAGAGGCGATGCGCCACGGCGCAATCGGCGGCAAGGTGACCGGCGCGGGAGGTGGCGGCTACATGCTCCTCTACTGCCGCTACGACACCAAGCACGAGGTGCGCGCCGCGCTTGCCGCGCTCGGCGCCGAAGCGGTCGACTTCCAGTTCGATCAGGCCGGACTAACGACTTGGTCTCACAGCGATGACTGAGCCGGCGGCTTCAGAACTCGTGCGCCTGCGGCTTGCCGAGGGTGCAGCCCTGGTGCAATCGATGCTCGACGAGGCTTGCGTGAAGGAGATAGGCGCGGTGGCGGAAGTCGCCGTCGAAGCGCTGGAGGGGGGCAACAAGCTGCTCCTCTTCGGAAACGGTGGCAGCGCTGCCGACGCCATCCACATTGCCGCGGAGTTCGTCGGGCGTTACCTGATCGAGCGTCGCCCGCTCCCCGCGATCGCCCTCGTCGCCAATCCCTCGGCGGTAACGGCGATCGGCAACGACTACGGCTACGAAGAGGTCTTCGCTCGCCAAGTTCGAGCCCTGGGCGACGAAGGAGACGTGGCTATCGGACTGACCACCAGCGGACGCTCCCCAAATGTTGTGAAGGGGCTTGAGGCGGCGAGAGAACTGGGCCTGACGGCAATTGGGATGACCGGCGCCGATCCCGGGCCGGTGGGCGCCGCCGGCGAACTCTGCATCAGCATCCCGAGCGCGGAGACCCCGCGCATTCAGGAAGGCCACATGCTCGCCGCCCACATCGTTTGCGAGTGGGTCGAAGCGAGACTTGCCGGGGAGACAGCCTCCGCTTGAGTGGGCCGAAGATCGAGCCCGGGAGCACCGTCTTCCTCGACCGGGACGGGACGATCAACGAGTCCCCACCGGAAGGCGAATACGTAACCTCACCAGACGCGATGCGGCTCCTGCCGGGGGCAGCCGAGGCGATACGAATCCTCAATGGCTACCCGGCGAAAGCGGTGGTGATCACCAACCAACGCGGCATCGCGCGCGGGATGATGACCGAGGCCGACCTCGCCGCGATAAACGAGCGCATGCTGGCTGAGCTGGCGGAGGAAGGCGCCCGTCTCGACGGAATCCTCCACTGCCCCCACCACGCCGACACCTGCGACTGCCGCAAGCCCGGAACCGGAATGTTCGAACGAGCAACCCGCGAAATCGAAGGGACCCAGATCGATGGCGGCGCGATGATCGGCGACTCCGCCATCGACATCGAGGCGGGCCGCCGCCTCGGACTCATCACCGTGCGATTGGGCAAATCCGGCGAAGACGACCCGGCGCCCGACTACGAGGCCCCGGACCTACTCGAAGCCGTGCGCCGGCTCAGTGGACTTTTTTGAGGCGGGAGCGCTGTTCCTGGCGCTCGACAACCTGAGCGATCAGCTTAAGGACGTTTGAGTCGCCGGTCGCCTTGATGTGGCCGGTCTCGTACGCCTTGCGATAGCTCTTCACCGTGCCGCGCTCGGCCAGCTCATTGAACTGGGGGCGGTCGATCTGGCAGAGGACGCGCTCGTCCTGGGCCAAGTCCTTGCTGATCTTCGGTCCCGGCAACTCCACCCGGTAAAGCTGGATGTCGTGTCTGGCTTTCAGCTCGAGACCGAAGACCAGTCTCAGTTTCTGCAGCGCGGGAACTTCGGCCTGAAATCGCTCGATCGCGGTCTTGATCAGGTCCGAAGTCGATGCCATCGGCCTAGATCTTGTTCCTTTGCAGCAACTTCTTGCCGATCACCATGCGCTGGATCTCAGAGGTGCCCTCGCCGATCAGCAGCAGCGGCGCGTCGCGGTAGAGGCGCTCAATCTCGTACTCCTTCGAGTAGCCATAACCGCCGTGGATGCGGAAGCATTCCTCTACGCACTCCTTGCCGGTCTCCGAAGCGAGCAGCTTCGCCATCCCCGCCTCCAAATCGGAGCGAGCGCCGGCATCCTTCATCCGCGCCGCTTTGCGGGTGACGAGTCGGGCGGCCTCGACCTTGGTCGCCATGTCGGCAAGCTTGAACTGGATCGCCTGGTGCTGGGCGATCGGCTTGCCGAAAGTCTTGCGCTCCTGGCTGTAGCGGAGAGCCAATTCGAGGGCCCGCTGGGCGATGCCGACGCCGCGCGCGGCAACGTTGACCCGGCCGACTTCGAGCGCATCCATCATCTGCACAAAACCCTCGCCGACGCCGGCCTCCTCACCGCCGAGCACCCGCTCGGGCGGGCAGCGATAGCCGTCGTAGACCAACTCGGTCGACTCGACGCCCTTGTAGCCCATCTTCTTGATCTTGGGCGGGACGACGAGACCCTTGAAGTCACCCGTGTTCTCCTCGACCCACGGCTCCTTCTCGGTGATGAAACAGGTCATTCCCTTATAGGGCGGATCGGCCTGGGTGTCGGTCTTCATCAAAACGAAGACGACGCTGGAACCGAGGCCGTTGGTAACCCACATCTTCTGGCCGTTCAGCTCCCACTTTCCGTCGTCGCCCTTCTTCGCGTTCGACTTGATGCCCTGCACGTCGGAGCCGACCTCAGGCTCCGAGAGCGAGAAGGCGGCGCGGATTTCACCGGTCGCCATTTTCGGCAGGAAGTAGTCCTTCTGCTCGTCGGTGCCGAACTTCATCAACAGGTAGGAGCCGATGAAGTGGGTGTTGACGACGCCGGAGATCGAGATCCAACCCCGAGAGAGCTCCTCGACGATCATCGCGTAGGTCGTCAAATCAAGCCCCATCCCGCCGTACTCCTCGGGAATCGTCACTCCAAATAGGCCAAGCTCTTTCATCTGCTCGACGATCGGCTCCGGGAAGGAGTCCTCGTGGTCGTAGTGCTCGGCATTGGGGATGATCTGCTCGTCCGCAAACTGACGCACCATCTCGGTGATGTCGCGCTGGATGTCGGTCTGCTCGCTGAAGGCGGCGGTGTCTACGGCCATTGCTCCTAGCTCAATCGAAGTCGGGGACAGGGTCGCCGGGCGTTTCACAACTCTGCGCGACGGGTGTCGAAGGATATCGACGCATCAGCCGATCGCGGTCTCCGCCGCTATCGGCTGATGCAGCGACTCGGCCCGACCGAACATGCCGGCAATGCGGTAGCGGCCGTAAGACGCCAGGTCGGCAAGTCGCGAGGGCGCCTCTCGCGGTTCACTCAACGGCGCCCGCGCAAGGCGGCGGACAGCGCGAATGAGAAGGCGGCGTCGAGCGGCCTGCAGCGCTTCCGGCTCCGGAAAGTTCCCCAGCTCCAACAATCCCTCGGCCGTCCACAGAGGATCCAGCCACTGGGTGCGGCTGGCAGCCGAGCTACCGGTCACGCCGCTGTAGGCCAGCCGGTAGGTGTAGAGCGGCTCGTCAATGAAGACGACGTCGCCCCGAGTCATCAGCCGCAGCCAAAGGTCGATGTCGTTGTTCTGGCGTAGGCGCCGGTTGTATCCCCCGACCGCGATCAGGTCAGCCCGCCGGGCCATCACGCCGGCCGGCTCGGCTATCCAGTTGGCGGGGAAAAGAGCGTCTAGGCACTGCCGCAACAGGTCCGCGCCGTCGTTGACCTCGCCCAGCCGGTCAAAATTTCTGTGCAGATCTCGCAGGTCATCGATCCAACCTTGAATCCAGGGATCGTCTGGATTCTCGGCCAGTATTTCCCGGCGCGAGAAGGCAAACGCCGCCTCTGGATGCGCATCGAGAGCCGCGGCCATGCGGCCAATGCAATCGGCGCGCAGAAGATCGTCGGCGTCGAGGAGCTTGATTAGGCCCCCTCTCGCCCGCGCGATCGTCTCGCTGACGGTGACGACCTGGCCCCGGTTCGAATCGTGCCGGAAAATGCGCAACCGCCGGTCGCTCTGCGCGGCGAGGATCTCGGCGGTGGCGTCAGTCGAGCCATCGTCGACGACAACCAGCTCGAAGTCCTCGAAGTCCTGCTGCCAGACCGAGTCGAGGGTCTCCTGCAAGTGCGCCGCCGACTGATAGGCGGGCACGCAGACGGAAACCCGTGGGGTCATCGCGCGTCACCCGGCCGGATCGATCTGAGCATCGCGACCAACGGCTCGGACACGTACTCGGGCAACGCTCTCAGCGCTGCCAGAACGGCCGCATAGGCGGCGAGACCGGCGATCACGGCCACCGCCATCGCCACCGTCGAGTTGGAGATCAGCAGCAGACAGATGACGGACACACCCACCAAGGCCGCCAGCGCGAGCAGGGTCCGTAGCGCCATGTGAAAGCGCGGCAGCGGAGCGAAGCGCCGATAGACAACGAGGGTGAGGGTGAGCGAGAGCGCCTCAGTGCAAAGCAGCGCGCCGGCCGCGCCGCGATCGCCGAAAAGCGGGATCGCGGCGAAGTTGATCAACGCGTTGGCGACGAGCACCGCGCCCGAGACGCGAAGCAGCATGCCCTGCCGTCCCTGAGTCACCAACGCATTGCCGAACACCCCCTGCACGCAGGCGATCGCGACGCTGCACATGATCAGGGTCAGGACGATCCCGCCGCCCGCGTACTTTGACCCGGCGAGGGCGACCATCGCCTCGCTGCCGAGCAGCGAGAAGCCGACGATCGGCAAGGCCAGGATGACCATCGCGGTGAACGCTTTCTGGACCAGCTCCTGAAAGCGCGACTCGGTGAAATGCAGGCTCGCCAGCACCGGAATCAACGTGACCATGACGAACTCGGGAAAGACCAGCAGACTTTCGAAAGCTTTGTAGGCGACGCCGTAGACGGCCAGGTCGCTGTCGCTGCCCAGCACCGAGATGAGGAAAGCATCGAGGCGGAAATAGAGCCCATTGATGACCATCACCAAACCAAGCGGGACAGCCGCCGCGACGAGGCTCCAAATGCGGGCGCGGTGCAGGCCGACCGCGTACTGGATACGCGGTCGCATGAAGAGAATCGCGAACGCCTGCTCGAGGACAAATCCGGAAGCGAAGGCGGCGGCGACGCCGAGCGGGCCCAGGTCGAGTGCGACGACGAGAACGATCCCCCCCAGCGCCAAGCCGCGCGCCAGCATGCTCGCTACCGAGACCACCCAGATCCGCTGATCGGCCACGGCACGAGCGCCGGCGACGCCGGCGAACGGAGTCAGAGGGAAAGTGGCCATCAGGATCAGGACGGCGCTTCGAGTCGTCTCCCCCCCGGGCCCGGGGTAGGCCAGCTGCGAGAAAACGAGGACGAACAACGCGGTCGGGATCGTGAAGGCGACCCAGACCCAAAAAGCGCTGCTCTGAATCGCGGTCTCGTGCTCGGGGTCGCGGGCCATCGCCCGAACGGTCATTGCCGAGACGCCGAAGTCGGTCGCAACCGAGAAGAGCGAGAGCAAGACCAGCGCCGCCAGAATCCCGCCGTACTGGTCGATGCTGAGGTAGCGGGTCGCGATACCGACGCTGACGATCCCGGTGACCGCCAGGAACACTTGGCGCGTCGCCTGAACCGATGAGTTCAGGGCGATCTTCTGCGTCAGTCTCATCTGAAAGTGGGTCGTTCTTCAGAGTGCGCGCGGGTCGGCGCCGGAGTCGATCGCCCGCATTTGGGAGCGCCCCTTCAACAGCGCTTCGCGGTATTCGGCTTCCGGGTCCGACTGCACCACGATCGCCCCCCCTATGCCAATCGTGGCCGACTCGCCATCGAGCACGATCGTGCGAATCGCGACCGAAAGGTCGCTGCCGCCGCCCAGGCCGAGGTAGCCGATCGCCCCCGAATAGACGCCTCGCGCCTCGCCTTCCAACTCGTCGATGATCTCCATCGTTCGCTTCTTCGGCGCTCCGGTCATAGACCCTGGAGGGAAGCAGGCCCGTATGCAAGCGACCGCCCCCGCGTCCTTGCGCAATCTGCCGCGAACGGTGGAGACGAGCTGATGCACCGTCTCGTACGTTTCGACCTTCATCAGGGAGGGCACGCTGACTGTGCCGTATTCGCAGACGGCGCCGAGGTCGTTGCGCAACAAGTCGACGATGGTCACGTTCTCGGCGCGGCTCTTCTCGTCCGTGCGCAGCTCTTCGGCAAGACGCTCGTCCTCGGCCCCGGTCACCCCGCGACCGCTGGTGCCCTTGATCGGCCTCGCTTCCACCCAGCGGTCGCGGCCGATGCCGAGGAAGCGCTCCGGGGAGGAGCTCAGCACAGCGATATCGCCAAAGCGCAGGTAGGAAGCAAACGGCGCCGGGTTTACCCGGCGCAGGACGCGGTAGAGGCCGAGCGGATCGACACCGACTGCCTCGGCTGCGATTCGGTTGGTGAGGCAGACCTCATAGGTCTCCCCCTCGAACAAGCGCCGCTTGCAGGCGGCTATGTCCTCCAAGTACTGGCCATGCGAGCGGCCAAGCCGAAATCCGACCCTTTCCTCCCTCTGATCCGGGTTACCCAACGCGGGCAACGATGCGAGTCGCAGGCTCGTCTCCTCAATCCACCGTTCCCCCTCCTCGACCCCTCCGGGTTCGGTCAGACAGAGGACGTAGGTGCATCTCTCCAGGCGATCGAAGGCGACGAGGCGATCGGCGAAGACGAAGGCCGCGTCGGGCAACGGGGACTGATGCGCGGCGTCGCCATCGCACTCCGCCTTCAGCTCGTAGCCAAAGTAACCGGCGAAGCCGCAATCGAAATCGAACGGCAGATCGGCGGGCCGGCGAAGCCTCTGCAACTCGCGAGTCGAGGTAGTCGAAGATCGACTCGCGGAAGATTTCCACCTCCCCGTTCCGCTCAACCCGAACCTCGCCTGCACTGACGTCATAAGTGATGACCGCACCGAGCGGCCCCTCGCTATCGCCGACGAAGGAAAAGCGAGCGCGCTCTCTGCCGCCGCTGCTGTCCAACCAGAAAGCATTCGGGCTATCCCCGTAGAGATGGACGAATGCGCGCTCGGCATCGTGCGCGGCGTCAAGGCGTTTGACCCGCAACTCCAGTCGCGATTCGGTCGGTGTTGGAGCCGGGGCGCGAAGCATCGCTTCAAAATAGCCCCAGATGCCACCGACTCCTCATCCCAACCCCAAAGAGGGCGTGTTCGAGACGATGCTCATCGCGAACGGGCAACCGGTGGAGCTGGACGCCCACCTGGGGCGCCTTGCCGAAAGCCTCGCCGCCCTTTTCAACAAAGGTCTGCCGGAAAGAGCGGCGGCCCTGGCGTATGAGAAGGCCAGGGACATCGACCTGGGACGACTGCGGCTGACGGTAGTGCCCAACGGGCCCGGAGAGCTCGCGGTAGGAGCAGTCGCATCCGCGATCGACCCCGCGATCGTCTTCCCTTCGTGGGAGCGCGCGATTGAACTGGCCAGCGTCGTCGTCGAGGGTGGATTCGGCGCTCACAAGTGGGTGGATCGAACCCCCCTGGAGAACACGAAGGGGGAGGCGGTGACGCTTCTCCTTGACGAAGGCGGGGTCGTGCTCGAGGCCTCCCGGGCCAACGTCTTCGTGGCTCGCGAAGGAAAGCTCCTCACGCCACCCGCCGACGGTCGCATCCTCTCCGGCATCGCGCGCAAGCGGGCAATCGGCATCGCGCGTGAAGAGAACATCGACGTCCGCGAGGTCAATTTGAAGATCGACGACCTGCTCCAAGCGGACGAGGTATTCCTGACCGGTTCCGTGAGGGGCATCGAGCCGGTCGGGTCGATCGACGGAATCGCACTCTCCGCGGCCGGAGAGATTTGCTCGCGACTCTCTAGTGGTCTGCGCCAACGCTGGCTGGGCTGAGCTCGCGCAAGCGCTCGGCGATGCGGTCGGCCCGCTCCGTGAAACTGCGCAGACTCTCGTCTTCCCCGCCGCCGACCAGCCTGGGTGCCGCCGTCCAGGATCCGGTGACACGCTGCTGGGCATCCAAAGCCATCGCGGCGGCTCGCTCCGCTATCGCGGCGGCCCGGCGCGCCTGCTCGGCCGCCTCCAGAGCCGCTTCGCCCACGCCGACCGCCGCCGACTCCGACGCGCGAGCGATCGCAACCGCCTCATCGATCCGCGCTTCAAGCTCACCCAACAGAGGAGGACGCGCCGCTTCCGGCAAAACCCAGTCCTGCGTGCTGTCGCGCTCGGAACCTTCCATCGAGAGTTGAATGTAGGGCTGCGTCAGGCGGCAAACGAACAACGAGGGAAAATCCCCTTCACAGGGAAGACCTCTGGTCGGAGCACAAACCCGGACCCACTCCCAACTCTTGCGACTCATCCCCCTCAATTCCCTGGCGCCCGACGCTTTGAACGCTTGGGAGCAATTGGCTCGGATGGCGGTCGAGCCGAATCCATTCTTCGAGCCGAGCTTCGTCATCCCCGCCGCGGCCGCCCTGGGGGCGACCGGCGTGCACCTACTCTTCCACGATCGCGGCGGCGATTGGACGGGATGCCTGCCGGTCCAAGTCACCCGAGCGCTGGGTAAACCGATATCGATCTCGACCTGGAGACATCCGTACTCGTTTCTCGGCACACCCCTGGTTAACCGCGATCACGTCGAAGAATTCGCGGTCGCGTTCGCGAGCAGCATCAACTCGGGGGAGCACGGTCGCTTTGCGATGCTGCGACGCTCATCCGAGGGCGTCGTCCTCCAGGCAATTCGCACCGCCATGAGAGAAGCCGGGCGAACGCGTGTGATCTTCGAGCGCGCCTACGAGCGCGCCACCCTCGACCGCCGCCCCGAAGCTGATTACCTCGGCGGCCTCAAGCCGCGTCGACGTCGGGAATTTCATCGTCAACGCCGGCGCCTCGGAGAGGAGTTGGGCGAGGAAATCGTCGTTCATGACCGGTCCGACAACCCAACCGGGGCGGAGGACTTCCTGCGCTTGGAGGCGTCCGGGTGGAAGGGAAGGAATGGAACGGCCATGGCGTCGACCGAAGGGGCAGCCGAAATGCTCCGGGCGATTTACGCGGAATTTGCCAAGAACGACCGCCTGCAGCTTCTCTCGCTTGAAGCGGGGAGACGGACGATCGCGATGAAGCTCAACATCAACGCCGCCGACACGCTGTTCTGCTTCAAGATTGCCTTTGACGAGCGACTCAGCAACTACTCGCCAGGCGTCCAACTCGAGATCGACAACGTCGAGATCTTTCACGAGCACCGCGCCGAGCGGAAAATGGACTCCTGCGCAGAATCAAATAACGAAATGATTAACCGTCTTTGGCCAGATCGCCGATCAATCATCACATTGATGTTTGGGCCACCAGGGCCAACCGGGTGGATGACCTCCCAAGCACTCAACCTCGCATACGAGATCCGCACAAGGAGGAACTCCTAATCGACTCCCCGCTAGACATAGACCCAAAGGCGTTCTCGGCTGCCTTTGATCTCTCTCCGATGAGCGTTTCGCACCGGCTCGTCGACCATCCCCTGCTCGACCTCGAAGTGATCGCCGGCCTGGCGGAGCGGCTTCCCGAAGAAAGCATCGAACAGAACCTCGGCGATCTGCCCACCGTCGTCGATCCCGATGAGGTCGAAAAGAGCGAGCTGCCCGTGGGGGAAATCGCGCGCACGATCGACACAAACGGCTGCTGGATGGTTCTCAAGAACATCGAACAGGACCCGGAATTCAACGCCCTGCTGGATGAACTGCTAGACGACGTCAACCCACTCGTCGCCGAGCGGGACGGCGGGATGACCGGCAGGGAAGGCTTCATCTTCCTTTCGGCCCCCGACTCCGTGACGCCATCCCATACCGACCCCGAGCACAACTTTCTTCTCCAAGTGCGAGGCACGAAGAGCATGGTGGTGGGTCAGTACCCCGATGCTTCGACAAAACAAATCGAGCTGGAACACACCTTCGCTGGTGGCGGCAATCGCAACATCGAGTGGGAACCTCAGAATCCACAAACTTTCGACCTTCGGCCGGGAGATGGTGTCTACGTTCCGCCGCATGCGCCGCACTGGGTAAAGAACGGGCCCTCTGCCTCTGTTTCGTTGTCGATCACCTTCCAGACCGAAGCAAACGAGCGCACGATTCGAATCCATTCGCTCAACGCAAAGCTGCGCCGCCTCGGCCTTTCTCCCTCCCCACCCGGGCATCGCCCGAGGGTGGACAGGCAGAAGGCCGCGGCCCAGAAGATTCTGGGCAGACTCCGCCGTACGGTTGCCTCTCAATAGATTTTCGCGAGCCCACAACCGAGGAGTGAGACAGAGCTTTGCGAAACCCCCGAGACTTCTTCCAGCCCCAAGCGATCGGCGCGCCCTGAGCCGCTGCGCGAGATTCCGGTGAAGCCCTCCCGGATGATCCACTTCCTGGACTTCTCCAACGAGAAGATGGTTGCCAAGGCCGGCGCCATCGCGGAGAAGACCGACATCCTGCTCGGCAACCTCGAAGACGCGATTCCGGTCGATCGCAAGGAGGCCGCGCGCCAGGGTCTGATCAAAGCCGCGAAGGAGTCTGACTTCGGCCAAACATCGCTTTGGACCCGGGTCAACTCACTGGAGAGCCCTTGGGTGCTCGACGACCTGACCACGCTGGTCACCGAGATCGGTGAACAGCTGGAGGTCGTGATGGTGCCGAAGGTTGAAGGCGCCTGGGACATCCACTACGTCGACCGGCTGCTCGCGCAGCTGGAGGCAAAGGCCGGGCTCGACCGCCCGATCCTGATCCACGCGATTCTCGAGACGGCGCAGGGCGTCGTCAACCTGGAGGAAATCGCCGCCGCCAGCCCTCGCATGCAGGGGATGAGCTTCGGCCCCGCCGACCTCGCCGCCTCACGCCGGATGAAGACGACCCGCGTCGGCGGCGGCCACCCTGGCTACCGGACGATGGAAGACCCCGCCGACCCGGAGAACCCGGAGGCCGATCGAGTCAGCGCCCAGCAGGACCTCTGGCACTACTCGATCGCCCGCATGGTCGACGCCTGCGCCTCGACCGGGATCCTCCCCTTCTACGGCCCCTTCGGCGACATTAAGGACACGGCCGGGCTGTGAGACCCAGTTCCGCGCCGCCTTCCTGATGGGTTGCGTCGGCGCCTGGTCGCTGCACCCGGTGCAGATCGACATCGCCAAGAAGGTCTTCAGCCCACCGCCGGACGAGGTCAAGTTCGCCAAGAAAGTCCTGGAGGCGATCCCCGACGGCCGCGGCGTTCACATGATCGACGGCAAGATGCAGGACGACGCGACCTGGAAGCAGTGCAAGGTCATGGTCGAACTGGCGGAGATGCTCGCCGCCAAGGACCCTGACCTTGCAGCCGCTTACGGTCTTTAGCTGAGGCGCTGCTCCAGAGCCTCGAGCTGAGCGGTCAGCTGCCGGCGGAAGCTTGTCGCCGAACTTCGCGAGGTGCTCCTCCAACTGGGGGAGCTGCTCGCGGAGCAGGTCGGGGTCGACGTGAAGCAGCTCCTGCATGGCTTCGTCTGAGATCTCAAGGCCATCCGTGTTGAGTGCCCCTTCCGTGGGAAGGAGGCCGATCGGAGACTCGACCGCTTCGGTGGCGTCCTCGCAACGACGGAAGACCCACTCGAGGACGCGGCTGTTCTCGCCGAATCCGGGCCAGAGGAACTTGCCGTCCGCGTCTTTGCGGAACCAGTTGACGTAGAAGATCCGCGGCAGCTGGGCGCCCTCGCGCTCGGCCATCTCCATCCAGTGGCCGAAGTAGTCGCCCATGTTGTAGCCACAGAAGGGCAGCATCGCCATCGGATCGAAACGCAGCTCGCCGATGTTGCCGGCCGCGGCAGCGGTCTTCTCCGAGGCCATCGTCGCGCCGAGGAAGACGCCGTGCTCCCAGTCGAACGCCTCGTGAACCAGCGGCACCGTGGTCGAGCGGCGCCCGCCGAAGAGGAAGGCGTCGATCGGCACGCCGGCCGGGTCCTCCCATTCCGGGGCGATCGTCGGACACTGCGCCGCCGGGGTCGTGAAACGGGCGTTGGGATGGGCGGCCGGAGTCTCGGAGTCCGGCGTCCAGTCGTTGCCGTGCCAGTCGCGTGCGTGCGCCGGCGGCTCCTCGGTCATCCCCTCCCACCAGACGTCGCCGTCGTCGGTCTTGGCGCAGTTGGTGAAGACCGAGTTGCTCTCGATCGTCTTCATCGCGTTGGGGTTGGTCTTCTCACCGGTGCCCGGCGCGACGCCGAAGAAGCCGGCCTCGGGGTTGACCGCGTAAAGGCGGCCGTCGGAGCCGAACTTCATCCAGGCGATGTCATCGCCGATCGTCTCGACCTTCCAACCCGGAAGCGTAGGGATCAGCATCGCCAGGTTGGTCTTGCCGCAAGCCGACGGGAAGGCGCCGGTCACGTACTTGACCTCACCCTCGGGCGAGGTCAGCTTGAGGATCAGCATGTGCTCGGCGAGCCAGCCTTCTTCGCGCGCCATCGCCGAGGCGATCCGCAGCGCAAAGCACTTCTTGCCGAGCAGCGCGTTGCCGCCGTAGCCGGAGCCGAAGGACCAAATCTCCCGCGTCTCGGGGTAGTGAACGATGTACTTGTTGTCCTTGTTGCAGGGCCAGGAGACGTCCTCGTCGCCCTCGTCGAGCGGCATGCCGACCGAGTGCACGCAGGGGACGAAGTCGCCCTCGGCGCCCAGGACCTCAAGCGCGGCGGCGCCCATCCGGGTCATGATCCGCATCGAGGCGACGACGTACGGCGAGTCGGTCAGCTGGACGCCGATGTAGGAGATCGGCGAGCCGATCGGGCCCATCGAGAAAGGCACCACGTACATCGTGCGGCCCCTCATGCAGCCCTCGAAAAGCCCGTCCAGCTCGGCGCGCATCTCGGCCGGGTCGCGCCAGTTGTTGGTCGGGCCGGAGTCGGCCTCATCGGCCGAGCAGATGAAGGTCCGGTCTTCGACCCGGGCCACGTCGGCGGGGTCGGAAAGGGCGAGATAGGAGTTGGGCCGCTTCGCGTCGTCGAGGCGCTCGAAAGTGCCGGCGTCGATCAGCTTCTGGGCGAGGGAGTCGTATTCCTCGGCGGTCCCGTCACACCAGTGGACGGCGTCGGGCTGGGTCAGATCGGCGACCTCACCGACCCATTCGAGGAGCTTTGCGTGCGTGGTCGGCGCTGTGGCCGCGATGGTTTGGCTCATTCGGCCCACTCTACTTATTGGATCTGAGGTAGATCAGGCTGAGGTCAGCGTCCTCGTTGCGAATCTTCAGCGTCGCGGTAGCCGTTCTGCCATCGGAATACTCAACGGTGCAGGTAAAAGTCGCGTCGACCACGACATCCTGATCAGATGGGCAATTGACCGATCTCACCCCCTGCCCCTGAGACTGCGACAGGCTCTGCTGGACCGTGTCCTCCAACTTCGCAGAGTCAATGACCGTCCCCCCGCAGCCGGAGAGAGCGAGCGCCGCAACCACGGCTATCACGCCGAGCAACCTCATGTGTCCAGTATCCCAGGCGCTCGTTGGATAGGGTTCCGCGCCGCTCATGCGCTTCTACGAATACGAGGCACGCAAGATCATCGAGTTGGCGGGGATTCCCGTCACCAAGTACGGATTTTGCACGACCGCCGACGAGGCCCGCGCCGCCGCCGAGGAAATCGGGGGCCCCGTGGTGATCAAGTCCCAGGTGCTGAGCGGCGGCCGGATGAAGGCCGGCGGCGTCAAGTTCGCCGACACCCCGGATGAAGCCGCTGCCCACGCCGAGGAGATCCTCAAGCTGGAGATCAACGGCCACATGCCGCGTGGCGTCCTCGTCGATCCCAAGGCCGAGGTAAAGCAGGAGTACTACGCGGGGGTCGTCTGGGACGGCACCGCGAAGAGACCGCTGATGCTGTTCAGCGACATGGGCGGGATCGATATCGAGGAGGTCGCCGAGACCCACCCCGACCACGTCGGCAAAGGCCACGTCTCCAATCTGCTGCCAATCTCCGACTTCGAGGCCAAGCAGGTCGTCGCCTCGACCGGAGTGACCGGCTCTCAGCTCAACCGGGCGACTCCCGTCCTCGCCCGCCTCGCCCGCCTCTTCCGCGACAACGACATGACCCTGGCGGAGATCAACCCACTGGCGGAGCTGACCGACGGCAGATTCGTCGCCCTGGATGCCCACATGGAGATGGAGAACGAGGCAGTGGGTCGTCAAAAAAACCTGCTGCGCAAGAAGCTGGAGATCGCCGAAGAGGACACCCGCGAGACCTACGAGCCTTCCGACTTCGAGCGCAACGTCGGCGCGATCGACGCCGCCGACCATCGCGGTGTAATCCAAGGAAAGGATCACGGCTTCGAGGGCAACCTCGGCCTGGTGATCGGCGCCGGTGGAGGCTCGCTGACACTTACCGACGCCGTCCGCAGCCAGGGCGGCAAACCGGCCAACTACTCCGAGATCGGCGGCAACCCCTCGGTCGCCAAGGCATCTGGCCTGGCCAAGGAAGTCCTGCAAAAGGACGGCGTTGAGAAGATCGCGGTGATGATGTCGATCGTCTCCAACACCCGCGTCGACATCGTCGCCCGCGGCGTAATCAAGGCTTGCCTGGAGCTGGGCAAGGACCCGGCCGAAACGATCGCGATTTTCCGCATTCCCGGCGCCTGGGAGGAAGAAGGCTTCAAGATCCTCGACCGCTACGGCGTCGAGTACTGCGACCGCTCGGTCTCGATGTGGGAAGCCGCCGGGCGGGCCGTCGCCAAGATCCAGGGAGCCCCCGCTTGAGCATTCTGCTGAACAAGGACACCACGTTCATCGTCCAGGGCATCACCGGGCGAGAAGCCGTCAATCTCACTCGCGAGTGCCTCGACTACGGCTCCAAGGTCGTCGGCGGGGTGACTCCCGGCCGCAAGGGCCGCGAGGTGCACGGAGTGCCGGTCTTCGACACCGTCGCCCAGGCGGTCGAGAACTACGGCGGCCCGATCGATGGCTCCGTCGTCACCGTCCCCCCCGCCTTCACCAAGGACGCTGTGCTTGAGGCAATCGAGAACGGGATCAAACTGATCGTGATCGTCACCGAGCGCATCCCGCGTCGCGACGTCGCCCAGATGGTCGAGCTGGCGAATCTCCGCGGGGCACGGATCATCGGCCCCAACTGCCTCGGCCTGATCGTTCCGGAGGTCTGCAAGATGGGCGGGATCGGCGGCCCCGCCAAGGACGCCGCCAAGGCCTACGCGCCGGGCCCGGTCGGCGTGATGAGTCGCTCGGGCGGGATGACCACGGAGATCTCTTCGTCGCTGACGCAGGCGGGCCTCGGCGTCTCCACCGCCGTATCGATCGGCGGCGACGCGATCATCGGCTCCGCCTATGCGGAGCTGATGCCCTACTTCGAAGCCGATGAGGAGACCAAAGCGATCGTCATCTACACCGAGCCCGGTGGTCGGATGGAGGCACAGCTCTCCGAGTGGGTCGCCGAGAACAACTCACGCCTGCCGATCGTCGCCTTCATGGCCGGCAAGTTCATGGACGACGAGGAGATGAAGGGGATGAGCTTCGGCCACGCCGGCACGATCGTCGAAGGAAAAGAGGACACGGCGACCGAGAAGATCGCCCGCCTCGAGGCCGCCGGCATCCGCGTCGTCGAACGGATCGACGAGATCCCCGATGCGGTCAAGGAAAAGCTGGGGGTCGCCGCCTGATGGCCGAAACACTGAACAAGGTCTTCATCGACGTCGAGGTCGACACTTCGGTCGCGAGCGACGCCAAGCTCGCAGCCAAGCTTGAGGAAGTCTGCCCGGTCGACATCTTCAAGGCGAGCGACTCGGGCGTCGAGGTCGTCGCCGAGAATCTCGACGAGTGCGTCCTCTGCAACCTCTGCGTCGACGCGGCGCCAGAGGGCACGGTCCGCGTCATCAAGCTCTACGAGCAGTAGTCACCACCGCGACGAGAGTCGGTGCAACGCATACGCGGCCATATAGGCCACTTTTGCGTTGCACCATTCACCTGTGTGCGACCGGTCACATCGTGACATCGATCCGTGTAGTGGTTTATCTTTACATCAATCGGTGTAAAGATCGAAAGGCTGGAAGTTGACTGACAATCCCCGTCGCGTCGCCATCGTTGGCGGCAACCGGATCCCCTTCGCGCGATCCAACGCCACCTACTCACACGCGACCAACCAAGACATGCTGACCGCCGCGCTCGACGGCCTCGTCGACCGTTTCGGCCTCCAGGGCGAGCGGATTGGCGAAGTCGCCGGTGGAGCCGTGCTCAAGCACTCCCACGACCGCGACCTCGCCCGCGAGAGCGTGCTGAGCACCCGGCTGGCGCCGGAGACCCCCGCCTTCGATGTACAACAGGCCTGCGGCACCGGCCTGGAAACGACGATCCTGATCGCCAACAAGATCGCACTCGGTCAGATCGACTCCGGCATCGCCTGTGGCGCGGACACCACCTCCGACGCGCCGATCGCCCTCAACGAGCAGCTCCGCGCAACGCTGTTGGAGGCGAACCGGAGTGGCTCGACCGCCGGCAAGCTGCGTGCCCTGACCAAGGTGCGCCCGGGCCACATCGTCCCCTCGATCCCGCGCAACGAAGAGCCGCGCACCGGCCTCTCGATGGGAGAGCACTGCGCGATCATGGCCGACGATTGGAAAATCGACCGGACAGAGCAGGACGAGCTCGCCGTCGCCAGTCACCACAATCTCGCCGCCGCTTATGAGCGCGGCTTCTTCGACGACTTGATCACGCCCTACCTGGGCCTTCAGCGCGACCAGAACCTGCGTCCCGACTCAAACGCGGAGAAGCTGGCGAAGCTGAAGCCGGTCTTCGGAGGGGAAGAGGGAACAATGACCGCGGCGAACTCAACGCCGCTCAGTGACGGCGCTTCAGCCGTGCTGCTCGCCTCCGAGGAGTGGGCAAAGGAACGCAATCTTCCCGTCCTCGCCTACTTCGCCGAGGCGCAAACCGCCGCCGTCGACCATGTCCACAAGCGCGAGGGGCTGCTGATGGCCCCGGCCTACGCGATGCCGACGATGCTCGACCGCGCCGGCCTCTCCCTTCAGGACTTCGACTATTACGAGATCCACGAGGCCTTCGCCGCCCAGGTGCTCTGCACGCTGGCCGCCTGGGAAGACGAGACCTTCTGCAAGGAGAAGCTCGGCCGCGATAAACCTCTCGGCTCGATCGATCGCGCGAAGCTGAACGTCAACGGCGGCTCGCTCGCCGCCGCCCATCCGTTCGCGGCGACCGGCGGGCGGATCGTCGCCGCGCTCGCCAAGCAGCTGCGCGAGGACGGCGCCGGCCGCGGGGCGATCAGCATCTGCGCCGCCGGCGGCCAGGGCGTCGTCGCCATCCTCGAAGGGCCGGAGGGCGTCAAATGAGCGACCGCTACTCGCAGCTGGTTAACGCGCCGGTCGTTTCTTCGATCGCCAAGGGGGTCGGCCTACCGCAACCGGTGGGCCTCGACCGCCACCACCCCGGGGCGCCGGTGATCGCCGGCCCGGTGCTCACCGATGCCGCCCCCAATGGCCGGCTGGGTCGGGAGATCGGCGCCCTGCTCGACCGGATCAAAGCCGAGCGCGCCGGCGGTGAGCGGCCGGCAAAGGCCCTGATCTTCGACGCGACCGGCATCGCCGACTCAACCGAGCTTGTCGAGTTGCAGCGCTTCTTTTATCCGGCGGTCGGGCGACTTCAGCGAAGCGGGCGCGCCATCGTCCTCGGCACTACGCCCGCGCAGGCCGGCTCCCCCCGCGCCCACACCGCCCAGCGAGCGCTCGAGGGGTTCATCCGCTCGCTCGGCAAGGAGATCGGCGGACGCGGTTGCACCGCGCAGCTCGTCCTCGTCTCCCCCGGCGCCGAAGATCAGCTCGAGTCGACCCTGCGCTTCCTACTCTCCCCTCGCTCTGCCTACGTCTCCGGCCAGGTCGTCCGAGTCGGCGACGGCGTCGCACCGCTGCCGGATATCGACTGGGAACAGCCACTGGCCGGCAAGAAGGCGCTCGTCACCGGGGCCTCGCGCGGGATTGGCGCCGCAATCGCGGCCACCCTCGCCCGCGACGGGGCGGCCGTCTTCGGCCTCGACGTGCCACAAGCCGCCGCCGACCTGCGGGAGGTCACAGAAGATCTGAGCGGCGAGGCGATCGAGCTGGACATCACAGCCGAGGATGCTCCCGAGCGGATCGCCGAACGCTTCACCGACGGGCTCGATGTCGTCGTCCACAACGCCGGCGTCACCCGCGATCGCACGATCGCGAAGATGCCGGAGGATCGCTGGACGCAGCTGATGGAGATCAACCTCTCCAGCGAAGAGCGAATCAACGACGCCCTGCTGAACGCCGGATTGCTTGGGGCCAACGGCCGAATCGTCTGCGTCTCCTCGATGTCGGGCATCGCCGGAAACTCGGGACAGACGAACTACGCGACCTCGAAGGCGGGCGTAATCGGAATGGTCGAGGCGATGGCCCCCGAGCTGGCCGCGCGCGGCACGACGATCAACGCCGTCGCGCCGGGATTCATCGAGACCCAGATGACCGCCGCAATGCCGATCGGCCCACGCGAAGTGGGGCGGCGACTCAGCAGCCTCTCTCAGGGCGGCCAGCCGGTCGATGTCGCCGAAACGATCGCCTGGTTCGCGAGCCCGGCGTCAACCGGGGTCAACGGCAACGTCGTCCGCGTCTGCGGCCAGAACCTTCTGGGGGCCTAGATGGAGACGCGCACTCTCAACAGCTCTCCCAGCATCCTGCCCCTCTACGCCCGCGCCGCGGCGCCGCTGATCCCCGGCGCCTCTCTACTGCCCTTCGTTCCCGGTGGGAACGATGAAATGCCGGAGATCGAGCTGGAACTGACCGGGGTGCGCGCCGACCCGCAAACGGTCGCCGCTTATAACCGGGTCTGCGGCTTCACCCTGCGCGATTACCTACCCCCGACCTACCCCCATGTCCTCGCCTTCCCGTTGCACATGGCCGTGATGGCGGATGGCCGCTTTCCCTTCGGCGCGGTTGGGCTGGTCCACGTCGAGAATCGCATCGAGCAGAAACGGCGAATCGGCCTCGACGAGGAGCTGGCGATCACGGTCCGGCCGACCAAGCTGGAGCCACATCCGCGCGGACGCACTTTCACCCTCGTCTCCGAGGCCCGCGTCGGCGAGGAAATCGTCTGGGAGGGGGTCAGCACGATGCTGCGCCGGGGCGGCGGCGAGCCCGGCTCGGCGCCCTCCGCAAAGGTCTCAAAAGAGGACGTGACGGAACTCGAGGCCACGGCCGAATGGAAGCTCGGCGGCGACCTCGGCCGCCGCTATGCGGCCGTCTCCGGCGATCGCAACCCGATCCACATGCACTCGCTGGCCGCGAAGCCACTCGGCTTCCCAGGGGCGATCGCGCACGGGATGTGGACCAAGGCCCGCTGCCTGGCGGCGCTGGAGAGCCACCTACCAGAAGCCTTCGCCGTCGAAGTTCGCTTTCGCAAGCCGATTCTGCTGCCGGCCCGCGTCGAGTTCTCAAGCGCCGGCGAGGCCAGAGAGACTTCATTCGCGGTTCGCGACGCAAAGCGGAAAACACCCCATCTCGACGGCCGGCTACAGCCGTCAGCCAAAAACAGAAGCGGGAGGAAGTCACGGTGAACGGCAACGACAAGGGAGTGGCCGAGCGAAGCATGGGCTTCGGCCTGCGGGCGCTGAACCGACTTGCGGGATCGGATCTGCTCGATCGAATCCGCGTCCGCAAGCAAGTCGAGCGAGCGCTCTTTCAAGGCACCAAGAGCGGCTTCCGCTCGGCGACCGCAGCCGGACGCACCTTCAAAGCCGCGCAGAATCTGGGACGTCCGGCGCGCCAGGCGACGAGCAAGCCACGCGCCCTCTTCGACATCACCCCCGACGACGAGCAGCAGATGTTCCAGGAGGCGGTGCGCGATTTCGCCGAGGCCAAGGTGCGGCCGGCCGCCAAAGAGGCCGATGCGGAGCGCTCGACGCCGTCTGAGCTGCTCGACCAAATCAACGAGCTGGGCGTCAACATGCTCGGCGTCCCCGAGGAGCTCGGCGGCGCGATGCATGAGCAGGCGGCGACGACCAGCGTGCTGATCGGTGAGGCGCTGGCCCACGGCGACATGGGGATCGCCTACGCGGCCTTGGCTCCCGGCGCGGTCGCAACGGCCATCGGACATTGGGGCACAGCTGAGCAGGAAGCCACCTACCTGCCCGCGTTCAGCGGCGAGGACGTGCCCGCCGCGGCGCTGGCGTTGCTCGAGCCGCGACCCCTTTTCAACCCGCTGACGCTGGAGACGAAGGCTCGTCGCGATGGCGAAGACTGGGTTCTTGACGGCACCAAGTCCCTTGTCGCCCGCGCTTCTGCCTGCGAGCTTTTCGTGGTCGCCGCCGAAGCCGAAGACCTGGGGCCGGCGCTGTTCGTGATCGAATCCGGCGCCGACGGCCTCTCAGTCCAGGACGAGCCGGCAATGGGTTTGCGCCCCGCGACCACCGGCCGCCTGCTGCTGGAAGGGGTCCGGCTTCCAGGCGCCGCGCTGCTCGGCGAGGGCAGCCGCGACGACTACATCGAGTGCGTTCAGCGATCGCGGATCGCCTGGTGCGCGCTCGCGGTAGGCGCTTCGCAAGCGGTCCTCGACTACGTCATCCCTTACGTCAACGAACGCACCGCCTTCGGCGAGCCGATCTCCAACCGCCAGGCCGTCGCCTTCGCGGTCTCCGACATCGGCATCGAAAGCAACTCCATGCGCCTCGCCACCTACCGCGCCGCCAGCCGCGCGGATCAAGGCCAGGAGTTCAGCCGCGAAGCGGCGCTGGCTCGCAAGCTGTGTGCCGCCAAGGGGATGCAGATTGGCTCCGAAGGAGTGCAGCTGCTCGGTGGCCACGGCTTCGTCAAGGAGCACCCGGTCGAACGCTGGTACCGCGATCTCCGAGCAGCGGGCGTGATGGAGGGCGCCCTGCTCGTCTAGAGCGAAAGGCAAACCATGATCAACCTCGAGATACCTAAGAAGTTCAAGCCACTCGCCGGCCAGGCCAACCAGGTCGCGATGGAAGTCTTCCGGCCGATCTCCCGCAAGTACGACGAGGCCGAGCACTCTTACCCGAAAGAGCTCGACATGCTCGCCTCGCTGATCGACGGGATGAATGAAGGAAGCGACAACGGCGCCGGCGCCGCCGGCGTCCGCCGTGAATCCAACGGCAACGGCGACGACGGCAACCGCAACGGCTCCAACCTCTCCACCGTGCTCGGCATCATCGAGCTCTGTTGGGGGGACGTCGGCCTGCTGCTGTCGATGCCGCGCCAGGGGCTCGGCAACTCGGCGATCGCCTCGGTGGCGACCGAGGAACAACTTGAGCGCTACGGGGGCAGATGGGCGGCGATGGCGATCACCGAGCCGGAGGCCGGCTCGGATTCGGCCGCGATCCGCACCACCGCCAAGCTGGACGGCGACGAGTACGTGCTCAACGGCGAGAAGATTTTTGTCACCTCCGGCGACCGTGCCGACCTGATCGTGGTTTGGGCATCGCTTGACCCCTCCAGAGGTCGAGCCGCGATCAAGTCATTCATCGTCGAGCGTGACAACCCGGGCCTAAAGTTGGACCGGCTGGAGCACAAGCTCGGCATCCGCGCCTCCGATACGGCCAACTTCATCCTGCAGGATTGCCGGGTGCCGAAAGAGGCGTTGCTCGGCAGCTCCGAGGTCGAGGACAAGCAGGGCTTCGGCGGCGCGATGCAGACATTCGACAACACGCGACCGCTGGTCGCCGCGATGGCGGTCGGCGTCGCCCGCGCCTCACTGGAGCGCTCACGCGAGTGCATGGCCAAGGCGGGGGTTGAGATCGACTACGCGGTGCCGGCGCTTTCCCAGCCCGCAGCAATATCTCGCTACCTCGAGATGGAAGCCGACTATGAGGCAGCGCGATTGCTGACGCTGCAAGCCGCCTGGATGGCAGACAACGGTAAGCCCAATTCGCTGCAGGCCTCGATGGCGAAGGCGAAGGCGGGGCGCACATGCGTTGACGTATCGCTCGGCTGCGTCGAGCTATGCGGAAGCGTCGGTTACGGCGAGGACGAGCTACTGGAGAAGTGGGCGCGGGACGCCAAGATCCTCGATATTTTCGAGGGCACGCAGCAGATACAGCTGCTTATCGTGGCGCGCCAGCTGCTGGGAAAGAGCTCGGCCGAGCTGAGATAGCGGACTCGAGCAAGGGCTCGGGCAGGACGACCATTTTCCGCAGAGCCTCAAAGGCGCCGCTGTCCCCTTCGATTTCGACCCCCTCCTCGCCGCCGCCAACAAGAGCCGCGATGACATCTTGCGGGCTGCCGCTCAAGGTCAGGTCCGGGTCGAGCGCCTCTCCCCTCTCGATGTCGATCCAGCCGTTCGCGATCCGCAAGCGGAAAGCGTGGCCGTCGCTGCGCAACTGCAGGATCGTCGCGACCTCTATCGGCGGCCGCAGGATCACCCGCAGGGCCCCCGGCAGGCTTGAGGCGTCGATCTCGGCAACCTGCGCCGCATCGAAGAAGTGCAACCCCCAGCGGCCCAACTCCAGTAGCGGGCGCTCCAGCTCGCGGCCGAGGGCGGTCAGCTCGTAAGCCGTGCCAGAAGCCGGCGGATCGAGCTTGCGCCGTCGCACGATGCCGGCCGCCTCAAGGTCGCGCAAACGCTTGGTGAGCACGTCGGTCGGAGCGCCCCCCACTCCTCGAGCCAACTCCGAGAAGCGCAACGGGCCGAGTGCAAGCTCACGAACGATCAGCAGCGACCACCGCTCTCCGATCCGGTCGAGGGCGGCGGCGACGCTGCATGGTTGGCCGTAATTGCGGCGACTCATGAGGCAATCGTAACAGCTTAATTTGAAATTCAAAGCGGGTACTTTGAATCCTGGTACAGTCCTGCGCGCTATGAGCCGGATCGCCGATCTCACCTGGAAGCACCCGAAGCTGGTCCTCGGCCTCGTCGGCCTCTTCGTCTTGATCGCGGGCGCAGTCGGCCACGATGTCGAGCAACATCTGAAGGCGGCGGGATTCACCGACAGCGCTTCCGAGAGCGAAAGAGCGACCCTCCTGCTCCGCGACTCACTCGGCTACAACCCGAATCCGGCGATCGAACTGGTGGTCCGCGCCCCGGGCGGCGGTCGACTCGATCTGAGCGACCCCTCTGTGCGGCATGAGGTCGACAGGCTGAGCCGTCGAATGGCAAAAGCCGAGTACGTCGGCAGGGTCGTCAACCCCCTTCGCAATCCACGCGCCGGCGGGGAGCTGATCGCCCGTGACGGCAAATCGCTGGCGATCGCCGGCTACCTCTCGACCGTTGACCTGGAGGACGCGGGTGGGGTCGCCGCCGAAAGCGTCGCGCCTCTCGCCGCCGACAGCACGCTCGATGTCGCGATGGGAGGCTTCGCCGCGGGCTTCAACGACACCAATGACCAGACCCGCAAGGACCTCACAAAGGCGGAGCTGATCGCCTTCCCGGTCCTGGCGCTGCTCTTGTTGTTCGTCTTCCGCGGTGTCATCGCCGCATCGATCCCGCTGTTGATCGGGGTCGTCTCGATCGTCGGGACCCTGTTCGTGCTGAGGGTGATGTCGACCTTCACCGACACTTCGGTGTTCGCCCTCAACATTGCCACCGGACTCAGTCTTGGCCTCGCGGTGGACTACGCCCTGTTGATGGTCTCGCGCTATCGAGAGGAATTGGAGCGCGACGGCGCTACACGGGCAGCTCACCGCCGCACAGTCCAGACAGCCGGCCGCACAGCCGTCTTCTCTGGGCTAACGGTCGCCGCCGCGATGGCGGCGCTGGTGATCATGCCGCAGCGCTTCCTCTACTCAATGGCGGTGGCCGGAGCATCGGTCGCGGTCCTCTCTTCGGTCATCGCGATCCTCGTGGTGCCTTCCCTGCTGGCCTTGCTTGGCACTCGTATCGACGCACTCTCGATTCGCCGCGGGCCGGCAGTCTCGGACACCTCCGATGGCTGGTATCGGCTGGCGCGCGGGGTGATGCGCCGCCCGGTCGCAGTGGCCCTCTCCAGTTCGGCCCTGCTGCTGGTCTGCGCGGCGCCGCTGCTGTCCACGACGCTGACCGGCCCCAGCGCCGAAGCGGTGCCCCCGGGTCAACCCTCCTACGACGCCTACAAGATATCTCCAAGCGCATTACCCGCGTGACGTCACCGAAGCGGTCACCGTCACCGTTGACGGAGCAGCGGGAAGGGCTCAGCTCGCCGACTACCAGCGCCACATCGCAGCCGTCGATGGCGTAGTCCGTGGCACCCCCTTCACACCCGCTCCGGACCAAGTCGCCTATGCGAACTTCGCGCTCTCTGGGCCAGCGCTCAGTGGTGCATCCCAGGACTCCGTCCGTGCCATCCGAGCGCTGCAAACGCCCCGTGGCACGACCGCACTCGTATCCGGCAACACCGCGAGTTTCGTCGACCAGAAGCAGAGCCTGCTCGACCACGCGCCGCTGGTGGTCGGGATCATCGCCCTCACCACCCTGGTCATCCTCTTCCTGCTCACGGGATCGGTGCTGCTGCCGATCAAGACCCTGGTGATGAACAGCCTGACCCTGGGCGCGACACTCGGAATCCTGGTCCTCGCCTTCCAGGACGGCTGGCTCGACGGCCCCCTCTCCTACACCGGTCCGGCCGCGATCGAAGTGACCAGCCTGGTCTTCCTCTTCGCCGTTATCTTCGGCCTCGCCACCGACTACGCGGTGCTTGTAATGGCGCGAATCAAAGAGCGACGCGACCTCGGCGACAGCAACGAGGAGGCAGTCGCCACCGGCATAGCGAAGACGGGCCGCGTGATAACCGCCGCGGCGCTGGCGATCGCGATCGTCTTCCTCGCATTCAGCGTCAGCACCGTGTTCTTCGTCAAGCAGATCGCGATTGGGATGGCGTTCGGCGTGATGCTCGACGCGACCGTTGTCCGCGCCCTTCTCGTTCCCTCGCTGATGCGGCTCTTCGGCGAGTGGAACTGGTGGGCGCCGAAGCCCCTCCAGCGCCTTCAGGAGCGGTTTGGGTTCTCCGAGTCCGAGCCGGTCGACCCCCCCGCTCCGCGCCCCGCCTCGGAATCCGCGCTCTAAACGTCATTGCGGCAGACTGCCGCGCGTGAACTTCATCGAGGACGTGGTCGAGGGTTTTGCGGCGGCGCGACCGGCGCTGATCGAAGTAACTTCGGGCGGCGAGCGTCGGGTACACCACTTCGGCGAGCTGTTTGCCCGCTCGGCCGGGCTCTCGGGCGCCTTCGCCGCCCGCGGCGTGCAACGAGGAGATGCGGTGATGACCCTGGTCGGCAGTCGGGTCGAGTGGGTTCTCACCCTGCTCGCCTGCTGGCGCATGGGCGCGGTAGCGCTTCCCTGCAACCCGCAGCTGCGCCGCAAGGACCTGGCGCTGCGGGCGCGGGCAGCGAGCCCGAAGCTGGTGGTCGGAGAGACGCAATACCTGGGCGAGCTGCCCGACGGCATTCCCTATTTGGACATGGACGAGCTGGCACGTGTCTTTGACGAAGACCGCGCCCAGGAGACCCCCGCCCTCGTCGAACGACTCGACCCCAGCGACCCCGCCGTGATCGTTTTCACCTCGGGAACCACCGGCGATCCACGCGGGGTCGTCTACCCACAGCGCTACCTGAGCGGCCAGCGCCTCCAGGCCGAGCACTGGTTCGGCGCCCGCGAGGGGGATATTGCCTGGTGCACCGCCGCCCCGGGCTGGGGCAAGTCGACCCGCAACGCCTTCATCGCGACCTGGCTGAACGGTGGCGTCGCCGTCCTACACGACGGCCGCTTCGAACCAGCTGAACGCCTTCGGCTCTGCGACGAGCTGGGTGTCAACGTGCTCTGTCAAGTGCCCACCGAGTATCGAATGCTCGCCGCTCACGCCGACCTGAATCCGATCTCCTCCCTGCGGCGCCTGGTCTCCGCCGGCGAGCCGATCGAGCCCGACGTGATCCGCCTTTTCCGCGAGCGGCTCGGCCTCTCGGTCGGCGACGGCTACGGACAAACGGAGACCGGCGCGGTCAGCGGTATGCGCCCGGGAGAGGACGACCCCGCTCGCGACGGCTCAATGGGAAGACCGCTGCCGGAGCTTGAGACCCGAATCGAGAACGGCGAGCTGCAACTGCGCGCGGCCTCCTCCCCCACCTTCTTCGAGCGCTACCTCGATGGCGAGCGCTTCGCGGGCGAGTGGTGGCACACGGGCGACTTGGTGCGGGAGGACGACGACGGCTATCTCTGGTTCGAGGGCCGCGCCGACGACTTGATCCTCTCCTCCGGCTACCGAATCGGCCCCTTCGAGGTCGAGTCGGCGCTGGTCTCTCACCCAGCCGTCTCAGAAGCCGCGGCGGTGGCCACCCCCGATCCCGAGCGCGGCGCTGTGGTGCGCGCGGTCGTGGTCCTACGCGAGGGGAACGATCCTTCCGACGGGCTCGCGCGTGAGCTGAAAGAGCACGTCAAAGCGCAAACGGCTCCCTACAAGTACCCGCGCATCGTCGAGTTCGCCGACGCCCTGCCGAAGACGAACAGCGGCAAGATCAAGCGAGCCGAACTGCGCAGCGAGTAGACGGCGAGAGAGCCCGGGGGTAGCCTAGCGCCACTCGTCCAGATCTAAAAAGGAGACCCAGTGAGACGGAGCATCTTGCTCGCATTCATCGCGGCGCTTGCGCTGACGGTTGGATTCAGCACCGCCGGCCTGGCCGCCGACGGCGGCCAGGCTCAGAGTTCGGCGAAGAAAAAGGGGAGAGCCTGTAAGTCGAAGAACAAGGGCAAGGGAAATAAGGGCAAGCGATCAGCCAGCGCCAGCCGCAAGAAGAAGGGCTGCAAGGCGAAGGGCAAGGGCAGATCGGGGTCCGGTAGCTGGCCCCCGGGCGCCGGGACCTATGAGGGGCAGGACGGCATCGACCTGAGAGTCACGGCCGGAGGCAAGCAGGCGGCAATTATCTACTCTCCTCCGTTCGGCAGCTTCTCCAGAACATGCCTATTCGCGGGACTCGAGTTCCCACCGGCACCGGCAACATCCACCGCCAGCTCGTTCAGAGCCGGAGCGCAGTTCTCGGGGGCCAACGGTCTTTTGCAAATCAAATGGTCACTCGATGTGACGCCCGGGTTCCGCTACAAGCTCGAGATCGACTCCAGTCTCAGCCTCCCCGAACAAAAACCCTGCAACATGCCAGGGGCGCAGTTCAGGGGGACCTTTACCAAGCAGGGCTGAATTCAGTACGCGGGCGGGCCGGGGCGATCGACGCCTCGGCCCGTATCCGCCGCCGAACTAATTCGCCAAAGCCTCATCGGCATCGACTGGGCGTCCCAGGTGATAGCCCTGGGCCATGTCGACGCCGTATTCGCGCAGCATCTGCGTCGTCACGTCGTCCTGGACGTACTCAGCGATCGTCGTCTTGCCGAGGCCGTGGGCGATCGAGACGATCGCTCTCACCGTCAGCTGGTCGGCGTCGCTGTTCGGCATATCGCGAATGAAAGCGCCGTCGATCTTGATTACGTCAAAGGGAATCTTCCGCAGGTAGTGGAAGGGGCCGAAACCCGCGCCATAGTCGTCGATCGCGACTTCGCAGCCGAACTCGGTCAGCCGATCGGCGAACCCTGCGGCCGCTTCGTAGTCGTGAACGTGCGCGGTCTCGGTGATTTCGAAGGTTAGGCGCGCGGGGTCGGCATCTCCTTCGTCCAGCCGTCGCTCGATGTACTCGAGGACGGAGAGGTCGGTCATTGAGGCGCCGGAAAGGTTGACATGCAGGGACACCGGCTGGCCGGCGCGCTCCCGCCCGACCAGCAACTCCTGGGCGCGGGCGATGACCCAGCGGTCTAGCTCCTGGATCATTCCCGCCCGCTCCGCGATCTCGATGAACGAGGCCGCCGGCAAGAGATCGCCGTTGTCGCCGGCCATCCGCAGCAGCAACTCGTAGCGCTCGATCCCGCCCGAAGAGAGGCTGTGGATCGGCTGGGTGTGAAGGGTGAGGCGGTCGTTGGTGAGCGCGTCGCGGATCCGCGCCGAAGTCGTCTGGGCGCGCTGCGGTTGGCGCTGAGGCTCCTCCGGGTCCTGGAAGAGGGCGATCCGGTTCCTCCCCTCCTCCTTCGCCCGATACATCGCCTGGTCGGCGGCGATCAGCACCATCTCGCTCCCCGCCTCGCCCTGACTGCCGAACATTGTGATCCCGACGCTGATCGTGACATTGGGGGCGTCCGGTGAGGGCGCCGCCCGCTCCGCCACCGAGGCCCGCAGGTCTTCTCCCAACTGCAAGGCCCCCGAGGTCTCGGTTTGTGGCATCAGTACCGCGAACTCGTCTCCGGAGAGACGAGCGACTATGTCAGTGGTGCGCACCCGCTCGCGCAAGATTGCGGCGATCTGCCGAATCAGGTTGTCGCCGGCGTGATGCCCAAGTCTGTCGTTGACCTCCTTGAGGCCATCGATGTCGATGATCATCACCGCTCCCTGACCACCGTAGCGAGCGCTGAAGGAGACGTACTGATCCAGCTCCGCGCGGAAACGGCGCCGGTCGAGCAAGCCGGTCAGGGAGTCGTGATCGGCGAGATAACGCAGCTCAGCTTCGGTCTTCTCCGCCCTGGCGAGCGCCCGCTGGATGACTTCCCGGTCCTCGGGATCGAGCTTGCCCAAAACCGCATCGATCTCCGGCTCGGAATGGATCCTCGTTCGCTCAGCAGCCACTTATGCAAGGTAGAGCCTCACCGGCCCATTCCCCTTCACAATGCCGAAAAACCCCACTTCCGGGTATCACTGAGTAGGCTGCGCCGAATGCCCAACCGGCTCGCCCAGGAGACCAGCCCCTACCTCCTCCAGCACCGCGACAACCCGGTGGACTGGTATCCGTGGGGCACGGAAGCCCTGAGTCGGGCGCACGAGGAGGACCGTCCGATCCTTCTCTCGGTCGGCTATTCGGCCTGCCACTGGTGCCACGTAATGGAGCGCGAATCATTTGAGGATCCGGAAACCGCCGCCTATATGAACGAGCACTTCGTCAACGTCAAGGTCGACCGCGAAGAGCGCCCCGACGTCGACGCCCTCTACATGGAGGCCGTGCAAGCAATCAGCGGACACGGTGGTTGGCCAATGACCGTCTTCCTCGACCCGGACGGGGTGCCGTTCCACGGTGGCACTTACTTCCCGCCCGATGACAGCCGTGGAATGCCGAGCTTTCGGATGGTGATGGAGGCAGTGGTCGAAGCCTTCGAGGGGCGGCGCGACGAGCTGCGGGAGAGGGCTGCGGGGACGCGAGCCCGACTTGGCGCGATCGGCATGGTCGAGCCGGCGGATGAGATGCCCGGCGCGCGCACGCTGGAGGAAGGGTTGCGGGCGCTGAACGCATCCGCCGACATGGAGCGCGGCGGTTTCGGCGGCGCGCCAAAGTTTCCTCCGGCCTCGGCTTTGGAGCTGCTGCTGGCCCGCGGTGAACCCGAAATGGTCGAGCGCACGCTCGACGCGATGCAGGCGGGCGGCATCTACGACCAGATCGGCGGGGGCTTCTCCCGTTATTCGGTCGACGCTTCCTGGCTCATCCCCCACTTCGAAAAGATGCTCTACGACAATGCCCTATTGGCACGCGCCTACCTACACGGCTGGCAGGAGTTCGGCCATGAGCGCTACCGCCGGACCTGTGAAGAAACACTGGACTGGGCATTGCGGGAGATGCGCGGGCCGGAGGGAGGGTTCTACTCCGCTCTCGATGCCGACTCCGAGGGCGAAGAGGGACGCTTCTACGTTTGGACGCCGGGCGAGATCCGCGAAGTGCTTGGCGACGAGGGGGTGCCGATCCTCGACTACTACGGCGTCACCGAAGCCGGCAATTTCGAGGGCCGCAACGTTTTGTCTTTGTATAAGGGGGCCAACGCGTTGCCGCCCGAAGGGCTTGCCAAGGCTCGCGCCGCCCTTTTCGAAGCCCGCTCCCAGCGGGTTCGCCCGGGCCTCGACGACAAGCGACTCGCTTCGTGGAATGCGCTGGCGATCGCCGCCCTCGCCGAGGCGGGCGCGGTGCTGGAACGGGCCGACTACCTCGACGCCGCCCGCGAGTGCGCAGAGTTCGTCCTCAGCGAAATGCGCGAAGACGGCCACCTCCTGCGTACCTACAAAGATGGGAGAGCGCGCCTCAATGCTTATCTCGAGGATCACGCTTTCCTCTTGGAAGCGCTTCTCACCCTCTACGAATCGACATTCGAGCAGCGCTGGTTTGACGAAGCGCGCGCACTCGCCGACACCACGATCGAGCGCTTCGGCGACCCCGAGCGCGGCGGCTTCTTCTCCACCTCCGACGACCACGAAGCACTGATCGCCCGCCGCAAGGAGATCGGCGACCACCCGATCCCCTCCGGCAACAGCTCAATGGCGATGGGCCTCTTGCGCCTGGCGGCCCTGACCGGCGAGCGCAGCTACGAGCGCCAGGCGGAGGGCGTCTTCCGTCTCTTCACAAGATCTGCCGCTCAACACCCGGAGGCCTTCGCCCACCTCCTACGAGCCCTCGACTTCCACCTCTCCCCCACCAAGGAAGTAGCCCTGATCGGCGACGACCTCGAAGAACTGGCGCAAATCGTCCGTTCCAAGCACCGCCCCTATCAAGTCCTCGCCGCCGGCCCGGAAGGCTCAGCCTCGCCAGCGCTCCTCCAAGGACGACCCACAATCGAAGGCCGTCCCACCGCCTACGTCTGCGAGCACTTCGCCTGCCAAGCCCCCACCACGGAACCGAAGCAACTGCAAGAACTCCTCTGACGCTTGCGTAGGAGGGGTCGGGGGGTCTCTCCAGCGGGCGGCGCTACCCGAAGGGATAGCCCGCTGGAGAGACCCCCCGACCCCTCCCCACCACAACCTCAGAGAACCGGCAGAAACTGCTCGATCTCATACGGAGTGACCTGCACCCGGTAGTCGTCCCACTCCTGCCTCTTGATCTCAACAAACCGCCGAAACGTATGCTCGCCAAGCGTGCGCAGGATCAGCTCCGACTCGGCCGCGACCTCAATAGCCTCGCCCAGCGTTGCCGGCAACTGCTCAATCCCCCGCTGGGACCGCTCCTCCGGTGAGAGGTGGTACAGGTTCTGCTCCATCGGCTCGGGCAGCTCGTAGCCCTTCTCGATCCCTTCCAACCCCGCCTGCAACATCCCCGCGAAGCAGAGGTAGGGATTGCACGAAGGATCGGGGCAGCGCAGCTCGGCGCGGGTCGCGCCCTCCTTGCCGGGGTGGTAAAGCGGCACCCGGATCAGCGCCGAGCGGTTGCGCCGCGACCAGGCCAGGTAGACCGGCGCCTCGTAGCCCGGGACCAAGCGCTTGTATGAATTGACCCACTGGGCGAAGAGCGGCGAGATCTCGCGCGCATGCTTGAGCTGGCCGGCGATGAAGGCCTTTGCGGTGGCCGAGAGGAAGTACTGATCGTCGGGATCGAAAAAGGCGTTTCTCCCGCCTTTGGTCAAAGACTGGTGCACATGCATCCCGGACCCGTTCTCACCGAATAGCGGCTTGGGCATAAAGGTGGCGTGCCAGCCGTATTTCATAGCGATCTCCTTGACCACGATGCGATACGTCATGCAGTCGTCGGCCATCGCCAGCGCGTCCTTGTAGCGCATGTCGACCTCGTGCTGAGAGGGGCCGACCTCGTGATGGGTGTACTCGACGTGGATGCCCATCCGCTCCAACGCCAACACCGTCTCCCGGCGTAGATCGGAGCCGGCGTCGAGCGTCGTCAGGTCGAAGTAGCCGCCCTCATCGAGCACCTCCGGGACGCCGTTCTCCGGCTTCGCCGAGCGGAAGTAGAAGTACTCCAGCTCGGGGCCGATGTTGTAGGCGTCGAAACCCAGATCTTCAGCGCGCTTCAGCGCCCGGCGCAAGATCCAACGCGGGTCGCCCTCGTAAGGCTCTCCACCGGGGACCCGGATGTCGCAGAACATGCGGGCGACGGCGTTTTCCTCCTCGGGGCGCCAGGGCACAAGCGCGAAGGTCGAGGGATCGGGCATCGCGATCATGTCCGACTCCTCGATTGGATTGAAGCCGGTAATCGAGGATCCATCGAAGCCCATGCCGCCCTCGAAGGCGTCTTCCAGTTCGGCGGCGTTGATCGAAAAGCTCTTCAGCTGGCCGAGGACGTCGGTGAACCAGAGCCGGATGAAGCGAACGTCGCGCTCCTTGACGATCTCAGCAACATCAGCGGCGCTCTTGGGTAGATCTGCCATTCCGGCCTCCTTCGGGGCTTGTCCGCGCGGGGGCCGCAACGATAGGCGAAGTCGAGGCCGGCTTGCGAGGCCGTCCGAAAGGCGGTATAACTTACTCCTCGTAAGTAAGTGGCTCAAAGTAAAGTAAAGGGCGAAACGTGACGGTAAGAACAGAAGTCAGCAGGTTCCAGATCCACGACGAGTTGACGGCCCCGGATGAGAGCGCTCCCCTGCTCAAGAGCATCCAGGCCGCTGGCGGTGCAGTGACCAAGTTCGTCGGCGTGCTCGCCGGCGCGCCCGCAGTGCTTCGTGCCTACACCAGGATGCGCTCAGAACTGCGCGGCGGAGTCCTGCCGCAAGCCACCCGTGAGCGGATCGCCTTGGCGGTCGCCGAGCGCCGCGACGACACCTACAGCATCGCCCAGCACGCGAAGTCCGCCCGCCGGGCCGGTCTCGGCCTCGACGAAGTCTCCCGGGCTCGCAGCTTCACTTCGGGTGACTCCAGAGAGGCGACCCTGCTCGCTTACCTGAAAGAGGCCCTCGACGCCGATGGCCCGCCGCCGATCCACCTCCATGAGGAGGCACGAGAGATCGGCTGGTCCGACGAAGAGATCCTCGAAGCGGTCGGCCACCTGGCCCTCAACGAGTTCCAAAGCCTGATTGCGGGCTCAGCCGCCCTGCCGAAAGACCAGGCGACGCCGAGGGTTCTGCCCGCGGCGGCCTAACCCTCGACGACGGTCGCCGTGTAGAGCAGGCGGGCTGTCGAGTAGCGACAACCGTAGGTGGCGCGCTTGCCGATTTGAGCCTGAGGCATACCCTGGCGGACGTCGGTTGAGTTCGTGCACTTGCCCGGGGCGCGGCTTGCGCGCCAGACGTTGTTGGCCGCAAGGCCCTGGGCAAAGGCGGGCGCCCAGGTGGGCACGGTGATCCCGACGATGTCGCCCTTCTCGACCTTCAGCGACGCGCCGAACTTGACCGTTTGGCCCAAGTAGGGACTGAGCACGCGGATCGAGCTCTGTCTGCGCAGGTTGTAACGAGGGTGGATTTGTGCCGGCGATTCGACGGAGAATCGCGAGGCGCGCCTCCGGCGGGGTGCCGAAAAAGCCGTTGAAGAAGGAGCGCTGCCGACCGGTCGGCTTGGAGAGGGTCAGTGTCCAAGCCGTCACCTTGCCCTTGCGCGGGACAACGAAGGGCAACGTCGCCTGTCCGTTGTTGAGCTGGAAGCCGGTGACGCTGCCGATCGCCTGACAGGGCGACTCCGGGCAAGAGGGATCCGGGGTGGCCGCTGTGTCACCGAGCACAATCGTGGTGCGGGAGCTCGTCGCCGCGCCGGCGTTCGCAACCAAAGCCACCAGGATCGCGAGGGCGCTCGCCGCCACCATCATCGCCACCAGCCGACCGCGCTTCTTCGTCGACCGCGTCGCGACAGCTCCATTCGAAGACCTCGACATCCCCATGCTCCTCTCGTAGAAATTCGTCCTGCGTAGATCAGGGTAGCCGCCCAGGCGGCCGAAGGGCCCTACCTGGCGTGCCGCGCGAAGTTGCGCGCGAGTGCGTAGCGGACCCGATTTGAGCCGTCGAAGCCGAGCAGCCGCCGGGCGCCGTTGGTCAGGTCCCATGCACGACCCCTGCTGTAGGGACCGCGATCGATCACCTTGGTGATCAGGTAGCGGCCCCTGTAGGCAAATTTGACCGTGGTGCCGCAGGGGAGCTTTCGATGTGCGACGCCAATGGTTCCGGGGCGCAGAATCTGGCCGCAGGCGGTGTGATTGCCGTAGAGGCCCGGGCCATACCAAGTGGCGCTCGCGGTTTTCATCGGGCTGAAGGCGATGTCCTGGCCGCTCGCCCCCGCGCCACCACCGAAAGCGAGGCTGGACGCACCGCCCGTGGCCGCCTGCGCGGGCACAGCTGTGAGAGCGACCGTCGCCAAGATGGCGCCGAGAAGCGCTCGTCGATTGCTTTTCCGCCCATGGCGGTGCATGCCTGCCTTCATTTCTCTTTCCTTGCGCTTACGGGGTTAGCTGACGGGCTCGCGCTGAAAGAGCTGCGCTACGCGGCAGATGCCGGCGATTCGCCCCAACTGATGGGTCCCCCGATCTCCGCGATATATGGCGGAGACTCAGCGGTCGCGGCACATTAGCAAACGCTAAGACGGAATTATGTGAACCTTTGTAAAAGTGCTGCTTCGCCGTCGGGGCTGATCCATCGTCACGACGGCTGGAGTCGCCCAGCGCTGCAGGAAACCACCCGTCCCCCCCTCCCCCGGGCATAGAAAAGGCCCCTCGCGGGGCCTTTTCCTTAGCGGGCCTGTAAGCCGGATCCTGTCGAGTACGACCATCTGTCTCACGAGACCGAGGTCTCGAGGGGCCGCCTAAGCGACCCTGCGGCCTACCTGGACCTACCCGGGCCGGGTCATCGGTCCTGCTTGGCCTTGCACCTGGCGGGGTTTGCCTGGCCGCCGCGTCACCACGGCGCCGGTGCGCTCTTACCGCACCATTTCACCTTTGCCTGTTCGCGACTCACGTGTGGCCGCGCCATCGGCTGTGTATTTCTGTGGCACTGTCCCGCGGGTTTCCCCGGGTGGGCGTTAGCCACCGCCATGCCCTTCGGTGTCCGGACTTTCCTCGAGGGGTTTTCTCTCCCCCCGCGGCCGTTCGGCCCGCCTACTCGATGGTAGCCCCCGATCGCCGCATTCGCCACATATGCTGGACGCCGAATGGGAACGGCCGTCGTCACCGGAGCGGGAAGCGGCCTTGGGCGGGAGATCGCGCTGGAACTTGGGCGGCGCGGCTTCCGCGTCTGGGCGACCGACATCGACGCGGCCGCGGCCGCCGAAACCGCGGCCGAGATCGGCGAAAGGAGCCTCTTCGTCGACTCTGGACGTGAGGAGCGAGGCCGCCTGCAGGGCGATCGCATCCGAGGCGGCGGCGAACGGCGGGCTCGACGTCTGGGTCAACAACGCCGGCGTGCTCTTCACGGGCGTCTCCTGGGAGCAGGACGAGGAGGTGCGCCGAACGATGCTCGAGGTCAACGCGCTCGGCACGATGAACGGCACCGTGGCCGCGCTCGAGCCGATGGTCAAGGCGGGCACGCGGGCACGTGATCAACGTCATCTCGCTCGCCGGATTGGTCGCCGCCCCCGGCGAAGTCGCTTACTCCGCCAGCAAGCACGCCGCGATCGCCTTCACGCTCGGCACTCTGTTCGACCTGCGCCGATCGGGCATCCGTGGCGTCGAGCTCTCGGCGGTCTGCCCGGACGGCGTCTGGACCCCGATGATCGAAGACAAGCTCGACGACCCCGACGCCAGCGGCTCCTTCTCCGGGCAGCTGCTTACCCCGGAGAGGGTCGCCGGCGAGGTGGGCAAGCTCACCGAGCGCCCCCGCCCGGTGCTCGTCATCCCGCGTTGGCGCGGGCCGATGCTGCGCTTCTTCGACGCCTTCCCCCGCCTGGGGCTACGCCTGCTGCCCCTGGTGATGGCCGACGCGCGACGGCGCCAGCGGCACTACAAGAAGCTGATCGAGTCCGGCCGCTGGCCCTGACGAGTCTGGTCAGACTTTGCGGAAGACGCCGACCACGCGACCCAGGATCGTCGCGTCGGTGGTGATGATCGGCTCCATCGCCTCGTTCTCGGGCTGGAGGCGAATGTGGTCCGACTCGCGGAAGAAGCGCTTCACCGTCGCCTCCTCTCCGATCAGGGCAACGACGATCTCTCCGTTGGGAGCCTCACTGGCCGGCCGCACGACGACGTAGTCGCCTTCGAGAATGCCGGCGTCCTTCATGCTCTCGCCGCGAACCCGGAGGATGTAGTCGCCGTCCTCCCCGCCGATCACGTCGGGGATCTCGATGTATTCCTCGATGTTCTCTTCGGCGACGATCGGCTCTCCCGCCGCGACCTGGCCGACCAGCGGCAGCCCGCTCTCGGGCCGGATCGTCCGCTTGGCCTTGTCGAACAACAGCTCGATAGCTCGCGGCTTGGAGGGGTCGCGACGCAGCAGCCCGATCTTCTCCAGATTGGCGAGGTGCGCGTGCACGGTCGAAGACGAGTGCAAGCCGACGGCTCTGCCGATCTCCCGCACGGTCGGCGGGTAGCCGGTCTTGGCGGCGTACTTGCCGATGAAGTCGAAGATCTCCTTCTGGCGCTTGGTCAGATCAAGGTCCATCGGTCCCCCTCACCCACCCGCGTGCCGGGTATGGTCACGTTCGAACACTTGTTCGCAGGCTACTGCCTCGCCCGGACACTTTCAAGGAGGCGAGCCGTCGACGCCCAAACATCTAGAATCAACCGCCCTCGAGCGGCTGTGGCGGAACTGGTAGACGCGCAAGGTTGAGGGCCTTGTGGGCCTAACGGCCCGTGGAGGTTCGACTCCTCTCAGCCGCATCACCCATTAGGATCGCCGACGGTGACTATCGGAGCGGCGATATTCCTGATTGCGGTGGGAGCGATCCTCCGCTACGCGACCAACTTCTCGGTCCAGAACGTTGACATGGACACGGTCGGCCTGATCCTGATGATCGCCGGCGCCGCGGGGTTGGTGCTCGGCTTCGCGCAGGAGGCGATGCGGTCCAAACAGCGGCGAGATGACGCCGCCGAGGAGGAGCGACGCCGAGCCGCCGGGCAGCAGCAGGCGCCACCTCCGAACGAACCGCCGCGCTACTAGCCAAAAGCCGACCGGGCCCATTTGGGCCCGGTCTGACCGCACTCCCTCGGTTTCAGGTGCCGCGAGGGTGCGGCGTGTGTCCCCCGATGTGAAGGCTCTCGAGCAACCTCGGAACGTAGAGGAGGCCAGAGGCGCCGACCACGACGTAGACGATGTCGGTGAGCGTGCCGCTCCCGAAAACGTCCGAGATCACATTCGTGTCGAACAGCCCGACCATGCCCCAATTGAGGGCGCCGAGCACCATGATGAGAAGTGCAACGGGCTCAAACCGCTTGATCGTCTCCATTTTTCCCTCCTAGGAGATAATGCGGATAGTTACGATCTATATAACCCTCGGAACCGCGCTCTGTTACGCCTCGCCGGAAAACGGTGGCAATCGCCCAGACAAAGCGAATAGGGTGGCTCGATGGCGATCAAACTTCACCGTTGTTCAGTCATGTGGGCCAAGATCGATGCCCATCCTTGCTGGCGGGTGCAGAAGGCTCTCGACGAGCAGGGGGTCGAGTACGAGGTGGTCAAGGGGCCACTGCTGCCAGGCAACCGCGACGAGCTGAAGAAGCTGTCGGGCCAAAACAAATACCCAACGATCGAATTCGAGAATGGCGGCGTTTACCGCGCCGAGTCGAATGACATGGCCGCGCGGATTCGCGCCGGAGAGCTCTTCAAGGGCTCCGAGAGCGCCTAGACTCGATCCGTCCCACAGGAGGAGGAGCGATGTACGACTACGTGATCGTCGGGGCGGGGTCGGCAGGGTGCGTGCTCGCGGCGCGGCTCTCCGAGGATCCGGAAGTCTCCGTCCTGCTGCTCGAAGCCGGGCCGCCTGACGCAAACCAGAACATCCACGTGCCGCTCGGCTATCTGAAGCTGGCTCGCACCGAGGTCGACTGGGACTACGACTCGGCGCCGGAGCCGAACTGCAACGGGCGGCGGATCGGGCTCCCCCGCGGCAGAGTCTTTGGCGGTTCCTCTTCGACCAACGCGATGGTCTACATCCGCGGCAACCGCCGCGACTACGACGATTGGGGCGCGGCGGGCTGGGCCTGGGACGACCTCTTCCCCTACTTCCTCAAGGCCGAGGACAACGAGCGCGGCGCCTCGGAGTGGCACGGGGCCGGCGGGCCGCTGCCGGTCTCCGACCAGCGTTCCGGCAACAAGATCACTCCCGCCTTCGTCGACGCCGCCGTCGAGGCCGGGCTGGCGCGCAACGACGACTTCAACGGCGCCGAGCAGGACGGCGCCGGGATGTACCAGGTGACGCAGCGGGGAGGACTGCGAGCCAGCGCCTCCGTCTCCTATCTGCACCCGGCGATGGAGCGGCCGAACCTGACCGCGATGCCCTACATGCAGGTCAACAGAGTCCTGTTCGACGGGACCCGAGCGGTGGGGGTCGAGGCGAGCCGGCTCGGCGAAACGCAAGAGTTCCGCGCCGAGCGCGAGACGATTCTCTGCGGCGGCGCCTACAACTCACCGCAGTTGCTGATGCTCTCGGGCGTCGGCCCGGCCGAACACTTGGCGCTGCGCGAGATCGAAGTTCTGCTCGACCAGCCGGAGGTCGGCGCCAACCTCAGCGATCATGCCGCCACCTACGGCGTCTGGACCACGCCCGAGCCGGAGAGCCTGCTCCTCGCGCAAGAACCGGCGGCGCTGGAGCAGTTCATGGCCTCGCAGACCGGACCCTTCGCCTCCAACCTTGCGGAGTCCGGTGGCTTCGCCCGCGTCGAGGCCGAGGCCGAAGCGCCCGACGTCCAATTTCACGTCGCCGCCCTGCACATCGTCGACGAGGGCCAGGGCGACACCGACCAGCACGGCATCTGGATCTCCCCCTGCTTGCTGACCCCGGAGAGCCGTGGCTCGGTCCGCCTCGCCTCCAACGACCCGACCGCGAAGCCGATCATTCGCAACGAGTTCTACACCGGAGAATCCGACATGCCGCGGATGATCGACGCCCTGCGACTGATGCAGGAGATCAGCGCCCAGCCCGCGCTCCGGCCCTACTGCGCGGAGCCGTTCACTGGGCCGGACGGCGACTCGGATGAAGACATGCGCGCCCTCGCCGCCAGCACCACCTACGCGATCTACCACCCGGTCGGCACCTGCGCGATCGGCTCTGTCGTCGACACCGACCTGCGCGTTCAGGGCCTGGATGGGCTCCGGGTCGTCGACGCCTCGGTGATGCCCGTCGTCCCCCGCGGCAACACCAACGCCCCGACGATCGCGATCGCCGAGCGCGCCGCCGACTTGATCAAAGGCGCGACCCCGCTGCGGCACGACGCGGCTGCAGTCAGCTGACGCCGAGAGCGCGGTCTATGAAGGGGCCGAGGAGGTCGACCGCGCCGGCGGCGGTCTTCTCGGGGGAAACGCTGGGGGCCGTGATGTAGCTGATCGCCAGGCGAACCAGAGACTCGGCGAGAAGGCCGACGTCCTTAGCCGGGGCCTCGGGCCAGCCCTCTTCAATCGTCGAGGCGAGACGCGCCGTCGCCCACTGGACGACGGGCATGCCCTGCGTGGTGACGAAGGGGAGCATGCCGCCGGTGCCGTCGTCGCTGAGCAGGATGCGGACCAGGGGGTCCTCGCCGGCGGCGTGGAGAAAGGCTCCGAGGGCGGCGCCGACAGCGGCGCGGGGGTCGTCGAGGTGCTCGCGCACCGCCGCATCCACCCCATCGAGGAAGCGCTCGCCCTCGTGGATGACGAAGGCTTGGCCCAATTCCTCGCGGTTGCCGAACTCCTTGTAGAGAGTCTGGCGACTGACCCCGGCGGCGCCGGCGATGTCCGACATCGTTATCTCGGACCAGTTGCGGCGCTGCAGCTCATCGCGAGCGGCGCCGAACACGGTGTCGCGAAGCAGCTCCTTAGCCGCCTGTGGATAGGGGGTGCGCGCGGCTTCCGTCGGCACCGCCGTCTCAGGGGCGGTCACTGAGAAGCCTGGTCGTCGGGCTCGAAGTCCACCTTTTCCCGCACTCCACAGTCCGGGCAGGCCCAGTGGTCGGGCACATCACTCCACGGCGTCCCCGCCGGAAAGCCCTCGCGCGGGTTCCCGGCCTCCTCGTCGTAGACGTACCCGCAACCCGGGCAGCGCCAGCTGCTCACGCGCCCTTCCCGTAGCGGGCGAGGACGCGACGCTCAGCCCGCGGCTGGATGTTGGCGCGGGTCACGTCGCCGTCGTAATGGTCGAGCAGTCGCGGGTCCATCACTCGACGCCAGAGCGGCGGAAACCAGGCGAGCACGATCATCCCGGCGTAGCCAGTGGGCAGCTGCGGCGCCTCGTCGACGTGACGCAGCGCCTGATAGCGGCGCGTTGGGTTGGCGTGGTGGTCGCTGTGGCGCTGCAGGTGGTAGAGCAGCACGTTGGAGGCGACGTTGTTGCTGTTCCAGCTGTGCTCGGGAAGGCAGCGCTCGTAGCGGCCGTCCTCACGTCTCTGCCGTCGCAAGCCGTAGTGCTCGAGGTAGTTGACGACTTCCAGCAGCGAGAAGCCGAGGGCCTGCAGCAACAGGAAGGGCAGGACGACGAGGCCAAAGACGGCGGTGAGGACGGCGAAGAGAACGATGGTCATCGCCCACGCCTGGAGAACGTCGTTGCGCCAGCTCCAAACCGAGATGCCGCTGCGCCCAAGGCGCTCTCTCTCGATCCCCCAAGCGGAGCGCACACTGCCAACCACCGTGCGCGGCAGGAATGCCCAGAAGCTCTCACCGAGGCGGGAGCTGGCCGGGTCCTCGGGGGTGGCGACGCGTACGTGATGGCCGCGGTTGTGCTCGATGAAGAAGTGCCCGTAGCCGGTTTGGGCGAGGGCGACCTTGCTCAGCCACTTCTCCAGGCTCGCCCGCTTGTGCCCCAGCTCGTGGGCGGTGTTGATGCCGATCCCGGCTACTACGCCCATCGTCACCGCCAGGCCGATGCTGCTGAGGGTGGACAGATCGCCACTGGACCACAGCCAGCAAGCGAAGACGAGGCCGGCGTACTGGAGCGGGATGAAGGCGTAAGTGCACCAGCGGTAGTAGCGATCCTGCTCCAGCCATTTGAGGACGCTGTCCGGCGGGTTGCTCGCGTCCATACCAATCACGATGTCGAGGATCGGGAAGAAGACGAATACGAGCAGTGGGCCAAACCACCAGAAGAACTCGAACCCGGTCACCGTGACGCTCGCCCAGGCGATAAAGGGGGCCAACGGGATGACCAGGCCAAGCAGCCAGGCGTAGCGCTTGGAATCTCGCCAGGTGGCGGGGTTGAGGTCGATCTCGGGCGCGTGGTGATGATGCGTGGCGGCTTCCATGGTTTACAAATTAGACCAATTTGTAAACCAATGCAACACGCATTGGGAATTTGTCCTGGCCTAGATCTTTAAGAGGACGATCGTGTTGAGGGCGAAGAGGACCGAGAAGAAGACGGTCGCGCGGTCCAGGTTTTGCTCGACCATCGAGCCACCGCCGATGGAGCTTCCCCCTCCGCCAATGCCGAAGGCACCCGAGAGGCCCGCGTCTTTGCCCGAGTGCAGAAGCACCAGGAAAATGACGACGACGGCGATGATCACCTGTAGGACGCTGAGGATCGTGTACATGGCCGGAGATTCTAGACGGGGGGCGCCTTTTCCCGCGGCCGGTCCCCGTTCCCGTTCTGGGAATCGAGGATCTCAACCGCTTCGCGGCGCAGTTCGGCATCGAGCAGGGCGAAGTCTTCGTCGGAGAGCTTGCCGGCGGCGTGGTCCAACTCCGCGTCCCGAATCTCGCGGTACTTGGCCTCCTTCAACGCATCGCCTTCGCTGCGAACGGAGAGACCGCGACGACGGGAGCGCGCCGGCCAGATCGCGATCAGCGCGCCCGCCAGGGCAATCAGCGCGCCGATCCAAATCCAGGTGACGAGCGGATCGACGATGACGCGGAAAGTAGCCGCGCCGTCATCCTCAAGGTAGCTCTGGGCCAGCCGCTCCGCCGTCGCCGTCTGCAGCGCAGCTATCTGGGCCAGCGCAACCGGGCGCAGGCTGGGGTTGACGGCGGCGGCGCGCATCAACCGCGCAACCGCGTCGCACTGGGGTGGCACGCCCGGCGCCCCACCCACACAGTCGCGAAACCCTTTGTCGGCGGCGCGGACCCGGCGCTGCACGCCGGAGATGTCCGGCTGCACCGCGGTCCAGAGATCGCTGCCCAGTCCCGTTTGCAAGCCCACCTCACTGGTCGCCTCGCCATCGAAGAAGCTGCCGATCGTCCCCACCTGCGTCCCGGTCGGGCGGAAGTAGCGCCGAGTGGGACGCAGGGTCGTCGGATCCACGCCGTCCCGCTCCACTCTGAGTACGGTGCCGAAGGTGAATGCCCGGTCGTCGACGTTTACCGTCGGGCGCTCGTAGGTGAGCTTGCGCCCATCGACAACGGTGCTCCCCCCCGGCCGCAAGGTCACGTCTCGTTTGGTCTGAAAGCTCGACGAAGCGGCGATCCCGAGCAGCAGCACCGCGATCCCGGCGTGGACGATGTAGCCGCCGTAGCGGCGGCGGTTGCGGGTGACGACCCCGGCCAGAGCGACCGGCGTCGACTCACCGGAGAGCTTGCGGCGCGCCCTCGCCCCTTGCCAGAACTCCTGTGTAAGGCCAGCTAGTGCGAAGGCGGCGAAGACGAATAGGGCGAACGCCCACAGGGACTGCAGCGCGTCGGTGGTGATCGCGAGCAGGACGCCGACAGCGGCGGCGAAAATCGCCGGCGCGCGGAAGATTCGCTTTGCGTTCTCCCAGCTGATCCGCCGCCAGGCAAGTAGCGGCCCGACTCCGGTGAAAAGGACGAGCAAGATCGCCAGCGGAGTCGTATAGCGGTCGAACCAGGGGGCGGCCAGCGAGGCCTTGTCTCCCGTGAACAGCTCCGAGATCAGCGGGAAGAAGGTGCCCCAGAAGATCACCGCGGTCATCCCCACCAAGAGCAGGTTGTTGACGAGGAAGACGGCCTCGCGCGAAGCGAGCGAGTCGATCCGCTTCTCCGAGCGAAGGTCGTCCAAGCGCGAGACGATCAGCGCCGCCGAGCCGATCGCCACCACCGCGATCAAGCCAAGAATGTAGGGGCCGACGGTGCTGTCGCCGAATGCGTGGATTGACTGCAAAACGCCGGATCGAACGAGAAACGTGCCGAGCAGCGCAAATGAGAAGGTGGCGACGATCAGGCTCGCGTTCCAGACTTTCAGCATCCCGCGCTTCTCCTGGACCATGATTGAGTGCAGGAAGGCGGTGCCGAGAAGCCACGGCATCAGCGCCGCGTTTTCAACCGGGTCCCAAGCCCAGTAACCACCCCAACCCAACTCTGTGTAGGACCAGCGGGCGCCGAGCAGCAAGCCGAGCCCGAGGAAAGCCCAGGCGATCAGCGCGAAGCGACGGGTGGCGCGGATCCACTCGGCGTCGACTCTGCGGACGATGAGAGCGCCGATCGCGAAGGCGAAGGGAATGGTGAAGGCGACGTACCCCGAGTAGAGCATCGGGGGGTGGATCATCATGCTCGGGTGCTGGAGCAGCGGGTTGAGGCCGACGCCGTCGGCGGGCGCCGGGCTGAGCGAGGCGAAAGGGTTGACGCCGCCCGCAAACAGCATCAGGCCGGTGAAGAAGGCGGCGATCCCGGCCATCACCGCGGTCGCCCAGGGGACCAGCTCGCGCAGCCGGTTGCGAGTCGAGTAGAGCGCCAGGCCGGCGGCGATCGAGAGCACCCAAGCCCAGAGCAACAGCGAGCCTTCTTGGCTCGACCACATCGCGGCAAGCTTGTAGAAAGTCGGCGTCTCGATCGAGGAGTGCTGCTGGACCAGGGCGAAGGAGAAATCGTTGCGGGCGAAGGCGATCTCGATGATGACTACGCAGAGGGTGAGCAGCGCGAACAGGGCGTAAACCGCGCGGCGGGAGATATCGATCCAACGGCGGTCCCCATTGCGGCCGATGAGGGCGGCGACGGCGGCGAAGACAGCGGTGAGGAAGGCGAGCACCAGCGCGGCGCTGCCGACGCTACTCATCCTTGGTCGTGAACTTCGACGGGCACTTGGTGACCAGGGTGTCCGACTCGCCAACGAAGACGCCGCGCTCAACCGTCCCGGTAAGCACGATTTCGCGTCCACCGCGGAAGGGGTCAGGGACGGTGCCCCGATAAGTCACGGGGAGCGTCTCGCCCCCGCCATCGCGATCGGCGACGCGGAAGCGGAGGTCGCCGTCTTCGCGCTGGACCGTTCCCTTGACGACCCTGCCGGTGAGGTCATAGGTGGCGCCGGGGGCTGCGCCGAGCAACTGAGAAGGCTCCTTGGCCTCGGTCGAAGCGCTGAAAGAGGTGTAGACCAGCGCCACCGCGAGCAAGACGGCGACGCTGAGAGCGACGACCAGCCGAATCTTGCGCTTGCGCTCGGGATCCACAACGGCGGATTATCGCAAGGTCAGGGTCCGAATCGCCCATCCGGGTAGGGGTTCCACTTAACTTTTTCGACAAACCGCCTGTTTCCACCGCGATCGTGAGTGGCGAAAAAGTACAAGACGTTCCACCCCTACCGGGATGGGCGACGGAGCAGAACAGTGACCGCGCGCCAGTAGGAACGCAATGCCCAGCGAGCCAGAGGCGAGCGAGCGATGGAAGGGATGAAAGGGGAGTCGAGATCAGCGGTGAGTCCGGAGGCGAGCTCGGCGGCGCTGATCGTGCGGGTCGCCTGTATCTCGCGTCGCTCGCGCAGTAGGCGGGGGAGCCAGCGGATCACGTCGACCCAGGCGGCAAGCTTTTGGCGGCCCCATCCCGCGGCGATTGAAGCCGGGACCAGCGCCAGCTCGGTGGCGAGCAACGCCGGGGCGGCCAGGACCAGCAGCGGGGTCGGGTAGACGCGAATCAAGAAGGCCCAGCGATTGCGCTCCAACCAGCGCCACTTGTGCTCACGGGCACCGAACTCGTAGTCGTGATCGACGATCGCGGCGGGCTCGATCCCAAGCGTCCCGCCTCGCAGCCGCAAGCGCAGGGAGAGGTCAACATCCTCGTGGTAAAGGAAGTAGCGCTCGGGGAAACCGCCCGCCTCCTCCCAGGTTGCGAGGGGGATCGCCAAGCAGGCGCCGGAGAGACAGGGCACCTCGCCGGCGGACGGCGCATCGGCGATCGGTCGCCCGTGTCCCCCCGCCCAAACGATGCCAGTGAAATGGACCGGGTTGCCGGCCGAGTTGATCCGAGTAGCTCCCTGGTCGGCGACCAAGGCCTGCCAGGCGGCCCAATCGCGATCTTGCCGCCATGGGCGCCGGATCGCCTCGCCCCAGCCGGGCACGGGCGCCGCGTCGGGATTGAGAATGACCAGGAGGTCGCCGCGCGCATCCGCCGCGCCGATGTTGCAGGCGGCTGCGAAGCCGGCGTTGCGCCCCGTCTGCACGAGGCGCGCCGCCGGCGCCAATGCGGCAACCGCCTCCGGCGTCCCGTCGGCGGAGTCGTTGTCAACGACGATCAACTCGTCGCCGTCTGTCATCTCGGGGAGAAGCGCGGGCAGGGTTCGGCCCAACTCCTCGCGGCTGTTCCAAGCGACTATGAGTACGGAGAGCGTCGGGGGCACCGACGCGGGAGGCTAACGGTGCCGGTGGTGCTTGCTCCGACTCTTCCGCGCGTGCTTGCGGCAAGGCGTGCGCAACTTCGGCCGCTGGTTCGCCCTCTTCCCGTTCTGGCCCCTGAACCTGGCGACGACGCGAGTGCGCTTTCTGCACTGGGCGGTCGAATTGACCAGCAGGCCCTTCTTGCCCCCCCTCATGGTGAGGATGAACTTGGAGACCGGCACGTCGGGGACCGCATCGAAGGTGTTGCGAATTCCACCGCTCTTCTTGGCGGTGTCGATGCGACCGGCGAGTTCGATGTTCACCTGACCGCGCAGCGAGGCGACGAGATCCGGCAGCAGGTTGTCGGACGAGCGCAGATAGACGGGCCCCCGAAGTGGCGCGTCGAGAAGCGGCGAGACCGCGCGCGCGAAACCATAGATCGACCTCTTCGGGCAGGCGCCCGCCGCGTACTGCGGGCGGGTGCAGATTCTCGCCAGGCTCGCTTGGTCGAGGAATAGCGATCTCGGCAGGGTCACCGCCGCACGACCGATGTTGGCATCACCCTCCCGCGCCTTCAGCACCGCGCGCAGTTTCGGGTGCTTCGCCCGTCGCATCCCTCCGAAGAGGCGCATGTACAGCTTCGGCTTGAAGGCGAGGTTCCCGCAATCGCCCACCTGGAACGGCGCGGACACGGGCTTGGAAGTGAAAGTGGCCGGATCGTTCGGGTTCCCCCCACCACCACGCAGGTCACCGCCGAACGCCATCGGGGCACAGTTGGTCGGGTTCAAGGAGAACTGTCTGCGGTCGATCTTGACCGCGATCGAGCGAATGCCGAGCAGGACGCCGCCAAAGACGTGCGGGATCGGCTCCGAGACGGCGCGGACTTGGGCCGTCTTCGGGTCCACGAACAGTGCCACCCTCACCACGACCGAGCCGAGGTCAAACGGCCCAGCCGTGGCGGGGGTGACAACTGCCAGGGAGAGAGGGGCCCCATTGAAGGGGCCTGCGAGGAAAGCCTTGCCTTCGATGTTCAACGGCTGCGTCCCGGTGCCGGTGGTAATAGCGACGCTGCCGACCAAGCTGGAGTCGGGACAGCTCGACTGTGCCGCCTCGGCTAGGCCGGCATTGGCGGCCGCGGCGGCGATCGCCGCCTCCGGGCAATAGCGAACGCCGGCGAGCTTGGCGGTCATGCCCGGCGGCAGGTCGACGTTCACCCCTTTCAACTCCTGGTTACCGTCGGCGCGCGCGACGTCCACGTGGAGCTGACTGAACGCGCCGGCATTGGGATTTGTCGTTCGGGCGCCGAAGCCCGGGTCGAAGGGTCGCTCGGCGAGCGTTCTGGCGCAATCGCCCCCGCCCGGCGCCGAGGTCAGGGTGAAGCTCGCGGACGGTGTCGATGGCGGGCCGCCGGACCAGGGATCGAGTTCGACAGTGGCATCGTGCGGCCCGCAAACCGACGGGCTGCTCAGTGGCGCCCGCGGGCCGTCGTCGAAGTCGACCAGGAAGGAGCTGAACGGCACCTGCGGGTTATCGGCGAAGGTCGTCGTCACCTGACCCGTTCCAGGGTCGGCGCTGACGTTGCCAACCAGACGGACCGAGATTCCGTAGCGGGACGACTCCGCGTCGACGAAGATGCGGAACGCCTGCCCGGAGGCCGGGTCGCGACTGAGTTGCTCGCCGAGATAGACATTCCCGGTAAGCGAGTCGGGCGGCAGCGGCGGAGTCTGAATCGAGACGGTGCCAATTTTCGAGGCGGGTGGACAGGCGACCGGATCACGAGTTCCCTTGCCGAGCTCGGCGTCGGTGCAGGCCTCGAGGCCGTTGGCCGCTGAAGGGTTCAGCCCCATCCCCGGCGGCAACGTCACATGCGCGTCCTTGACGTTGGACTTGGCGATTCTGTCGCCGCCGGGGATGTGGGGCACGTCGACGTTGACCGCCGGGCCGGAGGGGGAGTCGGCCTCCGCGGCCTGTGAGTCGACGCCGATCGAAGAGCCCTCGAGATCGACCGCGTCGCATCTCTCAGGCATTTCGCCGGGGGGAAGTGGGGATTCAAAAGCCGGTTTGGCGTCGGCGGGAAACTGATAGCCGGAATCCGCCATCTCCGTCGCCGACGCGGCAAGCAGGTAGGTCGAGTAGACATGCTCAAAGCCAGGCTGGTCGGGATCAAGGCAGGTGCTCGGCGTGGTGATGAAGGTGCCGTCGCCCGCCCGACCGTCGAAGACAAGGCGATTCTTCAAAATCAAGCCCTCCAGCAGCGGAAGGGTGGGGACATCGATCGTGAAACCCTCGTGGTAATCCCCTTCCCAGGCGATGTCGGCACGCAGGTAGATGTTGTTGCCGAGCAGGTTGAACCCAAAACGGGCGGGCTCGCCCACTGGGGGCACGATGTTGTAGACGGTCGCCGAAACAGGGGGAAGCGGGACGCCAAGCAACGAAGCGGTGACATTGCTGGCGCCAACACCGGAGCCCGCCGGGCAGAGCAGCGAGTTCGACTCAAACGTCGCCTGCTCGCACTGCGGCGTGGCCTGAGGATTGACACTGAGACCAACCGGCAGGTCAACGCGGACCCTTTTGAGATCTCCCACCGGAGTTTGTCCCGGAGACTCATTTTTGACAATGAACTGGGTGAACCCGACCTGGGGGTGCCCGGCGGCTTGCTTCGCGAACTGGTCCGGAGTGTCGACCGTGCACTCAGGAGTGTCCGAAATGCACGTCCCCGCCTGCCAGCCGTCCGCGGGCGTGTGGGGGTCGTTCTGCGGAGCGATGATGTCGCCCGTGTTGGCCGCCGCCGTCGGCACGCCAAGTGCCAGCACCGACAGTGCGAGAACAACGGTGATCAAGCGGCAGGTCCCTGCGCCCTCTCCCATGCGGATCTCCTTCCCGGAATCCATCTCCCGAAAGCAGAGTACCCGATTTTATGTAGGGAAATCAATACTTTTTAGTAGATTCCCTTGAAATCCCTGCTCTGGGCGGGGAAAAAAGAGCGGCGGACGGGTCTCGAACCCGCGACCTCGAGCTTGGGAAGCTCGCGCTCTACCAACTGAGCTACCGCCGCGCGGAGTTGATCTTACGGGCCGCGGGAGGTTGCCGGAAGGCTGTGGGATCTAACCTTCTCCGCCCGTGAGCACGCGCTCCTTCATCGCCTTCCTCGCCGTGGTGGCCGTCGTTGGGCTGCTCGCCTTCGGCCTCTTGAGCAAGGGCGAGAGGAAGGTGTCCGTCGGAGATCCCGTGCCGGATAAGGCGCTGCCGGTGCTCGGCGGCAGAGGACAGGGCAAGATTGCCGACTACCGCGGCCGCTGGGTTCTGGTCAACCTCTGGGCTTCGTGGTGCCCCCCTTGCCGGGAGGAGGTCCCGGCGCTGGAGCGCTTCAGCCGCCGCCAGCGTGGACGGCTGACGGTGTTGGGGATCAACGTGCAGGACAACAGCGACGATGCGCTCGCCTTCATCGACGGTCACAGCGCCACCTACCCTCAGTTGCGCTCGGTCGGCAACGAGCGCAGCGACGCCTTCGGTTCGACCGGGGTGCCGGAGAACTTCCTCGTCGACCCGCGGGGGCGCGTGGCGTTGATCTGGCCCGCCCCGGTAGACGACCGCTTCCTGGCCGAGCGAGTGGTCCCGATCCTGGACGGGAAGCGCCCACAGTGAAGGCCGCGTGGGTGTGTGTAGCAACTGTCATTTTGGGCTTGGCGCTCACCTCCCCCACCCTCGCCGCCGCCCCCCAAGCCAGCCTCCCCGACATCGAAGATGAGGTGATGTGCCCGATCTGCGGCACGTTGCTGGAACTGTCCGGCTCGCCGCAGGCGGAGCGAGAAAAAGCCTTCATCTCGACGCTGATCGCGAAGGGCAGAACCAAGCAGGAGATTGTGGATGCCCTCGTGGTCGAGTACGGCGATGGAGTGCTGGCGCTCCCAAACGGCTCGGGCTTCAACCTCTCGGCCTACTTGGTACCGGCAATCGCTTTCTTAGTAGCGATCGTGGCGCTGGCATTCGGCGTTGCCCGCTGGCGACGGGCCGACGAGTCTCCCGGCGCGACCTCGCCCGCCGACGGGCCCAGCGACGAAGACGCCGAGCGACTCGAAGCGGACCTGGCCAAGTACGACCTCTGACTCAGCCGCCGAGCGAGACCAGCCCGGTAACCGGTACCGGCAGCTTGCGCGGGGCCTTGACGCCTTCGACACAGGCGAGCGTCACGTCTACACGCTTCGCGACCTCCGCCAGCGCGTCTTCGTCCCTGCCCAGGGGCGGCCCGTCGATGACGAGGAGGTCATAGGCATTGCGCAACTTCGAGATCGCGTGAGAGAAGTCCTCGCTCGCCAGCAGCGCCGCCCCCGCTGAGGTCGGGGCGCCGGCGGCTATGCAGGTGAGCGGCGCGACCGCGGCGCCGGATGCCGGGCCGGCCAGAACCAGCGGCTGCAGGATCTGGGGGGCGCTTGCCTCGTTGCGCAGGTACTCGCACAGCCCCGGCGCGGCAGAAAGGACCAGCTCGCCGGCGAGCCTCGGTCGGGCGAGGTCGCACTCCAGGACCGCCACCCTCCCTCCGGCCGCGGTGGCCACGGTGGCTAGGCCGATTGCCGCCGCCGACTTACCCTCTTCGACGCCGGTGAAGAGGACGACGCCGGACCCGTGCAGCGCTCTCGACAGGGAGTCGAGCGCCTCGTAGTCGGCCCGGCGCAGCCGCCAGGCCCGCGCATCGCCGGGAGACCGGGCCGCCGAGATGGCGGCCAGCACAGGAGGAGCCCGCCGTCCGCGCCGCATCACATCCGCTCGGGCGCCGAGATTCCAAGCAATCCCAGCGCGGCGGCAATCGTCTGCTTCGTCAGCAGGCAGAGGGCGAGGCGCGCTGCCTCGACTCCCTCCCCTTCGGCCCCGACAACCTGGCAGTCGCGATAGAAGGCATGAAAGTCGGCGGCGACCGCCGTCGAGTAAGTGCAGATCTTGTGCGGGGCGCGGCGAGACGCGGCTTCGCGCACCTCTTCTGGGAACTCCAGCAGTCGCTTGACCAGCGCCCGTTCGGTGGGCTCCATCGGCGCCGCCGAGGGCAGCGTCGGCTGCGGCCCGCTCCGCCCCATCTCCCGCTTTGCGAAGGATGCCCGTGATGCGCGCGTGGGCGTACTGGACGTAATAGACGGGATTGTCGTTCGACTGACGACGCGCCAGTTCGAGGTCGAGGTCGACGGTGGTGTCGTGGCTGCGCCAGAGCATGAACCAACGCGCGGCATCCACCCCGATGTCATCGATCAACTCATCAAGGGAGACGAAGTCACCGCTCCGCTTTGACATTTGCGCCCTCTCGCCGCCCTCGACGATGTGAACCAGCCGCATGATCAAGGCCTCGAAGTGGCCGGGGTCAGCGCCAAGCGCCTCGATCGCGGCGCGAAGGCGCGGGACATAACCGTGATGGTCGGCGCCGAGCACGTCGATCAACCGCCCGTAGCCTCGCTCCAGCTTGTCCCAGTGGTAGGCCACGTCCGCGGCGAGATAGGTCGGCTCACCGCCGGCGCGGATCAAAACCCGGTCCTTGTCATCGCCGAAGTCGGTAGTCCGCAGCCAAAGTGCCCCGTCGCTCTCGTAGGAATGCCCGCGCTCGCGCAACTCCTCCAGGGCAGCCTCAACCTCCCCCCGTTCGTAGAGATCGCGCTCGGAGAACCAGCCGTTGAAGCTCACGCCGAAGCGATCGAGCGTGGCCCGGACAGCCTCGATCATCAACTCGACCCCACGCCGTTTAAGCGACTCGGTGTCGGTGGGAGCGACTCCCTCCTCTCTGATGTGAGCGGCAAGGTCCACTACGTACTCGCCGTTGTAGCCGTCCTCGGGAGGGTCTCTTCCCGTCATCCGCGCCGCGATCGACGCGGCAAAGCGATCGATCTGGCCGCCGGCGTCGTTGACGTAGAACTCACGCCAAACCTGATGGCCGGTTGCCTCCAGTAGGCGGACGATCGAGTCGCCGTAAGCGGCGTGACGCCCACCGCCCACATGCAGCGGCCCGGTTGGGTTGGCGGACACAAACTCGACCATGACCCGCTCCGGGGAATTCGCTTGGGAGTGGCCGATCTCCTCGGCGCTCGCCAGCGCCGCCATCGCGCGGCGGTGCCAGGAATCGGACATGAAGAGGTTGACGAAACCCGGACCGGCAACTTCAATCCGCTCGACGCCATCGCCAAGGCTGCCCCGCAACTCACCGCGAAGCCGCTCGGCCACGTCGCGCGGCTTCTCGCCCAGTGGGGCTGCCAGCAGCATCGCGGCATTGGAGCTGTAGTCGCCAAGCTCGGGTTTTGGCGGTCGCTCAAGGCTAGGCTCCGGCCCAGTCGGCTCACCATCGCGCAGAGCGCGGGCGGCGTCCTCTATAGCGCCGTGAAGTTCCGCGATCGGGTCGGAGGGAGGGCTCATCGGCGTCATCGTACGAGGCGCCCACCAGCGACGACACTGCGCCCCGCCTTGGTGAGCCCTCGCCCCCAGTACGCTCGTCGCTTGCGCGCAGCGGTAATCACTGACATCCACTCCAACCTGCCGGCGCTCGAAGCTGTCTTGAAGGCGACCGAGAAGGCCGGCGTCGAGCAGGTTTGGTGCTTGGGCGACGTAGTCGGATACGGCGCCCACCCGGACGCTTGCACCGACCTGGTCCGCGAGCGCTGCGACCTCTGCCTGGTTGGGAACCACGACCTGGCGGTGCTGGGTGGACTGGACATCGCGAGATTCTCCGAGACCGCCGCCGAAGCCGTTGAGTGGACGCGCGCGAATGTCGCCGACCGCACGTTGGAGTTTCTGCGCGATTTGGAGTCGGCGGGAGCGCGCGAGGGCATCGGGCTTTTCCACGCCTCTCCCCGCGACTCAATCTGGGAATACGTACTGTCAATCGAAGGGGCCGACGGCTGCATGGATGTCCAAGAGGAGCGGATTGCCTTGATCGGCCATTCGCATGTCTCCCTCTTCTTCACCCGACCCGAGAGCGGTGACACCCGTGGCGCGCAGATGGGCGACGGGGATCTGCTCGACCTCAGCCACGGCACCTGGCTGATAAACCCGGGCAGCGCCGGCCAACCGCGCGATGGCGACCCGCGTGCCGCGTGGCTGGAAGTGGACACCGAAGAGCGGACCGCCCGCTTCCACCGGGTCGGATACGACGTCGACCGCGCCGCCGCGGCAATCGTCGCCGCTGGACTCCCCGACCGCCTCGCCGAACGACTTCACGTGGGGCAATGAACCTCATATGCAGGGGAAACCCACCTCGAAACCGTTGTCTAGACTCGCCTTCATGCGTCAACTGAGCGCATCGGTGCTCGCCCTTGCCCTCGGCCTCGCCGCGGCGATGGCTCTCGTCTCCTGCGGCAGCGGAAGCAACGCCGACTTACTGCCCGGCGAAACGGCAAGTGAGATCAACGCCAGCCTGGACATGGTTCGGGAGCTGGCAGACAGCGGCGACTGCACCGGAGCACAGGATGCAGCGCAACAGGTGAGCGATCAGATCGACGCTCTCACCGGCGTCGACAAGACGCTGAAGCAAACGCTGCGCGACGCCGCGACACGACTAAACGAAGTGGTCGCGACTTGCGTCGAAGCGACGACCCCGGCGATCTCGCCGGCGACCATTCCGGAGTCCACCGAAAAGACAACGCCGGAGTCGCAGAGAAGAGAAACGCAGCCGAGAGAAGACAGAACGACGACTACGCCGACCACCACCACGACGACGCCAACCACACCGACGACCACCACTCCCACTACGCCAACCACTCCCACCACACCGGCAGACGGCGGAGGGACAGGGCCCCCCGGCGGAGTGAGCCCCGGCAGCGCGACGGGCGGCCAGTGATGGCGCACAACCCCCTTTCCGGTCGCTACGAGATCGGCGAACGGCTCGGCTCTGGCGGGATGTCGAACGTCTACCAGGCGACCGACCGCATTCTTGAGCGAACCGTCGCGGTCAAGATCCTCGCCGAGCACCTCTCCGACGACGAGCGCTTCGTCGCTCGCTTCCGCCGCGAGGCGCTCGCGGTCGCAAAGCTGATCCACCCCAACATCGTCCAGGTCTACGACACCGGGATCGACGAGGGGCGCCATTACATCGTCATGGAGTACGTCGAGGGACGCTCGGGCGCGCAGATCCTGCAGCGACACGGACCGCTGGACGCCGACACGGCGGCCGAGATCGGTGCCCAGGCCTGCGCCGGACTCGACTACGCGCACCGCCGCGGAATCATCCACCGCGACGTAAAGCCGGGGAACCTGATGATCGTCGGCGGGCCGGTTGGGGGGGGTCCCCTGAACGGTGAAACTGACCGACTTCGGCATTGCCCGCGCGATCGAGCAGACCCGCATAACCCAGGTTGGGTCGGTCGTCGGGACCGCCGCCTATCTGGCGCCCGAGCAGGTGCGCGGTGAGGAAGCCACACCGGCCACCGATGTGTACGCCCTCGGCGTCGTCCTCTACCAATTCCTCACCGGGCGGCTGCCCCACGAGGGCTCAACCCTGGCGGAACTGGCGGTGCGCCAGCAAAACGAGAAGCCTCTACCCCCCAGCACCTACAACGACCAGGTGCCGCACACCCTCGGGGCCGCGGTGCTCCGGGCGCTGGAAGGCGACCCCGGCAGGCGCTACGCCAGCGCCGACGAGCTGGCCGGAGGGCTACTGCTGGGACTGCAAGGCGAGGACGTGACGCTGCCGCTCACCGAAGGAACGATGCCGACCACGGTGTTGGGAGGCGAGACCTCAACCCGACCCCTCGACCGCACCGCGCAAACCGAGTATCGCCCGGCCCAGCCGAGGCAAGCGGCGCCGGCGGCGATGGGGCCGAAGAAGCGGGGGGCTTTCTCGCGCTTCGTTCGCTTCGTGCTGGCACTTGTGGCGCTGGTCCTGATTGCCGCCGCGGTCGCCGCCGCCGTGATCATCACCACCGACAAGGCCGCCGGGGTGAAGGTGACGAGAATTGCCGGGGATACCGTTGATCAGGTTGTGAGTGAGTTCAAGGACGCGGTTAGAAAGAACACGCAGTAGGGGCGTGTGCGTGGGAAGGGGTCGGGGGTCTCTCCGGGCGCTGACTTTTTCGCCTCTAACTGCGCCCTCTCTCGCTGAGTTGGCGGTGCGAAAAAGAGAGCGCCGCGCCCGGAGAGACCCCCCGACCCCTTCCTAGCGAGCGTCCCAGGGGGTTCTACCGGCGAGGATGTTCTCGGTGTAGGAGGTGAAGCTTGCGTTGATGATGGCATTGCGGGCTGCGGTGGTTAGTTGGTGCATGTAGGTGAGGTTGTGTAGGCAGAGGAGGCGGACTGCGGTGAGCTCTTCGGCGCGGGACAGGTAGGAGAGGTAGTCGCGGTCGTGGTGTTGGCAGGCCGGGCAGGGGCATCCTTCTGCCAGGGGATTGCGGTCGCCTTCCCAGCCCGCCTTGCGCAGGTCGAGGCGGAAGCGGGAGTCGGGGTTGGGGACGAGAGCCACTCCGTGGCGGGCCAGGCGGGTTGGGACCGCGCAGTCGAAGACGTCTAGGCCGAGGGCGATGCCGGCGAGGAGGTCATCCACCTCTCCGATGCCGAGGAGGTGCTTGGGCGACTCCTCCGGTAAGAGCGGCGCGGTAAAGCCCAGGACCTCGCGCATCTCCTCCTTGTTGCGCCCCAGGGTCCCGCCGATGGCGATCCCGTCCACATCCGCTTCGGAGATCGCGGCCGCCGACTCCCGCCGCAGCTCCTCGTGCACCCCGCCTTGGACGATCCCAAAGACGGACTGGTGCTCCGGCCCGTTATCCGCGTGCCAGGCGAGGCAGCGGTCGAGCCAGCGGTGGGTGCGCTCAGTCGAGCGCGCCGTGTAGTCCCGATCGGCGTGGTACGGGGTGCACTCGTCGAAAACCAAAGCGATGTCGGAGCCGAGCTTCGCCTGCACTTCCATCGAAACCTCGGGCGAGATGAAGAGCGCGGACCCGTCGCGATATGAGCGAAAGTGAACACCTTCCTCGTTAATCGACACCACGGACCCGTGGTCCCCGCCGGGTCGCCCGCTCCCCTTCACCTCGTTGGCAACCCCGCCATGGGCGAGCGAGAAGACCTGGAACCCGCCGGAGTCGGTGATCAACGCCCGCTCCCATCCCATGAACCCGTGCAACCCGTCGGCGTCGGCGATCCGATCCGGACCGGGCGAGACAAACAGGTGATACGTGTTCCCGAGGATCAACTCGTAGCCAAGCCCGGCGACCTCGGTCGACTCCAACCCACGCACCGTTCCCTTGGTGGCGAGTGGGATGAAGGCGGGCGTTTGGATCTCCCCGTGGGCTGTGCGCAGCACCCCCGCACGCGCCATCCCGTCTCGCGCGGCAATCTCGAACTTCAACCTCTCCGGCTCGTGCCTCACGCGATCAACGAACGGCCGGTCATCGCCTCCGGCTGATCGATGCCAAGGAGCTGGAGCGCCGTGGGCGCGACGTCGGCGAGGATGCCTTGGCCTCGCAGCTCAAGGCCTTCGGCGGTGACGATCAGGGGCACCGGGTTGAGCGAGTGCGCGGTGTTGGGCGAGCCATCCGGCTCGAGCATGTGGTCACAGTTGCCGTGGTCGGCAGTGACGATGCAAGCGCCACCGCCCTTCGTAACCGCTTCGATCACATCGCCGAGGCAGCCGTCAACCTCCTCGACCGCTTTCACCGCGGCCGGAATCACCCCGGTGTGGCCGACCATGTCGGGGTTGGCGAAGTTGATTATGCCGAAGCGATACTCGCCGCCCAACCAGTGATCGACAAAGGTGTCGGCGGCGGCGCGAGCGCTCATCTGAGGCTTGTGGTCGTAAGTTGGGACGTCGCGCGGCGAGTCGACCAGGCGCCGCTCCTCCCCTTCCCACTCCTGCTCGCGCCCACCGTTGAAGAAGTAGGTGACGTGCGCGTACTTCTCGGTCTCGGCGACGTGGAGCTGGCGGCCTCCTGCCTCGGCGATCGTCTCGGCCAGGGTCGTCTTCGGCCGCTCCTCTGGGAACGCAACCGGGTACGGCCAGCCTCTGCGGTACGCGGTCATCGTCGTCAGGTCGAGCGACGCGCCGCCGGCCCGCGGGAACTCGTCGAAGCCGGGTTCGGCCAGGGCGCGGGTCATCTGCCGCGCTCGGTCGGGTCGGAAATTGATGAAGAAACCGACATCGCCCTCGGCGACTCCGTCGTAGTCGCCGATCACCGTCGGCACAACGAACTCATCGGTTTGGTCGTGCTCATATGAAGTGAGGATTGCCTCTTCGGAGCCCGCCGCCCGCAGGCCCTCGCCGTGCACGATCGCGTCGTAGGCCAGCTTGGTCCGCTCCCAGCGGGTATCGCGGTCCATTGCGTAGTAGCGGCCGCCGACGGTGCCGACGCGACCGGCGTGTCGCAGCCAGCGCTCCAGCTCGCCGAGGTAGCCCTTACCGCCATGGGGAAGTGTGTCGCGGCCATCGGTGAAGGCGTGGAAGACAACATCGGGCACACCCTCCTGGGAGGCCAACTCGATCGTCGCCTCGATGTGCTCCCAGCCGGAATGGACTCCGCCGTCGGATACCAGGCCGAGCAGGTGCAGGCGACCACGAGGGCTGTTGCGAGCCTTCTCACAGGCGGCGAGCATCGCCTCGTTCTCGAAAAAGCTGCCGTCGGCTATCGCGTCGTCGATTCGAGCCAGGTCCTGCTTGACGATCGCCCCGGCGCCGAGGTTGAGGTGGCCAACCTCCGAATTGCCCATCTGCCCGTCGGGGAGCCCGACATCGCGCCCTTGCGCGGAAAGCTGCGTATGGGGGAATCGCTCCCAGAGCCGTTCGAAGACAGGCGTCTCCGCGAGGGAGATTGCGTTGCCGGGGCCGGGCTCCGCCAGACCCCACCCGTCGAGGATGACCAGCGCGACCGAGGGAACCGGCAGCGTCACCCGGCCGCTTCCACGATCGCCGCGAAATCGGCGGGGTCGAGGCTGGCGCCGCCGACCAACGCACCGTCGATGTCCGGCTGGGACATCAACTCGGCCGCGTTGGCGGGCTTCACTGAACCGCCGTAGAGGATGCGGATCCGCTCAACCGGGGCGCCCTGGGTTCGCAGAATGTCGCGGATGAAGGAGCACGCCTCCTGGGCTTGTTCGGGAGAAGCGGTGCGGCCGGTGCCGATCGCCCAGATCGGCTCGTAGGCGACGACGAGGCCGGCAAGCTTGCCGCCATCGAGCTGAGCGAGGTCGGCCCGCAGCTGGCGCTCCAGCACGGCATCCGTTTGATCGGCGTCGCGCGCCTCCTCACTCTCGCCGATGCAGAGGATCGGCTCAAGACCGGCGGCAAAGGCCGCCGGGATCTTGCGAGCGAGAGCCTCATCGGTCTCACAGAAGTACTCGCGGCGCTCGGAATGGCCGAGCACCACCGCGTCTACATCGGCCTCCACGAGCATCGAAGCGGAGACCTCGCCGGTGAAGGCGCCCGCCTCTTCCTCGTGCATGTTCTGGGCGGCGACCCGCACAGCGCTGCCGCGCGAGCGCTCGACTACCTCGCTCAGGGCGAGAAACGGTGGGCAGATCACCACGTCGCTCTGGGTCGCCGCGATCCGTGGCAGCAGGGCGTCAACGAAGGCGGCGGCCTCACCAATCGTCTTGTGCATCTTCCAATTGGCGGCGATGTAGGGGGTTCGCTCAGGCATCGAACAACGCCTCCACTCCCGGCAACTTCTTTCCTTCCAGCAACTCCAACGACGCTCCTCCTCCGGTCGAGAGCCAGTCCACCTTCTCACCAAGCCCAAACTGCTGCAGCGCCGCTACCGAGTCTCCGCCTCCGACCACGGTCGTCCCCGGCGCCGCGGCGACTGCCTCGGCGACCGCACGCGTCCCCGCCGCGAAGGGCTCCATCTCGAACGCCCCCATCGGGCCATTCCAGAGGACGGTTCCGGCTCTTGCGAGCGCATCGGCGTAGACGGCGGCGGTCTTCGGACCCACATCGAGGCCCATCCAGCCGTCCGGCACCTCGACATCGTCGATCTCGCGGCGCTCGGTCGCTGCGTCGAAGCTCTCGCCCAAAACCAGGTCGACCGGCAGCATCAACTCACAATCAGTGCTCTCGGCGCGCTCCAGAGCCTCAGCCGCAAGCTTCACCCCCGCCTCCTCGACCAACGAGTCGCCGGTCCCAATCCCCTGAGAGCGGAAAAAGCTGAAGCACATCGCGCCACCGATCAGGATCTTGTCGGCGACATCGAGGAAGCGATCGATGACGCCGACCTTGTCGGAGACCTTCGCCCCGCCGAGAACGACGACGAGGGGACGTTCCGGCGACTCGACCACCCGGTTCAGCTCGGTTACCTCTCGCTCCAGCAACAAGCCGGCGTAGCCCTGCAGAAGATGGGCGACGCCCTCGGTGCTGGCATGCGCCCGGTGTGCCGCGCCAAAGGCGTCGTTGACGTAGAGGTCGGCCAGCTCGGCGAGAGCGCCGGCGAGGCGCGGGTCGTTCTCGGTCTCGCCCGGGTCGAAGCGCACGTTCTCCAGCAGCAACACATCGCCGGAGCCCAGGCCGGCGGCCATCTTCTCGACATCGCCCCCAATCACAGCCGGGGCCTGCTTCACCTTGGCGTCGAGCAGCTCGGCCAGCCGCTCCCCTACCGGGCGCATCGAAAGCGCCTTGTCGACTCTTCCCTTCGGACGTCCCAGGTGGGAGACCAGGATGAGCGCGGCGCCGCGCTCGCGAAGCAGCTCGATCGTCGGCAGCGCAGCTCGGATTCGCGTGTCGTCGGCGACCAGGCCGCCGTCCAGCGGCACGTTGAAGTCGACCCGGACGAGAACCCGCTTGCCCGCGACCTCGGCGTCGCGAACGCTTGCCTTCGGAAAGCTCAAGTCGCCCGCCGGATCAGGCGAGAACCTTGCCGGCCAGCTCGACGCAACGGTTGGAGTAGCCCCACTCGTTGTCGTACCAGGAGATCACCTTGACCAAGCGGCCATCGCCAATCACCATCGTGCCCCCGGCGTCGACGATCGAGGAGTGCGGGTCCCCAACAATGTCGGTGGAGACGATTGGGTCCTCGGTGTAAGAGAGGATTCCCTTCATCGGGCCCTCGGCCGCGGCCTTCAACGCCGCATTGATCTGGTCGACCTCGAGTGGCTCCGGCGTGGTGAAAACGAGATCGACGGCGGAGCCGGTCGGCACCGGGGCCCGCATCGAAAAGCCGTTCAGCTTTCCGTTCAGCTCCGGCAGGACCAAGCCGACGGCCTTGGCGGCACCGGTTGTGGTCGGAATCAGGTTGAGAGCCGCGGCCCGCGCCCGGCGCAGATCCTTGTGCGGCATGTCCTGCAGGCGCTGATCGGCCGTGTAGGCGTGGATCGTCGTCATCAACCCCTGCTCGATCCCAAAGGCGTCGTTGAGCACCTTGGCCAGCGGGGCCAGGCAGTTGGTCGTGCAGGAGGCGTTGGAGATGATGTCGTGCTCGGCAGGGTCGTAGGTGTCGAAGTTGACGCCCAGCGCGACGGTCACGTCGGGCTCCTTGGCCGGGGCGGAGATGATCACCTTCCTGGCGCCCGCCGCGAGGTGCTTGGCGGCGTCGTCGCGGGCGGTGAAGAAGCCAGTCGACTCGATCACGACATCGACGCCGAGGTCGCCCCAGGGCAGAGCCGCAGGGTCGCGCTCGGAGAGCACCTTGATCGCCGCGCCATCGACCGAGATCGAGCCCTCTGAAGACTCCACATCCCCCGGGAAGCGCCCGAGAATCGAGTCGTACTTGAGCAGGTGGGCCAGGGTCGCGGTATCGGTGAGATCGTTAACCGCGACGAACTCGAGATCGGCCCCCGCCGCATGTGCGGCGCGAAAGACGTTGCGCCCGATGCGGCCAAAACCGTTGATGCCGACCTTTACTGCCATTGAGTCAAACCCTCCTGAATCGTGTTGGGAAGCCGATATCGATGCTAGTCGCTGCCGATGGTCACTTCGATCTCGTAGCCGTCGGGGTCCTTGATGAACGCCGAGTATGTGCCCGAGCCGTATGCCCGGCGCTCACCGGGTTCACTCAGACTGGTGCCGCCGCCCTCAACGCCGCCCTCCCAGGCTGCCTTGACGGCGACTATGCCCAGAGCGGAGAAGCTGATCAGACCGAAGCCCGGCTTCGCCGCGTGGTTTGCCGAGATGAAAAAGACCGGTTTGGCGATGCCCCAGCCAATCGTCTTGTCCTCCTCAAAATGACGCCGCCAGCCGAGGGGCGCAAGCAGCGCGTCATAGAAGGAAGCGCTCCGTTCGAGGTCGGAGACCTCCAAGAGGACATGGTGCAACATCGCGGCGGGCAGGCTATCGGGGCGGGTTGTTTGGGGTCGTCCGCTCAGCCGCCACGAGGTGTCCAGCGGAAGTAGCGGGCGGCGAGCGCGAGGCCTACCGCCCCCCAGGCGGCGACGATGGCGAGATTGCCCCACTCGATCCCCGACCCTCCCCCAACCGCGGGGACGTAGGCACCAAAGAACGCCTCGAAGAAATGGCGGACCGGAAAAGCGTCGGCGAAATGGATGACACCGCTGGGCAGCTGATCATCCGGGATGAAGACGCCGGAGAGGAAGTAGAGGGGCAGTAGCATCGCGTTGACGATTGGCGCGGCAGCGTCTTGCGACGGGATCGCCGCGGTCAAAGCGATGCCGAGACAGCAAAACGAAGCGGCGCCGACAACCAGAGTCACGACGATCGCGGGCAGCCGGTCCCAAGGAATTTCGACTCCGTAGACGAGGCGGCCGAGCGTCGCGATCAGGGCCATCATGATCAGCGCGACGATTATCGAGTTGCCAATCCTCCCGGCGATGAAGACCCAAGGGGGCATCGGAGTCCCGCGGCCACGCTTCAACCGGCCGTCCTCCCGGGCAATCACGAGGGACATCGCCAGCGTCTGCATCGTCGCCGAGATCACCGAAAGGGTGATGATCGCGGGCACGTAGTAGGTGGTGGTCTTGATCCCGCCGTTAACGTCAACCGTCTGGTCGCCGAACACGGTGGCGAAGATCAACAACAGGATCACCGGGAACATCACCGTGAAGAAGACCGACGCCGGATTACGCCAGAACGCCTTCTGGTCGTAGCGGAACTGGTGCCCGATCAGGGCCAGCGCGCTCACTCCCCGACCTCCGCCGTCAGCTCCAGATAGATGTCCTCGAGGCTTGGGCGAGTCACTTCCAGTCCTTCGAGCTCGATCCCCTGTTCCAGCGCTCTACCGGTCAGCTCGTGAAGTGTCTCGACCGGGGTCGTCGTCTGCACCCGCACCTCTCCGGCGGGGCCGCGGTAGCTGATCGTCACCGGCTGGTTCTCGCGATCGCCGAGGTCCTCGGGAGTTCCCTGGGCGACGATCTCACCGCGAGTGAGGATCGTCACGCGGTCGGCAAGGCGCTGCGCCTCGTCCATGTAATGGGTGGTGAGAAAAACGGTTACGCCGAGATCGCGCAGGCCGGCGATCACGTCCCATGCCTGGCGCCGCGCCGAGGGATCGAAGCCGGTTGTCGGCTCGTCGAGGAAGAGAAGCTCGGGGTCGCCGATCAAGGCCATACCGACGTCGAGGCGGCGCTGTTGCCCACCGGAAAGCGAACTGGCACGAGCATCGGCCTTTCCCTCCAGCCCGACCAACCCGATCACCTCGTCAACCGGGCGCGGCCGGCTGTAGTAGCCGGCAAAAAGGTCTAGGGACTCGCGCACGGTCAGGTACGGATCGAGCCGACAGCTCTGCAGAACGATCCCGATCCGCTCCCGCCATTCGCGCCCCGCGTGCTGTGGATCCTCGCCGAGAACGGTGACCTCTCCCCCGCTGCGCTTGCGATACCCCTCGAGGATCTCCACCGTCGTCGTCTTGCCGGCGCCATTAGGCCCAAGGAAGGCGAATACCTCACCCGGCTGAACGTCGAGGTCGATCCCGCGGACGGCGTCGAAGTCGCCATAGCTCTTGCGCAGGCCGCGGATGGAAATGACTGGGTCGGGCAAAGCCCAGCGATTCTATGGACGCTCAGGCGTCCGGCTCAACATCCCTGTGTTTCACCCGGACAATTACGTCGTCGCGGCCCGCGAGGTCGCGGCGGATGCGATCGGCAACGGTGACCGAGCGGTGCCGTCCGCCGGTGCAGCCAACGGCGATCGTCAGGTGACTCTTTCCCTCCGCCACGTAGGCGGGAACGAGGAACTCGAGCAGGGGGAGCAACCGCCCATAGAACTCCCCCGCCTGGGTCCCCGACTCGACGTACTTGCGCACCTCGCGGTCGAGCCCGGTCAGCGGCCGCAGCTCGTCGACGTAGTGCGGGTTGGGCAGGAAGCGCACGTCAAGGGTCAGGTCGGCGTCGCGCGGCGGCCCGTTCTTGAAGCCGAAGGTGAGCAGGGTCAGTGCAAGCTTGCCGCTCTCGTGGCGGCCCAGCATCTCCTCGGCGATCCGCCGCCGCAGCGCGCCACCGGTCAGGTCGCTGGTGTCCATCACGATGTCGGCGCGGGCGCGGAGCGGACTCAGCAGGTCGCGCTCGGCGCGGATCCCGTCGACGATTCGCCCCTCCGGCGCCAGCGGATGGCGCCGACGGGTTTCCTTGTAGCGATCAACCAGCGTCTCTTCGTCAGCTTCGAGGAAGAGGACTTTCGGACGCAGTCCGTCCTCTTCAAGGTCGTCCAACACCTGCAGCAGGTCATCGAAGTAATCGCCGCCGCGCACGTCGGAGACGACCGCAGCGCGTTCGACCGCGCTGCCGTCGTGGCGAAAGAGCTCCCCGAGGCTGCCGATCATTCGCGGCGGCAGGTTGTCGACACAGAAGTAGCCACCGTCTTCGAAGGCCGCGATCGCCTCCGACTTGCCGGCGCCGGAGTGGCCGGTGATGACCACCAGCATCACCTCCCCGCCGGAGCCTCTTCCGTTCGACCCCGCACCCTGCGCTTCGGTTTTCCGCGCCTTCGCCATCGGCTCCTAGCCGGTCCGGTTGAGCTGTTCGTGGATCTCACGGGCTACTTTGCCAGGCACGCCGGGCACCGCTTCCAACTCCTCGCGACTTGCGGCGAGAAACCGCTCTGGAGAGCCGAAATGCTGGAGCAAGGCGCGCTTGCGAGCGGGGCCGACGCCCCTCAACTCGTCGAGAACGGAGCCAGTCATCGCCCGATCGCGGCGGCCCCGGTGATGCTCGATCGCGAAGCGATGAGCCTCGTCGCGAACTCGCTGCAAGAGCTTCGAGGCCTCGGAATCGGCGGGCAGGTCGATCGGCGCCCGGCGACCGGGGACGTAGACCTCCTCCAGTCGCTTCGCGAGGCTGATCACGGTGACGCCGAGGTCGGCGAAGGGACGAAGCGCGCGCATCCCTGCGGCGAGCTGCCCTTTGCCACCGTCGATCACTATCAACGACGGAAGCGAGGCGAAGCTGTCGTCACGGTCCTTCTCATGCGGGGAGAGGTCCGCTTGCTCGAGGTATCGGTTCATGCGCCGCCCGAGGATCTCCTCCATCGAGGCGAAGTCGTCCGGGCCTCCGTTGCCCTGCCCCTCTCGCCCGTTGCCACGCACGCGAAATCTCCTGTAGTCGGCCTTCTTGGTCGCCCCCCCTTCGAACACAACCATCGAGGCGACGGTGTGCTCGCCGCCCAAGTTCGAGATGTCGAAACCCTCGATCCTGACCGGCAGCTCCTCCATCCCCAACGCTTCGCGCAGCGTCGCCAGCGACTCGACTCGGCGCTGGCGCCGGTGCTCGCGGCGCAGACGGTCTTGGTCGAGGGCGAGTCGGGCGTTGCGCTCGGCCAACTCGCGCAAGCGGCGCTTGTCACCACGCTCGGCCACCCGCACCTCGACCGGAGCGCCACGGCGCTCGCTCAGCGCTTCGGCCAGGACCGGGGCCCGTGCTCTCAAATAGGGGCCAACGACGATTGTCCGCGGCATCGCCGGCGACGCGGAGTAGTACTGGCCGATGAACTCTTCGGCGACCTCGGCCGGCTCACGCTCGGCCTGGTTGTCGAGGTAAAAACTCCCCCGCTCCGCGAGGATGCCGTCGCGGACCTGAAAGACCTGGGCGTTGGCGTCAGCGCCCTCGACCGCGACGCCAATCAGATCAGCGGTGCCGACCGAGCCGCCGGCGACGCGCTGGCGCTCGAACAGCGAGCCGATCGCCTTTAGTCGGTCACGGTGCAATGCCGCCCGCTCGAACTCATGTGCGGCGGCAGCCTCGTCCATCTTTCCCCTCTCGTCGCTTTCCACCTGGCGATAACGGCCGGAGAGGAAGTCAATGATCGCGTCGATGTTGTGGCGATACTCCTCTCTGCTCACATAGCCGACGCAGGGCGCTCCGCAACGCTTGATGTAGTAATCGAGGCAGGGGCTGCCGGAACGACGGCCGGGCTCGGCCCCCTCGCAAGTGCGGAACTGGAACAGCTTGCCGAGCAGGTCCAGCGTCTCCCGCACCCGCTTGGCGCTGGAGAATGGGCCGAAGTAGGCACGCCCGGGACGATGTCTTTCGCGGGTGAAATAGACGCGGGGGTAGTCCTCGTCAAGACTGACCGCTACGTATGGATAGGACTTGTCGTCGCGAAGGCGGATGTTGAAGCGGGGACGGTGGCGCTTGATGAAGCTTTGCTCGGCGAGCAGAGCTTCTGCCTCGGTGGCGGTGACGAGGAACTCGATCCGATCGACGCGGCTGGTCAGCCGCGATTCGCCACCGGAGAAGTGAGAGGAAACGCGCTTGCGAATCGAACGCGCCTTGCCGACGTAGAGCACTTCGCCGTCTGTCCCATGAAACAGGTAGACGCCCGGGGAGTCGGGGAGCTCTCGAATCCTGTCTCTCACTCGATAGAGGGTAGGCTGCCGACCGCATGAACCCACCCGAGCTGAACACGCTGAAGATCGAAATCGACGGGGAGATCGGAACTCTCACCCTCAATCGCCCCGACGCCTTCAACGCGATGAGCCCCGAGATGATCGGTGAGCTGACCGTCGCATTCTCCTGGCTGGCCGACCTGGCGCCGCTACGAGCGCTGATCATCACCGGGTCGGGCAAGGCGTTTTGCTCGGGCGGGGATGTCAACTGGTTCAGAACCGGGGTCGAGGACCCCGACATCGACCTGCCCTCGCAAGTGCGGCGTGGAGCCGAGGCATTGCACCAAGCGATTGTCGACCTGCGGCGGATCCCCTACCCGGTGGTCGGCGCGATCAACGGGCCGGCGGCCGGAGCGGGATTCTCGCTGGCGCTTGCCTGCGACACGCGGATCGCCTCGGAGTCGGCCTTCTTCGCCTGCGCCTACGGGCGCATCGGCGCATCCCCGGACGGCGGCATGACCTACTTCCTGCCCCGGGTCGTCGGACCGAGCCGGGCACTGGAGCTGCTCCTCAACGACCCCAATATGAGCGCCCAGGACGCGCTGGCGGAGAAGCTGGTCACCGAGGTAGTGGCGCCGGACGACCTGATGGATCGGGCGCGGGCAAAGGCCGAGAAGCTGGCCGCCAAGGCGCCCTACTACGTGAAGATGGCCAAGTGGCTGGTGGGGCAAAGCATCGAGAACACCCTTACCGAGCACCTGCAGCTGGAGCGCCACGGGATCGCCGACAGCATGGCAACCGAGGATCTTCACGCCGGAGTGACGGCATTCTTCGCCGGCGAAAAGCCGGAATTCAGCGGCAACTGAACCGCGCTTGCGGATTTCGAGTAGTGAGGGGTACAGTCTCCTCAAGCCCCGCTCCCAGTCGGAAAGGATGCCGCCCATGAAGAAGGTTTCCGCATTTTTGGTCCTCGCACTCGCCTCGATCGCACTGGTCGCCTGTGGAGGGAGTGACAACAACGGCACGACGACCACTGCTTCGGCAACCTCGGAGGGGGCAACCAGCGGCTCCGCAATGGGCAAGGAGGAGAGCGGCAATTCGGCGGCGAGCGGCGAGACGATCGACCTCGAGGCCGACCCCGACGGCCAGCTCGCCTACACGACCGACACCCTCTCGGCCAAGGCGGGCAACGTGACGATCGCCTTCGACAACCCCGCCGCGATCACCCACGACGTGGCGGTCCAGGACTCGGCCGGCAACGACGTCGGCACCTCAGACCTGATCGCGGAGGACACCACCAACCTCGTCCTCAAGGACCTGAAGCCCGGCACCTACACCTACTACTGCACGATCCCCGGCCACAAAGAGGCGGGCATGGAAGGCACGCTCACCGTCAAGTAGTCGGCGGGATTGGCGTCCGTCAACCGACGGGCGCCATTACGCGCGTAACCGAGTCACCCACAAAGCATGGCTTCTCGTTGCCCTCGACCTCGAGGGTGAAGCGGGTGATCACCTCGTGCCAGCCGCCGCCCTTTTCGTCGATCGAGACGACCTCGGCTTTGCCGCGGACTTTGGAGTCGACGGGAACCGGGGCGGGAAAGCGGATCTTGTTCCAGCCGTAGTTGACACCGAGGGTGAAGCCGGTCGAAGAGATCAGCTCTTTGCGGAAGCCGTCGACCAGGGAGAGGGTGAGGTTGCCGTGGGCGATGGTCGTGCCGAAAGGACTCTCCGCCTTCGCCCGCTCGACGTCGACATGAATCCACTGGTCGTCGCCGGAAACTCGCGCGAAGGTGTCGATGTCCTCCTGGGTGACGGTGCGCCACTCGCTCGGGCCTATTTCCTGCCCCAGCAGCGCCTGCATCCCCTCGACTCCCTGAACTTCGACCGTTGCCATCGCGCGGCAGGCTACCGCAGGGCGCCGCTATCGCGGGCCGATCTTGCCGCCGCTGCCGTAGTCGAGCGTCGACCACTCGTCGTGAGTGGCGGGAAGTACGGTCAGCTGATTGTCGCCGTTGATGTCGGCTTGAACCGTGCCGGGGTCGATTAGGGGCGGATCGAAGAAATTCGCCGTGTTGCAGTTCCAGTCGATTTGGCCGTTCCCGGGCCAGGCGCTTGGGAAGGAAAAGCCGCCGCCGGACTCCGGGCAGGCATGCTGGACGTAGAAATCGTGATAACTCGCCGGCGCCCCGATTCCGGCCGACTCATCAAGATTTCTCTCGTCGAGCGCCGGCAGGTCGATCCGCTGATAGTCGAGCACCGACGTGCCCGGGCCAGTGCCGGTGCTCGATGCGAACAGTGGGCTGCTCATCACGCTGAACCTGTTCGGCTGCAGATAGGAGCCGTGATCCAGGCCGAGGTTGTGGCCGAGCTCGTGCATCAGTACGTGCGCGAATGAGGGGCCGTCGGTGTGGACCATCGACCTGTAGCCGTGTAGATCTCCGACGCCCGCCGCTCCCGTCTGGCCACAGGTGGGAGAGAAGCCGGTTATGTGGAAGGTGCCGGCGCGGTTCTCTTGCAGGTTGAGGGCGTTGAGCGTCGCGCTGAAATTGGGGCATGGACCGGCATCGAAGACCTGTGACCCACCGAGGTCGTAACTGCGACTCGGGCAGGTGACGCCGGCGTCGATGTGCAGGATGATCCCGGTCGTCCCGTCCGGATTTCCAACCGGCGCTTTGGCGAAGGCAGTAACAATCCCGTCCAGCTCGGAGCAGGCCACGTTCTGACGCAGAGCCGCACTCGCGTAGTCGATCTGGATGAAGATGTCCTTGTGGTTCGGATCGGCGCCCATGGGAGCGACACTCAACGGCGCGATCGACGCTCGCGCTTTCGCCCCTCTGCGTCTCGCGGATCTTCTCCTCACACATCTTCCCCGCTTGAGCGCCTGCCCTCTTCTGCACTTGGGGACGCACCGCCCGCCGTGGAGTCTCTTCGTCGGAGCGCATCTCTTGCCGGACGTGGGTTGCGCGGCCGTCTCCCATATGTAGGGCAGACCGTCCCCATCGGCGTCGCTGTACGGATCGGGCGCCGGCGCGGACGACCCCGGTCTGGGCTTTGACTTCGGGACGCATCTCCCCCTGCGCAGTCTCTGCGCTTTTTTGCAGTGCTTCTTCTTGGCGAGCGCGGCGCCGGGATTCTCCGCCGCGACCGGCACCACGGCGATCAAGCTGACAGCCACAATCGCAAGGGTGGTGAATGTCAGAGGCCCGGCGGAGCGCATTCTTCTCAGATCATCTCAGCCGAGTGGGACAACCGCAGCGGCGCATGCCGTGCGATGACTTGGAAATCGGCGTCCGCACAGAGCAGCTCCGCGTCGTTGCGCATAGCGACGACCGCTATCAGGCAGTCGGCAAGTTGGCGGGGCGTTTCCCCTTCCCGACTACACAGCCGGTAGAGCTCGGCGGCGTTCTCGTAGTCCGCCGGACCGTCGACGCCCAGAAAGGGCAGGCCGTAGAGCATGCGCCGCAGCCGGTCACGATGGACGTCGTCGCGGGCGCCGGCAAGAACCTCCATAGCGACTACGTCGGTCCACGCCAGTGCCTTCTTCGGATTCCGCAATCCCTCGAGCAAGGCCAGATGCGTCGGGCTTCCAGTCGCCCGCAGGTACTCGATCCATGCCGAGCTGTCGGCGAGGATCACAGTTCCGGGATCTCGTCGCGCGAACGAATCTCATTCAGGTCGCCATCCCACCCGGTTCCCTCCATCGCCAGCATCTCCTCACGCGTCATCTGCTCGCCGACGAGTCTGCGCAGGGCGAAATCGACGGCTTCGCGCTTGCTGCGCAGCCTGTAGATGCTCATCGCGCGCTCGATCAGCTGATCGTCAATCTCGATGTTCGTTCGCGTCACCATTTCAATTTACACCTTGAGGTGTATGAATACACATACATCACGCGACCAGGCGCACTTCGAAGGTTGGGAGAGCGAGGGCGCCGGCTCCGCCGAGCAAGGCGAGGATGCGGGTTACGTAGGCCTGGGTCTCCGGGTAGGCGGGGATGCAGTTGCAGGCTTCAACCGGAGCCGGGCCGGCGTTGTAGCCGGCGAGGGCGAGGGTCGGGGAGCCAAGTTGGCGGATCAAATCGGACATCAGGTGCGCCTGCGCGTCGATCGCCGCCTCGGGGTCAAAGGGGTCCGCGAGACCGTAGGCGGCTGCAGTGGAGGGGATGAACTGGGCTATCCCCTGGGCGCCGGCGGGTGAGGCAGCGTAGGGGTTGAAGTTCGATTCGGCCATCAACTGCGCGGCAAGCAAGGCCGCTGAGACGTTCCAGCGAGAGGCGGCTCGCAGCAGCGGCTCTCGGTATTGAGCGGGGACGAATGAGGGTAAGCCCCCGGCCCCCGACGCCCCGCCATCTCCCCCGCCTGCGCCGACCGTATTACCCGGACGAGAGCAGGGCGGCGGCCCTTGCGTGTAGCCGAAATGCCACGCTTCCCAGGAGTAGCGCTGGAGGAAGCCAAACTTGCCGGCGTTCGCCGCCAGCCACCCATAGGCGGAGTCCGGGCCGAGGTCGAGCTCGGTTCCGCAGCGGTGCAATGACTGCCCTGGAGGAGCCACCCACTGCGGGTCAGGGTTTGCGGCGAAGAGCGCGGCCTGTTCGGCGTCGGAGCGGAAGCCCGAGTTGACCACGAGGGCGATGCCGGCCTGGGAAGCAGCTGCCGCCATCCGGTCGAACGCGACGGCGACGTCGGGACGCATGGGTTCCCCCTGGCGGTAGGCGAGCTGTCCGCTGTAGCCGCCCCCGCTCGCCGTCGCCGGCATGCCGGCGCCACTCGCCGGCGACCCGGCCTCAGCGACCGCGGTCGCCTCGATTCGAGCTCGCCCTACGCCGGCACCCACTTCGGCGAACACCGTGGCCTTGGCGCGGACCGGCGCAAAGGAAAGGACATCGGGGAAGGAGACCTGGAAGCGCCTTGGAGCGACCCCGTTCGTTTTCGCCGCCAGGACGCCGGCCGCGCGCGCCCGCAACAGGTAGACGGATTTCTCCATATGAAGCGGGTTCGGCATGCCGTTGGGCAGGGTTGGCGGTGAAAGAAGGCGAGGCAGGTCGTCGCGCATCGAGCGCGCCGTCGAGATCGCGGCAAGGTCGGCCGCTCGCTGCACCCGCCCCACGCCGGTGATTGCCCCAGCGATCGCGACCAAAGCCAACGTCGCCATGACCAAGACGAAGATGCTGCCGAGAGCCAGCGGCAAAGCTTGGCCACGCTCCTCCAGCAGGCGAGCGCACACCCGCGTCGGCAGCCCCCCGCCCTTCCCCGTTGGGGTCCCGGAGAGCGCCCGTCGCGCCGCCACCCAACTGAGCGGGCGCTTCAGAACCGCGACGCGCAGTCCCCTCCCATGCAGGTCGCCGACCGCCAAGGCCGTAAGCGCGCGGTCAACATCGAGATCGGCCCGAAGCAAAGCCCCAGACGGACGCAGGCCGTCGTCTTCCAGGGCGTCCTGGAGTAGATGCGACGGGGTGTGCAGGATGCGGGTCGAGTCACGTGCAACCGCCATCGCCCCCCTTGCCATCGCGATGCCGCTCTCGTCGGGCGGCAGCGTCAAGTGGCAAACCTGCCGGCGCGAAGCCACGCCCGCCTCGGGGAATTGAACCGCGAGCCTCTCCTCCAGTCGCCGCGCCGCCGCCGACGCGACAATCGTCGGCCGGGGAGAACGACCCTCGTGGAGGTCCACAAGGAGGCTCACCCGGTCGGGAGCCGCCGCCGCGCAGGCGAGAGCGGCGGCGGCGGCCCGCGACCCCTCAGCGTTCCCCACTCTCGTGACCAATACCGTCGGCTCCCGCGGGGACTCAAGGCCGAAAGTGCCCTTTTTCTCCAGCGTGAAGACCGGCATCTTTACCCCTCAGGCCTCACAGCCGCGGACGTGGCGATCTCCAGCCGGTCGGCAATGCCACGGAAAGGCGAGAGCGGTCGCAAACGGACCGTGACCCGGCCACCGCGAACCGAGACATCGACATCGTCTCTGGCCCAGCCCGGCAGCGCATCGCGAGCGGCGCTTTCGGCCGAGCCCCCCGAAGCGAGTGCCAGGGCTCCGGCTTCAGCGGCGCCGTCAGCCAGGGTGAGTGCGTAACCGGCGGCGAGGAGCTGCAGCGCGAGCATGGCAGCGACCAAGAGCGCCGGCAACCCGGCAACCAGCTCGATCGACGCCTGGCCCCGCTCGCTACCCACCGCTTGACCCCAGCGTCGTCTTCGCCCCAACCATCACCTTCGGCAGAACGGGCAGCAGCCGGGGCACGCCGACCCGCACGGAAACCTCATTGGAGTCATTGATCTTCGACCCGGTCCGCATCGCCGGGGGCAACGCCTCGCGGGCTGCCTGGGCAGCGTCTCCGCCGACCAGCGCCGCCCTGGCGCCCGCTCGCGAGGCCACGCCGGCCGACCACAGCGCCTGACCAGCAAGGACGATCTGTGCCGCCACCAGAACCGCCAGCAGCAGGAACGGAACGACCGCGACCAGCTCGACCGAGGCGGTCCCGTCCTCCCTTTGCAGTGGCTTGCCGATGGTCTGGGGCGACACCCCTTGACCGTCCCAGGCCGCGACGCGCGCGTTACGCGCTCAGTCGAACAAAAGCGTCACAGGGGCGTGCCAATCTCGGCACACCCTCATTCAGTACGTATTCGCCTCGGTCCAGATGCGCCAGATCGCCGCGACAGAGGCGCCGAGGAGCAGGATCCAGGCCAGCGTGCCGCCCCCGGTCGCGAACATCTCATCGGAGCCGGCGATCAGCAGCGCGATCAACCCCAACGCTCCGTAAAGGATCCCCCGTCGAGCATCGCTCAGCGTCGCCAGCGTCAACTGGTTCTGGCGACTCAGTGCATAGACCATCCAGGCGATCGCGGCCAGGAAGCCCATCGTCAACGCGGTGAAGATCGCCTCTGCGAAGTTTCCGCCGGCGGGCACGAAAGCGACCGCGAAGGCCAGCGCCATGACGATGAAAGCGTTGCGGGCATTTCGCATAGGAAGACCTTAGACAGGATGGAGCGACTCCGATCTCAAGAAATCGGTAACGCTTTTCCGCTCTCCGACCAATGAGAGATATGGAGACTGAATTGGCCCTGTCCAGCTCACCAAGCTCGCTCGGTCGGCGCCTGGCCCTCGTCGCCGTGCGCAAGCGTGGCGTCAGCTCCGAGCAGTTGGCCTGGATTGCCACCGATCCGGAAATCTTCGAAGCCTTCTACCGCGAGCACGTAGAGGCGATCCAAGGATTCGTCGCCCGTCGCGTCGGTGATCGCGAACACGCCGCCGACCTCACTGCCGAGATATTTCTGGCGGCGATCGATGGGGCTCACAGGTATAGACCCGGACGCGGGACCCCGAAGGCATGGCTCTATGGCATCGCCCGCACGGTCATCGCCGGCGACCGGCGCCGAATCGGTCGCGAGCAAGCCCGCCTAAAGCGGCTTGGCGGCGCCGCTCTGCTCGACGAGGACGATGCGGCACAGATCGACGCTCGCATCGAAGCCGCGGCCAGGGCGCGCCACCTCTACGAGGCGATGGACCGCCTCTCCGAATCGGAGCGGGCCGTTCTCGAACTCGTAGCAATCGACGAGCTGAGCATCACCGAGGCCGCTGCCGCCGCGGGCGTGCGACCAGTGACCGCTCGGGTCCGCCTGCATCGAGCCCGGCGCAAGCTGCGAGACGAACTCGAGACCGCTTCAAACGAACCGACTGTCAGCAAGGGAGAACAATCGTGAAAAAGAACCGCGACAACGACAACTTCGAGGAAAGGCTGCTTGGCGAGCTGAAGGCCGTCGTCGCCCAGCGCGGCACCGAACAGGAAGTCTCAGCCGAGAGCACAGGGCACTCACACGCACGGCAACGCGCTCCGCGGCTGGCAATCGGCGCCGTCGCGGTGCTCGCCGTCGGGGCCGCGCTGCTCATCGTCAACTCGGGAGGCGATCACACAACCAGAGCATTTGCCGTCGAGCCTCAGGACGGAGGCGGAGTGGCGATCAAGATCTACAGCCCCGAAGACTCCGCGGGCCTCGAAGCTGCGCTAGGAGAAGCCGGGATCCGCTCTCAGGTCACCTGGTTGCCGGCCGGAATGACCTGTCGCGAGCCGCACTTCACGCCATCGACCGTGAGAACGTCCCTGGGTGGAACCATCGGCGGGATGCGCATGGGTGGCCCCGGAGCGATAACGATCGGGGTGATGAGCGCCCAGCAGTGGCATGAACGCTGGCGTCAACACATGCGCGGTGAGATCTCCGATGACGAGTTTCAAAATACGACCGCGAACATCAGCCTTGACCCTGCGTCGTTTCGCACCGACCAGACCGTGGTCATTTCCGGATCACCGGGGCCCTACGACGGAGACCCCGAAGGGGGCCACGAAGTCAACTTCGCGATCGCCGAAGGGCCGGTCGAACCGTGCCAACCCGTCAGAGCGCCCGACGGCGGTCTTCTCGGCGAGATGAATCGCGTTTTGGGTTCCGAATCCGCCCAGGGCAGAGGTTGAGCTGAACCCGTCTACCGAAGCAAAGCTTTCGCCGCTACTTTGAGGTCACAGCGACGAGACCCAGCGCGATGCTCGCGAGAGTGACCAGCAGGGCGAGAATCCCCACGGTTGCCGCCATCCCCGCCGCCAGCGGGCGTTCGTTGCGGTTGAGGTCGGCGAATTGCGCAGCGCCCCAAATCGCGACCGCAAAGACGACGGTCACCCCCACGCCCGCCATAACCGACACGACCACCGTCTGCATCAGCTCCTTGGTTTCGACGATGACCGCCATGCTCAACTCGCGGGCACCGGGGAGCCCTGCCGAGAGCGACGAGCGAAAGCCGCAACGACGAGGGACAGCGCCATCAGCGAAACCAAAACCGGTCCCAATGCGCCGGTGCCGAAGATTCGCGTAAGGCCATAGACGGCGGCGCCGATCGCTGCCGCCGCCGGCAGCGTCAGCAACCAGGCCATCATGATGTTGCCGGCCACTCCCCAGCGCACGGCGGAAACCCGCTTGCCCGCTCCCGCCCCCATCACGCCGCCGTTGATCACGTGCGTGGTCGACAGCGGGAAGCCAAAGTGCGTGGAGGCGAGGATCACCGCGGCTCCCGCACCCTGGGCCGAGAACCCCTGCGCCGCGTCCATCTTGATGATCCGGCTGCCTGTCGTGCGAATGATCCTCCAGCCACCCGTATAGGTGCCGAGCGCGATTGCCGTCGCGGCGGAGACGATCACCCAAAGAGGTGGATCGGCGTTCGCTCCCAGGGTGCCATTGGCAACCAGGGCAAGGGTGATGACGCCCATCGTCTTCTGCGCGTCATTGGTGCCGTGCGCCAGCGCCAGTAACCCACCGGAGACAATCTGCCCGTACCGAAAGCCGCGAGTTACCGTGCCCGGTCGCTGGCGACCAACAATCCTGTAAACCAGCCCAATCGCAGCCCCGGCGACGATAAAAGCCAGGATCGGCGCGATAACCGCCGGGATCAAGACCTTGCCGACCAGCCCGTCAGCGATAACCGCGTCGAAGCCGGCGGCCGCGATCGCCGAGCCCACCACGCCACCGATCAAGGCATGCGAAGAGCTGGAGGGCAGTGCCAGCCACCATGTGGCCAGGTTCCACGCAATCGCGCCGATTAGACCGGCGAAGACGATCGTCGGGGTGATCACGTCCGAGTTGACGACATCGTTGGCGACAGTCGCAGCGACCGAGATGGAGATGAAAGCGCCGGCGAAGTTGAGTAGCGCGGCCATCCCTATCGCCACCTGAGGGTTGGCCGCCCCAGTCGAGATCGAGGTGGCGACGACGTTGGCGGTGTCGTGGAACCCGTTGGTGAAGTCGAATGCCAGCGCCGTGGCGACGACGATGACGAGGATTACGTCGGAGTTCACGCGGTCAGCTGTTCTTGATGACGATTCCCTCGAGGATCTGCGCCGCGGTCTCGGTCGCGTCGATCGCGTTCTCAAGCACCGCGAACATATCCTTCCAGCGGATCACGACCATCGGGTCGATCCCATTGGAGAAGAGGGAGGCGACCGCGTCGCGGGAGATCCGGTCTCCCTCGTTCTCCAGCCGGTGGATCTCAATCCAGTATCTGTCGAGGTTCTTGAAGTCCCGCAGATGCTCGAGCCCCTGGGCGAGCTGCTCGCAAGACTGAACCAACACCTTGGTGAGCGCCTGAGCCTGGGCCATCGGCGCCTCGATCTTGTAGAGGCCGAGGAAGTCGGCGGCCTCCTCGGCGTAATCGACGATGTCGTCCATCTGCGTCGCCAGGTTGTAGATGTCCTCGCGGTCGATAGGCGTAACGAAGGTGGGGTTCAGCCGCTGGACGATGTCGTGGGTGATCCGGTCGCCCTCCTGCTCGGCCTTGAGGATCTCTCGCGAGATGCCTTCATCCTCGGGCCACGAGTTCATCATTTGGTCCAACAGCCGCGAAGCCTGGACGCTGTTTTGCCCGGCCTCTATAAAGAGGTCGAAGTAGGTTTGATCGCGGGGAAGGAGGGAGAGGCGAGCCACGCGGCAATCCTAGAGGTCGAGCCGGTCTTTTCTCAGCCGGCCGCCGCGGCGAGATGCTCCGCAGCGCGCGCCGCATGGCGCTCGCGCAGCTCCTCCTGAACGCTGCGGCGCTCCTCATCGGCAGCACTCAACCGAGTCCACTCGCCGTCGGGGCCCAGCTCCCAGGCGTTCGCGTTCTCGGCAAAGCATCGCTCCAGCACGTCGAGCAGCTCCGCCCGCAGCTCCGGATCCTCGACCGGCGCGGCCAGCTCCACCCGGCTGTCGAGATTGCGCGGCATCAGGTCGGCGGAGCCCATCAGAACTCGCGTCTCCTCCCCGCGCTGGAACGTGTAGACGCGTGAGTGCTCGAGGAAGCGGCCGACGATGGAGACAACGCGGATGTTCTCCGAGATCCCCGGGACCCCCGGCCGCAGGCAACAGATGCCGCGCACGTTGAGGTCGACTTTCACCCCGGCCCGCGAAGCCTCATACAGCGCCTGGATGCAGCCCGCGTCCACCAGCGAGTTCATCTTGAGGGCGATCCGCGCCTCCTCTCCGGCCCGGTGTGCCTCAACCGTGCGCTCGATCTCCTCGATGATCCGACCGCGCATCGTCGTCGGCGAAACCAGCACCTTGCGGTACTCCGCGGGGCGGCCGTAGCCGGTGAGGAAGTTGAACATCTCCGCCACGTCGGCGCCGATCTCGGGGTCGGCGGTGAAAAGACCGAAGTCGGTGTAGAGGCGGGCTGTCTTCGGGTGGTAGTTGCCGGTGCCGATATGGACGTACTCGCGCACCCGGTCCCCTTCACGCCGAGCGACGAGGATCGCCTTCACATGCGTCTTCAGGCCCGGGATGCCATAGACGACGTGCACGCCCGCCTCCTCCAGGGACTTCGCCCAATGAATATTGGCTTCCTCGTCGAAGCGGGCTTTCAGCTCGACCATGCAGACCGCCTGCTTGCCGCGCTCCGAGGCGCGGATCAGCGAAGGGACCAGCGGGGAATCGTCGCTGGTCCGGTAGACGGTGTGCTTGATCGCCAGCACGTCCGGATCGGCGACCGCCTGCTCAACGAAGCGCTCCACCGAGGTGGCAAAGGAGTCGTAGGGGTGGTGGACGAGCAGATCGGACTGGCGGATCGTCGCGAACATGTCGACCTGCTCCTCGTCCTCGCCCTGCAAGCGCGGCCGGGTGACCGGGGTCCATGGCGGGTAGCGCAGCTCCGCGTGGCCGGGGACGTCAGCGATCGAAGTCAGGTCGTCGAGGCCGATCAACCCATCGATGTCGTAGACCTCGCGGTCTTCCAGGCGCAAGGCGTCGATCAGCTGCTCGCGCAGCTTCGGGTTCATGCCGGTGGCGATCTCCAAGCGAACCACCTCGCCGAAGCGACGGCGGCGAATCTCGTCCTGGACCGCCTGCAAGAGGTCATCGGCCTCGTCGCTGACGGTGAAGTCGGCGTCGCGGGTGACGCGGAAATAGCCATGGTCGATCACCTCGGTGCCGGGGAAGAGCACATCGAGGTTGGCGGCAATCGCCTCTTCCAAGGGGACGAATGCCTTGCCGTCCTCTCCGACCGGCAGGAAGCGCCCGAGCAGCTCCTTCGGCACCTTGACGCGGGCGATGATCTCGGTGCCGCTCTCGGGATCGCGCAGCAACACGCCGAGGCTGAGCGAGAGATTCGAGATGTACGGGAAGGGGCGACCGAGTCCGATCACCAGCGGAGTCAACGCCGGGAATACCTGCTCGTGGAAGCGAACGTTGATCTCGCGGAGCTCTTCGGGGGTCGCGGTCTCAAGGGAGACGATCCGGATCCCCTGCTCCTCCATGGCTGGGCGCAGGTCCCCGTTGAAACAGGTGTGCAGGCGATGGTCGAGCTCCAGCACACGAGACTGGATCGCGTCTATCTGCTCTCCCGGAGCAAGACCATCGGGCCCGCGCGCGTCAATCCCCGCATCAAGCTGGCCAAACAGTCCCGCGACGCGAACCATGAAGAACTCGTCCAAGTTGTTGGCGTAGATCGCGCAGAAGCGCAGCCGCTCCAGCAGTGGGATGCCGTCCTCTTCAGCCAGCTCCAGTACGCGCTGGTTGAAGTCGAGCCAGGACAGCTCGCGATTGAAATAGAGCTCCGGATCGTCGATCGGGCCATCGTACTGAGGCACAGACGACACTCGTGAACTTTGCGTAACAACTACAGCGCACGCTCTAGCGCTGTCCAGGTCCCTTTGCTCTCCTCCAGGCGCCAAAGGTCGGTGAAGCGACGGAAGAGCAGCTCGCGGCGAGAGTGGAGCGTCGCGATCAGGGATGGGACGCCTGCGGAACGGGGAAGCAGGACGTCGCAGTCATGGATCTCACCGAGGACGCCCTGCAGCTCCCTGGCGGCGCGGCGGGCAGCCTTCACTTCAGGGCCGAAACAGGGGCTGACGATTTCCAGCACGTAGCGCAACCGCTTGGCGGCGATCCGCATGCCGTGCTGAGCCTCGGCGGCACTGGGATCGAGAGCGCTCTCGGAGCAGGCGCGCAACTCGTCGAGCCGCACGCGGACAATCCTCTCCGCGTTGTCCCGCAGCGTCCCCCCAGGATCGAGGCCCTCGACCGCGCGCGCCTTCATGCCTTTGCTCTCTCGATCAACTTCGCCAGTCGGCGGCGCAGCTTTGCGAGCTGTCTCTCGGCGACGAAGGATGCGAGAGCTTGATTTGCGCGCGCTCGCTCCTCGCGCAGGTCGGCGACCATCTCCGCGACTGCCTCGCGGTCCCCGGGATCGACTTCGGCCATCAGCCGCTCCAGGAACTCGACTTCCACATCGCAATCGCGGCGTGCGCCGAGCGCGTCGGCCAGTGCCTTCACTTCTTTCAACGCTTTGTGGAGGCGCTTGCGCGGGAAGCAGGAGACGAAGACCTCCATTGCGGCGCGCAGGCGGCGCGTCGCGACCCGCATGTCGTGAACGCGCTCTGGCTTTTCGACATCGAGAACCCCTGGCGAGTGCTCAAAGACCTCCACCGCGCGGACACCCACCACCAGCGCCGCCGCCTGGGCGAACGCCTCGTCGCAATCGAGCTCAACCTCGCGCGCGCGTGCCACAGGCTGAGGCTAGAGCAGAGGCGGTGCTGCCTCTAGGCCGCGAGCCGCGCCGGCGAGGAGCCGTTGGCGTTGCCGTTGAGAAGGTCCAGGATGACCCCCTCGCGCAACCCCCCCTTGCCAATCTGCAATGGCTGTCCGAGCAGCTCGGAGACCTTCTCCAGCAAAAGCACGCCGGTCGCGAGAATGCGAACTCGCTGGGGGTCCAACTCAAAGCGACGGGCGACATCGGCCGCCGGATCGCCGGATAGAACCCGGATACCCCGCTCCAGCGTCTCGTACTCGAGCACCGCGCCTACCAACCGCCTCAACGACGTGGCACTGCCGCCCACCGCAACCGCCTGAGCGGGACGTTCAATCTCAACCCCTTCGAAGAGGTCGTCGATGCGATCACGGACCTTGCGGATCTCCGCTGCCGAGGGCGGGTCTGAGGTAATCAGCTCATCGGCAAGCACTCCGGAGCCGACCGACCAGGAGCGCACGCTTTCAACACCGCCGGAAACACTGCCGAGAATGACCTCGGTCGAGCCGCCGCCAACGTCGACCACGCCGACCTTCCCCTCAACCGGGTGGCCGAGCGTCTTGGTCGCGCCAATGAAGGAAAGTCGCCCCTCCTCCTCTTCGCTGAGAATGTCGACAGGGACCCCGGAGACATCGGCGATCTTCTTCGCGACGAGTTTTCCGTTCGGCGCTTCGCGCACCGCGGCTGTCGCGACGGAGCGAATCGTCTCCGCCCCCAACTCCCGCGCCAGCCTCACCTGCGTGGAGACGACCTCGACAACCTCGTCGACCTTTTCCGGCAGGATCGCCCCGTCGTCATCCAGGGCCTTGTTGACTCGCGTATAAGCCCGCTGCTCCATCACCTTCTTCAACTGTCCATCGACAGGCTCCGCCACCAATACGCGGGTCGTGTTGGAACCGATATCTATGGCGGCGCAGAGCATCGCGGGACTTTCCATGTTCCCAAACGCCACGGATCTCAAAGGAGGGGTCGGGTGCCCCTCCCGGCGGCTTGTACTTTTTCGCGCCAATCCATCCGCGGTCAGCCGCAGGCGCCTCACCGAAAAAGTTGAGCCGGGAGGGGTACCCGACCCCTCCTACGCACTCGGATGAGAGGCGTCTTCGAACTCGCGAAACAGTCCCGTGACCACGAAGGCGACCTGCTCACCGACGTCGACGGCATTGTCCCCGATCCGCTCGATCGCCCGCGCCGCCAGCAGCATCGTCATCGCCCACTCGCGTTTGTCGGCGTCGTCCCCGATCTCCAGGGCCAGGCCGAAGCACTCGCGGTTGAGGTTGTCGACCACATCGTCTTGGCGGACCAAGTCGCGAGCCATCTCGACGTCGCGCTCCTCGAAGGACCGCTTTGCCTGGGAAATCAGGGTGCGGGCCTGGCGACCCATGGTGAGGATCCGCTTCACCATCTCCTCGTCGGCCGGAGGCTCGTTGCCGGTCAGCGGGATCATCTTGCAGATGTTCACGCACTGATCGCCCATCCGTTCGATGTTCTTGAGAACGTGCAACAGGGCCGAAATCAGCCGCAGGTCCGTCGCCACCGGCGACTGCGTGGCGAGCAGCGCGATCAGGCTCTGGTGCACCTCCAGGTAGCGACCGTCTATCCGATCGTCATCGGCAATCACCATCTGCGCCAACTCGATGTCCTGGTGCTCAATCGCCTCCAAGGTGCGCTCCAGCGCCGCATTGGCCAAGTCGAGCCCGCCCAAGGCGCTGACCTCTAGCTGCCCCAGCTCCTCCTGATACTGAACGCGAACACCCTCGATAGCCATCTTTCCCCTTACCCGAACCGGCCGCTGACGTAATCCTCGGTAGCCTGCTCCTCAGGCCGGGTGAAGATCTTCTCGGTCTCCCCGATCTCCACCAGTCTGCCGGGCATGCCGCTTCTTTCGAGGTTGAAGAAGGCGGTCACGTCGCTGGCCCGCGAGGCCTGCTGCATGTTGTGAGTGACGATCACGATCGTGAAGCGATTCTTCATCTCCCCGATCAACTCCTCGATCGCCAGTGTCGCAACCGGGTCCAGCGCCGAGCAAGGCTCGTCCATCAACAACACCTCCGGCTCAACCGCGGTCGCGCGGGCGATACAGAGCCGCTGTTGCTGCCCGCCAGAGAGCCCGGACCCGGGCTTGTCGAGACGATCCTTGACTTCGTCCCAGAGGTGCGCGCCACGCAGCGCACGCTCGACTATCTCGTCCTTTTCAGCCTTCTTCACACCCTTCGCGTTGAGCGTCACGCCGGCGGCCACGTTCTCGTATATCGACATCGTCGGAAACGGGTTCGGCGACTGGAAGACCATCCCGACCAAACGGCGCACCTGGACCGGGTCAATGGTCGGCGCGTAGATGTCGTGCCCGTCGATCACGATCTCCCCTTCAACGCGGGCGCCGGGCGTCAACTCATGCATGCGGTTGAGCGAGCGCAGGAAGGTGGTCTTGCCGCAGCCCGAGGAACCGATCAACGCCGTCACCTTGTTCGGCTGGATCGTCATCGTCACGTCCTGCACGGCGTGGAAGTCGCCGTAGAAGAGGTTGACGTTGCGTGCCTCGACGGTCTTGGCGCCGCGAGCCGGTGCCGCCGCATTTCTTACCTCAGGCAACCGAGGCGGCGGCGAAAACTGCGGGTCCGGCGCGGTGCTTTCCACGGGGCTAACGGATCTCTGTTCCATAGCGACGATAGATGAGGCGAGCAACAAGGCTCAAGAGCATCACGATAGCGATCAGGGTCAGGGCCGCCGCCCAGGCACGATCGTATGCGGCCTGCTTCAAGACGCCGGGATTGCGGTACTCGCCAAACGCGTAGACGGCGAGGTTCTGCATCCGTCCGTTGAAGGGGTTGGAGTTGATCGAGTCGACCACCCCGGTGGTGACCAGGAGCGGCGCCGTCTCGCCGATTACCCGGGCGGTGGCGAGCATCACGCCGGTAACCAGGCCGGCCAGCGCGGTGGGAAGCACGACTTTGACGATCGTCTTCCACTTCGGCGTGCCCAACGCGTATGAAGCCTCACGAAGGTGGTTGGGAACGATTTTGAGGATTTCTTCGGAGGTGCGAATCACGATCGGGACCATCAAGACGGCGAGGGCCACCGACCCCATAACCCCCATCCGAATACCGGGGCCGAAGAAGAGCGCGAACAGGGCGAAGGCGAACAGTCCGGCGACGATCGATGGAATGCCGGTCATCACGTCGACGAAGAAGGTGAGCGCTTTGCGCAGGCGGCCGGTGCCGTACTCGGTCAGATAGATCGCGACCATGACCCCAATCGGCACTGCGATCGCCGCCGCTACCCCGGTAATCACGAGCGTGCCGACGATCGCGTGCGCGGCGCCGCCGCCTTCGCCGATCACGCCACGCGCCGACTCGGTGAAGAAAGCCGAGTCGAACCGGGCCAGCCCCCTGGTGACGACCTGGTAGAGCAACGAGATCAGCGGCGCGACAGCGGCACCAAAGGCAGCGACGATCGACAGCGTCGCGACTCGATCCGCGGCACGGCGAGGCCCCTCCACCACTCGCGACCAAGCGTAAATCGAGGCGCAGGAAGCGACAACGGCCAGGACAATGGCCGCGACGATGTTGAAACTGCCCAGTGCGAGCAGCAGAAGGACGGAGAAGAGAATTGAGCCTCCGACGGCTCCATAGGGGGCCCAAGAGGGGAGCACACCGTTCTCAAACAGGGCCTCTCCGAGCGAGGAGCCCAAAGCCGGCGCCGGCGCCAAATCAATTCTTTCCGCGCGATCGCTCACGTTGCGGTTCCTACTCCTTGTTGGAGCGCGTGATCAGAATGCGCGCGCCCATGTTGACGACAAGGGTGATAGCGAAGAGGACCAAGCCGGATGCGATCAGGGTGTTAATCGCGACGCCGGAGGACTCCGGAAAGTCGAGGGCGATATTGGCGGCGATCGTCGACGGGTTCGACTGGCTGATCAGGTTGAAGGTGACCACGCCGGATACGGAGAGGATGATCGTCACCGCCATCGTCTCTCCCAGGGCTCGGCCCAAGCCGAGCATCGAGCCGCTGATGATTGCCGAGCGCCCGAACGGGAACACCGTCATTCGGATCATCTCCCAGCGGGTGGCACCGAGCGCCAAAGCTCCCTCCTGGAGCTTGCGCGGAGTCTGGGTAAAGACCTCGCGGGCGACCGCGGAGACGATCGGCAGGATCATCACCGCCAGCACGAAGCCGGCAACCAACATCGTTCGCCCGGTTGAAGAAGCCGGCCCCTCGAAGATCGGGATGAAGCTGAGATTGTCGGCGAGCCACTGCATTACCCCTATGGCCGCGGGACCGAGGACGAAGATCCCCCAGAGGCCGTAGACGATGCTGGGAATCGCGGCCAGCAGGTCGACGATGTAGCCGAGGGTCGCCGCCAGCCGACGCGGCGCGATGTGGCTGATGAAGACAGCGACGGCGACCGCCAATGGCACCGCGATGATCACCGCGATGATCGCGGCCAGCACCGTCCCGAAGACGAGCGGTGCGATGTAGGAGATGAGGCTTTTGCCCTCGGGTAAGTCAGCCGAATTGGCGGTGACGGCGGGGATGCTCTCGACGACCAGAAACAGCGCGACCCCCGCCAGTAGGGCGAGAATCGTGACACCGGCGGCGGTGGCCAGATTTGAGAAAACCCTGTCGCCGGCCCCCCGGCGGCCACCGGAGGCCGCGGCGAGGATCTGGCCGGCGTTTGTGGTGGTGTCGGTGTGCGCTTCCAAGGTCTTCTTAATGACGACTGGGGAGCCCCGCGAAACCTAGCGGGGCTCCCCAGTCATCGAACCTCAGCCTTCTCCTACGACCCGGTCTGGATCGCGTCGACGGCGGGCTGGATCTGCGAATGCAGCGAACTGGAGAGCGGGGCCGAGCCGGCGTTGTCCGCCGCGGCCTTCTGGCCCTCAGGGCTGATCACGTAGTTGAAGTAGCCCTTGACGATCGCCGCGGTGTCGGCCGAGTCGTACTGCGTGCACCCGATCAGGTACGAGACGAGAACGATCGGGTAGGTGTTCGACGCGTCCGGCGTCCGGTTGAGGTCGTACGCAAAGACGTACGGGCCCTTGCTGAGCTGCTGATCCTTCGAGGACTCCTCGAGGATCTTCGCGGCCGCCTCGGGGGTCGGACCGACGTACTCGCTGCCAACCTTGACCGTGGCGATGCTGAGATCGCCGGCCTGGCTGGCGTCGGCGTAGCCGATCGCGCCGTCGCCGGCGGACACCGCCTCGACGACACCGGAGGTGCCACTCGCGGCCTCGCCACCCTTGACGGGCCAGTTGCCGTCGACCGGGTACTTCCAGACGCTCGGCGCGGCTTTGGAGAGGTAGTCGACGAAGTTCTCCGTCGTGCCGGACTCATCCGAGCGGTTGACCGGGGTGATCCGCGTGTCGGGAAGATCGACGCCGGGGTTGTCCTTGGCGATCGCCGGATCGTTCCAGGTGGTGATGTCCTGGCTGAAGATCTTGGCGATCGTGTCCGGGTCCAATCTCAGAGAATCGACGCCCGAGAGGTTGTAGATGACCGCAATCGGCGAGATGTAATCCGGAATCTGAATCAGCTGGCCGGGCTTGCAGCGATCGATCGCGCCGTTCAGCTCGCCATCTTCGTTGTCGAAGGGAGCGTCGGAGCCGCCGTAGGCCGTTCCGCCGGCGACGAACTGCTCACGACCGCCGCCGGAGCCGACCGGGTCGTAGGAGATCGTCACATCCGGGTTGTCGGACTGAAAGTTGGACCGCCAGGCCTCCTGCGCCGCTTCCTGCGCGCTGGACCCGGCGCCCGCGATTTCACCCGACAGGTCGCCGGACGAGCTGCTGCCGCTGTTGCTGTCTCCACACGCAGCGACACCGAGTGCAAGCAGTGCCGAAAACGCGAGGACGAGCCAGAACTTTGAAGAAAACACTCGCTCTCCTTCTCTGATTTGGTCAGTTCTTCCGCCGCGCCCTGAGCTGCTTTGTTGAGGGCCGGCCATCAGAGCGGCAGCCTCGCAGCGGTTGCCCGAGAGCTTGTTACGCGCCTGTAGCGAGAATGTGAAAAGGATGTGAAAGACGCGTGAAGAGCGTCAGCGGGTCGCGAGTGGCTCGACGACCGGCGCCGGCTCGTGATCGACGACCGGGTCCGCAAGGGGGCCTGCGGAGCCGTCGGTTGACTCGGGATCGAAGCGATAGCCGACGCCAAAGTGGGTGTGGATGTAGCTCCAGCCGGGTGAGCGCTTCTCCAGCTTCTGGCGCAGCTTGCGGATGAAGACGTCAACGGAGCGGTCGCCGTGGGCCATCGCGTAGCCCCAGACACGCTGGTAGATCGCCTCGCGTTCCAGTACCTGTCCTTTGGCGTCGGCCAAGAGCTGCAACAGCTCGAATTCGCGCCGGGTCAAGTCGAGGCTCTCGCCGCTGACGAAAGCCTGAAATTGGTCGGCGCGGATCTCCAGCTCTCCGGCCACCAAGGGTCCTGCCTCGGCCTGGGGGCGGCTGCGACGCCGACGGCGACTGACCGCCTCGATCCGCGCCATCGCCTCCTCGGGGTGGCAGGGCTTAGTGATCCAGTCGTCGACGCCGAGACGCAGTCCGCGAACCCGCTGGGCAACGGTGGAGCGGCCGGTGCAGACGACCACGCCGAGATCCGGCAACATCCCGCAAACCCGCTCCAGGTAAGACCAACCGTCCTCCCCCAACACCGCGGGATCGAGCAGGAGCGCGTTCAGCTTCATCGCCACCAGCTCCTCGGGCGGAATCGCGCTGGCAACCTGGCGCTGCTGCCAGCCGGCAGCGTCCGCGCGCTTAGCGAGAACGGTGACGAAGCCGCTATCGCCGTCGATTACCGCGAGCCTGATCGTCTGTGGCTGTGGGTTCAAGGGTTTGGCGGCGCCGGATTGGACGGAAGGCGCTTATGCCGATGAGACGGCTCGATTGTAAGCGCATCCGGTGGCGGATCGCCTCATAAATCACCTGCGTTTACAGGATTTTCACAGGCGAAAAGCGCCAAATTCCGGCTCTTCTCCGCTCCGCTGCGACTTATGCCTGCAGATCAGGCATAAGTCGCAGCGGAAGCTCAGAAGGTGGCGGGGCGCAGGCCGGTGGCGATGATTAGGAGGATTGCGGCGCCGGCGGCGTAGCGGTAGTAGACGAAGGGGCGGTAGCTGGTGGTCCGCACCAGGCGCAAGAGAAAGGCAATCGCCAGGTAACCGGAAACGGCGGCGGCGATCGTGCCGACGATCATCGGCCCGGCGACGCCACTGGGGAGTCCGTCGTGGATGGCGCTTGCCCCCTTAAACAGCGTGGCGCCGGCGACAATCGGGATCAGCATCAGGAAGGAGAAGCGCGCGGCTCCGTCGCGATCGAGGCCGAGGTAACGACCGGCGGTAATCGTTATGCCCGAGCGCGAGGTTCCCGGAGCCAGCGCCAAAATCTGTGCGAGGCCGATGTACCACCCGTCCCGCAGGGTTGCGTCGCCAAGCGCCTTGCGCTGCGGCATGCGGTCGGCGTAGAGCAGGAGCGCGCCGAAGAAGATCAGCTGGATCGCGATCATCCATGGCTCCCCCAGGTGATCTTCGATGAAGCCGGAGCCGATCCCGCCGGCGATCACGGCGGGCACCGTGCCGATCGCGATCGCCACCGAAAGTCGCTCGTCGGTGGACTCGATCGCCCTCTTGCGGGCCGCGGCAAAGAAACCACGAGTAAGGGAAACGACCTCGCGGCGGAAGTAGGCGATCGCCGCGACCAGCGTGCCGGCATGCAGGGCGACGTCGAAAGTCTTATTGAAACCCGGGTGGTCGAGCAGGAACGTGTAGTCCTGCAGCCAGGGGACGATGATCAGGTGGCCCGAGGAGGAAATCGGCAGGAACTCGGTCAGTCCCTGGACGATTCCCAGCAGCGAGAGCTTCTAGGTTCGACATTGGCGCGGAATCCTATGGCCGCGACTAAAGGGGACCTGAATTACCCGTATCGCTCCAGGTCGTAGCGGCGACGCTCCTTGCGCTTTTCCAGGCGACCCTGGATCAGCGAGAGGACGATCGGCAGGATGGCGAAGAACGCGATCACGCCGAAGCAGAAGAAGGTCACCGTCTTGTCCGTGGTCGGCCCCGCCAGGCCGACCCCGTTTTCGGCCATGGCGACGGGCGCCGCGACCAGCAGCGTGGCCAGCGCGGCGAAAAGAGAGCCGGCGAGACGGGTGCGGCGAGAGGGAGCCTTCACGCCCGGGAATCTAGCGCACGCCCCCGCCGTCAGGCGCCGCAGACCGGCCAGGGGCTTGACCCGGAGCCTGCATACAGAAGGGCCGCGCGGTAGTCCTGCTCAGCTTCGGAAGCCGCCGCGGGGTCGCCGGAGCCCCCCACCGAAGCCCAGGTGCCAAACGAGAACTGGTACTTGCCTCGATAGGTGCCGCCGGAGGAGACGATCGTCGGGTCACCACCGGACTCGCAGGAAGCGATCGCTTCGAGCGTCGAGCGGCTGACGCCGCCGGGAAGAGCGGCGAAAGCCTCGCGGCGCTGCCTGCGCTCGGCGGCGCGAGCTTTGCGGACGTGGGTCCGGATCGCCTGCTGGAAATGGCGAGTCGGTCGCTCGAGCGGAGTCAGCGTTGCCGGCTTCGCGTCGGCAATGCCGGTTTGCGGAGCCGTGTTGCCGCCATCGGCGGCAAGGGCGGCGGCCGGAAAGACGATGGCCGCGACGAGGGCAGGGACGATGTATGTGCGTTTTGTGAGCAAGCGCGGGACCGTGGCGGTATTCGCGCCCCAGTTGGGTGATCGCCGTCACACAGCCGGCCCCTGAAGCTGATCTTGCGCCTCGTCAGCCATGATTCGCAAATCACCGAACAACCGACCTCACGCCTTTTGCTCGCCTGCCCGGATCGGCCGGGCCTGATTGCCGCGGTCAGCGGCTTCCTCGCCGAGGCGAAGCTCAACATCACCGACGCCGACCAGCACTCGACCGCCGAGGGTCGGCTCTTCATGCGAATGGTTTTCGACTCCGCCCCAGAGGGGGAGCGCGAAGCGCTGTACCGACGCTTTGAGGAGGAGATCGCCGGCCCGCTGGAGATGGAGCACCGCTTTGAGGAGTCAAGCGAGCGCAAGCGGATCGCGATCATGGCCTCGCGCGAGGACCACTGCCTCTCCGACCTGCTCTGGCGTTGGCGTAGCGGCGAGCTTGGCGCCGACATCGTCGCCGTCGTCTCCAACCACCCTGACCACGCCGACCAGGTCACCTCCCTCGGCCTGCCCTTCCACCATGTGGTGGTTGAACCGGGCGCCAAGGACGCGGCGGAGCGGCAAGCGCTGGAATTGCTGGAGAGGATCGACCTGCTCGTCCTCGCCCGCTACATGCAGGTCCTCTCCGGCGACTTCCTGCGAGAGCTGGGTGCGCCGGCGATCAACATCCACCACAGCTTCCTCCCCGCCTTCGTCGGCGCCGACCCCTACGCCCGTGCCCACGAGCGAGGCGTGAAGCTGATCGGCGCCACCGCGCACTATGTAACGGAGGAGCTCGACGCCGGGCCGATCATCGACCAGGATGTGACCCGCGTCAGCCATCGCGACGAAACGGGCGACCTGATGCGGATCGGCCGAGACATCGAGCGCCTCGTCCTCGCCCGCGCGGTCAAAGCGCATCTGGACGACCGTGTCTTGCTCGACGGCTCCCGCACCGTGGTCTTCTAAGCCGACTGGCTGCCCAGCCAGTTCATGGCGTAAGGTCCGGCCAGTGAAGCTCCCGCCCGGCCCCAGACTGCCCGCCCTCCTACAGGCACTCTCCTACGCGCGCGATCCGCTCGGCTTCCTGGTCCGCTTCCAACGCCGCTATGGGGACATGTTCACGGTCTCTTTCCCGTTCTTCGACCACCTCGTCTACGTCGCCGAGCCGGGGCTGGTTAAAAAGGTCTTCACCGGGACCCCCCGGCAGTTCCACGCCGGCGAGGCGAACGCGACGGTGCTGGAGCCGGCGCTTGGACCGAACTCGGTGCTGACCCTCGACGAGGAACAGCACATGCGCCAGCGCAAACTGCTGCTGCCGCCCTTCCACGGCGAGCGAATCCACCGCTACGGCGAGCTGATCCGCGAGGTGACGCTGCGTGAGATGGAGAGTTGGCCGGTCGGCGAGCCCTTCGCCCTGCGCCCTCACACACAGCGGATCACCCTGGCGGTGATCATGCGTGCCGTCTTCGGCGTCGACGACGAGGAGCGGCTTGTTCGCTTCGAGCGCTTGATCGAGACCTTCAGCGCCCGCGTCAACATCGTCACTGCCTTTCCGCCTCTGCGCCGCAGCTTCGGCCGTTGGAGCCCGTGGGGGCGGTTCGTGCGCGCCCGCGAGGCGCTGGACGAGTTCATCTACGAAGAGATCGCTCTGCGGCGGGCCGAGGCGACGACCGGCGATGGCGAGCATGACGACGTGCTTTCGCTGCTACTGACGGCCAAACACGACGACGGCAGCCCGATGGGTGACGAGGAACTGCGCGACGAGCTGGTGACGGTCCTCGCCGCCGGGCATGAGACGACCGCGACGGCGCTGGCCTGGGCGATGGAGCGGCTGCTTCGCACGCCGCACGCGATGGAGCGGCTGCGTGAGTCAATCGCAGCCGGAGAGGAGGCCTACCTCGACGCGACGATCAAAGAAACTCTGCGGGCGCGACCGGTGATCGTCGACGCGGCCCGCAAACTGACCGCGCCGGCGGCAATCGGCGGCTACGAGCTGCCCGCCGGCACTTTCGTGATGGTCGCCACCGCCGCCCTGCACTACCGCGAGGACCTCTTCCCCGAACCGGAGGAGTTCCGGCCGGAGCGCTTCCTCGACGGCAAGCCCGAGACCTACTCATGGACCCCCTTCGGCGGCGGCGTGCGGCGCTGCATCGGCGCCGCTTTCGCCGAGTACGAGATGAGAATCGTCCTGCGCACGATCCTCGAGCGCGCGGACCTCAGCGCTCCCAACCCCAAGCCGGAATCGCCCCGAGTTCGCAACATCACCGTCGCCCCGGACAAGGGAGCTCGGGTGCGACTGAACCGCCCCCTGCGGCACCTGCCCGAGCGGGAGCTCGCTGCCACCTCGGGTTAGGGCCCACGCCGTAAGCTTTTTCCCTTGGAACGAGAAGAACTGCGTTCAATCCAAGCACCGCTGAAGGAGCGCTACGCGGAGGAGCCGGAAACCGCCCAGGTGACGCTGACCTCGACCGGCGCGCTCGGAGAAGGCCTCTCCTGCTCGGTGGACACCGGGCGCGCGATCGCCGAGGCGGGACTGCATCCGGCATCCGGCGGCGACGGCTCCCTGCTTTGCTCCGGAGACATGCTGTTGGAGGCCCTGGTCGCCTGCGCCGGCGTGACCCTACGAGCCGTGGCGACTTCACTGGGGATTCCGGTCGAGTCGGGAAGGGTTACCGCAGAGGGTGACCTTGACTTCCGCGGCACGATGGCGGTTGACCGCGATGCCGCGGTCGGCTTCACCGCGATCCGCCTCGCCTTCGAGCTGGATGCAGACATCGACGAGGACCAGCTCGAGACGCTGATGAAGCTGACGGAGCGCTACTGCGTCGTCTTCCAAACGCTCTCCAATCCACCGCGGCTGTCCGCGACCGTCACGACCGGCTGAGATGGCCGGGCCGCGGTCGGCGGCGATATTAAGCTCGCCGCCCTCCCCCGCTCCGACCTGGCTACGCGCTGAGGTGCTTGGCGGCGATCTGCCGGATCGTGCCCATCGTTCGCATCGTCGAAAGCCCGAGGGCGGCGTCGATCGCCTTCAAGTCCAGCTCAGAGTCGCTCATCCCGCCGCTGGGTAGCCAGTACAGCTCGGGGCCGTGGATCGTGAGCCGGTCCTCTTCGGTCGACAACGCGTGAACCTCCTCGACCGCGGCTTTTCTCGGCTCCTCCCTTAGTAGGGAGACTTGGAGTTTTCCCGCCGAGGACTCCACCTCCGCCGCATCGAATGGCTCGTATTCCGCGATCGCACGCACCTCCGAGCCACTACGGAGGACCACCGGGACCTCGTAGCCGAGCGCCTCGCCGAGGCCCGTCTCAATCCGCGCCGCAAGCGCTGCCTCATCCCGCTCGCCGGACTCAAAGATCACGTTGCCACTGGCCCGAAAGGTCGCGACCCCCTCGAAGCCCCACTCTTCAAACGGACGGCGCAACTCGTCGTTCTTGATCCGACGACCGCCCAAATTCATCCCGCGCAAAAAAGCGACGTAAAGGCCCATGCACGCACCCTACGACCCGTCCCGCAATCGGTGAGTTCGCCCTTTTGGGGGTCTATGTGACCCAAAAGGGCGAACTCAATTGCGAAAATGGCGGGGTGAACGCGGACTACAGCCAACTTCCGACTGACCTGCCCGTGCCCGAGGACGACGGGGCCGCCGACCATCTCGCGGGGATGGCGATGCCGGATTTGACGCTGCGCTCGACGCTGAATAGAACGGCCAACCTGGCGGATCTCGCCCGTGGGCGCCTCGTCGCCTACGCCTACCCGCGAACCGGCGTTCCCGGACAGCCCCTGCCCGGCGGCTGGGACGACATTCCCGGAGCACGGGGGTGCACGCCGCAGAGTTGCGCCTATCGCGACAGCCTCGCCGAGTTCGAAAAGCTTGGCGCTGCGGTCGTCGGCATCTCCACCCAGAGCCCGGAAGAGCAACTGGAGTTCGCCGAACGGGAGCACATTCCCTTCGCGCTGCTCAGCGACAACGACCTTCGCCTCGCCGAGCGTTTACGCCTCCCCACTTTCACGGCTGATGGGATGACCCTCTACAAGCGCCTCACCCTCGTCGCCGAGGCGGGCGAGATCACCAGAGTCTTCTATCCCGTCTTTCCGCCGGACCGCAACGCCGAAGCAGTCCTTTCCTGGCTCGCAGGCGCAGTTGAATAAGGGCTGCCATTGATGGAGGCGCCGAGAATTGAACTCGGGTCCGCGGCCGCGGTGCGAAGGCGTCTACAGGTATAGCCGGCGCTTGATTCTCGTCTCCCGGGGTCCGCGCCGGCGGGCACTGCGGAAGACAAAGCCCTCTTTGATTTCCCCTGGTCGACGGGGCGATCCACCCGGGTAAGCCCGCTTCTGAAGCCGGTGCCCCTCCCCGCGGGCGTGGGAGGGCCGACTCTCACATCACTTAGCTATTGACTAAGCGGCGAGGGCGAACTCATGGTCCGCACGTATTGGTTTTTTGCCGGGGTTTAACGAGGCCTCCGGCAACCTCGACCTGCAACCGTTCGCACGGACCGACCACGTCGAAGCCTGTCGCCCCCGTGCTATGTGTCTTCGATTGTACGGTGTCGGGTAGGAGAGTCTGGTGGCAACGAGGGAATTCGATGCGATCGTGCTCGGCGCCGGGGCGCCGGGGGAGGTCTGCGCCGGGCGGCTCGCCGATGGGGGCCTGCGGGTGGCAATCGTCGAGCAGCACCTGGTCGGCGGGGAGTGCTCCTACTACGCCTGCATGCCTTCGAAGGCACTACTGCGACCGGGAGAGCTGCTGGCCGAGGCACAGCGGGTGCCCGGAGTCGCCGAGGCCGTCACCGGGAAGCTCGACCCCAAAGCGGCGCTAGAACGTCGCGATGAGGTGGTCCACGACCTCGACGATTCCTCTCAGCTCCCTTGGTTGGAGGAACGCGGAATTGAGCTGTTCCGCGGTGAAGGTCGGCTGGATGGCGAGCGCCGCGTGACCGTCGGCGACCAAACGCTGGTCGCGAGCAAAGCCATCGTCGTCGCCACCGGCAGCGGTGCGGCGATGCCGCCGATCGACGGGCTGGACTCCGTCGCCGCCTGGAATAACCGCGACGCGACCACTTCGAAGCGCGTGCCCGAGAGCATGGTGATCCTCGGCGGCGGCCCGGTTGGCTCCGAGCTGGCGCAAGCCTGGTCGACGCTCGGCACGACGGTCACCCTTGTCGAGGGCGAGGAACGACTATTGCCCCGCGAGGAGCCTTTTGCCGGTGAGGCGGTTGCCGTCTCGTTGCGCGACGGCTACGGGATCGATGTGCGGACCGATGTCCTCGCTGAGCGAATTGAGCCCACCGGAGACGGCGTCGCGGTGCATTTGAACGACGGCAACCGGGTCGAAGCGGCGGAGATTTTGATCGCGATTGGCCGGGTGCCGCGAACCGGGGACATCGGCCTGGAGTCCGCCGGCGTCGAACCCGGTGAGCGTGGCTTCCTCGATACCGATGACCAAATGCGGGTCGGCGGACGCAACTGGCTCTACGCCGTCGGTGATGTCAACGGCCGGGCCCTCTTCACCCATATGGGCAAGTACCAAGCCTGGATCGCCGCCGAAAACGCGCTTGGCCGGAAGGTGGATGCCGTCGCCGAGGGAATCGGATCGCCCAGGGTTACCTTCACCGACCCCCAGGTGGCAGCCGTGGGCAAGACGCTGGAACAGGCGAAGGAAGCTGGAGTCGACGCCAGGGCGGTCGACGTGGCGACCGACGGCACCGCGGGCGCCAGCTTCCAGGGCAAGGGGACCGGAGGAACGTCGCGATTGGTGATCGACGAGCCGCGCGGAACGATTGTCGGCGCCACCTTCGTCGGTTTTGAAACGGCCGACTTCCTCCACGCCGCGACAATCGCGATCATCGCGGAAGTGCCCCTCAAACGCCTCCGCCACGCCGTCGCCGCTTACCCCACTCGCAGCGAGATTTGGCTGAAGCTACTCGAGGCCTACGATCTCTAAACGCTGGAGCGACGCTTCAGGTCTTCGAGAACTTCGCCCGGGAAGCCGACGACTTGGTCGAGATCGTCGACCGAGTTGAAGCGGCCGAGACGCTCGCGCTGAGCGAGCAGGCGTGTGGCCTGCGTAACCGAGAGGCCCTCGGCGCGCAGCTGCTCGAAGGTCACGGTGTTGAGCTCGATCGTGCCCCCGGGAATCGCGCCTCCCGTTGGTGGCGCAGCGGGCGGCGGACCGGGGGCGGGCGGCTCGGGCGGTGGCGGAGGACCGGGCGCCGGGATAGGCGTGGGCGGCTCAGATTGAGGAACCACCGGCGGGGGACCGGGCGGAGGTGACGGTGGCGGCTCTGAGGGCGGTGGAGGCAATGGCGGTTGCGCCGTTGGCGGAGGTGGAACTGAGGGCTGCGGCGGTGGAGCCGGCGCAGGCGCCGGGGGCTGCGGTTGGGCAGCGAGAGGAGCAACGCCCCCCTGGACAGACTGCAGCACCGATTGCTCTGCCTCGGCGGCGCGACGCTCCGCTTCGCGAGCTCGCTCTTCTGCCTGGGCGACGCTCTCTTGAATCTCCTGCAGACGCTGTCCGCGCTCGGATTCTTGGGACTTCATCTGCGCAATGCGCTCCGCTTCAGCGGCGCGGCGCTCAGCCGCCTTGATTCGCTCTTCAACCTGGCGCAAGCGATCCTGAGCATCTGCCATCGCCCGTTCCTGCGCCTCGCGCTCCTGCTGGAGCCGGTGTTCGGCTGTATGGATGTCGGGACTCTCGGGCGGTGCAGGCTGGCCTGGAAATGACGCCGGGGGGACGGCTTGCATGCTCTGAGTGATCTGGCCGCCCTGGGCCTGAGCGACGCGTTGTTCCGCCTGCTGCTGAAGCTGCTCCGCCTCCTGGATGCGACGATCTGCCTCGGCGCGAATCCGCTCCTCCTCGCGCTGAATCTCATCGACTTTCGCGCGGACCCTCTGCTCAGCGGCGGCAGGATCAAACTGACCCGGAGGAGGCGCTGCTGCCGCAGCCGGAGGCGGCGGTGCGACAGGTGGAGGTAGCGGCGCGGCGACCGGCGGAATCGCTTCCACCGGCGGCGGAACCTGGCCCGCCTGTGCGACCTGGCCCGCCTGCGCCGCGGCCGCCAAGTGCTGCTCGGCGCTGGCCGCATCCTTCCGCGCCCGCCTTGACATCCGCTTGCCACCGGACGGCTTATGGCGGCGCTCAGCTCGCTGCCTCGCCTTTTCGTCCCTGCGAAGTTTCGCTTCCGCCTGGCGTTTCTGACGCTGTGCCAGGCGCGCGGCCTTTTGCTGCTCGCGGGCCTGCTTGCGCTTCCCCTTTGCGTCGAGCGCAACGCCGCCGGCCCCCGCCACGGCGGGGGCGCCGGGAGGCGGCTGGGAAGCAGGGGGCGCCGGCGGCACGGGGGCAGCCTGGGCGACCGGCGGAGCAGCGGGCGGCGGGGCTGCAGCGGGTGCGACAGGTGGGGCAGCGGCAGCCTGGGTCGCGTTCTTGCTCTCCTTTTCCTTGGCCCGTCGCTGCGTCACGCTGACCACGAGGAGGAGCAGAAGGATTGCGGCCAGCAAGCCGCCGACGAAGTACTTGATGTTGTCGCTGACGAACTCGCCGGGTCCACTGGCTTGGGCTTGGGCTGGGACGACCAGCGCCAGCGTAAGCAGTGCCGCGACGGACGAAATCCTGGCGAAGCGGGAATCCATCTGACTCGAAGCTACCTCATCCTGCCCTTGAACTCACGCTCGACCTCCCGGCGCACGTCGCGATCGGCAATTTCGCGGCGTCGGTCGCGCCCCTCCTTACCGCGAGCCAGAGCCAATTCGACCTTGGCCCGCGAGCCCTTGAAATAGATCCGAAAGGGAATAAGGGTCAGTCCTTTCTGGGCCGTCTTTCCCACCAGCCGTTCGATCTCGGCTCGGTGCAACAGCAGCTTGCGCGGCCGCTCGGGCTCGTGATTCTCGCGGCTGGCGGGCGCGTAGGGCGGAATGTGAAGCTTGCGCAGCCAAACTTCGCCATCCTCAACCACCGCGTAGGAGTCGGACATCTGCGCCTTGCCGGAGCGCAGGGACTTCACCTCCGAGCCAGTCAGCACGATTCCGGCTTCCATTCTCTCCACCGCTTCGAATCTGTGACGGGCGCGACGGTTGGTGGCGACGTCGCCCGAGGCGGGCAGGCGCTGCTTCTTCCCCTTCTTAGCCATCGACCGGCTCCAAGTCCACGCGGCCGTTGTTCGCATCGACCTTCCCGACTTGAACCGCAATCGGATCGCCGAGGCGCACCGCGCGCCCGCTGCGGCGGCCGATCAGTGCCGTCTCGGTCTCGTTCAGCCCGAAGTATTCGCCGGGCATGAGGCGAGCGGGGACAAAGCCCTCGTAAACGTCGCCCAGTTCGCCTCCGAAGGAGGCGAATGCCCCGGCCCGGATCACACCGGAGACCTCGCCTCTGAACTTGGCGTCGGGACCACGCTCGCGCAACTCCCGCTCCAGCAGGTAGGCGGCGCAGATGTCGTCGGCGTCGCGCTCGATCTTGGCCGACTCGCGCTCCTGCGCCGAGCTGTCCGCGGCGACTTCGCGAGCGTCGGAGAGACGCGGGGCATCCTCCCCCTCCCCCAGCGCCGCCAGTAACGCGCGGTGGACGACGAGGTCGGGGTAGCGCCGGATCGGCGAGGTGAAATGGCAGTAAGCCGGGCTGCCGAGCCCGGCATGGCCGCTGTTTCTCTCGCTGTATGCAGCCTGTTTGAGGGAGCGAAGCACGAGCGATGTATACGCCTCACGGCCGTGACCGCGCCGCGCGGCCTCGCGGCTGGCCGTCCGGCTGGCCTCAGCGGCGATTTCCCCCGCCTGTTGCGGGGAGATGCGCTCCCGCAAGGGCGGAGTCGGGACGCCGAGGGCGTGGAGCTGCGCGATCAAGTTCTCAATGCGCGGCGGATCGGGCTGAGCGTGGACTCGGTAGATCGCCGGCACACGCGCTCGCTCCAAAAGCTGAGCCACCTGCTCATTGGCGAGGATCATCAGCCGCTCGATCAAACGATGAGACTCGGTCTGGGGCACGCCCCGCGCGCCGGTCACGTTTCCCTTCGCGTCGAAGCGAAAGTCCGGCTCGAAGGACTCGACATCGAGACTCGTCGTCCCGCGGTGCTCACCCAGCGCCGCGGCTGCCTCTCGAGCGACCGCCAGCGGCTCGGCAACGCTTTCGGGCGCGCGCGCCCTGCCGGCGAAGATCGCGTCCAACTCGTCGTAGTCGAGACGCAGATCGGAGCGGATGCGACTGCGGTAGAAGCGCGCTCGACCGGGCCTTCCATCCGCCCCCAACTCGATCTCAGCAGTAACTGCGAGCCGCTCCACCCCCGGCGCCAGGCTGCACGCTTCGGTGCTCAGCGCGTGCGGCAACATCGGCTCGACCGCCCCCGGGACATAGGTGCTGTTGGCGCGGCGACGGGCCTCCAAATCGAGCGGGGAGCCGGGCGGCACGTGAGCGGCGACATCGGCAATGTGGATCCAAAGGCGGACACCATCGCCTTCGCGCTGAGCGGAAACCGCGTCGTCGAAGTCGCGGGCGGTGGCGGGGTCGACGGTGAAGGTGTCCAGGGCAGTGATGTCGCGACGGGCGGACGAACGGGCTTCGGCCGAATCCGCCGCCTTGCGCGCTTCCAATTCCAACGCTGCCGGGAAGCCTCGCCGTCCCAAGCGCTCCGCCAGCAGTCTCTCGACCGCCTCCCGCGCCCTCAAAGGACGCCAAAGGCGCGGTCCAGGGCTTCGTCGCGCTTGGTCTCGGGGACGTCCCGCACCTTCACGTCGGGATGAATTCCCTTCCCCGCCAGATTGACCCCTTTCGGGGTGAAGTACTCGCCGATCGTCAGCTTCAAAGCGCCGCCATTGGAGAGAGCGATCTCTTGCTGAAAGACACCCTTGCCGAAGGATCGCGTCCCCACCACCTTCGCGCCGGCGTCGTCGGCCAGCGCCGCCGTGAGAATCTCCGCCGCGGAAGCGGTGTTGCGATCGATCAAGACGACCAGCGGACGGGCGGGCAGATTGTCGCCGGCGGTCTTGTAGACGGAGTGACCCTGGGTCCGCGAATTTGTCGAAACGACTACTTCATCCTTGGGTAGAAAAACGCTCGCTCCCAATACAGCCTCCTGCAAAAGGCCGCCTCCGTTGGCGCGCAGGTCCAGCACGATCCCTTCCGCGCCCTGGCGCTCGACCTTCTCCACGGCGTCGCGCAGAAGCCCGTGCGACCCCTCGCTGAAGGTAGCGAGGCGCACATAGCCGAGCTTGCGACCGCCCACCTCCTTGACTCTGCTGGTCACGATCGGCAGCGCCACCTCGGCGCGGGTGAGGCGGACCTGGCGCACTCTTCCGGTGGACTTGTCGAGCACGCCCACGGTCACCTCCGTGCCTTCCGGACCCTTGATCTTCGCCGTCGCGACCTCGCTTGGCTCACCGGCAATCGACTTGCCGTTGACCGAGACGATCGTGTCGCCGACCGTTATCCCCGCCCGCGCGGCCGGCGCATTCGGGAAGACACGACCGACGAGCAAACCCCGCTCCGCTCTTCCTACGCTTAGCCCAATTCCCGAGAAGCGCCCGCTGATTGCTTCGTTGAAGCGATCCAGGCCCTCCGACGAGAAGTATTCGGAGAAACGGTCGTGGTATTGGCGGCGCAAGCCACGGACCATGCCCTGAAGAGAGGCGTCGGTCAGCTCCCCGCCGTCAACCCGGCGGAAGTAGTTGTCCTCAATCAAGCCGGCAGCCTCGGCCGTCAATCCAGCCCGATCGTCAACGAAGGGGGTGCGCAGGAAGACCGGCAACTTGCCCGGGTGCCCGCCCAGCCAGAGCCCGACGCAGAGCATCGCGAGGAGGCCGACGCCGAAGGCGATGGCGCCACGCGCCCTCACGCGGGCCTCAGACCTTGAGGAAGCGGCGCAGGGTAACGCCGGAGCCGACCGCGGAAACAAGCACCGCGGCGCCGAAGAGGACCGCGACCATCGCCGGGAACGACAGCGTGCTGTTGTTCTGCGCCGCGAGGAAGGAGAAGGTGTCGCTCAACGGGTCGACGATGGTGATCTTGCCCAGCCACAGGATCAGTATGGCCACAAGAGCGCCCGCGAAGCCAACCACCATCCCCTCGATCATGAACGGCCAACGGATGAACCAGCGGGTGGCGCCAACGAGTCGCATCACCTCAACCTCACGGCGCCGGGTGTAGATCGACAGGCGGATCGTGTTGCCGACCAGCATCAGCGAGGCGACGATCAGCAGCGCCGTGATCACGGTAAGCACAATCTTCAACGCGCTGGTCACCTGCTCGATCTGCGCCGACTCCTCCTGGCGGTCAAAGATCCCGGAAATGATTGGAGAAATCGGCTTTGGCTTGCCGTTCGCTCCTGGTGGGATCACCGCGGCGCGGACGGAATCGAGGTTGGCGGCGTCGTCGGCCTTGACCGCGAAGTTCGCCGGCAACGGATTCGAGTTGAGCTGTTGGAGGATGGTTTTGTCCTTGAGGTCCTTCTCCAACTCGGCGAGGGCCTCGGCCTTGGTAATCAGATTGACCGACTCGACGTGTGGAATCCCTTGGAGTTGCCGCTCAGTCGCGACAATTTCAGCCCGGGTCGCATCGTCGTAGATCGGGTAGCGAATCTCCAGCTGGCTGCGCACCTGCTCGCTTTTCGCCTGCGTGGTCTGGAAGATCGGGATTAGCACCCCGAGCAAGACGACGGTGACGACTGTGGTCACGATTGCCGCCATGCTCGGCGCCGCGTTGCGGCGCAACGCGCGCAGTGCTTCCTGGATGAAGAAGATCAGCTTAGACATCGATCAGAAAAGGGGTTGGGAGTCGTGGGAGTCGTGGCCGTTGGTCTGTCCCTCGGGGGCGACGCCCATCTCGGCTCGCATGCGGACGCCGAACTCGGTCGTCGACTCCTCGGTGTAGCCACCGCTGACCTCGTCGCGGACTACGCGGCCCTCATATAGCTCGATCACGCGGCGGCGCATGTTGTCGACCATCTCGCGGTCATGGGTGACGACGACGACGGTCGTGCCGGTCTTGTTGATCCGGTAGAGGAGCTGCATGACGCCGATCGAGGTGACCGGATCGAGGTTTCCGCTCGGCTCGTCGGCGAGCAGGAGGGGTGGATGGTTTACGAAGGCGCGAGCGATCGAGACGCGCTGCTGCTCGCCGCCGGAGAGCTGGTCGGGATAGTTGTGAAGTTTGGTCGAGAGGCCGACCAGGCGCAGCGTCTCGGGCACCTGCCTGCGGATCGCGGAGCGGCCGGCGCCGATCACCTGCAGTGCGTAGGCGACATTGTCGTAGACGGTGCGGTCGGGGAGCAACTTGAAGTCTTGGAAGACGGTGCCGATGTTGCGCCGCAGCTGCGGAATTCTCTTCTCCGACATGGCGCCTATGTCGCGCCCAGCGATGTTCACGCTTCCCTCGGTGGCGGACAGCTCCCGAATCAGCATCTTGATCAGGGTCGACTTGCCGCAGCCGGTCGGGCCGACTAGGAAGGCAAACTCACCGCGGTTGATCGCCAGCGAGACCCGGTCGAGCGCCATGTGCCCCCCGGGGTAGACCTTGGTCACATCGCGCAGCTCGATGATCGGGCGCCCGCCCTTGCGTGGCCGCCGCGGCTCCTCGCCGCTTTGCTTTCGCTTCTTCGCTTTGGCCATGCCGAGCTCCCTTCTGCGAATACAGGGTGACTCCTGCGCGGCTCGGACCGCGCAACTCCCTGCCCACCTCAATAAGTTGGCGAAACCTTAGCGAATTATGAACGAACCTTCACAATCTGAGGGTGAAACGCGAAAACGTGGAAATAGGGCGCGTATGCGTTGCACCTTGGACTAGGGGAAGACCGTCTCCCCCGTCTCCGAGTCGACGATCGAAATCGCGACGGCCGGACATGCTTCGGCGGCCTCAAGGAGCAACTCGTCGGGCCCGACCCCGACAACGACCGCGACGTCGTCGAGTCGGAACACCTGGGGAGCGATCTCGACGCAATCGCCATGGGCGCTGCACTCGTTCGGATCAATAGTGGGGATGAAGGTCATGCCACCACCTCTTCCTCTTCTTCTTTCTTGGCAGGCCAATGCACCCGCTCGATTTGCTTCCTCAGCGCCGGGATGGAACGTGGGCGACCAATCGCCAGTCCGGCGACAGGGGAGCCGCTTCGCGTAAAGACCGCTTCGAAATCTCGCGCCGCGAGATCGCCGTCGATCACTACCCCATCGGCGTGATGGGCGTGGCCGACGTACTGAATACGCAACCCGTGCTGGTCGCTCCAGAAGCTCGGCAGGGGCGGCGTGCCGGGGTACTCGCCGAGCATCGCCTTGGCGACGGCGGCGCCCTGCCAGGCGGCGGCATCCCAATGCTCAGTGCGGGCGTGGGCTCCGAAACGCGGGTCAAACGGGAGCGAAGCGTCACCGGCGGCGAAGACACCTGGGAGCGGTGTCCGTCCGGCGGTGTCCGTTCTCACTCCACCCCCACCGAGGCCGGAGCCATCAAGCCATTCGGTAGCAGGAACTGTGCCGACTCCGACGAGGACCAAGTCGCAGGCAATCCGCTCGCCGCCGACGAGCAGCAGCTCCTCCACTCTGTCGTTGCCGCGGGCGCCTTCGAGCATCGACCCGGTCAGCACCCTGATCCCCTCTTCGCGGTGAAGGTCGGCGAACCAACCGCCGACCTCGCTGCCCAAGATCGGCGCCAGCGGGGTCTCCAGCGCCTCGATCATCGTCACCTCAACGCCAAGCCCGCTGGCGGTTGCCGCCACCTCCTGGCCGATGAAGCCGGCCCCGACGACCGCCAATCGAGCGCCCGGCGCAAGCTCTCCACGCAGACGCATCGCATCGTCGAGGGTGCGGAGCGCGTGGACGTTCTTGTAGCCGTCGAGAAAGGGAAGTCCGCGAGCGGCGCCGCCGGTCGCGATCAGCAATTTGTCGTAGGAGAGCACCGCGCCGGAGTCGAGCCTCACCGACGAGGCGCCGGCATCGAGCGTCACGGCGCGCGCACCGAGCAGCAACTCGATTTCCTTTTCCTCATACCACCAGGCCGGGCGGTAGGCGACGGCGTCCTCTTCCGCTTCGCCGGCAAGGAGCTCCTTGGAAAGCGGTGGGCGATCGTAGGGTGGGTGCTGCTCCGCGCCGGCGATTCGCACCGGCCCGTCGTAACCCCGACGGCGCAAGGTCTCGGCGCAGCGCTGGGCGGCGAGCCCGCCGCCCACGATCAGAACTCCGTGGGCGTCCATTACGCCTCCTCTATCGCGGGGATGGGACGAACTTGCTGAGGACGAGGGTGGCGATCCAAGGTCGGCTGGGACACCGGAACACGTCCTCTTCGCCTTGCGGTCCGCCGCGCGGCGCCAAGTCGGTAGGCGAAGAGCCCGAGGATAGGAACACCCGTCCCTATGACCCACCAACGGAAGAGGGGCGCGGAAGCGTCGGTTCCGGACCCGAGAGCGTGCATGACGCCGAGCAGGTAAACGAGCACCGTCGCCCGATGCGCCTTTCGCCAGAGTCGCGGTCCAAACCGTCTGCGTGCGTAGAAGCTGAGCCCGAGCAGGATTGCCAGATAGCCGGCAATGACACCGAGGCCGGTCCACAGGGGCCGGTAGCCCATCGCGAACGGAATCGTCACACCGGAGATGCCCGGTCTAAGCCATGTGTCGCCAAGCAGAGTGATGCCGTGGACCGCGATCGCGACGATGCCGGCGACCGCGGTGTGCTCGTGGATCGCCAACAGCTTGCGAGAGAGGCCGGGTCGGCGCATGACCTTGCCGGCCATCATCAGTCCGAGCCCGACCGAAATCGTCACCAGAACCAGCGCGACGAGGCCGGAGGCGCGACTGGCCAGCCACCAACCGTGAGTTTGGAGGGTGTCGGCAACTGCCCCGACGGCGTTCATGCGGGGGCTCCCTCGGGAAAGCGGATACGCGGCCGCACGCTGAGCGGGCCGACCGGCTCCACTCTGCGACTGTCGTGGACGAGCAAGCCACCGTGCTCGGCGAGGACCGAGCCGCCACCCTCCGGTCCGGAGAGCAGGGCGGCCTTGGCAAGCGTCTCCGCTTCGACCGCGGTGTCGGCCAGGGCGGTAGCGCCGATCAAACCCGTCCAGGCGGGCTCACCGCCGGCCGGATCGAGCAGGTGGTGCGCGTAGCGCCCGTCGTCCCCGCGCCAGATCCGCACGTTGAGACCAGAAGTGGCAACCGCGCCCATGCTGAGACGCAGCACGTGGGCCCTCTCCCCCGTCAAGGGATGTTCGACAAAGACTTCATAGGGCCGAACCAGAGCATCGGGCCCACCGATCCGAATGTCCCCGCCGCAGTCGACGATGTAGCGGGAATAGCCGGCCAGCCGCGCGGCGATCAGATCCGCGGCAAGGCCCTTGCCGGTCCCGCCGGTGTCGAAGCGGACCCCTGGAGGACGGGTAATCGTCCCGGCCTCGTCGTCAACTTCGAAACTTCGCCACCGTGCCTCCGGGTTGGGTCTCGCTGGGCGCCGATTGGGCGCCTGTGCGAGCGCCTCGATCAGCGGCGCCCCCGGCATTCCCGCGCGCGACTCGACATAGCCGGCCGTCTCGATCTCCCGAACGAGAGTCGGATCGACCAGGCCGCCGCTGCGCTCGGCCGCGGCAAGACCGGCTTTCACCGCCGTGCGCAGCAACTCGGACGCGGGCACGCTCTCTCGAGGGTCGGCGTTGAACGCGCTCAGCTCACTTTCGGGTTTGAAGCGTGAGAGCGCCCAATCGAAGTCGGTCACAAACTGCTGTGCCCGCGCGGCGGCAACCGAAGCCGCATCCAGTCCAGGCCCAGGCTCGCCGATCATCAGCCGCACATGTGAGCCCATCGCGTCGAATGTCACGTCGTACTCGCTCATGAGGCGCTCGTGACGACGGGTGCGGCGGCCGGAGCGGAAGAAACGGACGGCGCGGATGTCGTGGTCGCCGTCCCGGTGCTGACACTGGAGGCGCCTGGAGTTGGGACCACCGTGGTGATCACGCGGCGCTTGATCACCTTCCGCACAAGCACCTTCGGCGGGGCGGCAGCCGACTGGGCGGCGCTGAAGCGGTAGGTGAAGACAGCGAACAGCACGGTGAAAAGGAGGACGGACCCCCAAATCACCATGGCCGGGCTGGGCCGGCGAACACGACGGCGCTCAGTCATCAGCGCCTTCGCTCTCATGCTCGCCCTCTCCCCCGCCATAACCGGCGGCCGAGCCTGAACCGCCGCCGCCGCCGCTGGAGTGGGTGACGACCGGGGTTGAAGTCGAGCTGGGCGGCGTCGAAGCGGCGCCGCTCGTGGAGGTGGTTACCGGCGGCGTGTAAGAGGCGGGCGTGGAGCCGGTGGAGGAGGCGCCGGTTGTGGCGCTGCTCGATCCGCTGCCTCCCGACGCGGAATATCCGACCGCCCCCGCACCGCCGGCAGCCGCACCCCCGGCAGCCGCGACCGGGTGTTTCGGCTTCGCGTGCTTGGTGACATGAATGGTGCGCCGGATTACTTTGGTGTGCACGATCGGCTTCGCGGCAAGCGTCGGCGAAACCTGGTGCTGGCCGGCGTTGACCGCGGCTCCGGCAAGACCTCCCAAACCGAGGATCGTGGCGCCGGCGGCGATTCGAGTCTTCATGCTCTTCACGGGAAACCTCCTGGCCGAAGTTGTTGAGCCAGTGTGAGGAGATGCCCTGCAAGCCCAGTCAAGGCCCAGGTAAAGGGCCGGCAAAACCTCGTTTCGGCCGGTCCAGGGAGCGCAATCCCCCCGCTACAGTCAACGCATGGCCAACCAGTCGACGCCCAGCGGGCGCATCCTCGTCGTCGAAGACGAGGAGTCGATTTCCCAGCCGTTTGCCGAGGCTCTGCGCCGAGCGGGCTTCGAAGCGCTGGTAACCGGAACCGCGGCGGGGGCGCTGGCGATGGCCGACGAAGAGGCGCCAGACCTGGTGATGCTTGACCTCGCCCTCCCCGACGGCGACGGGCGAGATGTCTGCCGCGAGCTGCGCCGTCGCTCCGACGTGCCAATCGTGATGCTGACCGCCCGCGGCACCGAGATGGACAAGATCGTTGGGTTGGAGCTGGGCGCCGACGACTACGTGGTCAAGCCGTTCAGCGCGGCCGAGGTGATCTCACGAATTCGAGCCGTGCTGCGCCGCAGCGCCCCTCGTGACGGCGCGCCCGAAGAGCCGATTCAGGTCGGCGAGGTTGAGCTCGATCCAGCGGCGCGGATAGCTCGCCTGCGCGGCGGGGAACTGAACCTCTCCCGTAAAGAGTTCGACCTCTTGGCCGAGCTGATGCGCCACGCCGGACATGTGGTTAAACGAGAGGATCTGATGTCCGAAGTCTGGGACGTCAACTGGTTCGGATCAACCAAGACGCTCGATGTCCATATCGGCTGGCTAAGGCGCAAGCTCGGTGACGATCCCAACCATCCCGCCCACATAGAGACGGTGCGCGGAGTCGGCTTCCGCTTCGCCGCGCCGGAGGTCGAGGGACCGTAAGCCTCAGGGCCACCCTCCTCCTGGCGCTGGCGTACGTCCTGCTGCTGGCGCTGATCGCCCTCGGTGTACCCCTGGGGGTAAGCCTGCGCGACCGGGTCGATTCCGAGGTGCGCGGCCAGGCGCGCAGCCAAGCCGACGTCGTCGCCGCGACCGCCTCGGAGCTGATCAACCCGGCCCGGCCGGCCGCCCTGGGGAACCTGGCCAAAGTCGCCGCTGGGAGCGTGCGCGGGCGGGTGATCGTGGTCAACCGTCGCGGCCGACTGCTCGCCGACTCGGCCGGGGCGCCGGCGGGGCGCAGCTACGCCGGCCGCCCAGAAGTGCGGGCAGCGCTACTGAGAGGCCGGTCCGAGCAGATCACGCGCAACAGCCAGACTCTCGGCGCCGAGATCCTCGCCACTACCGTGCCCGTTCTCGAACATGGCTTGCCGGTGGGTGCCGTACGCGTGACCCAGAGCGTCTCCGCTGTGAACCGGGCGGTGCGAACTTCGCTCCTCGACCTTGCCGCCCTGGCCGGCGTCGTTCTGCTGCTGGGCCTGGTCGCCGGCGCCCTCATCGCCCAACAGATCGCGCGGCCGATCCGGCGCCTCGACCGAGCGGCCCGCGATGTCGCGGGCGGCAATCTCGACGCCGCGGTCGCGGTCGAAGGCAGCACCGAACAGCGCTCGTTGGCTCGTGCCTTCAATGAGATGACCCGGCGAATCAAGCGCCTGGTGCGAGCGCACCAGGACTTCGTCGCTGACGCCTCCCACCAGCTGCGCACTCCGTTGACTGGCCTGCGGTTACGACTGGAGGGCCTCGGCGATCGCCTGCGAGGAAAGGATGAAGCGACCGCTGCCGATCTGGACGCCGCCCTCGGGAGAGATTGACCGCCTCTCGGCGATAGTCGATGAGCTGCTCATCCTCAGCCGCGCCGGTGAGCACGAACTGCCGGGTGAGCGGGTCGACCTGGGCGATGCCGCGACGCGAGCGGCGGAGCGCTGGCAGCACGCCGCCGAGGAGGGCGGCATCGACCTGAGAACGAGTGGCAACAGCGATGGGGGGAGCGCATGGTGCGCCCGTCCCGATCTCGATCGCGCAATCGACGCGCTGGTCGAGAACGCGCTGCGCTACTCGCCCGCCGGGTCGACCGTGTCGATCTTCGTTGAGCCGGGGAAAATCGAAGTCCTCGACCAGGGCCCGGGCCTGGCAGCGGGCGAAAAGGATGCCGTCTTCGAGCGCTTCAGCCGCGGCAGCGCGGGGCGCAGGGGGCCCAGCGGCACCGGCCTCGGCCTGCCGATAGCCCGCGAGCTGACCCGCCAGTGGGGCGGAGAAGTGACCCTCGCCAACCGCAACGGAGGCGGCCTACGTGCCGTTATGGAGATGCCCTGATGAAAACCTTTACAGCGTTTAAATGGGTGGGCCTGGCGTTGCTGGGCATCCTCGTCGCGGCCTCGGTCGCGGTTGCCGCAAGCCGCCTCGCCAGCCAACAGATAGGCCTTGCCTCCGAACCAATTTCGGCCGGGGAGGCCTTGGCCCCCGCCGGTGCCGGCAAGGGCCAAGGCGGGCCCAATCAAAGAGCCGGCCACGAGGTCAGATCGACAACCCCAAGTTCGCCTCCGTCGTCGACGCCATCGACCCCACAGCCGACGGTCTCAACCCCCACCACCACACCCCCCACGCATGACTCCCGAGAAGGTCACGACAGCGGGGACCACGACGCCGACGACTGAGCGGCTCAGCCCCCTCCGCCGCCAGGTGGCGGAGGATCGGTCGCGTAAAGGCGGGTCAGCGCCGCGACCAGCTGGGTCTTCTCGGTCGATGAGAGGCGGGCCGCGGAATGGATCAACGAGTACTGGGTCGGCGGCATCTCGCCGCTGGTGACCTTCTCTACGACTTCGGCAAGGTCAGGTTGACCGCGGTTCCATTCCGAAAAATTCAGGGCGCCGCGACCCTCGTCAACGTCATGCTGGACCAACCAGGAAACGGGGGCGACGTTGGAGTACGCGCGCCACTTGGTCAGGTTGCTGTGGCAGTCGTAACACGACTGCTCGGCGAGTTGCTCTCCCTTGCCCGGTGGCCACTTGGCCGCCTGGGTCACCGGAGGATTCGCATGGCTCCGACCGTAAGGGACGAGTTGGATCAGGAGAAAAAGGGCAAGGGCACCGAGGAGGACGAACTTGATTGTGCGCCTGCGAGTCATTGGCCGGAGACTTGCCGAGTCCCTTAATCGCAGGCTAAACGATCACTGGCTCCACTCGCCACCGTGAATCGGTGGATGGGAGACGATCGGCTTCTTGAGTAGCGCCTCGCGGGCCTGCTCGACGATGCCGGCGGCGGTAAGGCCGAAGTACTCCATGCAGGCCTCAGCGGTGCCGGACTCGCCGAAGCGATCGCCCATGCCGAGGGCGAAGATCGGAACCGGGTGCTGCTCGGCGGCCGCTTCGCGGATCGCGTCGGCGAGGCCACCGACGACACGGTGCTCTTCGGCGGTGACTCCCACGCCGGTCTTCGCCAGCGACTCGATCACCGCCTCTGAGGCAAGCGGCTTGACGATCGCCACGTTGACCACCTCGGCATCGACGCCGTCCTCGCGAGAGAGCGTCTCGGCCGCCTCCAGCGCCCGCCAGACCATGTGGCCACAGGCGAAAATCGAGATGTCGCGACCCTCTCGCAAAACGTCGACTCCGTCGCCGAGCGTCTCGGGAATCTCTTGGTACACGGCCGGGGTCGCGGGACGACCGAAGCGCAGGTACATCGGCGCCTCGAAGCGCTCATAAGACTCGAGCGTCGCCCGGTAAGCCTGGTTGTAGTCGGCCGGAACAACCACCTGCATCTTTGGCATCACCCGCATCAGGGCAATGTCCTCGATCATCTGATGGGAGGCGCCGTCCTCGCCGAGCGAAACGCCGCCGTGACTGGCGCAGATCCGCACTTTCAGCTCGTTATGGGCGATGCCCAGGCGAATCTGGTCGTAGGCGCGGCCGGTGGCAAAAACAGCGAAGGTCGATGCGTAGGGAACCTTGCCGGTCGCCGCCAACCCGCAGGACATCGACATCATCCCCGCCTCGGCGGCACCGCAGTTGAAGAAGCGCTCCGGAAACTGCTTGCCGAACTTGATCGACTGGGTGGAGACGGCGAGGTCGGCGTCGAGAGCGACGACCTCCTCGTGCGCTTCGCCGAGGTCGACCAGCGCGGCGCCGTAGGCCTGCCGGGTCGCGGTCGGCTCGGTTTTTGCCTCAGGCATCCGAATCCCCTTCGCTCGCGGCTCTCAGCGCCTCTTCCTGCTCAGCCAGGCGGCCCTCCAACTCCTCCAGAGCCTCCTCGGCCTGCTCGGGGCTCGGCGGCTTGCCGTGGAAGCCGAAGCGGCCCTCCATGAAGGAGACGCCGCGGCCCTTCTTCGTCTGGCAGATGATCGCCGCCGGCTTGCGGATCGTGCGGCTGCGCTGCAGCGCCTCGACGATTCCGCCCATGTCGTGACCGTCGATCTCGATCGCGTCCCAACCGAAGGCCTCGAACTTGGCGCGCACGTCGCCGGTGTCCATGATCTCCTCGGTGGTGCCGTCGGTCTGAAGGTGGTTGTAGTCGACGATCGCGGTCAGGTTGGGGATCTTGTAGTGGGCGGCCGCGGCGGCGCCCTCCCAGGTCTCCCCTTCCTGGCAATCGCCATCGGAGAGGACACCGAAAACCTGCGCGGTGTCGTCAAGGCCATCCAGGCGCAAGGCGAGGCAGATGCCGACGCACATTGAGAGGCCCTGACCGAGCGAGCCGGTCGAGACTTCAACCCCCGACGTCCGGGTCATGTCCGGGTGACCCTGAAGTTGCTGGCCGATCTTGCGCAGGCCGATCAGGTCCTGGCGCGGGAAGTAGCCGTGCTCGGCGAGCGCCGCGTACTGGATCGGCGCCGCGTGACCCTTGCAGAGGACGAAGCGGTCGCGCTCGGGCCAGGCCGGATTGGTGGGGTCGTGGCGCAGCTCCTTGTAGTAGAGCGCGGTGACGATGTCCGCCGCCGACAGCGAGGAGTCGAGGTGGCCGGACTTGGCGACCGCGAGCATCCGCACGCAGGCGATCCGCAAAACCGTCGCGTAGCGATCCAGCTCGGCGATCGAAGGATCGCGCCCGGGGGCGACCGGGGGGACGGGATCGGGGACGGGCGTCAGGTGCATTGCGGCCGCGAGGCTACCCGATTGCGACCATTCGCTCGATCGGAATCCGCGCTCTCTCGGCAATTTCCTCGGGCACGGAGACCTCGAACTTCATCTCCCGCAAGCTGTCGAGCAGCTTCGGCAGGGTGATCATCTTCATGTATTTGCAGAGCGCCATCCGGTTGGCCTCGATCAGATTGGCCTGCGGAGCCACCTGTCGAAGGGGGTGGAGCATCCCGTTCTCGGTGGCGACGATGAACTCGCCTTCGGGGTTGCTCTTCAAGTGATCCAGCATCCCCCCGGTGGAGAGCATGTGGACGCCTTCGGGGTCGACGTCGCCGGCGGCGACGAACTCCATTACCTGAGTGACGCAACCGCATTCGGGATGAACGAGGAACTCGGCATCGGGATGGGCGGCGCGCTGGGCGCTGATGTCGTCGGGCCGGATCCCCGCGTGGACGTGGCACTCCCCGGGCCAGATGTGCATCCGCCGGCCTACCTGGCGCTCGACGTAGGAGCCAAGCCACATATCCGGTCCGAAAAGGATTTCCGTCTCCGGGCCGTGCTCACGAAGGATGTGCTCGACCACCTTGACCGCGTTGGAGGAGGTGCAGCAGTAGTCGGTCTCCGCCTTTACCTCGGCCGAGGTGTTGACGTACATGACGACAACCGCATCATCGCCGTGACGGGACTTCCAGTTGCGCAGCTCGCTCGCGGTGATCGAGTCGGCGAGCGAGCAGCCGGCGTCGAGATCGGGAATCAGGACCGTCTTTTCGGGCGAGAGGATCGCCGCCGTCTCAGCCATGAAGTGGACGCCGCAGAAGACGATCGTCGAGGCGCCGGCGGCAGCGGCCTGACGCGAGAGCCCCAGCGAGTCGCCGGTGAAGTGGGCGACGTCCTGTACCTCGGGCACCTGGTAGTTGTGAGCGAGGATCACGGCGTCGCGCTCGGCGGCGAGGGCGCGGACCTCTCGGGACATCGACTCGACCTCCTCCGGGGAGAGGTCAAGGGTTGGGACCGGCTCGTTGATCGTCGGCAGTTCCCTCATGCGATGCCTCGCAGTCGATCGACTCCTATGTTCGCTGGCCCGGCACCTTGCCTTGAACCAGTCGAATGAACTGAGGCCGAGTCTACTCTCTCGGCATGCCCGAACTGCCCGAGGTTGAAATCACGGCGCGGCGGCTGGACTCCGTGCTGGGGGGAGCTTGCGTGGAATCGGCCGTTGCGCCGGGGATGAACGTGATGAAGACCTTTGATCCTCCTTTGGAGGAGCTGGTGAGTCGGAGGGTTTCGGGAGTTCGGCGGGTTGGGAAGATGATCGTCGTTGAGTTTGGGGACCTGGCCCTGCTACTCCACTTGATGTCCGCCGGGCGGCTGAGATCGTTCGACAGACGGGCATCGCCAAGAGACCGTGCCTCTCGCGTCTTGATCCGGCTGGAGGACGGGCGGGAGTTGCGGCTGCGCGAGTTTGGGACGAAGCAGCGAGCCTGGGCAAAGCTGCTGCCGATCGATGCCGTGGATGAAGACGAGATGGTCGCGACCCTGGGGCCGGAAGCGTGGCCGGCGCCGCCGCTGGAGGAGTTTGCGGCGTTGATCGACCAGCCTCGACACCTGCACCCGCTGCTGCGCCACCAGAGAGACATCGCCGGGATCGGGCGGTCCTGGGTCGACGAGATCCTCTGGGAGGCGCGGCTCTCGCCGTTCAAGAAGGGCTCGGAGTTGAGCGAAGAGGAGGTCGCCCGCCTCCACGCCTCCCTGCATGTGCTCGGCGACGCGATCGAGCACTACGAGGAGACCGATCGGGGACGAGCTGCCGGACAAACCGAAGAAGCCGCTCAAGGTTCACAAGCGCGAGGGCGAGCCGTGCCCGCGCTGCGGGGCCACAATCGAGGCCGTCTTCTTCTCAGAGCACCAGACCAATTACTGCCCCGCCGAGCAAACCGGCGGGCGGGTCCTCAAAGACCGGCGGCTCTCGCGGCTTCTCAAGTGAGCCTCCGGGGGTGAGGCAGGTCGGGCACCCCCTCCCCGCTCAACTTTTTCGAGGAGAGGTTGCGGCTTGCCGCTGGCGGCTGCATCGAAAAAGTACAAGCCGCGGGGAGGGGGTGCCCGCCCTGCCTCAAGCCGGCTCGAGCAGAAGGCTGAAGTCGAGGGTCGGGGCGGAGTGGGTGAGCGCGCCGACTGAGATGTAGTCGACGCCGGTCTCGGCTATCTCGCGGACGGTCTCGAGGTTGACGCCGCCTGATGCTTCGAGAGCGGGGGCCTTGGTTTGGGGAGAGGAGGTGGCGCGCAGTCTCACCGCTCCCCGCAGGGTCTCGGTGTCCATGTTGTCGAGGAGGAGGCGGTCGGCGCCGGTGCCGAGGGCGTAGGCGACTTCGTCGAGATTGCGGCACTCGACCTCGACCGCGAGGTCGGGGAAAGCGCCGCGAGCGCCGTGGACGGCCTTGGCCAGCCCGCCGGAGAGGGCGATGTGGTTCTCCTTGATCAGGATCGCGTCGTAGAGGCCCATGCGGTGGTTCTGCCCTCCGCCCGCGGCCACCGCCGCCTTCTCGAGATCGCGCAACCCCGGCGTCGTCTTGCGCGTGTCGAGGATGCGAACGCCGGTCCCGGCGACGGCCTCGACGAAGCGAGACGGTCAGGGTGGCGACGCCCGAGAGATGACCCAGCAAGTTGAGCGCCGTGCGCTCGGCGGCAAGCAGCGCCGCGGCAGGGCCCGTCGCCAGCGCCACCTCAGCCGGCACTTCCTCCCGCCACTGCCCTTCGACTACGAGCTTGTCGACGTGCTCGACCCCGCACTGGCGCATCGTCTCCTCGACCACGTCCAGCCCGAAGACGACCCCGGGCTGCTTCTGCACGATCCGCGCCCGCGCCCGCGCCTCCTCGGGAATCGTCGCCTTCGAGGTCACGTCGCCGGCGCCAATGTCCTCAGCCAGCGCCCGAGCCACCAGCGCGCTCATGTCATGAACCTCATCCGCCATCCCCGCAGCCTAGATAAGGGGCTGACTTCGCACTTTGTGGGGCATATGGACCCCAAACGACAAAGTCAGCGCTGAGAGGGACCTCACATTGGAGGAGGCGGGGGCGTTTAATCCATGACTTGACCGACCTGCCTCCGTTTCAGGCCCTGCTCGACGAGCACTCCTCCGACGTGATGGGGGTGCTGCGCGGGGCCGTCGGGCGCGGCGAGGCCGAGGATTGCTTCCAGGAGACGTTCCTGGCGGCGCTGCGTGCCTATCCGAGATTGGACGACACGAGCAACCTTCGCGGCTGGCTGCTGACGATCGCCCATCGCAAGGCGATCGACCACCACCGGGCGAACGGGCGCCGCCCGATGCCCGTCGCCGAGGTGGTCGAAGTCGGCGTCAACGACCCCGAGCCACGTCGACGGGATCTGGGCCGCGGTCGGCGCGCTACCGCCAAAGCAGCGCGCCGCGGTGGCCCTGCGCTACGCCTGCGACCTCCCCCACGCCGAGATCGCCGCCGCCCTGGGCTGCTCGCCGGAAGCGGCCCGCCGCAGCCTGCACGAGGGAATGAAGCGACTGAGGAAGGAGCTGGCATGAAGGCCGAGCTGCAACGACTCGCCGACCGCGCCGCCGCCGAGGGCTTGCTCGACGTCGCCTACACGACGATGGACTCCCCCTTCGGGACGCTGCTGCTGGCCACCACACCGCGCGGGCTTGGTGCGCCTGGGGCTGCCCAACCAGGACGCGGAGGAGCTGCTCGAAGACCTGGCGACTCGCGTCTCCCCCCGAGTGCTCGAAGCGCCTACGCAACTCGACGAGACCCGCCGCGAACTCGACCTCTACTTCGAAGGAAGACTCACAAGCTTCGACCTCCCCCTCGACTGGCAGCTCACCGACGGCTTCCGCGGCAAGAGTCCAACACGCGATCGCCACGCATCCCCTACGGCAAAACCCGCAGCTACACCGAGATGGCGCGCAAGGCCGGCAACGAGCGAGCGGTCCGAGCCGCCGGCACGGCCTGCGGCACCAACCCGCTCCCAATAGTCGTCCCCTGCCACCGAGTCCTCCGCACCGGCGGCGCCCTCGGCGGCTACGGCGGCGGCCTCCCCATGAAGAAGGCCTTGCTGAAAATGGAAGGCGTCCTGGAGTAGAGGGATCGGGTGCCCCTTCCGGCGGCTTGTACTTTTTCGATGCAGCCGCCCGCGGCAAGCCGCCAACTGCTCCTCGAAAAAGTTGAGCCGGAAGGGGTACCCGATCCCTCTACGCTGACGCCGCAGCGGTTCTATTCAGGTAGTCGCGGATGAAGTCGTCGATGTCGCCGTCCAAGACTCGCTGGGCGTCACCGACCTCATGCCCGGTGCGGTGGTCTTTGACCCGCTGATCGGGATGCAGGAAGTAGCTGCGGATCTGGGAGCCCCAGGCCACGTCCTTGACCTCACCCCGCTCCTTCGCCAACACCTCGGCCCGTTTGCGCTCCTCCAGCTCGATCAGCTTTGAGCGCAGCAGCTGCATCGCCACCGCCTTGTTCTGGGTCTGCGAGCGCTCGTTCTGGCACTGGACGACGACGCCGGTGGGGACGTGGGTGATTCGCACCGCTGAATCGGTCTTGTTGACATGCTGGCCGCCGGCGCCCGAAGCGCGGTAGGTGTCGATGCGCAGGTCGTCGTCGGCGATCTCAACCTCAACCCCCTCGTCCACCACGGGGCCGACGTCGACCTGAGCGAAGCTTGTGTGGCGGCGGGCGGAGGAATCGAAGGGGGAGATCCGGACCAGCCGGTGGACACCGCGTTCGGCGGCGAAGAGGCCGTAGGCGTTCTCTCCGCGAGCGATGAAGGTCGCCGACTTCAGGCCCGCCTCCTCCCCCTCGGAGGCTTCCTTCATCTCAACCTCGAAGCCACGCCGCTCCGCCCAGCGCAGATACATCCGCAGCAGTATCTCCGCCCAGTCCTGGGAGTCGGTGCCCCCGGCGCCGGCGTGGACGGTCACCACCGCATCACCCGCGTCGTACTCGCCGCTGAACAGTCGCGCCTCCTCCAGTTGCGCCAGGCGACGCTCGACCGAGGGCAGCTGGGAAGCAAGCTCGGCTGCCATCTCCTCGTCTTCGGAGGCCATCTCCGCCAGCTCGTCGAGATCGGCGACGTCTGACTCGAGCCCCTCAAACGTCTTCAGCTTGCGCCCGGCGCGAGCGTGGGCGGCGGAAGTACGCGCGGCGGCTTCCTGCTCGTCCCAGAAGCCGGGGCGCTGCATCTCGGCCTCGAGCCGCTCGACCTCTTCCTTCAGCGAAGCCGGGTCAAAGGTAGTCCGCGAGCAGCTTCAACTGCCCGCGGATCTCGGCGAGCCGCGCCGGCACCGATTCGGTTGACGCGGTCTCGGCCATCAATGGAGCTTATCCAGCGCTTCGGCACGGTCCTCGAACGGGCGCCAGCTTCGCACCCGGCCGTCGCGCAACTCGAAGGACCAGGCCATCTCATCCTCCCCCGCCGGCGAGCCGTCTTCGTCCCAGTTCCAAATCCGCCTGATCAGCGCCACCGCCCGATCGGTGTCCTCATGTAGCTCATCCAAGCTCAATCGTCTGCTGCACGCCGCCGGGCGGGCGGGTCGCCCACAGCCGCGCGGCCTCGCGTCCCTTCCGCAGCCCCCTCATCGAGTGAAGCTCAACCTCCGGGTCGAGAACCTCGACGAAAGCATCCAGATCGCGCTCGTTGAAAGCGCGAATGAACTCGCGGACGGGGTCTATGCCCCGTGGCACTTCTTGAACTTTTTCCCTGAGCCGCACCAGCAAGGGTCGTTGCGGCCGATGTCCTCGCGCTCGTCTTTGACCACGGTCTCGACGACCTCGGGCGCGCCGTTGCCTCCCGCCGCGGCCGCGGCGGACATCTCCATCGCGCCGACGGAGCCCGCGGCGGCGACCTCACGCAGCGCCGAGGGCTGCGCCTCCAGCGTCCCTCCGGAATAGTCGAGAGCGGCCGGCTCCGGCTCACCGTTGGGAGCGAATGCCGCCTCCGCACGCGCCGGGTCGATCTCCACCTCGACGTGAAAGATCAGCTTGCTGAACTCCTCCCAGATCGCGTGCATCAGCTCCTCGAACATCCCGAAGCCCTCGTTTTTGTAGGCGACGAGGGGGTCGATTTGAGCGAATCCGCGCAGGTGGATGCCCTCGCGTAGGTAGTCCATGTCGTAGAGATGCTCGCGCCAGCGGGTGTCGATCACCTGCAGCAGAATCGAGCGCTCCAGGTAGCGCATCAGCTCGTCGCCGATCAGATCCTCGCGCTCGTCGTAGGCCGCCATCGCGTCGTCGTCGAGGGCGTCTTTGAGCTTCTCGCGATCGACCGTCTCCGGCGCCATCGCGGCGACGTCGATGCTGACCGGCCAGATCTGGCGCAGCTGCGCCTCCATCCCGACCATGTCCCAGTCCTCGAGGATGTCGCCCGGCGTGTACTCGTCGACGAGGCGGTCGATCACCCCTTCCATCTCGTCGCGCGCCACCTCGGACATGTCGCGCCCTTCGAGGATCTCGCGGCGGTATTTGTAGACGATGCGCCGCTGCTCGTTCATCACGTCGTCGTATTCGAGCACCCGTTTGCGGATCAGGAAGTTCTGCTCCTCGACCTTCTTCTGGGCGTTCTCGACGGTCTTGGTCAGCATCTTGGCCTCGAGCGGCATCTCCTCACCCTCTTCGTCCACCGGCCCCAATTTGTCGAGGATTTTGTAGATGCGGTCGCCGGCGAAGAGGCGAATCACGTCATCTTCGGCCGAGAGGTAGAAGCGGGTCTCTCCCGGGTCTCCTTGGCGGCCGGAGCGGCCGCGCAGCTGGTTGTCGATGCGGCGGGACTCATGGCGCTCGGTGCCGCAGATGTAGAGGCCGCCCCGCTCGCGGACCTCCTCCGCCTCGGCTGAGCAGCGCGGCTCCAGCTCCGCCGTTTTCGCGGCAAGCGCCTCTTCGTAGCCCTCGTCGCCCGGCGCGATCCCTCTCTTTTTCAGCTCGTGGATCGCGAGCTGCTCCGCGTCTCCGCCGAGCTTGATGTCGACCCCGCGACCCGCCATGTTGGTCGCGATCATCACCGCGCCCTTGCGCCCGGCCTGGGCGATCAGCTCGCCCTCGCGCTCGGCGTGCTCGGGCTTTGCGTTGAGGACCGCGTGCTCAACCCCGTTGCGTTTCAGCTCGGCCGAGATCATCTCCGAGACCTCGACCGAGACGGTGCCGACCAGGATCGGCTGGCCCGCCTCGTGACGGGCGGTTATCTCTTCCAGGACCGCCTTCCACTTGCCGTCTTTGGTTTTGAAGATCTGGTCGTTGTGGTCGGCGCGGACCATCGGTCTGTTGGTCGGGACCTCGACCACCGGGACTCTGTAGATCTTCATGAACTCGGTGGCCTCGGTCAGCGCCGTGCCGGTCATCCCGGAGAGCTTGTCGTAGAGGCGGAAGTAGTTCTGCAGGGTGATCGTGGCGAGCGTCTGGTTCTCCTCGCCGATCGCGACGCCCTCCTTCGCCTCCACCGCCTGGTGCAGGCCCTCCGACCAGCGCCGCCCCTCGAGGATGCGGCCGGTGAACTCGTCGATGATCATCACCTGGCCGTCGATCACGGCGTAGTCCTTGTCGCGCCTGTAGAGCGACTCCGCCTTCAGCGCCTGGACCAGGTGGTTGACGAGGCTGCCGTGCTCGCTGAGATAGAGGTTCTCGACCCCGAGGAACTCCTCCGCGCGCTGCACGCCGCGCTCTGTCGGCGACACCGTTTTGTGCTTCTCGTCGTACTCGTAGTCGTAGTCGGCGTCTCGAGGTGTCCTTCGACTCGCCCAGCGATCTCAGTTTGTCTCTGGCCGGAACGCCCTCCATCTGTTTGGCGAGCCGCGCGACCGAGTAGTAGGTCTGCGCCGCCTGCTCGGGGGCGCCGGAGATGATCAGCGGCGTGCGCGCCTCGTCGATCAGGATGTTGTCGACCTCATCGACGACCGCGAAGCGATGGTCGCGCTGGACGCAGTGCTCCAGCGCCGAGGCCATGTTGTCTCGCAGGTAGTCGAAGCCGAACTCGGAGTTGGTGCCGTAGACGACGTCGCAGGCGTACTTGCGCTGGCGATCCTCGTGGTCGTCCTCCTCCTGGATCGCGGCGACGCTGACCCCGAGCGCGTCGTAGATCGGCGTCATCCACTCGGCGTCGCGGCGCGCCAGGTAGTCGTTGACGGTGACCACGTGGACGCTGTCGCCGGCCAGGGTGTTGAGGAAGACGGCGAGCGTCGCGGTCAGCGTCTTGCCCTCGCCGGTGCGCATCTCGGCGATCGCCCCGTCGTGCAGGACCATGCCGCCGATCAACTGCACGTCGTAGTGGCGCTGGCCCATCGCCCGCTTGCCCGCCTCACGGGCGAGAGCGAAGGCCTCCGGCAGCAGGTCGTCGAGAGACTCGCCCTCGCGAGCCCGCTTGCGCAGCTCGTCGGCCTCCTCGCGCAGCTCATGGTCCTCAAGCGCCTCCATCTCCGGCTCGATCCGACCGATCGCCTCGGCGCGCTTCTCATAAGCCTTGAACTTGCGCCCCTCCCCAACGCGCAGGGCGCGCGTAACCATGTCCTTCGCAGCGGGCATGGGCCTAGGTTAGCGATGGACGCGAGGTGGCCACGCTGGAAACGGGGAGCGTCAGGCGTTCAGCGGCGGCCACCGGCTGCGGCCAAGCGCCGGTGCGCACGCGCTCGTAAAGCGTGTCCGGGCGCGAGATCCGCGCCGCCCGGCCAGACGACAGTGCCGATCTCGTGGTCGACCTCGACCTTGGCGAACCCCTCGGGGGTGCGCGCCAGCTCGAAGACAGGGCCCCACATGCGATCGAGTACGTCAACCTCGCCGCTGAGGCCATCGGCAAACGTCAGCTTGAGGACGCCGTGGCGGACGACGGTGGCGGTGGTTATCCAGTAGTTCGGCACGTTCATCGCAGGGGCTCGATTGCCTCAAGTGTGGCAGCTGCGCGGGCGCGGCGCCAGTTCTCTGCAAGCTCGGCTTGATGAAGCTCAGCCCAGGCGAGGACGAAACGAAGTTGACGACGCGGAAGGTTGCATTCAATCGGCTTCAGGCTGTCGATCCTGACCTTGGCGTGCCCATCGGCATGCTGGGCGTGGAAGTGAGGATGGCCGTGATCGTCGTGGTACATCGTGATCACGATTCCGTAGAAGCTGCTGATGCGAGGCACCCATGCTCAAGCGCCGGCGCACGGAGACTCTCCCCCAAGCGGCCGCGGCCGTCCGCTTAGTAGTCAGCTGAATCCCTGGGCACGCCACGCAACCGCTTCTTGAGCAAGATAGAGATGTCGAAGATCACCGTCGCAGCCAAGCCTCCAACGATTCCAATCATCACCCCCCAGGCTTCCCTCAACGCAAAGAAGGTCAGCAATGGCAGCACCACGCTGATGATGCCATCCCGTTCATTGACATGACCAGCAATTGCCCCAGTAAGCCCGCCGCGAAGCGCCTGGCCAAATCTAGATCTCATAGCGGTACGCATAGCCCAGGCCAACCCAAAAGGGATCGCTGCGTGGAAGCGCCTTTACGGTGTCTTGCTGTCAAGGGGTGGTGAAATGCTGTTGAACGGAACACGGCTTGAAGCTGGCTTGAACGCTACTTCTGGAGCATTTTGGTTGATGGCGCAAGGCGTATACGAAACCGTCGCCAATAGCTAATTGGGTTTACTTTCGCTCACACCCAGCAGCCTATCCTCCCAACTAGCCATCGATGTGCACTCGCGGCTCTTCCCGGATGGGCCTCCTACGCAGCCGACTGGCGCCTGAGGCGAGCGACGGCGCGGCGCGTTTGGGTTCGCTTGCGGCGTAGCTCGCGGTGCTTCTTTACCTGGCGGCGGATGTCTTCGGCGAGGTGATGGATCGTGTGGGCCATCTCGGGGGAAGCTTCTCTTGCCCGCAGGGTCACGCCCTTCAAGCGGAGGGTGGCTTCGGCGACTTGGCTGTCGGGGATCGAGGGGTTTCTCTCCTCGTAGATCTCGACATCGAGCGTCGCCAAGCTCGGAGACCTGCCTCCCCACGCGGCGAAAGCGTTTGATCACATGCCCCCGCAGCTCGTCGGTGATCTCGACGTTGCGCCCACGAACTTCGATACGCATATCTGCCTCCTTGGGGTCTCTCCTCCGATCGTACGCCTCTCCTTCCACGCTGACAAGAGGGTCCGGGTGCCCCTCCCCGCGGCTTGTACTTTTTCGCGGTGCCCGCAGCGAGATAGGGGACGTGCCGAGGCGAAAAAGTTGAGCGGGGAGGGGCACCCGGACCCTCATAACCGCCTGGCAAAGGTGATTGCGACGACTCGGACCGCGCCGGCTTCTCGGAGGGCGCGGGCGCAGGCTGAGAGGGTGGCGCCGGTGGTGAGGACGTCGTCGACCAGGAGGACGCTGCGGGGAGGCTCGCTCCTGGCGTGGATGTGGGGTGGGTGGCCGATGCGTTGGGCGCGGCGCTTGCCCACCTGTCGCCGGCCGCCGCGCCGGGCGAGGCAGTTCGAGATGGGGAGGTCGAGGCGCTCGGCCAGGGCGGCCGCGATCTCACCCGCCGGATCGAAGCCGCGCGCCAGGGCCCGCAGCGGCGCCGCCGGCACCGGCACGATCGCGCCGCTGAGCAGGTTGGCCGGCGCCAGCCAGTGGATGCGATCGGCCATCAGGCCGGCGACAGGCAGCAGGCGGCGGAACTTGAGCGCGGTGACCAGGTCGCGAGCGACCCCCTCGTGGGAGGCGGAGGACCAGGCGCGGTCGATCCCGGGTGGCCCCTGGCCGGTGAGCGGGGCGGCCGCGGCGAGGCGGCGGCTGCAACGGGTGCAGATCGTCGCCTCCGGGCGGCAGTTGCGCCCGCAGGCGGCGCAGAGCGGTGGCACGATCCCGGCGGCGACGGCATGGAGCAGGCTCATCGCCCGATCCTGCGGGCCGGCGGCGCGCGCGTGGCGCGCCGTTCGTCAAGAGTTCGTCAGGGCTTAGTCAGGACTTGGTCGCTTTTCCCGCAATCGCGCCGATCAGGATCGATCCGGCGGGGAGCTCGGTCCCGCTCGAGCAAGGATCGAGTCGCGGATGTGGGCGCCCTCGCCGACACGGCAGCCGTCGCCGAGGATCGCCGGCCCGTCGATGCGAACCCCCTCCCCCAGCTCGACTCCCTCGCCGACCAGCACCGGGGCGGTCAGCTCGGCGTCGCCGAGGTCGCTCGCGGCGCGCACCCCGGCCGACACCTCCGGCGCGCCGGGCTCCACCTCCACCTCGCCGCGCAGGGCGTCGAGGTTCCCGTCCCGCAGCTCGTCGAGGTTGCCGATGTCATTCCAGTAAGCGTCGATCTCATGCGAGTAGAAAGGCACGTCGTTTTCCAGCAGCGCTGGGAAGACATCCGTCGCCCAATCGGCGAAACCCGGTGGGTCGTCGGGGCCGGCCAGCTTCGCGGCGCCGGGCTCGGGGAAGAAGTCGAAGATCTCCGCGTCGAACATGTAGATGCCGCAGTTGGCGAGGTCGGAGAGGGCCTCCGCCGGGTCGGGCTTCTCCTGGAAGCCCTGGATGCGGCCGTCGGCGCCGGTGATCGCGACGCCGAACTGGCTGGTGTCGTCGACGCGCTTCGTCGCCAGGGTCGCGACCCCGTCGTGAGATGCGTGGAACTCGCGCATCGCGGCCAGGTCGATGTCCGTCAGCGCGTCGCCGGAGATGACGAGGAAAGAGTCGCCGAGGAACTCCGCGGCGTTGCGCACCCCGCCCGAAGTCCCCAGCAGCGCCTCCTCGCGGCTGTAGGAGAGGTCGATCCCAAACGCGGAGCCATCGCCGAAATGGCCCTCAATCGTCTCCGGAAACCAGTGCAGGTTGGCAATCGTCTCGGTGAAACCGTGACGAGCGAGCAAGCGCACGATGTGCTCCATAACCGGCCGATTCACCACCGGCACCATCGGCTTCGGGATCGCGTAGGTGATCGGCCGCAGCCGAGTTCCCAACCCCGCCGCCAACACCATCGCTTTCATCGACTTAGTAGCGGTAGTGGTCCGGCTTGTAGGGGCCCTCGACCGGAATGCCAAGGTAGGCGGCTTGCTCCTCGGACAGCTCGGTGAGGTTGACGCCGAGCGCCGCGAGGTGCAGTCGCGCGACCTTCTCGTCGAGGTGCTTGGACAGCACGGTGACGTCCTTGGCCGTGATCTCGTCGGGCCGGCCGTAGAGCTCAATCTGCGCGATCACCTGGTTGGTGAACGAGTTCGACATCACGAAGCTCGGGTGTCCGGTCGCGTTGCCGAGGTTGAGCAGGCGACCCTCGGAGAGGAGGATGATCGAGTGGCCGTCGGGGAAGCGCCACTCGTCGACCTGTGGCTTGATGTTGACCCTCTCGGCCGGCGAGGACTCGAGCCCGGCGATGTCGATCTCATTGTCGAAGTGACCGATGTTGCCGACGATCGCGTTGTGCTTCATCCGCGCCATGTGGTCGGCGGTGATGATGTCCTTGTTGCCGGTGGCGGTGATGAAGATGTCGGCCGTCTCGACGACGTCTTCGAGCGTCCGCACCTCGTAGCCCTCCATCGCCGCCTGCAGGGCGCAGATCGGGTCGATCTCAGTGACGATCACGCGAGCGCCCTGGCCGCGGAGGCTCTCGGCGCAGCCCTTGCCGACGTCGCCGTGGCCGCAGATGACGGCGACCTTGCCGCCGATCATCACGTCGGTGGCGCGGTTGATCCCGTCGATCAGCGAGTGACGGCAGCCGTAGAGGTTGTCGAACTTCGACTTGGTGACCGAGTCATTGACGTTGATCGCCGGGAAGAGCAGGTCGTCGGTCTCGGCCAGCTGATAGAGCCGGAGCACGCCGGTAGTCGTCTCCTCGGTGACCCCCTTGATCCCCTCGGCGATCCCGGTCCAGCGCTGCGGGTCGGCTTCGAGCGAGCGCTGCAGGGTCTCGAGCACGACGCGGAACTCCTCCGAGTCGGCCGAGGCCGGGTCGGGCACGGCGCCCGCCTTCTCGAACTCGACGCCCTTGTGGACGAGCAGGGTGGCGTCGCCACCGTCGTCGAGGATCATGTTCGGGCCCTCACCGTCGGGCCAGATCAAGGCCTGCTCGGTGCACCACCAGTATTCCTCCAGGGTCTCGCCTTTCCAGGCGAAAACCGGGATACCGGCGGCGGCGATCGCGGCGGCGGCATGGTCCTGCGTAGAGAAGATGTTGCAGCTTGCCCAGCGGACCTCAGCGCCGAGGGCGGTCAGCGTCTCAATCAGCACCGCGGTCTGCACGGTCATATGGAGAGAGCCGGTGATCCGCGCCCCCTTCAGCGGCTGCTCAGCGGCGAATTCCTCGCGGGTCTGCATCAGGCCGGGCATCTCAACCTCGGCGAGAGCGATCTCCTTGCGGCCGAAGTCGGCGAGAGCGATGTCGGCGACTTTGTGGTCTGCGGTGGCGGTTGCCATCGATTCCTTTCTTAGGTCTGGTCTGGCCGAAGGATACGTAGATGAGTCAGGAACTGGCGAGCGCGCCCTTGAGGGCATCGATCGCCTCGACCGGGAAGGGATCTACCCCTCGCGCCTCGGCGAGCTTTACCGAGACCAGGTCGCCCAGCATCGTCGCCCAGAGCAGGCGGGCGACGCGCGTCTCACCGGCCGTCTCAACCCGTACGGCCTCCGCGCCTGAGGCGGAAACCGCGGCGGCGGTCAACTCGAAGCGACGGGCCTCGCGCGGGTGCTGGTCGCGATCCTCGAGGAAGACCGCGGAGAGGCCGGCGCCGGGCGCCCCGCCCCCCAGCCACAGATCTCGTTGTGGTCGGCCTCGGGCAGCTCGGAGAAGAAGGCGGGCAGCTTCGCGTTCTCATTCACCTGTGTCTTCCAGCGGCGGGCGACCGGCGCGGTCAGGTCGGCGCCGTAGATGACGGGCGCGGTGCCGGCGAGGGCGGCCGCGATCTCCTCGGCGCGAAAGACGAGCTTGTCCGCCTGCTCCCCGAGGAAGGCGGCGGCGGTGTCGATCTCCATGTGCAAACGCGGAGCGGCGCCGGCCAGCGCCGCGGCCTCGGCGGCGACGGCGAACATGTAGGCGACGGCGGCGCGCGGCTGCAGGATGCCGGGAAGGCCGACCACCGGAACGCCGGCTTCGCGAGCGGCGTCGACCAGGGCGCCGCCGGTGCCGGCGACGATTCGCCGGGCGCCCAGCGCTTCGGCGGCGGCGTAACAGGCCAGGGTCTCCTCGGTATCCCCGGAGTAGCTGGAGCAGAGGACCGACCACTCGGGCGTCGCCCAGCTCGGCAGTCCGTAGCCGCGAATCGTAAGCAGGGGCTTGGTCAGGCGATCGCCCAGCGCGGCGGCGGCGAGATCGCCGCCGATCGCCGAGCCGCCCATCCCGCAGACCATGACGCCGGCCGCGTCCGCCGGCTCGATCCGCGCCGACTCGATCCGCCAGAGGGCATCGCGGAGGTGATCCGGCCCGGCGAGGATCTCTTCGGTCATCGAAGTCATGCGGGAACCTTTTCATCCCGGCCGACCACCGTGCCGTCGAGGACGGCGCCGGGGGCGACGGTCACTCCGCGAGCCAGGATCGACCCGGCCACTCGCGCCCCCTCACCGATCTCGCAGCCGTCGAGCAGGACCGAGTCGCGGACCTCCGCTCCCGGCGCGACATCGCAGCCCGGCGCGACGACGGCGCGCGGGCCGACCGTGGCGTCGGCGGCGACAGTGGCGGCGTCGGAGACGAGCAGGCCCGGCGCGGTCGGCTCGACTCGGGTCGCGACCCGTCCCTCGAGAATGTCCCAAGAGGACTGCAGGTATCGCTCCGGCGTCCCGATGTCCATCCAGTAGCCGTCCAGGCGCAACCCGTAAAGCCCCTCCCCCACCAAGCGCGGAAAGACGTCGCGCTCGATCGAGACGTTCTACATCGGGCGGAATCAAGTCCAGCACCGAGCGCTCGAGGACGTACATCCCGGCGTTGACCTCCCCCGGAACCTCCTCCCCGGTCTTCTCGGTGAACTCCAGTACTTCGCCGCCGTCGCCGGTGCGAACCAGGCCATAGGCGGAGGAGTCATCGACCGAGTGCAGGGCGATCGTCGCCCCCCCAATTCCCACTCCGCTGCGACTTATGCCTGGCATGCCGGCATAAGTCGCAGCGGAGCGGTGGTTTTCGTGGAACTGGAGCAGCGCGGTCAGGTCGAGATCGGTGAGGACGTCGCCGTTGAGGGCGAGGAAGCGGTCGTCGAGATCGTCGCCCAACTGGTCGGCGGCGAAGCGGATCGCGCCGGCGGTGCCGCGGCGATCGGGCTCGACGGCGTAGCGGATCGCGACGTTCGCGCGCTCTTCCTCTCCGGCGAGCGCCTCGCGCAGGACGTCGGGGAGGAAGCCGCAGGCGAGCACGACCTCGGTCACCCCATGCCCCGCCAGCCACTCGATCATGTAGGCGAGAAACGGCCGGTCGACCAGCGTCAGCGCCGGCTTCGGCATCGTCTCGAGGTCAGCGGCCGCAGCCGCGTTCCCTCGCCACCGACGAGAACAATCGCCTGCACTAGGCCTCTTGGCGCACAGCGGTGGGGACGCCGATCCCCTCGTACTCGAAGCCGGCCGCGATCAGGGCTCTGGCGTCGAGGAAGTTGCGCCCGTCGATCAGGAGCGGGTGCGCCATCCGGCTCGCCGCCTCTCCCCAGTCCAGCTCGGCGAACTCCGGCCACTCGGTGACCAGCACCGCGGCATCGGCTCCTTCCAACGCCTCCAGCGCCGAGCCGGCCATCTCAACCCCCCGCAGCAGCTCGGCGGCACGCTCATCGGCGACGGGGTCATACGCGACCACATCGGCGCCCTCGCCCTGCAGCCGCGCCGCCAAGACCAGGCTCGACGCCTCGCGCATGTCATCGGTGTTGGGCTTGAAGGCCAATCCCAACAGCGCCACCCGCTTGCCGCCAGAGATCCCAGCCGCGCTTGAAGCTTGCCGATCACCCGTCGCTTCTGCAGCTCATTGACCTCGATCACCGCTCCCAGCAGCTGGAAGTGGTACCCGGTGTTCCCGGCCAGCATCTTCAGCGCGGTCACGTCCTTCGGGAAACAAGACCCGCCATAGCCGATGCCGGCGCGCAGGAAAGATGGGCCGATCCGCTCATCCAGGCCCATGCCGCGGGAGACCTCGCTGACGTCGGCGCCGACCTCCTCGCAAACATTGGCGATCTCATTGATGAAGGAGATCTTGGTCGCGAGGAAGGCGTTGGAGGCGAGCTTGATCATTTCGGCGCTGGCGACGTCGGTGCGCACGATCTCCCCGCCCAGCGGCTCGTAGAGGGCCGCGACGGCGCCGGCCGCATCATCGTCGCCGGCGTCGGCGCCGATCACCACCCGGTCAGGGTGCATGAAGTCCTCAACCGCCGACCCCTCCTTAAGAAACTCGGGGCAGGAAACGTAGGCGAGCCCGGGCATCTCGCGGCGGATCGATTCGCCCGTGCCCGCCGGCACGGTGCTCTTCATCACCAGAGCGTGGTCGCCGTCGGCGCGCAGCTCCTCGACCACGGAGCGCACCCGTGAGAGGTCAGCGTCGCCGGAAACGGTGGGCGGGGTGTCGACGCAGACGAAAAGCAGCCGGGCGGAGTCGAGCAGCTCCTCCATATCCGTGGTGAAAGTGAGGCGCTCGGCGTTGCGGGCCAGCAGCTCATCCAAGCCGGGCTCGTGGATCGTCGTCTCGCCGCGACTCAAAGACTCCACCTTCTCCGCCACGATGTCTCGGGCGATTACCGGGTGGCCCAGCTCAGCGAAGCAGGCCGCGGTCACCAATCCGACCCAGCCGACTCCGACCACCCCGATCGGCTGCTTCTCCGCGCTCATCCTGCCCTCCCCCGCTTCTGCTTTTTGTTGGGGACGATCACCTTCGCCGAGCGGGCGATCCCCACCATCTGATCGTTGGTCAACACCTGCAGCAAGCTATTGGAGACCCAGTAGGAGTTGTCGCCGCGATGCCAGGCGATCATCTTCACCCGATCGCCGTCGACGTAGATGTCGTACTCGCGACCGTTGATCGTCTTGGTCAAGCTGGGATCGGCGAGGATCGGCGGGTCCGACCAGCCCTGGATTCCCTGCAAGCCGAAGTAGTGGGTGCCGTCCGGGAGGCTCAAGGTCGCCACCATCCGGTAGGCGCCGTGCCGGTTGCCGTCGGGGTCCTTGAGGTGGTAGACGCGCGGGTCCTGCACGTGGAAATAGGTCGAACTCTCGGCGTAGGTCGCCCCAGAGGGCAGGCGGGTTGGATAGAAGACCGGGAAGCCGGCGTTGACCTTGCGCGCCACGGCCTTCCCCTCCAGCAGCCCGGCGTCCCTGGCCGGCACCAGACCGTCCCCACCGGGTGGCTTCTCCTTGACCAGCTTGGCCTTCGCCTTCCTCGCCTTGGCCCTGGCCTTTGCCTTGGCCTTTGCCTTCGGCCTGGTCTTGGCCTTCGTCTTGCCTTGACTGCCCCCACCGCCCTCTTCGAGGGAGCCGCGCGGACCGCCGCTGGCCTCGATGCCAAGGAACTGCTCAACCGCCCCCGCGATCGCGGTCGGGTTCGAGTAGACGAAGCTCGGGCCCAACGTCGCCGGGAAATGGACCTCTTTGATCGCTGCGTTACGCGAGGCAATGAACAGCTCCAAGACCTGCAGCATCGTCCCAGCGTCGTCGATGTCCGAGGTGGTGTAGGTGGTGAAAATGTCGATCAGTTTGTTGCGTTCCCCTACCAGTTTCCCGATCGGCACTCGCTGGCGGGCGGCGCTGAGGAAGTCCTGCTGGCGGGCGGCGCGGACCAAGTCCGTGTCGGTGTGGCGGTAGCGCACGTACTGCAGCGCGCGTCTGCCACACATCAGCTGGTACCCGGGCTGGACGTCGATCTCGGAGTACTGCTCCGAGGCGGGAACGCCGAGATTGGAGTGGTAGTAGCGCCGGTCGACATCGACGTAGACGCAGCCGATCGCGTAGACCGCCCGCACAAAGCCGAGATAGTCGACGTTGACTACGTGGTTGATCTGCAGGCCAGTCAGGTCCTTGACCACACGGAGCACCAATTTGGGCCCGCCATAGGCATAGGCGGCGTTGAACTTGTCGGTGCCGTAACCGGGGATCTCGACTTTGAGATCGCGCGGGATCGACATCAGCGCGATCGCGTCGTTGTTCGGGTCGAGGCGCAACAGCATCGCTGTGTCCGAGCGACCGGGATCCTCGGCGTCACCGGCGCGTCTGTCGGAGCCGAGGATGAGGATGTTCTCCGGCTCTCCCCCGTTGACCTGCGCGAGGAATCTCTCGAGTCTGGAATAGGCGTTGTTGTGGGACAGGGCGGTGGCGACGCTGTCCAGGTAGAGCAAGATGCTGGCCGCGGTAGCCGTCCCGACCGTGATCACGATCACGACCGAAGCGAGCAGGAAGCGCCACCAGTAGCGCTTCGGCTTCGGCGGCGGCTCGTGGTCGCCCTCGGGCGGCGGCTTCTTCGCGCCCGGGGAAGAGGGGGGCGGCTGTGTGTCAGTCATCGAGCCGATCCGGGATCGTCCGCAAAAAGGAGTCGAGCGCCTGTCGGTAGCTCTCCAAAGAGGAGATCGAGACCCACTCCTCCGGGCCATGGTGACCTTTCCCCACCGGCCCGAACTCGACCGCCGGCACCCCAACCCGCAGGAAAGAAACCGCGTCGGAGGCGCCATCGCGCCCGACGCTCATCGGCTCGCCATCGTGATGAGCCGCAGCCGCCTCGCGCAGTCCGAGCACGAAGGGTGAGTTGCGATCGACCACTGCCGGCGGCCGGGTGAAGGTGCTCAGAACCTTGGTGTCGGGAAGAACCTCGAGCTCGGCCATCAATGCCCCAGGGTCCTGGTCGGGTAGGTATCGGATGTCGACGTCGATCACGCATCGGTCAGGCACCTTGTTGAGCGCGTCCCCACCCCAGATCCGTCCGAGATTGATCGAGGGGCGGTCGAACAGCTCGGAGCTGTGCCGGGCAAACGGTAGCGACTCGATACTGCGGAAAACGTCGAGTGCCTTCAGCACCGCGTTGTCGCCCAGCCATGGGGTGGCGCCGTGCGCGGCCACGCCCGTCACCTCCAGTCGCGCCGCCAACACGCCCTTTGCCTCGACCCCGATGTGTAGGTCGGTCGGCTCGCCGGTGATCGCGAAGTCGCCGACGAAGCCGCTGTCGACGAGATGGTCGGTGCCGCGGTCTCTTTCCTCCTCGGACTCCTCATCGCCGACGATCCCCAGCCGCACGCGCACCCCTTTCTGGTCACGCATCGCGGCCGTAGTCAGCAGCATCGCCGCCAGCCCACCCTTCATGTCGTACGCCCCGCGGCCATAGAGGCGATCGCCGTCTACCCGAGGCTCGAACTGCTCCGGGTGGCCGGGGACTACATCGAGATGGCCATGCAGCACGACGGTGGGAGCGTCCTCCGGCCCCACTTCGGCCCTAAGCACCGGAAGGCCGCGCACTTCCTCGGTGGTGGCCTCGATCCCCCGCGCTTCCAGCCAACCCTCGACGAAGCCGGCAGACCTCGAGCACAGCCTCCGGCTCAGACGTGTCGTAGCCGATCAGCCGTTTGGCGAGGGCTACGAGCTCGTCACTCATGCTCGAAGCCCTCTCCGGGGGATGACCGGATCTCCCTTGCCACGAAGCACGCCGCCGGGACATGAACACCAATGCAAGCAGCCCTACCTCCGCACAAGCTTCCAGCCTTGAGGGCGAAGCCGCCCGTCCCTTCGCAGCCGCGTCGAGCGAGGCGATCCAATACCCCTTCGCCGGAATGTGGGCGAAGCCCGCGATATGCAATCTGTCTATCGCGCCGCCGTAGGCGGCGCTCTAGGTCCGGCGCTAAGCGCGAAGCGCGTGCGCCATCAATTCCGCCGAAGGGGTATTGGATCCCCCCGTCACCCTTGGGCGATGACGAGGAATGCTTCCGCGCGGTCGCGGTCTTTGCGTGCGCGCCCCTCGGCGCCGCTGCCGGCCTCGGCCTCTTCCAGGCGCCGCTCGGCGTCGGAGAGTTGCTCCTTCAGGGTCGCGGCGTCGAGATCCTCGGGCGCGAATCGCTTCTTCGACCAGCAGCCGGGCTCTGTTGCCGAAGACCTGCAGCCAACCGTGGGCCTGGGCGTAGCGCTTCGTCTCCGAGTCGCTGATGTGCAGGCGCAGCTCGGCGGGACGCAGCGCCGCCAGCAGCGGCGCGTGGTTGGCGAGGATGCCGACCTCGCCGACCGCCGTGCGGGTTGAGACCTGGCGAACCTCGCCGTCGAAGACCTCACCCTCGGGGGTGAGGACCTCGACTTCGAATTTGTTCTCGCCGGCCAAGCTGACTACCTACGCCGCCGCCGCCGAGCCGGCGTTCTCGGTGACCTGGTCGATCGAGCCCTGCATGTAGAAAGCGCCCTCGGACAGGTCGTCGTGGACGCCGTCGAGGATCTCGCGGAAGCCGCGCACGGTCTCGGCGACCGGCACGTACTCGCCGGTGCGGCCGGTGAACTGCTCGGCGACGAAGAACGGCTGGCTGAGGAAGCGCTCGATCTTGCGCGCCCGGCTCACCGTCTGCTTGTCCTCGTCGGAGAGCTCGTCGATGCCAAGGATGGCGATGATGTCCTGCAGCTCCTTGTAGCGCTGCAGCACCTCCTGCACCTCGGTCGCCGTCCGGTAGTGCTCCTCGCCGAGGATGTCGGGCTTGAGGATCGTCGAGCTCGAATCGAGCGGGTCGACCGCCGGGTAGATCCCTTTCTCGGAGATCGCCCGCGAGAGCGCCGTGGTCGCGTTGAGGTGGGCGAACACCGAGGCCGGGGCCGGGTCGGTGTAGTCGTCCGCCGGCACGTAGACCGCCTGAATCGAGGTGACCGAGCCGCGCTCGGTGGAGGTGATCCGCTCCTGCAGGCCACCCATCTCCGTTTCCAGCGTCGGCTGGTAGCCGACCGCCGAGGGCATCCGGCCGAGCAGCGCCGAGACCTCGGAGCCCGCCTGGACGAAGCGGAAGATGTTGTCGACGAACAGAAGCACGTCCTGGCCGCCCTGCTCGCGGTAGTACTCGGCCATCGTCAGCCCGGAGAGGGCGACGCGCAAGCGCGCTCCCGGTGGCTCGTTCATCTGGCCGAAGACGAGCATCGTCTTGTCGATCACGCCCGACTCTTTCATCTCGAGCCAGAGGTCATTGCCCTCGCGTGAGCGCTCGCCGACGCCGACGAAGGCGGAGAGGCCGGAGTGCTCTTCGGCGATGTTGCGGATCAGCTCCTGGATCAGGACCGTCTTGCCGACGCCGGCGCCGCCGAACAGCCCGACCTTGCCGCCTTTGGCGTAAGGAGCGAGCAGATCGATCACCTTGATCCCGGTCTCGAGAATCTCCTGCGTGGGAGCGAGGTCGGAAGCCTTAGGGGCGGGACGATGGATCGGCCAGCGCTCCTCCGTCTTGACTTCTCCCACCTCGTCGATCGGCTCGCCGAGCAGGTTGAAGATGCGGCCGAGAGTCGCGTCGCCGACGGGAACCGTGATCGGGCCGCCGGTGTCGGTGACCTTGTCGCCGCGCCGCAGGCCATCGGTGGCATCCATCGCCACCGTGCGCACCCGGTCGTCACCGAGATGCTGCTGCACCTCGCAGACCAGCTCGGTGGCCTCACGGTCACCGTCGCCCGCCATCTCGATCTTCACGGCCGAGTAGATCTCCGGCAGCTTGTCCGGGAAGACCGCGTCGACGACGACGCCGGTCACCTGCTCGACTCTGCCTACGTTTGCTCCGTTGTTGCTCTCAGCCATGGGTTCCTTTTTCGCTGTTCAAGTTGTTGTTAGCCGAGCGCCTCGGCGCCGGCGACGACTTCCAGGATTTCCTGCGTGATCTCCGCCTGACGGACCCGGTTCATCTCCAGGGTCAGGTCGTCCATCATCGTTTCGGCGTTCTCCGCGGCGTTGCGCATCGCTGTCATCCGCGCCCCCAGCTCAGAGGCGGCGGACTCGAGCAGCGCCCGGTATACCGAGATGTTCACGTACTCGGGGATCAACTGGGCGAGCAGATCCTCAGCGTCGGGCTCGTACTCCCAGAGCGCCGCCGCGTGGGCCTTCTCCGCCTCCGTCTCCTCAGCCGATGCCTCTTCGAGGTCGACGCCTTCACCCGTCACCTCCGCCTGCTGCATCGGCAGCAGGGTCTGGCGCCAGACGTGCTGGGTCAACGGCGAGACGTAGCGGTTGTAGATCAGCTCGACCCGGTCGAGGTCCTCGTCGACGTAGCGCGCGGTCAGCTCCTCGCCGATCTCACGCGCATTGGCAAACCCGGGGCGGTCGGTGAACCCGGTGTATGAGCTACTCAAACTCTGTCTGCGAAAGGTGAGGGCGGAAACGCCCTTGCGGCCAACCGCGGAGAAAACCGGCTCGATGCCCTCTTCGCGAAGCTCTCTTCCGAGACGCATCCCGTCGCGGATGATGTTGGTGTTGAAGGCGCCGGCGAGGCCGCGATCTCCCGTGATCAGAACGACGCCGACCCTTCTCACGTTTTCGCGCTCGACCATGACCGGCACGCGCGGCATCCCGCCGGCCTGCTCGGCGGCGCGGCGGGTGAGCTTGCGCATCCCCTCCGCGTAGGGACGCAACGCCGCGATCCGCTGCTCGGCGCGACGCAGGCGAGCCGCCGCGACCATCTCCATCGCCCGCGTGATCTTGTTGATGTTCTTGATCGACGCGATGCGGCTCTTGACGTCCTTCTGCGAGGCCATGGTCTAGCGAGCCCAGCCCTCAGGCGGGGGCTGCCTCCTTATCGGCATCGGCGACGCGGCTTGGCTTGGCGCGTTCCTCGCTTGACTTCACCCGGTCCGACTCGCCCGCCTCAAGCGGGTCGCCGTGCTCATCGAAGTCGGCTCCGAAGTCATCGACGAACTCGGCGATCGCCGCGCCCAGCGCCTTCTCGTCCTCTTCTTCGAGCTTCCCGGTGTCTTCGATTCTCTTCAGCAGGTCGGCATTCTCGGCGTGCAAGCGATTGCGCAGGTCGGCGAGGAACTCACCGACGCGCTCGGTCTTAATCCGGTCGAGGAAGCCGCCGGTACCGGAGTAGATCGCCGCGACCTGATCGGCCATCTCCAGCGGCTGGCGCTCTTTCTGTTTGAGCATCTCGACCAGCCGCTCACCGCGGTTCAGCGTTTTCTGCGTCTCCGGGTCGAGCTCGGAGCCGAACTGAGCGAACGCCTCCAGATCGCGGTACTGGGAGAGGTCGAGGCGCAGTTTGCCGGCCACCTTCTTCATCGCCTTGGTCTGCGCGTTGCCGCCCACCCGGGAGACCGAGATGCCGACGTTGATCGCCGGTCGCACGCCTGAGTTGAAGAGGTCCGACTCGAGGAAGATCTGCCCGTCGGTGATTGAAATCACGTTCGTCGGGATGTAGGCGGAGACGTCGGAGGCCTGCGTCTCGATGATCGGCAGTGCCGTCAGCGAGCCGCCACCGAGCTCATCGTTCAATTTCACCGCCCGCTCCAAGAGGCGCGAGTGCAGGTAGAAAACGTCGCCCGGGTACGCCTCACGGCCCGGCGGACGCCGCAGCAGCAGCGACATCTGGCGGTAAGCGTAGGCGTGCTTGGTGAGGTCGTCGTAGACGCAGAGCGCCGCTCTGCCGTTGTAGAGGAAGTGCTCCCCCATCGCGCAGCCGGCGTAGGGGGCGATGAACTTGATCGGGGCCGCCTCGTCGGCGGGCGCGGCGACGATGATCGTGTTCTCCATCGCGCCGTTCTCCTCCAGCACTTCCTTGAGCTGGACGACGGTCGACATCCGCTGCCCGATCGCAACGTAGATGCAGATCATGTCCTTGTCGCGGTTGTTGATGATCGTGTCGATCGCGATCGCGGTCTTGCCGGTCTGGCGATCGCCGATGATCAGCTCGCGCTGGCCGCGGCCGACCGGAATCATCCCGTCGATCGACATCAGCCCTGTCTGCACCGGCTCGGTGACCGGTTGGCGCTGGACCACGCCAGGGGCTTTGAACTCGGCCGGGCGGGTCTCTGTGGTCGCGACCTCACCCTTGTCATCGAGCGGACGACCGAGCGGATCGACGAGGCGACCGAGGAGCTCGTCGCCGACGGGAATCCGCAACAGGTGACCGGTGCGCTTGACCGTGTCGCCCTCGACGATCTTGTCCCACTCGCCGAAGAGCACGGCGCCGACGTTGTCGGCGTCGAGGTTCAGTGCCAGGCCGGTGACCCCGTGGGGAAGGTCGAGCATCTCCAGCGCCATGCAGTTGTCGAGGCCGTGGATGCGGGCGATTCCGTCGGCGACGGAGAGCACGGTGCCCACCTCGGCGAGGTCGGCACTGCTCGTATCCAGTCCTTCGATCCTCTCCTTGAGAATCGATGCGATTTCGTCCGGCTTGATCTCCACTGCGTTCTGCCTCCTTACGCCGCCTGCGCGACGCTCTTTCGAAGTTTCTCCAAGCGACTGCGGATGCTGGCGTCGAGGACCATGTTGCCTACCTGCAGCACGATCCCACCGAGGATCTCCTCGTCGACGCTGCTGGCCAGCTCAACCTTCTGGCCAGTTTGCTTCTCGATCTCCTCGCCGATCTTCCCGACCACTTCGGGGTCCAACTCGACCGCGCTGGTGACGGTAACGTCGATGCGGCGATTCTCCTTCTTCCACAGCTCCTCAAACTCAGGCCGGATGCGGAAGATCGCCGGCATCCGGTGCTTCTCGATCAACAGTTCGAGGAAGTTGACCAACTCGGCCTCGGCGCCGGAAAGCGCCCGCTCCAGTCCTTCGCTCTTCTCCGTCGAGGAGAAGTAAGGGCTGAAGAAGAAAACCTGCAGCTCACGATCGGAGTTGAGGGCGTCGGCGAACTGCGCCAACTGCTCACGGATCGAATCGAGCTTGCCCTTCTCCCTCGCCACCTCGAAGAGGGCTTCGGCGTATACGCGAGCTGCCCCTTCCATCGCTAGTTCTCAGACCCCGACAACGTGGTGAAGTCGACCTCGGCGAGGGCATCCTCGACCAGACGCTTCTGGTCCTCGGCGGTTAGCGACTTGCGCGTCACCTTCTCGGTAGCGAGCACGGTCAGGTCGGCCACTTCCTTGCGGATCTGCTGCAACGAACGGCGTGTCTCCGCCTCGATATCGCGCTTCGCCGCGGCGACCAACTCGTCCCGTTTCTCCTTGCCGGTGGCGGTCGCCTCGGCGGTCGCCGTATCGGCGGCCTTGCGGGCGCGGGCCATGATGTCGTCGGCCTGCTCACGCGCCTCGGCGAGGCGCTCGCGGTACTCCTGGAGCAGCTCGTCGGACTCCTTTCGCTGGCGCTCGGCCGCTTCGATCGAATCCGCGATCGTTTTGGCGCGTCTGTCCAACGCCTCCTGGATTTTCGGGAAGGCGACCTTGCTCAACACCCACATCGTGAAGAGGAAGAGCACCAGCGTCCAGATCATCAGGCCGAGGCCCGGTGAGACCAGGAAGCTGCCGCCGCTTGCCTCGCCACCGCCCTCCGCGGCGAGCGGGATGAGCGCCGCTATTTGACCGAGCAGCACCACAGGCCTAGAGGAAGAAGGCGATCAGGCCGAAGATGAACGTGTAGAAGGCGACGGCCTCGGTAAGCGCGAAGCCGAGCCAGCGAATGCTCTGAAGCTCGTCTCTCATCTCTGGCTGGCGGGCGACCGACTCGATCTCCTTGCCGAAGATGAAGCCGATGCCGATGCCGGCGCCGATCGAGCCGAGGCCCGCTCCGACACCGAGGGCTATCGCCTTGCCGGCGTCGGTTACGCCGGCGTCGGTGACCTCGGCGATCGGTAGCAACGTGGGATCCATCAAGTGACTCCTTTTCAGTGGCTGGCGGAGGTGGCTCCGCCGAGGTAGATAGCGGTCAGGGTCGAGAAGATAAAGGCCTGGAGGGTGGCAATAAGGCCGACCTCAAGCACGAAGAAGAAGAAAGCCAGCGGGAAGGTGAGCGCGCCGAGGGCGGCAATGCCGAGCAGCACCGCGAGGCCGCCGCCCATGAAGAGCAGCAGCAGGTGGCCGGCGAGGATATTGGCGAAGAGACGAACGGAGAGCGAGATCAACCGCGCGAAGTGGGAGATCGCCTCGATCACGAAAATAAACGCCTTGCCGATCGGGTTCATCTCCTCCAAACCAGGGGGAAGCCAGCTCGCCATATAGGGAATGAAGCCCTTGGCCCGGATCCCCTCGAAGTGGTAAGAGAGCCAGACCACGAGGGTGAGGACGAGCGGGATCGAGAGGTTGGCCGTCGCCGCGTAGATCGCGAAGGACGGGATCGCCAGGCCGAAGACATCGACCGTGTGCTCGGTGTTGGTCGGCAGCGGCAGGAAGCCGAGCATGTTCGAGAACCAAATCCAGAAGAAGAGGGCGGCCAGGAAGGGGAACCAACGCGACGCCATCTTCGCGTCCATGTTGCCGCCGGTGATGTTGTTCTTGGTCAGGTCATAGGAGACCTCGATCGCGGTCTGCACCCGGTTCGGCTTCTGGTGCATGCGGCGACTGATCCAGACCATGGTGAAGATCGTCAGCCCGCTGGCCAGCAGCAGGTAGAGGACCGCCTTGTTGATGCTGAGGTCGATGCCGCCGAGATGAATCGAGACCCAGGGCTCGAGCTTGAACTCGTTCTGAGGCTGGAAGGATTCGTTTCTGCCTGAACTGCCGAAGATCAGCAGCATCAGGATCGCGATCGCGAAGTAGACGCCGATGCCGATCAGGACTTTGGTCTTCGTTCTCATGAGGCCGGCGCTCCGTTCGCCTGTCCCGCACCCTCGCCCTCGGAGCCGAGCAGATGAGCGATTCCCGCAGCGGCGAAGGAGACCGTGAAGAACGCGGTCAGCAGCAACGCAGCGGCCAGCCCGTCCTCGCGCTCGGCGAGCAAACCGACCAAGAGCACGGAGAGGGTCATCAGCCAGACCCGCCCGAGTGTCGAAGCGGCCGTCAGGCCCATCGCCTTTTGGCGATTGCCCGCGGCCATCTCGCCGGCGGCGCGGCGGCCGGCGACGACCTGTGCCCCACGCTGCGCCAGCCACACCCCGGCGCCCACGGCAAAGCCGAGCATCGGGAAGCCTGCAACCAGGAACACCGCCAGGGCGGCGGCCAACATCAAAGGGTCGAGAAACTTGGGAGGAGACATAAAATCCGCCCGGCTCGGGACCGAGCGGGCGGATCGGCGACTATAACCGAACGGCCCCCGGAATGACATGCCCCGAATTGGCGTTGTAGAGCCGGTTCGTGAGGCTTGTTACAACCTGTTACTAAGTCCCGATCGAATCATCCAACTCGATCGCTTCGAACTCCCCGGTTTCGGGATTGAGTCTGCCCCGGCGCAGCTTGAGGATCTCGAGGACGTAGATCAGATAGACGCTCGAAGCCAACGCGAGCAGGCCGCAAAAAACCATCACCGCGGTCCAGAGCGCGTCGAAGTTGCCGCGATCGTCGCTGTAGGGGACGAAGCGCAGCGCCAGCGCCAAGATCGCGAGTACCAACGTCCAGCCGTAGAGGTAGGCGAGCGTGCGGCGCTGGGAGAAGCCGATGTTGGCCATCCGGTGGTGGAAGTGCCAGCTGTCGGCCTGGTAGATCGGCTGGCGATATTTGAGTCGCTTGGCGATGACGAAGCCGGTGTCGAGAATCGGCACCGCAAGGACCACCAAGGGCAGAATCAGAGCGACGACGGCGTTCGTCTTCAAGGCGCCCTGCACGGCGGCGATCGCCAACAGGTATCCGAGCAGGTTGGAGCCGGTGTCCCCCATGAAGCTGGACGCGGGCGGAAAGCCGTGGCGGAGGAAGCCGAGCGCGCCGCCGGCGGTGAGCGCCGCCAGCACGCCGGCGGCGTTGCGGTCCAGGGAAAGGGCGATGACGGCGAAGGTGACGGCGGCGATCACACAGACGCCGGCGGCGAGCCCGTCGACACCGTCGATGAAATTGACGACGTTGACCACGGCGACGATCCCGATCACGGTCAGCGGGTAGGCGACCCAGCCCAGGTCGAAGCCGCCGACGAAAGGCAGGGTGAGGACATCGGGATGGACGCCGCCGGCGACGGGAATCGTCGCGGCGGCGATCTGGCCCAGGAGCTTCGGTAGCGCGGGCAGGCCGCGCACGTCGTCGACCACGCCGACCGCGGCGATCGCGGCGGCGCCGATCAGGATCGAGCGGGTCTCTCCATCTGCCGGCAGCCAGATCCAGCCGGCGACCTCGATCCCGGCGAAGATCGCCAGCCCGGAGAGGCGCGGCATCGGTCTGTCGTGCAGCCCGCGCTCCTTCGGCGGGTCGATCGCGCCGATCCGATAGGCGAGGCGTTCGGCGTAGGGCACCAGCAGCCAGGCGATTGCGGCGGCTGCCAGGAAGGCGAGGACGGCGTCTGTTGTCGCTGCCATTAGGGGCTATCCCGGTAGGGGTTGCGCTTAACTTTTTCCGAAGACCCGCTGCGGCTGTCCGCGAGCCTCTCCGCGGAAAAAGTACAAGACGCTCCACCCCTACCGGGACACCCCCCCAAGCGCGGCGTCAACCAACAGCTGCGGGTCGCGCGGGTGCAGGACGCCGATCGGGGTCGTGCGCTTGCGCAATTCGAGCGTCGCCGGGTCTTCGAGAACGCGTAGGCGGCCTTCGGCGATCAGGGCCTCGTCGACCCCTCCCATCCGCCCCGTGAAGGTGGTGAATACGGGAGTGCCCAGGGCGACTGCCTCGCGGTTCATCGTGCCGCCGGCACTGACGACGAGATCGGCGTAGGCGATCAAGCTCTGGGCGTCGATCGCCCGCTCGGGGACGATCAGGTTGGCGGCCCCCATCGCGCGCACGGCGACGCCTTGCGGTTCGGTGCGCGGAATGACGACAGCCTGAACGCTCGGCTCGGCCCCGAGTCGCTCGAGCACCTCGCCGTAAACATCGTTGCGGGCGTGGTACGCCGAGGTCTCCGGCGGTGGCCGGACAACGACCAGCACCTTGTCGCGATCCAAACCCAACTCTTCGAGAACCTCCGATTCGGGCTCGAAGCCGGCGAGGTAGTACTCCTCCTTCAGGCCCGGGTAGCGGAACAGCTTTCTTCCCTTGGCGCCGATCCGGGCAAGCCGATCGACCGGGATCGTGTCCGGCATCAGCACTCGCTTCGCGGCCCGGAAGGCGACCTGGCGCTGGAGCCCGGCGAACTCGTAGTCCTGCATCTGCGCCGAGGAGATGCGGAACAGGGCCGAGACGACGGCGAGGTCGACCGAGCCGTGGGCGATCGCCAAGTCCGGACGGCGGTCCCAGACGACCCGCCCCAGCCGCGCCGAGCGCCCCGCTAACGCCAAACCCTTGCCCAGCTTGGAGCCGCCCCCGTGGCTGCCAACCGCGGTGTAAGGGATGCCCAGCCGCTCGAGGATCCCCAGCGTCTGCCCGTATTCGCGAGCGGTGACGAACACCTCGTCCCCACGCGCCTCGAACCGCTCGATCAGCGGCCGCAGAACGAGCGGGTGTGCGGCCGCCGTGCAGTCGAACCAAATCAGCATGGCCTCGAGGGCCTATCCGGCAGGGGTTCCACTTAACTTTTTCCGAAGACTGGTTGCGGCTGTCCGCAGGCCGCGCCGCGGAAAAAGTACAAGACGTTCCACCCCTGCCGGATAGGCCCTAAGCCGCGGCTGGGACAAGGCCCGGGTACAGCGGATAGCGATCCATCAGGACATTCGACCGCGCTCGAAGCGAGTCTTTCTCAGCTTCAAAGTCGTCCGAGAGGGCGGTGGCTATGACCGCGGCGATCTCCTTCATATCGTCCTCGACCATGCCGCGGGTGGTGAGCGCCGGGGTGCCAATGCGCAGGCCCGACGGATTCATCGGCGGACGCGGATCGAAGGGGATCGCGTTGCGGTTGACGGTGATCCCAACCGCGTCGAGGCGATCCTCGGCGGTCTGCCCGTCGAGGCCGGTGGGCGTCAAATCGACCAGGACCAGGTGCACATCGGTACCGCCGGTGAGTACCGGGATTCCACCCGCCTGGAGGCCTTCGGCGAAGGCTTGCGCGTTGGCGATCGTCTGGCGCTGGCGGGCGCGGAACGGCTCGGAGGCGGCGATCTTCAAAGCCACGGCCTTGGCGGCGATCGTGTGCATCAATGGGCCGCCCTGCTGACCCGGGAAGACCGCACTGTTGATCGCTCTCGCGTACTCCTCTCTGCTGAGGATCATGCCGCTGCGCGGGCCGCAGAGAGTCTTGTGAATCGTCGTGGTGACGACATCGGCGTACTCGACCGGGTTGGGGTGCTCGCCGGCGGCGACCAGGCCGGCGAAGTGGGCCATGTCGACCATCAGCTTGGCGCCGACCGAGTCGGCGATCGCGCGGAAAGCGGCGAAGTCAAGTTGGCGCGGATAGGCGGACCAACCGGCGACGATCAGCGCCGGCCGGTGCTCCTCGGCCAGGCTCGCCACCTCGTCCATATCGACCAGCAGGTCCTCGCGCCGCACGTGGTAGGCGACCGGGTTGTAGAGCTTGCCGGAGACGTTGATCTTCATCCCGTGACTGAGATGGCCGCCGTGGTCCAGCGCCATTCCAAGGAACGTGTCGCCCGGCTCCAGCAGCGCCATGTAGGCGGCGTTGTTGGCCTGGGCGCCGGCGTGCGCCTGGACGTTGGCGTGCTCGGCGCCGAACAGCTCCATGGCTCGGTCGATCGCGAGCTGCTCGGCGACATCGACCTCCTCGCAACCGCCGTAGTAGCGGCGACCCGGATAGCCCTCTGCGTACTTGTTGGTCAGCACCGAGCCGACCGCTTCGAGCACCGCCTGCGGCACGAAATTCTCCGAGGCGATCATCTCCAACGTTCCCTGCTGGCGCCGCAGTTCAGCGTCAAGGACCGCGGCGATATCGGGATCGACCTCCGCCAGAGGGGCGACTTGGAAGTTTTCGGGAAGCTCGGTCACGGCTAATCGACCATAGCAACGGACCTGGATAGCCTGGAGTGGGTGAAGAGCCGTTTTTTGCTGCACGTCGCGGCCGTCTGCCTGGCGGGCATCGCGCTTCCGGCGACGGCCCTCAGTGCCGAGAACCCCTGCGCAGGGCCCGAGGCAGCGGAGCTGCTCTGTCCCGACCTCCGGGTGGGGCCGGCCGCGGACCTATTCGTCGAGCGACGGAGCGGCAGCGGCTACTACGGCAATGGGCGCGGCGCGCTGCTGCATGCCGCCAGCGATATCCGGTCGCGCGGACGCGGGCCGATTGAGCTGCGCGGCCGCCGCTACAAGCGCAACTGGATGCGCGCCAACCAGGCGATCCACAGGGTCGGCGGCGGCCTCAGCGTCTTCCGCACCGAAGCCAAGTTCCACTTTTACAACGTCGGCTACGAGTACGGCGGCTCCTATTGGAAAGTGCAGAATCCCCTGAGCATGGAGATCTGGTCGCTCGACCAGGGCCGCCGGCCGCTGGCGCGCCTACGCGTGGGGCCAAAGGTCTTCTACTGCTTGCGGGACCTCGACCGAACACGCGCGATGAAGCGCTCACCGCATCACCGCGTCTACCCCGCTTGCAGCCAGAACCCAAAGCGCAGGCGGCTTCGCCTCGGCACCTCAGTCGGCTGGTCGGACATCTACCCCTCGACTTATGACCGCCAGTGGGTCAACGTCAGCGGCCTGCGGGGTTGTTTCGCCTACGTGATGCGCGTCGACCCACTCAATCTCCTCTACGAGTCCAACGAGAACAACAACCGCTCGACCCGCATCATTCGCCTCCCCTACCGCCCCGGCCCTCAGGGCTGCTGAGAGCGACTGCGAGGTCTCCCTCGGAGAGGCCCCCATCGCGGAGAACGCGCCATTCCCCCCCGACGTCAAAGCCGGTGAGGTCCACAACCGTCGAGGGGAGGCCCGTCAGCGGCCCGCCGTCGATCGCGAGATCGGCGGCTTCGATGACCTCCATCGGAACGTCTTCGTAGGCGGCAGGGTGCCGGCTCGCCGCTGAAGTTGGCCGAAGTCTGGAATACCGGGCACATGGTTCCCGCGAGAGGGCCGGCGATCAGGCGGACGCCGAGGCGCTCGGGGTCTTCGCGACAGGCGAGCGGATAGCGCCGAGTTGGATTGGCGACCACAAGCGTGACCGGGCCGGGCAGGAGAGCGCCGGCTGCCTCGCGAGTCCTTGGGCCGAGAGTCTCGACCAGCTCCCGCATGGCCAGCGGCGAGAAGTACATGACGGCAGAGGGTTTGCCGTCATCGCGGCCCTTGATCCGATGTATGCGCTCGATCGCCTCGGCGTTAAGCGGGTCGCAGGCGAGCCCGTAGAGCCCATCGGCGGGAAAGACGGCGACGCCACCGTCGGCGATGCAGCGCTCCAGCGCCCCCCGCGCTCCCTCGGCCGGGATCACCGTCGCCCCCAGACGATCCGCTCGATCCCGGCGAGGTCGGGTCGGGGCTGGATTGCGGCGAATCCGGCGTCGTCGCAGCAACTCAGCCACCGTGTCCGCCTGTCCCACCCCAACCTCCAGCCCCAGAGCACCTGCTGAGTTTGAGGTTTGTCCCGCATAGCGCCACAAACCTCCAACTCGGCGAGCGAGGGAGGTGAGGACGGCGCGGATCGCGTCGAGGCCGTCGGGGCCGGCGAGTAGCGCCTCGCGCGGTTCCCATTGCGTGACCTCCGGTTGCAGCGAGGGCCAGTCCGGCTCGGCTATGTAGGGGAGGTTGGCCAGGATCAGATCGAAGTGCTCTCTCTCAGGAACCGACCCTTCGACGAAGCGCACCCGCTCCAATGACCCCAGCCGCTCGGCGTTGGCGCGCGCCACCTTCAATGCATCTGTCGAAGTGTCCGTCGCAACCACCTCGCACTCCGGCAACTCGTCCACAACCGCCAGGGCGATCGCGCCGGACCCGGTCCCCACATCAAGCACCCTCCGCGGTTGCAGCTCCAACGCCAGCTCCACGAGCAGCTCCGTCTCCGGACGGGGAATCAGCACCCGCCGATCGACCCCCAGCTCAATGTGCCGAAACCCTTTCCGCCCAAGGATGTAGGCAACAGGCTCCCGCCGCAACCGCCGCCGCACCATCTCAGCAAATCGCCGCCCCGCATCCGCCGGCACACCAGCACCGGAATCGGCAACTAGCCGCGCCCGATCCCACCCCATCGCCTCAGCCAGCAACACCTCAGCATCAAGCCTGGGGTCCTTCAACCCCGGCCGCCCGCAATCCATCGACCGCGCCCTCAAGGGCATCTCGAACGCTGCTCATATCGGTGGCGGTCACTCAGAACCCATCCCGGTAGGGGTGGAGCGTCTTGTACTTTTTCGCGCAGCCAATCGCGGTCAGCTGCCGTCGCTTCTCGAAAAAGTTAAGCGGAACCCCTACCGGGATGGGTTCTCATGCCGCAGACGCCGCCGCTTCGAGACGCTGGCGCTTCTCCTCCGCCGCCAGCGCGTCGGTGAACTCGCCCAGCTCGCCGCTCAACACACCGTCGAGGTTGTGAGAGGTGTGCTTAATCCGGTGGTCGGTGACGCGACCCTGGGGGAAGTTGTAGGTGCGAACCTTCTCGCTGCGCTCACCCGTCCCCACCTGGGCCTTGCGCTCGGAGGCGATCTTCGCCTGCTGCTCGGCGATCTCGCGCTCCAACAGCCGCGCCCGCAGCACCCGCATCGCCCGATCCTTGTTTTGCAGTTGGGACTTCTCGTCCTGCATCGAGACGACGATCCCGGTCGGTTTGTGGGTGATACGCACCGCCGAGTCGGTCGTGTTGACCGACTGTCCGCCCGGGCCGGAGGAGCGGTAGACGTCTATCTGTAAATCGTTCTGGTCGATATCGACCTCAACATCCTCAGCCTCGGGCAGCACCGCGATCGTCGCGGTCGAAGTGTGGATGCGGCCCTGGGACTCGGTTTCGGGCACGCGCTGCACCCGGTGCGTCCCGCCTTCGAACTTGAAGACCGAATAGGCGCCTTCGCCCTTGACGGCGAAGGTGACCTCCTTGAAACCCCCGACCTCGGCGGCCGATTGCGACAGGGCCTCGGTCGAGAAACCCAGCCCCTCCGCATATCTGGCCAGCATCTTGTAGAGGTCGCCCGCGAACAGCGCCGCCTCGTCCCCACCGGTCCCGGCACGGACCTCGACGATCACGTTCTTGGCGTCGTTCGGGTCCCGCTCGACCATCGCCAGCCGGATTTCGTCCTCCAGCTCCTCCAGCCGCGCCGGCGCCTCATCCGCCATCTTGCGCAGTTCCGGGTCCTCGCCTTCCTCAAGCAGCTCCTTGGCCCCTTCCAAGTCGCCGCTCAGGGTCCGGTACTCGCGCGCCAGCTCATGCGCGGGCTGCAACTCCCGGTACTCGCGGCCGACAGCGGCATACCTCTCCCGATCCCCAATCACGGCGGGATCGGACATCTGGCCCTCCAGCCCGGCGAATCGCGCCTCGATCTGCTCGACGAGCTGCAGGATCACGCGACTATTTCGATCGGCGCCTCGGAAGCGTCGCCGGGCTTCTCCTCGGCGAGCACCGCCTCCAAGGCCGCGATCGCCACCGCCAGCTGCTCTTCATCGGGCTCGCGAGTGGTCAAGTTCTGCAGCATCAACCCCGGCCACATCACCGCTCGCACCCAAGCTTTGCGGCGGTTCTTCCCCGCCCACTTGATCACCTCATATGAAAGGCCCGCGATCAGCGGGATGCCGAGAATGCGAGAGGCGAGCAGCCAGTACCAGGCGGGCAGCCCGATAGGCGCGAAGACGAAGATCGCCAGCACCATCACGATCAGCAGGAAGCTGGTCCCGCAACGTGGGTGGAGGCGGGAATAGAGCTTGGCGCGTGCAGGGACCAGTTCGTCTTCAGCCTCGTAACAGGAGATCGTCTTGTGCTCGGCGCCGTGGTACTCGAAGACCCGGCGCAGGTCTCTCAAACGACTGATAGCGACGATGTAGCCGATGAAGAGCGCGGTTCGCAACAGCCCCTCGACCAGCCAAAAGAGCAGTGGGGAGCCGAGCTGATCCTTGATCAGGCTGGTGGCGCCGACCGGAATGACGAAGAAGAGACCGATCGCCAGCAGCAGCGAGAAAGCGATCGTCAGGCCCCACATCCACCCGCCGATCTCCTCCGGCTCCCCCTCATCGTCGTCCTCGAGTTGCGCGTTGGCGGACATTGCCAGCGCGCGGAAGCCGATCTTCATCGACTCGCCCAGGGCGACGACGCCGCGGATCACCGGAACTCGCCAGAGGCGATGGCGCTTAGCCCACGGGACGAGAGCCTCCGACTCCACCTCCACTTCCCCCTCGGGCGTGCGCACCGCGACCGCCCAGGTCGAGACACCGCGCATCATCACGCCCTCGAGGACGGCCTGACCCCCAACCGGCGCGTCGCGCTTGGCAACCAGCGCCCCGTCGGGCATGCGCAGCGGGTTGGCCCCATTGGTTGAGGCCACCTGTGTCGCGGGCGAGCCCCCCTCCGGGCTCACGTCTTATTTCCCGGCCTTGGCGCGCTTCGCGGCGCGGCGCTGGAAGCGCTCGACCCGGCCACCGGTGTCGACGAGCTTCTGCTTGCCGGTGTAGAACGGGTGGCACTCCGAGCAAAGCTCCACGTGAAGATCCGCTCTGGTCGAGCGGGTGTAGAACTGATTCCCGCACGAGCAATGCACGTTGGCGAGGACGTATTCGGGGTGGATCTCAGCCTTCATCGCCACTCAGTCTAGATGACGCGTGGATTGAGCCCATTCAGGGGTTGGGAAGCGACCCGCCCCTGCCGATAGCGTCAACACAATGACGACTGGCCTCCCACGCGACATCCTTTACGACGCGGTGGTGCTCGGGTCGGGCATCGTCTGCCTTATGCGCGCGTCGGCATTTCCGCGGGAGCGCCGCGCCTGGACCCTGATCGGCATCGCGATCGTCCTCTGGGGCGCGGCGGAGTTCTACTGGACCGCCTTCATCGACGGCAACGCCAGTGCGCCCTATCCCTCTCCCGCCGATGCTCTCTACCTCGCCTTCTACCCGTTCGTCGCCGCCGGCTTGGCAATGCTCGTGCGCGCCCGCGCCTACGAGATCAACTGGCGCCTGTGGATGGACGGAGCTATCGCGGCACTGGGCACCGCCTCCCTTGGGGCGGCCTTCGTCTTCGACTTCGTCGCCGGCGAGGCCAGCGGCACCTCGCTCCAGATCCTCACGACCCTTGCCTACCCACTGGGGGACATCACTCTCGTCGCCATGGTCGCCGGAGTGGTCGCGCTTACCGGGTGGCGGCCCGGGCGGACCTGGTCGCTGCTGCTCGCCGGGCTCGTCGCCATTGCCGTCGCCGACGTCATCTACACGCTGCAGACGATCGACGGCGCAGTCGCGGCGGGCTGGATCGACCTGATCTACCTGATTGCGGCGGTCTGCCTCGCGACGGCGGTTTGGCAACCGGCCGAGGCCGCCCGCATCACCTCCCCGGATACGCAGAGCCAGGGGCGCCGCGAGTTGATCGTCCCCGCGCTTTTCGCCGGGGTGATGATCGGTCTCTTCGGGATGCAGTACTACAGCGCCACCAGCGGGCTTTCAACCGTTCTGTGGGCGGGCACGATGGTCGCCGTGATCATCCGCCTGGCGATGAGCGATCGGGAGAACAAAGTCCTGCTGGAACAGGTGCAAACCGACCCGCTGACCGGGCTGGCCAACCGCGGGCGGATGCAGGTTGACCTGGAGAGACGCTGCCAGGCCGTCACCGAGGCGCGCCCGGCGGCACTTCTGTTCCTCGACCTCAACGGCTTTAAGCACTACAACGACACCCTCGGGCACCCAGCCGGTGACGAGCTGCTGATCGCGCTCGGACGGGCGCTGAGAGACGCGATCGGCGATGACGGGGCGGCCTACCGGGTTGGCGGCGATGAGTTCTGCGTGCTGTTGACCTGCGCGGAAGACCGCTTTGACGACGTTACCCGTGAGGCCGCCAGAGCGCTCACCGCAAGCGGCAAGGGCTTTTCCGTCAGCGCCGCATGGGGCAGGGCGATGATCCCCCGCGAAGCTGCCACTCCAACCGAAGCCCTGCAACTGGCGGACGTGCGGATGTACGCGCAGAAGGAATCCCGCCGGCTGGCACACGACGAGCCGCTCGTGCCGCAGTGACCGCTACCGGTCTTTACTGAGCGCCGCGATCAAAAAATCCAGCGTCCGGCCGACCTCGTGCCGCATCGCCTCCGGGTCGTCGGCCCTGCCGACCAACATCGCCGCCTCATCGAGGGCGCCCATCAGCACGTGGGCCAAGGGGCGCACCGGCTGGCGCTCGATCGCCCCGGCGTCGACAGCCGCCTGCAGGGTCGCCTCAATCAAGCCGAGGCCGTATTCGGCGGCGATCTCCCGCCACCGGTCCCAGCCAAGCACGGCGGGGCCGTCGAGCAAAACGATCCGCTGGGCCTCCGGCTCCGTGCAGGCTTGCAGAAACATCTCCGCGCCCGCCCGCATCGCATCGAGGGGGGAGTCGGCTCCCCCCGCGAGCGCGCCGAGCGCAATCCGCTCGGAAAGCTCCGCCTCGATCTGCTCGTAGACCGCCTCGAAGAGAAGGCGCTTGCCGTCGAAGTGGTGGTAGAGCGCCCCCCGCGTTACCCCGGCGGCGCGGACGATCTCCTCGGTGCCGACATTGGCGTAGCCCCGCGAGGCGAAAAGCGGGCGCGCGGCGGAGATCAGAGCCGCCCGCGTCGACTGCGAGCGCTCAGCCTGGGTCCGGCGCCCGCCGGCCGCGGCATCGTTTCTTTCGTTGACATTCATACTGTCTGTATGTAACTTAGCGCGGACTTCCCGAGAAACTACGTCACCGAGGAGGACGCAATGCCGCAGTCAGACCAGCGCCACGAAGTAAACCTGCCGGCGGGAACTATTCGCTACCGGGAGGCAGGAGAAGGCAAGCCCGTGGTCTTCGTCCACGGCTACCTGGTCGACGGTCGGCTCTGGGATGGGGTCGTGGACGAGCTCTCCGACCGCTGCCGCTGCATCGCTCCCGATTGGCCGATCGGCGCCCAGCGGATCGCGATGAACCCCGATGCCGACCTGACGCCCTACGGGATCGCATCGATCGTCAGCAGCTTCCTCGATGCGCTCGACCTCAACGATGTGACCATCGTCGGCAACGACTCCGGCGGGGCGATGTCCCAGATCACGGTAACCCGCCACCCCGAGCGAATCGACCGCCTCGTCCTCACCAACTGCGATACCCACGAGAACTTCCCCCCCGGCGTGTTCAAGGCAATGCCCCCCGTGGCCAGACTGCCGGGCGGGATGGCGATGCTGGCGGCGCCGTTCCGAATTGGCGCCCTCGCCCGCGCGGCCTTCAAGCCCTTCGCCCAAACCCCGATCCCGGCGGATCTGATCTCCTCTTGGATGGAGCCCGGCCTGCACGACCCGGCCGTCAAGCACGACGTCAAGAAGGTCACCTCGGGGATGAACAAGCGCTACACGCTGGAGGCGGCTGAGAGGCTGCGGACCTCCGACCTGCCGGTGCTGCTCACCTGGGCGCCGAACGACCGCTTCTTCCCAATCAAGTACGGGCGGCGGCTGGCCCAGGAAACCCCCAACGCGCGCCTGGTCGAGATCCCCGATTCGAAGACGTTCGTCCCACTCGATCAGCCGCGACGGCTCGCCGACGAGATCGCCGCATTCGTCAGCGCCTCATGACATGCGCCGGTGAAACGTTTTCTCCCCGCTATCAGGGGTAAAAACGTTTCACCGGAGGGGGTGCGGGGGCCGTTTTTCGCTACTTGCGGGTTTTTCGTCCGATGGAGCGACGAGGCTTACTCAACGTCCCCTATTGACGGAGAAAGCCATGCCCGAGGAGATCTTCGACCAGGACCGGCCCAAGAGCAGGATGGCGCAACGTCTCGACGACGCGTTTGCCGGATGCGAGGAGTGGACGATCGCCCCACCGTCGGAGCGGCGCAGCGCGACCGTCCTGATCCCCGACTTCGTCGCTAAGTCTCCTGATACAGAGGACCGTCGCCACCCTCGGGCAGCGTAAGGCGGCCGCCCTTGGCGGTGATCGCGCCGCACTGAACGCAGTTCGAGGCGGTCACGTGGACATCGATCTCGGCCGCGCCGTTCTCCATCTGGTCCTCGGGAATTTCGTAGACCTGGGCCGGACACATCGAGACCCACGTCTGAGCGACCTCGCGCGGCACCTTGGTCTGAATGCGGACGTGATTGGGCGCGTCGTCGCGGGTCGCGTTACCGGATAGGAAGACCGAGTCGAGCTTGTTGAAGGTGAGCTCGTTGTCGGGCTTGACGTACATGTCGCCCGCCTTGCCCAACTCGACTTCTACCTCGGAGTCGTGCTCCTGCTTCCAATGGCCACCCGGGAAGGCGCCTCTGGTGATCGTCATCGCCGAGGCGATCGCGCCGCCGGCGAAGAACCCCTTGGAGAAGGGCTGGCGCATGTTGCGCGACTGGTAAATGTCCTTCTCGATCAGCGAGTTGTGGACCTTCTCGTCGTAGGCCTCGAAGTTGACCGAGTCCTGCTTGAGCGCGTCGACGATCGCCTCCGCCGCGTACATCCCGGCGTGCATCGCGTAGTGGACACCCTTCAGGGTCGGCACATTGACCATGCTGGCGGCGTCGCCGGCGACCACCATGCCCGGGACCGCCAGGCGCTTGGGCATAGCGAAGTATCCGCCGGAGGGAATCGTCTTCGCGCCCCAGGCAACCCGCTTGCCCCCCTCGAGGATGTCCTTGATGAAGGGGTGGGTCTTCATCAGCTGCAGCGCGTCATGGCAGCTGAAGGTCGCGTCGGTGTAGTCGAGACCGACGACGAGGCCGATGCAGACCTTGTCCTCACCCATCGGGTAAATGAAGCTGCCGCCGAACTCGTTGAACTTCGGCGACTTGCGCAGCGGCCATCCCATCGTGTGAATCACCCGGTCGAGCGGCTTCGGCACTTCCCAGACCTCTTTGACGCCAAGCTCCCAGCGCATCGGGTCAGCGCCGTGCATGTCGAAGTAGTCGTAAGCGGCGTATGAGAGGTGGCCGACGGTGCCCTCGGCGAGGACCGTCGCCTTGGCGACGACGTCCGAACCGGGCTCGAAGTTGCCGAGCTCCTCGCCGTCCTTGCCGCGGCCGCGGTCGCCGGAGCGCACGCCCTTGACCACGCGGTCCTCCACCAGCAGCTTCGTCGCCGCGGTCTCGGAGAGGATGTAGACGCCCGCCTCCTCAGCTTTGTCGGCGAGGAAGCGACCCAATTTGGAGACCGAGGTGACGTAGTTGCCGTGGTTGCGGAAGTTCGGCGGCATCGGCTTCAGTGGCAGCGCCGCCTTCGAGGTCAACAAGTAGACCGCGTCCTTCTCCACCTCGCCGTAGACCGGCCACTCCGACTTGTCGAGGTCGGGGAACAACTCCTCCATCGCCGAGGGCTTCATGTTGGCCCCGGAGAGCAGGTGCGCGCCGGCGACTTTGCCCTTCTCGATCACCGCAACCGGAACCTCGCCGAGCTTCTCGGTCAGCTCCGGCTCGTCCTCCAGCAGTTGCATCAGTTTGTTCGCGCAGGCGAGGCCGGCGGGGCCGCCGCCGACAATCGCGACGCCTACTTCGATGCGGTCATCCTCGGCGTCCGTCGGTGGGCCGATCGCCTCGGCGGCATCGAAGGGCGGCGGGAACTCACTGGGTGCAACAGCCGGCATCGCTTACTCCAATCGTTCGTTAGGTGAAGGGAGACCGGGGGGCTCGCGAGGAGCCCCCCGGCTTCATCAGCCCTTCTTAGCCTTGATCGCCTCGGTCAGCTTGGGGACGATCTTGTGCAGATCGCCCACCACGCCGAGGTCCGAGAACTCGAAGATCGGCGCGTTCGGATCCTTATTGATCGCGAGGATGTTCTCCGAGCTCTGCATGCCGACCTTGTGCTGGATCGCCCCGGAGACACCGGCGGCCAGGTACAGCTTCGGCGCGACCGTCTTTCCGGTCTGGCCGATCTGAGCCGCATAGGGGTACCAACCGGCGTCGACCACAGCGCGGGTGGCGGCAACCGCCCCGCCCATCGCCTCGGCCAGCTCCTCGCACTGCTTGAAGCCCTCGGCAGCGCCGAGACCTCGACCGCCGCCGACCAGGATGTCGGCGTCTTCGATGTTGACGTCGGCGCCACGCTGCTCGCCGCGCTGGACCAACTTGGCCTTTGAGGACCAAGCCGACAGCTCGACATCGACATCAACGACCTCGGCGGTGCCGCCGGTCTCGTTGGCGTCGAACGCGTTGAGGCGGCCGATGATGATCCCCGGCTCGGCGACGTAGCCGACGTCGGCGATCTGGGAGTCCTGCAGGATCGGCCGCTCGACGACGAGCTTGCCGCCATCGACTTTGACCTTGGTGACCTCCATGGTCACACCGGCGCCGAGGCGAGCCGTGAGGCCCGCGCCGATCTCGAAGCCGAGCAGGCCGCCACCGAAGAGGGCGTAGCTGAAGCCCTCGTCCTGGATGACCTTGGCCATCGCGTCGACGATCGGCTGCGCGAGGCCCTCGGGGACGTTCTTGGCGCGGTAGACCTTCGCCGCGCCCCAATTGCCGAGCCCGGCACAAGCGTCGTCGGCGATGTCGCCCACGACCAGGGCAGCGGCTTCGCCGCCAACCTCGGCAGCCAGCTTGGCCGCCTCGGAGATCGCGCCGAGCGAGTTCTTGTTGAAGTTGCCCTCGTCGTCGTGGAGAGCGTAGGTAAGGATGCCTGCCATCTAGATCAGCTTCCTCTCGTCGAGCCAAGCAACGATCTTCTCGACCGTCTCGTTGGTGTCCTCGTCCTCGATGATCTCCCCGGCCTCCTTGGCGGGCGGCGGGTTGAGCGCGAGGACCGCTGTCTTGGAGCCGGCTTCGCCGACCATGCCGCCGTCGATGCCGACATCTCCGGTCGCCTTCGGGTCGAGGGGTTTTCTCTTCGCCCCCATGATCGCCTTCAGGCTCGGGTAACGCGGCTCATTGATCGCGTCGCCGACGCTGATTACCGCGGGTAACTCAACCTCGACCGTGTCGTAGCCGTATTCGGCCTGGCGCTCGCAGCGCAGCTTGCCGTCGGTGACGTCGATCTTGATCACCTGGGTCAGCGAGGGCATCTGTAGGTGATCGGCGACAACAGCGCCGATCGTGTAGCACTCGCCGTCGTCCGACTGCTGGCCGAGCAGCACCAGGTCGGGACTCTCGGACTCCAGCACCTTGGCCAGCGAGTAGCCGGTGGCGCAAACGTCGGAGCCCGACAGGGCGTCGTCGCTGAGGTGCACCGAACGGTCGGCACCGAGGGCCACCGCCTTGTGCAGGGCACGGACGGCGGAGTCGGGGCCCATCGTCACCGCGACGACTTCCTCGACCGGAATCGCGCCACCCTCCTTGATCTGCATGGCAGCCTCAATGGCATGGGTATCGAAGGGGTTGAGGTTTTTCTCGCCGCTGCGGTCCAATCGCATCGTGTTTGAGTCGATGCGCTTCTGGACGGCGGCGTCCGGTACCTCCTTGACCAGGACGCAGATCTTCAAGCTGAGCCTCCTATAGGGCTGATTGACTGACCAGTCAGTCAGTCTACCTGGAGCGTGCGGATGACGCGTCGGCGAGCTGGGCTATTCGCCGTGCTGGTGCCGTTCGGCGGCGCCGACGCGGATGAAATCAACGATCTCATCGGTGCCCGCACCCGGCGTAAAGACCTCGGATACGCCAAGCTTCTTCAGCTCCGGGATGTCCTCGGCGGGGATCGTCCCCCCCACCGTGACCAACACGTCGTCGACGCCCTGCTCGCCGAGCAACTCGACTATCCGCGGCACCAATGTCATGTGGGCGCCGGAGAGGATCGAGAGGCCGACGGCGTCGGCGTCCTCCTGGATCACCGTCTCGGCGATCTGCTCCGGGGTCTGGTGCAACCCGGTGTAGATCACCTCCATGCCGGCGTCGCGCAGCGCCCGGGCGATGATCTTCGCCCCGCGGTCGTGCCCGTCCAAGCCGGGCTTGGCGACGACGACGCGGATCTTGCGGGCGGTTGCGGCTTCCATAGTGCGGCGGGGAGCTTAGAAGACCGGGGACTCCGTGTAGGTCCCGAACACTTCCTGCATCGCCGAGATCATCTCTCCCTCGGTCGCGCGAGCGCGGGCGGCGGCGATGATCGGCGGCATCAGATTCTCCTCGGTCGCGGCGGCGCGCTTCAGCTCGGCCAGGGTGCTTTCGACGGCGGCTCCGTCGCGTTTCGCCCTGGTTTTAGCCAGACGATCGACCTGCTTTCTCTCCAGGGCCGGGTCGATGCGCAGGATCGGCATCGGTTCCTCGTCTTCCTGAGTGAAGTCGTTGACGCCGACGACGATCCGCACCCGCTCGTTCATCTCCTGCTGATAGGCGAAGGAAGCATCCGCGATCTCGCGTTGAGGAAAGTTACGGCGGATCGCCTCGACCATCCCCCCCAGCTCATCGATCCGCGCGAAGTAACCGTAGGCAGCGGCCTCCATCTCGTCGGTCAGCTTCTCGACAAACCAGGAGCCGCCGAGCGGATCCGCGGTGTTGGTCACGCCGGACTCGGTAGCGATGATCTGCTGGGTGCGCAGGGCGACCCGCACCGCTTCCTCGGTCGGCAGCGCCAGCGCCTCGTCGAAGGAGTTGGTGTGCAGCGACTGGGTGCCGCCGAGCACCGCGGCGAGCGCCTCCAGTGAGGTGCGAACCACGTTGTTAAGGGGCTGCTGGGCGGTCAGCGAGACACCGGCGGTCTGGGCGTGGAAGCGCAATCGCATCGATTCCTCGCGCTTGGCGCCGTAGGTGTCGCGCATCTCCCGCGCCCAAATGCGGCGCGCGGCGCGGTACTTGGCGATCTCCTCGAAGAAGTCGATGTGAGCGTTGAAGAAGAAGGAGAGGCGGGGGGCGAAATCGTCGATGTCGAGGCCGCGCTCGAGCGCCCGCTCCACATATGTGAAGCCATCCTTGAGCGTGAAGGCGAGCTCTTGTTGTGCCGTAGATCCCGCCTCTCGAATGTGGTACCCGGAGATCGAGACCGGGTGCCAGCGCGGCATCTTCTCGCTGCACCACTCGATCATGTCGGTGACCAGGCGCATCGCCGGCTCGATCGGGAAGCACCACTCCTTCTGAGCGATGTACTCCTTGAGAATGTCGGTCTGGATCGTGCCGCCGAGCTTCTCCGGCGGGACCCCCTGTTCCTCGCCGACAAGGACGTAGAAGGCGAGCAAGATCGCCGCCGGCGCGTTGATCGTCATCGAGGTGGTGACGCCGCCGAGCGGGATGCCGGCGAAGAGTTGCTCCATGTCGTCGAGGCTGTCGACGGCGACACCCTCGCGACCGACCTCGCCCAGGCTGCGAGCGTGGTCGGAGTCGTAACCCATCAGGGTGGGCATGTCGAAGGCCGTGGAGAGGCCGGTCTGCCCCTGATCGAGCAGATAGTGGAAGCGCTCGTTGGTCTCTTCGACCGTGCCGAAGCCGGCGAACTGCCGCATCGTCCAGAGCCTTCCCCGGTACATCGAGGGATAGGGCCCACGCGTGAACGGGTACTCGCCCGGGTTGCCTACCCGCTCCTCGAGGTCGGCGGGAACGTCATCGGCGGTGTAGAGCGGCTCGATCGGGTGCCCCGACATCGTCGAGAACTCACCGTCGCGCTGCTTGAACTCAGGCCTCTCCCGAGGCTCCGATGCCATGGCGACAGTCTAGGACCGCTTGCGCGCGACCCGAGAGGCCCCGAAGCCGGCGACTGTCGCCAGCAGGGTGACCGCGACGGCGACGAGGCGGCGGCCGAGGCGCTCGAAGCGCATCGACTGCCACCCTTCCTCCTTGGCGATCTCGGCGAGCGGCGGATCGGGGTTGACGACGACCGGGTTGCCGACCGCGCGCAGCATCGGCAGGTCCGAGAGCGAGTCCGAGTAGGCATAGGAGGCGGAGAGGTCGATGTCGTGGGTGGCGGCACAGGCCTCCATCGCCTCGACCTTGCCCGACCCGTAAACGAAGGGCCCGTCGAAGCGACCCGGTGAAATTGCCCCCATCGTCGACTTCGTAACGGGTGCCGATCCCGCCATCCATGCCGAGCACCCGGGCAAGTGGCTCGACCACGCCGCTACCAGCCGCGCTGACGATGAAGGTCGCGCGGCCGGCGTCCTGATGGGCGTAGACCTCGTCGAGCATCTGCGGATAGACGCGGGGCAGGATCGCCGCCATCACCTCGGGGTTCATCCTCTCGACCGTGCGCGCGGGAACTCCCGAGATCAGCTCGCGGGCGACGCGCAACACGTCGGTTGTGCGCTCGTCGGTGGTGCCGCGCAAGCGGTAGCGCAGATGCTCGACTCCCCAGCTGGCGAGCTGGCGGCGGCTGACGATTCCCTGACGGGTTGCGACGCGGGCGAACTGCATCCCGCTCGACCCCGCCATCAGGGTCTTGTCGAGATCGAAGAACGCAGCTGCCCGCTGCACCGACTCAGACCTCGATGACTATTGCGTCGCCCTGGCCGCCACCGGAACAGATCGCCGCCACGCCGAGGCCGCCGCCGCGACGTCCCAACTCGTGCACCAGCGAGCCGACGATGCGAGCGCCGGAGGCGCCGATCGGGTGGCCAAGTGCGATCGCGCCGCCGTTGACGTTGACCTTGTCCTCGTCGACATCGAGCATCCGCACCGAGTTGAGGGCGACTGAGGCGAAGGCCTCGTTGATCTCCCAGAGGTCGACGTCCGCAGGGCTCTTGCCGATCTTCTCCAGCGCCTGCTTGGCGGCGTTGGCGGGAGTTCTCGCCAGGTAGGGGAAATCGTCGGCGACGGTGCCGTAGGAGAGGACGCGGGCCAGAACGGTGCGCCCCTCGCCCTCGGCCCACTCCTCGGAGGCGACGACGATCGCGCCTGCGCCGTCGTTGACTCCCGGTGCGTTCCCCGCCGTATGGGTGGCGTCCTCGCCGCCGATCGCGCGCAGGCCAGCGAGCGTCTCGACCGTGGTCTCGGCGCGGATAGCTTCGTCAACCTCGATCGTGCTCTCGCCCTTGCGAGACTTGACCGTGACGCCGGTGATCTCGTCGGCAAGACGACCGGCGTCGGTCGCCTCGGCGGCGAGGCGATGCGAACGCTCGGCGAAGCGATCCATGTCGGCGCGGGTGATCTCCAGCTCATTGGAGACCTCGCTCGCCTCGTTGATCATCTGCTTCTCGGTGAAGGGGTTGGTGAGGCCGTCGTGGACCATCGCGTCGATCGTCTCGACGTGGCCCATCCGGTAGCCGAAGCGGGCGCCCGGCAGCAGGTGGGGCGCCTGGCTCATCGATTCCATGCCGCCGGTCACCGCGACCTCGGTGTCGCCGGCGCGGATCGCCATGTCGGCGATGCCAACCGATCGCATGCCCGAAGCGCAGACCTTGTTGATCGTCTCCGAGGGCACCTCCTTGGGGACGCCACCCTTGATCTGGGCCTGGCGCGAGGGAATCTGACCCTGGCCGGCCTGCAGGACCTGGCCGAAAACGACCTGATCGACCTGCTCGGGATCAACGCCGGAGCGCTCAAGCGCCGCCGCTATCACCTCGCCGCCGAGGTCGGTGGCATCGAGGGAAGAGAGTGTGCCGCCCATCTTGCCAAAGGGCGTGCGGGCAGTACCGAGGATGACTGTGCTGGGCATCGCGGGCCTTTCGTCTTGGTTTTTGTGCCGGGTCTCGGCTCGAAACGTGGGCCGCATGGCCCTGCGGGGACCATAGCGATCCGCTCCGCTCCCCATCCACACCGCCGAGTCGTCCTTATTCCCGCGATAGCGGGAATAAGGGCGAACTCGGCAGGGGCAACGTCGTAGACTCGCCGGCCGTGAACGTCGAGGTGCGTCAGATCGAGCTCGAAGCGGTCGAAGCCGACCTGCTCGCGGTCGGGCTTTGCTCCGGCGAGGAGCTGCCCGCTGAGCTCGCTTCCGCGCCCGGAGCGGAGGACGCGAAGGGCGGCTTCAAAAAGCTGGCGCTGCTGCATCCGGGGCGTCCCGCCCGCGTCCTCGTCGCCGGCCTCGGCGGGCGCGAGGAGCTTGACCCGGAACGCGCTCGCGTCGCCGCCGCGCTGGTGGCAAGAGAAGCCACGAGGTTGGGGGTCGAGTCGCTCGCCTGGTCGCTCCCCGGCTCCGAAGACGACGCCGCGCTCGCCGAGGGCCTCGTCACCGGCACCATCCTCGGCGCCTACCGCTTCGATCGTTTTCTCAGCCGCGACCCCGACGACCCTCCCCCACCGCCGCTGAAGTCCCTGGCCCTGCTTGCGCCCGAAAGCGTTGCCGGGGCGGTCAAAGCCGCCCGCGTCTGCGCCGAGGCCCAGAACCGGGCGCGCGATCTGCAGAGCCTGCCGTCCAACGTCGCCACCCCCTCCTACCTGGCCCGACGGGCTCGCGAGATCGCCTCCGCTCACGAAGCCGTCACCGCCGAGGTGCTCGGCCGAGAGGAGATCGCCGCCAAGAAGATGGGTGGGCTCGTCGCCGTCAGCCAAGGGGGCGAGGAGGAGCCGCAGTTGATCGTGCTGCGCTATTCCGGCGGTGCCTCTCCGACCCTTGGCTTGGTCGGCAAGGGAGTCACCTTCGACACCGGCGGCATCTCGATCAAGCCCTCGGCGGGGATGGAAGAGATGAAGATGGACATGTCGGGCGCCGCGGCGGTGCTGGGCGCGGTCGCGGCAATCGCCGAGCTGGCCCTGCCGATCGACCTGATCGCGGTGATTCCAGCGACCGAAAACATGCCTTCCGGGACGGCGGTTAAGCCCGGCGACATCATCACCCAGTACAACGGAAGAACGGTCGAGGTCAACAACACCGACGCCGAAGGCCGGCTGATCCTGGCCGACGCGCTTGCCTACGCGGTTGAGCTTGGAGCGGAGCGGATCGTCGACCTCGCGACCCTGACCGGCGCCGTGATGGTCGCCCTCGGCTCGACCTACGCAGCGGTGATCTCAAACGACGATGACCTGGCGGACGCCGTGATCGAGGCCGGAGACAGAACCGGCGAGTTGGCCTGGCGTCTCCCCCTCCACCCGGAGTACAAGCAGCTGACCAAGGGAACCGTCGCCGACCTGACCAACGCGTCAGCGAAGCGCAAGGCGGGAACGATCTACGCCGGCTCCTTCCTTGAGGAGTTCGTCGGCGAGACCCCTTGGGCCCACATCGACATCGCCGGCACCGCCTGGGACGTCGGGCGCGAGTACACCGGCAATGGCGCCAGCGGCTACGGCGTCCGCCTCCTGGTCGAGCTGGCCGGCGAGCTCTCTTCCTAGTCCCCGCCGAGGATCATGCAGGTGGCGATGCCGTGGGCGAGGAGTTTGCCGGTGGCGGCAGCGGTCAGGTTGGCATCGACGGTCGCCTGCTTTCGGCCGCGATAAAGGACGTTCGCCTCGCAGAGGACGCGGCCCGAGTCGCGAGTAATCGGGCGCACGTACTTGGCCTCGAGGCCAAGCGAGGTGTAGCCGACGCCCGCCGGCAACGTGGTGTGAACCGCGCAGCCAAGCGCGGAATCCAGCAGGGTCGCGGCGTAGCCGCCGTGGACTACGCCGATCGGGTTGTAGTGCTCCTCCCCCGGCTCGCCTTCGAAGACGCAGCGGCCCTCGCCCAGCTCGATCGGCCGCAGCTTCATCGTCACCGCGATCGGCGGCGGAGGGACTTCGCCGGCGACTATCGCCTCCATGTACTCCATCCCGGTCATCCCCGCGCCGGCAGCAGCGGTCGGCACCGGGTCCTGCCAGGTCAGCGTGCGGGTGCGCGTCGTCTCGGGGCTGGACTCGGCAAATGCCAACGCCGCCTCGACCGCGGTCCCACCGTTTTCGCTCATCGATCGAGACTCGCCGGGTAGAGCAGATCGGCCGTTATCTCAGCCTGGGTAATCGCGATTTTCGCGCGCTTGCGGCGACTGCGTCTGTGTATGCGCATCAGCTTCATCTCAGAGCTCCGATCAGCCTGGGTTTCGTCAAACAACTCAACTGCCGGAACCCTAACGCAGCCAGTTGCTTGATGCAACCCAGTGTGCGAAGATCACTCTGTGCTGCGCAGCGACTACCCCGGTCAGATCTGCTCGATCGCGAAAGCTCTTGAAGTCGTAGGCGAGCGCTGGTCTCTGCTGATCGTTCGCGACGTGATGAACGGGCGGCGGCGCTTCGACGAGCTGCAGGACGGCCTGGGGATCGCCCGCAATGTTCTGTCGGCTCGCTTGCAGCGGCTTGTCGATGAGGACATTCTCGAGCGGCGCCCCTACCAAACGGGCCCCGATCGCTATGAGTACTTCCTGACTGAGAAGGGGCTAGACCTCTGGCCGTCGCTGATCGCGCTGCTCGGCTGGGGTGATCGCCACTCCCCCAACCCACATGGCCCGCCGATGCTGATCGTCCACAAGGAGTGCGGCGGGGCGGTCAACGACCGCGGCGTCTGCGAGAGCTGTGGCGAACTGCTCCAGGCCCGCGATGCGCGCGCCCTCCCCGGGCCCGGGGTCGAGGCGCTAGCGTTGGCCGGGCGGGCAAGCGACCAGGAGGAGTGAGGATGGCAACTGCGGCGGAACTTCAGACCCGGGACAGGGTCTTCATCGGCGGCCAGTGGGTCGAGTCGACCGGGTCGGAGAGACGGGTCGGAGACGATCGAAGTCGTCAACTCGGCCACCGAAGAGGTCATGGGCAAGATCCCGGCCGGCACGGCCGAGGATGCCGACCAGGCGGTGCGGGCCGCGCGCGACGCGTTTGAGTCCTGGTCGCGGACGAGCCGCGAAGAGCGCGCCGGCTACCTGAGCGCGATCGCCGCCGGGCTTGGCGAGCGCTCCGAGGAAATCGCGGCGACGATCTCCCAGGAGCTGGGGATGCCAATCAAGCTGAGTCAGATCATCCAGGCGGGGTTACCGACCGCGCAGTTCGCGGCAATGCCGAGCCTGATGGAGGAGATCGTCTGGGAAGAGAAGATCGGCCACTCACAGGTGCTGCGCGAGCCGGTCGGAGTTCTCGGCGCGATCACCCCTTGGAACTTCCCGCTGAACCAGATCGCGGCGAAGGTCGCGCCGGCGCTGGCAGCGGGATGCACGGTCGTGCTGAAGCCAAGCGAGGTCGTGCCGCTCAACGCCTTCATCCTCGCCGAAGTGATCGAAGCGGCCGGGGTGCCCGCCGGCGTCTTCAATCTGGTCACCGGAACCGGACCGGTGGTCGGCGAGGCGATCGCCGGTCATCCCGGCGTTGACATGGTCTCCTTCACCGGCTCGACCCGGGCGGGCAGGCGCGTCTCCGAGCTCGCCTCGGCGACGGTGAAGCCGGTGGCGATGGAGCTGGGCGGCAAGTCGCCGAACGTGATCCTCGACGACGCCGACCTCGCCCGAGCGGTCCCCGATGGCGTCGCCAAGTGCTACCTCAACTCCGGTCAGACATGCAGTGCCCTGACCCGGATGCTGGTGCCGCGCGAGAAGCTGGGCGAAGCCGAGCAGATCGCCAAGCAGGCCGCCGAGGCATTCACGCCCGGTGACCCATTCGAGGACTCAACTCGGATTGGCCCCCTCGTCTCCGAGATACAGCGGGAGCGGGTGCGCGGCTACATCGAGAAGGGCGAGGCCGAGGGCGCGAAGCTTGTGACCGGCGGGGCCGCACCCCCCGAAGGCCTCGACCGCGGCTATTTCGTCCGCCCCACCGTCTTCTCAGAGGTGACGCCGGAGATGACGATCGCCCAGGAGGAGATCTTCGGGCCGGTGCTGGCGATCCAGCCCTACGAGGACGAGGAGGACGCGGTGCGGATTGCCAACGACACCGTCTACGGGCTCGCCGGTGGCGTCTGGTCGGGAGACCAAGAGCGCGCCGTCGATGTCGCCAAGCGAATCCGCACCGGCCAGATCGAGATCAACGGTGCCGCGTTCAACCCACTGGCGCCATTCGGCGGCTACAAGCAGTCTGGGCACGGGCGGGAAAACGGCCGCTACGCGATCGAAGAGCTGCTGCAGGTAAAGAGCCTCCAGCTCTAGGGTCTCCGTCGTGAACTTCGAGCTCAGCGACGAGCAGCGGCTGCTGCGCGACACCGTCCGGGACTTTGCCCGAGGGGAAGTCGCGCCGGTGGCGGAGGAGTTGGACCGAACTAAGGCATTCCCCTACGAGCTGGTCGCCCAGATGGGCGGGCTTGGGCTGATGGGGATCCCGTTCCCTCAGGAGTACGGCGGCGGCGGCGCCGACACGCTCTCCTACGCGCTTGCGGTCGAAGAGCTTGCCCGTATCGACTCGTCGGTCTGCATCACGATGGCCGCGCACACCTCTCTGGGGACGATGCCGATCTACCTCTGGGGGAGCGAGGAGCAAAAGACCGAGTGGCTGCCCCAACTTTGCAGCGGAAAGAGACTGGCCTCGTTCGGGCTGACCGAGCCCGAGGCGGGGTCCGATGCCGGGAACGTGCGGACGAGCGCGAAGCTGGACGGCGACGAATGGGTGGTGAACGGGGCAAAGCAGTTCATCACCAACTCCGGGACGGACATCTCCGGCTGCGTATCGATCACCGCCGTCACCGGCGCCAATCCAGACGGGCGCAAGGAGATCTCCAACCTGATCGTTCCGAATGGAACCCCCGGCTACGAAGCCGGCGAGCCGTACCGAAAGATGGGCTGGAACGCGTCCGACACCCGGCCGCTCTCCTTCGAGGACTGCCGCGTCCCGGAGGCGAACCTGCTGGGCCGGCAGGGCGACGGCTTCAAGAACTTCCTCCACATCCTCGACGGCGGCCGGATCGGAGTCGCGGCGATGGGAGTCGGCCTGGCTCAAGGCGCGCTCGACGAGGCGATTGCCTACGCCAAGGAGCGCAAAGCGTTTGGGCAGCCGATCTCCAGATTCCAGGCGATCCAGGCGAAGATCGCCGACCTCTCGGCCCAGATCGAGGCGGCCCGCCTGCTCACCTGGCGCGCCGCCCTGGAGAAGGACGCCGGCCAATCCTTCACCCTCACCGCCGCCCAGGCGAAGCTGATCACCGGCCGCCTCGCGGTCAAAGCGACCGAGGAGGCGGTGCAGATCCACGGCGGCTACGGCTTCATCGAGGAGTACCCCGTCTGTCGCTTCTACCGCGACGCCAAGATCCTCACCATCGGCGAGGGAACCGACGAGGTGCAGCAGATGGTCATCGCCCGCCAGCTCGGCTGCTAAGCGGCTTCGAGCGTGAAGCGGATGCTGGTGCCGGGCGCGGCCGCCTGGTCGAGCCAGATGCGGCCACCGTGGGCTTCGACTATCGCGCGGGAGATCGCCAAGCCGAGCCCGGCGCCATCGCCGTCGCGGGCGGCGTCGCCGCGGTAAAAGGCCTCAAAGACGCGCTCGCCGTCGGCCTCGGGGATCCCGGCCCCGCCGTCGGCGACCTCGACCTCGATTCCGCCGGGTGCGGTCCGCGCCCGCACCGTGACGCTGCCGTCGGCGGGGGTATGACGGATCGCGTTTTGGATCAGGTTGAAGAGAACGCGCTGCACCTTCTCCGCATTGGCCCGCGCCATCACCTCCTCGGTCGGCAGCTCGGCGGCGATAGCGACGCCGCGCGCCTCGGCCGGCGCCCGCATCGCGGCAACCGTGTCGCCGACCAGCTCGCGCACCTCAACCTGGCTCATCGTCCAGGAGATGTCGCCGGCCTCGATTCGCGACAGCTCGAAGAGATCGTCGATCAAGGCGCTGAGGGCGGCGACGTGGGTGCGAATCTCCGCCAGGTAGCGGTCGCGGGTCTCGCCGGTGACGACGCCGTCCTCAATCGACTCGACCAGAAGGCGCAGCGAGGCGAGCGGCGTGCGCAGGTCATGAGAGACCGAGGCGACGAGGCGGCGGCGCGCCGACTCAACCTCGCTGCGCGATCGCTCCTCCACCACCAGGCCCCTCGCCAACCAGGCGGCGAGCGCGCCGCCGCCGATCGCCAGCCCAACCAGGGCGATCTGCGGCCAGCCCATTTTGTGCGGCACGGTGACCGCCGCGGCACCGGCGAGGGCGGCGGTAAAGGCGATCGCCAGCGAGCGCTTCATGGCCGCAACCTGTAGCCGACGCCCCACACGGTTTCGATGAAGCGCGGCTCGGAGGGGTCGTCGTCGAGCTTCGCCCGCAAGCGTCGAACGTGGACTGTGACGGTGCTGGTGTCGGTGAAGAAAGGGGAATCCCAGACGGCGTCCATGAGCTGATCGCGGGAGAAGACGCGGCCAGGATTCGCGGCGAAGTAGGCGAGCAGATCGAACTCGCGCTGGGTGAGGGAGAGCTCCTCCCCTGCCAGGGTCGCGGTGCGGGCCGCCGGATCGATCCGCAGCGAGCCGTGCTCGATCGGCTCCGGCCCGGTGTCGGGAGGTGAGACGCGGCGCAGCACGGCATCGACGCGGGCGACCAGCTCGGCCGGGGAGAACGGCTTGACCACGTAGTCATCGGCGCCGTGGCGCAAGCCGACCAGGCGGTCCGATTCCTCCCCGCGAGCGGTGAGCAGAATCACCGCTGTCCTCTGCCCCTCTTCTTCGTGCAGCTGCCTCATCACCTCGATCCCGTCGATTCCCGGCAGCATCACATCGAGGACGACGAGGTCGGGACGGTGCATCTCGGCCAAGCGCAGGGCCTCGGGGCCATCGAAGGCCCGGTGGGTCTCATAGCCGGCGCGCTCCATGTAGCGGCCGACGACGTCGACGATCGTCGGCTCATCGTCGACCACGAGCACGGTGCCACGGGCGGAATCGTCCACGGCTCCCATTGTCGCGGTCGCGCTATCCGAAAGTGAAGGCATAGCCCATCACTCCTGCTTGGGGGACGAGGCGAAGCACGTGGTGACCGACCGCGGGCAGATCGACGAGGTCGTAAAGGCGTTGCGAGGAGACTTCGACGACGCTGTTCTCAACATCGGCACCGGCGTAGCGATCGGGAATCGGCTTACCGTCGAGCAGCACCCGAACGCTGCGACTGCGACCTGGCGAGCCGAGCACGAGATAGACCCGCTTCGCGCCGAAGTTGAGTGCCAGTGAGCCGCCGGCGGCTGTCGCCGACTCCGGCTCGACCCGCCAGCGGCCGCTGTAGGCGAGGGAGTTGGGAGGGGGCTCGGGGGACGATCCAAAGTCCTGTGTCCCGGCGCGAATCGAGCCATTGGCGAAATTGTTGGCGCGGGCCGAACCGAGGTAGCTCTCCGGCGTCGTCACCCCCTCGGAGGGCGCGAGCCCATCGGCGCGCGACTCGCCATTGCCTACCGGGCGCCCGGCATCGGCAAGCAGTTCCCGGATCACACCCTCTTTCTCGTCGTAGGAGCCCTCGCCGAAATGGGCGTAGCGGACGCGGCCCTTGGCGTCGATGAAGTACTCGGCCGGCCAGTACTGGTTGCCGTAGGCGTTCCAGGTCGCGTAGTCGTTGTCCTGCGCGACGGGATAGCGAAGGTCATTGCGGGAGATCGCATCGGCGACGTTGCCGGCGTCGCGTTCGAAGGGGAACTCGGGCGTGTGGACGCCGACGATCGTCAACCCGTCTCTGCGATAGCGCTCGTCCCAAGCTTTCAGATAGGGAAGGGTGCGTATGCAGTTGATGCAGGTGTAGGTCCAAAAGTCGACGATCACGACGCGGCCGCGCAGGGATCTCAAAGACAGGGGTCTGTCGCCCGGCGTGTTGAACCACTGCTGGTTGCCGACGAAGTCGGGGGCGACCCCGAGGACCGGCAGATTGGAATGTCTCGCATTGGGGGCGGCGGGCACTCGCTCCGCGGCGTTCGCGGCAGCTTCGCCGAGGCCACCGTGAGATCCGCCGCGCACGTCGGTGAGGGCATTGCGCGCCGCCGCGGTGTCCTCCAGCGACTCGGATGGGTTGACGAGGAAGCTCGGAAGGTCGCTGGCGATCGTGTTCTGGAATTTGACGTCGTAGTTGCCGAGCATCGCCAACGCGACGACGACCATCACCGCACCCATCGCAATTTGCAAGCCGACTCCGCGACGCGCCAGGGGAGCGACGACCTTGCGACCACCGAGCATCAGGAAGTAGAGGACGAGGGCCGAGCCGGCCCCATAGCTGAGCGCCACAGCGAGCCGCCCGGCGGTGAACGGCTGCGATGCCGAAACAGTGATTACCCCGGCGAGAATCGGGCCCGCGCACGGGGCATAGACGAGGCCAAGGCTGGCGCCGACCGCGGTTCCCGACCAGAAACCGTCTCCCCCGCCCCCGGCGACACCCGCCCGACCGGCGAACTGGCTCAGCCACGCTTCGATCCGCGCCGCCAGCGGCGGAATCATCAATGAGATACCGAACGCGAGTAGGACGAAGATCGCGAGCTTGCGCAACAAGTCGTCGGGCAGGCCCAAGGCCGAGATCACATAGACCAGGGCGACGGTGGCGAAGGTGAAGGAGACCGCCAAACCGACGACGATCCCGAGCGGGCGGCGATTGCCGCCCGTCGCGCCGGCCGAGAGCGCGATCGGCAGCACCGGCAACACACAGGGCGACAGGGCAGTGGCCGCCCCGGCGACGAAACCGAAAAGCATCAGCAAGATCACGCCATCAACCTTTCCAGCTTCGTATTACGGGAAGGTGACGGCGCCGGATGACTAAGCGGGGCGGGAGGTGACGGCGCCCTCGGCGCGACCCGCGACCTCGGCGGCGCGGCCGACCTTCTCGCCGACGCCGAAATGAGCGCAAATCGTCAGCTCGTGCTCGCGCAGCAACGGGCGCGCGGGGTCAACCGTCGGGGCGGTCCCGATCTCCTCGCGCTCATGTGCGACCCAAACACGACCAGCCGCAGCGGCGCAATCGCGCAGCGGAATCGCGACCAGCCTCTGCGGGCGGCGGCGAAAGCCGAGCCCGCTGCCGGAGAGCGCGGCAATCAGCCAAACCGGCTCGCCACCGTCGGCATCGGCGAAGAAGCCGTTGACGCGACCGACCTTGCCTCCGCCCATCTCGTCGATCTCCCAGCCGGCCCAGTCAGGCATCGACCTGTCTCCCCAGCAATTCCCCGGCGGCGCTCGCCGGATCAAGCTCGCGCCGCACCACTCGCTCCAAAAGCTCGTTGATCTCCGGATCGTCGGCGACCGTCGCCTCAAGCCGCCGTCGCATCCGCGAGGTGGCGATCCCCAACACCTCGCTGCGCAGGTTGCGGGCGCGGCGCTCCTCCAGCACCCCCGCCGCCTCGATATGGGCCCGATGCTCATCGATCTTTATCGCCAACTCATCAACTCCCTCTCCGCGCGCGGCCTCGGTGCGCAGAACCGGCACTTTCCAGCCGTCCGGGGGCTCGGACAGCGCCAAGACGCTGCGCACCTCGCGCACCATCGTGTCGGTCATCGGGTGATCGGCCTTGTTGACGACGATCACGTCGGGGATCTCCATCACGCCGGCCTTCAAAGCCTGAATCGAGTCGCCCGAGCCGGGCATCAGCGCCAACACGATCGTGTCGGCGTGGTCGACGATGTCGATCTCCGCCTGGCCAACGCCGACGGTCTCAATCAGCACGTCGTCCTTGCCGGCGGCATCCATCGCCAGCGCCACCTGCAAGGCGGCCTCGGAAAGGCCGCCGAGCGCGCCGCGCGAGGCCATCGAGCGGATGAAGACGCCGGGGTCCAGGAAGTGCTCGGAGAGACGAATGCGGTCGCCGAGCAGGGCGCCGCGGGTAAAGGGGCTGGAGGGGTCGATCGAGAGCACCGCGACCTGGCGCTCGGCCTTGCGCAGCTCGGTGGTCAGCGCCCCGATCAACGTGCTCTTCCCCACCCCCGGGGGGCCGGTGAAACCTACGATCCGCGCTTCGCCGGTGCGCGGGTAGACCTCGCGGACCAAATCCCAGCCGGCGGGGTCGTCGGACTCGATCAAGGTGATCGCCCGCGCCAAGGCGCGCTTGTCTCCGGCGACGAGGCGCTCGGCGAGCGGGGCGGTCTTGGCGGTGTCAGCCACGGCCGGGCCAGTCTAGAGTCCCGGCCGCCGTGATCAGATCAATCCGCTTCGCCGCCCGCAACGGGATCCTCAACCACCGCTACGGGCGGCTGCTCTGGCGCTACCTCTGGCGCCGCCTGCTGACTACCGGGGGCAGGCGCTGGACAACCGACGGCATGGTCTTCCTCGGTCGCCGCTTGGAATTGGAGATCGGCAGAAAGGGACGGCTTCGCTTCGGGCGCTTCGTCTGGATCGGCGACGGCTCAAAGATCCGTTGCCACGAGGGCGTCGTCGAGATCGGCCGCAAAACCGTGATGGGCCAAGAGTGCACGATCTCCGCCTACCAACGAGTGCGGATCGGCGAACAGTGCGTAATCGCCGACCGGGCGATGTTCATCGACTTCGACCACGGAGTAGTTGAGGTCGAGCGGCCGATCCGCGTGCAGGGCATCTACAAGCGCGATGTCGAAGTCGGCTCCAACGTTTGGATCGGCTACGGAGCCTGCATCCTGCGCGGCGTCCGAGTCGGCGACAACTCGGTGATTGGCACCAACTCCGTGGTCACCAAGGACGTCCCCGCCAACGCGATCGTGGGAGGCGTCCCGGCCCGAATCATCCGCATGCGCGAGAACCCCCAACAGCTTCAATGGCCCAACCCCGTCGAGCCCGACCCCGAAGCCTGGACCACGCTTCAGCCGCCCAGCTGATCCCAGGGACGGGAGGCGCGGGGTGCCTCTCGAACGGGCGGATACTCAAAATGCCGGTCCAATTGGACCGGCATTTGTCCGGGCGAGGGGCATCTCCTCCTCCCCCGCTCAAGCAGGGCGTGGCTCGCCGACCAGGTCGGCGTAGACGGCGGCCGTCTGCTCGGCCACGTCGCCCCAGTCGAAGCGGCGCACGTGCTCATATGCCTCGGCGACGAGGCGACGGCCGAGATCATCATCGGAGAGGACGCGGATCGCCACCTCGGCGAGAGCGTCGGGGTCATGAGCGCGGAAGCGCAGGCCGGCCTCCTCATGCGGGACGACTTCGCGCAAGCCGCCGGTGTCAGCGACGATGCAGGGGCAGCCGGAGGCCATCGCCTCGAGGGCGACGAGGCCAAAGGGCTCATAAATCGAGGGGACCACCGTAAGGTCGGCGATCCGGTAGAGCGAGTGCAGCACGTCGTCGCCGATCCAGCCAAGGAAGGTGCCGTGCTCCATCAACCCCAGCCCCTCGGCCTGCTTGTGCAACTCCGCCTCATGGGTGCCGGAGCCGGCGACGAGAAAACGCGTCTTTGGCGCCTCCTCGATAACCCGAGGCATCGCCTCCAAGGCAAGCTGGAAACCCTTCTCGTAGACGAGGCGGCCGATCAGTAGCACCAGCTTCTCGTCGGGCGCGGCGAACTCGGAGCGCAAGCGAGCCAGCTCGGCCGGATCGGTTGGGGGTAGGTCGTCCGGATCGATCCCGTTGGGAATCACTGTCACCCGCTCCTCCTCGACCCCGAAGATGTCGGCGATCTGCTCGCGCATGTAGTGAGAGCAGGCGATCACCCGCTCAGAACGATTGGTGATCCAGCGCTCGACCCCGTGGATGTAGGTCTGAGGGTGCTCCTCGACCCAGCCCTGGTGACGCCCATGCTCGGTGGCGTGGATCGTCGTCACCAGCGGCGCGTCAAAGCGCTTCGCGAGGTGATCGCAGGCGTTGGCGACGAGCCAGTCGTGGCCGTGGACGAGGTCGAATTCGTAGCGGTCCCCCAACTCCACCCCGGCCGCGAGCATGTCGGAGTTCATCCGCTCGACCCAGGTGACGAACTCGCCGAGGTCGGTGGGGCGCTTCGGCTCGCGGATGCGGTGGACGATGACGCCGTTGACGCGCTCCTGCGCCGGAGACTCCTCTCCCCCGCGAGTGAGGACGTGGACCTCGACGTCACGCTCAACCAGGGCCTCGGAGAGCTTGCGCACATGGCGGGCAAGACCGCCTTCTATGAGCGGCGGGTATTCCCAGGAGAGGATCAGGACGCGGGTCATGGCTGCAACATCGGCGAAAGGCTCAGATCGGGGGCAAGAGCACGCATGCGAGGGTCGCTGATGACGGCAGAGTCTATGGCCTTAAACGCCGCTTCCGAATGAAACGTGGCCCGCTGGAAGGCGTAGTCGCCGGCTTGGCCCCGTTTGTCGAGAAAGGCCCAGTCACTGGATTGGACGGCGAGCAGCTCCCGCGCGGCACGCATGGCGGCCGGCTCAGGCAGGCCACGGGAGAGCGCCCGCAGTAAGCGCAACTCCAACCGCCGCGCCCCCCAAGCAAGGTCGGCAACCGGCGGCGAGTCCCAAGTGCGGAAGTCCTTCCCCTCCCCCCACGTCGAGGCCTTCAGCGATCCCCCTTTCATGCCGAGTTCGTCTTTATTCCCGCTATGCGGGAATAAAGACGAACTCGGCGAGGAGGAGGGGGCGTGCTCGGCCAGGGCTTCGGGAACGGTTAGGAGGCGCACGCCGGCGGCCTCGGCGCCGGCCAGAACTTCGCGCAGCCAGACCGGGCCCTCGCTCCACCAGTGCCCGATCAGCTCGGTGTCGATCGCGAAGGTGAGCAAACCGCGACGACCGCGGGTGCGAGAGAACTCACCGAGGCGATCCGCCGCGGCGGCGAGGAACTCTTCCGCCTGGCGGCGTGCCACCTCCTCGGCGGCGGCCGGGTCGTAGCCACCGCCGCCGATCCGCCAGATCCGCACGCCGCGCAGCGATTTGCCGGCGAACTGCGCGTGAGCGGGGTCCGAGGGATAGCCGTCCAGCGACCAGAGCCACTGGATCGCGTCCCAGTCGATCGGCAGCGCCACCGGGCCCGCTTCCGTCGCCACTGGAGTGAGAGCGTCCAGCGGCGCCTGGTGCTCGCTCTGATCGACGCAGAACCAGCGCACCCCCTCCTCGGCAAGCCGCCACTCCATTCCGGGGCCGTAAGCGCACTCCGGCAGCCAGAACCCCCCATCCCAACCAAATCGTCGCCGGTGCGAGCGGATCCCGGCGTCGAGTTGCAGCCGCAGGCCCTCGCGGGTCGCCAGCAACGGCAACAGCGCGTGGGTCGCGGCTGAGGCGGCAAGCGCAATGCGCCCCTCTCGCTCCGCTTCGCGAAACGGCAGCAACGGATCGCCGCCCGCGGCATCTAGCAGCTCTAAGGCCCGCCGATATCGCGCCAGCTCACCCTCGCAGGCGCTCCGACACTCCAAAGGCACCTCGGGCGCATCGGCTTCCGCCGCGCCGATCCGCCAGTCGATCAGAAACCGCCGCAGCCGCTCCTGCGTTCCGGCGTCCTCCAGCTGATCCGCCAGCACCGGGGTCACGGTCATCGTCAGCTGGTCCGCCACTTCCAAAACGGGGAGATAGGAGCGGATTACCGCGTCAAACAGCCACTCCTCACCAAAGGGATAGGTGCCGAACCCCTCCACATAGGGCATGTGGCTATGCAGAACGATGGCGAGGTCGCCGACTGTCTTTTCAGACATGACAGACGGCGAGGAAATCAAGCGCCATGTCGAGGTCGCTTGCCTTCAGCCGGAAGTCGGACGCGGCGATCGCGGGGGTGAAGCGATCGTAGAAGGGCTTGGTGAGGCGCAGAGCTCTGTGGGCCGAATCCCAGCCCAGCTTGATTGCGATTTCGTGCGCCCGCAGCTTGCGCGCGTGGAAGAGGCCCAGCATCTCGACTCTCGGAAAGTGCTCTTCGCAGAGGTCGCGAAACTCCCCCGCTCGGTATTCGCGCACGTGCCACGGGTTGTCGGACTTCTCCGCCCCCGGCGGCGCCAAGGTCAACAGATTGGGGGTGGAGAGATAGGCGACCCCACCGGGAGCCAACATCGACTTGAAGTGCTCGAGGATCGCGCCCGCGTCCTGGACGTGCTCGATCGTCTGCAGGAAGACGACGACATCGCAGGGATCGGCGAAGCTCTCAACCAAGTCACGCTCGAAGCGCAGATTGGGACGTCGATAGCGCAGCCGCGCGTGCTCGTGAGCCTCCGGGTTGGCGTCTACCCCGACGGCGCTCTCCGCTGACCCCGCCAGGACATTTGAGCCGTAGCCCTCACCACAGGCCATGTCGACCACCCGCTTGCCCCCCACCCGGGCGGCGATCCATTCATAGACGACCAGGTGACGCCGGTACCAATAGTTCTCCTCGGGGACGTCGGGCAGTGTCCGCTCCCCGGTCAACGGCAGCGGCGGCACCCCGGGAGGCTGGTTGAGCTGAAGGAATTCGCGCTCCATTCGAACCGAGACCGTATTGTTCCCGGGCCGATGCCGGCCTCCCCGACAGCCACCCCCGAGCACATTAAGGACGTCAACACCCGCTACCACGACGCGGCGGCGGACGAGTACGACGCCAAGTGGGGGATCGACTTTGGCGACACCGGTCAGGAACAGGTGCGGCTGAAGCTGGTCAAGGCGCTGGGGGGACTGGACCGACCCAGCCTCGGCGACGGCCTGGAGATCGGCTCCGGCACCGGCTACTTCTCCCTCAACCTCCTGCAAATGGGGGCGATTGACCGGCTCACCGCGACCGATATCTCCCCGGGGATGCTTAGACGCCTCTCGGCGACCGCCGAAACACTCGGCCTGGATGTCAACACGGTCGTCACCGAAGCGGAAACCCTGCCCTTCGACGACGAGAGCTTCGACCTTGTCTTTGGTCACGCGGTCCTACACCACATCCCCGACCTCGAAAAGGCCTTTTCGGAATTCCGCCGCGTGTTGCGACCCGGCGGCGTAATCGCCTTCGCCGGCGAGCCCTCGCGCTATGGCGACCGGCTGGCGGCGGCGCCGAAGCGAATCGGAATGGCGGCGGCGCCGATCTGGCGCCGATTGGTCAAAGCGCAGCCGCGCGGCGTCCCTGAAGCCGAGCAGTCTCACGGGCACTCGCTGGAGGGAGAAGTCGACGTCCACGCCTTCGCCCCGGCGGACTTGCGCCGGATACTGAGCACGAGTGGCTTCGAGCATCGCCACGTCGGCGGCGAGGAGCTTCTCTCCAACGCTTGGGGCTGGGGTCTACGCACGGTCGAATCGACCGCGGAGCCGGAGACGATCTCCTTCGGCTGGCGCCGCTTTGCCTTCCGCAGCTACATAGCCCTGCAAAAGGTCGACACCAAGGTGCTGGAGCCCCACCTGCCGGCCGAGCTCTTCTACAACCTGCTCGTCTCCGGCCGCAAGCCTGCCTGAAGCGAACGCGTTGGACTTTTTGGTGGCAATAGCCCCCTCAAAGTCGCACGCGGTAGAGCTTGACCCTCGAGTCGAAGCCCTTTAGGCGTCTCTCGCCCGCGAAGGAGTAGCTGAAGCCCTCGCCGGCAGCCTCCCGCGCAGCCACGTCGGTGAGCACGCTGCCCGGCTTGGCAACGCCCGTGATGCGACTGGCGAGATTGACGGAGCGGCCGTAATAGTCGCCCGCCTGCGCGAGGACCGGCCCGAAGGCAACCCCGGCGCGCAAACGGGGGAACTCCTCGCCTTCCTGCTCGGAAGCCTCTATCAGGCGCATGGTCGCGTCCATCAGCGCCTCGGCGTCGGAGGAGACCAGCATCGCCGCGTCGCCAATCGTCTTCACCAGGCGCACCGGCGGCTCGGCGACCGCCGTCGCCATCTCCTCCAGACGACCGGCGACGAGGCCGAGCTCCTCGGGAGCTATCTCCTCGCCGAGCTTGGTGAAGCCGACGAGGTCGGCGAAACAGACCGCGACCTCGATCGTGCCGCGGATCTCCCCGGAGGCAAGGTCGGCGGTACCGATCACGTCGCGCCGCACCTGCTCCAGCATGTGGGTCCGCTGCGCATAGAGCAGGGTCGGCTCGAAGATCGGCAGCATGTACTCGGCGGCCGCGGCGAAGCGCAGCGCCAGGTCGCGCTCGGTGTCGCCGGGCTGCATCAGAGTGCGAATAACCAGCTCGCGATTGGCCTCCGCGATCCGCGCCGTGCCCATCCCGATCGTCCGCGCCACCTGAAGCATCCCCTCCTCGGGCAGGCCCGCGTCGAGGAATGCCTTGATCCGCCGCGCCGCCTCAACGTCGGCCTCGGTGCCGCGGCGCTCGTCGGGGTCCGGCGCGGGCAGGCCGAGCGCCGCGGTGAAGCGCTGCACGAGGCTCATCTCGACCCCCGCCTTCTCCGCCACCTCGCGCAGGGTGAGGAGAGGACCGTCGCCGGCCAGCGAGCGCTCAACCGGGAGCAGCGTCAGCCGGCCGGCGGCGACCGCGTCACGCAACTCATCCAGCGAGACCCCTTCGCCGGCCAAGCGCTCCAACAGCTGGCGCCGCGCTTCGCGAGCCTCGCCCTCGACACCCTCCAGCAGTCCTTCTCTCTCGAAGTCGATCACGCGGTGGCCACTGCCCCACCGCGGCGCGGGTCGCCGCCGCCACTGAGAGCGCCTGTGAGCGGATCGCACGCGACGGCCTGCACGCCGCCGAAGAATAGGTTGATCTGAGGCCGACGGGCAACCGATACCCCGCGTGCCTCCAACCGCGACAGCGACGCCTCGTCGACCCCTGGCTCGGCTTGGACGATTCCCCCCTCGTAGTGCAAGCGCGGCGCCCGCACCGCCTCACCGGCGCCCATCCCTTCCTCGATCGCGCGGACGATCGTCTGCAGGATCGCCGAGCGGATGCGGTTGGAGCCGGCGCTGCCGAGGCCCAGTTCGATCTGCCCGTCCCGCAGGACCACCGTCGGGGCCATCATCGACGGCACCCGCCGCCCGGGCGCGATTGAGTGGAAACCGAGCGGGTTGAGGTCTTCCTCCCCCAGCATGTTGTTGAGGATTACGCCGGTGCCGGGAACGAGCACACCCGAGCCGGAGCCGTTGGAACAGGTGACGCTGGCGCACATGCCGTCACCGTCGAGCGCCGAGATATGGGTGGTCGAGCCGAGCAGGTCGCCGCGAGCCTCATTCGCGGCCCCGATCGCTTCGACCAGTTGTTCGGGGCCGCTCCGCTCCCCCAACCGCTCCAGCACCTCGAGGCTGTAGGCGATCAGGGTGCCACCCGAGGAGGGCCGCGGGTTGGTCAGAACTTCGGCGTCGCGAAATCGAGTTCGGAGCGGCTCGCGCTCGACCGCCTCGTAGCCCGCCAGGTCGGCGGGGCCGAGCGTGCCGCCACCCTCGATCACAGCCTCGCTCAGCGCCATAGCGATGTCGCCGCGATAGAACGGCTCCGCGCCCTCGGCGCCGAAGCGCTCGAGCGCCCCGGCCAGTTCTGGGAAACGGAAGGTCTCGCCTTCGCGCAGCGTGTGCCCTTCCGGCGCATACAACCCCCGCGTGCCGGGCAAACGATCGTGGATCGGCTCCAGAATGTCGAGGATGTAGGCCTGCTCAGCGTTGACTGAGGCGCCGCTGCGGGCGAGAGCGATGCCCGGCTTGACCAGCTCGGCGAGCGGCGCGGAGCCGAAGCGCTTCAGCGCCAACTCCAGCCCTGCCGCGGTTCCTGGCACCCCGCACGAAGCCGGCCCGACGTAGAACGTCTGAACGGTCTCTTCATCGAAGTGGACCGGGACCGGGACCAGCTCAGCGCGCCGCTCCGTCTTATCCAACCCCGGGGCCGCGACGAAAAAGTCGATCAGGACAGTTTCCTCGCCGCGGTGAACCATCATGAAACCGCCGGCGCCGAATCCGGTCAGCGGACTCTCGACCGCGAATGAAGCCAGCACAGCGCAAACCGCGGCATCGACGGCGTTACCGCCCTCGCGTAGAACATTCGCCCCCGCCTCGGCGGTGATCGGGTGGCCGGCGGCAACGACCCCACTCATCGCGCGGGCTCAGCCAGGGAGAAATTCAGGAACGTCCAGCGAACCGAGATCGCCCGGCTTGTCAACCTTGGGCGGGCGGCCGCGACCGGTGTCCTTGGTGCGGCGAATCGTTGGCTCGGCGCGGCGCGGCGGCGCGGCGCGCCCATCGAAGCGAGTCGCGACGACGGTCACCCAAATCTGATCGCGCAGATCCTCGTCGACGTTGGCACCGAAGATGATGTTGGCGTCTGGGTGGGCGGCCTCGCCGACCACCTTTGCCGCCTCGCTGACTTCGACAAGCGAAAGATCGGGACCGCCGGTAATCGAGAGCAGGATCGAGCGAGCGCCCTCCATTGAAGTCTCAAGCAGCGGCGAGGAAATCGCTTTCTCGGCCGCCAGCTCGGCGCGGCCCTCGCCATGGCCCATGCCGATGCCGAGCAACGCTCGGCCGGCGTCGGACATGATCGTCCGCACGTCGGCGAAGTCAAGGTTGATCAAAGCCGGAAGCGTCACGAGGTCGGAGACACCCTGAACTCCCTGGCGCAGGACATCATCGGCGACCTGAAAGGCCTCCACCATCGAGGTCTGTTGGTCGAGCACCTCGAGCAAGCGATCGTTGGGGACGACGATCAGCGTGTCGACTTCGGCGGCGAGCGCCTCGACCCCTCTGTTCGCCTGGTTGCCGCGGCGGCTGCCCTCGAAGCTGAACGGCTTGGTGACGATGCCAACGGTGAGCGCGCCGACCTCGCGGGCGAGGCGGGCGACCACCGGGGCAGCGCCGCTGCCGGTGCCGCCGCCGGCCCCGGCGGCGACGAAGACCATGTCCGACCCCTTCAGCAGGCGCTTGATCTTGTCCTGCTCCTCGAAGGCGGAGCGGTGGCCAACCTCTGGGTCGGCGCCGGCGCCGAGGCCGCGCGTCTGCTCGTCGCCGATGTGGACGGTGACGTCGGCGACGCAGAGCTGCAGCGACTGAAGGTCGGTGTTGACCGCCATGAACTCGACCCCGGGAATCCGGGCCTCGACCATGCGGTTGACGGCATTGACGCCGGCGCCGCCGACACCGACCACGCGGATCACGGGCTTGTGCGGCTCCCCACTGCCGGGCGCCTCATACTCAGGCTCTTCCCGCCCATAACGAGGGGTCTCCATCACCGGCTCCACCTCGCGACGCCGGGAAGGCTCCTCGGAGAACACTCGTTTCAACCGCTCCGGCGGCGTCTCGACCGGAGTCTCGGACGTCTCACCCGCGGGTGGCGCGGGTGATGGCGGGGTCGAGGACGACCCCGCCCGCAGCGCCCCCCCATCACCCGGGTCAGGACCCGCGGCGGAGCGGTCTGAACCCTCGGGCGAATCGTCGGTAGTGCTGCGGAATAGATCCGAGAGAGGACCCTCCCGCATGCTCGCGCGTTTACTACGCCGACTCATTCGCAAGAACCTCCTTCGCCAGCTCCCGATAGTAGTTCGCGGCGTTGCTCTGCGGATCGTACTTGAGCACGCTGGATCCTTTCACGGGCGCTTCGGCGAATTTGATCGCCTTGCGAATGCGGGACTTGAAGACCATGTCGCCGAAGTTCTCTTCGAGAATCTCCACCGCTTCCTTGGCGTGAACGGTGCGTGCGTCCAGCATCGTCGGCAGGATGCCCTCGATCTTGACGTCCGGGTTGAGGTTCTCCTGGATCATCTTCAGCGTGTTCTGGAGCTGGACCAGCCCGCGCATCGACAGATACTCGCACTGGACGGGGACGATCACCTTGCTCGCCGCGGTCAGCGCGTTAATCGTCAGCAACCCAAGGCTGGGCGGCGTGTCGATGCAGACATAGTCGTAGTCGCCGGAAACCTCTCTCAGCGCCTTCTCCAAGGAGCGCTCGCGACCGATCTTGGTGCTCATCGCGATCTCGGCCCCGGCCAGATCGATCGAGGCGACCGCGATATCGATCTCCCTGTGCTGGATGATCTCGCTGATCGGCATGTCGTGGACGAGCACGTCGTAGAGGCTCTTCTCCACCGTGTCCGGGTCGACGCCCTGACTCATGGTCAGATTGCCCTGCGGATCCATGTCGATGCACAGCACTCTGTAGCCAAGCTCGGAAAAGGCCACTGCCAGATTCAGCGTCGTGGTCGTCTTCGCGACCCCACCCTTCTGGTTGGCGAAAGCAATCACCTCAGCGTGCTTGACCGCGGCGGGCGCCTCAGCTCTCTCTTCGACGACCTCGTGACGGCTGGGCGAAATCAGCTCAGAAGCTCTCATCCTGGGCTCTTCCTCGACCATCCGCGGTTCCTCCACTGGCTCGGCCCGCACAACCGGCTCCGCGGGAGGGGCAACCTCGGGCTCAGGCTTGGGCGCCGGCTTTGACTCTGCCGGTCTCGCGGGAACCGCCTCCTCAAGACGCTGCAGCTCCTCCACAATCGGGTGCTGCTCGTCGACGACAACGGTTCTGTTCTTTGTCTTGCGGCTAAGAAATCCCATTGACGCGGGTATTCGCATGGGCCCCGGCTTTTCCTGCCGAGCCTCGAAATTGCTAGGAATTGCCCGATCGCTGATCTTTTGGACAAGCGGCTGGTCTTCGTCACCGGCAAGGGAGGCGTCGGGAAGACCACCGTGGCGGTCGCCCTCGGCCTGCGCGCCGCGGCCGCCGGGAAGCGGACGATCGTCTGCGAAGTCGCCTCGCAGGAAAACGCCTCGCGAATGTTCGACCACACCGAGGTCGGCTTCCACGAAGTGGAGATGGAGGAGAACCTCTGGTCGATCTCGATTGACCCCGATGAGTCGATGCGCGAGTACGTCCTGCTCCAACTCAAGGTCCGCGCGATGCGAGACATGCTCTTCCGCAGTCGCATCTTCAACTACCTCGCCGCCGCCACCCCCGGCCTGAAGGAACTGGTGACGATCGGCAAGATCTGGGAGCTGGCACAACTCGACCGCAAGGTGAAGAGCGGACGCAAGTACGACCTGGTGATCGTCGACGCGCCGGCCACCGGCCACGGCGTCGGCTTCCTGCAAACGCCCAGAACCTTCGCCGCGATCGCCCGCGTCGGCCCGATCCACTCCCAGGCCCAGCGGCTGGACCGCTTCATCAAAGACCATGAGAGCACCGGCACGGCGATCGTCTCCCTGCCGGAGGAGATGCCGGTCAACGAGTCAGCCGCGCTGGAGCACGACCTGCGCGAGGAGGTCGGCGTCGCGGTCGACCGCGTCTACATGAACGGGCTCTATCCGGAGCGCTTCACCAAGGCGGAGGCGGAGCGGCTTGTCGAGATCGCCGCCCGCGATGACGCGGGTGTGCGCGCCGCCGCCCGCGCCGCCCTTTCAGAGCAGAGCCGCGCCCGCTCCCAGCGCGCCCAACTTTCGCGCCTGCGCCGCCGCGTACAGGCGCCGGTCAAATCCCTCCCCTTCCTATTCGAGCCGGAGCTGAGCGTCGAAGCGGCGCGGCGACTCTCGAAGAGACTGAGCTGATGGCGGCGGTCGGCGACATCCTCGAGGGCAAGGGAATCTGTATCTGCGCCGGCTCGGGCGGGGTCGGCAAGACGACCACCTCGGCGGCGATAGCGACCGGAATGGCGGCGCGCGGGCTGAAGGTCTGCGTGCTGACGATCGACCCGGCAAAGCGCCTCGCCGACTCACTCGGCCTGAAGGAGCTGAGCAACGAAGCAAAGCGAGTTGACCCGAAGCTATTCAAGGCGCAGGGGATCGAGATGGAGGGCGAGCTGTGGGCGATGATGCTCGACGCCAAGGCCACCTTCGACGAGTTGGTCGCCCGCCAGGCGCCCGACGAGGAGAGCCGCGACCGGGTCCTGGGCAACCGCATCTACCAGCAGATCTCCAGCGCCCTGGCCGGCTCGCAGGAGTACATGGCGATGGAGAAGCTGTTTGAGCTCCACAGCGAAGGGCGCTACGACCTACTGGTCCTCGACACCCCACCGAGCCGCAACGCGCTCGATTTCCTCGACGCCCCCAGACGCCTCACACAGTTCATCGAAGGGCGTTCTCTGCGCGTCTTCATGCGGCCGACGGGACTGGCGGCGCGCGTTGCCGGGCGCGGCGCTTCGGTCGCGCTCGCCGTCTTCAAGCGAATCGTCGGCTTCGACCTGATCGCCGACCTGGCCGAGTTCTTCAGCGCCTTCAGCGGCATGGTCGACGGCTTCCAGGCCCGGGCCAAAAGGGTCAATAGCCTGCTCGCCGACCGCCGCACATGCTTCCTGGTCGTCTGCGGCCCGCAGGGGGAGCCAATCGACGAAGCGGTCTACTTCCACCGCAAGCTGGTCGAAGCGAGACTGCCCTTCGGCGGCGTCATCGTCAACAAGGTCCACTACCCCGCCGAGAGCCTGCGCGGGGACGGCGACGATCTCTTCGCGGCCCTCGCCGAGGAACTGGGGGACGAAGGTCTGGCGAAGCGGGTGGCGGACAACTTCGCCGACTACCAGGCGTTGGCGGAGCGCGACGCGCGCAACATCGAACACCTCGCGGCCGAGCTACGCACGAAGGCGGTGATCCGCATCCCTTACCTGGATGAGGACGTCCACGACCTCGCCGGCCTGGCCGAGATCAACCGCTACCTGTTCGCGACCGCCAGAGAGCGGGTCGCGATAGCCGCGGGTCGGGTTTAACCCGCGCTGGCGCCTGTAGTGGTCGTAGTTGAGCTCACGCACTTCCCAGTCCGCTTCCTCGGGTACTGGGAAGAGGTGCCGATCGCGCGGAGTGTCGATCCGCTCGCGATCGCCGGCGTTGCTCTCAATCGACGGGAAGTCGAGGGTGTTCTCCTCAATCGCGACTTCGTCGAGCCAGGGAGTGGCCGTGATCTTGATCTCGTCCTCGGCCGGGATTGGCTCCATGATGCGAGTTTCCTGATCATCGTGCTCGTGGTGTTGCGCCACTGTTATCTCCACCTCTCCGGTGTCCGTTTCCGGGATCTCCCACTCTGAAGTCGTACCCACGATCGCCCCGTCGCCGCCCTCCAGTCCGGTCACGATCAAGGTCTCGTCGGCGGCGGTGCTCATGTCTTTGCTCAGCTCGCCGAGAGCCGCCTCGCGCAGCATGCGACGCAGGCTGTCCTCCATCCATGCGGCAAGTTCCAGCCCTTGCTTGGCGGGAGCGCCGTTCATCAAGGCGCGCTCGAGCTCCAGCGCATGCTCGACTCGCTCGCGAGCCTCGATTCGGTCGTGGGTGTCGCAGGCGATCAACGCCGATGCGCGCATCGGCAGCGAGGCGCCAACCGGCCCCTGACCGTCGAGCACAGCGCGCAGCGCCAGCAAGTGGTCGCTCAAACCCTCCATCGCGGTCTCTCGCGAGCAGCCCATCTCGAAGCGACCGACCCCCCAGGCGAGGGAGCCATCCGGGTCGGGACGGGCCTCCAGTGCGTTTGCCAGCTCCGCAAGATCGGTCGCCTCGGGCTCGCTCAGGTGATACCCGCCGGGGCGGGCGGCCGGGGCGCCGATGGCGATCCGTCGCCACTGACCCTCGCCGGTGGGCGCGAAGGCATAGGGGCCAAGTCCGACGCCACCCCGCTTGAAAAGCCTCATCACGCTGATCAGCTCGCGAAGTTGGTGCAGCGCCTCCTCGACGCCACCTTCCCCTTCGCCCTGCTCGGCAACGGCAAGAAATTGTGGCTCCCAGGCGGCGCGACCCATTCCTTCGCTGCGCATCGCCTCGATCGGCGCCTCGATCGCGTCGGCGCGGACAATCTGCACCCCGTGAGGGAGCGCCAGTCGCGCCAACGGCATCTTCAAGCCGACAAGCGGGGCGATCAACACCTCGGCATCGGTGGCCTCGCCGGTCTCGGCGTCAAGCACGGCGAGCGCCTTTTCGAGCCGCTCGCGATTGAGAGAGAACTCGGTGCAGCCATCCCAGAGGGACGCAATGAAGACAGTGAGCATGTGGGCGGCCCGCTCACGAGGGTCGCTGGGCACCGCCTCGCCGCGGGCCTCCAGATAGGGCGCCGCCAAGGAAGCCGCCTGGACCGCGTCGCGGGCGGGGCCGAAGGCCGGCATAACGCGCAGCTCGCCTTCCCGTTCACGCACAAAACGGGCGGTCAGCGGTACGTAGCTGTGGAAGAGGGAGTCGGGACCTTCGCGCTCGTCGACGTCGAAGGGGATCTGATCGCCGGTCGCGACCAAAGAGCTGAAATGGGTCGCCGACTCCGCGGCAAGCCGCTTCAGGGCCTCGGTGAGGAGGAAATCACGCACCCCCCACGCTTCCGCCCGGCACGAGGCGCTCCTGCGCTTGCACGAGGGCTTGCAGATCGCCGCCGATCTGGACGTTTGACCTAGACCGCGGCGGGTGCGACGGGCGCAGCCTCGTCGACCGGCAGCCAGCGCTTGCCGTAACTCCGCATGTCCTCGATCAGCGGCACCAGCGCCTGGCCCTTCTCGGTCAGCGCGTACTCGACCCGTGGCGGGACCTCGGGGTAGGTGTGGCGCTCGACGATCCCCTCCTCCTCTAGGGCCCGCAGGCGCAGCGACAACGTGCGCGGGCTGATCCCCTCCAGCGAGCGCTCAAGCTCGCAGAAGCGGCTCGAGCCGGCGGCGAGGTCGCGGATCATGAGAAGAGTCCACTTGCCGCAAACCACCTCGGCGGTGCGACAGACGGGGCATTTGGAGTTGCTCACTTCACCGAGTGTAGCGACATAGCTTCACTTATTGAAGCGTTGGGGAAAGCGCGACGGCAAGCAGGTTTCGGCCCCCTGGTGGCTAAAGCCATGCCCGGTGCCTTCCGATGTAGAAGACATGACGCTGTCGCGCCTGCGGTCGAAGCATCCCCCAGAGGCAGGCTTCGCGCTGATTGAGATCCTGATCAGCAGCGTGATCGCGGTGATCGCCGCGGGCGCCGTCTTCACCCTCATGCAGGCGACGACCCGCTCCGCCGCCGACCAGCGAAGCCGTTCCCAGGCTTACGGCGTCGCCCAGGAAGACCAGGCACGGATGCGCGGCATGCGCATCCCGATCCTCAAAAGTCTGAACGAGACCCGGACAGTGACCCTCGACAGCACGAGATTCACGGTCGTCTCCACCGGCCAAGCGATCAACGACGTCACCGGGGACTCCACCTGCGACGCCACCAACAACTCGACCGACTACATCAAGATCACCTCAACCGTCACCTGGCCGGGGATGAGGGCCACGCCTCCGACCGTGATCCAGAGCATCGTCACCCCGCCCAACGGCTCGCTCGACCCCAACAGAGGCAACCTGATCGTCCTCGCCACCAACGCCGCCGGCACTCCAATCTCCGGCGTCGGGCTGACCGGAACCGGCGTCGGCACCTTCAGCGGCTCGACCAACTCCGCCGGCTGCGCGGCCTTCCTCGACCAGGCGGCCGGCAACTACACGATGACCCCCACCAACATCTCCACCTACGTGGACAAAGACGGGGACAAACCGGGTTCCCAGGCAGTTGGCGTCGTCGGCGGCGCCGACAACACGGTCAACCTGCTGTACGACAGACCGGGTTCGGTCCCCGTCCAGTTCAAGACAAAGAACTACAGAGGCTCTACTCGTCAGCTCAAGCTCGGACACGTTGACCGCCTTCAATACGGGGATGACCACGGGGAAGGTCTTTGGCACCCCCGAGGGAACGCGCTACGGCTCGATCACCGCGACGTCGCTGTTCCCCTTCACCTCGGTTGACACTTTCTACGCCGGATCGTGCAGCAGCAACGATCCCGGCACGGGGAGCTCCGCGAGCGTCAGCGTCCTGGTGCCTTCCGGCGGCACCGCGGCGACCCAAACGATCCAGCTGCCGTCTTTGCTGCTCACGGTAAGTCCAACCAGCGCAGACGTAACGGTCACCGACGACGACTGCACGACGACGAGCTGGCACCACGTCACGCGCACGTTTTCCACGAATTCATCCGGGCAGCTCACCGATCCCGGTCTGCCGTGGGGTACCTACGACGTCTGCGCCGAGGCGCAGATTAAAAGCAGAGGAAAAACCAACACCTACCATGACACGGCGAATAACGTAGCTGTCCACAGCTCCAACGGCACCTCGGTCAGCATCTCCGTTTCCTCCAACGATTCCAACGGCGGATGCTGATGAAAAGCCGACTCAACCTCGTCCGCGACCAACGCGGCATGACCCTGATCGAGCTGGTCGTCGCGACCACCGCCGGGGCGATCATCTTCCTTGGCCTGACCACGGTGGTGATCACCTCGATGCACACGACGACGCGGATCACCAACCGGGTCCACGCCACGCAGAAAGCGCGCACGGTCGTCCACGGGGTCGTCTCCTCACTGCACTCCGCCTGCGTCGTCTCCCAGTTCGCGCCGATTCAGACCGGCAGCACCGGCACCTCGCTCAGCTACATCAGCGCCACCGGCTCGGCCGTGGTGCCCACCCCGGCCTTCAAGACCGTGTCGCTCAGCGGCACCACGCTGTCGGAATCCACCTACGCCAAAACGGGTGGCTCGGCGCCTAAATGGACCTTCTCGAGCACACCCTCGACGCGCACCCTGATGACTCGCGTCAGCCCCAGCTCCGGCAGCGGCATCTTCAGCTATTACGGCTACGCGAGCGGGCAGGTCTCAACGACGCCATTCTCCACGCCTCTCAGCTCCACCGATGCGGCCAAGACGGTCCAGGTGACCGTCGCCCTCAAGGTCGCCCCGCCCAGCGCCACGATCACCGACGCGAAAGCGGCCGCCAACGTCCGCGACAGCGCCCTGCTGCGCTTTACCCCACCCACCTTCGCCACCTCGGCCAGCAACCTGCCATGCGAGTGAGGGAACTCAAATCCGAGGGAGGCTTCACGCTGATCGCGACGATGATCGGGATCACCGTGATCATGGGCCTGGCGCTGGTCACGGTCACCGCGGTGCGCGGCGACATCGGCAACACCTCCTACGACATATCCAGCAAGAGAGCCTTTGAGGCCGCCAGAGCCGGAATCGACGACTACACCTTCCACCTCTACGCGAATCGCGACTACTGGAAGGCCTGCGACACGGTGCCGACACCAAATGCGGTCAACCAGCAGGGCTCGACGACGAAGAGACGCCCGGTCCCAGGCGGCAGCGGCGCCACCTACGCGATTGAACTGCTGCCGGCGACGGGTCAGTCGAGATGCAGCACCTCCTCCCCGGACACGAGCATGATCGAGACCAGCGGCGAGATGGCCGGATCCTTCCGGATCCGCACCACCGGCTACGCCGGCAAGGCGAAGGCCTCGATCGTCACAAGCTTCAAGCGCGGCAGCTTCCTCGACTACATCTACTTCACCCAGCTCGAAACCTCAGATCCAATCGCCTACGCCGACTCGAGCTGGCTGGCCAACGCCTACACCCAGTGCGGCAAGACGATCGCCCAAGGCCGCTACAACAGCTCGATCTCGGGCTCGGGCGGCGTCTACTGCAACGTGATCTCGTTCATCAGCGGCGACACGATCGACGGCCCCCTGCACACCAACGACGCGCTGGTCGCCTGTGGAAGCCCCACTTTCGGCCGCGGCCCCTCGGACATGATCGAGGTCAGCTCGCCGCCGACCGGCTGGTACTCGACCAACGACATCCCCCACAGTGGCTCGAGCTGCAACGGAAACCCGGACTTCGTCGGCACCTACGTGACCAACTCCCCCGTCCTCACCCCGCCGCCGACCAACTCGCAGCTCGCCAGCATCGCCCAGTCGCAGTTCAACTACACCGGCCAGGTGCGAATCTGCCTCAGCGGCACCAACATGACCGTCGGCACCGGCTCCAGCTGCACCGGGAAATACTCGGGCGCGATCCCCTCCAACGGCGTCATCTACGTCGCCAACGGCTCCTGCTCGACGGTCTACTCGCCGTTTACGGCTACCTACCCCAATAGTTCGGGCTGCGGCAACGTCTACGTTCACGGCAACTACTCCGGAGCGCTGACGATCGCTGCCGAGAACGACATCATCATCGACGGCAACCTGACCCGCTCCGGCAACGGAATCCTCGGTCTGATCGCCAACAACTTCGTCCGCGTCTACCACGACTACCCCAATCAGACCGGACAGGGCAACTGCAACAGCAGCAGCGGCGAGTCCTACGTCAAAAACATCGATATCGATGCCGCGCTCCTCGCGATCAACCACTCCTTCATCGTCGACCACTACGACTGCGGGAGCGATCTCGGCACGCTCAGCGTCGAAGGGGCGATCGCGCAGAAATTCCGCGGCCCGGTCGGCACCTTCGGCGGCGGTGGCACCGGCTATTCGAAGAACTACGTCTATGACGATCGCCTCCGCTACATCGAGCCGCCCAACTTCATCGAGCCGACCGAGCTGCCGTGGAAGATCGCCCGCGAAACAGCCGGCTGAGCCTCGCATTACGACCAGCTACGCGAATCTTTCCTAATTTTAAGTAGTTCGTGGACGAAAGTTCTGACCGCCGGCCGTCGATAGGTAGGTGACGACCGTCCCACGACGAATCCGTCGTCACTCCCCCGATCGACCCATGTTCCAACTCAGCAATAAGAAGGACAACGCGCTCACCGGCCTCGAAATCGAGGCCGGCAGCGTTGCCGCTGCAGAGGTTCGCGCCAACGGCGCCTCGAACCTCTCGGCGACCGCGATCGCCCCGCTCCCTCCCGGCGCCTTCGACGACGGCGAAGTGCTCGACCCCGGTGCGATCACCGAGGCGCTGCGCTCCCTCTTCGCCGAGCACAAGCTCTCCAAGCGGGTGCGGCTCGGCATCGCCAACCAGCGCGTCATCGTCCGCACGATTCGGCTGCCGGCCATTGACGACCCGAGAGAGCTGGAAGCCGCGGTGCGCTTCGAAGCCCAGGAGCGGATTCCGATGCCGCTCGACCAGGCCGTACTCGACCACCGGGTCGTCGGCGGCATCCCAGCCACAGAGGACGCCGCAGCCCAGATCGACGTGGTCGTCGTCGCCGCCCGCCGCGACATGATCGAAGCTTCACTGAAGCCCCTGCTCGACGCGGGCCTGGAGCCCGTCGGCGTCGACCTCTCCGCTTTCGGCTTGATCCGCGCCCTGGGCGGCGAATCCGCCGCGGCGGCGCCCACCGGCGACGACGGGCCCCAGCAGCCCTCAGCCGTCCTCTACTGCAACGTTGGCGACGTCGCCAACCTCGCCATAGCCAAGGGGCGCTCGTGCCTGTTCACCCGCGTCGCGCCGGCGGGGCTGGAAGACATCGCCGGCAGTCTCGTCGCCTCCATCGGCCTAACCCAGGAGCACGCCCGCATGTGGCTCGGCCACGTCGGCCTTGCCGAGCCGGTCGAGTCGATAGCCGGCGACCCGCAGCTGATTGCCCAGGTCCGCGCCGCGCTGGAAACCGGCGCCACCGCGCTGATCGACGAGCTGCGGCTCTCACTCGACTTCTACGGCGCCCAGGAGGCGGCCACACCGGTCGATCGCATCGTGCTCAGCGGCCCCGGGGGCGTCATCCCCGGCCTCGTCGCGCAAATGGAGCCGGCTCTCGGTCTGCCGATCGAAATCGGCCGACCCGAAGCGCTCGCGGATCTCGATGACGCCTCCGCCGCTCGCCTAACACTCTCCTACGGCATCGCCTTGGAGCAATAGGGATGCGCCCCGTCAACCTAATCCCGGTCGAGGAGCGTCGCGGAGAGCGCACGCCTATGCGCGGTGGGCCACTCGCCTACGTCCTCGTAGCCGCTCTGGTCCTGCTGCTGGGGGGAGTGACGCTTCTCGTCGTCACCAACAACCAGATTTCCGAGCACAAGGCCGAAATTGCCCGGCTCAAGCAGCAGAACAGCATCGCTCAGGCGAAGGCAGCCCAATACTCCCCCTACACCCAGTTCCACGGCATCTACGAGCAGCGGGTCGCAAACGTCACCAGCCTCGCCGAGAGCCGCTTCGACTGGGAGCGGGTGATGCGCGAGCTGGCTCTGATCCTGCCCACCGACGTCTGGTTGACCAGCCTCGGCGGCACGGTCACCCCCGAGGTGACGGTCGCCGGCCTACCAGGAATAAGCCTGCGCGACGGCATCCCCGGCCCCGCCCTCGAGATGGTCGGCTGTGCCACGGGACAGGAGGCCGTCGCCGGCTTCGTCGACGCGCTCAAGGACATTGATGGAGTCACCCGGGTCGGCATGCAGTCCTCAGCTCTGGGGAGCGCGTCGGGCGAGTCAAGTGGCGGCGCTACCGCCGATTCGACTGCTGCCAGCGGTACCTGCCAGACCCGCAGATTCATCGCCCAGTTCCAGATCGTCATCGCCTTCGACGCGGCCCCCGTGATCCCACCCGCTACCGCTACCGGGGGCTGAGATGAGCTCCGCCAACAACCGCGTGATCGTCGCGATACTCGCCCTCGTCGCCGTCGCCATCGCCTTCTGGGTGCTCGCCCTCAGCCCCAAGCGCCAAGAGGCGAGCGACCTGGCGGCGCAAGCAGACGACCTCAGCGCCTCGCTGGTCGCAGCGCAAGCGCAGGTAGCCGAAGGGCTGATCGCCAAACGCGAATTCCCCCAGGACTACGAGCAGCTCGTCGTACTCGGCAAGGCGGTGCCCGGCGATGACGACACCGCTTCTCTGCTGGTCGAGATGAACCGGGTCTCCGGCCGCGCCGACGTCAGATTCGAGAGCATTCAGCTCAGCGCCGGCGCCTCGACCGATGCCGCCGCCGCTCCCGCTGCCACCACCCCCGCGCCCACGGCCGACGCTTCCGGCGCCGTGCCCGCCGCGGCGACCGTCCCCCCCACCGAGGCCGCCGCCTCTCTGCTCCCGCTCGGCGCCTCGATCGGCTCCGCCGGGCTCGCCGTGATGCCGTATGACCTCAGCTTTACCGGAGACTTCTTCCGCGTTGCCGACTTCATCCAAGGCCTTGACTCACTCGTCCACACCGGGGGCAAAGAGGTCGCGGTCGATGGGCGCCTGGTCACGATCAACGGCTTCGCCCTCAACGCCGGGCCCAGAGGCTTCCAACAGCTCAACGCCACCTTTGCGGTGACCACCTACCTCGTCCCGCCGGACCAGGGCTTGACGGCCGGCGCCAGCCCCACCGCCCCCGCCCCGGCAACCGCCGCTCCCGTCTCTACGACTCCGGCTCCGGTCGACTCGACCGCCGCCTCCGCCACCACTTCGAGCGCGCGATGAGCAACCCCCTGAAGAGCGGCCCAGAGATCAAGATGCCGGAGATCAAGGTTCCCGGTTTCCTCTCCGACCTCTACCACGACCTACACGACCGCCGATTGCTGCCACTCGTCGCCGTGCTGGCGGTGGCGATCGTCGCCGTGCCGATCGCCTTCAGCGACTCTTCGATTCCCGAGGTTCCCCCAGCCGCCGACGTCATCGCGACCCCCGGCGTCGCCGTCGACGAAAGCGGCTTGGTCGTCGCCAAAGCCGCCCCCGGACTGCGCGACTATCGCCGCCGCCTCAGCGACCTGACGGCGAAGAATCCGTTCAAGCAGCAGTACACGGCACCGACATCAACGAACAGTGGATCGCCAAGCTCCTCCTCCTCCTCCGATGGCGGGTCGAGCACTTCCGCCGGCTCCACCTCCACTCCGACGACGACCACCACGTCCCCCTCCACATCGCCGGGCGGGTCGACGACGGGAGAGCTGAAGTACTTCACCTTCGCGATCGACGTGCGGGTCGTCCAGGTTCCCAGCAGCGACGAGCGCGTCACTCCGGATAAGAGGTCCTCGTCGAAGCCGAAGGCGACCGTCCGGCGCGACCTGCCGCCACTGACGCCGCTGCCCGGGCGCGACACGCCCGCGGCGACCTACATGGGCGTCAGCAAGGACCGCAGAAAGGCCTTATTCCTGATCTCCGACAACGTCCGCTCGATCTTCGGCGACGCCCGATGCGTGGTCGGTACGCAGAGCTGCCAGTTGCTGGCGCTTGAGCCGGGTGTGCCGGTCACTTTCGTCTGGGGCGCCAACGGGCGCACCTTCCGGATCGAGCTGCTGAAGATTCAGCTGGTCGTCACCGACCAGCTGAACAAGGCCCCGCTCGGCAAGCCGGATAAGAACAGCAACGGCTGAGCCGCCTCAACCGAGGTAGAGATCGATCAGCTCGTTCCCGGCGAGCATCCCGATGATGCCGCCGAGGGCGAGAAAGGGCCCAAAGGGAATCGCCATCTTCCGCGCCTTCGCGCCGTGGCGGACGATCAGCGCCAGGCCGACGAGGCTGCCGGCCAGCAGCGCGGCGAGGATTGCGGGGGCGACAGCGCGCCCGAGGAAGAGCCCCATCGTCGCCGCCAGCTTGACGTCGCCCAGGCCCATCCCCCGCGGATAGGCGAGGGCGACGGCGAACAGCAGGCCGCCTGCCGCGGCCGCGGCGATCGCCCGCTCGGCGAGGCCTGCGGGATCGGTCGGCGCCGCGATCGCCACGCAGATCACCGCGCCCACAAGCAAGATCTTGTTGGGGATGACCCGCCGTTCGAGGTCGGTAAGGGTCACCGCCGCCAGCATCGCGACGAAGACGAAGTCGATCGCCACCTCGGCGAGGGGGTCGCCCCACTTGACCGCCACGGTGAGGGCGAACAGCGCGCCCACCGTCAACTCGGTCATCGGGTAGAGCGGGGAGATGCGCGCGCCACAGCAGCGCGCCCTGCCCCGCAGCAGCAGCCAGGAGACGACGGGAACGTTGTCGCGGGCGGCGATCGTCTCCCCGCAGGCGGGGCATTCGGAGCGAGGACCCGCGATCGAGATGCCGCGTGGCACCCGGTGGGCGACGGCGGTGACGAAGCTGCCGACCAGCAGCCCTCCGAGAAACGCGATCGCGACGACGCCGGCCATCAGAGCCGGAGTTCTATCGGGCGATCACCTTGAAGCGACGCTTGGTGCCGCGTCTGTCGCGATTACCGGCGCCATCGCTGGCCTTGACACGGAGGACGTGGCGCTTGCGGCCGAGCTTGCGCAGGCGCAGTGGAGCGTGACAACCGCGCCACTTACGCCGGTCCAGCTTGCAGATGAAGTTGGTTCCCGCGCCCCCCGTGGCGTCGGTGAAGCGGAAGATCGCCGTTCGCCTGCGGGTCTTGACGCCCGGGCCGGCGGTGATCCGCACCCGCGGCGCGGTCGAGTCCTCGACGTAGACGGCCGGGTCGGGCGAGCAGACGGATTGGTCGCCGCCGCCGTCCACGGTCACTCCGTAGAAGGTCATCGTCACGTCGTCGGCCACCTGCACGGGCAGGCCGGCAGCGAACTGCCCCGCCGACCCTTTGACCAGAACCGGACCTCTGCATCCGGCGGCGCCGAAGACCTTGACCGTCGCCGCCCCCGAAGCTCTGCCGGTGACCAGCGGCGTGTTGAAGTTGGCTGTCCCACCCGGAACGGTGGTCAGCTTCGGCGCGGGAGGCCTGCCCGGGGGATTCGGGGCGGCCGGCTCGCCCGGTGAGACGCCTCCTCCTCCATCGCCCCCCTCATCACCCCCGCCTCCGGGACCCCCAGCCGGAGTGACCTCTTGGTAGGAGACGGTGGAGGTCGAGCAGGTCGAAGAGATTCCGGCCAGAGTCGCGATCGCGTAGAAGTCGGTCACCGAGTTGTCGGCCACCCCAACTTGAATGCCCGCACCGCTAAAGGCCGTGGCTGTGCCCGAGCTGAGCGCAGCCCCCGTGCAGGCGGAGTCTGCGTAGATCGAAATGACTGATCCCGCCGCTGCTGAGCCGCTCAGGAGCGGGAAGTTCTCATTGGCCGGCGACGAGGGCGTGATCCCGGCGAACACAGGGGGCGCCGGCGGCGTGGTCACCTGCTGGTAGTCGAGGCCGTCGGAGCAGCTGGATTCCCCACTGATATCGGACTGGGTGGCGTAGAAGGTCGTGACCGAGTCGGGAGGCACCGTCACGGGGATGCCCGCGCCCTCAAGGTCACCGGCGGTGCCGGTGGCCGCGACGGGGCCCGCGCAGTCTCTATCCGTGTAGATCGTGACGGTGTTGGTCGGGTCAATCGCCATCGCGATCGGCCCGCCGGATCCCGAACTGACAACCGAGGCGATGATGCCGTCGGCGATACCTCGGACGTAGGGAGTAATCGAAGCTCCCGGCGATACGGGGTTGGTCCCGGTAAGGGCGGGTTCCAACGGCGCCGCCCGCGCGGCCGAAGCCATCGCTGCGCCCGCGAACAGGGCGGCGAACAGCAAAAGTGCGAGCCGACCGGGGAAAGCGGCTCGCGTTCGTGTCGATAGCGAGGTCACGCCTAACCGATGTCGTCCGTACAGCCCCAGCGGTTGAACGACCGCCCATGAAACCTGGACGAACGACCGAGGGGCGGGCACAAAGCCCGCCCCTCGGCGACGTTCACGCTTGGTTATGCCCAAGCGATATGGCTAGGGGTTTAGCTTCCCCAGAGCCCGGTTGACGGACAACCGCCTCTGCCTCTTCCGGTGCAGTCGAAGCTGAGGGTTCCAGCGTTGTTGGTGATCGAGAACGTCCCGGATGTGCCGGTAACGGCCACCTTGTAGCCGGTGGCTGAACCCGTGGTGCCGGCACCGGCGGGGTCGGTCACCGCGAGCCCCGTTGCGCTATTCAGCGTGGGCTCAATGGCTCTCAGAGCCGCAACGTTACAAGTCGCGAAGCTACCGGTGGAACTGTCGGTGCCACAGGTCTCGATAGCGACTTGCGCGCTGTGCGCGTACTCCTTGGCCTTGGCGTCGCCGGCCTTGTCCTTCTGATTGAAGAACGCGGGCAGCGCGATCGCGGCCAGGATTCCGAGGATCAACATGACGACGAGAAGCTCAATCAGGGTGAAGCCTGCTTCCCTATCGCCGCTAAGCCGGGCGCTCATCTTTGCCCGGAGATTCTGGAGCAACATAGGTACCTCCTATTGGACCTATCGTTTGCGCCAGAGCCCGGACGCGCCTTGCGGCAACCGAGACACTGGCAGTTTCGTTAGGCCTTTCATCGGCGACTGACCGAAGGGCTTTAGCGTTTGCAGCCCAGATCCCAAAAAGACTGACTTTTCGCTTTAGAGAGCCAAGAACTCGCCCTCAAACCACCCCAAAAATGGGGATGCGGAGACGGATCTGAACCCCCTCACCCGGACGAACGTCCACCCCCCTACCGGGGAAGCAACGACTTTCCCATCCGTCAGCGCGGTTGCGCAACGTTGAAGCCGACGCTTCTCGCCGCATCCGCCAGGCGCTGGTCATATGCGATCAGCACCCCGATTTCATCCTTGACGCCGAGCGCGGTGGCGAGATGGATGGCATCGAGGCTTCGAAGGCTCATGGGTCGCAGGGCCGCGGCCTCGTCGAGTACCCGATCGTCAAGCGGCAATAGCGCCAAGCCGTCCAACCAGGACCGCGCGTCCACCTCATACTCACTTCCGTAGCGGGCGCAGGCCCGGATCGCCTCCACCGCAAGCAACGCACTGGATACGTATCCGTCCCATTCGACCAGTTCCGCGAGCAATGCTTGGTGTTCAACTTCCCGAAGCGGCAGCTTCACATAGGCGGAGCTGTCCAGATACGCGAGCCGGCCGGCTACAACCGCTCCTCGCGCAGTTCATCGAGCACCTCGCCGCTGGATGGGCCTGGCGCGGGTGGGCCGGCGACGCGGGCGAGGGACAGCAGATCGGCGCGGGGCATGGTCGCCCCCCTCTCCGCCACCAGCCGGGCGAGCGGTGAATCGGCCGGGCCCGACGGCGACAGCCGAGCAACCTCCCTACCTCGCTCGGTAACGACAAAGCTCTCGCCCTCTTTTACATGGGCGAGGTAACGAGAGAGGTTCTGCCGCAACTCGCGCACTCCGACGCTGTTCATGTGCGTCACTGTAGCACCTCGCCCTTTGACGGACGCCGACGGGAACCGACCGACTCAGCGGATCTTGTCGTAGAGGCTGAAGATCGGCAGGTACATCGCGATCACGATGAAGCCGACCATGCCGCCGACGAAGACGATCATCAGGGGCTCGATCAGGGCCGTCAGGGCTTTGACCTTGGCGTCGACCTCGGCCTCATAGAAGTCGGCGATCTTGGTCATCATGTGCTCGAGCTGGCCGGTCTCCTCGCCGACGGCGATCATGTGGCCGACCATCGGCGGAAAGATCGGGTTGGCCTCGATCGGCGCCGCCAGGGAGCCGCCGCGCTTGACCGAAGCGTAGACGTCCTCCATCGCCTGCTCGACGACCCAGTTGCCGGAGGTTTCCCCGGTCAGTCTGATCGACTGCAGCATCGGCACCCCGGAGGAGACCGAGCCGGAGAAGGTGCGTGACCAGCGGGCCAGCGCCACCTTCTGGATCACGTCGCCGATCTTGAAGGGAATCCGCAGTTTGAACTTGTCCCACAGCTCGTTCCCCTTGGTGGTCTTCTTCCACTTGAAGAAGGCGTAGAAGGAGGCGACCAGGGCCGGGATCACAATGAACCAGTAGCCGGTCATCACGTCGGAGACGGAAACGCAGATCTGGGTCGGCAGCGGCAGCGAGGAGCTCTCGCCCGGGTTGTCGGCGGCGATCTCTTCGAAGATGCCGACGAAGACGGGGACGATGAAGGCGACCACGGCGACCAGCACGACCACCGCCACGCTGAAGACCAGCGCCGGGTACATCAACGCCGATTTGACCTGACGGCGCAGGGTGTCGGCTCTCTCCACCTGGAAGGCAATGCGATCCATCGCCTCCTCCAGTCGCCCCGACTGCTCGCCGGAGCGGACCATGGCGCGGAAGAGGCGGTCGAAGACCTTCGGGTGACGCTCCATCGCCTGCTCCAGGGAGGAGCCCGCCTCGACGTCGGCGCGCACGCCGGCGACCGCGGCTTTGATCTGCTCGTCCTGGGTCTGCTCCTCAAGCGTGTGCAGGGTCCGCAACATCGGCATGCCCGAAGAGATCAGGGTCGCGAACTGGCGCGAGAAGATGGCGAGCTCGCGCATGTCGATGCCCTGCCATCTCTTAAAGATGTCCTCGAGCGCGAACGGCTCCTTTTTCTCGGTGACGTCGAGGACGATCAGCCCGCGCTGGCGCAGCTGATCGGAGACCTGCGCCTTGGACTCGGCTTCCAGCTCGCCGGCCGAGGCGGCGCCGGCGAGGTCCAACGCCCTGAACGAGAAGGTCGTCGCGGCGGCAGCCATGCCTTAGCCCCCCTGCGTGTATGAGGGCGGCGTCGGCGCGGCAACCGGAGTCGTCAGCGCGCTCTCGTCGTACATCCGGGCATCGGGCGGCGGCGTTATCGGCGCCGTCCCAAGCAGCCGTTTCAGCTCTTCGGGCACCGCGGCGCGCTGCTCGGCCAGCGAGCGGGTGATCTTCCCCTCCCGCACCAGCCGCGCCAGGTCGGCGTCCATCGTCTGCATCCCGACCGCGCCCGAAGTCTGAACCGCGGCGTAGATCTGGTGTGTTTTCCCCTCGCGAATCAGATTGCGAATCGCGGGAGTCGGGATCAACACCTCGCAGGCGGGCACCCGCCCCCTGCCGTCGGCGGTCGGCAACAGCTGCTGGGTGACAATCCCCTGTAGGGCGATCGAAAGCTGCGTGCGCACCTGCCCCTGCTGCTGGGGCGGAAAGACGTCGATGATCCGGTCGACGGTCTGCGCCGTCGACTGGGTGTGCAGGGTGGCGAAGACAAGGTGGCCGGTCTCGGCCGCGGTCAGCGCGGTGGAGATCGTCTCCATGTCGCGCATCTCGCCGACCAGGATCACGTCGGGGTCCTCGCGCAACGCCGCCCGCAGGCCGAGTGCGAAATCCGGAGCGTCGGCGCCGACCTCGCGCTGGTTGACGATCGAGTGCTTGTGTCTATGCAGGAACTCGATCGGGTCCTCGATCGTAAGAATGTGGTCCTGCTGCTCTCTGTTGATCACGTCGAGCATCGCCGCCAGCGTCGTGCTCTTGCCCGAGCCGGTCGGGCCGGTGACGAGGACGAAGCCACGCGGTCTCGTGGTCAGGTCGCGCAGCACCTGCGGCACGCCGAGCGACTCAAGGCTGGGTATGCCGAATGGGACCAGGCGAAAGGCGGCGCTGACCGCGCCGCGCTGGAAGAAGCAGTTGACGCGGAAGCGGGCTACGCCCGGGATCGCGTAGGCGAAGTCGAGCTGCTGGTTGTTCTCGAAGCGTTTGCGCTGGTCGTCGTTGAGGATGCTGTAGATGACCTCGCGGGTCTGCTGAGCGGAGAGCGGGTCGAAGCCCTCCATCGGCATGATCTTGCCTTTGTCGCGCATCGCCGGCGGAAAGCCGGCGGTGAGGTGGACGTCGGAAGCCTCGGCGTCGACCATCCGGCGCAGGACCTCGGCGAAGTCGAAATCACGTTGTGACACGGAGCACCTCTTCGAGGCTGGTCACGCCCGCCCTGACTTTGACGACCCCATCTTCACGCAGGGTGAGCATCCCCTCTTCCTGGGCGACGGCGGCGATCTCGGGCTCTGCGGCGCGATTCACGGTCATCTCCTTCAACCGCTCGCTGAGGGTCATCACCGAGTAGATGCCGACCCGGCCGCGGTAACCGGTGTGGGCGCAGCGCGGGCAGCCGACCGGCTCATAGGCCTCAATGTCGCCCGAGGCCATGATCCCGGCCTCGGTCAGGGCCGCTGCCGGGATCAACGCCCGGCGCTTGCAGTTCGGGCAGAGATTGCGGGCGAGGCGCTGGGCGACGACGCAGTCGACGGCCGATGCGGTGAGGAAAGTCTCGATCCCCATCTCGTTGAGGCGCGCGATCGCGCCGGGGGCATCGTTGGTGTGCAGCGTGCTCAGCATCATGTGGCCGGTCAGCGCCGCTTCGATCGCGATCCGCGCAGTCTCCGCGTCGCGAATCTCACCGACCATGACGATGTCGGGGTCGGCGCGCAGGATCGAGCGCAACCCGGTTGCAAAGTCCAGGCCCGCCTTGCGATTGACGTTGAGTTGGTTGATTCCACCGATTCGGTACTCGACGGGATCCTCGATCGTGATGATCTTCTTCTCCACCTGGTTCAACTCCTGCAAAGCCGCGTAAAGGGTCGTCGACTTGCCTGAGCCGGTCGGGCCGGTTACCAGCACCGCGCCATAGGGTCTCCTGAAGGCAGACTCGAAGTTCTCGCGCCCGGAGCCGTCCATGCCCAGCTCGTCGAGCGAGCGCTGGGCGTTGCTCTGGTCGAGGATGCGGATCGTCGCCCCCTCGCCACGCTGGGTCGGCAGCGTGGTGACACGGAGGTCGACGCGGCGGTCCTCGACAGCGACGCCGACGCGGCCGTCCTGAGGCACCCGCTTCTCGGCGATGTCCAGCTCACTCATGATCTTCAACCGCGAGATCACGGCGCTGATCATTCGCTTCGGCACGTGCGCGGCCTCCTTCAGCACGCCGTCGATGCGGAAACGAACTCGCAGCTCGTCCTCTTCGGGCTCGAGGTGGATATCGGAGGCGCCCTCTCCCACCGCCTGGGCGAGGATGCTGTAGACGAGCTTGATCACCGGCGCGTCCTCGGCGTTGGCTTGCAGCGAGCTGACTCCGCCGATGCCCTGCTCTTCTTCGTAGTCGGCCTCTTCCTCGAGGGTCTGCTCCTCGACGATCGCGTTGGCGGCGGCATTCTGCACCGTGCCCAACCGCGTCAGCAGCGACTCGACGTCTTCCTCAGCGGCAACGGCAATTTGGCAGTCCAGGCCAGTGGCGATCTGGATGTCATCGACGGCCAGCACGTTGGCCGGGTCGGCGGCGGCGACCAGCAATGTGTGGGAATCGACGTAGCCGACCGGGACGGCCATGTAGCGGCGCGCCATCGTCACCGGGAAAAGGGCCGCCGCGGCGATATCAACGTGGTAGACGGCGAGGTCGACATGGTCGAGCCCGTAACGCTCGGCGATCGCCCGCGAAAGCTGGCTGCTGTCGATCGTCCCGTCGGCGAGCAACAGGCTCTCCGGCGTGCGCCCGGCGGTGCGAGCTGCCTCGACCGCGTTTTGCACGGCCTCAGTGGAGGCGTAGCCGAGCTCAACCAAGACATCTACGGTGAAGCCACGCGAGTGACCGCGGTGGCGGGGAGGGGTCAACCCAGGGACGCTGTCCACGTGCGGTTCGAGTGCATGCGCCGCCGACCCGTTCGAGGTGGGGACCGGGCTTGAAGCGGGGACCGGGCTCGATGCGGGAACCGGGCGCAGGTGGCTGGGATAGGGATCGGGACTCATGCCAGGCTCAGTTCGGGTAGTAGGTCGCGTCGGGGCCGTTGTAGGAGGCGTCTCGGACCGCCTGGGCGATGGACTTGGAGGTCTTGAAGCCGTACGCCACGGAGGCCTGAGGGGTGCCGTCGCTGACCCGCTTCGGGCGCAAGATCACCAGGGCGGGGACTCGATCCACGTCGACGCCGAGGGTGATCGCCGCGTAGCGGGAAATCTCCGCTGCGGGAACGACGAAGAGGGCCAGGCTCGCGTCGCCGTTTAGCTCTTTGACAGCCTGAGCGACCAGCCGGTCATCGGTGCCGCCGTTGTGGACGACGAGAAGAACGACGGTGTCGCCGGCCTTGTACGCCCTGGTGACCGCCGCGGGAAGCGGAGGAGCCGGAACGGAGCTTGGAATCGCGCCCGACGCAGTGGAGGCGCCGACCTGGGCCGCCGCCGCCGCGGCGGCGGCATCAACGGCGGCTCCGGGGGTTGCCCCCGTAGCGGTGGCGGTTGCATCAGTGCCGGCGACACTGACGGTTGCCTGGGTCGGGGTCGATGTAACGGCTTCCCCACTCCCACCGCCACCCATGCGGGTAACGAAGAGGAAGCCGACAGCGACGATCAGCAGCCCGACGAGGGCGAGCTGGGCAAGGGGGTTCTCATTCAGTCTCTCCCTCATTGCTGCGTCACCGCCTCAGGAACCTGCGCGGCCGTCTCTCCGACCTGCTCAATGCCGCTGGCGCGCTGGCCGCGAGCGGCCAGCATCAGCTTGAAGTCATGCGGGCTGGAGGCGGCGTCGAGCGCCACCTCTTCGGAGACCCTGCCGTCCATCACGTAGTGCAGCAGCGACTGGTCGAAAGTGCTCATGCCGTAGTACTCCCCTTCGGCGATGACCTCGGTGATCTTCCCTGTCTCTTCGGGGTTGAGGATCAAGTCCTGCACGCGGCCGGTAACAACCATTACCTCGGCGGCAGCGACTCGGCCTTCGCCGGTCAGATCAGGCACCAGGCGCTGTGCGATCGCCCCTTTCAGGGTTGAGGCGAGCATCACCCGCGCCTGCTGCTGAAGGTGCGGGGGAAAGAAGTCGATGATTCGGTTGATCGTCTCTGTCGCGTCCAGGGTGTGGACCGTGGAGAGCACGAGGTGGCCGGTCTCGGCCGCCGAAAGCGCGGTGCGCACGGTCTCCTCGTCGCGCATCTCCCCGACCAGGATCACATCGGGGTCCTGCCGCAAGACGCGCCGCATCGCCCGGGCAAAGCTTTTGGTGTCTGCGCCGACCTCGCGCTGGTTGATGATTGAGCGGTTGTCACGGTGCAGATACTCGATCGGGTCCTCGAGCGTGACGATGTGGCGCGCCCGGGTCCGGTTGATGTGGTCGATCATCGCCGCCAGCGTCGTGCTCTTGCCCGAGCCGGTGGTGCCGGTGACGAGAACGATTCCGCGCTGCTCCTCGGCCAGGCTGCGCACGATCTGTGGCAATCCGAGCTCGTCGATCGAGCGGATGCCGTAAGGAATCGCGCGGGCGACGATCGAGATCGATCCTCGCTGCCTGAAGGCGTTGACGCGGAAGCGGGCGACGTTGGGAATCGCGTAAGAGAAGTCCGCTTCGCCCTCCTCCTCGAACTCGGTCAGCGAGCGCACCTCGGCAATGTCATGAAACGCCTTCTCCGTGTCTTCAGGCGTGAGTCTCCCGTACCCCTCAACGGGCAGGAGGTCGCCGTGGACACGGATAATCGGAGGCGAGGCGACCTTGACGTGAAGGTCGGAGCCCTCGCGCTCGACGACCGCGCGCAGTGCTGAATCGATTTCGAACATTCCAGCCATCTATCGGCTGGAACGCTCAACGCTTTAACTAATGAAAATCAGGTGACTTCGCGCAGTTTCTGGGCTTCACCCAGGGACTGCAGCTTTTTGAGGCTCTGATTTTCGATCTGGCGGATGCGCTCACGCGTGACGTTGAAGGTGCGACCGACCTCGTCAAGCGTGCGCGGATGCTCGCCGCCGAGGCCGTAGCGCAGCTCCAGCACGCGCCGCTCGCGGTAGGAGAGGTTCTCCAGCGCTTCCTTCAGCGCCTCTTTGGTCAGCAGGTCGGCAGCGCGGTCAAACGGGGACTCCGCCTTCTCATCCGCGATGAACTGACCGAACTCCGATTCCTCCTCGTCGCCGACCGGCTTCTCGAGGCTGACCGGCGCCTGTGCGGAGCGCTTGATCGAATCGACCTCTTCCGGGTCGATCCCGGTCACATCGGCGATCTCCTCCGGGGTGGGCTCGCGACCCAGCTCGGTGACCAGCTTGCGCTCGGCGCGGCCGATCTTGTTCAGCTTCTCGACCACGTGGACCGGAATGCGGATCGTGCGCGCCTTGTCGGCGAGCGCACGGGCGATCGCCTGGCGGATCCACCAGGTCGCGTAGGTGGAGAACTTGAACCCCTTGCGGTAGTCGAACTTCTCCGCAGCGCGGACCAGGCCCAGAGTCCCCTCCTGGATCAGGTCGAGGAAGGGAAGGCCCTGGTTGCGGTAGTTCTTCGCGATCGAGACGACCAGGCGCAGGTTGGACTCGACCATTCTTTGCTTCGCGTCGAGGTCGCCGCGCTCAATCCGCTTGGCCAGGTCGACTTCCTCCTGGGCGGTGAGCAAGCGGACTTTGCCGATGTCCTTGAGGAACAGCTGAAGGCTGTCCGTCGTCATATCCGGCTTCAGGTCGAGCGCCTGTCTCTGGCGGCGCCGGCCTTTTCTGCCGGTGTCAATCGGGAGGGCGTCGGCCGCGGCTTTCTGAGCAGGGTCCATGTCCTCGACCAGCTCGATCCCCGACTTCTCAAGGTGCCCGTAAAGGTCCTCGACATCGGATTCGTCGAGATCGACCTCCGAGACCGCGGAGGCGACATCGCCGAAGGTCAGCACGCCAAGCTGCTGACCGCGGGTGATCAGTCCTCTGACTTCCTCAAGCTCTTGAAGCTCTGCTACCAGCATCCGTTTCTACTCGTTCCCTTGCTCTAGGTGGTTTAGTCCTGCCCATGAAATGCCGCCGCGGGCAAAAAGTCTCGAAAAAGCGGACCAGCGAACTGGTCCGCGAAGTAAAGGGGCACTGCGACGGCCCTTTGACGGGCACAGAAAGTCCTCAAACGTCTGTTCGCATGGTAGTCGCTTCAGTTTGTGAAGTCAAGATCTGATGCCCAAATCCCTGCGACATCCACGCCCCTGGTTGCGCGCCTTTTGGAATCGCGCCTACCGCGAGAACGTAACCGGGCTTTCGGCAATGGTCGCCTACAACCTGATGCTGGCTGTCTTCCCGTTCGCCCTGCTGGTGCTTTTCGTCTTCGGCCAGGTGCTGAAGATCAGCGGGGTCGAGACAGGCGTGCTCGACGACCTCCAACGCCTCTTCCCCAATGCCGAGCAAGGAACCCTGACCGACGCGCTGAAACGGATCGAGGAAAACTCGACGACGATCGGGATCGCGGCCTTCATCGGCTCGCTCTGGATCGGCGCCTCGTTTTGGGGGGCGATGGACACCGCCTTCTGTCGGATTTACCACGTCGAGTGCCGGGGGTGGGTGGAGCAAAAGCGCTTCTCCTTCACGATGCTCGTCGTCGTACTTCTTTTCATCGCCGCCAGCATCTTCATGCCGGCGATTGAGGGTGCGCTCGTCTCCAGCACCGACAAGTTGCCCTTCGGACTTTCGAGCATCAAGGCGATCGACACGATGCTGTTGTTGTCCGCTGCCCTGGTCGTCACCTTCCTGATCTGCTGCGTGATCTTCTGGGCGGTGCCAAAAGGGCACATGCCGTGGCGAGCGGTCTGGCCGGGCGCGGCGTTTGTCACCGTCTCCGCGGGCCTCGCCAACTGGCTCTTCCCGGTCTACCTCTCCAATGTGTCCAGCCTCTCGCGCCTCGGCTCGACCGTCGGCTTCATCCTCATCGCCCTGCTCTGGTTCTACGTGCTCAGCCTGGCGCTGATGGCGGGCGCGGTAATCAACTCCCTGCGCCACGAGCTGCATGACACCGGCGAGATGCCCTACGCAAACGAAGGGGCCAAGCCAAAACCCAAGCCCTGCCGCGACTGCGACTAGCCGTACCGCTCTCCCGTAATTTCTCGGAGCTTTGCCCGGTCGTGGGTCGCCTGGACGCGGCGGACCGTGCCGGAGCGGGAGCGCATCACCAGCGACTCGGTGGTGGCGCCTCTGCCGCGGTAGCGGACGCCCTGCAGGACATCGCCGTCGGTTACGCCGGTGGCTGAGAAGAAAACGTCCTCGCCGGAGCAGAGATCGTTGGCGGTGAGCACGCGCTCGAGGTCGTAGCCGCCGTCCAGCGCCGCTCTGCGCTCCTCGTCGTTGCGGGGCCAAAGGCGGCCGATCAGCTGGCCCCCCATCGACTTCAGCGCCGCGGCGGAGATGACGCCCTCCGGCGTGCCGCCGATGCCCCACAGCAGGTCGACCGGGGAGCGGTCGCTGACCGCGAGCAGCGCGGCGGAGACGTCGCCGTCGGTGATCAGGCGGATGCGGGCGCCGGCCTCGCGGACTTCCTTCATCGCTTCCTCGTGGCGAGGCCGGTCGAGCATGACGACGGTGACGTCGCCGATCGGGGCGCCCTTGCGCTCGGCGATCAGCTTCAAAGTCTCCGGCAGGGGGCGATCGAGGTCGAGTAGGTCGGCGATCTCCTCGGCGCCGGCCATCTTCTCCATGTAAACGCAGGGACCGGGGTCGAACATCGTCCCGCGCTCGGCGAGAGCGATGACCGCGAGCGCGCTCGGCATTCCGAGCGCGCAAAGGCGGGTCCCCTCGAGCGGATCGACGGCGATGTCGACGACCGGTGGGCTGCCGTCGCCGATCCCCTCGCCGTTGTAGAGCATCGGGGCCTCGTCCTTCTCTCCCTCGCCGATGACGACCATGCCGTCCATCGGCACCGAGTCGAGAACAAAGCGCATCGCGTCAACGGCAGCCTGATCGGCGGCGATCTTGTCACCGCGCCCGACCCAGCGGGCGGCGGCCAGGGCCGCGGCCTCTGTGACGCGGACAAGCTCCAGCGCGAGATTGCGGTCCGGCTTATCGCCTGAGCGGAGGTCCTGAGCAATGGCTCCCATTGAGCCGCAGGCTATAGGGTCGCGCTGTGCCTGAGCGCTGGGGATTGACACTGCCGTTGCCGGGTATTTCGCTCGCCGATCACGAGGAGCTGGTGAAGCGGGCGGAGGCCGCCGGCTACACCGACCTCTGGAGTGGGGAGACGAACGGACCCGACGGCTTCACGCCGTTGGCGCTGAGCGCCGCCTGGACCGAGCGGGCGCGGCTGGGAACGGGAATCGTCGGCGTCTTCCAGCGTGGGCCGGCGCTGCTGGCCCAGGAGGCGGCGGCGCTGGCGAGCGCCTCGCGCGGGCGTTTTGTGCTGGGAATCGGCTCTTCGTCGGACCGGATCGTCGAAGGCTGGAACGAGATCCCTTTCGAGCGGCCGTTGAGCAGAGTGCGCGAGACGCTGGAGTTCCTGCGCGTGGCGCTGGCCGGCGAGCGGACCGCGACCGGCTTCAAGCTGGAGACGGCGCCGGCCGAGCCGGTGCCGATCGTGCTGGCGGCGCTGCGCGGCAAGATGCTCGACCTGGCCGTCGAGCGGGCCGATGGCGCCTTCACCAACTTCCTGCCGCTTGGCGGACTGCCGAAGGTGGTGGCGCAGCTGGAAAGAGCGCCGGAGAGCTTCGAGCTGCTCTGTCGCTTCTTCTGCATTCCGGGCGAACGCGAGCAAATCGAGCCGCTGGCCCGCTTCATGTTCTCCTCCTACATCACCGTCCCCGTCTACGCCGCTTTCTATCGCTGGCTCGGCTACGGCGATGAGATCGACCCGATGATCGCCGCCTGGGAGGCGGGCGACCGCGGGGCGGCAGCGGCAGCGGCGCCCTGGGAGCTAATCGAGGAGATGTTCATCTTCGGGACGCCCGAGCAGATGAAGGAGCGAATCGCCGCCTTCGTCGAGGGCGGCATCACCCTGCCGATCCTCACCCCGATCACGACGCCGGACAAGCTCGGCGAAGTTACTGAAGCACTCGCGCCAAGCTGAGCGCGTAATCGCCGGCCGGGTCGGTGAACCAGCCGTCGAGTTCCAGTCCCGCCTCCTCGTAGATGTCGTCCAGCCGGTCGCGAGTGAACTTTGAGGAGATCTCGGTGCGCATCTCCTCTCCGGCGGCGAACTCGACGGTCAGGTCGAGCCCATCGAGGCGGACGGCCTGGTCGGCGAGGGAGCGAAGGCGAATGTCCATCCGCGCCTCCTCGCCGTCGTAGCGGGCTACGTGCTCAAAGGCATCGAGGTTGAAGTCTCCTCCCAGCTCCCGGTTGAGAACCTCGAGGACGTTCTTGTTGAACTCGGCGGTGACCCCTTGCGAGTCGTCATAGGCGGCTTCGAGGCGAGCTGGTTCCTTGACCAGATCGGTGCCCAGGAGAATCCTGTCCTCGGGCCCCAGCAGAGCGGCCAGGCGAAGTAGAAATTCACGGCGGGCGTCCGGAAAGAGGTTCCCGATCGTCCCCCCGAGAAAAGCGATGAGCCGCCCCCCCTCCCCGCTCGGGATCAACTCAAGGTCGTGCTCGAAGTCGCAGACCAGCCCACGAATGGAAAGGCCGGGGTACTCCTCGACCAGACACTGCGCAGTCTCATGGGTGATCTCCTCGGAGATGTCGACCGGGACATAGGTGTCGAGACAGCCCGCATCGCGCATCGCGCTCAGCAGATGGCGCGTCTTCGCGGCCGAGCCGGAGCCGAGCTCGACCAGGGTGCCCGGCTCGCCCGCCGCGGCGACGATCTCAGCCGAGCGGTCGGTGAGAATCTCCCGCTCCGCCCTGGTCGGGTAGTACTCGGACAACTCGGTGATCCGTTCGAAGAGCTGGGAGCCGCGCTCATCGTAGAAATACTTCGGCGCCAGCTCCTTTGGGTCCGCCGAGAGGCCAAGGCGAACCTCACGCGCCATCGTTGCCCCGCCGTTGGCGCCCAGGCGCACGTCGATCGCGATCTGGGGCTCGGTGGTCGTCATGCATCCCTCGCGCAGCGGATTCCAGCGAAGATCTGGCGGCGCTGCGGCAAGTCCCAGTTGCGGAAGCTGGGTCGAACGACGTCGAGATGGGTCGCCCACGATGCCCCGCGCAAGACCTTGTACTCGTCGCCGAAGAAGGGCTCGGAGTACTCCTCATAGGGAAAGGCCTCAAAGCCCGGGTAGGCGAGGAAGTCCGAGGACGTCCACTCCCAGACCTGCCCAACTCCGGAGAGACCGGGACGTGCGGCCTCCCACTCATGCTCGGTGGGCAGCCGCTTTCCCGCCCAGCGAGCGAAGGCATCGGCCTCATGCCAGGAGACGTGGATGACGGGGGCGCGCGGTTCGATCGGCTCTCTCCTACCCATTGCGTTGTCGAGCCAACCCCCCTTCCCGTCGGCCTCCCAGTACAGCGGCGGCTCGCCCCCGGTTTCGGCGAGGAACTCGATGTACTCGCCGTTGCTGACCGGTTCGAGGTCGATCTCGAACTGCTCCAGCTCGACCGAGTGGCGGGGGCGCTCGTTGTCATAAGCGAATCCCGCCGGAGCCGCGCCGACCTCACACATCCCACCCTCGACCTCAACCGCCTCCCCCTCCCGATCGCCGAGTTCGTCCTTGTTCCCGCTATCCGGGAACAAGGACGAACTCGGCGCGAGGGTTGGGGGCAGTTCGTAGCCGTCGACCAACATCAAGAGCTGGAGCATCGTCTCGTTGTGCTGATGCTCGTGGGCGAGCAGCAGCTCGTAGACGAATCCGTCGCGCAGCAGCGGGTCCTCGGCGTCGGCGCCGATCTCGACCTCGTCCAGCACCTCCAGGGTGCGCTCACGCACGTCGGCGAGGTAAGCGCGCAGCTCGGCGTCGCGCAGGATCGGCAGCTCCCCGCGGGTCTTCCTCGGGTTCTCGATCGCGTCGTAGAAGCGGCCCAACTCGCCGTGCAGGGGCTCGCGTTCGCCGATCGTCTGCACCAGCCACAGCTCCTCGAAGTTGGCGATGTGGCCGAGGTCCCAGGCCAGCGGACTGAGAATCGGTGAGTAGACCGTGTTGAGCTGGTCGTCGTCGAGCGACCCGATCAGCTCATAGGTGCGCTCGCGCGCCTCCGCGAGCCGTTCCGCGATCGCTTCCTTGGGGCTTGCCGTCACCTCGGTGGCGATGGGCGAAACACTAGCGATACCTGATTACTTGGATGTGAACAGCGCCTATAGGGTGCCCGTCGATGGAGGTTGAAGGCAAGAGCGCGCTGGTCGCGGGCGGCGCATCCGGGCTGGGCGAAGCAACCGCGCGAGCGCTGGCGGAGGCCGGCGCCGTGGTCACGATCGCCGATCTCAACGCTGAGAAGGGCGAGGCGCTGGCCGCCGAGCTGAGCGCGGCCTTCGTCGCGGCCGACGTGACCGATGAGGACGCAGTTTCGGCGGCAGTCGAGAGGGCCGCCGGAGCCGAAGGAGGCCTGCGCATCTCGGTCTGCTGCGCGGGGATCGGCTGGGCCGAGCGAGTCGCTCACAAGGGCGGGCCCCACAACCTCGAGCTGTTCTCAAACGTGGTCAAGGTGAACCTGATCGGCACCTTCAACGTCTTGCGCCTGGCGGCGGCGTCGATGAGCGAGAACGAACCCGACGACGAGGGAGAGCGGGGTGTCTGCGTCAACACCGCCTCGATCGCCGCCTACGACGGGCAGATCGGCCAAATCGCTTACGCCGCTTCCAAGGGAGGCATCGTCGGCATGACCCTCCCCGCCGCCCGCGACATGGCCTCACGAGGCATCCGCGTGATGACAATCGCCCCCGGCTTGTTCGACACGCCCTTACTCGCCGCTCTACCCGAGGAAGCGCGCGCGGCGCTCGGCGCCGGCATCCCCCACCCCTCGCGACTCGGTCGTCCCGCCGAGTACGCGGAGCTGGTCGGCCAGATCGTCGCCAACCCTATGCTCAACGGCGAGACCATCCGCCTCGACGGCGCCCTACGGATGCCACCGAAGTAGCGGCAAGAACGGAGACCAGCTCATGGAACTTGGATTTCTGCTCCTCAGCGACCACAGCGAGTCGATCAACGGAAAGATCTACACGATGGGCGCCGGCTGGAATCAGCTGCGCTTCCCCGAGCTTCCCTACGAATTTGACTTCTTCATCTCGCTCGGACTGGACGTGCCCTGGGATGAGACGAACCAGCAGCACACGATGACCCTTCACATCGAGGACCCCGACGGGGAGATTCTGGGCGAAGAGTTCTCACTCGACTTCGAAACGGGACGACCGCCGGGCTCAGTGGCCGGCCAGGAACAGCGGATCGTGCTTTCCCTTGGAGCCCACACTGCCTTCAGCAGCAACGGCCCCCACGCCGTCGTCGTCAAAACCGGTGGCGAGGAGATCGACCGCACGCGTTTCTACGTGACTGAGATACCCCCGGAGACGCTCGCGCAGCAGTAGCCGTTCAGTTGGTCCCCTCGGCTTCCGGATCGCGCCAGACGCGCTTGCGCCAGGGGGGACTGATCGCGAACTTGAAGTCGCGGCCGCCGGCCGCGATGCCCTCCAAGGGGATCAGGTGGACGCGGTCGCCGGGAGTGACGCGGGCGATGTCGGGGATCCCTCGCACGTTGCCGGCGTGGCTGCCGCCGGAGACGAGGAGCAGGCGGGTCTCGGGGCCCCAGCCGTTGCGAGCGCGGGCGCCGATCGCTTCGGCGATGTCCTTGAGTGGGCCGATCCCCGCGTCGGAGCCGGCATTGGAGAGCCCCCTTTCGTAGTTGTAGCCGTGGTGGGATGAGGCGCGTTGGTCGACGCTGCCGTCAGGGCCGACGCGAATCTGCACGCTTTCCCAGTCGTCTCTGTGGAAGCCCTTGCGACCGAGAACCGGGACGCCGCGGAAGGTCGCCGAATCCGCGTAGTAGGTCCAGAACTGAACGTAGAGGTTGCCGGCGCGATCGCCCGAGCAGTCAACTCTCGATGAGTCCCCCCTTCCCGACCGGCAATCGACGACGTGGACGAAGGCGCTCACCGGCAGGCCCCGGTCGGTCCGCCGGATCAACCCCTCGCCAGGTGCGTCGCCGCAGGTCGTGCTGCGGCAGCGGCGAAAGTTGACCGGCACTGCCTTCGAGCCCTTTTCGAAGAGCAAGCTCGGCATGTGGTCGTTGGCGAGCTTTCCGACCTCGGTCCCATAGGCGGCGATCAGATGCGGCTCATCGCCACAACTGTCGGCCATCGAGACCCCGCAAAGAATCTTCTCGAAGATCGAATCGGCCAAAGCCGTCCCCGGCACCCGCACCCCGGCCGCCAGCACCGCCGTCAGCAGCAAGGCGAGCAGGCAGGTGAGACCAATCCACTCAACGGACCCCTGTCCTCGCTCGCGCACACAGGCCCAATCTCTGACCAGGCCGATTTCGCCCCCCTCTAAGCGGCTTGAGTGGAGAGGGTCGGGTGCCCCTCGGAGCGAGCGGCGCTACGTTTTCGCCAGATCGGATCTCGGACAGCCGCAGCCGCTACACGCGAAAACGACAGCGAGTGGAGAGGGGCACCCGACCCTCTCCCAATTAGAGGTTCTGAATCTCAGCGGCGATATCCGCCGCCGCCTGCTTGGCGTCGGCGAAGAGCATCGAGGTGTTCGGCTCGTAGAAGAGGTCGTTGTCGATACCGGCGAAGCCGGGGCTGAGGGAGCGCTTGATCACGATCACCTGCTGGGCCTCGTCGACCTCGATGATCGGCATCCCGGCGATCGGGCTGTCGGGGTCGTTTTTGGCCGCCGGGTTGGTGACGTCGTTGGCCCCGACGACGACCGCGACGTCGGTGCGCGGCATCTCGGGGTTGATCTCCTCCATCTCCTTCAGCTGCTCGTAGGGCACGTCGGCTTCAGCGAGGAGGACGTTCATGTGGCCTGGCATGCGGCCGGCGACCGGGTGGATCGCGTAGTTGACGGTGACGCCGCGCTTCTCCAGCTCGTCGCCGACCTCTTTGATCGCGTGCTGAGCCTGGGCGACGGCGAGGCCGTAACCGGGCACGATCACGACCGAGTCGGCGTAGGCGAGCTTGATCGCCGCGTCCTGGGCGCCAATCGAGACGTGAGGGCGCTCTTCGGTGCTGCCTCCCCCACCCCCGGATGGCGCGCCGCCGAAGCCGGCGAAGAGGACATTGGCGACGGAGCGATTCATCGCGGTCGCCATCTCCATCGTCAGGATCGTTCCCGAGGAGCCGACCAAGGTGCCGGCGACGATCAACGCCACGTTGTCCAGCGCGAAGCCGGCGGCAGCCGCGGAGAGGCCGGTGAAGGCGTTGAGCAGCGAGATTACGACCGGCATGTCGGCGCCGCCGATCGGCAACACGACGAGGTTGCCGAGCAGCCCGGCGGCGATCAGGGTCGCGATGAAGATCGCCTGCGACGGATCGTCGTTGTTGACCGCGATGTTGACGCAAGCAGCGACGATGCCGAGCAGCAGCACAGCGTTGATCACCTGCTGGCCCGGAACGGCAAGCGGCCGGGTCGGGATCAGGTCCTGGAGCTTGGCGAAGGCGATGTTCGAGCCCCAGAAGGAGACCGAGCCGACGACGGCGGCGAAGAGGACGGGAATCAGCGTGTCGAGCGGAATCGTCTCCCCCAAAGAGATGCCGTGGCGAATCTCCGACCAGGCGATCAGCGCCACCGCGCCACCGCCGACGCCGTTGTAGAGGGCGACCATCTGCGGCATCTCGGTCATTTGCACGCGGACCGAGGCGATCACGCCGACGGCGGTGCCGACCCCGAGGCCGAGCGCGATCAGGCCCCAGTTGCCAATCCCGTCGAGCAGCAACGTGGTGACCACGGCGACCGCCATGCCGACCGCGGCGACCAGGTTGCCCTGCTTGGCGGTGGTCGGGTGGGTGCCGCGTTTGACGCCAATGATGAAGAGTGAGAAGGCGACGATGTAGAGCGCCGTGGCGCCGTCGCCGCCCGGCTGCAGAACGGCCTCGAGCATCAGGAGCCGCCCTTCCCGTCAGCCTCGGCCTTCGGCTTCGGCTTTTTGGAGAACATGCCGAGCATCCGGTCTGTGACCATGAAGCCGCCGACGATGTTGATCGCGCCGAAGGCAATCGCGATCGTGCCGATCGTGTACTCGAGCCCGTCGTTGGCGTAGCCGACGACGATCAGGCCGCCGAGCATGACGATGCCGTGAATCGCGTTGGTCTGCGACATCAGCGGCGTGTGCAGCGTGGTCGGGACCTTGGAGATCACCTCGAAGCCGACGAAGGCGGCGAGGACGAAAATCGTGATCTCAGTCATCAGGCTCATCGAACACCGCGTTCCCGCACAAATCGACCCGGATTCGAATACCCGGAAGTCACCGTGCCGATTTGTGCTCTCACTTGGCCGCCCTCTCGTTTTTGATCTCGCCGCCTTGCGTGATGCAGGCGGCGGCGACGATGTCGTCTTCGAAGTCGACGTTGACGGCGCCCTCCTCGCTGATCAGCAGGCCGAGCAGGTTCTCCAGGTTCTTGGCGTAGAGCTGGGAGGCCGGCGCGGGCATCTCGCTGGCGAGGTTGCGCGGGCCGATCACCTTGACGCCGCCCTCGACCACCGTCTCCCCCGCCTGCGTCAGCTCGCAGTTGCCGCCGGTCTCCGCGGCGAGGTCGACGATCACCGAGCCGGGCTCCATGCCGCGCACCGCGTCGGCGGTGATCAGCAGCGGCGCCGCGCGGCCGGGAATAGCGGCGGTGGTGATGATGATGTCCTGCTTGGCGGCGTTCTCGCCGAGCGCATCGCGAACCTGGGCGTTCTCCTCGTCGGTGAGGGGTCGCGCGTAGCCGCCCTCTCCCTCCGCGTCGGGGATGAAGTCGAGCTCCAGAGGACGCCCGCCGAGCGAGGCAATCTGCTCCCAGGCGGCGCGGCGAATGTCGAAGCCGGTGACGATCGCACCGAGGCGCTTCGCGGTGGCGACCGCCTGCAGGCCGGCGACGCCGGCGCCGAGGACGAGGGCCTTGGCGGGCGGAACCGTCCCCGCGGCCGTGGTCATCATCCCGAAGAAGCGGCCCGACTCGCGAGCGGCAATCAGGGTCGCGGCGTAGCCCGCGGCGGCGGCCTGTGAGGAGAGCGCGTCCATCGCCTGGGCGCGCGTCGTGCGCGGGATCGCCTCCATCGCGAAAGAGGTGACTCCGGAGGCGGCCAGGGCCTGGTTGGTCTCGGCCGCGGTCCAGGGCGCGAGGTGGCCGATCAGGATCTGACTGGAGCCGAGCTTGCCGATCTCCGTGGCGGTGGGGGCGGCGACGCGCAGAACCACGTCGGCGCCCCACGTAACGTCAGGGTCTACGACCTCCGCTCCGGCTTCCTCGTACTGGGAGTCGGGGTGGCCGGCCGCGTCGCCGGCGCCGCGCTCGACCAGCACATCGACGTGCTCGTTGCGCTTCAGCGACTTGACGACATCGGGGACGAGCGCGACCCGGCGCTCCCCCTCAGCGGTCTCTTTCGGGACTCCGACCTTCATGCGGCGCGGAAGACTAACGATCCAGCTAAGCGGGGGCTTGCACGCCCGCGATGTCGGCCAGGCGCTCGATCGTGTGGAGCTGCTCTGCCTTGTCGACGTGGACCGGGGAGACGATCAGCCGATCGATGCCGGCGGCGCGGAAACGCTCGATCCGCTCCGCCACTTCGGCCTCGGTCCCAACCAGCGAAGTCGCCTCGACGATCTCATCGGGCATTGCCTCGAAGGCGCCGCCACGATCGCCGTCCTGGAAGCGACGCTGCACCTCATCGGCGACATCGCCGAAGCCAAAGCGGTGCGCCAGATCGACGTAGAAGTTGGTCTTGCGACTGCCCATGCCACCGAAATAGAGAACGAGGCCGGCCTTGACCACGCTCTTCGCCGCCTCCTGGTCACCGTCGATCGCAACCTGCAGCGACGGGGATACCTCGAGGTCGGAACGCTGCCGCCCTCCCTTGGCGAAGCCCGCCTCCAAGTGCTCGCCCCAGGTCGCCTCGAAAGCGTCGACGCTGAAGAAGATCGGGATCCAGCCGTCGCAGATCTCCGCCGCCATCTCCACCGATTTGCGCCCGATCGCGCCGACGAAGACGGGGATGCGGTTGCGCTCGGGGTGGAAGTTGAGCTTCAACGCCTTGCCCTCCCCATCGGGGAGCGGCAGTTGGTAGTGCTCGCCCTGATGGTCGACCGGACCCTCACGGGCGATGATCTCCCGCACCACCTCGATGTACTCGCGGGTGCGGCCCCAGGGCTTTGCGTAAGGGACGCCGTACCAGCCTTCGGAGACCTGGGGGCCGGAGGGGCCGAAGCCGAAGATGAAGCGCCCGCCGGAGAGTTTGTCGATCGTCGCGCCGGCCATCGCAGCGGCGGCGGGCGGGCGGGCGGGAACCTGCATGATCGCGGCGCCGAGCTTGATCGTGGACGTCTGCGGCGCCAACCAGGCCAGCACGCTGACGACGTCGGAGCCGTAGGACTCAGCCACCCAGACCGACTCGAAGCCGGCCCGTTCGGCGGCTTGGACGACCTCGACCGCATCGTCGCCGGCGGGGCCAATGCCCCAGTAGCCAAGGTTGATGCCCAGCTTCAGATCGCCCCCCATTGCGCGGAAACCTACTACTGGACCACTTTGTCGGCGTCGGGACCGCCGATCAGGGTGTCGTGCCCGGGGCCACCGCGCAACCCGTCGCGGCCGGGGCCTCCGAAGATCTTGTCGTTGCCCTTCCCGCCCGCCATGCGGTCATCGCCGTCGCCACCGCAGATCGTGTCGTTTCCTCTGCGGCCGATCAGCGTGTCGGAGCCACCAAGGCCGACGATCACATCGGCCCGGTCGCGCCCGACGAGTCTGTCCGCCTTTTCCGTACCGACGATCGTCGCTCTCTTGCCGAGGCACTTGGGGACCGGCGTCGGGGCGGGCGCGTCTTCGCCGAAGACGGTCGGGGCGATAAGGGCAACCGGCAGCACCGCAATGGCTACGGTTGAAACCAAGCGAGCGACGGTTCTGATGCCACGGCGCTTAGTCCAATCTCCCGGTTCCTTCACCCGGCAAGCGTACCGCTGCCGGGCCACCCGGTAAACAATGCAGCGTGAGCGCGGTGGCAATCGATCAAGGTCTGACTGGAGCGGAGGCGGCCGCGCGGCTGCGCAAGCTCAGCCCGCCGGCGGAGACATCGTCGCGCTCGGTGTCCAGCATCGTCGCCGGCAACGTCTTCACGTTGTTCAACGCGATCATCGGTGTCTTCTTCGTCCTGATCCTCTCCCTGGGCCTGTTCGCCGACGCCGTCTTCGGCCTGATCGCGATCATCAACTCCTACATCGGGATCCGCCAAGAGCTGAAGGCGAAGCGCACTCTGGACGAGCTGGCGGTGCTGGTCGCTCCCCACGCCAGAGTCCTGCGCGACGGCGTCGAGATCGGCCTGTTGGCGGAAGAACTGGTCCCCGGCGACATCGTTCGCGTGGCGCCCGGGGATCAGCTCGTCGCCGACGGCGAGGTTGTCTCCAGTCGCGGGATGACGCTGGACGAGTCGCTGCTCACCGGCGAGTCGGACGGGATTCGCAAGGGCGTCGGAGGGCGCGTCCTATCGGGCTCGTTCTGCCTCTCGGGGTCCGGCCAGTACGAGGTCGATGCGGTGCGCGAAGACAGCTACGCGGGACGGCTGGCCGGCGAGGCGAAAGCGTTTCGCCATCCCCCATCCCCACTCCAGGGCGAGGTCAATCAGGTGATCGTCGCCTGCACCTGGGCGATGTTGCCGCTTGCCGCGATCCTCCTGCTCACCTTCCAGGTACGCAACGTAGCCCTGATCGAGGCCGCGCAAACCGCGACCGCGGGGCTGGTGACGCTGATCCCGGAGGGTCTGGTTCTGCTGATGAGCGTCACCTTCGCGGTGGCGGCCGTGCGGCTGGCCGGCAAAGACACGCTGGTGCAGCAGATGAGCGCGACCGAGAGCCTCGCCGCGGTCGACACGATCTGCGTCGACAAGACGGGAACGCTGACGGACGGGGAGCTGCGACTGTTTTCTGTGGAAATCGCCGACGGGGCCGATCCCACGGCGGCCACAGCGGCGCTGGCTCGCTTCGCGGCAAGCGCCGGGGATCGCAACCGCACGCTGGAAACGATCGCCGAGCACTACCCCGGAAGAGCCGGGCGAGTCAGCGCCGAGGTGCCCTTCTCCTCCGAGTGGAAGTGGAGCGGCTTGACCACCGGGGGCACCTCCTACGTGCTGGGCGCCCCGGATGTGCTGGCGCGAGCCGGAGCGCTGTCGCTGCCGCCGGGGCTGGCACACAGACTGGAGGAGGAGACCGCGGCGGGGCGACGTGTGGTCGCTTTCGGCGAGTCGGGCCAGGGGCTTCCCGCCAACCCATCCGAAGAGACGCCACCACCGCTCATCCCGTTGGCCCTGATCGTCTTGGAGGAGACCCTACGACCCGATGCCGCGGAAACGATCGCTTTCATGCGCGAAGAAAACGTCGACCTGAAGCTGATCTCCGGCGATGCCAGGGCGACCGTCACCGCTGTCGCCTACGGGGTCGGCGTGCCTCGCGATGCCGGGGTGATCGAGGGCCCGGACCTGCCCGACGACCCGAAGGGCCTGGCCGAAGCGGCGCAACGCAACACGATCTTCTGCCGGATCGCCCCCGAGCAAAAGAAGGCGCTGGTGGGAGCGCTGCGGGCATCGGGGCGCTACACGGCGATGATCGGTGACGGCGTCAACGACGTACCGGCGCTGAAGCAAGCCCGACTCGCGGTGGCGATGGGCTCGGGAGCGCAGGTGACGAAGGGGGTCGCCGACGTGGTCCTGCTCAAAGACGAGTTCGCGCGGCTGCCGCAGGCGGTCGGCGAGGGACGGCGGATCGCCCGCAACGTCCACCGCCTCGGGCGGCTCTACCTGACCAAGTCCGTCTACGCCGCGGCGTTGATCCTGCTCGTCGCGATGCCGGGGTTCGCTTTCCCCTTCCTGCCTCGGCACCTGACTCTGGCCGTGTTCCTGACGATCGGGATCCCTTCATTCGTGCTGGCCCTGGCGCCCTCCGATGGGCCGCTCTATCGCGGGCGCCTGCTGCGCGCGCTGGCGGCCTTCGCGGTGCCGGCCGGACTGGCCACGGCGCTCGGCTCGATCCTCTCCTTCTTCCTCGTCGACACGGTCTTCGGCGGCTCGCTGGATGCCGGGCGCACCGCGGCGACGACGACGTTGATCGTCCTCGGGCTCTCCTTCGTGCTGCTGTTGGAGCGCGGCCCAGGCCGCGAGCACATCGCGATCCAGAGCTACATGCTCGGCATGGTCGTCGGGCTTGGCGGCTTGTTCGCGGGAATTCTTGCGATCGGGCCGCTGCGCAACTTCTTCGAGATGGAGATCCTCTCCGCCGCACAGTGGTTCCTCGCCCTGCTCTCCGCCGCGATCGGGCTGACCATCGCCAGCCTGCTCTGGCGCCTGCCGCAGATAGAGGCGCTGGAGGCCCCAGTTACGGAGCCTGAGGCGCCAGCACAAACTGGCTGACGATCAGGTTTGCCGCCAAGCGGGGCTCCTCGCCCTCCCGGCAGCGCTCCATCCTGACCTCGATCACAACAGTGCTCTTCCCGGTGTGGAGGGGCTCAGCGACGGCGACGATCTCGTCGCCCATGAGGCCGGCCGCGAAGACGTTCAGCTTCAGCTCAATCGTGGTGAAGTTGTGCCCCGGCGGGATGTTTCGAAAGGTGGCCCAGGCGGCCACGGTGTCCCCCAAAGCCGTCCAGACGCCGCCGTGGACGAAGCCGCCGGGGTGCAGGTGGCGCTCGTCGACGACGATCCTCCCCCGCGAATGCGAATCCTCAATCTCCAGCGGCTCGATCCCGAGGTCGCCGGGGAAGCTCCCCGGCAGAAAGTTCCGAACGGACTCGGGGGTTATCAGCGAGCTGGGATGCGGCGGCGCGTCGCTCATGCGTCCAAAGCGTATGCGCCCGGGACGAGGCGCTCGGTGCGGCGCCGGTAGGCGCTCCACGTCCACGGCCAGTTGCTCGGGTCGTTGCCGTTCTCGTCGACGTACCAGTTGCTGCAGCCGCTGTGCCAAACGGTCTTCGCCAATGCGCCGCGCAGTTCACGGTCGAATGCCTCGGCGGCTTCGCGTCGAACTTCAACCCGCCCGGCGCCCTGCGTCTCCATCTCACGCAGGGCAGCAAGCAGGTGCCCGATCCCGCACTCCAGTGTGTTGACCACCGAGCCCGTGCCGCCGTTCGTATTCGGCCCGTAGAGCAGGAACATGTTGGGGAACGTCGGCACGGTCAGGCCCAGATAAGCGCGGGGCAGATCGCTCCACTCATCGGCCAAGGTGCGTCCGCCGCGGCCGGCGATCTCCATCGGGGCGACGAAGTCATGGCTGGCGAAGCCCGTGGCGAGAACGATGACGTCGGCCGGTCGCTCGACGCCGCGCGCGTCGCGAATACCGCCCGACGTGACCGCATCAATCCGCTCGGCGACCAAGTCGACGTTGGCCTCCGCGAGCGTCGGATACCACTCGTCGGTGAGCATGATCCGCTTGCAGCCGACCTCGTCTCTCGGTGTCACCTTGCGGCGCAACTCGGGGTCGGAGATCGCCGAGTTGAGCTGGCGCTTGGCGATCGCGCGCAGCACCGGCAGCAGCCAGCGCCGACTGGTCATCGCTGCCGCGCCAAACTCCTGGAAGGCGTAGATCGAAGCGCGGTCGAGTCGGCGCAGGGCGGGAAAGCGCCTAAAGAGGGAGCGCGCCCGAGACGTGTACTCGAAATCTCCCTTCGGAAAGGTCCAACCGGGAGAGCGCTGGTAGACGTCGAGCTGGGCGACTTCCGGTTGAATCGCGGGCACCACCTGGATCGCGCTGCACCCGGTGCCGACCACCGCTACGCGCTTCCCGGCCAGGTCGACATCGTGGTGCCATTCGGCAGTGTGGAAAGCGGGGCCGGAGAAGTCCTCAAGCCCGGCGATCGGTGGAATCTTCGGGACCGAGAGCTGGCCGCAGGCCGCGACCAGGACATCGGCCTCGTGCGGGCCGCCACTCGTCTCCAAGTGCCAGCTCCCCCGTTGCTCATCCCAGCGGGCGCTCTTCACCTCGGTGCCGGTGCGGACCTTGTCGAGCACGCCGAAGCGGCGAGCGACTCCCTCGATGTAGGCGCGAATCTCGGGACCCGGCGAGAAGCGGCGCGACCAGCGGTTGGGGGCGAAGGAGAACTCGTAGAGATGGGAGGGGATGTCGCAGGCGGCGCCGGGGTAGGTGTTGTGCTGCCAGACCCCGCCGACGCGCTCGCCCTTCTCGAAGACGGTGAGGTCCTCATAGCCTTCGCGGGCGAGCATCGCCGCGGCGCCGACTCCGCCGAAGCCCCCTCCGACGATTGCGACCGATCGCTTCTTACTCAAGGGCGAACCCTTCCAGGTCGGTTCGCCCGCTCCACGCAGGCCGTGATCTCAGCGGGCCTTAGACCCGCTCGACGATCATCGCCTTGCCCTGGCCCCCGGCTACGCACATGGTCTCAATGCCGACCTGGTGGTCGTCGGTCTCCATCGCATTGAGCAGCGTCCCCATGATGCGGGCGCCGGTCATCCCGAAGGGGTGGCCGAGGGCGATTGCGCCTCCGTGGGTGTTGAGCTTGTCGATCGAAATCCCACACTCGTCCATGATCGGAATCACCTGGGCGGCAAAAGCCTCGTTGAGCTCGACCGCGTCGACGTCCTCAATCGTCATCCCGGCCCGGTCCAGCACCTTCTTGATCGCGCCGATCGGGGCAACACCCATCAGCTCTGGCTCGTTGCCATAGGTGGCGGCCGTGACGATGCGAGCCCGCGGGGTGAGGCCCAGCTCCTTCGCCTTGGTGTCGCTCATCAGCAGCACCGCGGCGGCGCCGTCGTTGAGCGGGCAGGAGTTGCCGGCGGTGACGCCGCCCCCGCCGAAGGCCTCGGGCAGCTCGGAGAGCTTCTCCACGGTCGAGGAGGCGCGGGGGCCGTCGTCCTTGGCGACCTCAGTGCCGTCGGGGAGAGTGACCGGGACGATCTCGCGGTCGAAGAAGCCGTCCTCCTGGGACTTGACCGCCAGCTCCTGGGAGCGCTGCGCGAACTCGTCCATGTCAGAGCGACTGACCCCGTACTTCTTGGCCACGTTGACGGCAGTCAGGCCCATGTCGATGTAGGCATTGGGCTGGCCGTTCTCACCGATCAGATTCGGGTTGCGATCGTCGGCGCCGGCTGGTTCGGTGCGCTCGTTGAAGCGGCTCACCCACTCGACACCAGCGGCGATGTAAACGTCGCCCTCGCCGGCCTTGATCGCGTTGCCCGCATGACGAATAGCGTCAAGACTGGAGGAGCAGTAGCGGGAAACGGTCACGCCGTTGACGGTCTGCGGCAGCTTTTCCGAGAGCAGCGAGATGATCCGACCGATGTTGAAAGCCTCCAAGCCCTGTGGCATGCCGACGCCACAAAAGACGTCTTCAACCAGGGCCGGGTCGAGCTCGGGATTGCGATCGAGCAACCTGTCCACCACGAACGCTCCCATCTCCTCGGGGCGCAGTTGGGCGAGAGAGCCCTTGAAGGCGCGGCCGATGGGCGTGCGGAGGGTGTCAACGATTACTGCTTCGGGCATTGCGGAGTCTCCTTGGAAGCTCGTGGGGTGCGGAAGTGCGGGCCGCAGAGTAGTGGACGCACGTTCGACGACTTTGCCAATGAGCAGGTTGTGCTGAATCGCACATTATTCGTGGTCGCCGTCCCCTGCCTGCGTTACATTCGGCGCAATCCGACCTCGCGGGCAACCGTGAGACTTGCCGCGAAGCGGCAGCGAAAGGAGGCCCCCTCATGCCCGAGGGCTACTGCGTGAAAGAACGCAAGAAGGTCGAGATCAAGGACGCCCAACAGGTGACCATGAGAAACGGTCGCCCGGCGATACAAGGCGTGTGCCCCGACTGCGGCACGAAGATCTTCAAGATCGGAAGACTCTAAGCCGGTCCCCTGAAGCTGCCGCCTCCCGGCGCCGGTAATTTTGCCGGCGCCGGGGGCACCGTCTTCCATGCGCGACGGAGGTCCTATTTGACTAATCAGCGCATGTAAACTCCCTGACGAGGGAATTGTTAGTGGCAGCTCTCGAACCACCCCGCGACGTGGTGGACTTGCAGGTCTTTGCGGACAGCAAGTTCGGCTCGCAGGCGGCAAGTCGGCTGCGGATGGCGTTCGAACGATCACGGCATCCGATGCTTATCGCCGATGACCAGCGACGCTGGGTGACCGGCAATACGGCGGCTTGCGAGCTACTGGGGATTACTCGCGAGGAGGTGCCCTGGCACACGATGGACGAATTCACGCCTCAGAGCGAGCGCCTGAGGCTCGAGGAGCAATGGCGGGAATTCCTGACCAGCGGGGCTGCGGAGGGCTGGTACCAACTCTACGTTCCGGATCGCGGCTCCGTGCCCGTCGAGTTCAGCGCCACCGCCAACGTCCTACCCGCCCGCCACCTGTCGGTATTCATCCCACACGACGAGGCTACGGCCGATCTGGCAGGAGGTGCTCCGCCCAGCGAGGCGGCGTGGAAAGCGATCACAGCAGGGGAGAGCGGTCGGCTCCAGCTGACCCAGCGCGAACGCGAGATTATGACGCTGGTCGCTTCCGGGCTTCAGAGCGGCGACATCGCCGAGCGACTGTTCCTCTCGCCGGAGACGATCAAGTCGCACGTGCATAACGCGATGGGCAAGCTCGGTGCCCACACGCGAGCGCACGCAGTGGCAATTGCGCTGGTGACTGGGCAAATCAGCTGGGAGGCTTAGCGGACTCCCCCCTCCGCGTTAGCCCCTTTGGGGGGAATCTTCATGCCTCATACATCCGGGGGATTGCGCAACCCCCAGAGTGCTCTGATAGTTACTTCAGATGAAGCGCTTGGTCTCGAAGAGTCTGTTAATTGCTTCGTTCGGCTGGTTGTTGATATTGGGGCTCGCGGCAACTTCTCAGGCCGCCACGGCGATCGGTCTAGGAACGGCAGACAGCTTCGCGCTCCTGGCGGGCTCGGGGATAACGAACACCGGCCCCAGTGTCACCAACGGAGACCTCGGGACCGCTCCAACGCCGGCCGTGACCGGCTTTGGCGGAGCGCCAAACGGCACCGTGAACGGATCGATCCACCAGGCTGATGCCCTGGCGGGACAAGCCCAAGCCGACCTGACCGCGGCATACAACAACGCCGCCGGGCAGGGACCGGTAATCAAACTGGCCACGGAGCTGGGCGGCCAGACTCTGACGGCCGGGGTCTACAACTCCGGATCCGGAACCTTCGGCATCACCGGCACGCTCACCCTCAATGCCCAGGGCAACCCGAATGCGGTCTTCATCTTCAAGACGGCAAGCACGCTGATCACCGCATCGGCCTCCCGGGTGAGGCTGATCAACGGCGCCCAGGCGTGTCGCCTCTACTGGAAAGTCGGTTCGTCGGCAACCCTGGACACGACCTCCAGCTTCGCCGGGAACATCCTCGCCCTGCAGTCGATCTCCGTCAACAACGGGGTCGCCGTAAACGGCAGGCTGCTCGCCAGGAACGGCGCGGTCACGCTCATCAACGACACCGTCACTCGACCGCAGTGCGTTGCCGGAGGCGCCGGCACCGACACCGACGGCGGGAGAAGTGGAGGCAGAGGGGACGGCAACGGCGGTGGCAATGCCAGGCCGAACATTCAGATAAATCATGTCCCGGGCACCGGCGGTCCCAACCCTGGGCCTGGAGGAGGCGGTGCGAACTGTACGGCCAAGGGCTTCAAGGCCAAGATCAACATCAGCGGCGGATCGAAGATGCGAAGGGTCGATGTTTTCGTCGACGGCGAGCGAATTAAGCGGAGCACCAACAAACATTTCTCCGTCTGGGTCAGAGTCTCCGGCTTGCACGCGGGCCGCAACACGATCCGAGTAGTGGCGGTCGACGTCAAAGGCCGGCGTGACACCGCGAGTCGGGGCTTCCGCCGCTGTGCTCGGGCGGTGTCGAGTCCAAACTTCACGGGCTGAGCGTTGCTGAGGCTCATCGCCGTGGTGGTGGTCCTCGCCCTTCCGGCATCGGCAAGTGCGCACAACGCCCCTGCCGTCAAGGGCAGTATTCGCCTTTCCAACGAGTTGACGCACACGCGCTGGGCGCACCCAGTACGAAGGGCGCCGATCCGCTGGATGCCGCGACCGGACGCGCGGACGATCGTGCGAGCCCACTACCTCACCGAGGACGGGCTCCCCGAGGTCTATCTAGCCTTGCGCAGCTGGCGCGACTCGAAATGGCATACCTGGATCGAGGTCCGCATCCCGATGCGCCCGAACGGCCGAACCGGATGGATACGTCGTTCGGCGCTCGGCCCTCTCTACCGAGTGCGAACCTTGATGGTCGCGGATCGCTCGGCGCTGCGCGCGACCCTCTTCAGGCGCGGGCGCCGGATCTGGAGCGCGCCGATCGGAATCGGTAAGCCGAGCACGCCCACGCCGGTGGGGCACTTCTGGATCCGCGAGAAGTTCAAACCTTTCCGCCCTGGCGGCCTCTATGGACCGGTGGCGTTTGGCACCAGTGACTACTCCGTACTCAGCGACTGGCCTGGGGGCGGGATCGTCGGGATCCATGGCACCAGCGAGCCGTCCCTGATCCCCGGAAGGCCATCCCACGGCTGTATTCGCCTACGCAACAGGTCAGTTCGCCGGCTATGGCGCCTAATGCCGATTGGCACTCCGCTGCGGATTCAGTCGTGAGACTCGCGCCATTGCGCGACGTGTCTCTACAGAGAAGGGACATGCGTGACCGATGTCACGCAGTCGGGATGGCTGAATGATCGAAGGTGGGCGTCTGGGCTTCTGCAGGGGCAGAGCCGTGAAATCACCCGCTATGCCTATCCCGACTATCTAAAGTGTCATCTGTGACGCAGAAGCCCCTCGAGCTGATTCTCGCTCGCAACCTGATGTCGGCGCTCTCCACGCCGGCCTTCCTGGTCGACGAAGGGGGCTTGTTGGTCTTCTACAACGAGGCGGCGGGAATCCTGCTGGGTAAACGTTTCGAGGAGCTGGGAACGGTCGGCCCCGAGGAATGGGGGGCGATGTTCGGGCCCTTCGATAAGAACGGCGAGCCGATCCCCTACGACGAGCTCCCTTTGGTCTCCGCCGTTCGCAACGATCGCCCGGCGCATGCGAATTTCGAGATCCGCTCCACCGACGGGGCACTGCACGACGTCGAGGTCTCCGCTTTCCCGATCCTGACCGCGCACGGATCCCAGGGGGCGATCGCCGTCTTCTGGCCGGCGGCAAGCGGCAACGGGGCGGCTCACCGGTGAAGGTTGAGCTCTGGGGAACGCGCGGGTCGATTCCCTCCCCGGGGCCGGAAACGATCCGCTACGGCGGCAACACGTCCTGCGTCGGCGTGACGCTGGAGGACGGGACGCTGCTCGCGCTCGACGCGGGCACCGGCATTCGAGGCCTCGGACTGGCGCTGGCCACCCAGCCGGCCCGCCTCCACATCATGCTCACCCACCTGCACCTGGATCACATCCAAGGCCTCGTCTTCTTCGCGCCCTGCTTCTGCCCTCAAACCGAGGTCGTTATTTGGGGCCCGGCCTCGCCGGAAGCTTCGCTGCGAGACCGAATCGCGCGCTACATCTCGGCGCCGCTCTCCCCGGTCGAAGTGCGCGAGCTGCCCTGCGATGTTTCCTTCCGCCACTGCCCGGAGACCGAGTGGGAGATCGGCTCGGCGCGGATCCGCGCCGCCTCGGTCGCCCATCGCGGCCCGACGCTCGGGTATCGAATCGAGGAGGGCGATTCCTCGCTCACCTACATCCCCGATCACGAGCCGGCGCTAGGCGCGGATCTCGAGGCGCTGGAGGAAGACTGGATCTCCGGCTTCGAGCTCGCTCGCGACGCCACACTGCTGATCCACGACGGTCAGTACGCCGATGCCGAATACCCCGAGCACCTCGGCTGGGGTCACTCCTCCCTATCCCACGCCCTCTCCTTCGCGCGGCGCACCGGAGCGAAGCGCACGGTGCTGTTCCACCACGACCCGCTGCATTCCGACGAGTTCCTCGATGCTCACGCCGAACGGGCGAAGGCCCGCTGGGCGGAAATGGGCGGCGACCCGGACGCGATCGAGCTGGGAATCGAAGGGGCGACGTTCGACTTGCCGGCGCGGGCGCCCCACACGGTCGCGACCGCTTAGCTCCCCAAGGCACGCCTGGCGCTACTCTGGCGGCAATGTCCACGTCGCCCGTCGGCATCGAGGCAGTCGCTGGACGCTCGCCTCTGGTCCGGACCGCACTCGAGATGGCCCGCGAGGCTCATGCGGGTCAAATCCGCAACGCCAGCGGAGGCCGGCCCTACATCGACCACCCGGTCACCGTCGCGGAGACCCTCGCCGAGCACATCTCCGGCGACGAGGTGCTGGCCGCGGCGCTGTTGCACGACGTGGTCGAAGACAGCGAGCTGGAGGTCGAGGACGTGCGCGATCGCTGCGGCCCCCGGGTTGCCGAGATCGTCGATGCGCTCACCGATGACGCGACCGTGGAGCCTTACTCGATGCGCAAGCGGGAGCATCGTGATCGGGTTGAGGCCGCCGGGCAGGACGCTCTGGCGATCTACGCCGCCGACAAGCTGACCAACGTGGAGATGTTGCGCGTCGCCCACCGAACCGAAGGGGAAGAGGCGGTCGCGAGTGAGCTAAAGGTCCCACTCGACGAAAAGGTTGAGATCTGGGAGCAGGATCTCGAGATGCTCCGCGAGAACGCTACTGAGAGCCCGGCCATCCGAGCGCTCGCCTCAAACCTGGGGGAGCAGCTCAAGGCCCTGGCGGAGGATCGAGAGCGCTCGGGGGCTTCCTAGCGCCGAAGCGCCTGCGTAGCGGCATCAAGTACCAGAGCGTGACGAACATCGCCAGCGCGGCTGCGCTGGTCACCGCCGTCATCGCGGTCCCAAACAGCAGATCGGTGGTCAGCATGATCGCGCCGGTCATCGCCAGCGCGAGGAAGCCAAGCCCGACGATCGCCAAGCGATTGGCGAGAAAAACCAGGTGGCGCTTCTCTTGGAGGCGAAACGTCACCCGGTGGTAGGCCGTCGGCGCGATCAGCAGTGCGGCCGAGATCGCCGTGCAGAGCAATGTCGCGAAGTAGACCTTTTCCTGGAAGGGAGTGATGTCGACGAAATTGCGCTGGAACGGGACCGCCAGGAGGAATGCGAAGAGAACCTGAACGCCCGGCAGCGCGACCCGCAACTCCTGCAGGAGCTCACCAAGGTTGCGGTCGAGCCGCGCGCTCTCAGTCTCATCTCGCCCGGACGGCCTGTCGGCCATGTGCCCACGATAGGCCACATAGGATCGCTGGCTATGGGTCGCCTGGCGGTCGTCATCGGGAGCAGCGCGCTTAGCCCGCAGGGCGAAGAGATCGCCGCCGTCGCCGCCCGCCACGAGGCCGTGCTCCTCCAGCGCCACGGCGCCGCCAACTACCGGCTGCCTCACGAGATCGATCACCTCGCCAATCTGAAGTCCCTGGTCGAGCGGAAGTGTGACCGGGTGCTGGCGATCGGCTCGGTCGGATCGTTGCGGGCTGAGCCGAAGGTGGGCAGCCTGATCTGCCCCGACGACTTCATCGCCCTTCACCTCGGCGTCTCCGGCGTCGGCGGTTTCCGTGCCCACGCGGTTCCCGGCTTCGATCCCAACTGGCGCCGAGAGGTGATCTCGGCGTGGAATGCGGAGGGCGAGGCGCTGCGCGACGGCGGCATCTACTGGCAGACGATCGGACCGCGCTTCGAGACACCGGCCGAGATCCGGATGATGGCCGCCCACGCCGACCTGGTCGGGATGACGATCGCCGCCGAGTGCATCGTCGCCGGGGACCTCAGGCTGCCCTACGCGGCGGTGTGCGCGGTCGACAACCTCGCCAACGGCGTCGCGCCCGATGAGCTGTCGATCGCCAATCTGGAGGCCGACCGCGACGCCAACGCCGCCCGCCTGCGCGACGGCCTCGACGCGGCCCTCACGGAGCTGGCGCGGTGAGCGGACTGGCGATTACCGGCGCAATCCTCGACGGGGAGCGCGTCGGGCTGCGCTGCGAAGGCGGACTAATCGCCGAGATCGGCCCCAACATCGCCCCGCGACCGGGAGAGGAGACGATCGATGCGGACGGGCAGACCCTCGTCCCGGCGCTGATCAACGGCCATACACATGCGGCGATGACCCTCTTCCGAGGCTACGGAGGAGACCTGCCGCTGATGCGCTGGCTAGAGGAGAAGATCTGGCCGATCGAGACTAAGTTGGAGCCCGAGGACGTCTACTGGGGCGTGCGACTCGCCTGCGTGGAGATGATCCGGACGGGGACCGCTCGGTTCTGGGACATGTACTGGCATCCGACGGCTGCGGCGCGGGCGGTCGAGGACGCCGGCCTGCGAGCGACCCTCGGCGGTCCGCTGTTCGACATCGACGGCAAGACAGCCGAAACGCAGGAGAGGGTGCTGCGGGAGCTCGACGAGCTGGACGAATTCGGGCCGGCGATCGGGCGAGCGCTTGCGCCGCATTCGATCTATACGGTCAGCTCCGAGCTGCTGCGGTGGACCGCGGAAGTGGCTTCGACGCGCGGGCTGCCGATCCACATCCACCTCTCCGAAACCGAAGGCGAGGTGAACGATTGCATCGAACGACACGGCGCTCGACCCGCGTTCTACCTTGACCACCTCGGCCTGCTCGAGGAGCAAACCATCCTCGCCCACGGAGTCTGGCTCGACGAGGCCGAGCTGGAGCTGATCGCGCAGCGAGGCTGCACGGTGGTCGCCGCCCCGGTCGCCAACATGAAGCTCGCGGTGGGCGGCGTGCTCCCATACCCCGCGGCGCGAGAGGCGGGGGCAGCCGTCGGGCTAGGCACCGACGGCGCCGGCTCCAACGACTCGCTCGACCTCTTCTCCGACCTGAAGGCATTCGCGCTGAGTCAGCGTCACGCCACCGGCGACGCGACCGTGCTGCCCGCCTGCGAGGCATGGGAGATTGCGACGGGTCACCGCGCCCCGTTGCTCCGTGGAGGAGAGGAGCCCCTGCGTCCCGGCGCACCCGCCGACTTCCTGCTCCTGCGGCGCGACTCCTACGAGCTGGGCGTGGGCGACCTCCACTCCAACCTCGTCTACGCCGCGAGCGGGTCGATCGTCGACACGACCGTGGTCGGTGGGCGCGTGCTTATGCGAGGCGGCGAAGTCGAGGGGGTCGCGGAAGTGGTGGCGCGGGCCGCCGAGCGGGTACAAAGACTGGGAATCGAATGAGCACGATCCTCGAAGGCTTCAAGCAATCCTTTCTGATGGCCTACGAGGTCTGGTGGGCGCTGGTGCTCGGCTTTGCGATCTCCGGCGTGGTCCAGGCCTGGGTGCCACGAGACCGGATCGAGGCGAGCCTCTCGGGACGCGGACCGAAGCCGGTGGCGCTGGCGACCGGGCTCGGCGCCGCTTCCTCCTCCTGCTCCTATGCGGCTATCGCGATCGCCAAGTCGTTGATGCAAAAGGGCGCCTCGGCGACCACCGCGCTCGCCTTCCAGTTCGCCTCGACCAACCTGGTCTGGGAGCTGGGACTGGTCCTCTGGGTGCTTGCTCGGCTGGCAGTTCGCGCTGGCGGAATACGTCGGCGGGATCATCCTGATTGGGTTGATGGCGGCCCTATTGCGCTTCTTTGTTTCGCCGCGACTTGAGGAGCAGGCGCGCAAGCACGCCCGGGAATCGCAGGAGGGGCACGTACACGACCACGGCAGCGACAGCGGTGGAGGATTGAGCTTCAGGCAGCGACTGACCTCACTGGAATCTTGGACCGAGGTCGCGCACAGCTTCCGCGCCGACTGGACGATGCTCTGGAAGGAGATCACGATCGGCTTCCTGCTGGCCGGCTTCATCGGCCTGCTCGGGAACGACTTCTTCAACTTCCTCTTCGTCACCGATGCGCCACCGGTGGTGCGCACGATCGAAAACGTGTTGGTGGGGCCGCTGATCGCGATCCTCAGCTTCGTCTGCTCGATCGGCAACGTGCCGCTGGCGGCGGTGCTCTGGTCCGGCGGCATCAGCTTCGCCGGCGTGATCGCATTCATCTTCGCCGACCTGGTCGTGCTGACGATCGTCGCCGCCTATCGCAAGTACTACGGCACCGCCTTCGCCCTGCGGATCACGGCACTGATGCTCGTCACGATCGTAATCGCGGCATTGATCGTCGACCTCCTCTTTGGCCTCGCCGGGCTGATCCCGGAAGGCCCTCGACCGAGCCGCGACGACATCTTCGGCTCGATCGGACTGGACTACAAGCTGGCGCTCAACGTGCTCGGGCTGGCGATCTTCTCGACGCTGTTCTGGCTCGCCCGCCGCGACAGCCGCGAAAGCGCCACGTGCCCGGCCCACGCCGCCGAGAGCCCAGCTACCCCGGCCAACAAAAGCGCCACCCGTGGGTCGTAGGCCTCAGCGAGCCAACCGGCGAGCGGCCCTCCGATCGGAGTCGAGCCGAGGAAGACAACCGAGTAGAGCGCCATCACCCGGCCGCGCATCTCCGGCGCGACCGCCAGTTGCAGCGAAGAGTTGATGCCGGCGGCAAAGGCGACGGCCGACGCCGCCAAGCAGAGCCAGTACCGGGACCTCCAGCGCCAGGCTTGGCATCAGCGCCGCCAGCAGAGAGAGGACGCCGAAGCCGAGGGCGGCCGAGGCGATCAAGCGGGGGCCGGTGCGGCCATGCGCGCCGGTTGCCAGGGCGCCGATCACCGAGCCGACCCCCATCGCGCTGACCAGCGCCGCATAGGCGGATGCGCCACCGCCGAAGCTGAAGCGCGCCAGCAGCGGCAGGGTCACCTGGAAGTTGAAGCCGAAAGTGCCGACCAAGGCCATCAGCGCCAGGGGAACCGCCAGCTCCGGCGTCTCCCGGACGTAGCGCAACCCGGCGCGAATCGCCCCCGGCTCACGGTTGGCGGCGGGCGCGGCATTCAGTTGCCGGGGGTTCATCAGCCAGAGGGCGAAGATCATCCCGCCGAAAGAGGCGACATTGACCGCGAAGCAGGGGGCGACTCCGACCGTCGCGATCAACACCCCGGCCAGCGCCGGGCCGACGATCCGAGCGGAATGGACGATGACGCTGTTGAGACTGACGGCATTGACGACCCGGTCGGGGCCGACCATCTCGATCACAAAGCTCTGCCGAGTCGGATTGTCGACGGCGTTGACCGAGCCCCGCGCGAAGACGAGCGCGAACACCATCCACGGCGCGACGACGCCGGTCGCCGTTACCGCAAGCAGGCCGAGGGCAGGCAATGCCATCAGCCGCCTGGGTGACCATCAGCAGGCTGCGCTTGGCGAAGCGGTCAGCGAGCAGCCCACCCCATGCGCCGAACAACAGGATCGGCAGGAACTGCAGGGCCGTGGTCAGCCCGACCGCGACGCCGCTGCCGGTCAACTCAAGGATCAGCCAGACCTCGGCGACCATCTGCATCCAGTTGCCGGAAAGGGAGACGACCTGCCCCGCGAAATACCTTCGGTAGTTGGGTACGGCGAGGGAGTCGAAGGAGCGGCTCAGCGCGGCGCTCACCCGCGCTCACCTTCCAGCATTCCCTCGAGAATGGCGGCGGCACGATCGAGTGCCTCGAGGTCGGCGGGTTCCAGGCCCTGCATTCGGCGCGCCAGATAGGCGTTCTTGCGGCCGCGCAAACGTCGCAGGCGCTCGCGCCCGGCAGAGCTGATGCTGAGCAAGGCGCTGCGCCCATCGGTGGGGTCCGGGGCGCGATCGATCAGACCCGCCTCGTCCAGCCGGCGAAGCGTCCTCGTCGCCGTTGGCCGCTTCACTCGCTCTATCTCAGCCAGCTCGCTGGGGGTCAACGGCCCATGTCGCTCGACCGTGGCCAGTGCCGAAACCGAGGTCGGCGTCAACTCTCCCACGGCGCCGGCCGCCTCTTGGCGCAAGCGCCGCGAGGTGCGCACAATCGCCAACCGCAGTCGAGCTGCCGACTCGGCGAGGGTCCCCTCCTCTGTGTGCGTGGAGTCTTCGATCATGGTTAGTCTCGCTAATTAGCATAGCAAACCATTGCAGTGGTAGGCGACTGGGCGCAAGCGTCGAATCAGGCTCAGATGCCCACTTTCGAGCCCGGGATGGACGCCCGCAGCACGCGGATCGCCGCGCGGCTCAATACCCCGATGCTGATCGCGGCGGCACTGACCCTGCCGATGGTCGCGATCACCGAGTCGCATCCCGGCGGCGGGCTCGAAAGCATCGCCATCCTGCTCAACTGGACTACTTGGCTCGCATTCGTCTTCGAGCTGGTGGTGATGCTCTCGGTGGTGCCCGATCGTTGGGAGTGGCTCAAGCGCCACCCGCTCGATGTGATCATCGTCCTCTTCACCCCACCGGTACTACCGGCGGGGCTGCAAAGCCTGCGCGCGCTGCGACTGCTGCGGTTGCTTCGACTGCTGCGCTTGGCCCAGCTCTCGCGCCAGGTCTTCTCGCTTCGTGGCCTGCACTACGCGGCTCTGTTGGCGATGCTCACCGCGGTCGCTGGAGGAACCGTCTTCGTCGCCTTCGAGAAGCACTCCCAGCATCTCACCGCCTGGGAGGGCATCTACTGGGCGATCACCTCGATGACCACGCTCGGCTCGAACATCCACCCGATGACGACCGGCGGCCAGATCACCTCGGTGGTCGTCGTCGTAGTCGGAATCTCCTTCGTCGCCCTCTTGACCGGCTCAATCGCCCAGCGCTTTCTGGCCGGAGACGGCGACTGACTCACCGGCCTAGTCCTCGCCGTCGCCGCGCTCGGCGATCTTGCTCTCCAGCTCGCGCATGATCTCCGGGTCGCGCAGGGTGGTCACATCGCCCAGCTCGCGGCCCTCGGCGATATCGCGCAGGAGGCGGCGCATGATCTTCCCCGAGCGGGTCTTGGGCAGGTCGCCGGACCAGACCACGCGCTTCGGCCGCGCCAGTTTGCCGATCCGCTCGGCGACGTGGTCGCGAAGCTCGGCGACCATTTCCTCGCTCCCGTCGTGATCACCCTCCAGCGTCACGAAGGCGCAGATCGCCTGGCCCGTATCCGGGTCGGCCTGGCCGATCACCGCCGCCTCGGCGACTTTGGGGTGGGAAACAATCGCCGACTCGACCTCGGCGGTGGAAAGCCGGTGCCCGGAGACGTTGATCACATCGTCGATTCGTCCCAGGACCCAGAAGTAGCCGTCGGCGTCGCGGCGGGCAGAATCGCCAACCAGATAGGTCTTCGGGCCGAAGCGGGAGAAGTAGGTCTCAACGAAGCGCTCGTCTTCGCGGTAGAGAGTGCGCAGCATCCCCGGCCAGGGACGGCGCAGGACGAGTAGGCCCTCGCTCTCCTCGACCGGCTCACCGCGATCGTCGACCACCGCCGCATCGATCCCCGGGATTGGCAACGTCGCCGATCCCGGCTTGGTCGCGACGATGCCCGGCAAGGGCGAGATCGCGATCTGGCCGGTTTCCGTCTGCCACCAGGTGTCGACGATCGGACAGCGCTCCCCACCGATCACGACGTGGTACCAGAGCCACGCCTTCGGATTGATCGGCTCCCCCACGCTGCCCAGCAGTCGCAGTGAAGAGAGATCGTGCCCGGCGGGATGCTCGGGGCCCCACTTCATACAGGCCCGGATCGCGGTCGGCGCCGTGTAGAGGATCGTCGCGCCGTAGCGTTCGACGATCTCCCACCAGACATCCTTGGCGGGGTAGTCCGGCGCCCCCTCGTACATGACGCTGGTGGCGCCGTTGGCGAGCGGGCCGTAGACGATGTAGGAGTGACCGGTGACCCAGCCAACGTCGGCGGCGCACCAATAGACGTCCTCCTCCGGCCTGAGGTCGAAGACGTAGCGGTGGGTGTAGGCGGCGCCGGTGAGATAACCGCCGGTCGTGTGCAGGATGCCCTTTGGCTTCGCGGTCGAGCCGGAGGTGTAGAGGATGTAAAGCGGGTCTTCGGCGTTCATCGGCTCGGGCGGACAAGCGGGCTCGGCGGCCGTCATCGCCTCGTGGAACCAAACGTCGCGCCCCTCGCGCATCTCGCACTCGGCCTCTGTGTGGCGAACGACGAAAATGGTCTCGATCGAGTCGACCCCGTCCATGACCTCGTCGACCTGGGCCTTGATCGGCGCCGTCTTCCCCTTGCGGCGAGCGCCGTCGACGGTGACCAGCGCCTTTGCGTGGGAGAACTCCATCCGCTCCCTCACCGCCCCCGCCGAGAAGCCACCAAAGACGACGTTGTGGATCGCGCCGATGCGGGCGCAGGCGAGCATCGCGACGACGACCTCGGGGATCATCGGCAGGTAGATCCCGACCACGTCGCCCTTCTCGATGCCATGGCTCCGGAGGGCGTTGGCGAAGCGCTGGGTGGCGGCGAGCAGCTCGGCGTAGGTGACGTCGCGCTCCTCTCCCTCCTCCCCGCGCCAGTGGTAGGCAACGCGCCCGCCCAAGCCGGCCTCGACGTGGCGGTCCAGGCAATTGGCGGAGGCGTTCAGCGTGCCGTCGGCGAACCACTTGTAGAAGGGCGGGTTGGACTCGTCGAGCCCCTGCGTCGGCTCCTCAATCCAGTCCAGAAGCTCGGTCGCCTGTCGCATCCACCAGGCCTCGGGGTCGGCGGCCGCCTCCTCGTAGATGGCCGGATCGCTCCAAATCGCCCGCTCGCGGAACTCGGCGGCCGGCTCAAAGCGCTCCACCGCAAGCAATCCCTCCAGAGCACTCTCTAGAACTTCTGCCATTTCCTCAACCTATCCCTACTGACGGCGCTTGGCCAAGCGCCACGCGCCCTCAGTAACCGGCTGGGTGGCGGGCTATGAACCCAGAGGTGGAGGCCATCGTCGAATGCCAACGAGGGCCGGTGCCGCTGAGGTCACCGGAAGTGTTCCAGTTGAGGCCTGCGATAACCGCCCATGCGTGGCCGGAGTTGGCGTAGACGGTGATCCAGCGACCGGGCCCGGGCTCGCCCCAGGTCTCCAGTCCGGTGGAGTCAAGCGGGCTGTCGAGGAAGCCGCCGCCGTGCAGGGCGAAGCTGACCGCGCCCGAGCAGTCATAACCGGGCGAGTCGAAGGAGCCGTGGCCGCCACCCCAGATGTAGGGAGTGGTGGCGATCGAGTTTGCGGCGTTGATCACGGCTTGGACAGCGGCCGGCGCGGCACTGGGCACGCTCGCCTGGCTCTCGGAGATGAACTGGGCGCTCTCGCCGGGCGTGAGCGGCGCCGGCGCGGTAGCCGGGACCGAGGCCCCCGAGCTCGCAAGCTGCGAGGAGATGACCGAAAGGTTGTCGCTCAGAGCCTGCTCACGCGATTCCAGCGCATCGAGCGCCTGCTGCCGCTCGGCCTGGGCCGCCTTCAACTCCGCGAAGCGGGCCTCCGCCTGCTTGCGAGCCTCCGCCGCCTGGCGCTCCTTGACGGCGATCGCGTCCCGCGCCTGCTTGATCTGCAGACGCACAGCCTTCATCCGCCGGACCGCGGCCTTTGCCTGATCGCGCAAGCCCTTTACCCGTTCGGCGACCGAGTTGTCGTAGTCCTGGACGCGACTGAGGTAGTCGGCGCGCGCTGTCACCTCTGACCAAGTGGCGGATTCCAGCACCACGTTCAGCATGTCGGGACTACCCGACTCGTAAATGTCGACCAGCCGCCGGCGTAACACCACCAGCGCCCGCTGCAAACGCGTCCGAATCCGCGCCAGTCGTAGCTTCTCAGCGGCCAGCTTCGCGGTCGCGCTGTCCAGCTCCGCCTGTTTTGCCGCAAGCTCCTCTTCGATCGCCGCCTGCCTCTGGCGCAGCACCGACACCTCTCCCAGCATCGAGTCGATCGCCCGATTCTGCTCAGCGATCGACGCGCTCAACGAGCTGCTGCTCTCCCGCACCTTGCCGAGCTTGCTCTGAGTCGCGTCGTATTTCTCGCGCAACGTCGCGGCAGGAGAATCGGCCGTCGCCACGACGGACGCGCAAATGGCAGCCAAAAACAGCGCAGCAAGCAGCGCGAGCCGCCTGGGATGACCAAAGAGAGAGGCGCGCATCGAAGCGAGCCAGGCTAACGAAGCTTCAGCTTTTTTGTGAGGAGTTGCTAATAAGTTGCAACTTCTCGTGCAGCCGGACGGACTCGGGATCTATCCCGGTAGGGGTGGAGCGTCTTGTACTTTTTTGCTGAAAGCGCCCGCGAAAGACCGCAGACGACCCTCAAAAAAGTTAAGCGGAACCCCTACCGGGATAGATCCCTCTAGCTAGGCCAGTAGCTTGGCCTTCGCCTTCTCGAACTCCTCAGCTGAGATCGCGCCCTTCTCCTTCAGGTCATTGAGCTTGTGCAGCTCGTCGGCAGGGGAGCTGCCGGCCTGTTCGCGGATGTAGGCGTCCATGTGCTGTTTGGCCTCCGCCTGAGCTTTGATCGTCCGGTCCCGCATCCCGGACCCGCGCGCGATCAGATAGATCAACGCCGTCAAGAACGGAATCAAGACGAGGAAGAGGACCCAGGCAGCCTTCGACCAACCGGAGAGCTCGTGATCGCGGAAGAGGTCGGTGAGGATCGTGATCAGGATCCAGATCCAGATCACGAAGAAAAAGATCTCCAGGGCGAGGAGAAGAGCCTCACCCAAGCCAAAGTCTGCGAGTGGCAGCAAAGGAACTTCCTTTCTAGGGGGGATTTCAGCCTAGGTTAAACAGAACCGCGGCCACCGACGTGGCCAAGTTGAGACTGGAGACACCCGAACGCATCGGCAGGCCGAGGCGAACGCCGGCCCGCTCCAACAGCTCGGGGCTGAGTCCGTTGCGCTCGGTGCCGAAAGCGAGCACCGCGCGCGGGGACAACTCGGCCGCTCGAATGTCCTCCCCTTCCGGGTCGACCGCGACCAGCGACCGATCGCATTCGGGCAAGCGATCGACGCGCGCCACCGGCAGCGCGAAGTGCAGCCCGGCGGAAGCGCGCAGCGCCTCCGGGTGCCACGGGTCGATGTCTCCCGTGGTGAGGACCGCGGCGGCATCCGCGGCGGCAGCGACCCGCACGCAGACGCCGATGTTGTTCATCCGGCGGGGGTCTTCCAGGAGGACGACGGGGGCCGAGCGCGGATCGGCCAGCGCCGCGGCGACATCGATCGTGGGACGGCGAGCGACCGAGACGACCCCGGTGTGCGGCGCACGCGGCGCCAGTCCGGAGAGGGTCTCCGCATCGACGGGCGTGATGCGACTTCCGAGCGAACCCACGAGGTCGGGGGCAAGGTCCGCCGCCAGCCGTTCCAGCTCGCTCGGATCGACCGCGACGACCTCGACGACGTCAGCTCCGAAGCGCAATGCGTGCTTGAGCGCGTGGAATCCTTCCAGGATCGCCAGCCCAGAATCCTTCCTCTGGCGCCGAAAGCGCTCAACCAAAGCCTCGTTCACCCCGCCATGTTAGGCTCGCCCGCGCTAGGGGTGAACGGAGGGGGACTGTGAAGCTGGTGATCGGGATTGTGCGGCCTGAAAAGGCCAACGACGTGCTTGAGGCGCTCTACCGCGCCGAGATTCGGGGCGTTTCGCTCAGTCGCGTACAGGGCCATGGAGGCGAACTGGAACGAGTCGAGACCTACCGGGGAACGACGGTGAAGATGGGTCTCGCCGAGAAGGCGCGCTTCGAGATCGCCGTCTCCGACGAATTCGTCCAACCGACTGTCGATGCCCTCTGCGAGGGGGCGCGAACCGGCGAGGTCGGCGACGGCAAGATCTTCGTCGTGCCGCTGGAGCAGGCGGTCCGCATTCGCACCGGCGAGGCCGATGGGGCCGCCGTGACCCCGTTGGGTAAGTCATGAGCCTCTCGATCGCAGCCGCCCAGGTCGATACCGGCGACACCGCATGGATGCTCGTCGCAACCGCCCTGGTTCTGCTGATGACACCCGCGCTCGGGCTCTTCTATGCCGGGCTGGTGCGCTCGAAGAACACACTCAACACCTTCATGATGAGCATCGCCGCGATCGCGATCGCGATGGTCACCTGGGCCGTTGTCGGCTACTCCCTCGCCTTCGACGGTGACGGCTCGCTGATCGGCGGCCTCGACTACGTCTTCCTCCAGGGTGTCGACTTCGTCCCCCGCGACGGGACGACGATCCCGCACCTGGTCTTCTTCGCTTTCCAGGCGACCTTTTGCATCATCACCACCGCGCTCGTTTCCGGAGCGGTGGTCGAGCGCATGCGCTTCGGCGCCTTCCTCGTCTTCGCGGCGCTGTGGTCGGTGCTCGTCTACGCGGTGCTAGCGCACTGGGCATTCGGCGGCGGCTGGTTGATCGCCGGCGGCACCCTCGACTTCGCCGGCGGCGTGCCGGTTGAAATGGGCTCGGGGTTCTCGGCGCTGGCGGCGGCGCTCGTCGTCGGCGCCCGCAAGGACTACGGCCGCCAAGCGCTGCTCCCCCACAACGCCGTCTACGTCCTGTTCGGCGCCGGCCTGCTCTGGTTCGGCTGGTTCGGATTCAACGGCGGCAGTGGCTTTTCCACCGGCGACGCCAGCGTGCTCGCCTTTACCAACACCTTGCTGACACCGGCCTGCGCGCTGGTCACCTGGTTCGCTCTCGACCTGATCCGCGGCAAGAAGGTGACGGCAATCGGCGCCGCGACGGCAATCATCGTCGGCTGTGTGCTGATCACTCCGGCCGGCGGCTTCATCAGCCCCGGCTGGGCGATGGCGCTCGGCTTCGTCGGCGCCCTTCCCTGCTACGCGGCAATCGTTTGGCGGCCCCGTACCCGCGTCGACGAGACCCTTGACGTGCTCGCCGCCCACGGCATCGCCGGCTTCACTGGCATCCTCGCAATCGGCCTGATCGCCCAGTTCACCTGGAACGGCGTCGCCGACGGCCTCTTCTACGGCAACGCCGCCCAGCTCGGCGATCAAGCGCTGGCGGCGATCGCCGCCCCAGCCTACGCCTTCGGGATGACTTTCCTCCTACTCAAGCTGATCGGACTCGCCATGCCGTTGCGCGCCAGCGAGCACGACGAGGCCCTGGGCATGGACATCGTCCAGCACGGCGAAGAGGCCTACGTAACCGGCGAGGGCGCGATCCTGGTAATCCCCGACGGCCCAGGCGAGGACCAAGAAGCTCCAGTCGCCAATCCTGTTTAGCCAGCCGGCATAGAGGCCATCCGGGTAGGGATGGAGCGTCTTGTACTTTTTTGCTTGTGGCGCTCGCGGGGGGCGCAGACGATCCTCAAAAAAGTTAAGCGGAATCCCTACCCGGATGGCCTCTCAAAAGTTAAGCGAAACCCCTGCCGGGATGGACCCCTAACGAGCAACCCAAGCATCTGGCGAACCCGTCAGGTCCTCGACCACCGGCGGCAGCTCACCGCTGACCAGATCGGCCAGCGTCACCTGCTCGACGACCTGACGGAGGCTGGCGCGAACCGCGATCCAGACCTTCTGGAGGTGCACGGCGTTGCCTCGGTACTCGATCGACTCGGGCGGCGAAGACTGGACGTGGGCTATCGGCCCCTCAACGGCACGAACGATCTCGGCGATTGTGATCTCGTCAGCGGGGCGGGCAAGCCAGTAGCCGCCCTTGGCGCCACGCCGCGCCCGCACGATTCCAGCGTGCTTCAACTCCAGCAGAATGTGCTCGAGGAACTGCAGCGGGATGTCCTGAGCTTCGGCAAGCCGCTCCCCCTTGACGGGGCCTTCATCGGCCGCGGCCATTTCGGCAGCGGCGCGAACGGCATAGTCGGCCTTGGCGGAGACACGCATCGCGGCTAGTTAATCAAGCGCGATCAGCCGCCCGTCTCAAGGCCCAGGTCCCCGCCGGAACGCTCGGCTTGTCGTGCTCGACGGCGGTTGAGCCAGTGAGGGGCGGCCAGGATGAGGCCGAGGCTGACGGCGGCGACCGCGGCGGCAATCGGCCAAACGAGAGGGTCGCCCTTCTGGATCGTGACGACGCCGGAGCCGATCAGGACGACGCCGAGCGCGGTTCGCAGAAAGCCCTGCGGAGCCTTGTCGGACAGAGCCGCCCCGATCACCACTCCCGGAATCGAGCCGATCAAAATGTTCCCGGCGAGAACGAAGTCGACGTTCCCTCCCACCCAGTGGGCGATGCCGGCCGCCCAAAGCAGGATGGCGGCGTGAAAGACATCCGTACCGACCACTTTCTTCGGCGCCAAGCGGTAGACCGCGATCAGCAAAATTGCGATCACCGTGCCCGAGCCTGCGGAGGTAATGCCGATCACGAAGCCAGTGGTGGCCCCGATCACGACTGCGGCGACTTTGTGCCGGCGCTCGACCTCGAAGCGATCTCGCTCGTCGACCAGGCGGCGCAGGATCAGCGCCCGCGCCAGGGTGATGATTCCGACCATCAGCAGGGTCCCGCCCAATACGGCATAGACGAGCGAATCGAGCCGGTCGGGACTTACGTGCTTCTCGAGAGCCGAGACAGCCACGACGCCGATTACCGCAGCCGGCACGCTGCCAAGCGCCAGCCACTTGACCAGGTCCATGTTCACGGTCTTCATCCGCAGGTGGCGCCAACCGCCAACCGTCTTGGTGACCGCCGAATAGAAGATGTCGGTGCCGATCGCTGTCGTCGGCTGGATGCCGAAGATGAGGATCAGCAGGGGCGTCATCAGCGAGCCTCCGCCCATGCCGGTCATCCCGACGAGGATGCCGATTCCGAGTCCGAAAATGATGATTGCCGGGTCCATATTGCGTGTCCGTGAGTCTGCTTATCGACTTTCCTGACTAGTTTGGTCAGGAGTGCAAGTGCGGCAGGATAGCAAGATGCCCACGGAAGCCAAGGAATTCGCCGCCGCGGGCTCATTGCCTGCCGCAGCCGATATTCACCGGGCCACCATCTCGATCCACGGCCTGCGGCACTCCTACGGAGAACTGCGGACGATCGAAGGGCTTGACCTGGAAGCGGACGCGCATCAGGTCCTCGGACTCGTCGGGCCGTCAGGTTGCGGAAAGTCAACTCTGTTGGAACTGGTGGCCGGTCTGCTGGAGCCCGAAGCTGGAGACGTCGAGGCCGGCGGAGGGAACACATCCGGAGAGCGACTCGCCCGTTGCGCCTATATGCCCCAGCGCGACCTGCTGTTGCCCTGGTTCGACGCGATCGACAACGCGGCGCTGGCGCTGCGTAACGGAGGTACCGGGAGGGCGCAGGCGCGACGCGACGCGGGGCAGCTGTTCGAGCGCTTTGGCCTGGGTGGCTTCGAGCGCGCTCGCCCGGCGGAGCTATCGGGAGGAATGAGGCAACGGGTCGCCTTCCTGCGCACGCTGCTCTCCGGCAAGCCGATCCTCGCGCTCGACGAGCCCTTCGCCTCACTGGACGCAATCACGCGAGCGGAGATGCAGGGTTGGCTGGCGGGGGCGCTCGTGGCCGACCCGCGCACCGTCGTCCTCGTCACCCATGACGTCGAAGAGGCGCTCTACCTCTCCGACCGCGTGGTCGTCCTCTCCCCCCGCCCGGCCCGCATCGTCGCCGAGCTGCGCGCCCCAGCCCCCCGCGCCCCGGATCGCGACGCCGCCGTCACCGACCCCGGCTTCGTCGCCGTTCGCGAACAGGCCCTCCGCGCCCTCCGAGGAGGCCCCAAATGACGTTCCGCTGCGACTTATACGGGTATGTCAGAGATAAGTCGCAGCGGAAGCTTGGGGGGGACCGGCCGTGAAGCGTTGGGGGTTGCCATTGCTGCTTGTCGCGGTCCTTCTCGTCGCCTGGCAGGTCGCCGCCACCACCGGGGCGATCGCGGATGCGCTGCACCTCGAGGACTTCCTCGTCCCGTCCCCTACGGAGATCGCCGCATCGTTGTGGGAGAACCGCACGCTGCTCGCCGACAACGCTTGGGTGACGCTGCAGGAGGTGTTGCTCGGCTTCGGCTGCGCGCTCGTCGCCGGGCTCGCCTTCGCTGTCGCCCTGCACCTCTCAGAAACGCTTCGCCGTGCCGCCTATCCCCTGCTGGTCGCCTCGCAGACGATCCCAATCATCGTTATCGCGCCGATCTTGGTTGTCTGGTTCGGCTACGGGATTGGGCCGAAGCTGGGAATCATCGCCCTGATCTGCTTCTTCCCAATCACCGTCAACACGCTCGACGGGCTGCGCTCGGTCGATCCCGACTCGATCAAGATGATGCGCACCCTGGACGCTTCCCGCCGACAAATCTTCACCCGCGTTGAAGCGCCTACAGCGCTGCCCTATGTATTCAGCGGCGCCAAGATCGCGGTCGCGGTCGCGGTGATCGGCGCCGTCTTCGGCGAGTGGGCGGGTTCGAGCTCCGGGCTCGGCCACTTGATGCTCCAGGACAACGCACAACTGGAGACGGCACGCCTGTTCGCCGCAGTCGCTGTCCTCGCCACGCTGGCGATCGCGTTGTTCGGCGTATTGGCGCTCGCGGAGCGCCGCATCGTCACTTGGCGATAGAAACCCTGACATGAACTCACGCCGAACCTCGGGCCTCGCCGCCGTTCTTGTCCTCGCCGCCCTTGCCCTCAGCCTCACAGCCTGCGGGGAGAAGAGCGAGGACATCAGCGGCGAAACCCAGCCGTTCAGCCTGACGCTCGACTTCTACCCAAACCCCGACCACGCCGGGATCTACATGGCGCAGAAGCTCGGCTACTTCCGCGACGCCGGCCTCGATGTCTCGATCCAGACCCCATCCGACCCCGCGGCGCCGATCAAACAAGTCGCTGCCGGTCAAACCGACCTGGCGATCTCCTACGAGCCCGAGGTCGCACTGGCTCATGAGAAGGGGCTCGACACGATCGCCGTCGGAGCGCTGGTGGACCGACCCCTGACCTCGATGATCTGGCTGAAGCAGTCGGGAATCAAGGGCATCGGCGATTTGCGAGGCAAGACGATCGCCACCGCGGGGATTCCTTACCAGGACGCCTACCTGAAGACGATCCTCGCCCGCGCCAACCTCTCTCCCGCTGACGTGAAGGCGGTCAACGTCGGCTTCGGCCTACTGCCGGCGATCCTCGGCGGCAGAGCCCAAGCGATGCTCGGCGGCTTCCGCAACGTCGAGGGCGTTGACCTGCGACTACGCGGTAAGAACCCCGTCGTCACCCCGGTCGACCGGCTCGGGGTGCCGACCTACGACGAGCTGGTGCTGGTGGCCAACCGCGAGCGCCTGACCGCGGACCCCGAGGCGGTTCGCCTCTTCATCGCCGCCCTCGCGCGGGGCACCGCCGCCGCCGTGAAGAGCCCGGACGCGACCACCAGAGCGCTGATCAAGGCCAATCCGGCTCTCGACCCGAAGCTGACTGCCGCCGAGGTGAAGGCGACGCTGCCGCTGCTGGCGGGGAGCGACCCCGAACGGCCCTTCGGCTACATGGACGCGGCGCGCTGGAGCGAGTTCGTCGGCTGGATGCGGGACAACGAGCTAATCGACTCGCTGCCGCTGCCATCGCAGCTGCTCAGCAACGACTACCTGCCAGGCACGGTTCCCGAGTAACTGGGTAGGCCTTCGGACAGCAACTCCGTGATCTTCTCCGGAGACAGCGCCCGCGAAAAGAGGTAGCCCTGGGCATAGTCGCAGCCCAGGCGGCGCAGCTCGGAGAGCTGACTCTCGTTCTCAACACCCTCCGCGATCACGTCCAGCGACAGGGCGCGTGCCATGCCGATGATCGCCTCGACGATCGCGGTGCGCTCCTGCTCAACCCCGAGCGCATCGATGAAGGAGCGATCGATCTTTAAGGCATCGAAGGGGTAGCGGTTGAGGTACGCCAGCGAGGAGTAGCCGGTTCCGAAGTCATCGAGGACGAGGCGAACGCCGAGCTCGCTGAGCGCCTCCAGAGTGGCGACGGCGGTGGCCGACTCCTCGACCAGAACGCTCTCGGTGATCTCCAGCCGCAGGTGAACAGGATCGAGACCGGTGCGGGCGAGGATCTCCGCGGTCGCCGCCGGCAGGTCGCGGTGGGCGACTTGCCTGGCTGAGAGGTTGACGGAGATGTCGTATGGCCGCTCGTCAGGGCGCTGCTCGTGCCACTCGAGGACCTGACGGCAAGCCGCCTCCTGGACCCAGCTGCCGATCGGCTCGATCAGCCCGCTGTCCTCAGCGATCGAGACGAACTCGCCCGGATCAAGCAAGCCGCGCTCGGGATGGCGCCAACGCACGAGGGCTTCCAACCCGGTGATCTCGCCGCTGCCCAAAGCGATCACCGGCTGGTAGTGAAGCTCCAACTCCTCGCGCTCGATGGCGTGGCGCAACTCACGCTCAACCTCGAGACAGCGCGTTGCCCGCGCTCGCATTTCGGCGTCGAACATCTCGCAGCGTGCCCGGCCCCGGTCCTTCGCTCTGTACATAGCGGCGTCGGCGTCGCGAATCAGCAGCTCAGCGTCAATCAGATCCCCCTCTGTCGGCCGCGCCACTGCAATGCCGACGCTGGCGGTGACGAAGTGCTCCACACCATCCAGCAAATAGGGCTCGGCGAAGGCGGTGGCGACCCGGTCGCCTATCGCGACCGCCTCCTCCTCATCGGCGAGGCGGTCGACGAGGACGCCGAACTCGTCACCACCGAAGCGGGCGACCACGTCCCCCGGCCGCAAATGGGTGCGCAAACGCGGCGCCACAGCCTGCAGCAGCTCATCGCCGGCGTGGTGGCCCATGCTGTCGTTGACCAGCTTGAAGTGATCGAGGTCGAGAAAGAGCACCCCGACCGGCGATCTCGAGGCAGCGGCCCGCCCCAGCGCGTCGTTCAAGGCATCGATGAAGCTGAGCCGGTTGGGGAGGCCGGTGAGCGCGTCGTGCAGGACCCGGTGGCGCAGCGCCCGGTCGGCTGCGTAGCGTTCGATCGCATCGGCGAGCACGTTGGCCGCCGCTTGCACGAAGTGGACGTCCTGCGGGGTGAACCGGTTCGGCTCGGCCGAGTGGACGTCAAGCACGCCGAAGGGGTGCTCCTTGCCGTCGATGACCACGGCGAGGCTGCTGCCGAAGCCGAGCACCCTTAGCGCGGGTGGCATCGCGAAGCGCCTCTCGCCGGCCCAGTCGTCGACGATCACGTGGAGGCCGGACTCAAGCGCGGCACCGGCGTGGGAGTCCGAAGATGCGGAAACGCGGCGGCCCGCCCCTCTGATCCGGTCGTCGAGGCCGGCGCGCAGGTTGAGGCGGTGTCCATCGCGGCCAACCTCCCAGATGCTGGCGGCGGAGACACCCTCAATCCCACTGATTAGCGAAACCGCCACCTTCATCAGCTCATCGGGCTCACCGGCCTGTAGGGCCCGCTCGCCGAGCTTGGCGATCACGGCCTGCTGAGCCGCGACGCGCTTCAGTTCGCCCTCGGCGATTTTGCGCTCGGTGATGTCGTAGAGAACACCGTGCCAAATCGGGATTCCCTCCTCATCGGCCTCGAGCACAGCCTCGTCGAGGATCCAAACCACCTTGCCGTCGCGGGTGCGCATCCGGTAGTCGATCGGGGGTGGGTTGCGATCGCCCATTGTCTCCCTCGTTTCCTGGGAGATGGCTCGTTCGCGATCCTCAGGGTGAAGCAGCTTCGCCCATAGCTGCGGATCGGCGGCCCAGTCCTCGGGGCTGTAGCCCAGTATCTCCTCGATCTGGGGGCTGACATAGCGCCAGCGCCCGTGCTCCCCCAGCTCCGAGGTGTAGATGATCGCCGGTAGCCGTTCGACGAGCGCGCGGTAGTCCTCACCTCCAGAGGTGATCTGGTCGATGAACTCGTTGACTTCTTCGTCGGGCCAGCTTCGACCCCGCGTCGCGCGCTCCATCACCACGCCTATCGGCAGATTCGTGCGTCTCTTTAACTGCCGGCGCTGAGCGCCGCGGCGAGGCCGCGGTAGGGGGCGTATGGCGCGTAGAACTCCTCGACCTCCTCGATCGTCGCGCGACGCCCCAAACGGGCCAACCGGCCGACCAGCTTCAGGTACATGAGGTCACCGGCCGGCAGCGAATCGTGATCGCCGCGACCGTAAAAGCCAAGGCACTGAACCGTCCACGGCCCGACCTCCGGAATCGTGAGCAAACGCCGATCCCCAACGGGGTCGGCCGGGTCACAACGGCCCCTGTCGACCTCGCGCGCCACAGTCCGCAAAGCGATCGCCCGGCGCAGCGCCAGACCCATTGACTCCAGCTCGGCCGGGGCGCGACCGGCGATTGTCGCGGCGGCGGGAACATCGCGCAGCGCTTCGCGCTCTCCCCCCAGGCGCAGCCCCCAGCGCCCGACGATGCGACGCTGAATGCGCGCGGCCCGCTCCCACTCGATCAACTGCTTGACGATCGCCCAGGCAAGGGCCTCCCAGGGCCATGGGCGGCGATGGGGACGAAAGAGGGGACGGCGCCGCAAGAGCGGCCCCAGCAAAGGGTCTCCGCGAAAGCGACGGTGGAACTCGCTGAAATCCTCATCCACTCCCAGGGCGAAGCGCGCCCGTCCGATTGCCTCCTCGAGCTGCGCAGGGCTCGCCGGCCGCAAAGGGGGCGACGATGCGGAGGTGGGTGCAGCGACCGAAGCCGGATCAACCGCCTCGGCTCGGAAGACGACCCGGTCGGCGGCGGGTTGCCATGCGCGCGTCAGCACGGGGCTGCCCTCGACATGCAGAAGGCGAGTAGCGACTCCGCCTTCGATCCGCATCACGCGGTCCTCGCCCCCGCTAAGGGGCATCGCGAAGGGCGAGGCCGGCCGTACCGCTACCTCGTGCTCTCTCACCGCCCGAGCAGGTGAACGTCAACCAGAAAAGAGCGACTGGCGACGACGTTGTCCCGGCGCGAGCGGCGACGAGATGGGCGCTTCGAGCGACGGGAGCTGGCCGCACCCACCGCGCGCACGGCGGCGACGGTGGCCGCTCCGGCGAGTACCCCTCCGGCGGCGGCGATCGCGGCGGTGCGGACTTCGCCGCGCAGGACGGGGGAGCTTGCCTCGTAGCGCTGGGGTAACACTCGAACTTCGAGCGCTTCTCCCTGTGCCTCGATCTCGCTCACCGGTTCGACTCTACAGGCTCCGCTCGTACACCCGATAGCGCTTCACGACCTTGCCGCCCATCCCCTCCATCGCCCGGTTCATCGGCACGTTGGTCTCCAGGATCCAACCCGTTTCGCCGGCAGGGATGCCGTCGGGAGTGGCGGCATCAAGGTGTCTGAGGTAGAGCCCGGCGGCGACCCCGCCGTGGCGGTAGTCGTTCTTTACGCCAAGCGCAAAGACTCGGACCCGATCGATCTTGCGCTTGCCGAGCAGAAACTTGAGCCAGCCGAACGGGAGCAGGCGCCCACCCAACTTCCCCATCACCTGATTGATGTCCGGCAGGGTAAGGGCGACGCCGACGGTTTCGCCGTCCTTCTCGGCGACGAAGGCCCAGTCTTCGTCGATCACCTCTTTGAGGATTTTGGCGTGGAACTCAATCTCCGCATCGGTTGGCGGGACGAACCCCCAGTTGTCGGACCAGGCCTCGTTGTAGACCTCGGCAAAGCTGCGCATCTCCTCTCTCAGATTGCGCTTGACGATGTTGCGGATCGTCACCCCCTCGTCGCGCAGCGCCTTCGCCGCCGCGGCGTGTATTTCCGGCGCGAACTGATCGCCCTCCTTTAGCTCGCCCAGTTCCAAGTGCCACATCAAGAGGTCCATCGCCTTGTCGCAGCCGAGGCTCTCGAGCAGGTCGCGATAGAAGGGCGGGTGCCAGTTCTGCAGGATCATCGGGCGAATCTCGAAGCCCTCGATCAGGATCCCGATCTCATCGTTGGTGGTGAAGTCCATCGGGCCGATCAGCCGCGCGCGACCTCTGGCTCGCGCCCACTCGCTCGCCGCGTCGAGCAGCGCTTTCGCGACGTCGGGATCGTCGATCGTTTCGAAGAACCCGAACATCGCGTCGCTGCCGCCCTGGAACTGGTCCCAGCGCTCGTCGATCTGCGCCGTGATCCGCCCGACAGCCTCACCGTCGCGTTCGGCGATGAAGTACTCGGCCTCGGCGTGCTCGAAGTAGGGGTTCTTCGCCCGATTGAGGAACTGCATCCGCTCGAAGATCAGCGGCGGCACCCACTGCGGGTGCTCACGGTGCAGGTGGAAAGGGACCTTGACGAAGCGCTTCAAGTCACGCCGTGTGCGGACGGGGCGAATGGTCACGCTTCCCATGGGGGCGGAACCTACACTTCCCGCATGAGCGAAACAGCGCGATCCCCGGTCGATGTCTTCGAGAAGACCCGCAACCATGACCGCCTCGAGCAGTTGGAGGCCGCCAAGGAGCACGATCTCCTCCCCTACTTCCGTCTGCTCACGTCCCAAGCCGGACCGGTGGTGGAGATGGAAGGGCGAGAGACGATCATGCTCGGCTCGAACAACTATCTCGGCCTGACCGGCGACGAACGAGTGAAGGAGGCCGCGCGCGACGCGCTGGAGACCTACGGCACAGGGGTGACCGGATCGCGGCTGCTGAACGGGACGACGCCACTACACGTCGACCTCGAGCGGGAACTGGCGGAGTGGATGGAAACCGAGGATGCGATCGTCTACACCACCGGTTACCAGGCGAACTTGGGCGCGATCGGAACAATCCTCGAACCCGGCGACACGGTGATTTGCGATTCCGGGGACCACGCTTCGATCCTCGACGGCTGCCGCCTCTCCGGCGCCAAGCTGCGTCCCTTCCGCCACAACCGCATGGACAAGCTGGAGAAGATGCTGGGACGCGCGGCGGAGGACGGCGGCGGCGTGCTGGTCATCGTCGATGGGGTCTTCTCGATGGAAGGCGATGTCTGCGATCTGCCTCGCATAGTTGAGCTGTGCCAGGCCCATGGGGCGAGGCTGATGGTCGACGAGGCGCATGGCGCCGGAGTGCTGGGAGCGCGCGGTGCCGGCGCCTGCGAGCTCTTCGGGCTTGAAAGAGAGGTCGACCTGCGGATGGGGACCTTTTCCAAGAGCCTCGCCTCTTGCGGCGGGTTCATCGCCGGGCCCGCCGAGGTGATCGAGTATCTGCGGATCTCCTCGCGCTCGTTCATCTTCAGCGCCTCCGCCGTACCGGCGGCGGTCGGTGCCGCATTGGCCGCCCTGCGGGTGATCCGTTCCGATGGGCCGGACCTGTTCGAAGCCCTCCTCGCCAACGCCGAGTACCTGCGCGAAGGCCTGCGTCACCTCGGCCTGAAGGTGATTGAGCCGGGGGCGCTGCCGGACGGCACGGTGGCGACCACGCCGGTCGTGCCGGTGATGGTCGGCGACGACTGGCAGGCGGTGCTGCTCTGGAAAGCCCTCTTCGATGCCGGCGTCTACACCAACGTCGCAATCCATCCGGCGGTGCCGCCGGGCGGGGCGCTGCTGCGGACCAGCCTGATGGCGACCCATGAGCGCGAACATTTGGACGGAGCGCTGGGGACGATCGCCAGGGTCATCCAAGACTTCCCGGAACTACCGCGGTCGTAACTCGAAGTTCACGAGGTTTCAACATCCCCCCACGTGGGTAGTTTCAGCCTTGTCCAGATCTGGACAAGGCTCGGGCGGCCCGGAAAAAGATGCTCTTAGCGAACGGGGCGGGTCCTGTTCGGCGCGCGCGGGTTGACGCTTGCCGCCCTGACGGCATAGCTTGCGGCTCGTCGCCTATCGCGTCCACCAGGGGGCGAAACGGTGAGCACTCGACTCACCCAGGTCACGGTTTCCGTCGGCCCGGCGCGCAGAGATAGATACCCAGTTAATCGACCCCTTTGAAGGGAGGAGTCCCCAGTGGCCACTGCCTCGATTGCCCCTGCAACGACGACCGCTTCCGCCATCCGCGCCCCTCAGCACATGCAGGCGCTCGAACGAGCCAACCGCGTGCGCCTGGCCCGGGCAGAACTGAAGCGTTCGATTGCGCGCGGGGAGGTCGAGGCCGCCGAGATAGTTCGCGAGTGCCCCTGGGAGACCGAGAGCATGACCCTTGCCGAGCTGCTGACCAGCCAGCGCCGCTGGGGCCGCACTCGCGCTCGCAAGCTGCTCATCTCCCTGTCCCTGAGCGAGAACAAGCGACTGGGAACCCTCACTTCGCGCCAGCGCCTGATGCTCGTCGGCGCCCTGGGCAAGGGCGATCGAGCGGCGATGCTGGTCTAGGAACCGGCGCGGATCTTGAACGAAAGCCCCCCCGACGCCTTGCGGAAGGCCCGCCGCAGCCCGAGAAATGCGGCCGCAAAGGCGACAGCGCCGATACCCAGGCAAATCGCCAGAATGAGCCCCGCGAAGTAGAGCAGCACGCCGACGGTAAGGACGAAGACGGCGCCGGCGAGCAGCGTCGTGTGGGAGCGATAACCGGCAAAGTGCTCGCGGACCGAGACCTCGAGCCCGCCCAGCGCGCCGAGAACGATGCCCACCCCCAATGCGGTCGGGTTCTGGGTCGCGACGCCGACGATCAGCGTCACGATTCCCGCCAGCACGGTCAGCTCGGCCAGGGGAAATGAGCCCCACGGCGCCGGGGGGCGTTCGCTGCCGGGTGTCCGCTTCATAACGGGCAGCCGGAGGAGACCTTGACCCGCCACCAGCCCATCAGCATCCCGAGCAAACCCAGACGGGGGCGAGAGTGCCAGTGGCCGCAACCCGGCTCGCCGATGTCGGCGCGGGAGATCCGCTCCCACTTGTGGGCGGATGGGTCGGCGAGCATTTGCTCCAAGGCCGCGCGGTTGTCGGATTCAAACTCGACGCGGCGAGCGAGCGCAGCACGCGCTTCGGAGATACGCGCGGCGAGGGCATCGCGAACCCGCTCAAGCTCGCCGAGCCCGGCGATCCGCGGCTCGGCGGCTGTCAACCGGAACCGCAGTGTCGATTTCAACCCGCTGAAAAGCCTCCGCGAAGAGGCCGGCCAGCTCCCGCTCGAGGCGACCGATCTGACGCCGCAACTCGGCGCGCGCGAGGCGCTCGTCGCCTTCCGCGTGGAACGGCGCGCGAATGTCTCGTTCGAGCAGTGCCGCCATAGAACCGCCTCCGAGTCTAAATCACCAAGTTCCGCTGTTCTTTAACTCCATATAACGGAGCCAAGGAACAGCGGAGGCGGGTTTTACGCGGATTCGAGGGCCGCGGCCGCCATCCATAACGCCTCGTCAACAGTCATCTGCGGCACCCCCTTCACTTGCACGGCGACGATCGCGGCTCGGCGGGTCTCCGGGTCCACGCCCTTGCCCTCAGCGTCGGGGCCGAACAGCAGCGCGACCGGGGCGAGGTCGTCAGCGATCACGAGGGTGCCCTGAACCAGCTCGCCGGGACGACCGGCCAGCGACTCGCCAGGCGCCGAGTCGCGGATGCAGAGATCGCCGCGAAGCCGATCGGCGTCGAAGGCGCGCAACGCGATCCCGGTTTCGATAGTGGCGATGGTCAGGGCGTCGGCGGGCAGGCCCTGGCTCTTGAAGGCGCCGTCATGGAGACGCTCCAGGGCGAGGCGCTCGACCGGCGTAAGGTTGCGATCCGGGTCGAGGCCGATCTGGCGGAAAAAGACTCGGTAGGCCCACGGAATCGGCCTTTCGCGCATATGAATCGCGTGAGAGCCGAAGAAGCGGTCGGAGAGATCGCCGAGGCGTCGGCGGATCGGCTCGGGGCTCTTGCCAAGCCGGGCGTCGGCTTCAACCCATGAGATCCCGAGACCCGGAAACTCGGCTGCCACGTGTGGCGCCACCCACCCCGGCCTCGGGGGCGGCTCCCAATCGACCCCCTCCCCCGCCGCATTCGCGTCGGCCATCTTCAGCCTCGCTCCGCCGCGTCATGAGTTGCCGCCAGCAGCTTTTGGATGCGGGTGTCGAGCTGAGCGACGCTCAGCTCGCCGACGCTCGCGCTCTGCAGAACACCGCCCGGATATACGTAGGCGAAGGTCGGGCAAATGCCGACCCGATAGAGGCTCGCCACCGCCCCATCGTGGTCATAGCCGACCGGCATCTCCCAACCTCGCTCGCGAATCAGTTCGCGAACGGTGTCGCGATCATCGCGCACGTTCAACGAGAGAAAGCCCACTCGCCCACGGTAACGCCGATAGACGGCATTGACCGCGTCCTGCTGCTCCACGCAGGTGCCACCTCCCTTCGTAAACCAAAACGAGATCGCCAGGGGCCGATCGAAAAGGTCGCAGACGCGAATCGCGTCGGCGCCGGGGACACGACAGGCGGGGGTGCGCTGGGCCTGCTCAGGGCAGGGAACCTGGGAGGTCTCGCAATCGTCCTGGGCTACGTTTGCGTCACCCTCCAGCCCGCTCGCGGCGACCGGTACGGCGAATTCGGGCAGGGGCCAGAGGTGCCGCTGCTCGTCGAGCCCGAGCGTGCCGCCGCTCTCTCCGCTCCTCGTGTTAACCAGAGCGATCACGACCACCGCCGCGAAGAGCAGGCCAACGAGGATCGAGTAGCGGTCCCTCATCTCGGTTCCATCCGGGTCAGCGCGGCGGGCAGGACCACTAATACGCCCAAGAGGGCGACGGCGAGGTCGATCACCGTGACGAAGCCAAAGTCCCGCAGCATCCTGATGTCGCTGGCGATCAAGACCGCGAAGCCGACCGTAGCCGTCGCGCCCGAGGCGAACACGGCGGCGCCGGTGCGGGCGTAGGCGCGGCTCAGCGCCTCCTCAACCGATCGCCCGCCGCGGCGCTCCTCATGGAAACGAGCCGAAAGAATGACGCTGAACTCAGTCCCGATCGCAACCACCAACGCGCCGAGGGCCGCCGACATCGGGTTGAGCGGGATGCCGCTGGCCCAAAGCAAAAGTCCCGACCAGCCGGTCGCAAAAACAATCGGCACCAGGGGCACGAGAGCGCGGCGAATCGAGCGGTAAACGAGAAGCAGGACCAGGGCCACCGCAACCAACCCGGCCAGGGTCAGCCAGTAGCGGCTGCTTGAGAGATCCGAGGCCGACTCCGCGGCTATTACCGGCAATCCCGCGAGCTGAACGTCAACCCCTGGGGGCGGATCCCCAATCTCATCGCGCACCCGCTCGATCAACGCCTGCTGGTCCTCCAGCGACTGCGCCCTGATGCCAAAAGCGATCAGCGCGGTATTGCCGATCTCCCCCGTCGCAGGATCGACAGGAGCGACCTGACGAAGGTCGTAGTCGGGCAACTGCGCGAGCGTGGCGGCAATCTGCTTTCTGCTCAGCCCTTCGCCGCCCCCGAGAAAGTCAGAAAGCGCCGGCCCGGGACAGAGATCGGCCGTCTGGCAGTTCGGCTTCTCCCCGGAGAACCCATTCGCCTCAAGCACCCGCTGCTTGAAAGCGGCCATCCACTTGATCGTCGCGGGATCGGTGAAATCGGGAGCCCGGACGCTCACATCAAGCTCACCCGACACTCCCGTCGCGTCCTGTACCTCATTCAGATCCCGCACCTCACGCAAACTCTGTGGAGCAAGCTCCCGAATATCCGAGATGGTGCTCACCTGAGTCCCGGCTGCCCACCCAAGAATCGCCAGGAGCAGGCCAACCACCAGAACTCGGTCCGCATGTTCCCCGGCCATCTCAAGCACCCGCTTCGATAGGGGAGGGAGGAGGGGGTGCCCCGGATGCGCGCGGCGTCCTGTTTTTCGCCCCACAACCTCAGCGAGAGCCGAAAACTTAGAGGCGAAAAACCCAGCGCGCGGAGGGGCACCCCCTCCTCCCTCCCCCTCTCGCAAGCCAAGCGCGGCAAAACCCACGAGGAACGCGACGGCAAAGGCGATCGCGATCCCGACCACGAGCAGCAAGCCGAACCCGCGCACCATCGGAACAGGGGAAAGCTGCAGAGCCAGGAAGCCGGCCGCGGTCGCGAGGCAGGCGGTGGCGATCGCCGGACCGCCGCGCGCGGCGGCAAATCCGGCGGCTTGGGCCCCGCGCGCGCCGGCAACGATCGCTTCGTTGTAGCGGGCTTGGAACTGGATTGCGTAATCCACAGCGAGGCCGATCAAGATCGGCAGCACCGCGATCGAGGCCATCGTTAAAGAGCCGCCAACGAGATTGAGCAAGCCAAAGGTAAGAGCGGCAGCGGCGAGGGCCAGGGCAAGCGGCAACAGCCGGAAGCGGGAGCGGAAGACGAGGAGCAACGTCGCGGCCATCGCGACGACGGCGACCGCCAGGAGGACCAGTAACGCGTCCTTCAGCGCGCCCGCCAGGCCGGCCACGACCACCGGGACGCCGGAGACGACATAGCGCCCTCCGCGCAACTCGAAGCAAGCGGAGGGCTTTCCCTTGTAGGCGCATTGCCGCCGCGGGGTCGTGTCGTAGACGGCGGCGCTGAATCAACTTCAGCGCGCGGTTGCGTTCCGCCTCGCTCAGGTCCGGACGCAGGCGAACGACGATCTGGGTCGAGTGGCTATTGGGAAAGAGGTAGGAAAGCCGCGCCTTCGGAGTCCCGCGCGAGCGGCTCAGGTCAAAAACAACAGCGGCGATGAAATCCGGGTTGGAGAGGCTGGGCAGGCTGGTGATTCCATAGCGCGCGGCAACCGAGAGCAGCAGCTCTCGCAGCCGGTCGGGAGGGGTGCGGGCGGCCAGGCGCCGCAACTGGCGATCGATCTGGATCACCGCCTCGTTGAGGAAGGTGCCCGGGCCGGCGACGAACTCGACCGGGTCCAATCGCGCCAGCTCGGAGCAGGGGCCGGGTATCGGCTCCGCTCTCTCCGGAACCACGCCCGAGAGGCAACCCTCCAAGCGCAGCAGCCGGGCGAGGTTGTCGGTCAGGATCAGCCGCTGGAGGTCGCCCTCCGCCAGCACCACAACCGGGTCCTCGCCGAAGGTCTCCCGCACGTGCTGCGTGGCCCGCCAGCTCCCCGTATCGCGATCGACCAGCGTGTCGGTCCCCGCGTCCGTGGGAAGCCTGGTCGCTCCCACGCCGGCAACAACGGCGAGAAGGGCCGCAACCGCCAGGACCGCTCGCGCATGCCTGGTAGCCCAGGCGGCAATTGCGCTCAATCCATCGAGAGCGGGCCGACGACGTCCGCGTTGAGGAACTGATTGACGAACGGGTTATCCGATTGGAACAGTTCCTCTTTCGGCCCCGATTCGACGATTTTGCCGTTCCACAGCACGGCGATGAAGTCGGCGATCCGGCGGGCGGTGCCAAGGTCGTGGCTGATCACCAGGTAGCAACCACCGTTCTCGGCGTGAACTTCGCGAATCAGCTCACAGAGCAGCGCCGTGCGGACCGGGTCCAACCCGGAGTCCGGCTCGTCGAACATGACGATCGCCGGGTCCAGCACCAGCGCCCGGGCGAAGCCGGCGCGCTTGCGCATACCGCCGGAAAGCTCGTTCGGCATCTTGTAAGTCGCCTCGGTCAGCCCCACCTCTTTGAGGCGGCGGTTGACGATCTCACCGATCTCCTCCTCGCTTTTGTCGGTGTGCTGGCGCAGCGGGAAGGCAGTGTTGTCGTAGATGTTCATCGAGCCGAAGAGGGCGCCGTCCTGGAACAGCAGGCCGAACTTTTTGCGCACGTCGAAGAGCTCATCGTCGGTCATGTTCGGGATCGACTCGCCGTGCACGAGAACGTCGCCGGAATCGGGGTAAAGCAGCCCGACAATGTGCTTGATCAGCACGCTCTTGCCGGTTCCCGACGGGCCCAACACCATCGAGACCTGGTCCTCCGGGAGCCCCAGGTTGAGGCCGTTGAGGATGCGGGCACGGCCAAACTGCTTGACCAGATCGATGACCTCAATCGCGTCCTCGCCACCGTGGTCACGCTTGCGGCCGGTGTGAAAGCGATATGGGTCCGACTCGGCGGGGTCGACTCCGGGAATGACGAAGTCGCGACCCATCATCTTGCCGTCTTCGCCCGACGTAGGGGGTCGATTCCTCTGTGGACATAAGCCAGTCAGCCTCCTATCGGCGCTCGCGGGTTGGCTCCCCAGAAGACCAGGGTTCCAAGCATCCCGATGATGTGGACTAAGACGATGTTGAGGACCATGGACTTCGCCGTCGCGGTACCCACCCCGACCGGACCACCCGACGCGGTGTAGCCGTAGTAGCAGCCGACCATCACAATCGCGGTGGCCATGAACATCCCCTTGATCAAGCTGAAGAGCAAGTCGGGGGGATTCTGGAACATCCAGAAAATCAGCAGGTAGCCGCCGGAGGAAACGTCGCCGATCTGCTGGACGACGGCCAGGTAGCTGGCCAGGTACATGATCCCGATGCCGGCCAGGTACATGAAGGGGAAGGCCAACCAAGCGGCGAGCAGGCGCGTGGCGCAGAGGAAGGTGACCGGCTGCACTCCCATCACCTCGAGCGCGTCGATCTCGTCGGAGATCCGCATCGCCCCCAGCTCGGCGACGATCCCGGTCCCCACCTTCGCCGAGAGCATGTAGCCAAAGGCGTAGGGCATGATTTCGCGCAAGTCGCACCAGGCGGAAAAGACGCCGGCGTACGCCGGAGCGCCTTGGGCGCGCAGCAGGTAGGCGCCTTCGATGCCGCACTGCAAGCCGAGGATGAAGACCAGCCCCCAGATGATCAACGCCGAGCCGAGGATCAGGATCCCGGCCTGGCGCAGCGACTCGCCGAAGAAGTGCAAAACGCGGCCCGAGTAGACAAGGCCCGCGACCCGGGAACCGAAACGGGCGATCTCCCCGAAAGAATCAAGCCAACCGCGGGGGATTGCGAGCCAGGCATCCATCAGCGAATCGTCTGCAGCTCGGGGTTGGTTGCCAACAAGGTCTGGGTGAAGGCGTAGTTGAAGGCGAAGACCCCCATGAAGGAGATCACGACAGCCTGGTTGACCGCGCGGCCGACCCCGGCAGCGCCGCCGGAGGCGGTCATCCCCTTGTAGGAGCAGACGACGGCGATGATCGCGCCGAACAGGGTGCACTTGATCACCGAGCCCCAGAGATCGGTAACCGAGGCGTTGGTGAAGAGGGTGGCGAAGAACCCGCCGAGCGGCTGGCTGTAGAGCAGCTCAGCGAGGATGCCGCCGCTGATCCCGAAGACCAGCGCGTAGATGTCAAGCAGGCCAGTGATCAGCATCAAGGCCAGGAAGCGAGGAACGACCAGGTTCTTGATCGGGTCGACGCCGAGCACCTGCAGCGCGTCCAGCTCCTCACGGATCTTGCGGGCGCCGAGGTCAGCGGTGATCGCGGTGCCGGCGACGCCGGCGACGACCACCGCGGTCACGAACGGAGCGAACTCGCGAATCGAGGCGAGGACGAAGAAGCCGCCGAGCCGGTCGAGCGCTCCGAACAGCGAGAGGAAGTTCGACGCCTGCAGGCCGGGGGCGCCAAAGCCGAAGGCGACGGTCGAGACCAACAGCGGGAACCAGCAGAGCTGCAGCGCGAAGAGGAACTGGCCGATGAACTCCTCCCCGTAGGGGTAGGGAGGTTTGACCGCGGAAACGAGAGTCCGGGCGGTGAGGATCATCATCTCCCCCACCTGCTCGAACAAGGACTTTGCGGGCAGGAATGCCCTGTCTGCGACAGATTTGACCATCAGCTCCTCCGGAGTGGAGCGGCATTTTCACCGCCCCCAACTCGCCGCCTGAGTCTATGGGATGGGTCAGAACTCTCCGTTAACGCCCCTTTGAGATGCGCAGCGGGCCACCCCGGCGCCATTGAGGCGGGTGGTATGTTCAGCCGGCTTTGCGGGGGAACTACACAAAGGCCCGGCACGCGCGTCTTCGCACCACCGGGACGGGTGCCCTTCTCGCCGCCCTGGCGATGTTCGTTTCCGCCTGCGGTGGCGGGTCTTCCGACTCCAATGAACCGGCGGGGACGTACCGCGCCAAAGTCGTCACCGCCGAGTTCCCGACGGCCCAGCGCCTCGGGCAGACCTCGCTGCTGCGCCTCGGCGTGCGCAACACCGGCGCGAAGGCGATCCCGGCGGTCACCGTGACGATCACGATCGCCGACAGGCAAGGCCGAAACTCGCCGCTCCCCTTCGGCTTCCGTGACCCCCAGCCTGACCTCGCACAACCAGACCGCCCCGTTTGGGTCCTCGCCGCCGGCTACCCGAAACGCGCCGGCGAAGCCACCCCCGGGGGCGCCGAGACCTCCGGCCTGAAGACCTTCAACCTCGGCCCACTGGCGCCCGGAAAGACAACCGATTGGGTCTGGAAGGTGAGCGCCGTAAAGGCGGGTCGCTACGTCGTGCTCTACCGAGTCGATGCCGGGCTCAGCGGCGCGGCGAGAGTCGAGACCGCGGGCGGAGTCGCGCCGGGCGGATCCTTTGCGGTGCGGATCTCCAAGGTTCCCCCAAACACGATCGTCACCGACAGCGGCGAGGTCGTCACAATCCCGAATGGTGAAGGCCCGGGCAACTAGCCTCGTCGTTGTGTGTCTGATGCTCGCGCTGCCGGCCTGCGGGTCGGCTCGCGATGATGTCAGTGGAGTCCCGCTGAAGCGAAAAGGCGGAGTCGCACTGAAGCGGATCGGCAACTTTGACCAGCCGGTCTACGTAACCGGGGCGCCGGGCTATCCACATCTGCTGTTCGTCGTCGAGCAGCCCGGCGAGGTGGTGGTCCTGAACAGAGGGCGCCGGCTGCGCCGGCCGTTCCTAGATATCCGGGGCCTGGTCAACGCGAGCGGCGAGCGCGGCCTGCTCTCGATTGCCTTCCCGCCTGACTACAAGAAGAGCCGACGCTTCTACGTCTATTACACCGACGCGCAAGGGGACATTCGCGTCGATGAGTTCAAACGAAGCAGTGCGGCGCGGGCGGCACCGGGCTCTCGCAGGGCCGTGATCGATATCCCCCACCGCGAGAACTCAAACCACAACGGCGGCCAGCTCCAGTTCCTCGGCAACCTGCTCTACCTGGGAACGGGGGATGGCGGCTCCGGCGGCGACCCGCCCAACAACGCCCAAAACAAGGAGAGCCTGCTGGGCAAGCTGCTGCGGATCGATCCGCGGCCCTCCGGCGGCAGGCCCTACACGGCGCCGAGCTCCAATCCCTTCGTTGGCAAGCCCGGGCGCGACGAGATTTACAGCTACGGCCTGCGCAACCCGTTCCGCTTCTCCTTCGACACGACGACAGCGAAGCAACCACGGCTGGCGATCGCCGATGTCGGTCAAAACCGCTTCGAGGAGATCGACTACACGACCGTTGCAGCGGCCTCCGGGGCCAACTTCGGCTGGGACGCGTTCGAAGGCCTCTCTCCCTACAGAGATGAAAACGGCGACACGCCCGACCCCGGCGGCACGGTGAAGCCGATCCTGGCCTACCCCCACAGCCGCGGCGGCAGCTGCTCGATCATCGGCGGCTACGTCGTCCGCGACCGGCGCCTTCCGGGCCTGCGCGGGCGCTACGTCTACGCCGACCTCTGCGAAGGACAGCTGCGCAGCCTCGTCCCCCACCTGCGCCGAGCGAGCGGCGACCGCAAGCTCGGCCTCGCGGTCACCACACCCAGTTCCTTCGGCGAGGACAGCCGCGGGCGCCTCTACGTCGTTTCTCTGGAGGGACCGGTCTACCGACTCGTGCCGCGCTAGCCGCCGACAGGTTCGGCGGCGGCCTCGTCGCCCGCGTCTTCAGCCGGATCGGCCTCCGGCGGCAGCTCGCCACCGCGGTCGGTTCCCGCGATCAGCTCATCGGGCGCCTCGTCCTCGGGGATGAAGCCCGACTTCATCCCGAAATAGACGGCCTGGGGGTGATGGGCGACGATCGCCACCGTGGACTGCTCCGGCATCACCGCGTAGCCGCCGGAGAGGGTCATGCCGATCTCCTCGAGGCCGAGCAGGCGCCAAACCTTCTCGTGTTCGGACTGATCGGGGCAGGCGGGGTAACCCCATGAGTAGCGACGACCCTGATCGAGGTCGATTCCCAGCTCCCGACGGACGTCGGCGTGCAGCCACTCGGCCAGGCCCTCCGCCGATTGCACCCCGAGGCCGTGAACGTAGAGCTGCTCGGCGAACTCTCCTTCGCGCTCGAGCTTCTCGATCAACTCGGTCACTTCGGGGCCGACGGTGACGCCTTGCAAGGCGACCACGTCGCGTTCGCCCGTGTCGAGCGGCCGGAAGAAATCGGCCAGGCAGATGCGATCGTGCTTGGGCTGGCGCGGAAAGACGAGCCGCTCCAGCTCGCGCTCGGGATCCTCCGGGTCAAAGACGACCAGCTCATTGCCATCTGCGTTACAGGGGAAATAGCCCAGGCGCACTCGGGGATGGAGGTAGTCCTGCTCGCGCCACATCCGCTCCAACCGAGGCGCGAAGCCCTCCTCCTCATCGGTTCCTTCGACCAGTTCGCGCCAGGCGTCGCCCTTCACCCCGCGCCCGCCCCAGTGCAGCTTGAAGAGCACATGGCGGTCGAGGTAAGGAAAGACCTCGTCGAAGTCGACGGGAATCTCACGCACGCCGAGAAAAGGCGGCTCGGGGACGGGGTTGTCGGTCACGGCCGTGGAGCGGACGCTGTTGTCGGTGGTCGGCGGCGCGTCATCGACCACGACCGGCTTTTCGCGCAATTGCTTGGCCTCGCCGTGGATTCGATCGACCAGCGCCGAGCGCGCTTCCTCATCGACCAGCGCGTCCATCGTGTCCAGTCCCTGGAAGGCGTCCTTGCAGTAGAAGACGCCGGGCTCGTAGACGTCATCGGACTCTCTGCCGTGTGGGTAGTTGGTGCGGCGGCCGAAGTCGCGGTTGATCGCGGCGCCACCAATCAACACCGGGAAGCCGAGACCGCGCTGGTGCAACTCCTGCACGCAGATCGGCATCTGCTTGGAAGTGGAGACGAGCAAGGCGGAGAGGCCGATCGCGTCGGCGTCGTTCTCGACCGCGGCCTCGATGATCGTGTCGACGGGGACCTGCTTGCCGAGGTCGATCACCGTGTAGCCGTTGTTGGTGAGGATCGTGTTGACCAGCGACTTGCCGATGTCGTGGACATCGCCGAACACTGTCGCGATCACGACTCTGCCCTTCGTATGCCCTTCGATCCGGTCGAGGTAGTTCTCAAGCTGGGCGACGGCGCGCTTCATCACCTCCGCCGACTGCAGCACGAAGGGCAGGATCAGCTCACCGGCGCCAAATTTGTCGCCGACCTCTTTCATTGCCGGCAGCAGAACCTCGTTGAGAGTCGGAACGGCGCCGATCTTCTCGACCGAGCGGTCAATCCACTCTTCGACGCCGTCCTTCTTACGCCGCAGGATGTGCCAGTGCAGGGCCTCTTCGGGCTCCATCCCCTCGGTCGGGTCGGCCGCCTCATCCTCGGCCTCCTCGCCCTTGGACTCGAAGTGGGCGATGAAGCGCTCCAACGCGTCCTCGCGACGGTTGAAGACGAGGTCGTCGGTCAGCTCCCGCTCTTCGTCGGGGATCTCCCCGTAGGGGGTGATGTGATTCGGGTTGACCATCGCCAGGTCGAGCCCCGCCTCAACACAGTGGTGGAGGAAGACCGAGTTGAGGACCGCGCGAGGTCGAGGTGAGACGCCGAAGGAAACGTTGGAGACGCCGAGCGAGGTCTTTACGCCGGGGATCTCCGCCTTAATCCGGCGGATTCCCTCGATCGTCTCGACCGCCGAGGGACGCCATTCCTCATCGCCGGTGGTCAAAGTGAAGGTGAGCGCGTCAAAGATCAACGCCTCGGGATCGAGCCCGTGCTCGCCGCAGGCGATGTCCCGCAACCGCTGGGCGATCTCGACCTTGCGCTCAGCCGTCTTCGCCATACCGACCTCGTCGATCGTCAGCGCGATCAACGCCGCCCCGTGCGCCTTGGCCAGGGGGACGACAACATCGGCTTTGTCGCGACCGGCTTCGAGGTTGATCGAGTTGACGACCGCCCTACCTGGGATCTGCTCCAGCGCCGCACGGATCACCTCGGGCTCGGTCGAGTCGACCTGAATTGGCGCCGGCTGGGTCAGGGAGATCCGCTTCACGACAGCCGCCATCTGCTCGTCCTCGTCTTGGCGCTCGGTCAGCGCTACGCAGACATCGAGCACGTGGGCGCCACCCTCGACCTGGTCTTCGGCGACCTGGACGAGTCCGTCATAGTCATCGGCGAGCAGCAGCTCCTTGGCCACACGCGAGCCCTGCGAGTTGACCCGCTCACCGACAAGGGTCGGTCGCGGCTCCTGCACCAGGGGAGTGGAGGTCATCATCGAGGAGACCTCGATCGGGCCGGGCGCGGGGCGCTCACCGGGAACACTCCCATCCACCCGCTCGCGGATCGCGCGGACGTGATCGGGCGTGGTCCCGCAACAGCCACCGACGATTCCGACGCCGTAGCGCTCGACGAACTCGCCCAGGGTCGCCGCCAGCGGCTCGGGTTTTTCGGGGAAGATTGTCTCGCCGTCCGGGCCCTGAATCGGCAGGCCGGCGTTGGGAATGCAGTGGACCGGCAGGGGGCTGTTCTCACCGAGGAAACGAATCGCGTCGCGCATGTCCTCGGGCCCGGTAGAGCAGTTGAGCCCGACCACGTCGACGTCGAGCGCGGCGAGCGTCGTCAGCACCGCCTGGATGTCTGTGCCGAGCAGCATCTTGCCGCCGTTGGGGAGGAGCGAAACGCTGACCTGAATCGGCAGCGTGCGATCGGCTTCCTTAAAAGCCTCGCGAGCGCCGAAGATCGCCGCCTTGACCTCGAGGATGTCCTGCGCCGTCTCGATGATGATCAGGTCGGCGCCGCCCTGGACGAGGCCCGTCGCCTGCTCGGCGAAGACCTCGACCAGCTTGGCGAAGGAAATGTTCCCGAGGGTCGGGTCGGTGGACGCGGGCAGGAACCCCGTCGGGCCGATCGAGCCGGCGACGAAACGGTCCTCGCCGGCCGCCGCGCGGGCGATCTCGGCGGCCTTCGTGTTGATCTCAAGGGTGTGCTCGCCGAGCCCCCACTCTTCGAGCTTCAGCCGCGAACCCTGGAATGTGTCGGTCTCGACCACCTCGGCGCCCGCTTCGATCATCGAAGCGTGGACGCCCTCGATCACGTCGGGGCGGTTGAGGACCAGTGCCTCGTGGCACTTGCCCTCCAGCCCGCCGTAGTCGGCCTGGGTCAGGTCGAACTGCTCCAGGGTTGCGCCCATGCCGCCGTCGAAGACGACGACGCGGTCTCGGGCTGCGGCAATGTAGTCACGCTCGGCCATGCCTGGAGAGGCTACCGAGCCGTGTCAGTGACGCTCAGCCGCGCATGCCCACACGGCGCTTGAGGTCGCGCGCGTTGAACGCCTGTGCGATTCGGGACACCAGCCCGCGGCGCCCTTTCGAGTACGGGTACCAGGTGGGCTCGCGCTTGGCGCCGAAGCGGGTGGCGACGATGGATCCCGGCCGGCAGTACTTCTTGATCCCGTACTCGCCGTGGCGGAAGCCAATCCCCGACTCCTTCCAACCCCCCATGGGGACATCGGAGGCGAGGTAATTGACCAGCACGTCATTGACGTTGACCGCGCCGCACTCGATCCGGCGGGCGACTCGCTCCGCCCGCTCCTTCTCGCCGAAGACCGACGCGGATAGGCCGTAGCGAGTGTCGTTGGCGAAGCGAAGCGCTTCTTCGGAATCGCGCACCTTCATCACCCCAACCACGGGGCCAAAGGTCTCATCGCGCATCACCCTCATCGAGTGGTCGACGTCGACCAACACGGTCGGCTCGAAGTAATCGCCGGCCCCCTCGACCCTCCTGCCTCCCGTCAGGGCCTTTGCACCGCTGGAAAGCGCGTCGTTGACATGGTCTTCGACGATCCCAATCTGGTTGGGCGAGGTCATCGCGCCCACGTCCTTTCCAAAGCCCTTGCCGTCGGCGCCCTGGCTGAGCCCTTGGATCTCCACGGTCAGCTTCTGGACAAACTCGTCGTAGACGGGCTCTTCGACATAGATCCGCTCGACCGACATGCAGACCTGACCCGAATTCATCATCCCGCCCCAGGCCGCCGCGTTCGCGGCGCGATCCACGTCGGCATCGGAGAGCACGATCATCGGATCCTTGCCCCCCAGCTCCAGGCTGACCGGCGTCAGCGTGTCCGCCGCTCGCGCCATCACTTTGCGGCCGGTCCGGTCGGAGCCGGTGAACTGAATGAAGTCGACCGCGTCGATCAGGGCGCCGCCGGCATCGCCGGTTCCCTGAACGCAATCGAAGACGTCAGGGCCGCCGATCTCCTTCTTCCAGGCCTCGATCACCTCGATCAGGCCCAGCGGCGTGAACTCCGACGGCTTGACGACAACCGCGGCGCCCGCCTGAAGCGCCGGAATCGCATCGCCGAGCGCGAGGGTGAGGGGAAAGTTCCAGGGGCTGATGATGCCGACCACCGGGTAAGGCCGGTACTGAACGGTCAGCTTCTTCGCGGCGAGCAAAGGCGAGTGAGGCCGGACGCTCTCATCGCCGATGAACTTCGACGCCTTGGCGCCGTAGAAATTGATCAGGTCGGTTAGGTAGATCGCCTCGGTGGTCGCCTCGGCTCGAACCTTGCCCGTCTCCGCCTGCATCGTGTCGGCGATCCGGTCCCCGTTGTCGAGCATCCAGTCGCGGAGCTTGCCGAGCCAGTGGTAGCGGCCCTCGATTCCCATCGCCTCCCACTCGAGCTGGTTGGCGCGCACGCGGGCAACGGTCTCGGTGACTCTCGCCGGCGAGTCAACGGGAACGGTTGCGACAAGGCCGCCGGTGCTGGGGTTATGGACCTCGATTTGCTCGGCGGCGGACCCGTTGGAGCTCAACCCGTTGCTCGCCCCATTCGTCGCCTCCGTGCTCCCTTGCGCAGTTCCACTCTCCACCGGTACTCCCTCCGTCGCCTTGGCTGGTCAGCCAACCTTAACCGCTATGCGCCGATCCGCTCGGTGGCATCGCGCTGAGGTGGCCGAGGCTGCAGGCGCACGGGAGCGGCGGAAAGGGCCTGGATGCGGAGGTCGCTCCAGGTGAGGCCCTCGCGGACGAGAGCCGGGAGGCCGAGGGCAACGGCGGTTGCGATCTCGACCGCCTGGAGGATTACCCCATAAGCGAGTGCATCGGCGGTTCCGATGCCGAAGCCGGTGTGGAGGACACTGACCACCGCGAGCTGGAAGACGCCGATGTTGGATGGAGTCGCCGGCACCACCGCGGTGACGTTGACAGCGAAGAGGACGGCGGCGGCGGCGCCGATACCGGCCTGTCCATCCAAGTTGAGCGCGAACAACAGCGCCCAGCAAGCGGCGAGCTGGATCGCCCAAGCGCTGAGCTGGGCGGCGGAGGCGGCGATGCCACGGCGCGGATCGCGGAATACCGCGAGGCCACGGCGGACCTGGACCAGCGCCCCGCGCAGCGCGACGCCAAGCCGAGCCAGCCGGCCGTTGCCGCCGCGACGCATCAGCGCCGGAGCCGCGAGCACGACGAGGAGCAGGAGCAACGGCACCAGGCTGAAAGCAAAGATCTTCTGGGTGCCGGAATGGAAGAGTGGCGTGGTCGCGACAATGATCGCGCCAAGCATGAGCAGGGCGACGAGATTGAGCACCGTCTGCGAGACCAGCGTGCCGAGTAGGACCGGGAACGTCTCCCGCATGCGGCCGGTACGACGGGCCAGGGTCATAGCTCGCGCCGGCTCGCCGAGACGGGCCGGCAACGTCGCTGACATCAGCACACCGATCATCGTCGCGGAGGTGACGTCGCGACGGCGGACCGAACTGCTGGGCAGGGCGGCGCATGCAATCCAATACCAGGAGGCGGCGCGGAAGAAGAGGGAGAGCGCCATCAATGCACAGGCGAACAGCACCCAGGTCGCGTCGGAGCGGACGATGCTGGAGACGACATTGTCGACGCCGATCTTTTGCGCGGCCAGTGCGGTGAGCCCGAGCCCAAGGGCCCCGGCGACACCGAGGCCGACGCGGCGAGCAACGCGACGGCGCCTACTGCCTTCCATCGCAAGCGGTGGGTCGAGCGACGGTAGCCGCTGGGGAGGGCGACGGGGCTTGCCGTCGGACGGCTGTAGGCCCGCCCAACGCACCGCGCGCTCGGCGGCTCCGCGCGGCTCGGGCGCCTCGATTGCCTGCTCGTAAACCTCCGTCACCTTGTCAGCGACCCGCGGCCAGGCGTAGCGCTGCGCGCTTTGCCGGGCGGCGGCTCCCATTGCCGCCAACCGCTCGGGCTCGTGGTGGGCGCGCTGCAGCTCTTCGGCGAGCCGCTGCGGATCGGCCGGGGGCACCAACACCCCGTCCACCCCGTCGGTGACGACATCGCTGTAGCCGGCGATTGCGGAGGCGATCACCGGCGTCCCGGCGGCGAAGGCCTCGGTCAGGACCATGCCGAAACTTTCGCCGGAGAGCGACGGGGCGCAGAGCACGTCGGCTTCATGCAGCGAACGCCAAAGCGTCTCGCCGGAGACACGCCCGTGGACGTCGATCCAGCGCATCGTCTCCGGATCGGCGAGGTAGCGAAGGATGTCCTCACGCTCGGCCCCGATCACGGTAAGGCGACAGGGGACGTGCTCGGCTAGGGCACCGAAAGCGGTGAGCAGGACCGGCAGCCCCTTGCGCTCCTCCGGCCGGCCGACGAAGACGACCCGCAGCTCACCCGCCGCCGGCTTTGGACCGATCGGGGCAGCGTCAAGATCGACGCCGTTGGGGACTATCTCGTAGTGGCCGCCGAACCAGCGCCGACCGGTCCAAGCGGCGGCCTCGGAAACGGCGATTCGCGCCGAAAGCCGGTTGAAGACACGGCGAGCGCCGAGCAGCGACGCGATGTGGTTGGGAACCGCCTTTGTCGAGTAAGCGTGGAAGGTGCCGACCACCGGAGTGCGTGCGCCGAGCGTCGCGTTCCAACCGACAAATGGCACCAGCGGCTCATGGACGTGGATCACGTCGAAGCCCTCACGCAACTCGCGGCGAGGGGCGACCACGCCACCCCTGACGAAGGGTGAGAGGTTGGACACGGCGCCGTTGGAGGAGATCCCGACCGAGCGCCCCAGGGGAACGAAGTAGTCGGGCGCCTGGCGCGGCTCCGCCGCCGCCCTGTGCAGGACGCGACTGACCCGATCAGGGGGGTCGAAGGGGGCGAGCACGCGCACGTGGTGGTCGCGGTTGAGGAATTCCTCGGCGAGCGCCTCCACGTGCCGGTTCACGCCTCCCTGGTAACTCCAGGAATATGGCGAGACAAGGGCGATCCGCACGAGCGACTAAGGGTAACGGCCAGAGCAGGACAGACTGACTTCGCCTTTTCGGGGGCTATTGCCCCCCAAAGGGCGAAGTCAGCGCTTGGGGGCCTCGGCCCATGCGAAGGCCAAGAAGACGAGGAGGTAGGCAGCGCCTATTTCCAGGAGGAGGGCGCCCGAGTCGTTGGCGAGCGTTCCCATCAGGGTGACGGCGAGGGCGCCGGCAAACCCCGCGCGCATAGCCGGTACACCTTGCAGCCAAACGGCGATTCGGTCGCGGAACCGCCAGGCGATGGCCGCCGAAGCGACGACGACGGGAAGGCCGGGGATCAACAACGGACGGCCAAAGCTTTGCCCTGTTTCGCTGAGGCGGTGGCCGAAGACGGCGAGCAGGTCCCTTCCCCCGTTCGCCTGCAGGACCGTTCGAGTCAGATGCGCATTGGACCCGGTAAGGAGATCGGCGGCGGAGAGGACCACCAGCGCCGGCAACGGCAGGAGGAGGGCGACGAGGGCGAGTCGAGGCCGTTCGCAGATCAGGGCGGCGGCGACGGCGGCGCCAAACGGCAGCGAGATCGCAGCGCCGACATCGGCCCCATAACGGCCATAAGCGAAGGCGAAGGCAAGCACCGCGGCGACCACCAGAAAGGCAGCGGCCCCGCGCCGCTGCCGAGTTTGTGGGTCCCACAGCAACCAAAAAGTCGAAAGCGCCGCGCCGGTCCCGATCAAGATCAGCACCGCCAGGATCGCTTCCAGCTCGTTGCCGATGCCGTAGAAACGATGCCCCGCGGCGGGATTCGGGCCGACCAGAGAGAGCTGGGTGAGTGGCGAACCGGCGATCACGTCGACCGTGTAGGCGAGCACGGTCGCGCCGCAGGCAAAGGCCAGCGCCCGGTAGCCGCCCAGCGAGGCCATGGTCGCGGCGCCCAACGCGGGGGCACCGAGCACCAGCATCAACCTCTCGATCGCGACGCTCGGCTCCAGCGCTGCGCCGGCGAGTAGCACCAGTGGCGCGTAGACCATCGTCAGCGCCAACATCCGAGCGGCGGGTCTGCCGGCGCGGTCGCGACTTACCGCCAGCGCCAAACCAAAGGTCACCAACCAGACGATCAGGCTGACCCCAACCACCGGCCCGCGCCGGTCAGCGACCTCCAAGAGACGCTCGGGGGAGGTGGTGAGAACGGCCATCGGGTCGCCGTCGAAGCCACAACCCACGAGGCGGAGCCCCAGCAGAACAGCGATCGAGGCGGCGATCAGCGCCGCCGGCGCTATCGTCAAGCCAATGGCCGATCGCACGTTTGCCAAGTTCACGTTCTTCAAGCTTGATCCCGAATGGCGCCGCCGCGACGCCGACCTGCGCGCCACGGACAAGAGAGAGTTCTTGGCGGCCTGTGAGGATTTCGCATTGGACCGCTCGCTACGGGCCTACTCAACCATAGGCACGCGCGGTGACGTCGACCTGGTCTTGCTCACCCAGAGTCCCAACCTCGACGACCTGCACACATTCCACGTCGTCCTCGGCCAAAGCGGCCTGGCCAAATGGGCGGACACGCCGTACTCCTATCTCGCGATGACCAAACGCTCGCCCTACTCGGATGAGGCGGCGCGGCCGGAGATCTGCGTCTCGGAGCGCAGATACCTGTTCCTCTACCCGATGGTCAAGCAGCGCCGCTGGTACGGCCTGCCGGCGGAGGAGCGCGGTCGGATCATGAGAAGCCACATCGAAGTCGGCCGCCGTCACCCGGAAATCACGATCAACACCACCTATTCCTTTGGGCTCGACGACCAGGAGTTCGTGGTCGCCTTTGAAGGAGATGACCCGGGGGAGTTCCTCGACCTGGTCAACGAGCTTCGCCCCACCGAGTCAAGCGAATACACGGAGCGTGAGACGCCGATCTTCACCTGCGTCGCGATGTCGGTGCGCCGGGCGCTGGACGCTCTCGACGGCGCCCCCAGCCTCGCCGCCGTGCCATGACCACAACGGCTCTCAGCTACGCAATCGACGATCAAGACCACCTGATCCGACTCGATCAGGGCTACTACAGATTCGCCGCGGAAAACGGTTGGAGCGAGGCCGGCGACAGCCTCGGCCGTTCCCTCTGGGACTTCGTCGCCGGGAATGAGATGCGGAATTTGCAGCGGATGCTGGTGCGGCGGATCCGTGACGAGGTGCGCAACGTCAAACTCCCCTTCCGCTGCGACGGGCCAAAGGTGCGCCGGGAGATGGACATCCAAATCGCCGCGCATCCATCCGGCAAGGTGGTGCTTTTCTCGGCTCGCCTCCGCTCCGAAGAGACGCGCGAGGCGATCCAGCCGATGCTCGACCCCAGCTCCCCACGAGACGATGAGACGCTCGAAATGTGCGGCTGGTGCGACCGCTTCAACGTCGATGGAGAGTGGATGGAGATCGAGGAAGCGGCGGCCCGCCTGGAGCTCTTCGGGCGCCTGGAGCTGCCGCAGATCAGCCATGGCATCTGCCCCGGTTGCAACGAGATGTTGCTCGCCGCGTAGGCGAGCAGCGTCGTTCCCTATTCTTCCGCGTCCAATGACCCAGATCGGAACCCCTGAAACCCCCCTTCGCGTCGCCATCGTCGGCGCCGGCCCTTCCGGCTTCTACGCGGCTGAGCACATCCTCAAAAACGAGGAGACGCATGCCCAGGTCGACCTCTTTGACCGCCTCCCCACCCCCTACGGGCTGGTCCGCGGCGGCGTGGCCCCCGACCACCCCAAGATCAAGTCGGTGATCCGCGTCTACGAAAGAACGGCGGCGCGAGAGGGGTTCCGCTTCTTCGGCAACGTCAAGGTCGGCCACGACATCGAGGTCGAGGATCTCGAGCGGCTCTACCACGCGATCGTCTTCACGGTCGGCTGTGAAACCGATCGCCAGCTCGGCGTCCCAGGCGAGGAGCTGCCCGGTAGCCATGCGGCAACCGCCTTCGTCGGCTGGTACAACGCCCACCCCGACTACGCCGGAGAAGACTTCGACCTCTCCTGCGAGCGTGCGGTGGTGATCGGCAACGGCAACGTGGCGATGGATGTCGCCCGGATGCTCGCCCTGACCGACAGCGAGCTTCACCAGACCGACACCGCCGACCACGCGATCGAGATGCTGGACGCCAAGAAGATCCGCGAGATCGTCGTGCTCGGACGCCGCGGGCCGGCTCAAGCCGCCTTCACCAACCCCGAGATCAAAGAGCTGGGAGAGATGGAGGACGCCGACGTGATCGTCGACCCCTCCGAGGTCGAGCTGGATGAGGCGAGTGCCGCTTACCTCGAGTCCGACGAAGCCGACAAGACAACCCGGGTCAACGTCGAGACCCTGCGCGCGTTCTCCCAGCGCGAGCCGGAGGGCAAGAAACAGCGGATCGTCCTGCGCTTCCTCGCCTCTCCGGTCGAGATCCAAGGCGATGGCAAGGTCGAGAAGATCGTGATCGGCCGCAACGAGCTGGTCGAGGAGGGCGGCACCCTGCGCGCCAAGGACACCGGCGAGCGCGAAGAGCTGGAGTGCGGCCTGGTGCTGCGCTCGGTCGGCTACACCGGCATCCCGATCGAGGGCGTCCCCTTCGACGAGAAGCGCGGCCTGATCCTCAACGAGGGCGGCCGCGTGCTCGACTCCCACGACGCCGGCCACAAGGTCGGCCATTACACGGCGGGCTGGATTAAGCGGGGCCCGTCCGGAGTGATCGGCACCAACAAGAAAGACGCGTTGGAGACGGTCCAGCACCTGCTCGCCGACGTCGAGTCTCAAACCCTGCTCAGTCCCGAGAAGCCCGAGCCCTCCGCGGTTGAGGACCTGCTCGCCGAGCGCGACGTCCGCTACATCACTTTCGACGACTGGCAGGCGATCGACCAAGCCGAAGTCGGCCGCGGCGAGCCCCACGGTCGCCCCCGGGTCAAGTTCGTCCAGGTCGACGAGATGCTGGAGCACGCCGGCGCCCTGGACGCGAGCAAACGCTGATGGCCGCCGACCTGGCGGAGCTGAAAGGGATGATCGAGGCGGCGCTTCCGGGCGCGACGGTCGAAGTGATCGACGAAACCGGCGCCGGAGACCATCTGCGAGCCGACGTGTCCGCAGCGCAGTTCGATGGACTTTCTCGGATCGATCAGCATCGGCTGGTCAAGGCCGCGGTCAAGGAACGCTTCGACGACGGCACGATCCACGCCCTCAGCGTCAAGACCCACGTTCCCGGATAGCTAGTCTGTGCGCATGGCCGATCCTGAGTTGAAGTCAAAGGTTGAGGAGCTGATTGGGGCCAACCCGGTGCTGCTCTTCATGAAAGGGACACCGGAGATGCCGCGCTGCGGCTTCTCAATGCGGGTCGTGCAGGTGCTCGACACGATGAACGTCGACTACGGCGCGATCGACGTCCTCCCGGCGCTGCAACCGCTGCGCGAGGTAACCGCCGAGATCTCCGACTGGCAAACCTTCCCCCAGCTTTACGTCAATGGCGAGCTGCTCGGCGGCGCCGACATCGTCGAGGAGATGTTCGAGTCCGGCGAGCTGGCGGAAGCGCTCGGGGTCGAGCAACCAGAGGCCGCCCAGGCGCCTCCGGAGGCGCCGGCGCAGTCGCCCCCCCTCCAAATCGAGTAGCCGCCCAGCCTCGGATTGGTTTCACCGCTCCCTCTCGCGGGTAGCCGGGTTGTATGAACTCAATGCGCAGGGGACTGATCTGGACAATCGTGCTTGCAGTCGCACTGACTGCCTCCACGGCGGCGGTGGCGACGGCAACGAAGCCAACCGTGGTGCGAGCCGGGAACCTGGTTCTCAGGATCAACGGAGGGTTCGCGCCGAAGAAGCTGCCAAAGAAGAAGCTGGCGCCGATCCGCTTGTTCGGATCCGGCAACATCTCCACGGTCGACGGCGCTCAACCACCCGTCGCGAAGACGATCTCGATCGACTTCGACAAGCAGGGCACGATCAACGCCCGCGGCCTTGCCCGCTGCACGGCCGGCAGACTGCAGGCCCGGCCCACCGGTGAGGCCAAGAAGGCGTGCCGCAAGGCGATTGTCGGCAAGGGCAGCACCACGGTGAGGGTGGCGTTCCCCGACTCCATCCCGTTCAACGCGACCGGCCCGCTCGTATTCTTCAACGGCGGCGTCAAGGGCAAGACCACCACCCTCCTTATTCACGCATACGTCGCCGTTCCAACCCCGACCGCGATCGTCACGACGGTCAAGGTCAAGAAGATCCACAAGGGTCGCTACGGGACCCGCGCGACCGCCAAGATCCCCGTCATCGCCGGCGGCAGCGGAGCCGTCACCCGATTCAACCTCTCGATCAAACGGGACTTCAAGCGGGGCGGCAAGCGCCAGAGCTATTTGCTGGCCCGCTGCCAGCGAGGCAGTCTCGCGGCACACGGAATCGGCACCTTCAGCGACGGAACCCGCCTCACGGGGACGATCGTGCGGCCCTGCAAGTCGCGCTGAGCGAATCGCTCAGACGGCGGCGGGGTCGGCGTCTTCTTTCACTTGGAAAGAAGAGCCACAGCCACAGGCGGCGACGACGTTCGGGTTATTGACTTGGAACCCGGCGCCCTGCAGGCCCTCGACGTAGTCGACTTCCGAGCCGAAGACGAACTGCATGCTGACCTTGTCGACGACCACTGCGACGCCGTCGACCTCAAAGAGGTTGTCGTCGTCCTTGGCGCGGTCGAAGGCAAGCGCGTACTGGAAGCCGGAGCAGCCGCCGCCGCGCACCGCGACGCGCAGCGCTTGGTCTTGGGAATCGTCCTGCCCGCCGAGTAGCTCGCCGATTTTCTCGGCCGCCTTGTCGGTCAGGGTGATTGCCGCTTGCGGGGTCTCGGCTTCGGTCACTTCACAAAGTGTAGCCACCCGTCCACCCGCACAGGCGGATGTCCTCCGCTTCGCGTCCGGGCATTCGCTCTGACACACTTGCGATGTGAGTCCGCCAACCGCCGTCGTCTGCGACACCACGGCCTACCTTCCGACCGAGTTGACGGCGAAGCGGGGGATCGAAGTGGTCAGCCTCTATGTCGCTATTGAGGGGGACCAGCGGCCCGAATCGAACATCGGCGACTACGGCGAGTTCTTCGAACGGTTGCGCGCTTCTGACAGCGGCTTCACCACCTCTCAGCCATCGGTCGGGGACTTCGTCGCCGTCTACGAGCCGCTGCTCGACGCCGGTCGTGAGATCGTTTCGATCCACATCTCCGCGGGCATATCCGGGACCTTCGAAGCCGCCGAGCAGGCGCGCGACCGCCTCATTGCCGAGGGCAAGGATGGCGAGCGCATCCACGTCTTCGACTCGCGTTCGGCGGCCGGCGGAATGGGACTCTGCGTGCTGGCCGCCTCTGCGGCAGCAGCCGCGGGGGAGGACGGAGAGGCCGTTCTCGCCAGGGCCGCACAAGCTCGCGAAGAGCTGAAGATGTGGTTCGCTGTCGATACGCTCGAGTACCTGCGGCGCGGCGGCCGCATCGGCGGCGCCCGCGCCTGGATCGGCTCGGCCTTGAAGATCAAGCCGATTCTCACCCTGGAGGAGGAGATCACCCCGATCGAACGGGTCCGCACTCGCGCTCGTGCCCTGGAGCGGTTGCGTGGCTACGCCCGCCAGCGCCAAGAGGCCGGAGCCTACGGCTGGGTCGTTCAACACATCCAAGACTCCGAGACCGCGGCTGGCCTGGTCGACGACTGCTACGAGATCTTCAACTGCGACCCGGTCTTCGTCTCGGAAATCGGCGCGGTGCTCGGCGCCCACGTCGGCCCGGGACTACTCGGCGTCGGCAGCGTTACAAAATCGGTTCTGAGCTAGCGGCGTCTGCGCAGGGCCATCAGCCCGCCGATCGCGAAGCCGGCGATCGCCGCGCCCACGATCAGCTGGGAGCGGTGCTCACGAACCTGGCGCTTCCAGTCGGTCAGCTCGACGACACGCCCGCGCAGCTGCTCGACTGTGCGGCCGAGGTCCTGGCGCTGAGTAACGAGGTCACGGCGAATCTCCTCCGCCGAGCGACCGGGCGCACCGGCCGTGGAGGGACGAACGGGCTCCGGGTGCGCGCTCATCTCGTCTCCCCTTCGAACATCTCTTTGGTCCGCTTCGCCTCTTCGATCGCCTGCGTGGGCACCGGTGGTGCACCTGCCTGAACCGAGCGGTAGGCGAAGAAGCCGGCGGCGGCGGCGATCAGGAGGAATATCGCGGCCTCGATGAAGAAACCCGGCCACGCCTTGCCGTTGAAGACTTCCTCGTTGAGCAGCCAGGCGAAGCCCTCCATGATCAAGATCAACGCCAGGAAGGCAAAGGCGCCCGCGGCCAACCCGACGACGGATCCGCGCAGGATCTTGCCGACTTTCTCGGTGACTTCCGCCTTGGCGAGCTCGATCTCCTCGCGAACCAGCGAAGAGGCCTTCTCGGATACATCGAAGATCAGCTCGGCGACGGACTTGTCTTCGCCGGGCTCCGGAGCCGGCGGGGTCTGGCCTGAAGTCTCCATCCCTATTCCGGCGGTTCCTCGTCGAAGACGCGGCGCCAGAGAATGCCGGCGGCGCGCGCGGCGAGGAGGCTGGCGAGGGCGCTGGCCGCGGTCAGCAGCCCGCTCCACATCATGCGTCTGACGATGTCGTTCTCCACGACGCTCGACCTTACCTATCGAGGCTCGAGGCCGTCACAGATCGTCGTCACGACAAGCTGCTTTGCGCGCTCGAAGTCGGCGTCCGCGGAGGGGATGACGTCGAATATCCAGCCGGAGAGGAGCTGCTCGATCGCGCCATAGAAGGACATCGAGGCGAAGATCGGATCGATGTCCCGCCGAAATGCGTTCGCCTCCTGCCCGTCAGCGACGATTTTGGCGATCAAGTCATAGGCCTGGCGAATCTCGGGCAGGTGGGTGCGGCCGAAGGAGTTGGCGGCGCGGGTGACCTCGACGATGATCACCTGCATCAGCTCCGGGTCGTGGCGGTAGGACTCGACGATGAAGGCGGCGACCCCGGCCAGCTTGTCGCGGGGGGCCGCGTCGCTGCCGTCGGTCTCCTCGATCGCGGCCAGGAGCAGGGACCAGCGCTGGCTGAAGAGCTCGTTGAGCACTTCGTCCTTGGATTTGAAGTAGTGGTAGACGAGGCCGTAGGCAACCCCGGCCTCATCGGCGATGTCGGCGACGCGGGTCGCGTGGAAGCCCTGGCGGGCGAAAACACGGATCGCCGCGTCGAGGATCTGGCGGCGCTTGTCGATCGGGGGCGCTTGGGCCATCAGGCGTGCATCTCCTGGAGCTGGGGCCAAACGTACGCGGCGGGGCGGCGGTTGGCGAGGGACGGAAGCGTCTGGCGGATCCGCTCCTGTTCGCCGAAGTCGAGGTCGGCGGCGACGAAGCACTCTTCGTCGGGCGCGGTGACCAGCACGGCGCCCCAGGGGTCGACGATCGCCGAGTGCCCGAAGGAGCTGAAATGCGGTGGCGCCTCGCCGACTTGGTTGGGGGCGATGACGAAGGCTTGGTTCTCAATCGCGCGCGCCCGCAGCAGCACCTCCCAGTGGTCGCGACCGGTCGCAAGGGTGAAGGCCGACGGAACCGCCAGCAAACGAGCGCCGCGCACGGCGAGGATCCGGTACAGCTCGGGGAAGCGCAGGTCGTAACAAACGCTGAGTCCCACGATCAAGTCGTCGAGCGGCGCAGCGACGATCTCGGCGCCGGCCTCCTCATGTTCGGACTCCCGATAGGTGACGCCGCCGGCCTCGACGTCGAACATGTGAATCTTGCGGTAGACGGCGAGATCATCGCCATCGGCGCCGATCAGGACCGAGGTGTTGAAGGCCTTCTCTTCGCCCTCCTCGGAAATGCTGCCGGCGAGCAGCGCGATGCCCAACTCGCGCGCCCAGCCGCGCGCGGCGCTCAGTGATGGGCCGTCGAGCGGCTCCGCTCCGGCGAGCAGCTCCTCTCCTCCGCCCAGCAGGTTCCACTTCTCCGGCAGAGCGACCAGTTCGGCACCATCGGCCGCCGCGGCGCGCACCAAGCGCTCCGCCGTCTCCAGGTTGCGATCCATGTCGTTGTTCGAATTGAGCTGTACGGCCGCTGCGCGCAAAGTGTTCATCCGATTCGGGTTGACTGACCAGTCAATCGGCCACGAATCAGTATAGGCGTGGAGAAGAAGCGACCCGACGGTGAAACGTTTTGTTCCCTCATCAGGGAGATAAAACGTTTCATCCCTCTTTGGACGAGGGGAGTTCGGGCTACATGCCAGTGGCGCGAGCTACAAGCCAGTCGACGAAGCGGGTAGGGAGGAACTTGGCGGCGAACGCCTGGCCCCGAGCGTCGGCGCCGACCAGGTAGCGGGTGCGAGGGCGGCGCGCGCTAAGCGCATGCTCGATCTTCGTCGCGACCTTCTCCGGAGGAATGCCGCGCGCCCCGGTTCTCCTCGCCACCTCCCGCCCAGTCTCGATCGCCTCGCCATAGAGCTCCCGTTAGCTGTCACCGGCCCGCGAAGCGATCGCGTCAACCGCTTCGTCACCTCGATCCCAAATCGGGGTCGCGATCGACCCCGGCTCGACGATCGCGACCTTGATGCCCCAGGGCCGCAGTTCCTGGCGGAAGACATCGCCGACAGCTTCGAGGCCGAACTTGGCGGCGTGGTAGGCGCCGAACATCGGAAAGGCCATCAGGCCGCCGATCGAAGTGATGAAGACAATGCGGCCGCGTGGCGCGTTCGGATCGCCGGCAGCATCGCCTGCGTCACCGCGACATGGGCGGTCAGGTTGACCTCGACCTGCCGCCGGAAGTCGTCGATCGGCAGGGTCTCCAACGGCCCCGGAACGGCGATGCCGGCGTTGTTGACGAGCCCGTCGAGGCCGGCCTCCCCCACCTCATCGCCGACCCGATCCGCGGCGGCGGCAATCTGCTCGGGATCGGTCACGTCGAGCATCAACGGAACCAGCCGTTCCGATCCCGCCGCTCGCAACGAGTCGGCGTCCGCTTCCTTGCGAACCCCGGCGAAAACCCTCCAGCCCTTGGCATCCAGGTGCATTGCGGTCGCCCGCCCGATCCCCGTTGACGCCCCGGTAATGAGGACCGACTTCATGGCCGAGAGGCTAGCCGCGATTGTCGCGGTGGCGCTCGAGTTCGGCGACCATCAGCTTGGTGTGCAGCGCGGCGATCAGGTCTTGGAGGGGCTGGGCGCCGACCTCGAGCATCTCGACCACGCGCTCCGGCGAGACCTCGCCGGCGAGGCGGTTCATCACCATCTCCACCTCCTGGGAGACCAGCTCCTCAACGGCCTTCTTGTAACGAAGGGTGTCGTAAACGGTGAAGCCGATCTCCTCGTCGTAGCCACCGGCGCGAAAGCGGCTGATCGCCTCGATGATCTTCACGTCGGAGGGGGTGTAGCCGCGGCTGTTGGGGCTGAGGATGTCCAGCTCGGCGAGACGGTCCAGCACCTCCTTGGGCATGCCGTAGCTCTCGCGCACTTCGGCGGCGCTGACCCGGGAACGCTCGCCGGCGAGGGCGCGATCGAGGATGCGATCTTCCAGCTCGACCAGGGCGCGGGCGCGCTCGGGGTCCTCGTCGAGCACCGACTTGATCGCCTTCAGCGGCATGAAGCGCTCCTCTTGCAGCTGCTTGATCAGACGGATTCGATCGACGAACTCGGGCGGGTAGTAGGCCATATTGCGACTGGTCTTGACCGGCTCGGGCAGCAGCCCCTCGCGTAGGTAGTGCTTGATCGTCGGCACCGGGACGTCGGAGGCCTCGGCCAGCTCCCCAATGCGAAGCAGCGTTTTCTCGGTGGCGCTCATGCCCGGAACGTCGTCTCGGAAGCGCTCGGCCCGGCGGCGGCGCCGGACTCTTTCATCGCCGCGATCTCCTCCTCGGAATAGCCCGCCTCGCGCAGCACCTCGTCGGTGTGCTCGCCGAAGGCCGGCGCCGGGCGAGTCGGGTCGCCGGGGGTGCGGCTCATCTTCACCGGCGTGCCGAGCTGGCGCACCGGGCCCAGCTCGGGCTGCTCCATCTCGACCACCATCCCGCGCGCCCTGACCAGCTCGGAGTCGAGCGCCTCGTCGAGATCGAGGACCGGCTCGATGCAGCAGTCGTGCTCGTCGTTGAAGGCGAGCCACTCCTCGCGCGTGCGGGAGCGGAAGATGTCGGCGACCTCTCTCCAGGCGTCGGAGCCGGGCGCCTCGAACTGCTTCTCGATCAGCTCGGGGCGACCCACTCCGTTGCAGAAGGCGGCCCAGAACTTCGGCTCCAGGGCGCCACAGGTGATCCAGCCGTCCGCCGCCTCGTAGGGCAGGTAACAGACCAACCCGCCGGCGAGCTGTTGCTCGCCGCGTCTCGGCACCTCCCCGTCGCAGAAGTAACGGCCGGCGACCATCGCCAGCCAGGAGAGCGCCCCGTCGGCCATCGAGATGTCGACCATCTGCCCTTCGCCGGAGCGGCGGCGCTCGTGCAGCGCCGCCATCACACCGAAGGCGGCCATCAGCGCGCCGCCGCCGAGGTCGGCGATCTGGCCGCCGGACTGGACCGGCGGGCCGTCCTTGGCGCCGGTCAGGCCGAGCAGCGCCGACCAAGCCGAGGTAGTTCATGTCGTGCCCGGCGCGCTGCGCGTAGGGGCCGTCCTGGCCGTAGCCGGTTATCGCGCAGAAGACGATCGCCGGGTTGGCCTCGCGCATCCGCTCGTAGCCGACGCCGAGCCGGTCGAGCACCCCGGGGCGGAAGCCGTCGAGGACGACGTCGTAGGACTCGACGAGTCTGAGCAGCGCCTCGCGGCCCGGCCTCGGACTTGAGGTCGAGCCGGATCGAGCGCTTGCCGCGGTTGAGCGAGAGGTAGAGCGCCGAGCGCGTCCCCAGCTCCTGCTGGTCGTCGCTCCCGTAGTAGGGCGGCGCCCAGCGGATGTAGTCGCCCATCCCGGTGTCCTCGACCTTCAGCACCTCGGCGCCGAGGTCGGCGAGGAGCAGCGAGCAGAAGCCGCCCGGCAGGAGGCGGGTCAGGTCGAGGACCTTGACGTCGCTAAGCGGGAGATCGCTCACGCTTGGGCACTCCCAGGAGCTCCCGCGCTTCGGCGACCGTGGCGGCGCGGCGGCCGACGTCCTCGGCCATCTGGCGCGCCTTGGCGATCAGGTCGCCGTTGGAGCGCGCCATCTCGCCGTTCGGCAGGTAGAGATTGTCCTCGACCCCGGCGCGGACGTTGCCGCCGGCCACCAGCGCCGCGCCGAGCAGCTTCCACTGGTCGCGGGAGATGCCGATCACCTGCCACTGGTGCTCGCCCTCGGCGCCGCCGGGAATCTGGTCGGCCATGAAGCCGACGTTGCGCGGCGTCGGGCGGATGCCGCCGTTGACTCCCATCACCAGGGAGACCTGCAGCGGCGTGCGCTCCAGCAGGCCCATGTCGATCAGCGGATCGAGGTTGGCGACGTGGCCGGCGTCGAAGCACTCGTGCTCGGGCTTGATCCCGAGGTCGCGCATCGCCGTCAGGAACTCGATGATCGTGTCGAAGCTGTTCTCGAAGACGGCTTTGAAGACGAAGTCCTTGCGTCTGCGCGAGTACTTGGCGTAGTTCATCGAGCTCATGTTGAGCGCGGCCACGTCGGGTTTGCACTCGCGCAGGTACTCGAGTCGCTTGGAGATCGGGATGCCGATCGCCCCGGTCGAGTAATTGATGATCACGTCGCCGACCTCGGCCAGGATCGCGTCGGTGATCGCCGTGAAGTCCTCGATCTCATAGGAGGGCGTGCCGTCCGGCGTGCGAGCGTGGATGTGGATCTGCGAGGCGCCCTCGTCGACGGCGCGCCGCGCCTCCGCCGCGTACTCCTCCGGCGTGTAGGGGATCGCCGGGCACTGGTCGCGGTTGGCGATCACGCCGGAGATGGAGCACGAGATGACGACGGGATCTTCGAAGCGACTCATAGCTCCCCCTTCCGCTGCGAGTTATCGATGCATGTCAGGCATAAGTCGCAGTGGAACGTCATACGGGCATCACCCCGTGGCGTTTCTTCGGCTTCTCGACGTGCTTGTCTCTCGCCATCCGCAGCGCCTTGACGATCGTCGGCCGCGTTTCGCGCGGGTCGATGACGTCGTCGATCACCGCGTTGCCGGCGGCGATGTAGGGGTCGATCTGCTCGCGGACCGCGTTCAGCATCGCCTCTCTGGTCGCCTCCGGATCGTCGGAGGCCTCGATCGCCGAGCGGCCGATGATGTTGACCGCGCCCTCGGCGCCCATCACCGAAATTTCGGCGCCCGGCCAGGCGACGATCAGGTCCGGCTCGTAGGCCTTGCCGCACATCACGTAATAGCCGGCGCCGTAGGCCTTGCGCACGACCACGGTCACCTTCGGCACCGTGGCGCGGCTGACCGCGTAGAGCATCTTCGCCCCGTGGCGGATGATCCCGGCGTGCTCGACTTTCGAGCCGACCATGAATCCCGGCACGTCCTGGAGGAAGACGAGCGGGATGTTGAAGGCGTCGCAGAGGTTGATGAAGCGCGCCGCCTTGTCGGCGGAGTCGTTGTCGAGGATCCCGGCCAGCTGCTTGGGCTGGTTGGCGACGATCCCGACCGGCTGGCCGCCGAAACGGGCGAAGCAGGTGATCAGCGTCTTGGCGAACTTCGGCTTGATGTCGAACCACTCGCCGTCGTCGACGATCTCGCCGATCACGTCGTACATGTCATAGGGCTGGCGCGAGGAGTCGGGGACGATCTCCATCAGCTTCTCCGACATCCGGTCGTCGGGGTCATCGGTCTCGGCGATCGGCGGCTTGTGCTCGCAGTTGGACGGGAAGTAGGAGAGGTACTGCTTGACCTTGGCGATGCACTCCTCGTCGTCCTTCACCTCCAGGTCCCCCACCCCGACTTGCGGCAGTGGACCTTGGCGCCGCCGAGGTCCTCCATCGAGATGTCCTCGCCGGTCACAGCTTTGGTCAGGTGCGGGCCCGCGAGCGCCATCGCTCCCTGTCCGGAGACCATCGGCACGAAGTCCGAGAGCGCCGGGATGTAGGCGGTGCCGGCGGCGCAGGGACCCATCATCGCCGCGACCATCGGGATCACTCCCGACATCTCGACCTCCTCGCGGAAGAGGTGGCCGGAGCCGGCGAAAAGCGACCCCGCCGCCTCCTGGATGCGGGCGCCGGCGGAGTCGAGCAGCCAGATGAACGGCATCCGCTTGGAGAGGGCCATCTCCCGCAGGCGAGTCACCTTCAGCTCGCCGGTCATCCCCATCGAGCCGGCCATCACGGTGAAGTCGTAGGCGGCGATGCAGCAGGGGCGGCCGTCGATGTCCCCCCAGCCGGTGATCACGCCGTCGGCCGGCGCATCGACGCCGTCCATCGCCCGCTGGGCGAAGTGCGGTCTGCCGTGGATCCCCATCTCGACGAAGCTGCCCTCGTCGACCAAGAGGTCGAGCCGCTCGCGCGCGGTCAGCTTGCCGCGCTCGTGCTGTCTGGCGATCTTCTCCTCGCCACCCCCAAGCTTCGCCTTCTCGCGACGCTCGTGGAGTTGCTCGTTGAGCTCAGAGAGCGGTGCGGTGCCCGGCAGCAAGTGCTGGTTCTCGACCTTTTCGGCCATTACTTTCCCTTCCACTGCGGATCGCGTCTTTCGAAGAAGGCCTGGACACCCTCGACGATGTCCTCGGTTGAGAAGGTCAGCGAGAGCTGGGAGCGCAGGTAGTCGAGCGCGTCGTCGACCGCCATGTCCTGCTGGCGGTACATCGCGTCGTGGCCGATCCGCATCAGCACCGGGCTCTTCGATGCCAGCTTTCCTGCCCACTCGGCGACCGCCGCGTCGAACTCCCCCGCCGGCACGACCTTGTTGGCGAGCCCGTACTCGACCGCCTGCTCGGCGCTGAGTCTCTCCCCAAGAAGCATCATCTCGTTGACCTTCTTGCGCGGGACATTTCGATAGATGATCGCCATGATCATGTAGGGGAAGGCGCCGACGTTGATCTCCGGCGTGCCGAAGGTGGCGCCCTCCTTGGCGATCAGCAGGTCGCAGGAGAGGGCGAGCCCCATCCCGCCCGCCAGCACGTGGCCGTTGGCGGCGCAGAGCGAGGGCTTGCCGAGCCGCGGCATCAGCCGGAAGAACTCAAGGAAGAGATCGGTGGCGAAGTGTTTGGCGACCAGCGGCGCGTCGGCGGCGAAGCCGCCCAGGTCGGCGCCCGCGCAGAAGACTCTGTCGCCGGCGCCGGTCAGGACGACAGCACGAACCTCGTCGGAGTCGCGCGCCGTCTTCATCGCGTCGACCAACTCGGCCAGCATCTGCCCGGAGAGCATGTTGCGCTTCTCCGGGTTGTTGAGCGTCACCGTGGCGACGCCCTCGGCGACCTCATACGTGACGACCTCATATCTCTCCGCGCCCATGGCGCGGCACCATTAGCACCGCATCGAAAGTGGTAAGTGCTACTGTCCGCACCGCTGACTTCGTCGTTGGGGTCTAATGCACCCAAAACGACGAACTCACCATCTGGCGGCGAATTCGACGGAGGAGAGACCATGGCGACGGCCACCACCAACGGCTCCAGCGTGATCAAGCCCGACCACGAGGCCGGGCGCAAGCACTTCATCTTCACCCAGGAGCACGAAGACCTGCGCGAATCGATGCAGGCATGGGTGAAAAACGAGATGTGGCCGCACCGCAACGAGTGGGAGGACACCTACTGGCCCTCCTCGATCATGAAGCGGGCGGGTGAGCTTGGCTTCCTCGGCCTCTGCTTCCCGGAGGAGTACGGCGGACAGGGTGGCGACTACTTCTACTCGCTGGTCCGCGCCGAGTGCATGAGCTACTCCGGCTCCGGCGGCACCAACATGGGCTTCGCCGTGCAGAGCGACATGGTCCTGCCCCCGATCCACCTGCTCGGCACCGAGGAGCAGAAACAGCGCTACCTGGTGCCCGGGATCAAGGGCGAGAAGATCGGCTCCCTCGGGATCACCGAGCCGGGCGCCGGCTCCGACGTGGCCGGCATCCGCACGACCGCGATCCGCGACGGCGACGAGTACGTGATCAACGGCTCCAAGACCTTCATCACCAACGGTCCGCGCGCCGACTTCATCGTTCTCGTCGCGAAGACGGACCCGGAGGAGCGCCACGCCGGGATCACCCTCTTCATCGTCGACCTCCGCGACGAGAACAGAGAGACGGTCCCCGGATTCACCGTCTCCGCCGAGCTGGAGAAGATGGGGATGCACGCCTCCGACACCGGCGAGCTGGCCTTCGAGGACGTCCGCGTCCCGGCCGACGCGGTCCTCGGCGAGGTCGGGAAAGGCTTCTACCACATCGCCTGGGAGCTTCAGGGCGAGCGACTGGTCGCCGCGGCCGGCTCCCATGCGGGCTGTGAGCGGATGATCGAGAAGACCCTCGAATACGCGAAGGAGCGCGAGGCCTTCGGTCGCCCGATCGGCAAGTTCCAGGCGATCCGCCACAAGTTCGCCGAGATGGCGACTAAAACCGAGGCGGCGAAGCAGTTCACCTACGCGACCGCCTGGCGCTTCGCCAACGGCGAGTACCCGGTGCGGGAGATCACGATGGCGAAGCTCTTTTCCTCGCGCATCGCCTGCGAGGTCGCCGACGAGTGCATCCAGATCCTCGGCGGCTACGGCTACATGAAGGAGTACGAGATCGAGCGCGCCTACCGCGACGTCCGCCTCAACCGGATCGGCGCCGGCACCGACGAGGTGATGCTCGACGTGATCGGCAAGAGCTACGGCCTTTAGGCGGTCGAGTGGTCGGTTGACCCCCGTTTTCGGTGGTAAACCGACCACTCGTCACTCGAAATGTCGGTGATCAAGGACAGCGGCTCTCGCGCCACCCTCCCGCCCTTCGGCGAGGAGCACGAGGAGCTGCGGCAGACCGTCGAGCGCTTCGTCAAGAAGGAAGTCGCGCCCAACGTCGACGAGTGGGAGGCGGCGCGCGGGTTCCCGCGGGAGCTGTATGAGCGCTGCGCGGAACTGGGCTTCCTCGGGCTGAAGTTCCCGGAGGAGTACGGCGGACAGGGCGGGACGCACCTGCACGACGCGATCTGGGTCGAGGAGCTGGCGCGCTCGGGCGGGTCGGGCGGGGTCGCCGCGAGCCTCAACGCCCACACTTCGATCGCGATGCCACCGATCTTCAACTTCGGCACCGAGGAGCAGAAACAGCGCTGGGTCGTCCCGGGCATCAAGGGCGAGAAGATCGGCGCGCTGGGGATCACCGAGCCGGGCGCCGGCTCCGACGTCGCCGGCATCTCCACCTTCGCCAGAAAGATCGACGGCGGCTATCTGGTCAACGGCTCCAAGACCTTCATCACCAACGGCGTCCGCGCCGACTTCCTCGTCTGTGCGGTGAAGACGACCGAGGAGGGCGGCCACGGCGGCATCTCCTTCCTCATCCTGGAGAGAGAGATGCCCGGCTACGAGGTCGCGCAGAAGCTGGAGAAGATGGGGTGGCACTCCTCCGATACGGGCGAGCTGGCCTTCACCGACGTCGAGGTGCCGGCGGAGAACCTGCTCGGCGAGGAGAACAAAGGCTTTCAGCTGATCATGGCCAACTTCGCCTGGGAGCGGCTACTGATGGCGATCGGCGCCGTCGGCGCGATGCAGCGCCTGATCGAGCGCACCGTCGAGTACGCCCTCGAACGCCAAGCCTTCGGTCGCCCGATCGGCAAGTTCCAGGCGATCCGCCACAAGGTGGCGGAGATGGCGACCCAAGCTGAAGCCGCCAAAGCCATCACCTACAACTCCCTGCGCCTATTCCACGAAGGCCAGGACTGCATCAGAGAGGTGACCATGGCCAAGCTCGTAACCCAACGCGCCGTGCTCGAAATAGCCGACGACGCCCTCCAAATCCACGGCGGCTACGGCTACATGCGCGAGTACGGCATCGAGCGCGCCGTCCGCGACGCCCGCCTCGGCCCGATCGGCGGCGGCACCGACGAGGTGATGAAGGAGATCCTCGGCAAGCTGATGGGGTTGTAGGTAAAAAAGATTTGCTTCGGGGCGCGTGAAGCGGTTAGGCTCGCTTACCGCATGGGGGAGGTAGCCCTGAGGGGGGCCAGAATCGTTTCTCGCGAGAAGCCGCTGCGGACGGTTTGTGTTGGCGCGCTAGTGATCGTGGCGCTGCTTGCGATCTTCGCCTCTTCGGCCTTCGCCCGTGGCGGCTCGATCGACTTCGGCGACGCGCCGGATGGGGCGAAAGCCGGCTACTCGACCAAACCGGCGGTCGTCGGCCATTTCCCCTCGAAGCTTTCCAGCGGGGGTCCACGCCATGCCGGCCTCGGGTCGCTGAGGCTTGGCCCGACTGTAGACGGGGAGACCGACTCCCACCAGGTCGATCGCGACATCGACGACGGGGCGAGCCTCGATGCCCCCCGCGCCTGCAAGCGGGCGACGCTCACCACAGCAATCCGCGGCAGCGCGCCCGTGGCCGCGGGCCATCTCGTCTATGTCAACGCTTGGTTCGATTGGAACCGCGACGGGGACTGGGCCGACCCCAGCGACGGTTGCGCGCCTGAGTGGGGAGTACGCAACTTGCCCGTCCCCGCCTCCTCGATCGGCGCGGCGACGATGCTGCCGATCAAGATCAGAGCGGGCAGACAGGTTCGAGAGCTCTGGTACCGCGTCTCGGTCACCCTCGACCAGGTCCAGATCGACCCCAGCGCGCACGGGCGCTCGGTCCCGTACACATATGGCGAGACCGAGGACTACCTGCATCAGTCCTGGCATGGCCTTTTCATCTTCGGCAGAAGGCGACCGCCGGGCAGAGGGGATAAGGACAGATTCAGCGTCCGCTGCACTCCCTCCGTGCGGATCATCGCGCACGGCAACAGCACGATCTTCCGCTTCAGGATCACCGACAGAGGCAAGAGACCAATCTGGGCGAGATTCCTCGGCCCGCGCACAACCAAAAGCCAGAGAATCACCCTGCTTCCGTCGCCCAATCAGAGGGGCGTCCCCCCCGGCTACACGCGGGCTTTCGGGTTCCGTTTCAAGAGCAAGGACATCGACAAGCCCACGCGCATTCAAAAGGTTCGGATTCGCGCTCGCTTCCAACGCGGAAAGGTCGTGCGGACGGCAACCTGCACGGCGATCATCGTCCACATCGGCGAGGGCCACGGCGGCGGCAGAAGAAACGGGAGAGGGAGACACAAACACGTACACGTCAGACCGCCGAGAATCCCGCCGGTCAGATGCGGTCCCGGCTGCGACGGCTCGCTGCCGACACCGCCGCCGCCCAGAGGCACGACGCTGACCAAATACGAGTTGCGGCCCGACGGCACCGCGCGCACTCACATCATCCCGACCGATCCTCTGAACGGCTTCACGATTCCGCTTTACCCGCCCAACCCAACGCCGGTCGATCCACCGAGAGTGACCGAGGGAAATCGGCCGATCGACTGCGAGCTGAGATCCCTTCAGCTGACCGGTGGACCCGCGGCGGTGACTTGCAGATTGCGCGAACCCGCGCCATTCCAAGTCGACTCCTTCTTCGACATCTTCTACGAGGTGACGCTGGATGGCATGCAGCCGATCGCCGGAACCCTCAACGCCGCCCGACGGCACCCCGGTCGAAAGCTTCTCGGCGACGCCTGGCTCACTGGCACCTGTGGTCAGAGGTTCGGGAAATCTGACCCCGGGGTCCAAGACCAGCAGGCGATCGACTTCAACCTCAAATTCGACGTCCAGAACACAACGCTCACACAGTTCGTGATCCAGGTGCCGGAGGGTTTCCAGGTGTTTAGCGGCGGCACGAGAGACTTCGTCTGCAATCCCGCCAACTTTGGAGGCCCCAACCGGGCGCTCGCCTGCAACGGAACGGTGGTCAGCGGCCAAACGATCCAGGGCGGCTTCGAGCTAACCCAGCTGCGCCCGACTCAGTTGAACGGATTCCAGCTGCTCGGCTCTCCGGGCAGCGGAACACTGTTCGGACCGTTCCCACTGGTCGACGGCACCCCGTCGACCTAGCGGTCGCGGCACCCGGTGGTGCTCAGCGCGGAATTGGCTGCCAGCCGATGCCGTAGAGGTTGGGGATGCCGCTGCGGATCGTGTGCTTGTGGGAGCCATTGGTCTTCATCACGACGATCTTGTTGAGGTGGCCGCCTCGCTTGGCTTCGATCGCGGCGATGCGACGACCGTCGGGGGAGTAGGTGGGCTGGATCAGAATGCCGGTCCGGTTGAGGGTGTGGCGGTGGCTGCCGTCGAGGCGCATCGTCACCAGGTGCGCCCCTCGGGAAACGACGATGCGCCGGCTGTTGGGCGCGAAGTCGGGCTGCACCTGGCCGTCGACGCGGTGCGGGCGGTCGGGGACGAGGATGTGTTGGTAGGAGCCGTCGGGGCGCATCAACCACACATGAGAGCTCCCGCTGCGATTGCTGACGAATGCGATCAGTCGGCCATTGGCTGACCAGGTCGAGTCGTAGTCGTTCCCCGGGTCGGAGGTGAGCTGCGTCAGGTCGCCGCCGTCGACGCCGACCGAGTAGATGTCACTGCCGCCGGCCGCGGCGCGCGAGAAGGCGATGCGGGAGCCGTCCGGCGAGAAGGCCGGGCTCGAATCCCGGCCCGGGCCGTCGGTGACCTGGCGCAGGCCGCTGCCGTCGGAGGCGATCAGGTAGATGCGGTGATTGAGCGCGAAGGCGATTTGCGCGCCGTCGGCCGAGTAGACCGGCTCCCCCTCGGCGAAGATGCTGGCCGAATTGGCGACGAAGATCGCCGCTTTCGGGCCCTTGCCGGCCGGGCTCATCGTCTGGATCCGGTAGTAGGGCCCATTGACCCCCCAGGAGAAGGCGATCTTCCCCGGTCGCCCCGGGAAGCTGCCCGGTGCGCTCGCGACCATCACGCCAAATAGCGCTGCCACCAAGACCGTTGCGCCGACGCACCGCTTCACGATTCCAAGATAGCGCCGAATCTTGTCGGGGGTTAGATCCTTGGCAAGCCGATGGGGTTGTAAGGCCGACTCAGGGACCGGGCGCGAGCCAGGTCATTGTGAACTCCGGCGAGAGGGCCGGGGCCAGGTTCACTTTCAGGCTCGCGCCACTGTCCTGGTACACAACGACCTCGACAAATTGGCCGGCCGCCAGTTTCGCCACGGTGCTGACATGTTGAACTTCCGCGAAGCTCCCAGCGGGTATGAGGTCAGCAGCGACAGTGGTCTCATTCGTCGCCAGTGAGAGCGTCCTCTGGCCGACCGAACTCGAATCCCAAAAAACCTGCGCGGTGAGCAGGTAGATCCCCGCCACCGGCGCCGTCAGGCGCGAGTTATTGCTCACGTTGTCGTGCATTCCCGCGCTGTCATAGCGCTCGCTGTTGAATGTCAAATTGGTGAAATCGGCGTTCGTGATCGTCTCGTCGACCAAGTTGGTCACCTGCGCGGCGGGGATTGTGCTCGCAAACTCAGGCGTACCGAGTGACCCGTCGGCGACCGCCTCGGCGCCGACCGCGCCGGCGCCGATCGACGGATTCGGATAGCTGCCGGTGAGACTTCCTCCGGCTGCCCCGGAAGGCGGCCGTGCGGAGTCCCTTTCGCCATTGAGCTGGGCAACCTGCCGGCGCAGTGTCGCCACCTGCTTCTTCAGCTGCTTCAGCTGCTTCAGCTGCTTGCCTACCGTTGCCCTGCCGGCCACAGAAGAACTGGAGGAGCTGCCTGCACCCGCGGCAATCGGAACCGACAAGATCGCGAGAACGCAAGCGACACCAAAAAGGAAGCGCACCGCACTGGTTGGGGCGCTTCGCGTGTCTCTCGTCTAGCTCAACCCCACCGATCGAGCGTAGCGCACTTTGTGATGATCGCATCAAATTACTCCAACACCGGGATGATGGAGCGCGCAGTAAATCAGTGGCCCGGACCGGTTTCGCAGTCGTGGGAGCGGCCGATGCCTGGGCCTCCATCGCAGTAGTCGATGCCGGGGCCGCCGTAGAGCTGGTCGGGGCTGGAGCCGCCGTAGAGGCGATCGTTACCGCCGTCGCCGTGGCAGCCGTCCTGGCCCGGGCCCATGTAACAGACGTCCCGCCCTGGCCCGCCCCAGCAACCGTCGCTGCCGGTGCTCGCCTTACAGAAGTCATTGCCGGCGCCGCCGACGCAATCGGAGTTCCTCGGACCGGTGACGCAGATGTCGTCGCCGGGGCCGCCGACGCAGCGGTTGCGCCTGGCGCCCTGCGGGTAACAAGTGTCGGCCTCGCCGTTGCCGATGAACTTGTCTGAGCCGTTGCCCAGATAGATGGTGAGCGGAATCGGCAGACGGTCGAGCACCTCGACCATGTCGCCAGACGGGCCCATGTCCACCTCGATCGAGGCGACCCCCGCCAAAGGACAGACGGCCAGGAGCCGGACTCGGGCGAAGCGGCACCCGGTGGGACGACCCGGCGCCATGTAGCCGTCCACCACGATGCTCTCGCCGCTTACAGTCAGCCGCAGGTGCGAACCGGAATCGGCGCCTCGCACCACAATCGCTCCGGCCGGCGCAGCGGGCGTGGGAACCAGGAGCAAGGCGAAGATCGCAAGTGCCAGAACAGCCGGCAGAGAGCGCGGGGCACGTCTCATCCTCTCTCGATGGTAGAGCGCGAACATCGCGCTCCGGGATGATCTAGACGATGAAGAGACCCGTGGTCCTTGCCTTTCTGACTTTCACTCTCTCCGGCTTGGTCATTGCCCTTGCCGTCTATCCGACGCCGGCGTCTACTAGCCCTGCCCCAACTTCATCGTCGAAGTCGCAAGCTCCGCCCTCTCTGGCAACTCCCTGGCCGATCCCTTTCGGGCCGAAGCGCAAACATGAGATGGCCGCCTACTCGGCTCGCCATTACGGCGAGCGCACCTGGCGGCTGCGGCATCCCCGGGTGATCGTCGAGCATGTCGCGGTCGCGGCGACGGCCCTCTCCGTCCACAACACCTTCGCCCCCGATACCCCGGACCCCGAGCTGGGGGAGCTGCCCAACGTCTGCGCCCACTTCGTCGTCTCCTCCTCCGGCCGGATCTTCCAGCTCGTTGGCCTGCGGACTCGCTGCCGCCACACGGTCGGGCTCAACTGGACGGCGATCGGGATCGAGCACGCCGGCTTCCATGACTCCGACGTGTTGGGCAACCGTCGCCAGATGAGCGCTTCCCTACGACTCACCCGCTGGCTGCGCTGCCGTTTCCAGATCAAGCTGCGGGATGTCATCGGGCACAACGAGAGCCTCAGCTCCCCCTACCACCGCGAGCTGGTGCCGAGCCTGCGCAATCAGACTCACGGCGACTGGCGACACGGCTCGATGCGCATCTACCGCCGCAAGCTGCGGCGGTTGGGCGGCTGTTGAGCGAAAGCTCGCCCCCACCGCTAGGTTCCGCGAACCACTCCACGGCAAGGAGGCGCCAATGTTGTCTTGGTTGGGCAAGAAGATGATCTCCCGCAACATGGCGAAGGCACGCGAGGGGGACTTTGGGCCGACGCTGAAAATGGATGCCGAGGACGTGCGGTTCAGATTCCCCGGCGACAGCTCGTGGTCGGGTGAGTTCAACGGGAAGGTCGAGCTGGAGCCGTGGCTGCGGCGCTTCGCCGATGTCGGCATCCAGATCTTCCCCGACGAGGTCGTGCTCAAGGGATTCCCCTGGAGACAGACGATCTGCGTTCGCGGGTACGACTACCTCGACACGCCCGAGGGCGAGCGGGTCTACGAGAACCGATACGTCATCTGGGGCCGAATCTCCTGGGGCCTGCTGCGCGAGTACGAGGTCTACGAAGACACCCAGAGAGCCAAGGCCTTCGACGAGTACCTCGCCGGCGTCGGCAAGCTCTGAGGACATCGGTTGCTCAGTCGCGCCCACCTCAACCTGGTCGACAGCTCGCGCTGGTTCTTCGAGCTCGATGCCGGCGCGACGATCGATGCCGGCGACGGCTGGCTCTTCGGCGCGGGCAGCCCCGAGCACCCTGTTATCTCCAACGCCGCCTTTCGGATCGACGATGGCGCCGACGCCGCCGAGCTGATCGCCCGCGCGAAGGAGTTCTTCGGTGAGCGGGGGCGCGGCTTCAGTGTCTGGACCCGCGGCGGCCGGCTTGAAGATGAGGACCTGATCGCGGCCGCCGAGGCGGCCGGCCTGACTGAGGTCTACGCGATGCCCGAGATGATCCTCGACAGTCCGCCGGACCCGGCGCCGACGCCGCCGGGAATCGAGGTGCGGCGCCTAGCCTCCGTCGACGACGCCGCCGACTTCTGGAAGGTGGCAACCGAGTCCTACGCCGACATCGGCTTTCCGCCGGAGATCTTCGCCTCTTACACCGAGAGCGCCGGCCTGCTCGCCGACAACGCCGCGGTCTTCGTCGCCTACCTCGAGGAAACGCCGGTCGCGATCGCCGCGACATACGTCACCCACGGCATCGCCGGCGTCTACTGGGTCGGGACGCTGAAGTCGGCCCGGGGCATGGGCCTGGCCCGCAAGCTGACGGCGACAGCGGTCGAAGCGGGCCTGGAGCTGGGCGGCGATATCGCTTCCCTCCAAGCCTCGCCGATGGGCAAACCGATCTACGAAGCTATGGGCTTCGAAACCGTCTTCGACTACCGGCTGTGGATGTCTCCTCCTGCCACCGGTTAGCCGATCGAGCCCGATGGCTAGGCCGGATAGTCGTCCGGCAGTAGCCGGAAGGGGCGACCGCCGGGGCCGCGCATTGCACGGAAGTGGCGGTGGTCAAAGGTGAGCACGTCTGCGGTTCCGTGCCGCTCGGCGAGAACGACGATCGACGCGTCGGAGAGGCCCACTCTGAGGTCCGAGTATTTGCGCATCACTCCAGCCGCCGACTCGACATCCGCCCGCTTAAATTCGGCCAGCTCGTAGGCGCCCTCAGTCACTTCCGCGAGCAGGGCCAGTTGCCGATCCTGACCATGCCGACCACCGAGCGTGCAATCGAGCTCGGCGAGGACGAACGGTGAGAGCAGAAACGGCCCGGACAGTTCGTCGACTATTCGGAGGACATCGCCGTGCCGTCTTGCCGATGAACTCGCGAGTTGGAGAACTGCGCTTGTGTCGACGAGTATCAATCTTCGCCGAACCCTTCGAGCGCCTCTTCAACTCGATCGGGGTCGTCCAGGACTGGATCGTTCAGGGCAAACAACGGCTGCGGCTTGCGCCGGGAGGAGCCATGAGCGCCGATCACCTGATCGACGCCCTCCCGAATCAAGTCCGACTCGGTGCGGCGGGTTCGCGCGGCGATCTCCTCAAGGCCCTGCTTCTGACTCTCGCTCAGGTAGATGGTCGTTCGCTTCACGCCATACATCGTGCCATATATATCTGGCGCCATGATTCTCCATAGCGCTCGGGAGCCCAGGTCTCTCCCCCCTCATCGAAAAAACCGCGCGCTACGTCACCGGCTTGCCGTTGGGCTTGACCACCAGCCAGAGGCCGCCGAACTCGTTCACGTCCTGGCAGAGAATGCTGCCGGGGGAGTCATCGACGTAGTAGTAGAGGGGGTGGCCGTTGTAGGTGACCTGCAGCTTGCCGTTCTTGCGCTTGGCGGTGCCCAGAAGAGAGGCCTTGGCGGCGCCGCGCGCCTGCGGCTTGCCCTTGGTGAGAACCGGTGGCCAGGCCCGGGCGCAGGCGCCGTAGCAGCGACTCGCGCTGCCCTTTTCCTTGCCGAAGAGGTAGAAGGCCTCGCCCTTCTTGTCGGCGAGCACCTTGCCGTAGTCGGAGTTGACGACCTTCACGACCTTGCCGGCCTTCGACCGGTTGGCGACCAGCGTTGCGGACCCAGAAGAGGCGCCGCCCTCCATGGCGGCGCCTTCGTTCTTCATCGCATCTCCTGACTCGTTCTTCATCGAGTCGCTCGTTCTTCATCGAATCGCCGGACTTGCCCGAATCGTCCTTCATTGAGTCTTCGGACTTCATCGAGTCGCCTTCGTGCTTCATGGCGTCGTCGTCCTTCATCGCGGCCCCATCCGTCTTTTCCTTCATCGCGTCGCCGGATGTAGTGGTGGAACCGCTGTCACCGTTGTCATCGCTTCCCCCGCATCCCACAACCGCCAGGGCCGCGGCGGCGGCTATCGCCAAGATCGCAAGTCGTGCCACATCGTCTCCTTCTATCGATTCCTCGGACGTTGGCGCGAGTATCTCCACCGGGTCTTACGAGTCCCTTACGGCAACTCGACTGGCCAGTCAACCAGGGGCGCTCGGTTCCATATAGCCTCCCGGGCCGACTTTCACGAACCCAGAAGGAGAACGCATAGAGATGGGACTTCTCGAAGGAAAAGCGGCGATCGTCACCGGGTCGGCGCGTGGGATTGGCCGGGCGACCGCCGAGCTATTCGCAAGCCAGGGCGCCAAGGTGCTGATCAACGACCTCGACGCCGACGTCGCGCAGCAAACCGCAGGCGAGATTGACGGTGAGACCGCCGTCTACGCCGGTGACCTGACCAAGGAGGGCGCCGCCGATGAGCTCGTCGCCGCCGGGATCGATGCCTTCGGAGCCATCGACATCGTCGTCAACAACGCCGGCTACACCTGGGACGGCGTCGCTCACAGAATGACCGACGAGCAGTTCCAAGCGATGCTGGACATCCATACCGTCGTCCCCTTCCGCGTCGCCCGGGCGCTCGCCCCGCACTGGCGCGAAGCGGCCAAGGCGGAGCGAAACGAGGGACAAGGAAGTCTTCCGCAAGCTGATCAACATCTCCTCCACCTCGGGGACAATGGGCAACGCCGGCCAGGTCAACTACTCGGCGGCCAAGATGGCGGTCGTCGGCATGACCAAAACACTCGCCAAGGAGTGGGGCCAGTTCAAGATCAACGTCAACGCCGTCGCCTTCGGCTTCGTCGAGACGCGCCTGACCGCTGCCAAAGAGGCCGGTGAGGAAATGACCTCCCCAACCGGCGAGAAGATCGAGCTGGGCATCCCCGAGCAGATGCGGGCGATGGCCTCGGCGATCATCCCGCTCGGCCGCCCCGCCACCCCGGAAGAGGCCTCGGGCCCGGTCCTGTTCCTGGCTTCGCCGCTCTCCAACTACATCCAGGGCCAGACCCTGAACGTGACCGGCGGCATGTTCGGAGGGATGTACACCTGAGCTCGACGGCGACAGATGGCAGGTCAGCTCCCCGCTACCTCGACGTAGCGGACAAGATCTGGCCTGCCTCACGCCGCTTCATGGGCGTCCACACGTTCCTCTACCGCCACTCGGGAGGGCGGATCGGCCACACCATCCCGGGAGTGCGGGGCAAGATGCTGCTGCTCGACCACGTCGGGGCGAAGAGCGGGACGAAGCGCACCTCCCCCCTTCTCTATTCGAGGACGGGGACGACGTCGTCATCGTCGCCTCCAAAGGGGGCTTCCCCAAGCATCCGGCCTGGTTTCACAACCTCAAGGCCAACCCGGACACGACCGTGCAGATCGGCGGCGAGAAGCGCGCGGTCCACGCCCGCGTCGCCAAGCCGGAGGAGCGCGAGCGCCTCTGGGAGATGGCGGTCAAGGCCTACTCCGGCTACAGGGACTACGCGGCCCGCAGCAAGGGGCGCGAGATCCCGCTTGTCGTCCTCGAACCGCGCTAACCGCGCTCTTCGGCGACCGGGTCGCCACTTTCGGTGGCGATCGCCTCGGGCGGCCAGGGTCCGGCCCAGTTGTCGCGGGCGCCGTCGATCGTGATCGTCGTCCCCGAGTAGAAGTCGCCCGCCGGAGAAGCAAGGTAGGCGACCAGCCAGGCCATCTCCTCGGGACGACCGGCGCGGCCGATCGGAATCGAGCGCTCGAGATTGTCGACGACCACCTGCGGGTACTTGGTCAGCAGTGTCTCGGTCGCGAACTGGCCGGCGGCGAGGGCGCAGGTCTTGATCCCGAAGCGCGCCCACTCAACCGCCAGCGTTCGCATCATGTTCTCGACCGCGGCGCGCGCGGCCCCCGAGTGGACCATCCCCGGCATCCCGTTGTGGGGGGAGAGGGTGACGCTCAGAACCTTGCCACCTCCCTGGGGGATGAAGGCCTTCGTCGCCGCCGCGTGGGTCATCAACCAGGTGCCTTCCACGTTCAGCTCGATCACCGTGCGAAAGCCTTTCGGAGTGATCGACTCGGCCGGGGCGAGAAACTGCCCGCCGGCGTTATTGACGAGCACATCGATCCGCTCATGGCGCTCTAGAACTCCGTCGAAGAAGCGGTCGACCGCCTCCTCGTCGCGGATGTCCAGCGCCTCATGCGCGAAGCGACCCGGCCAATCCGTCCGCCAGGGCCGCCGTTTCGGCAAGCGGCTCCTCGCGCCGCCCACAGCCGATCACGATCGCGCCGAGCCGCGCCAACTCCAGGGCCGTCTCCCGTCCCAGGCCGCTTCCGGCGCCGGAAACAACGCAAACCTGACCGTTCAGCAGGCCGTCCCGAAATACGCGCGAATGCGAGCGTTCAGCCATCGGCGCGCAAGCCTATAGGCGACCTCACCGCGTAATGTCAGTCGCTATGAAGGTCCAGGTTGAGCCGAAGCCTCTGCACGAGCCGCTGGCGGGAGGGACGCCAGGCGCAACGGTCATCGTTGAGCCGATGGTGGCCGGCAACGTCACCTGGTCACAGTCGATGATGATCAGCCCGGGCGGGCGCTTCCTTACCTTGAAGCTGCTGAAGGCGATGTTCACCGGCAAACCGGAGGCGACGGTGCCCGTCCCCTCTTTCCTGATCCGCCACCCGAGCGCGGGCGCGATCCTGGTCGACACAGGCCTGCACCCGTCAATCGCGACCGACGGGCGTGAAAATTTTGGCCGCCTCGCCGCTCACTTCGGCAAGCCGGAGCTCGATGCCGGCAAGGATGTGCCCGCACAGTTGCGACAGCGAGGTCTTGAACCCGGCGAGATTCCGATCGTGGTCATGACCCACATGCACCTCGATCACACTTCGGCGATTTCCGAATTCCCCAGCTCAACCTTCGTCGTCAGCGAAGTCGAATGGGAATCGGCCGCAAACGGGCCAAAACCGATCCTCAACGGCTACCGTCGAGCCCACTACGACTTCGCCTTCGATTACAGGACCGTCGATTTCAACCGAAGCGGGATCGACTCCTACTCCGGCTTCGGCCGCACCTTCGACCTCTTCGGCGACGGCTCGATACGCCTCGCATACACGCCGGGGCACAGCGCCGGTCACATGTCTGTAATTGCCCGGCTGGGGGAACACGACTTCGTGATCGGCGGCGACGCCACCTACGTCGAGGGCCAGCTCGACGGGAATCTGCCACCGGCGCCGCGCCCATTCGACGCCCACAACTACCGCCGCTCCATGCAGGAGCTGAGACTTTTCAAGCGCGAGTTTCCGAACGCGATCGTCACCCCGGGGCACGACCCCGTCTTCTACGGCCGCATCGAAGCGCGCTACGAGTGAGCCGCGCGCCGTTCGCGAATTACCTCGCCGCGGCCCTTCTCCTCCAGCGCCCCGTACATCTCCCGCACTCTGTCGAAGACCTGCGTCGCCACCTCAAGCTGGCGCTCACGGCTAGGCGCCTCCTCAACCGGAAAGGTCAGTGGCTCGCCGTACTGGACCGTGACCTTGGGGAAGCGGAATCGCTTCCATTTGCGAACCGCGGCGGAACCGTGAATGGCGACGGGAACCACCGGCACGCCCGACTCCAACGCAATGCGCCCGATCCCAGGCCTTACCTCGCCCAGCTCGCCACTGCGCGAACGTCCGCCCTCGGCGTAGACGAGCAACATCCCATCCTGCTCGAGGATCGTGAAGGCAGTCTTGAACGCCTCCTCGTCCCGGTGTCCACGGCGAATCGGGAAGACCCCGCCGTGGGAATAGATGTAAGTCAGAACCGGAGGGCCGAAGAGCTGCGATTTGGCCATGAAACGGACCTGGCGGCGCAGGTACAGGCCGGTGAAGAAGTGGTCCATCTGGCTGAAGTGGTTGGGGGCGAGCAATAGCGGCCCGTCCTTGGGGACGTTCTTGACCCCGATCGCGCGCGTCCGATAGAGCAGCAGGGTCGGCAAGGAGACGAGGAAGCGGACGAACGGGTAGGTCCAGCCGACCCCTTTGCGCGCCCGGGCGTGGAACTGGTCGAAGTACTCCGCGGGGCGCTCGTCCTTGTAGACCTGTGGCTTGATTTCTGACATAGGAGCGATGCCGGCTCCGCCGGCATCGGCTGTGCCTACCCCCCGTCGACGCGGCGGTTACGCGGCGCGCAACACCTTCCGCGCTGAGGTGAAACGCATTCGACAGCAAATAGCTGGGGAATGCGTTTCACCTGGCCCAGCCCTTCGAGCGCTCCAACGCCCCGGTCCACCCGGCGAGGAGAGTTGCACGCTCATCCTCCCCCATCGTCGGTTCGTAGCGGGCGGCCTCACGCCACATCTCCCCCACTTGCTCGCGGGTCCAACGGCCGGTCGCGATCCCGGCCAGATAGGCGGCGCCGAGGGCCGTCGTCTCGGCGATCTCCGGCACCACCACCGGCGCGCCCAGCACGTCGGCCTGGAACTGCATCAGCCAACGGTTGGCAACCGCGCCGCCGTCGGCCTTCAGCACAGCCAAGCGCTCGCCCGATGCCGCCTCCTGCGCGCGCACCGCGTCGACCGTCTCGTAGGCGATCCCCTCCAAAGCGGCGCGAGCCAGATGCTCGCGGCTGCTACCCCGGGTGAGCCCGACGATCGTGCCGCGCGCGTAGGGATCCCAGTGAGGGGAACCGAGGCCGGTCAGCGCCGGAACGAAGTAGACGCCGTCGTTGCCCTCCAGCGACGCCGCCATCGCCTCCGTCTCCGCTGCCTCGCCGACGATGCCGATCCCGTCGCGCAACCACTGCACGGCGGCGCCGGTGACGAAGATCGAGGCCTCCAAGGCGTAGGCGGTTTCTCTTTCCAGCCCCCAAGCGACCGTTGTGAGCAGCCCCTCGGTTGGCTCGGGAGCGTGCTCTCCGGTGTTGAGCAGGACGAAGCTGCCGGTGCCGTAGGTGTTCTTCGCCATCCCGGCCTCGTGACAGGCCTGGCCGAAGAGGGCAGCCTGTTGGTCGCCGGCGATGCCGGCCACCGGGACCTCGCCGCCAAACTCGGTGGTCGTCCCGTAGATATGAGCAGAGGGCAATGGCTCCGGCAGCCGCTCCGCATCGACGCCGAGCATCGCGCACAGCTCCTCATCCCAAGCGAGGCGACGAATGTCGAACAGCATCGTCCGCGAAGCGTTGGAGTAATCGGTGACGTGGCGACCGGTCAGCTTGAACGCCAGCCAGGAATCAATCGTGCCGAAGACTGCGCGCTCGGCACCCTCGACATTGCCCAGCAGCCACTCGATCTTCGTCCCGGAGAAGTAAGCATCGAGGATGAGGCCGGTCCGCTCTCGCACCAGCCCTTCCCGCCCAGCCTCCCGCAGCTCGTCGCAGCGCTCGGCGGTGCGACGGTCCTGCCAGACCAGCGCCCTGTATATGGGGTCGCCGGTCGTCGGGTCCCAGGCCACTACGGTCTCGCGCTGATTGGTGATCCCAATACCGTCCAGCTCACCCCCTTGGATGCCGGCGTCGGTGATCGCCTGGACCGCCACCCGTCGCGTCACCCTCCAGATCTCGGCGGCATCGTGCTCGACCCATCCCGGCCGCGGGAAGTGCTGCTCGAACTCCGAGTAGCCCCGCCCGGCGATCCGGCCCTCCTCGTCAAAGACGAGGCAGGTGGTCCCGGTGGTTCCCTGGTCGATTGCGAGGATCACTGCATCGCGCCTCGGACGATCATCAGCAGGGCCTCTCCGACGCCGGTCGCATCGTCCTCGCCCGTCCCGAGGCGACGCAGGGCCATTCCGTACATCAGCGCGACGATCGACCGAGCGTGCCGGCCGGCGTCGGGCACATGCAACATTTCCAGGGCGGTCTCGGCCACTCCTTCGTAGGCCTCGAAGCAGCGCCTGGAAGCGTCCCGCAGGGCGGGATCCCGAGCGGCGCGAAGGTGAAGCTCCATCTCGGCCAGTTGCTGAATGCGGTTGGAGGACTCCTGGACTATGCGCTCAACTTCGTCGGCCACCTCTTCGACGCTGGGACGGCGGCGACGCAGTTCGGAGGCGATCGCCTCAAGTCGCGCCACCTCCTCCCCGACGAAGAGCAGCAAGCTCTCCCGCATCAGGTCCACCTGGCTCGGGAAGTGGTAGGTCAAAGAGCCGAGCGCGACGCCGGCGGCGGTCGCAACGCGCCGGTTGGTGACAGCCGAGACCCCCTCGCGCCCGATCAGCTCAAGCGTCGTGCGGAGAATCCGCTCCCGGGTATCGGGTAGAGCAGTCGCGGCCAAGTTGCGCCAGCCTACCCGCCTGCCCTATCGTTCGTTCGAACGAACTACTTTGCCAGGGAGACGAATGCCGACAGGTCCGATCGCTAGTCAAATCTCAGACGATCGTGACGAGCTGGCCTTCACCGGCCTGGAGCAGCAAGTGCGATTGCTCCAGACCGGTGAAGTGTCCTCGCGTCAGATTGTGGAGCTGGCGCTCGAGCGAACGGAGGCAGCCCAGCCCGTCCTCAATGCGTTCCGCGTGATCCGCGCCGAAGAGGCGCTCGCGGAAGCCGACGCGGCCGACGCGCTGCTCGCGAAAGGCCGGGGCGGCGCACTGCTCGGCGTGCCGGTGGCGATCAAGGACGACGTCCATCTGGCGGGGCAGACAACGCCTTTTGGCTGTGGCGACGGGGGGGCGCCCGCCGCTCAAGATGCCGAGGCGGTGAGGCGCCTGCGCGAGGCGGGAGCAATCGTGATTGGCAAGACACACGCGCCCGAGGTCGGCCAGTGGCATTTCACCGAGACGCCGGGCCACGGCGCCACTCGCAACCCCTGGGACACTGACCACACCCCCGGAGGCTCCAGCGGCGGCGCGGCTGCGGCGGTCGCGGCGGGGCTGGTCGCCGGCGCCGTCGGCTCCGATGGCGCCGGATCGATCCGCATCCCGGCCGCCTGGACCGGCCTGGTCGGCCTCAAGCCCCAGCGCGGGCGCGTCTCCACCTGGCCCGACCCCGAAGCCTTCCACGGGCTCAGTTGCTACGGACCGCTCACCCGCAGCGTCGGCGATGCGGCGTTCCTCCTCGACGCGATCTACGGCAACGTGCCGGCGGACCGACACCGCCCGACGCCGCCCACAGAGCCCTTCACCGAGCCCGCCGCGCAAGAGCCGCGACCCCTGCGGATCGCGCTCTCCTTCGCCACACCGTTCGGGGTCCCGGACAAAGTCGACGAAGAGCACCGGGCGGCAATCGAGTCTCTCGCCGAGCGACTGGCCGAGTTAGGTCACACGGTGACGCCCGCTGACCCCGATTACGGCATGGTCGGCCCGGCGCTGATCCCGCGCGGAATGGCCGGGGTCGACGACTGGCTGAGCGCCAATGTCGAAGACCGCGCGACGCTCGAACGGCGCACGCGCACCCACGCTCGCTTCGGCAAGCTGCTCAGCGGAGTGCCGTTGCGTTTGGCACGGGCCGCCGAGATGCCCCTTCAGCGACGAATCGGGCGGGTGTTCGACCGCTTCGACGTGGTCCTCACCCCAACCACCGCGAAACCGGCGCCGCGAATCGGAGCGCTGGAGGGACGCGGCTATTGGGCCACCAGCACCGCCGCCGGCGCCATCTGTCCGTTCGCCTTTGCCTGGAACGTGACCGGCTGGCCGGGAATCAGCATCCCCGCCGGGTTGACCGCCAAAGGCCTGCCGATCGGCGCTCAGCTTCTGGGACGCGAGAACGACGAGGCAACGCTGCTTGCCCTCGCCGCGTCGATCGAACGCGCCAGCGAGGGCTGGGACCGGGCGCCCTACCCGGCCCGCGCCCGGTAGGCGCGGGCGAAATCGCGCAGTTGCGCGGCGCGGTGAATAAAGCCGGACAGAGTGCGACCGGTGGCTCGGTGAGAGAGATCGAGCTCGTACTCGCGCGGGCGGAAACCGGCGCGGACGGCATCGACCGTCATTCCCACCTCCATGCCGTAACCGCGGGCGAAGGGGAGCGTGGCGCGCAGGGCCTCGACCCGCAGCGCGCGCTGGCCGGAGATCGGCGCAGTCGTCTCAACGTCGCAAAGACGACGAATCGCCCAGTGGGCGAAGCCGAGAGCAACGCCGAAGCCGCCGCCGACTCTTCTCGAAAATGCGGCGATGGCGAGGTCGCACTCCCCCGCCCCGACCGCGTCGGTCAAGGGTGCGAGGCCCCCAGCGGAGTCGCCGAGGTCGCCGTCACAGAGAAGGATCAACTCCGGCGGGTCTGCCACGCTGAGGGCCGCCTCGGCGGCGGCGGTCATATTCGCCCCCTTGCCGTGCGGACGGCCGCGGCTGACGACCTGCGCGCCGGCCGCCATCGCCACCTCGGCGGTGCCGTCAGTGGAGGCGTCGTCGGCCACCCACAGGGCGGCATCGGGGAAGGCGCCGCGCAACGCCGCAAGCGTCGCGCCGATCAGGTCCGCCTCATTGCGGGCGGCGACGATGACGGTCAGGGAGTCGGACACGGTGGTTATTGTCCCGGCCCATGGCGGACATCGAGGCGCACATCACGGGGAACATCTGGAGAATCGAGGTCGCGGTCGGGGACACCGTCGAGGACGGGGACACGGTCGTCATCCTCGAGTCGATGAAGATGGAGATCCCGGTCGAGTCCGAGGACGACGGGACCGTGAAGGAGATTCGCTGCGAGGAAGGCCAGGCGGTCAGCGAAGGTGACGTCCTGATCGTGCTGGAGTAGCGCGGTGACCGAGACCCTCGCCGGCGGCAAGCTCCTGCTCGACTACCCGGCCGAAGCGGTCGCCCGGCTGACGATCTCCAACCCCGAGCGGCGCAACGCCCTCGACCACGAGATCCTCGATGCGCTGGCGGAGACGCTGCCGCGCCTCGACCACGGGATCGAGAACCGCTGCGTGTTGATCACCGGTGCGCCTCCGGTCTTCTCAGCCGGGTACGACATCGCGATGATCCCCGCCGAGACCTTCGAGCGCGACGCCGAGGCGCTCGTCGCCCATCCCTTCCATGCAGCGCTGGAAAAGATCGCCGACCACCCCTGGCCAACGATCGCCGCGATCAACGGTCACTGCCTCGGCGGTGGGTTGGAGCTGGCCCTCACCTGCGACCTGCGCCTCTGCGCGACGGGAGCGAAGTTGGGAATGCCGCCGGCGAGACTGGGTTTGGTCTACGGACACACCGGCCTGCGCAAGTTCCTCGACACAGTCGGCCTTGCGCGCACAAAGGAGCTGTTCCTGACCGGGCGCAACTTCAGAGCCGCCCGGGCCGAGGAGGTCGGCCTGGTCCACGAGGTCGTCGCCGATTCCATCCTCGAATCCACCGCTGTCGAGCTCGCGGCGGATGTCGCCGCCAACGCGCCGATCTCAATGCGGGGCAACAAGCACGCGATCGACCTGCTCAACGAGTGCCCGGTGCTTACCGAGCAGCAGGAACAGGGCCTGATCGCTCTGCGCGAGTCCTGCTTCTCCTCTGAAGACTTTCGCGAAGGCATCCGCGCCTTCGCCGAAAAGCGCAAGCCCGAGTGGAAAGGGCGGTGAGCGCCCCGGCGGCGAAGCAGTTGGCCGCCGCGGACCCGACGATGGCGGCGTTGATCGGGCGGGTTGGGCCGATCGACCTGGCAACGCGGCTGGCGCGACGCAGCGAGGAGCGCCCCGCCGACGCCTACGGGGCGCTGCTGCGGGCGATCGTCGGCCAGCAACTCTCGACCAAAGCGGCGCGCACCATCTACCTGCGGGTACTGGACCTGTTCGAAGGTAGAACGCCGGCGCCGGAGCGGCTACTGGAGGCGAGCGAGGAAGACCTGCGCGGCTGCGGCCTCTCCGGGCGCAAGGTCGAGTACGTCCGCGACCTCGCCTCACACGTGCTCAGCGGCGAGCTGGAGCTGGAGCGACTTGAAGACTTGCCCGACGAGGAAGTGATCGAGGAGATCGTCGCTGTCCGCGGCCTCGGCCAGTGGACCGCCGAGATGTTCCTGCTCTTTCATCTGGAGCGCCCCGATGTCCTCTCCGGCGGCGACCTCGGCATTCGCAAGGCCGTCGGGATCGAGTACGAGCTCGATGAGATGCCCCCTCCCCAACGGGTGCTTGAAATCGGCGAGTCCTGGAAACCCCATCGCAGCCTCGCCTCCCTCTACCTCTGGGAATCCCTCGCCGCCGTCCCCGACTAAGCGGCCAACGACGCCGCGGCCAGTCTTGGCCCACAATAGGCGTGAATGAGGCTTCGATTCTGGATCGGATTGGCGGCTGTTGCGGCGATCGCCGTCAGTTCGGTGATTGCCGCGCTCGTCGTCCGCGACAACGAGAACAACGCCTTCGAGCGCAGCCAGCACGACCTTGCGCTGCGCGCTGCCGGCCAGACGGAAGCGCAGGCTGCGCTGTCGATCGGGCAGCTGGCCACCGCTGCGGCCTTCTTTCAGGTCGACGAGAATTTGAACCAGAGAGATTTCAACGTCCTCGCCGATTCTCTGCTCGGCGCCGGCGCCCTCTCAGCGACCGCTTTCGTCGAATCGATCCCGAAGAAAGAACGACCGGATTACGAAAGTAAGCGAGGCGTCCCAATTGTCGAGCGCACCGCGCTGGGCGATTTTAGATTGGCCGGCGATCGCCCGGTCTACTTCCCCCTCTCTTTCGCGGCCACAAAATCGAATCCGGGCGTCACGACGCCCTACGGTTATGACGTAGGCGTAGACCGGCGGCGCGCTCCGGTGCTTTTCCGCGCCCGCGACAGGGGCCGGCCGGCGGCGACCTATGCGATGCACCTGCCGCTCGGCGGGGTCGGCATCAACGTCTTTCAGCCCGTCTACGCCGACGGCGCTCCAACCGACACAAAGGCACAGCGACGCGACGCCCTGATCGGTTTTGCCACCGGCTCCTTCCATGTTCCCGCCCTCGCCGCGGCGGCGACCTCGGCGCTGCCGAACGACGCGACCTCGGCGCTGCTCGAACGCGGCGTGCCGGTAGCCGGGAAGATGATCGACCGCAACCAGTCGGCAAGCGCGCCTATCCAAATCGCCGACCGCACTTGGCTCTTGGTCGTCCGCGACCCCAACCGTCCCGGCGCCAGCCTTCCCATCCTGATGGCCGTGGTCGGCCTCTCGCTGGCGGCGCTGCTGGGTGCGCTGATCATTATCTGGAGTCGCAACGAGCGCATGCGCGAGCTGCAGCGCCAGGCGGGAGAGGACTCCTTGACCGGGCTGAAGAATCGGCGCCGCTTCGAGGAGGACCTGCACACCGAGATGGCGCGCAGTCGCCGTGAAAGAGTCGAGGGGGCGCTGCTGATGATCGACCTTGACAACTTCAAGCGAGTCAACGACACCCTCGGCCACCCGGTCGGCGACCGCCTGATTGGGGAGATCGCGCATGTGCTGCGCGGGCGCATGCGGGAGACCGACGTCTTGGCCCGCTTGGGCGGCGACGAGTTTTCAGCGGTACTGCCGCGCTGCAACCAGGCAAAAGCACTCGGCGTGGCCGAGGAGATCGCGACCGCCGTCCGCGAACACGTGCCCAGACAGGATGGCGTCCCGCCGATCACCGTCAGCATCGGCGTCACGATGTTCGATGGCGGCGAGGCACCGATCAACCTCGAGACGGTGGTCGCCGAAGCGGACGCGGCGATGTACGCGGCCAAGGACGCGGGGCGCGACGCGGTTCGCGTCTTCGACTCGCTCGCGATCCAAAAGCCCGACTAGCGACCGAAGCGATCGCGCAGCCGCAGCACCCTGTCGACGGACGATTCAAAAGTTGGGCGCGACAGCGAGCCTGCGCGGAGGCGCCTCAGCAAGGCGCGCCGCGCCCGGGCCGCGGCAGACGAATCGGTGAACAGCAACAGATCGACGCCCGCGCCGACGCCGGCCGACGCTGACTTCGCGGGACCGCCGAAGCTGCGAACGGCGACGCTGTCGAGCGCATCGGTGATCGAGACCCCCTCGAAGCCAAGCCGCCCGCGCAGCTCTCCGGTGGCGATTGAGCGCGAGAACGCCGCCGGCCGCGACGAGAAGGCGGGATAGATCGCGGTGCTCAGCATCACCATCTCGCCTCCTCTCGCGATGAAGGCCCGGTAAGGCGCCTCGTCGACTCGCCGCAGCTGCGCCTTGGGGAGGGCGATGCGCTGGACCGCGAAGTCGGTGTTCACCCGCGCCGCGCCGAACCCGGGAAAATGCTTGGCGGTTGCGATGACGTCGTCGGCTTCCAGCCCCTCGGCGAAGGGAACCGCCGTCGCGGCAACCCGCCCCGGCGTCGAGCTGAAGCCACGGTCAGTTTCGGCGATAGCCCCTCCGGGCCGGGCCACATCGAGGACAGGCGCCAGGTCCACATTGATCCCAAGATCGCGCAGATTGGCGGCGGTGCGCCGACCCTGCGCGTTGCTGAAGATCGCGCCGCGCTCGCCCATCCGGCGCGCCGAGACGGTCGGCGCGCCGGCGACCCGCTTCACCTGACCTCCCTCTTGGTCGACCATCACCAAAAGCGGATCGCGAAGGCCGGGTGGTCGACGAATCGCTTGCAGCTCGCGGATCAAGCGCTTGCCCGAAGCGCGGCTGGGCAAGTTTGAGGCAAATAGGATCACGCCGGCGGCGTCCCCCTCGCGGATCAAGCGCTTTACCGTCCTCGGGGCCTTTGGGCCGTCGAAACCGACGACGATCCGCTGGCCCGCGAGCCGGCTGAGGGAAAGTCGCTCGGCGGGGCTCGACTCGGGATGCTTCCCGTCGCCAAGCGCCACGCCAAAGGCAAAGGCACCCAACGCGAGCCCACCGGCAACCGCTGCCGCCACGCGCCATCGCGGCCCATCCGCACCAGGTGAAACGTTTTCTCCCCCCATAAGCAGGAGAAAGCGTTGCACCTTGCCGGGAGTGGGGGATCGTTGGCGCAAATTGCGTCCCCGCAGGGAGTCGGGGGCGTCCGGGGCGACGCCTAGCCTGCCGCCAAATGGCTTCCCTGATCCCCTTCGACGAAGCGCTCGCCCTCGGCGAGCTGACCGACAATCAGGAGATCGGCGAGTTGGTCGAGCGGGCCTGGAAGGTGCGCCGCGAGAACTTCGGCAACTCGACCGACATGTGCTCGCTGGTCAACGCCAAGTCGGGTGGCTGCGCGGAGGATTGCGGCTTCTGCGCCCAGTCCCGCTACGCCGAGGCAGACACGCCAATGCACGCGATGATGGAGCCGGAGCAGATCCTCGAGCACGCGAAGGCCGCCGAGGCGGCCGGCGCGCACCGCTTCTGCATGGTGACCCAGGGGCAGGGCCTTTCGAGACGGGACTTCACCAAGATCCTCGAAGGGGCGAAGCTGGTCGCCGAGCAGACCAACCTGAAGCGCTGCGCCTCGATCGGCCACATGTCGACGGATCGCGCCCAGGCTCTCAAAGAGGCGGGGATCCAGCGCGTCCACCACAACGTCGAGTCCTCCCGCTCCTACTACCCGGAGGTTTCCACCACGGTCCGCTACGAAGGCCGGCTGCGGACGATCCAGGCGGTCAAGGAAGCGGGGCTGGAAACCTGCGTTGGCGGCATCCTCAACCTCGGGGAAAGCCCCCGGCAGCGAGTTGAGATGGCTTTTGAGCTGACCGAGATCAACCCCACCTCGGTGCCGATCAACCTGCTCAACCCGCGCGAGGGGACGAAGTTCGGCGACCGCCCGCTGATGGAGGCGATCGAAGTCGTCAAGTGGGTTGCGATCTTCCGCCTGATCATCCCCGGGGCGCTGTTCCGTCTTTGTGGCGGCCGGGTCGAGAATCTGGGCGACCTCCAGCCCTTGGCGGTCAAGGCGGGCCTCAACGGGGTGATGATGGGGAACTTCCTCACAACTCTCGGCGCCGAGCCCGAGGACGACCGAGCGATGTTCGAAGAGTTGGGCCTGAATGTGGCCCGCCAGTCCGACAACGGATCGAACCCCCGCCCCGACAACCGCGACGGGTGGCTGGAGGGCGAGACCCCGGCGACGCCGATCGACGAGCTGATTGACCACCAGGACGAAGCCAACTTCTGGGACCCCTCGACGCAGCTTCGCGTCGTCAAGAAGAAACAGAAGCCCCCGCCCTACCCGCAAGCGGCATGACCGACATCGCGGAGCGGCTGGAAGAGCTTCGCGAGAGGGGGCTCTACAGGAGGCTGCGACTGATTGGCGGCCCGCAGGGCCCACGGGTCTTGCTGGACGGACGCGAGGTTCTGCTCCTCTGTTCGAACAACTATCTCGGGCTGGCCGACCACCCCCGCGTGCGAGGCGCCGCCGCCGAAGCGGCGCTGCACTGGGGCGCCGGCGCCGGCGCCTCGCGACTGATCAGCGGCAACATGCAGCCGCATCAGCAGCTGGAAGAGAGCCTGGCCGAGTTCAAGGGCTACGAGAAAGCGCTCCTCTTCGGCTCCGGTTATCTCGCCAACACCGGCGCGATCGCGGCGCTCGCCGGGCGTGGCGAAGTCGTCTTCTCCGACGAGCTGAACCACGCCAGCATCATCGACGGCTGCCGACTCTCCCGGGCCGAGACCTTCGTTTACCGTCACGGCGACACCGAGCACCTGGCCTGGGGGCTGCGCCAAGCCACGGGTCGCGGCTCGCTGATCGTCACCGACGGCGTCTTCTCGATGGACGGCGACATCGCGCCCCTGGAGCAGCTGACCCAATTGGCGCGCGAGCACGGGTGCCGTTTGATGGTCGACGAAGCGCACGCAACCGGGGCTATAGGCCCCGGCGGGCGTGGCTCGGTGGCTGCGGCGGGGCTGAGCGACGAGGTCGACCTCGTCGTCGGCACCCTGGGCAAGGCACTTGGCTCCTACGGCGCCTACGCCTGCGGGGACAGCGAAATCGTCGACTACCTGGTCAACTCGGCCCGCCCCTTCATCTTCTCCACTGCCCCCCCACCGCCGGTACTCGCCGCGGCGACAGCGGCCCTGGAGCTGCTCGCGTCCAACCCCGATCGAGTCGCCCGCCTGAGCGACAACGCGGTGACGCTGAGGGAGGCCCTTCTCGCCGAGGGTCTCGCGGTTGGCGACTCACGGACTCAGATCGTCCCCGTCGAGATAGGCGACGCCGAGCGGACGATGGAGCTGTGCGAGCGGATTCTGGAGGACGGTGTCTTCGCCCAGGGCGTCCGCCCCCCAACCGTCCCCGAAGGGACTTCCCGGTTGCGCTTCACGGTGATGGCAAGCCACCACGCCAGGGAGCTGCAGCGCGCCGCAAAAGTGGTCGGCGCCGCGGCGCGGGAGTTGAAGATCTCCCCGGCGCGGGGCGGCACGCCGGCGATCGCCGCCTAGCCCACCAATGCGGGGGGTTTTCGTCACCGGAACGGGCACCGAGGTCGGCAAGACGATCGTAGCCGCGGTAATCGCCCGCACCCTGGCCTCCAGCGGCGAGCGAGTTGCCGTCTTTAAGCCGGCCATCACCGGACTCGACGACCCCGGTGAGGCCGACCATGAGTTACTGCGGCGGGCCTCCGGATCGGCGCAGAGCGACGAGGAGATCGCGCCCTACCGCTACGGGCCTCCGATGTCGCCGCACCTCGCCGCGGCGCGGGCGGGTGAGGAGATCGACCCGCGGCGCCTCGTCGAAGCGGCCCGCGTTGCGGCTGAGGAGGGCGACGCGCTCGTCTGCGAAGGGGTCGGGGGGCTTCTCGTCCCCTTGGCGGGTCGAGTTGGTGGCGCTATGCGCGACCAACTCGACCCGAGCCCCCCTCAGCGCTATCTGGTTCGAGACCTCGCCCGCGAGCTGGACCTTCCCCTCGTCATCGCCGCCTCCCCCGGGCTGGGCACGATCAACCACACACTGCTGACGCTCGAGTCCGCCCGCGCCGCCGGCCTCGAGGTCGCGGCGGTGGTGTTCACCCCTTGGCCCGAGCGCCCAACGCCGATCGATGAGTCCAACCGCGAGACGATCGCCTCGCTGGGCGGAGTCAGAGTTGAGACGCTGCCTGCGCTTGACCTTCGGGATCCGGGCTCATGGCCAGCACTGCCGCTTCCTCTTCGAGGCTGAGCGTCTTCTGCGGGGCGCGAATCGCCACCGCGGCGATCACCGCCCCGCCAAGGGCAACCCCGGCCGAGACGGTCATCGCGACCGCGAGCGCGTCGACGAAATCCGCCGGGGTGGCCGTGGCCGGATTGCCGACGGCCCCCTGAAAGATCGCCCCGGTGACGGCAACTCCGAGGCTGCCGCCGACCATCCGGAACATCGAGAGCACGCCTGAGGCGATTCCCGCCTTCTCCACCGGGACGGCGTTCATCGCGGCGCTGGTCATCGGCGACATCGTCATCGCGATGCCGATGCCGAGCAGCATGAAGCCGGGCAGCAGATCCAGGTAGCCGGAGTCGACCGCGATGCCGCTGAAGCTGTAGAGGGACGCGGAGACGACCGTGAGGCCACCGGCGATCAGCCAGCGCGGGCCGAACCGATCCGAGAGGCGCCCCGCGATCGGGGCAACGGTGACGATCATCAGGGTCGAGGGCAGGAACCTCACGCCGGCCTCCAGGGGCGAGTACTTGAGGATGTTCTGCATGTAGAGGGCGAGGAAGAAGAAGACGCCCAGCATCGCGAAGGAGACGATCAGCGCCACCACCACCGCGCCGAGGAAGTTGCGGTTGGAAAAGAAGTGGAACTCGACCATCGGCACCTTCACCCGCAGCTCTATCGCGACGAAAGCAGCCAAGCCGAGGACGGCGCCGGTCAGCAGGGCGATGATTTCGGCCGACCCCCAGCCCCAAGCGTTGCCCTCGACCAAAGCGAGGATCAGCGCCGTCAAGGCGCCAGTCAATGCCACCACGCCGAGGTAGTCGACCTCGCGGCCGACCGTGTTGTCGCGCGACTCGCGCACCGCGAAGAGCGAGGCGGCGATCGCGCCGACCGCGACCGGGATGTTGAGGTAGAAAATCGCCCGCCAGCTGACGTGTTCGGTGAGGAATCCGCCGAGGACGGGGCCAACCGCCAGCGCCAGCGCCGAGACACCCGCCCACATACCCATCGCCTTGCCGCGCTCAGAAGCCGGGAAAGCATCGGTGATGATTGAGAGCGTCGCCGGCATCATCAGCGCCGCGCCGACGCCCTGCACGACGCGACTGAGCACGAGGTCGGTCGAGTTCTGCGCGAAGCCGGCCGTGGCCGAAGAGAGGGCGAAGATGACGACGCCGAAGAGGAACATGCGGCGGCGCCCGAAGATGTCGCCGAGCCGCCCGCCCGTCGCCAGCAGCACGGCGAAGGACAGCGTGTAGCCGTTGATCGTCCATTCCAGACCGGAAAGCGATGCACCCAGGTCACGCTGAATCGAAGGCAGAGCCACGTTCACAACCGTGTTGTCGAGCATGATCATGAACAGCGCGAAACACATCGCGCCGAGCGTCCACCACTTGCGGTTCTCGTCGGTAATCAGATGCCGGTAACGGGTCAAGCAACCATCCTCGCAGGCCGCCCCCGCCCGCCCGGCGCTCTGTGAGCTACGTCACTCTCTCGACCGGTACGGGCCGGGCTTTGGACGCGGCGAGCCTCCGGGAAGGGCAAGCCGCAGGATCGTCCTTTGAACCATCCCCAGCTGCTGCCCGAACGGGCCACTGTTGTAGGGGAGGTCGTAGCGGGCACAAATCTCTTTCACCTGCGGGGCGATCTCCGCGTAGCGACTGCTGGGCAGATCGGGAAAGAGGTGATGCTCGACCTGATATCCGAGGTTGCCGCTGGCGACGTGGAACAGCGGGCTGCCCTCGATGTTCGCCGCACCGGTGAGTTGGCGGACGTACCACCCCCCCGGCGACTCGTCCGCGACTTCGCGCTGGCTGAAGGTGTATGTCTGGTCGGGAAAGTGCCCACAGAAGATGATCGCGTAGGACCAAACGTTGCGGACCACGTTGGCGGTCGCGTTGGCTGAGGCAGCGGACCCAAAGGAGCGCCCGCCGCCGCGCAGAGCGCCTCTCAGCGCGCCCGCCAGCCCACCGCGCCGGCGCTTTCGCGAGCCTCTCCCACGACTCTCAAGCACAGCGTCAAGCGCCCCCATCGCCAGCCCGCTGAGCAGTGGCCAGGCGACGTAGTCCTTAACGATCTGGCTCTTCGCCTTGCGGCGTATTCCCGCCAGCTCCCGCTTCACCTGAGCTTTCGACTTCTTCCCGGTTCGAATCGCCTCGAAGTCAAGATCGTGAAGCGCGACCCCCCATTCGAAGAAGGCCGCCAGCAGCAGGTTGTAGACGGGCTGGAAGAGGTAGACCGGGTTCCATCTCTGGTGCGGGTCGATCCGCATGATCTCGTAGCCGAGGTCCTTGTCTTTGCCGCGGATGTTGGTGAAGGTGTGGTGGACGTAGTTGTGGGAGTGCTTCCATGCCTCCGCGGTTGAGGCCGTGTCCCAGTCCCAGGTCGACGAATGGATCTGCGGGTCGTTCATCCAGTCCCACTGGCCGTGCAAGACGTTGTGGCCGATCTCCATGTTCTCGAGGATCTTGGCCATTGAGAGCGTCGCCGTCCCGGCAATCCAAGCCGGCCGATAGCGCGACGCGAGCAGCAGGACCCGGCCGATTACGGCGAGTCGCCGCTGCATCTCGATCATGCTCTCTATGTAGCGGCGATCGCGTTCGCCGAGGTCGGCGCTTACCCGATCCCGGATCGCGTCGAACTCCTGGGCCAGCTGATCCAGCTGCGTCGCCGAAAGATGCGCGAGGGGGCTGTCAACTTCAGTCGTGGTGGCGCTCATCTGTCTTCTCCCTCTTGTGAGTTCCGAATGTGAGTCAAAGTTCGATTTCGATTGCGCCCTCGGGGGCGTTGACGCAGGTGCGGACCATCTCTCCATCGCTGCCGTGAACCTCTCCGGTGCGTAGATCGCGCACCCGCCCTCTGGATAGCTTCCCGACGCAGGTGTGGCAGATCCCCATCCGGCAGCCAAAGGGCAGCGTCGCACCCGACTCCTCGCCGCCGACCAGGATCGGCGTGCCGGCGGCGCACTCGGCGTCTACCCCGCTTCTGACAAAGCGCACATTCCCGCCGCTTCCTTCGCCTGCATCGCCGCCGATCACCGGCTGAAAGCGCTCCATGCTGAGCAGCTGCGGGTCTCCCTCCCGCCCCCAATGCCCACTCATCGCGTCGAGCATCTCGGCGGGACCGGAGAGAAAGGCGTGGCGCGAGCGCCAATCCGGACAGAGCTCGTCCAGGCCCTCTGGGGTAATCCGGCCTTCTTCGCCGGTGAATCGCAGTTGCAGGTCAAATCCCTCATGTGCCCGGTCAATCTCGGCCAGGCGCTCGGCGAATATCACCCGATCGGCGCTGCGAGAGGAGTGGATGTGGACCGCATCGGCGAGCGCGTCACGCCGGGCGAGGCTGCGCAGCATGCTCATGATTGGGGTGATGCCGCTGCCCGCGCTGAGAAAGAGGAGCTTCCTCGGCAACGGGTCAGGAAGGACGAACGTCCCCTCGACCCCGCCAAGACGGATCAGGTCACCCGGCCTGGCCCGCTGGACGAGATAGGGAGAGACCTTGCCGGAGTCGACCAGCTTCGGCGTGATCGAGATGCAGCCGTCGGCGCGCTCGGGCTCCGAAGTCAGCGAGTAGGCGCGCCAGTGGTGGACACCGTCAATGACAACGCCGATCCGCAGATACTGGCCCGGTTGGTGCCCCGTCCACTCGTGGCCGGGGCGAATTGTCACGGTCACCGCTTCTGGCGTTTCCCGATCGATGCGCTCGATCCGGCCGCGCAGCTCCCGCGTCGACCAAAGCGGGTTAATCAGCTCCAGGTAGTCGTCTGGAAGCAATGGGCTGAACAGGGACCGAACAGCTCGCAGCGCTCGGCGTCTCGCCTCGGGGACCTTCGGTGTGGCGCCGCGTTCTGCCATCAATCGATGTTACATAATTTGATGTCATGTTCCAAGGTGCCTTTGCTCACACAAGCGACTCCTCCTCTTGCCGCATCTTGCGAGCTTTCGCCTGTGGATTCCGGCCGGGGGCAGGTCTAGGGTCGTTATCGCGATGTCGGTGGACCACGCTCAGCTCGACCGCGACCATCTCTGGCATCCGTTCACGCAGCAGCAAAGCTGGTGCGATGCGGAGCCGCTCGTCATCGAGCGCGCCGAGGGTTCGCACTTAGTTGCGAACGACGGGCGCCGCTACCTCGACGGCGTCTCCTCGCTCTGGTGCACCGTCCACGGCCATCGACATCCCGGCATCGACCAAGCTGTGCGTGACCAGCTCGGCAGAGTCGCCCACTCGACCATGCTCGGCCTCTCCCACCCTGGCGCGGCCGAATTGGCGGCGCGCCTGGTCGACATCGCCCCGCCCGGCCTCAGCCGCGTCTTCTATTCGGACTCAGGCTCTACCGCGACTGAGATCGCGCTGAAGATGGCCTTCCAATACCAGCAGCAGCGCGGAGGCCAGCATGTGCGGCGGACTTCTTTCGTTCACCTGCGCGACGCCTACCACGGAGACACGATTGGCTCTGTCTCGGTCGGTGGCATCGACCTCTTCCACGCGACCTACCGACCACTCCTCTTCGAAAGTCACGCGGCCGAATCCGGCGACGCGGCGCACTTGGCTCGCATTCTCTCCGTTCACGAGGAGGAGATCGCGGCGGTGATCGTCGAACCGCTGGTCCAGGGGGCCGCGGGCATGCTCGTCCACCCCCCTGGCTACCTGCGCGCCGTGCGCAACCTGTGCGATCGCTACGGCGTACTGCTGATCTGCGACGAGGTGGCGACGGGCTTTGGGCGCACCGGGACGATGTTCGCCTGCGAGCAGGAGCGCGTAGCGCCGGACTTCCTCTGCCTTGCCAAGGGCCTGACGGGGGGCTACATGCCGCTCGCCGCGACCCTGGCGACCGAGCGGGTCTACGAGGGCTTCCTCGGCGCCCCTGAGGAGCAGCGGACTTTCTTTCACGGCCATACCTACACCGGCAACCCGCTCGCCTGCGCCGCGGCGCTTGCCAACCTCGACGCCTTCGAGTCCGAGCGCACGATTCTTCGCCTGCAACCGAAGATCCGCCTACTCGGCGAGATGCTCGACGAGATCGCCGCCATGCCGGGAGTCGCGGAGGTCCGTGGTCGCGGCTTCATGGCCGGCATCGACCTCGGCGACCGCGACCCTTCGCTGCTGCTGGGACACCGAGTGGCAATGGAGGCGCGCGAGCGGGGGGCGATTGTCCGCCCGCTCGGCGACGTCATCGTGCTGATGCCGCCCCTCTCAATCTCCAAGGGAGACCTGCGCCGTCTGGTTGAAATCGTCGCCGAGTCGATCGAGGCTGCCTGCGCGGCGGTGGAAGCCGAGCGGGGCGATTCGCGCAAGGTCAGCTGGCTGCGCGAGCGGGTGCCGACGCGCACCCGTCGGGCCGCCTGAGCCAAAGCCCCGACATTCAGGTGTGATGGATCCGATGCGCCGCCGTAGTAGGGGCGTGAGTCAGCTTCTCGCCACGCCGCCCACGGAGGCTCCCCAGGAAGCCGAAATCGCCTTCGAGGCGCTCTACAGCTCCAGCCGCGACGACGTCTACGCCTACGCGGCGGGACTCCTACGCGATCGCGCCGCGGCCGAGGACGTCACCGCGACCGCCTTTGAGCGTGCCTTTCGCAAGCGCTCGCGATTCGACCACCGTCGCGGCAGCCCCCGCGCCTGGCTGTTCGGAATCGCCCGCAACGCCGCTCTCGACGAGCTGCGGCGCCGCGGACGGCAGGCGGCCCTGACGCGGATCCCGTCGACCTGGCGAGCCTGGCGGAGACCCAGCCGGCCGAGCAGAGCGAGGCCCGCCTCATCCTCGCCGCCGCCCTGGAGAGACTCGATGCGCGGGAGCGGGAGCTGGTCGCCCTCAAGTTCTTCGCCGGACTCTCCAACGCCGAGATCGGGCGGGTGCTCGATATCTCCGAGTCAAACGCCGGCACAAAGCTGCACCGAATCGTCAACAAGCTGAGGGAGGCATGTGATGGAGCCCTATAGGGACGATCCAAACCTCACCGCCGCACTGCGGTCGCTGCGCCCCGCAACGCGGGGAGAGTTCGCCGCCGAGCTGGACGCCCGCGTCGCGTCTGGCTTCCGGCGCGACGGTCGTTTTGCCGGCCCCCTGGCTCGCTTCACCGCCCGACTGCGATCCACGCCGCCCCGCAGGCTGATCGCCCCGGCGGGCGCCTTCGCCCTCGCCGCGATCGTCGTCGCGACCGCGGTCGTATCCGTGAACGAGTCCGGGCCGGGCGATTCGCTCGAGAAGCATTTCGGCGCAGCTGACTCATCGTTCGGTGCAGCTAACTCGTCGCTGCCGGCCGGCAGCGATCGATCCGGCCGCCCCGTGCAAGAGGGCATAACGCCGCAGATCGCCACGCGGGCTGCCAGCAGTGCGTCGAACGACGTCGGCACCGACGCAAAGGGTCTCGCCGAGCGCAACCTGACCCGACTCTCCGGTAACTCCGGCCCCTATGCCTCACGTGCCGGACACCGGGACATCGAGCGCTCCACGCAGATCGCGCTCGGGGCGGAGCCCGCCGATGTTCGCGCCGATGCCAGTGAGGTATTCGACGCCGTGCACGCCGCCGACGGCATCGTCCTGCGCTCCTCGATCCGAGACGGAGCGGCGGGTGAAGCGGGGGCCGAATTCGACCTGCTGATCCCCAGCGCCAAGCTCGGCAATGCGCTCGCCGCCCTCTCGGCGATCGCCGAGATCCGCTCCCGGCACGAGTCCACCCAGGACATCACCGCGCCGACGATCTCCGTCGGCGAACGCCTCCAGGACTCGCGGGCGAAGATCGAGGGGCTGCTCGATCAACTCGCGAACGCCGACACCGACGCCGAGCGCACCGCCGTTGAAGCCCAACTGCGCGCCGAGCGACGGCACGCGGCGGCGCTGCGCTCGCGCCTGTCGAGCCTCCATCGCCGCGCGAACTTCTCCCGCGTCTCCTTGCGGATCGAGACCGGCGAGCCGCCCGCCACGGCGGGGAACTCAGGCGACTGGGGCGTCAGCGACGCCCTCGACGACTCGGGGCGCATCCTCGCCGTCGCCGCCGGCGTCACCGTCATCGCTCTCGCGATCGTCGGCCCGCTCGCCCTGATCGCGCTCCTCGTATGGCTGGCCCACCGCACCCTGGTGCGACGAAGCCGCGAGCGCGCCCTCGAATAGCGCGCAACCGACTTTGACCCACCCCTGGTGTGGTCAAAGTCCGCCGCGCCGCTTAGGGTGGGCCGATGAGCGAGCGTCGGCGCGGTCCCGCCGAGCAACCAAACCTCGGCGAGCCGTCCACCCCCCGTCCCGCCGCCTCGGTCGTCCTGCTTCGCCGGGGCGGGAAGCACGCGCAGCGAGCGCTGGAAGTACTGCTGCTGAAGCGCACCGAGAGCGCCAGGTTCATGCCCGGCGTCTGGGTCTTCCCGGGCGGCGCCGTCGACCCCGAAGACGGAGAGGATGAGGCGGGCTACCGGGCCTGTGCGGTGCGGGAGCTGGAGGAGGAAGCGGGGATCGCCCTCCCGGAATCGGATGAGCTGATTCTGTTCAGCCGCTGGATCACGCCGGAGGTGATCTCCCGGCGCTTCGACGCCTGGTTCTTCCTCGCCTTCGCGCCCGCCCACACGCCGCCCGAGCCCGACGGCGTGGAGACGACCGAGGCCGCCTGGTTCGAGCCCCGCGCCGCCCTCGACGCGCAAAGCGCCGGAGAGTTGGCGCTCGCCTTTCCCACGATCAGGCAACTCGAATCCCTGCTCTCCTTCACTACTGCCGACGAGGCTCTTGCCGCTCATCGTGACCGCCAGTTGAGCCAATCCTCCCCAAGGTGATCGGCACCAAAGAAGATCACCGCGTAGTCCTCCCGGGCGATCCGGACTACCCGTCTCCCTAACCCGTTACTCGCGCGGGTGGCATGGGGGAGGGGCCGAGAACGGAGCAACCGCACCGCCCGCAGGCCCCTCCCCCATGACAGGACCCGCGCGCTTACCCGTTCGGGAACGGGGCCAGCCCGGCGTGCCAGGGGCCGGGCGGATAGGTGTGGATGTTCTCCTCATCCATCTCTTTGTGAAGACGCTTGAAGAGCTGCCCGGCGTTTTTCAGCACCTCTTTCAACTCCGCCTCACTGCGATCCCGCAGGTGCCAGAGGAACCAGAGTTGACGATCGTTGATGCCGAAATCGATCTCCCCGGTCATCGTCGTCGTCCATGACAGAAAGCCGGGGCTGAACAGCTCCCGCAGGGCGATCGGGTCATATTCACGCGGCACAGTTGCCAGGAAGCGCCTGTTGAAGTCGATCGACTCGAACTCGACCTTGCGGGCGAAGCGCTGGGTGACGTGCTCGTGACCCTCGATCGACTCGACATTGAAAGCGGGGACGACTTTGGCCAGGTCCGGCATGTGGGCCTTGGCGAGGATCGCGGTCGGCAGCACCGCCTTGCCGAACATCCCGCCCATCTCCTTCTCGTCGGCGTCGCAGCAGGAACCCCAGAAACCCTCGGCGAGCTGCCCCGTCAACCGGTTGGTCCCGCCCACGCAAAGAGCCACCGGGGCGTCTTTGGGATTTATGCCACCGATCGGCTCGTAGGTGAGGTCGTGCCGCTCGCCGTACTTGCGGACGGTCGCCGCCCACGCTTCGGCATCTTGCTTTGCGCCCATCGGCTGGGCAGTCTAGGATGCCCGCAATGACTTGGGTCCTCATCGCCATCGTTGCGATCATCGTTATCGCGGTTCTCTACTACGTCGCGAAGCGCAACTCGATCATCGCCTCGCGCAACCGCGTCGACGAATCCTGGAGTGGGATCGACGTGCAGCTGAAGCGCCGGCATGACCTCGTTCCCAATTTGGTCGAGACGGTCAAGGGCTACGCCGAGCACGAGAGCCAGGTCTTCGAGAAAACGTCTAAAGCCCGCGCTGAGGCAATGTCGGCTCAGGGCGTTGGCGATACCGCCCAGGCCGAGCAGAAACTGACCGGGGCCCTGACCGACTTGCGCGCCGTGGCCGAGAACTACCCCACCCTGCGCGCCACCGAGAACTTTCAGCAGTTGAGCCGCAACCTCTCCGAGCTGGAAGACGAGATCCAGGCCGCGCGTCGGATCTACAACTCCAACGTGCAGTCCTACAACACGAGCATCCAGCAGTTCCCCGCCTCGATCATCGCCAACCAGGGCGGCTTCACCGCTCGCGAGTTCTTCGAGATCGATGGCGCCGAGCGCGAACCTGTCTCGGTCAGCTTCGGCGACGCCTGAGCCTTCTTTAAGCTTTCGCTTATGAGCACCGCCACCCAAGAAGCGACCCTCTGGATCTGCGACAGCTGCGGGTTCATCTACGACCCCGCCATCGGCGACCCGGATGGCGGTATCCCGCCCGGCACCGCCTTCGAAGACATCCCCAAGGACTGGTTCTGCCCCGTCTGCGGCGCCAGGACCAGCGACTTCAGGCCCCTGGAGCCCGGCGAAGCCTAAACATGGACTTTGATTACGACTGGCTCGTAATCGGGTCAGGATTTGGCGGAAGCGTTTCAGCCCTGCGGCTGGCCGAGAAGGGATACAGAGTCGGCGTTCTGGAATGCGGCAGACGCTTCCGCGACGAGGACTTCCCCAAGTCGACATGGGATCTGCGGCGCTACTTCTGGTCCCCTCGCCTCGGCATGCGGGGCATCTTCCGCCTCACCACCTTCAGAGACGTGACCGTGGTCAGCGGCAGCGGCGTCGGCGGCGGGAGCCTCGGCTACGCGAACACGCTCTACGTCCCCCCTTCCCCCTTCTTCCAAGACCCGCAATGGAGCGACCTCGACGACTGGGAGGCAAAGCTGGCGCCTCACTACGCGGAGGCGCAGCGGATGCTCGGGGTTGTCGTCCACGACAACGACGACCCCGCCGACCAGTTGCTGCGCGAGTTCGGTGAAGAGATTGGCGTGGGCGACACCTACAGAAAGACCCCCGTCGGCGTCTTTCTCGGCGAGCCCGGTAAGACTGTGTCGGACCCCTTCTTCGACGGCGAAGGGCCGGATCGCACCGGCTGCATGCAGTGTGGGCGCTGCATGGTCGGATGCCCCCACGGGGCAAAGAACACCCTGGTCAAGAACTACCTCTGGCTGGCGGAAAAGCGGGGTGTGGAGGTCAAACCCGACCGCACGGTGACCGAGATTCGCCCGCTCGGGACCGCCGACGGCAGCGAAGGCTACGCGGTCTCGAGTGAACGCTCCGGCATGTTGCGCGGTCGCGGCCGGGGGACGCTGACGGCGCGCGGGGTCATAGTCGCGGCCGGCCCGCTCGGCACAAACAAGCTCCTGCAGCGCTGCCGGCTCGGCGGCTCGCTGCCGCGGATCTCATCTCGGCTGGGCGAGCTGGTGCGGACCAACAGCGAGAGCATTCTCGCCGTCACCGTTCCCGAGGACTACCCCGAAGACCTCGCCAGACGCGTTGCGATCACATCCAGCATCTACCCCGATCCGCACACGCATATCGAAACTGTCACCTACGGCAGAGCCGGCGACTCGATGAGCGCCCTCTACACCCTGATGGTCGGCGACGGCACCAGGGCGACCCGGCCGTTGAAGCTGATCGGCCAGATCCTTCGCCACCCGATCCGGTTCGCGAAGGTCCTCTGGCCAAAGGGCTGGTCGCGCCGCACGATCATCGTGCTGGTCATGCAGACGCTCGACAACGCGATTGCGCTACGGCCGAAGCTGAAGCGCTCCGGCGACGTGCGCTTGCAGACCGAGCAGGACCCGGAGCGGCCGATCCCGACCTTCATCCCGGTCGCCAACGAGGCCGCCGAGTGGCTGGCGAAGCGCACCGGGGGCATCGCCCAGAGCGCGCTGACCGAGTCCTTGATCAACGTCCCGACCACGGCCCACATCCTCGGCGGCGCGGTCATCGGCCACGGCCCCGAGGACGGCGTAATCGACGCCCGCCAGCGGGTCTTCGGCTACGAGAACCTGCTGGTCTGCGACGGCGCCGCGATTCCCGCCAACGTCGGCGTCAACCCCTCGCTGACGATCGCCGCAATGACGGAGCACGCCATCAGCCATATCCCGGATGCGGCCGGAGGCGAGTCGCCCCCGGCCGCCGAGACGAAGTCGCTAGCCGGCTGAGGCGAACCGCTCAGCGACCTTGCCCCAGTCGACGACGTTGAACCACGCGTCGATGTAAGCGGGGCGGAGGTTCTGGTACTTGAGGTAGTAGGCGTGCTCCCAGACGTCGATGCCGAGCAGCGGAACCTTGCCCTGGCTGATCGGGTTGTCCTGGTTTGCCGAGCCGACGACTGCGAGTTGGCCGCCGTCGAGCACGAGCCACGACCAGCCGGAGCCGAACTGGCCTAGACCGGTCGCTCTGATCTTCGCCTTCAGTTCGTCGAACGAGCCGAACGCGGAGTCGATCGCCGCCGCCAGGTCGCCGGTGGGGGCGCCACCGCCGTCCGGTGACATCGCCTCCCAGAAGAGCGTGTGGTTGTAATGACCGCCGGCGTTGTTGCGGACGCCCGTCTCCTTGTCACCAAGACTGCCGAGATTCTTGAGGACCTCCTCGACCGGCTTTTCGGCCCACTCCGTGCCCTCGAGCAGCTCGTTCGCTCTGCTGACATAGGTGGCGTGGTGCTTGTCGTGATGGAACTCCATCGTCGCCTTGTCGATGTGGGGCTCGAGTGCGTCGTAGGCGTAGGGAAGATCGGGGACCGAAAAAGCCATCTGGGTGTCTCCTGTGGTTGAAAGGGAAGTTGACCGGAGCCTAACGACCTATCCCAGCGAGAAGAGCGGCAAGCGGGGCACGGTGCCCGCATCCCCCCCGGTCCAGGCGTTGAAGACGTACCAGGCGGGCTTCGCTTCGCGATCTTTGGTGAGTAGCCCAGCCGAATCGCAGAACTGGCAAGCGCCGTCCTCGTCGGCCCACGAGAACCACCAGACGCCTCCGATCCGCCAGCGCCGACGCTGGGCGGCGAGCATGGCAAAGGTCTGATCCAAGCCACGCGCCTGCCCCCTCAGGCCCACCTCCCAGCGCGACTCGCGGCTGTCGGAGCCCCAGCCCATCTCGGTGATCAGGAGGGGCTTGCGAGCGTCGTGGTGAACGCGCATGATTCGACGGAGATTCCGAATCTGCCCACGGATCGCCCTCGTCGTGACGACGTAGGGATGCAGTGCGACCCCATCGAACCACCGCTTCACGTTTCGCGCCCTGTACAGACGAGAGAGGAAGTCGCCGGCGCGGACGTTCGGTGGCACTTGCAGCGGCCGCCCGAAAAGACCGCCGACGATCACCTTCGAACCGGGGTCGGCCCGGTGCAGCACCCGCCCGGAGAAGCGAATCAGCCGCGCGAAGCGACGCGGATCGGGGCGGTGAGCAAAGGTGATGATGTTCTCCTCGTTCCAGATCTCCCAGCGGCGAATCGGGATCGGCTTCAGATCCGGATTCTCCGCCCAGAAGGAGCCATTCGGGCCATAGCGTCCGACCGCGTCGCGCAGGAAGGTCGCCCACCCCCAGCGTTGCCAAGCGTTGTTCACCGGCTCCACGTTCGGGTTCTGCGCCGCCCACCGCGGCGTTCCCCAAAGGAAGGGAAAGATCTCCATCTCTCGCTCGGCGGCGAGCCTGACTGCGTGGTCAAAGCTGTCCCAGTTTGGATCGGCGACAAAGGGACGCACCTCTTGAGTCCCGGCCCAATACATCGGTAGCCGCACGGTCCCGATTCCCGCTTCCTCCATCAGGTCGTAGTCCTCCGCGCTGGCGGGGCTCTGCGGCGAGATCCCGAAAAAACCAGGTGGCGTGGCCGCGGCCCCGGCGGATGCCGGCGCCGACAGAGCCAAAGCGGCGAGGAGAAGAGTGAGCTTGCGCGTCACGGTCCTAGTGTGACCCCGAACGTGAGCAAAAGTCGCGTCACCCGAGTGGTGCAATTTGGCCCTCCGAGCGAAGGTCGCTCAAGCGGAGACTCAAATGGGAGTACAGTCAAAGAAAGCTGACCAAATTAGACCCGAAGACACCAGGGCATGGCTCAAGTTTGACCACTGAGCCTGAACTGGTCCGCATTCTCGTAACAGGTGATCGGGCCGAAATGGGGCTGATCGATGACGTGCTGGGAGACCGCTACGCATGCGAGTTCGCCAGCAGTATCGATGAGACTCGGGAGAAGCTCGGCGCCGGCGCCTTCCACCTCGCCATCTGCGATACGCAAGTGGTGGGCGAGTCGGGGGTCGTCCTAGCCGAAGAAATCATCGGCAGGCACCCGGACACAGCTTTGATCTTGGTGGTGGGAGAGGACGATCCCGAGATCGCGGAGCAGGCATTCGGCTTCGGTGCGCATGGCTATCTGGTGAAGCCATTCTGGCCCGGCCAGCTGTTGGTCATAGCCATGAACGCGCTACGGCGGCGAGAGCTGGAGATCGCCACGAGGGCACAGAGCCTCGTCTTGGAGACGCGGCTTGAATTGATTGCGATGCGGCTACGCGACGAGCTGTCGGCCTCTCAACAGCAGGCGATCGACGAGCTGAAGCTGTCTCGCCAGGAAACAGTGGAGCGGCTCGCCAAAGCGATCGGGCTTCACGATTCTTCGACCGGCGAACACGTCAACAGGATGGCGGCGATCGCCTCCTCCCTCGGAAGCCACCTGCAGCTCGGCGACAATCGCGTCGAATTGCTGCGCGCCGCCGCTCCCATGCACGACGTCGGCAAGATCGGCACTTCGGATGAGATCCTCCGTAAACCGGGTCTTCTGACCCGTGCTGAGCGCAAGGAGATGGAGCGCCACACGACGATCGGCCACGAGATCCTCGCGAACTCCGAAAGCGAGCTGTTGCGCATGGCCGCCACGATCGCGCTCACCCATCACGAGCGACTTGACGGCGATGGCTACCCGCAGGGCCTGGTCGCGGAGGAGATCCCGCTCGAAGGCCGGATCACCGCGGTCGCCGATGTGTTCGATGCCCTGCTCAGCGACCGCTGCTATCGGCCTGCATTACCGATAGACGAAGCGGTCGAGGCAATCAGAGAGGGGAGGGGGACGCACTTCGACCCGCAAGTCGTGGATGTCCTCCTCGATCACCTCGATGAAACACTCACCCTGCGCGACCTTTCGGCTGCGCAAATCTAGATTCGATGGACTGACAACAATCGGGGCGCCCGGATTTGAACCGGGGACCTCACCGACCCGAACGGTGCGCGCTACCAGGCTGCGCCACGCCCCGAAGGCGAGTGATTATCTCAGGCAGGGGCCTGAAGCGCGGGGCGCTACTGAACGGCCTCGATCGCCTGCTCGATCTGGGCCAGCGTAGGGCCGTCCTGGAGCGTGCGGGTACCACGGGGGCCGCTGACTATCGCCGCCTGACGGGTGCGGATGCCGAGCTGAGTGCCGAGCTCGTTGTAGCCATTGAGGGTGTTGGTGATCGCTCCGTCCGGGCCGCTTTCGGAATCGAGAGTTGCCCGCCACTCGGGCACGTCCAGCTCACCGATCGAGCCGGCCAAGGAGCCGAGAAAGTCGTCGTCGATGCCGAAGCGCTCCGCCTCTTCCTGATTGCGGAAGAAGAGGTAGGTGTATTGCCATCCGTAGCCTTGTGCGGCAGCGGCCTCGGCGGGGAAAAATCCTGCCTCAACCGGATTCGAGCTGACTGAGTAGTGGCGCATCAGCAGCTTGGCGCCGCCGGGCCGAGCATAGTCCTCGGCGAGACCGGGGATCGTGCTCAGGAAGTCCGCCCGGCAACTCGAACACTGCAGGTCGTTGAAAACTTGGACAGAGACCGGCGCATCGGCGGAGCCGAGCCGATCGCCCGCCTGGGGCATCCCGGCGAAGATCCGCTGCGCGTCGGAGACGCCGGCGACGCGGACCACCTGCCGCCCCGCCTCTTTGGTCGATATATCGACGATCGAATAGCCGAGGGCGATCGCCCCCAGAGCGAAGATCACAATCACCCAGATCCGGCCGCGCCGAGACCGGCTGTCCACCGGATCGATGCTGGTCGCTTCCATTGGGGGCATTCTCCCAACTTGCGTGAAAAAGCCGGTTGACACATTCGGGCTCCGGGGCGAATATTAGGTAGTCGACTGCCAGTCACCTATATGGGAGGTCTGCCCGTGGCCAATCACTTGACGCCGACCGAGCTTGCTGACGAGCTGCAGATGAAACAGCAGGAGGTGATCAGCAAGTGCGTGGAGATGGGTATCCCGATCTTTCACGGTCGCATCGACCGAACTCTGTTTGAGTCATCCCTGCGCCACCTGATGGCCCAGGGGGAGCAGCGACAGGCTTCGGCCGCTTAGCAGTCACGAGGCACACCGTCTGAATAGACTCTCCCCTTCGATGGGGAGAGGCACCGGCTCAGTCACGCTTGCCGACCTGCTGCCGCGAGCGGCAGAGGTATTTGGGGACGCGCCCGCGGTCCGCTACAAGGACGGCGACGCTTGGGTCGACCGCAGCTTCAACCAGGTTCGCGACCTCGCCCGCTCCCTCGCCCTGGGACTGATCGATCTCGGCGTCGAAAAGGGAGACAAGGTCTCGATCCTGGGCAACACCCGCCCCGAGTGGACCTACTTCGACTTCGCCGCGCTCTCTACCGGCGCGACCGTGGTGCCGATCTATCAGACCAACTCAGCCGAAGAGTGCCAGTACGTGCTGGAGAACTCAGACGCCAAGGTGGTCGTGGTCGAAGACGACGAGCAGATGGAGAAGATCCGCGCCATCCGTGACCATTTGCCGCTTCTGGAGCACGTCGTGCGGATGACCGGTTCCAGCGAGGACGCGATCTCGATGGACGACTTGGCGGCTCGCGGCGAGGGCCGCGACGCAGCCGAATGGGAATCGCGCTGGCAGTCCGTCGCTCCCGATGACATCTGCACCTTCATCTATACATCCGGCACGACTGGCCCGCCGAAGGGCTGCATCATCAGTCACGGCAACTACCGGGCGATGCTGGACATGGTCAACTCGACCAGCGTCATCGAACCGAACGACGTCAGCTACCTCTACCTCCCCCTCGCCCATTCCTTCGCCCTCCTGGTCCAACTCGGCAGCTTCGACCTCGGCGCGACGCTCGCCTACTGGGAGCGCGACCCGCTGAAGATCGTGCCCAACCTGGGTGAGCTGAGACCGACCTACTTCCCCTCGGTACCCCGCATCTTCGAGAAGATCTACACGACCGCGACCAGCGCGATGGAGAAAGAGGGTGGCCTCAAAAAGGCAATCTTCAACTGGTCGATCAAGGTTGGGCAGAAGATGCGTGAGACGGAGCGAGCCGGTAGCAAGCCGGGCTTCCTTCTGCGCAAGCAGTACAAGTTCGCCGACGAAAAAGTGCTTTCGAAAATCCGCGGCCTGTTCGGTGGGCAGCTGCGCCTCGCCGTAACCGGTGCAGCGCCGATCAACCCCGAGATCCTGGGCTTCTTCGACGCAGCCGGAGTCCTCGTCCTGGAGGGCTGGGGAATGACCGAGACCTCAACCGCGGCGACGATCTCCAAACCCGACGACTTCAAGATCGGCACGATCGGCAAACCGTTCCCGGGCTGCGAGGTGAGAATCGCCGAGGACGGCGAGATCCTCGTCAAGGGGCCGAACGTCTTCCAGGGCTACTACAAGAACGAAGAAGCGACGCGAGAGACGATCGTCGACGGCTGGCTGCACACTGGCGATGTCGGCGAGATCGACTCCGACGGCTTCATCAAGATCACTGGCCGCAAAAAGGACATCATCATCACCGCCGGGGGCAAGAACATCACCCCGGCCAACCTCGAGGCCGAGATCAAGCAGCACCCACTGGTAAGCCAGTGCGTAGTCGTCGGAGACCGCCGTCCCTACCTAGTCGCTCTGGTCACCCTTGACCCCGAGGAGATCGTCGGTTATGCGAAAGAGCATGGCCTGCCCGAGAACCCCGAGGAACTCGCCGGGAACGCGGAGATAAAGAAGGGCATCGAGGCCCACGTGGACGCGATCAACGAAAAGTTCGCCCGCGTCGAGCAGGTCAAGAAGATTGCAATCCTCCCCCGCGACCTCTCACAGGAAAGCGGCGAGCTGACCCCGACACTGAAGGTAAAGCGCGCCGTAGTCGCCCAGAAGCACGAGGGCGAAATAGAAGCCCTCTACGCCGGCTGAACGGGGGGGATTCGGCGGGGGTGGGGTAGGTCTCTGGGCGAATTGATGGCGCACGCCCTTCGGGCTTAGCGCCGGAGATGGTGCGCGGCTACGCCGCGCAAAAGACAGATTGCATATCGCCGCTTCGCGACATTCGCCCAGAGACCTACCCCACCCCCACAACCCGACCCGCACTACCGGCTATCTACAAGCTGAATACCCCTGGGCTTTCTGGTCATCCCTCGGTGCTTTTGAAGCAGCGTAGAGGCGTCTCGCGTTAAAGCGTCGGGGTCCTCCGCCGGAATGTGGCCGAAGGCCGCCTATGCAATCCGGTGTTCGCGCGGCGTAGCCGCGCTCCAACATCGTCGCTAAGCGCGAAGCGCGTGCGACATCAATTCCGCCGGAGGACCCCGACGCTTTAACGCAGCCCTTCCGCGCCTATGAGGCTTCGCCGGACTGGCGGAGCAGGGCCGAGGTGGTCTGCTCGAGTACACGGCGCCAGGCTGATGTCTGCTCCGGCTCCTCTTCGGCGGCGCGCTCGACCACGCGGCGGACGCGGCGCTCGGATATCTCGAGTCCGTGGCGCTCGGCGGTCTCCTTGTAGCGATCGTAGTCCTGGGCGAGGGTCGCGGTAACCGACTCAAACCCGTGGCGGGCGATCTGCAGCCGCCGCGAGTAATCCATGATCGGCGTGCCGAACATCAGCTCGTCGTTGAACTCGGGCTCGACCAAGATGATGTCGACACCGGGGTATTTCTCCCGCCACTGATCCACCGCCTGGTGCAGGCGGGCGTGGGCGATGAGGCGGAAGGTCTGGTTGGCAATCGCCGGCAGCCCCATGTCAGAGACACGACGCACCCGGTTGCCGAAGACCGTCGGGATCGTCTTCTCGAAGTCGTTGATGTAGGGAACCAGCGGGTTGACGACGACGATGAATCTCGCGCCCTTCTCGACCGCGATATCGACGTTTGTGGTGGAACGGATGCCGCCGTCGACCAACTGGCGACCTTTCACGTCTACCGGCTTGTAGACGATCGGCAACGCGGTCGAGCACTGGATCGCCTTGGAGATCGGAACGTCGTTCCAACCTTCCTCGCCGAAGACGATCCGCTCGCAGGTGTCAAGATCGGTCGCGGTCAGGTACAGCTCGCGGTCGAGCAGGCGGAAGTCGTTGCTGCGGCCGCTGTCAGTGAGGACCCCTTCCACGTAGTCGGCGATGCCGGCGCCCGAGTAGATCCCAGTTGGCAGCGCCTCGGCGAGACCAACGCCGATATCGATCGCCGACAGCTCCCTGATCTTCGTCAGCCTGGCGACAAGCTCGGCCGTGCGAAGTGGCAGCATTGCCGCTCTCTGAATGAAGCCAAGGTAGTTCGGCTTCAGCACCTTGTCGAGATCGAGGTCCTCCAGCTCGGAGGGCAGGCGATCGTTGATCACCCGCATCATCTCCTCGGGGGTGAACCCGTTGGCCAGCATTCCCGCTACGAAGGAGCCGGCGCTGGTGCCGACGTAGATGTCGAAGTTGTTGACGGTGCTGTTGACCGCGAGCAGGTCGAGAGCGCGCAGGGCGCCGATCTCATAGACGCCGCCTGTGAAGCCGCCGCCGCCGAGGACAAGGGCGGTTTTTGATGGGCGTTTGCGAGTTCGTCGCCGACGCGGCTGGGAGTCGATTTCCACAACTTTGCCCATAAACATGGATTATCCCAGGAGATGAGGCGGACGCTTACGTGTTTTGCCGCAATTACCGTGCTCGCTCTGTTGCCGATCGCGGTCGCCGGTGCGCAATCGCCGTCCTGTGCGGCGATGAAGACCTGGCTGCGGCAGGGCGGCGGTAATGCCGCCGGCCTGCTGGTGGTTGACGCGAATACGGGCGAGGTTGCCTGTCGCAAGGCCGCGAAGCGGCGGCGATCGCTCGCCTCGAACACGAAGCTGTTCACGACCTCCACCGCGCTGGCGCGCCTTGGACCCCAGACGCGAATCGCCACCCAGGTGTTGAGCAACGGAACGCTCAATGCAAACGGCGTCCTGCGCGGCAGTCTCTACCTGAAGGGAGGCGGCGATCCCGCCCTCGGCACCCCCGCTTTCTACGAGCGCTTCCGCGGTGGATTGGGGACGAACATTTTCTCGCTGAAGAGGCAGATACGCGCCGCCGGAATCAAGTCGGTGACTGGACGTCTCTACGCCGACGACTCCGTCTTCGACCGCATTCGCGGGGTCGCCGACTCCGGCTTCGCGACCAGTCCCTACATCGGCCCCCTCTCCGGGCTCGCCTTCAACTCCGGCTACAGCGGGCCGGGCGGGCATTCCTTCGCCGCCGACCCGGCGAAGACCGCGGCGGCAACGCTGGCCCGCTCCCTGCGCGTGGCCGGTGTTCGACTGCGCGCCCGCCCCGCCCTGCGCGCCGCCCCGGCGAGCGCCAAACGGGTCGCAGTGGTGCGCTCGCCAACCGTCTCCCAGCTCGCCGATGCCACCAACGTCCCCTCCAACAACTACTACGCCGAGACCCTGGCCAAGCTGCTCGGCGCGCGCTTCGGCGGCGACGGCAGCACCGCTGCAGGCACCACCGTCGTCGCTCGCTTCGCCCGTTCGCTGGGCTCCGGTGTCCACGCCGTCGACGGTTCGGGCCTGACCCACTCCAACCGCGCTTCCCCGGCGCAGGTGGTGACCCTTCTGCGCGCGATGTGGAGAACCGAGGCAGGTGACGCCTTCATCCAATCGCTCCCCCTGGCGGGGCGGGAGGGGACCGTCGCCTCGCGCATGGACGGCACCGCCGCCGCCGGCCGCTGCCGGACCAAGACCGGCACCCTGACCGGCGTCAGCGCCCTCTCCGGCTACTGCTTCAACCGCAGCGGCAAGGTGATGGCGTTCTCGATCCTGATGAATGGCGTGCGCAACCTTTACCTCGCCCACCTAGACCAAGACCGCATCGCCGCCGCCGTGGCGAGCTACTGAAGCAAGCCGCGCAAGCCGTCCTCGTCGAGGACCTCGACCCCGAGTCTTTCGGCCTTGGCAAGCTTTGAGCCCGGGCTGTCGCCGGCGAGCACGTAGTCGGTCTTTCTGGAGACCGAGTTGGTCACCTTGCCTCCCGCGGCCTTGATCAGGGCAGCGGCCTGATCACGAGTGAGGCCGGGGAGGGTGCCGGTGAGCACCAGCGTCTTCCCCTCCAGTGGGCCGCCGACCGCCCGACGCTCAGAGGGATCCTGCTCCAGTCGCAGGCCCTTCTCACGCAGCTTCTCGATCAGCGCCCAGGTGCTCTCGTCGCTGAGCGACTCTGCGATCTGCACGGCCATGATCGGGCCGACGCCCTCGACCTCCTCGATCCGCTCCGGGTCGGCGGCGTGCAGCTCATCGATCGAGCCAAAATAGTCAGCCAGCGCCTCGGCCGTGACGAAACCAACCCCGGGCAGACCGAGTGCATAGAGGACGCGCTTGAAGGGGCGAGAACGGGAGGTCTCGATCGCCGCGACGAGGTTGCGGGCGGAGATCTCGGCTAGACCTTCCAGCTCGGCCAGCCGCTCCTCGGTCAGCTCGTAGATGTCGGCAACGTCGTCGATCAGACCCTCCTGCAGAAAACGCAAAGCCTGCTTCTCCCCCAGGCCGTCGATGTCCATTGCCCCTCGACTGACGAAGTGCTTGACATGCTGGAAGGACTGACCGGGGCAGCCCTTGCGGTTGGGGCAAATACTGAAGACCGCGTCCTCGGGCTTAACCGTGAGCGTGCCGCAAGCCGGGCATCTTCTCGGCGGCTTCACTCTGCGGGCGCCTCTTTTGCGGCGCTGGATCAGCGGAGAGACGACCTGGGGAATGACGTCGCCGGCTCGCATCACCACCACCTCGTCCCCCACCCGCACGTCCTTGCGCGCCAGGTCCTCCTCGTTGTGGAGAGTCGCGGTGCTGACCGTGACGCCGCCGACACCGACCGGTTTCAGCATCGCAAAGGGAACCAGGTGCCCGGTGCGGCCGACGTTCCAGACCACGTTGAGCAGCTCGGTAGTTGCCGTGGTGGGGGCGAACTTCCAAGCGATCGCCCAGCGCGGCTCGCGGCCGACGACGCCCAGCTCCCGCCACAGCGCCCGCTCATCGATCTTGATCACAACTCCGTCTATTTCGTAGTCGAGCTCTTCGCGGCGCTCCTCCCACCAACGACAGCGCTCGACCACTGAGTCGATCGCCTCGTGGTGATCCGTATCGGGATTGACCTTGAAGCCGCGCCGGCGCAGCCAGGCGACTTCGTCGGTGTGGGTGGCGAGATCGAGGCCTTGAGCGGCGCCGAGGCCATAGCACCAGATAGAGAGCGGTCGCTCGGCGGCGAGAGCGGGGTCGAGCTGACGAATCGAACCGGCGGCGGAGTTGCGCGGGTTGGCGAAGGTCGGCTCTCCTGCCGCGGCGCGGCGTTCATTCAAGGCTTTGAAATCGGCGATCGGCAGGTAGACCTCACCGCGCACCTCAACCAGGGGCGGCGCATCGTCGATCCGTAGCGGGATCGCGCCGATCGTGCGCAGGTTGCGAGTCACGTCCTCGCCGACGCGACCATCGCCACGGGTGGCGCCACGGACGAGGACCCCGTTCTCGTAGGTGAGGGAGATGGCGAGGCCGTCGATCTTCGGCTCCGTCGTGTAGCTGAACTGCGAAGCGGTTATGTCGAGGCGTTTGAGGTGGTTGCGGACACGCGTCTCCCAGGCGCGCAGTTCCTCCTCGTTGCGAGCGTTGGCGAGGGAGAGCATCTGCTCGGCGTGCTCGACTCTCTCGAAGCGTTCCAGTGGAGGGGCGCCCACCCTCTGCGTTGGCGAGTCGGCGCCGCGAAGCTCAGGGTGGTCGGCCTCGATCGCGCGCAGCTCGTCGAGCAGCGCGTCGTAGGCATCGTCGCCAATATCGGGATCGTCGAGGACGTAGTAGCGATGGTTGTGCCGCTCGAGCTGAAGACGCAACTCGGCGGCGCGTTTGGCGTCCCCGCTCATCTGGAGGCGCAGGCCGCCAGCATCTCCTCGAAGCGCCAGCCGCGCAACCGCTCCAGCCCGCCGTGATCGGTGAGATCGAAATGAATCGGCGTTACCGCGATGCGTCCACTGGCGACAGCGGTCAGGTCAGTCCCCTCGACCTCTTCGTACCCTGGCTGCCAGCCATAGATCTCGTAGTGACGTCGGCCCTCATCGTCCTCGCGCACCAGCTTCAGCTCGTCGTTGTAGATGCGTTTGCCCAGCTTCGTGACCTCGACCCCTTTGGGCTCACCCGCGGGGCAGTTCACATTGATCAAGGTCGCCTCCGGCATCGACTCAACCATCAGTTGCCCCACAAGCTCCGCCGTAAAAGCCGCGGCGACGCCGAACTCAAACTGCCCGCTGACATAACCCATCCCCCCACCGCTCGACTGCTGAGATACAGCGACCGCCGGAATCCCAAGCACAATCCCCTCGAAGGCCGCCGCCACGGTCCCGGAGTAGGTGATGTCATCGCCAAGGTTGGCGCCGTGGTTTATCCCCGAGACGATCAGATCCGGTCGGTGCCCGACGAGCCCTAGTTCGGCAAATCGAACGCAATCGACTGGCGTTCCATCCGTGGCATACCCCTTGTCTCCGTCTCCAAACTCAACCTCTTCGACGGTTAGGGGCGAACGGGTCGTAATGCTCCGCGCCGTCGCACTGCGATTCGAGTCTGGCGCAATGACATCGACCTCGACGCCTTCAATCTCGCGTATTGCCCGACGCGCCGCCTGAAGTCCCGGGGCAGAGATCCCATCGTCATTGGTTAGGAGTACGCGCATCTGACCGATTCTAGGTCGAGGACCGGAAGAGGGCGCGGGGCACCCCTCCGACGGGCGGATACTCAGAGCCGTCCAGCTAATTAGCTGGACGGCGAGTTCGGCGGAGGGGTGCCCCGCGCCCTCCCTCAACCACCAGCAAGAACTCCAACCCGAGCCCTTGCCGCGCGCGCGAGCGAGTCGACGCGTGCAGCTACCACCTTGGCATCAACGGCATCCGAGAGAGCCCTGATCGACTTGAGCGCTGCCGCGTAGCCGGCGGGGTCGATCACTCGCAGGTCAGCGCCCGCCGCGGTCAAATCTTGTTGGGCGCGAGCGACGGCGGCCTGGGAAGCCTCGTACTCGGTCGGCGAGACAACGCGCCCGTTTCGGACAGAGCCGCCGTACTCGACCGGGACCAGCTCCAGGCCGGCGGCGACGGGCTCGAGCTTTGCTCGCGCATCCGCGACCTGCTCGGCGAGAGATGGCTGGGAGACGGACCCTCTGCCGGCGAATAGGCCGGTCAAGCCTCCGATCAGCAAGCCGATCGCCACCGCCACAATGAGCGCGCCGGAGTTACGTTCGCCGGTCTGCCGATAGAGAGACATCAGGAGGGCATTATTTCGCGAGAACGGCGACGGCGGCTCCGTCGTGCTCACCGAGCGCTCTCTGCGCGACGCTGAGCACTTCGCTGGGACGACGGGCATCGGAAAGATCGACGATTCGTGGTCCGCAGACAAGGGACACGCGGGGCAGCATCGAGGCGACACCGAGGTTGACTGAGGCCTCTTCGACCGCGTCGCCGAGGCGCTCGATGAAGTCCTCGCCCTCGCCAACCAGCAACTGTCTTGCGCTCTCGGCCAGGGGCACGCCCCCGAGTGGATCGACGACAGCAACCTCGCCGCCATGACCGTTGCCCGAATAGTAGACGCGGTAAAAATCGTTGCCCGCGACAAGGGACAGGCGCTCCGCGTCCATCCCCAGCGCCGCGGCGGCGGCGCCGAGGCGCTGCTCGTCGGCTGCCGGGCGGCGCGTGGCAGCGCCCGCTTCCAATTGCACGGCGCCGGTCGCGACGGCGCGGACCACACCCTCCGCCGGCTCATAGGAGGTCTCCGTGGAGACCGTCGCGGGCGAGGCGCCGGACTCGACACACTCGCGTTCGGCCTGGCGCGCGGCCGTGAGCTTCGCCGAGGCGCCCTCGGCGGCGGTTGCCGTGCGCACCACCTCCGCGCGGACGAGGGAGAGAGCGGCGCCAACCGACGAGAGAACCTCGGCATGCTCGGGGCTGACCAACTCGGCCTCCAAACGCCGGGCGACCTCGGGGGCCAGCGCCGACGCGGCGCCGCCGATGGCGACGAGGGGGGCATCCGGCCCGAGGTCGTGGGCACGGCGTGCCTCGCGCGCGGCGGCGACGATCTTCTCGACCGCGCCGTCCAGAACGGCGCGGGCTGCCTCTTCGGGACCGGAGCGCATCCTACGGCCGAGCGGCGTGAAGGCGGCCAACACGGCGCCGCGTCGCTCCGCGTCGTCCCCCGCCACCAGCCCGAGCGCATGGGCTGCGCAGGTTGCGGTCAGCGCAAAGCGACGCTCGCCGGCGACCGCGCACGCGTACTCCGCCGGATCGCCCGGACGCGGCGCCACCATTTCGAGGCGAAGCGGAACACCGAGAAGTTCCTCGGGCGCCGCGAAGCAGGCGTAGGGCAAGCCGGCGATATGGGCGCTGCGCGGGCCAACTTCGGCAATCCGACGCCGTCCCAGGCGGGCCATGCTGCCACCGGCGGCGCCGACCACCCAACTATCGACCGAACGGATCGAGGTCGGGCGTCCCATTACCTTGATCGAGCGCAGGACCGGTCGGCCCCGCTTGACAACCGAAACGTTGGAGCTGGTCCCCCCGCATTCGAGGACTATCGCGTCAGTCACCTCGAGCTGGTGCAGCGCGGCCGCTACACCGGCGGCCGGCCCCGAGCCGATCGTGAATGAAGGGCGGCGGCGGAAGGACTCCGTGCTCATCGCGCCGCCATCGCCGCGCAGGACGAGCAACGGCGCATCGACCGCGGCTGCCTCGAGAGCGTCAGCTACGACCCCGGCCGTCAACTCCACTACCGGGAGAACGGCGGCGTTGATAGCGGCGCTGACCGTGCGGGTTTCAAGACCGTAGGTCCCGGTCAACTCATGCCCACAGCAGGCCGGTAGGCCAAGCTCGCGGGCCAGGGCGGCGACCATCAGCTCCCCCTCGGGATCGTCGACGGAGTAGGCGCCGCTCACCGCGATTGCCTCGCAACCGCGCTCGGCGAGGCGCAGCAGCGCCGCTCGCACTGCCTCCTCGTCAAGCCCCGCGGTCGCGTCGAGCATCTCGTGCTCGGTCTCAAGACTGTGCCCGGCGGCGAGTTTGACTGAGCCGATTCGGGTCCGCTTTCGCGTCGCGCGTAGCTCCGCGCCGACGCCGATCCCGATCACACCGACCCGCGCCACGTCTCCCTCCAACAGCGCATTCATCGCTTGGGTTGTCGAGAAAGCGGCGTACTCGACCGCCCCCCTCTCCTCGCCCAGCTGATCGAGCAATCCGCGAAGCGCGGCCGCGACCCCGGCGGTGACCCCGCTCTCGGCAGCGTGGGTGGTGGGCACTGAGCAGTGCGCGCGCAGGTGATGGCCACGAGACTCGACCGCGACGGCCTTGGTGAAGGTGCCGCCGACGTCGACTCCGACCCGCAGTCCACCTGCCGGCGCTGCGCTCATGCCGGCTCCGCTCCCGATATCCGGCGTTGGCGCAGGGGCCGCCAGGCAAACACATAGCCGGCGCCGAGTACATAAACGGAGAGCAGCACGACCTGGGCCGCGATGCCCTGAGTAGTCGGGTGGATGCCGGTCAACTCAGCGAGAAACACCGGCAGCCGCGCCCAACCGCCGTCGATCGGAGTCGCGTTGATCACGTCGACCTCTTGCAGCGAGCGCACGGCGTTGCCGACGAGGGTGACGGAGAGCAACAGCAGGACCGAGACACCGGTAATCAGCATCGGTTTCAGCGGAAGTTTCTTGCCGAGGCCAAAGATCGCGTAGCCAACCCCGGCCAGGGCGAGGGCGGCGGTGAGGGCGCCCAATACCACCCAAAGGACCAAGCCCTGCGCGAAGAGGGTAAGCGCTTGGTAGAAGAGCACCGTCTCAAACCCCTCGCGGTAGACGGCGGTGAAGCCGAGGCCGGCGAACGCCAGCGCCCCACCGGCGGCGACGGCACTGGCCGTTCGGGCGCGCATGAACTCCATCCACCGTTTCTGCTCGAGACGGGAGACAAGCCAGAAGCTGACCCAAAAGAGGACGGCAACGGCAAGCAGGGCGGTCACCGCCTCCAAGACTTCGCGATTGACCGGTGCAATCTCAATCACGAACGTGGCCAAGAGGAAGGTGGCGGCGGTAGCTACAACGGCGCCCCCGACCCCGAGGACGAGCGGGCGCCGGTAGTTGGCGGCGCGTGCCGCCTCCAGCGAGCCGAGCAAGACGGCGATCAGCAGTACAGCCTCCAGCCCTTCTCGGAAAAGGATCGTGAAAGAGAAGCCGAAAGCGAGGGCCGGCGCGGCGAATCCCTTCGACTCCAACTCGCGCTTCACGTCGCGCAAGTCGGAACGAACCTCACGCGCGGAGCCGTGAACGGCGCCGAGCGGGGCTCCGGCGCGGATCCCGTCCCGCAAGTCGGCAAAGGCGAACTCGAGATCGAGCACGAGGTTGGGATTTCGCAGTCGCAGGGGAATCTCGACGACTTCGAAGTGATCGAGGTAGGCGCTGCGGGCGAGGTCGTAACCGCGTTCGCGATCACCCGCCTCAGCGGCGTCGACTGAGCGATCGACGAGAACGATTGCGCGATCGACCTCCTGCTGCGCCCTCTCCACCCCCACCGCGGTGTTCGCCGTCGCCGACGCTCGGAAGGGCGAAGACGACGAGCGCGAATAGGGCGGCGAGAACGCCGAGTGTTGCGGAGCGGCTGCGCAACGGGAGGGACAAGGTGCTCACTGGCCTTTCAGCGCCTTCTCGGCCTGGTCGAGCTGGCGGTTGACCTCGTCGACCAGCGCCGCACTTCGCCCGGCGTCTCGCCCGCGCTTGATCTCCTCGACGGATCTCGGTGGAGATCAAGAACTCCAGATCCTCGTTCAGCTCTTCGTCGCTCTCCCCCAGGGGCCCCTCAACTACTTCGAAGTGTTCGAGATAAGCGTCGCCGATCAGCTCATCGGCCTTCTCCGCATCGCCCTCCTGATACGCGGCCAAACCGGCAGCGAGGCCGGCGCGGACGAAGGCGATCTCGGAGATCGCCTTCTGAGGGGTCGCGACATCCTCGTGCTCCTCCGTCTTCGGTGGAGGACGAGTCGCCGCCGCAGCCGGCAAGGAGGACCAGCGCCGCGATGGAGGCCGCGAAGGCGGATCGAGTGAAACTCTTGGACATCGTCATCTGAGTGCTGTTCTCCTGCTCCAGGAAGAGGTGCGATTCGCCATTGAAGTTATTAGGCGACCCTAAGCTCTTAGGGATGCCAAACCCTAGCGATTCAGTCGGGATCATGTGATGCGATGGGCCTGCATACTCCGCGGCCGATGGCACTGTGAGGCTGGAGATCGAATATGACGGGTCCGAATTCCGGGGCTGGGCGAGACAGCCCGGGCTGCGGACCGTGCAGGGAGAGCTTGAGGCGGCGCTGGAGACAATCCTGCGAGATCCGGTCGAGCTGACCGTGGCCGGCCGCACCGACACTGGCGTCCACGCCCTCGGTCAGGTCGCGAGCTTCAAAACCGGAGCCGAGATACCGGGGGACTTGGCGCGTCGCGTCAACGGGCTCGGCCCAAGCGACATCGCCGTTACCGCGGCCGCCCTCGCCCCCAACGGCTTCAACGCCCGCCACGACGCCAGATCACGCGCCTACCGCTACCGCCTCCTGGCGCGCAACTCCTCAAGCCCATTCGAGCAGGGACGCGCCCTCTGGTGGCCCCACAGAATTGACCGTGAGGCGCTGGAGGCGTGCGCGGTAGCGATCCAGGGCACTCACGACTTCACGGCCTTCACCCCCACCCAAACCGACCATGTCCGTTTCCACCGCAACATTCTGCGAGCCGGCTGGGAGGAAGAGGAAAACGACATCCTCGCCTTCGCGATCAAGCGGACGCCTTCATGCGAAACATGGTCCGCGTCCTAGTCGGCACCCAACTGGAAGTCGCTTCCGGACGCCGCACCGTGGAGGACTTCCAGAAGCTCCTCCAAGGCGCACCCCGCTCCGAAGCAGGCGACACGGCCCCACCCCACGGCCTGTACCTCGAATCCGTTTCGTATGGAGGGGACAAGATGCCCCTCGGGCTGGCGGATACTCAGAGCCGTTCAGCTAATTAGCTGAACGGCGAGTCAGAACGAGGGGCATCTTGTCCCCTCCCTCAGACCAACTCAAGAAAGACCATTTCCGTGGAGTCGGACCGCCGCGGCCCGAGCTTCACGATGCGGGTGTACCCGCCGGGTCGCTCCGAGTAGCGCGGCGCGACCTCCTCAAACAGCTTGTGCACGATGAACTTGTCGTTGTGCAGCGTGGCAAGCGCCTGCCGCCGTGCGTGAAGATCCCCCCGCTTGGCGAGCGTGATCAACTGCTCGACCTCGGGCTTGACCGCCTTCGCCTTCGCCTGGCTGGTCTTGATCCGCTCGTGCTCGATCAGCTGCTTGGAAAGGTTCGAGAGCAGCGACTCGCGGTGCGAAGCGTCGCGACTGAGCTTGTTGCGCTTCTTGCGGTGACGCACCGGATCTCTCCCTCCGCCCCGTCCTCTAGTCCTGCTGGAGGTCGAGGCCGCGGGAGTGCAGGGTCTCGATCACTTCCTCGATCGACTTCTGACCGAAGTTGGGGATCGCGTTCAACTCCGACCGGGTCTTGCGGACCAGGTCACCGACGGTCTGCACGCCCGCCCGCTTGAGGCAGTTGTAGGAGCGCACGCCCAGCTCCAGCTCCTCGATCAGGATCTCGTCGAGGCCATTGCTTGCGCCCCCGGAGACCTCGCCGTTGCCGAGCGACTCAACGCCAACCGCGGCAACCGGGTCGCGAGCGGTGAGCTCTTCGACGCGATCGGCGTCGGTGAAGATCGCCAGGCTCTTGATCAGGATTTCGGAGGCCTCGCGCAGCGCGCCGCCCGGCTCGATCGAACCGTCGGTCTCCAGGTCCAGGGTCAGCTTGTCGAAGTCGGTCCGCTGCCCGACGCGAGCGGAGTCGACCGCGTAGGAAGCACGACGGATCGGAGAGAAGATCGAGTCGATCGGGATGACGCCGATCGGCTGCTCGTCACTCTTGTTCTCCTCGGCGGGCGAGTAACCGCGACCGCGACCAATCGTCAGGTAGACCTCGAGCTTAGTTTTCTTCTCGAGCGTGGCGATCGGCGCGTCGGGGTTGAGGATCTCCACCCCCGAGGGAAGGTCGATGTCCTTCGCCTTCACCTCGCCTGGGCCGGTCGCGACCAGCGGCGCCTCGACCTCATCGGCATCGGTGTGCATGCGGACGACGAGGTCCTTGAGGTTGAGGATGATGTCGGTGACGTCCTCCTTGACACCGGGAACGGTCGAGAACTCGTGCGCGACGCCCTCGATGCGGACGCTGGTGATCGCGGCGCCTCCCAGCGAGGAGAGCAGCACGCGGCGCAGGCCGTTGCCGAAGGTGTAGCCGAAGCCCTTATCGAGCGGCTCGATGGTGAAGCTGCCGCGGCGGTCGTCCACCTTCTCGGAAGTGATGCTGGGGACCTGAAAGTCAGTCGTCATGGGTTCCTTCGTTGGGGGAGTTCAGGGGTGGGACCGGACTACTTGGAGTACAGCTCGACGATGAGCTGCTCCTGGACCGGCGCCGAGATCTCCGAGCGCTCGGGGTAGCGCAAGACCTTGGCGGTGAGAGAGTCGTGATCGGCCTGCAACCAGGCCGGAACGGCGGAGACGAGCTCGGTCGCCCGACGCACCGTGTCGCCGGCGGCCGAGTCGGCCTTGATCGAAACGATGTCTTCGGGACGCACTTGGTAGGAGGGGATGTCGACGCGGCGGCCGTTGACCATCCAGTGCCCGTGGCGGATCAGCTGGCGGGCCTGGCGCCGCGAGGCAGCAAAGCCGAGTCGCACCAAGACGTTGTCGAGGCGGGACTCGAGCAGGCGCAGCAGGTTTTCGCCGGTAACCCCCGGCTGGCGCGATGCCTTGTCGTAATAGGCGCGAAACTGTTTCTCAAGGATCTGGTAGTAGCGGCGCGTCTTCTGCTTCTCACGCAGCTGCACCCGGTACTCGGACTGGCGCATGCGACCGCGGCCATGCTCGCCCGGCGGATAGGAGCGACGCTCGACGCCGCACTTGTCGGTGAAGCAGCGCTCGCCCTTGAGGAACAGCTTCTGGCCCTCGCGGCGGCACTGCTTGCACTGGGGGGAAGTGTCGCGAGCCACTAGACGCGCCTCCGCTTTTTCGGTCGGCAGCCATTGTGGGCCTGGGGGGAGACATCCTTGACGGTGGTGACATCGAGGCCGGCGGCCTGCAATGAGCGGATCGCGGTCTCCCGTCCGGAGCCGGCGCCCTTGGCGAAGACTTCAACTTTCTCAAGGCCGTGCTCCATGCCCTTCTTGGCAGCGGAGTCGGCAGTCACCTGGGCGGCGAAAGGAGTCGACTTGCGCGACCCTCTGAAACCGGCCGACCCGGCCGACTCCCAGGCAATCACGTTGCCATCGGTGTCGGTGAGCGTGACGATCGTGTTGTTGAACGAAGTCTTGATGTGCGCCTGCCCGTAGGTGACGTTCTTTTTCACGCGGCGCCGGGAGCGCCCCTTGGCGGGTTTTCTAGCTGCCATCTGCTCTCTCCTAGACCTTGCGCTTGCCGGCGATACTCATCCGGCGCGGACCCTTACGGCCGCGCGCGTTGGTCTTCGTCCGCTGTCCGCGAACGGGAAGGCCACGACGATGGCGCAAGCCGCGATAGGCGCCGATCTCCATCAACCGTTTGACATTTTGGGAGCGCTCACGCCGGAGATCACCCTCGACTTCGTGGGTCTCGACAGCCTCGCGCAGACGAACGACCTCGTCCTCGGTCAGATCCTTGACCATCGTGTTGGGGTCGATCTTGGTTCTCGCCAAGATCTCCTGGGCAGTCGAGCGACCGATCCCGAAGATGTAGGTGAGCCCGATCTCGACCCGCTTATTGACGGGGACGTTGACTCCTGCGATACGCGCCATGCTTAAGCCCGCGCCCCTAGCCCTGCCGCTGCTTGTGGCGCGGGTTTTGGCAGATCACGAGAACCGCCCCATTGCGGCGGATGATCTTGCACTTTTCGCACATCGGCTTGACGGAAGCTCGAACCTTCATCGCTCCGGTTTCGTATCGAATACAGGACGCCCGCATGCCCCAGGAGTTGGACAGCAGGCACAAACCGGCCTCATGGGCCGACCGGGAAAGATAGCAAGGGCCAGGCGCTGAGCGATGTCAGGCAGCGGCGATCCGTGCGCCAACGTCGAGCCGAACCGGCCGATCCGGCGCGGCGAGGGCCGCGTGAGAAATCGCGAGCAGCGCTTCGGGGTCCAAGTTATGGCGCTCGGCCGCAATGCGAAGAGGCTTCTCAAAATCGTGCTTGCGAGTCCCGATCACGTCGACCATCACAGGGCGGCCATCGACGATTCCGACAACGACGGCGCCGTTCTCCACATCCTCACCGTGACCGAGCCGTCTCGCCTTCTCCAGCTCGATCTGGATCGTGTCACCCTCGCTGTCGTAATCGGCCTTCATCATGCCTCCAAATCGTAAACGGTAATGATCGTGCTCATGTCGTCAACCGCCAGAACCAAGCAGAGCAAGCGACCGTTCACCCGGCGAATGAATATGGGATTCCCGTCCCCGTCGAAATCAGCCTTATTTTCTGCCGAAATGATCGACAGGGCATCCTCTCTGGCGATGCCATATAGGCGCATGTTGTTCTTCGCGTGCCGGCTGAATCGCACCCAGGCCTAAGCCATGGGCCGGCAGAACTCTCCCCGTGGCGCGACTCCTTTGATGCGACGGATCGCTTTGGACCTATCCCGGTAGGGGTGGAACGTCTTGTACTTTTTCGCGGCCAACCATCGCCGGTAGCCACAGTCGCGACTCGAAAAAGTTAAGTGGAACCCCTACCGGGATAGGTCCTGACGAGGGCCTCAGCGACCAAGCCGTTGCGTGAGGGTCACCACCTGCTGGAAGGTCGGGCGGTTTTGGAAGGGGAAGGGACCGAGGGTTATGCCTGAGGTGACGGCGGGACGGTTCTGGTCGAAGCAGGATGGCTGGGGGTTGGCGGCGCAGGCGCCGTCGCCGCCTCCGTAGAGCTGCTCAGGCGTCACCTTGAGGGCGGCGCCGAGGGATCGTTGGAGCGCCAGGCGACAGCGCTGCTTCGAGCCACCGCCGCAGTGGATGCGGCTCCAGTTGCCGCGCGGCTTCGGACCGAAGAGCTTGCGCAGGTCCTTGGAGACGTAGCCCCACCAGCCATCGAAGAAATCCGGCGCCCGCGGCGAGCCGCCGGTGTGATCGCCGATAGCGATCATGCCCTGTAGGGCCTCGAAAGCCTTCGCCCCAAGGGAGGGCTTGAACTCCGCCGCGATCAGCTTCGGCCACCAGGCGTCCATCAGCTCAACCGCCGCGTTGTGCTCGTAGACGCCGTCACGGTCGAGGTCGCGACGGTGTGCCCCAGCCCGATTCCAAGCGCGCAGTTCGGCCAGGGCGGCCCGCAATTTGCTCGACTTCGGTTTGCCAATCGCCCGCAGAAGCGTCGGCAGCAACCGGTAGCCGCGCAGGTCCTGGGTCGCCGGCTCCTCCATCGCCTGCACCAACTGAGCGATCGTCATCTTTCGCTTCCCGCGGATCCCCGCCCGCACCTTGTCGGAGATCATCTGCGCGCGCTGCAGCGAGCCGTAGGCGTACTGATCGTCCGCCGCCGCCCAACCGGGCGCCTGCTTGTTGTTCCAGGAGACGAGGAAACTCGGGTCGATTGCCTGGGGATGCTTGGCGAAGGGCAGGTAAGCAGCGCTTTGCGTCGCGGGCTTGAACCCCTTCCAGTCGAATTCACCGGTGCCAAGGATCGGAAAGTCCGGTGAAGTCCCCCGCGCCCGCTGGGGCATCGCCCCCGAAAGCGCGTAGGCGATCCGCTTGGAGTCCGCGTAGGCCCAGTTGAAGAGGAAGCCGATGTTGGAGACCGCCTTCTTGAACCGCGACGCGTTGCGCAGGAAATCGGGGTCATTCAGCTGCGTGAAGCCGACGATCGAGTCCGGCTCATGGAAGTAGGTGCTGCGCTGGTGGGCGAAAGCGACCTTGCGGCCGCGCACCTTGCCGCGGGCGAAAACAATGCCGTGCACAGTCCGGTACGCGGTCAGGGTCTGCGAGCCGGCGGGGGTCGGGTCGATCGCGTTCGGCGCCCATCTGTCCTCGCGCACCAGCTTCTCCATTGGCTTGCACTTGCCGCGGTAGCGATAGTGGAAGCGGTCCTTGCACAGCACCTCGGCGAAGGTGTCGACGTTGTCGGAGGTGGCGGTGGTCGCGCTCCAGGCATAGTCGCGGCCGTGGCCGAGCAGGACGAAGAGGTTGGTACCGGCGAAGGAAGCGCCGCGGGCGTCGATCCCCGGTCCGTGCAGGTCCTCCTCCATCAGGATCTGAGGAACGAAGTAGCCGACCTGCGGCCCCATCACCGCCAGCGGATGGCCGGTCTTCGACTCCTTCGCAGACACCAACTCCCAGTTGGAGGCGTGGGCGGTGCCCGCGTACGCCCGTCGCAGGGCCTCTCCGATCGCACCGAGGCCGACGCCCTGCGGCAGGGCGCTCGCGGTGGCGGTCGGCGCGTCGCGAACGGTGCCTGGATCCGGCAGGGCAAGGCCGCGCTTGGCGAAGGCGTTGCGCGTCTCATAGGGGAAGCGCTTGCCGATCGTCGTTGGCGCCTCGGGGTCGTTCTTGGAACGAAAGCCGAGCCAGATCCTGCGTCCCGCCTTACGGCCGAAGCGTTTGACGAAGGACTGCATGGTCAGCGCCGAATTCAACTCGTTCCCCCCGCCCCGGCCGAAGATGCCGCCGACGAGCGAGGCGACCGCAACCACATCGGTTGTTTTCCATGGCTCGATCTGCTTGCCGAGCAAAAGGTATTCGCCCGGCTTCAGCGCCGGATCGACATTCGCCGCGGCGATATAGGCATTGATCCCGTCGACGTAGCTCTGCACGTCGGCGGCCGCCTGTTGACCCGCGGCGCCGTAAAGCTGCGGCAGGCGATCGATCTGGCCTTGCAGGTCCGCTTCCGTGTAGGGGGTGAAGGCCCATTGCTGGGCATCCATCGCGGCGTTTGACCCCCCCAGGAAAGTGGAGAGATCGGCCCTGCCCGTGTGCCGCAACACGTCCATCAGGAAGAGGCGGTCGGCCGCTCCCGCGTAGCCGGCGCCGAACATGGTGTCGGCACGGGTGTCGCCGTAGATATGGGGAACTCCGTAGGCGCTGTCGCGGATGATCGTGACTCCCGGCCTCGGGTTCACGGTCGAAGCGACCTGACCGGGGGGAACACCAAAGGTCGCGTCCTTAAAGAAATCCGGAATCTGAGTCTCGGTCAGTTGCGGCGACCCGTAGACCAGGTTCTCGTAGAGCGGCTGCTGGTCGGCGAAGTGAGGCGGCAACGCGCCCGTGGAGCGAAACGCGAGGATCTGGGAAAGGGTCGCCAGCCCGTTCTCTCCCGGCGGCAGGACGCTTCGAAACCCCCCGGCGTCATTGGCCCCATAGGGCTGAACAGCGGCACCCGCGGACCCGGTGCACAGGGCACACGCAGCCAGGGCGAGAGCGAAAACGAAACTGCGGCACTTCAACAATGAGTCTCCTCCGCGACGGGTTTCCGTAGCGGCGCGCTCCCACAGTCACCATACAGACCCTCCTCTGCCGTTCCGCTGCGACTTATCCCTGGTATACCGGGATAAGTCGCAGCGGAACGGATTTGGGCTACGTCAGCGCGTCGAGTTCTTCGTGCCAGGGGGTGAGGATGCGCGGCCCGTCAGCGGTCACTGCGACGGTGAACTCGAAGTGGGCGGCCAGCGAGCCGTCCTGGGAGTAGACGGACCAGCCGTCGTCGCCCATCTCAACCTGGGGGCCACCGGCGTTGACCATTGGCTCGATTGCCAGGACGGTGCCTTCTTCGAGCAGAGGACCCTTACCCGGATCCCCGAAGTTGGGGACCTGGGGGTCCTCGTGCATGTTGCGGCCGATGCCGTGACCGACCAGCGTGCGGATGATCGAGAGTCCCTCGCCCTCGACGGCACGTTGGATAGAAGCGGAGACATCACCAAGGTGATTGCCCGGCGTCATCTGCTCGACCGCCCCGAAAAGTGAGGCTTTGGTCACGTCGAGGAGCTTGCGAGCCTCGGGCGATATCGGGCCGATCGGCAAAGTGACGGCCGCGTCGGAGACCCAGCCATCCTTGATCACACCGACGTCAATCGACAGCACGTCGCCCCGCTTGCACTCGTAGGGGCCGGGAATACCGTGAACCACCATCGAATTTGGCGATGCGCAAATCGACCCGGGAAAGCCGCGGTAGCCCTTGAAAGCGGGCTCGGAGTCCTGCGAGCGGATGAACTTCTCGGCCGCGGCGTCGAGTTCCTCGGTGGTGACACCCGGGCGCGCCTTGGAGGCGAGCATCCGCAGACAGCGCACCAGCACGTCGCCGGAGGCGGCCATCTGGTCGATTTGCTCGGGTGTCTTGCGGACGATCATCCCGCGATACACGCTAGTGGCCTTCGCCTAAACGGCTTCGTCGGATTCAAGTCGCAGCGTCGCCAGCGTGCGGCCGATGTCATCGGAAACCCGCTCCGGCGCCGCGGCGCCGTCGATGCGCCTCAGCAAGCTCTGGCGGTCGTAATGTGCAATTAGCGGCTCGGTCTTGGCGTGATAAGTCCCGAGTCGATTGCGGATCACCTCGGGCTTGTCATCGTCGCGAACGACCAGCGGGCTACCGTCGATGTCGCAAGTGCCCTCTTGCTCAGGCCGGTTGAACTCAACGTGGAAAACGTGGCCGTTCTCCTCGCACGTGCGCCGCCCACCGAGCCGCCGCATAACCTCGTCGTCGGAAACATCGATCAGCAGCACTCCCGTCAACGAGCGCCCCAGCTCCTCGAGCTTCTGGTCGAGCGCCTCGGCCTGCGGAACCGTGCGGGGGAAGCCGTCGAGGATGAACCCGTCGGCCGCCTCGGCGGAGTCGATCCGCTCGGCTATCACGCCGACGATCACCTCGTCGGGAACCAGGTCTCCGCGGTCCATGTACTCCTTCGCGGTCCGGCCCAGCTCGGTCTCGTCGCGAACCGCAGCGCGCAGAATGTCCCCGGTCGCGTAGTAGGGCAGCCGCAGGTCATCGCGCAGCCGCTCGCCCTGCGTTCCCTTGCCGGACCCCGGAGGGCCCAGCAGCACTAGGTTCAGTTCGGCCATCTGCGGAGGCTTATCTGAGGAAGCCTTCGTAGTTCCGCATCATCAGCTGGGCTTCCAGCTGCTTCACGGTGTCCAGCGCGACGCCGACCACGATCAGGATCGAGGTGCCACCGAAGAAGAAGTTTGCCGAGGTCTGGCTGATCAAAATCGTCGGCAGCGCTGCCACTGCGCCCAGATAGAGAGCGCCGGGGAAAGTAAGCCGGGAGAGGATCCGGTCCAAGTACTCGGCCGTCGGCCGTCCGGGACGCACCCCGGGGATAAAGCCGCCGTATTTCTTCAGATTGTCGGCCTGGTCAACCGGGTTGAAGGTGACCGCCGTATAGAAGTAGGTGAAGACGATGATGAAGAACACCTCGCCTACCACGTAGGCCCAGCTGTTGGGGCTGAAGAAGGCGGCGAAATCCAGCGCGGCGGGAGTGTTGAGGAGCTGGCCGATGGTCGGCGGGAAGGCCATGATCGAAGCGGCGAAGATGACCGGGATGACGCCGGCCATATTGACCCGCAAGGGGAGGTAGGTCGAGCCGCCGGAGGTCATTTTCCGTCCCACAACGCGTTTCGCGTATTGGACCGGGATGCGCCGCTGGCCCTCCTGCACGAAGACGATTGCGACGATCACCGCGAGGGCGACGAACGGCATCATCACCACGAATACCTGGTCGGGGTTGGTCCACCAAGCTTGTATCCCCTGCGGCAGCCCGGAGACGATTGAGGCGAAGATCATCAGGGAGATTCCGTTGCCAATCCCGCGCTGGGTGATCAACTCTCCCAGCCACATCAACAACGTACAGCCGGCGGTCAGGCAGATCACGATCAGGAAGGTTTTCGGGAAGGTCAGTGTGCCGACAACGTCCGCGCCGGCCTGGGAGCCAAACGAGCGGAAGAGGAAGACGTAGCCCAGTGACTGCCCGGCGGCGAGCGCCACGGTGAGGTAGCGGGTGTACTGAGTGATCTTCTGCTGCCCGATCTCCCCCTCTTTGGAGAGTTTCTCCAGCGAGGGAACCACCACCGTCAACAACTGCAGGATGATCGAAGCGGTGATGTAGGGCATGATCCCCAGCGCGAAGAGGCTGAGGCGCTGTAGGCCCCCGCCGGAGAAGAGGTTGAGGAAGGGAAGGATGCCGCCGCCGGAGAAGTTGTTCTGGATCTCCTTGACCGCGTCGAGGTTGACGCCGGGAGCCGGGATGTAGGCGCCCAACCGATAGAGCAGGAGCATCGCCGCGGTGAAGGCGAGTTTCTTGCGGATGTCGGGGACGCTGAAAGCGTTCGCGATCGTCCGGAGCATTAGCGCTCCAGAGTCTCGCAGGTGCCGCCGGCCGCCTCGATCTTCTCCTTGGCGGCGGCGCTGAAGGCGTGGGCCCTGACCGTAAGTCTTTTGGAGATCTCACCGCGGGCGAGGACCTTGACCGGGTCAGAGCGCTTGGCGAGGCCCTTCTGCTTGAGCGTCTCGGGAGTCACCTCGGCACCGGCGTCGAAGCGTTCCTCGAGGTCGGCGAGATTGATCGGCTGCGTCTTGGTGCGGAAGTTCTCGAAAGGCATCGACTTCTTCATGTGCGGACCGCGCAGCTTTCGCATCCGCATATGGATCGGGTTCTGCCCGCCCTCATAGCCGGCCTTGCGCTTGCGGCCGGAACGGGCGCCGGCGCCCTTGTGCCCGCGCCCTGAAGTCTTGCCAAGGCCGGAGCCCTCACCGCGCCCGATCCGCTTGCGCGGCTTGCGCGACCCGGGCTTCGGCTTCAGGTTATGCAGCCCGATTTCCTCTTCCCGAGTTCTCTCGGCCATCAGGAGCTCACCTCCACCAGATGAGAGACGACCCGAAGCTGTCCCTGCAATTGCGGGGAGTCTCTGCGCTCAACGGAACGCCCGATCTTCCCCAACCCAAGCGCCTCAATAGTCGCTCTCTGACTGGGATTGGCCCCGGCAATAGACCGAATCTGCTGAATCGTCACCCCACTCACGAAGCTTCACCCTCAGCAGAAACTTCTTCAACCTTCTCCTCGGCAACCGGGGTTTCCGGCTCCTCGGCGGAACCTTCCTCAGCGGCCGGAGCTTTTGGCTCCTCGGCCGGAGCTTCTTCTACGGCCGGGGCTTTCGCCGCTTCGGCCGAAGCCTCAGACGCTTCCTCCGCGGGTGGCGTGGAGTCGGAGGGGTCGAGAACGGAGGCCCCGCCCCCGCCCGCAGGCCCCTCCGACTCCGCGACGGGCCCCGCGGCCGCGGCGTCCGAGCCCTCAGCCGGAGCGCCATTGGACTTCTCAATCCCAAGCACCTGAGAAACAGTGAGACCACGCAACTCGGCAACCTCCTCCGGACGACGCAGACGAATCAGTCCGTCCATAGTCGCCTTCACAAGGTTGATCGGGTTCTGCGTCCCAATGCTCTTGGTCAAAACGTCGCGCACCCCACCAAGCTCAAGCACCGCTCGCACACCGCCGCCGGCGATCACGCCGGTACCGGGGCTGGCCGGCCGCAGCACCACGTGCCCGGCGCCGTAGCGGCCGATGATTTTGTGGGTCAGCGTCTGCCCGTATTTGGGCACGCGAATCAAGTTCTTGCGGGCGTTCTCGACGCCCTTTTGGATCGCCAGCGGGACCTCGCGGGCCTTGCCGTAGCCGATCCCGACCACGCCCTCTTCGTCGCCGACGGCGACCAGCGCCGTAAAGGAGAACCGCCGGCCGCCCTTGACCACCTTGGCGACGCGGTTGATCTCGATCACTCGTTCCTGGAGATCGAGGCCCCGGGGGCTCACCGTCTCCACGTTTGTCATGTCCATGCCCTTCATAACGAGTCGCTCACCGTAGCGGTTAGAAGCTCAACCCACCCTCTCGGGCGCCTTCGGCCAGCGCCTTGACCCGGCCGTGGTACTGGTAGCCGCCGCGATCGAAGACACAAGCCTCGACCCCAGCTTTCTTGGCCCGCTCAGCCAGTAGCTCGCCGGCCCGCTTCGCCTGTTCGCTCGCGGAGAGCTTGCGCAGCTCCGGCTCGATCCAGTTGACGGCGGCGACTGTGTGACCCTTCCGGTCGTCGATCAGCTGTGCGAAGACGCCCCGGTTCGAGCGGTAGACGGAGAGGCGCGGCCGCTCGGCCGTGCCCGTCACCCGGGCGCGCACCCGACGACGACGGCGCAGGCGGCGCTGTCGCTTCGTGAGAACGGTCATGCCCGCTTACCCACCTTGCGCAGAACCTGCTCGCCGCGGTAACGCACGCCCTTGCCCTTGTACGGCTCCGGCGGGCGGCGCTTGCGAATGTCCGCCGCGACCTGCCCAACGAGCTGCTTGTCGATACCCCGCACGACGACCTCCGTCGGCTGAGGCACCTCGAACTCGATCCCGTCGGGAGCATCGATCGCCACCGGATGGGAATAGCCGAGCGCCATCTCCAAGTTCTTGCCCTTGAGCTGGGCGCGATAACCGACACCCTGGATCTCCAGCCGCTTTTCGAAGCCGTCGGTGACGCCCTCGACCATGTTCGCGATCAGGCTCCGAGTCAGCCCGTGCAGGGCGCGGTGCTCACCGCGATCGGTGGGACGGGCAACGGTCACCTCACCGTCGGCCTGCTCCACCTTCATGTCGGCGGAGACTCTCTGGGTCAGCTCCCCCTTCGGCCCCTTGACGGCAATCCGGCCAGGGGCGACCTCGACCGTGACGGCCTCGGGAACGGGAATGGGCTTGCGTCCAATTCGACTCATCGCTTCCTCAGATCACCAAACGTAGGCGACTACCTCGCCGCCGACGCCCTTTCTGCGCGCCTCGTGTCCGGTCATTACGCCAACTGACGTGCTGACGATCGCCGTCCCGGTGCCACCGTGCACGCGCGGAACCTTCGTGTGGTCGACGTAGCGCCGTCGCCCCGGGCGGGAAACGCGCTCGATCCCAATGATCACCGGTCGGCGGTCCTCGGTGTACTTGAGGCGAATCTCAATCGCCTCGCCGACGGTGGCCGGCTTCTTCGTGAAGTCGCGGATGTAGCCCTGCTCCTTAAGGATTCGGGACATCTCCAGCTTCAAACCCGAAGAGGGAATCTGCACCTCGTCGTGGCCGGAGCGAAGCGCGTTGCGAATCCGGGTCAGGTAATCGGCTATCGGGTCGGTCTGCATCGTCGTCTCTCGTAGTTACCAGCTGGACTTGGTCATGCCGGGGACGTAGCCCTCATGCGCAGCTTCGCGCAGGCAAATCCGGCAGAGGCCGAACTTGCGGTAGTAGGCGCGCGGGCGCCCGCAGCGGCGGCAGCGGTTGTATGCGCGCGTCTTGTACTTGGCTCTGCGGCCCTGGCGAACCTTCTGTGAAGTCTTAGCCATTGTCTGAATTCTCCTCGTCGGCCGAGCTTTCGGCGTTCTCGTTCTCGCCCTTTTCGACGCCCTCGCCCTCGCCTTCGCCCTCTTCCTCCGGCTTCTCGGGCTTTGCGTAGGCCTCCGGGTTCTCTTCTTTCAGCTTTTCCAGCGCGGCCTGTTCGGCCTCGGCACGCAAGCGAGCCTCCTCCTTGCGCTCCTCTTCCTCGGCCTCCGCCGCGGCGGCCGCCTCAGCCTCGTGGCCGGGACGGCCCTCCTGCGCGAAGGGCATCCCCAGCGCCAGCAGAAGCTCGAAGGCCTCTACGTCGGTGGCGGCGGTCGTCGTGATCGTCACGTCGAGACCGCGCACTTGGTCGACCGAGTCGTAGTCAATCTCGGGAAAAATGAGCTGCTCGCGAACGCCCATCGAGTAGTTGCCGCGGCCGTCAAAGGAACGCGGGTTGAGGCCGCGGAAATCACGGATACGCGGTACCGCAATCGAGGTCAATCGGTCAAAGAACTCCCACATGCGAGCGCGTCGCAAAGTGACGGAAACACCGACCGGCATCCCCTCTCGGAGCTTGAAGGAAGCGATCGACTTGCGGGCGCGTCGAATGTTCGGCTGCTGCCCGGCGATCGTCGCCAGCTGCTCCTGCGCTGCCTCGAGCATCTTCGAATCCTGTTTGGCGTCGCCGACCCCCATGTTGAGGGTGATCTTGACCAGGCGGGGCGCCTGCATCGGAGTCGAGTAGCCGAACTTTTGCGTCAGCGCCGGCAGGATCTCCTGCTCATAACGCTCACGCAAGCGCGGCGGTGGCGCGGCTTGTGAAGTGGTTGTCGCGGTGGCTTCCATATTCAGTTCCTAGTCGATCGCCTGTCCGCTGCGCCTGGCGACGCGGGAGCGCTTGCCTCTCTCGCGGCTGACGCCGACCCGGGTCGGCTTGTTGTCTTTGGGGTCGAGCAGCATCACGTTGGACACGTGGATCGGCCCTTCCTTCTCGACGATCCCGCCGACCTGCCCGCCTTTCTGCGTTTCTCTGACCGAGCGCGGCCTTTCGTGGCGCTTAATCATGTTGAGATGCTCGACGTAGACCCGCTGCTTCTTAGGCTCGGTGCGCAGGACGCGACCTCTCTTGCCCGAGTCCTTGCCGCCGATCACGACGACCTGGTCGTCTCTGCGTATGCGCATCGACTTCGCCATCGCTAGAGAACCTCGGGGGCGAGGGAGATGATTTTCATGAAGTTTCTGTCGCGCAGCTCGCGGGCGACGGGACCGAAGATGCGTGTGCCGCGCGGATTGTTGTTGGCCGGGTCGATCAAAACCGCGGCGTTCTCGTCGAAGGCGATGTAGGTGCCGTCGGAGCGACCAAACTGCTTGCGGGTGCGAACGACGACCGCCTGCACGACCTCGCCCTTGCGGACGCCGCCCTGCGGGCTGGCCGCTTTGACGGTGGCGGTAATCACGTCGCCGACCCCCGCGTAGCGGCGGTGCGATCCGCCTTTGACACGGATGCAAAGGATCTCGCGGGCGCCGGAGTTGTCGGCGACCTTCAGCCTGGATTCCTGCTGGATCACTTGGCTTTCTCCATAACCTCGACCAAACGCCAGCGCTTCGTCTTCGAGAGTGGCCGCGTCTCGACCACGCGGACAACGTCGCCCTCGCCGGCCTCATTGCGCTCGTCATGGGCATGCAGGCTCCGCGACCGCCGCACGATCTTCTCGTAAGTCGGGTGGCGCCGAGCGAAGTCGATCCGAACGGTGATCGACTTGTCTCCCTTGTCGGAAGTGACGATCCCCTGTCGAATCTTCGCCGCGTTCGGAGTCGGCTCCGCCTGAGGCGTCCCGGTCCCGCCGCTCTTCTCACCCTTAGCGGCAGCCCGCTGCGTACGCCGCAGCGTCGCCTTAGCCTTCCGCGCCTCGGCCCGAGCAACCTTCCGCTCCTCGGGAGTCTGCTCAGGACCGGCCGCATGAGGACGCCTGGACTTCTCCAGCCGGCGCCTCTCCTTCCAAGGAAGATCGTCCTCAGGAGACCCCTCATCGACAGGAGCTTCTTCCTCCTCAGAAGAGGAATCGGCAGCAGGCTCCGCCTCCTCAGACGCCTCCTCGGCAGCTTCAGGCTGCTCTTCGACGACCTCTTCGACAGCCCCTTCAGGCGTCTCTTCGACCTGCTCGTCCTTTTTCTCTTCGTCACTCATCGCTTCAGCTCTCTCTCGACGTCAATCCCACGCTGCTTCGCAATCGTCAGCAGCTTCGCCACATCCCGCTTCGACTGTCCCAGCCGAGCGGTGTTCTCCAACTCTCCGGTCGCGTGCTTAAAGCGCAGGCCGAAAGCCTCCTGCCTGGCTTCGATCAGTTTCCCCACCAGCTCGTCATCTCTCATGTTGTGCGCTTCCGCGGCCTTCATCAACCCTCGACCCCTTCGCGCTTGACGAACTTGGTTTTGAGAGGAAGCTTGTGGCCGGCGAGACGCAGCGCTTCTCTGGCGAGTTCCTCCGGCACACCGGCCAGCTCGAACATCACCCGGCCCGGCTTAATCACCGCGACCCAACCCTCCGGATTGCCCTTACCGGAGCCCATCCGCGTCTCGGCGGGCTTCTTCGTGTAGGGCTTGTCGGGGAAGACGTTGATCCAAACCTTGCCGCCACGTTTGATCTTGCGGGTCATCGCGATACGAGCCGCCTCGATCTGGCGGTTGGTGATCCAGCCGCGCTCGAGCGACTTCAGCCCGTACTCACCGAAGGAGACCGCGCTGCCGCCCTTGGCGTTGCCACGCATCCGGCCGCGCATCTGTTTGCGGTACTTGACGCGTTTCGGCATCAGCATCAGCGACCACCCCCCTGACGCTGGCCACCGCGGTCGCCGCCTGGGCGACCGCCCCGCTGGCGCTGCGGCTGCTGTTGGGGCTCGGCGTCGGCACCCTGGTCGGAGCGGAAGCCTTCCGGCATTACCTCGCCCTTGTTGATCCAGCATTTGACGCCGATCCGGCCGGTCGTCGTTCTCGCCTCGAAGAAGCCGTAGTCGATGTCAGCGCGCAACGTGTGCAGCGGCACTCGGCCATCGGAGTAGCCCTCGGTCCGCGCCATCTCAGCGCCGCCGAGCCGGCCGGAAACCTGAACCTTCACCCCTCTGGCGCCGGAGCGCATTGCCGAGGTGAGGGCGCGTTTCATCGCGCGCCGGAATGCGACCCGGTTTTGCAGCTGCTCAGCGATCGACTGGGCAACCAACTTCGCGTCCAACTCGGGGCGTTTGACCTCGCGGATGTTCACCTTCACCGGTTTGCCGGTCAGCTTGTGCAGGTCCTTGCGCAGGGCGTCGACCTCGCTGCCCGACTTGCCGATCACGATGCCCGGGCGGGCGGTGTGAATGTCGACGGCGATCTCGCCGCGACGCTCGATCGTGATGTCCGAGAGACCCGCGTGAGCGAGCTTGCCCACGATGTGGTCGCGGATCTTCAGATCCTCCAGCAGGACATCGGCAAAGTTTTTCTCGTCAAACCAGCTCGACTTCCAGTCGTGGATGTAGCCGACTCGAAAGCCCTCGGGGTGGATCTTCTGTCCCATGTCTTCCCTACTCCTCCGGGCTCAGGGCCACGGAGATGTGGCTGGTTCGCTTGTGGATCGGGGTCGCCCGGCCAAGGGCCCGTGGGCGGAAGCGCTTCAGCGTCGGCCCCTCGTCGACGGTGATCTCGGCGACGCGCATCTCATCGGCGATCAGGTCGTGGTTGTTCTCCGCGTTGGCGGCGGCTGAATCGATCAGCTTTTGAATGTCCTGGGCCGCGCTGCGCGGCGAGAACTGCAGCAGCGCCCGCGCCTTGTCGATCTGCAAGCCGCGCACCTGGTCGGCGACCAAACGCGCCTTGCGCGGCGCGATCCGCACGTAACGGGAGCTGGCCCGCACCATGATCGCGATTTCCTTCTTCGACTCCGCTTTGGCCGAGGCTCTGGCCTTGGCGGTTGGCTTCGCCGGGGCTTCTCTTTTCGCCGGAGTTTTGCCGACAGTTTTTGCCGGCGTTCTTTTGGCCGAAGCTCTTTTCTTGGCAGGAGCTTTTCTCGCAGCCGACTTCGAAGCTGCTTTTCTAGAAGCTGCTTTTTTAGCTTTTCTTATTCTTCTCTCGTCGGCCATCGCTACTCAGCGCCCTTACCGGTGCCGGAATGGGAGCGGAAGGTCCTGGTCGGCGCGAACTCGCCCAACTTGTGGCCGACCATCGACTCGGAGATGAAGACAGGTACGTGCTTGCGACCGTCGTGGACGGCAATCGTGTGGCCGACCATCTCCGGGAAGACGGTGGACATCCGCGACCAAGTTTTCAGCATCTGCTTGTTGCCGGACTCGTTCATCGCGGAGACGCGCTGCATCAGGCGCTCCTCGGCCCACGGCCCCTTTTTCGTCGAGCGTCCCATTAGCGCTTCTTCTTTCCTCGGCGCCGGCCGCGCACGATGTAGCGGTCCGACTGCTTGCCCTTCTTACGCGTCCGGTAGCCGAGGGTCGGCTTGCCCCACGGGGTGACCGGATGGCCGCCGGGGGTGTGGTGCGCTTCGCCGCCGCCGTGGGGGTGATCGACCGGATTCATCGCGACGCCGCGAGTCTGCGGGCGCTTTCCCTTGTGGCGGTTGCGACCGGCCTTGCCGATCGTCAAGTTCTGGTGTTCGGCGTTGGAGAGGGCGCCAACCGTCGCCCGGCACTCGGCGCGGACCAAACGCATCTCCGAGGAGGGCAGACGCAGGGTGACCATGTCCCCCTCCTTCGCGACCAGCTGAATCGCGGTGCCGGCGGCGCGGCCGAGCTTGCCGCCCTGGCCGGCCGTCATCTCGACGTTGTGGACGATCGTGCCGGTTGGCATCTCGCGCAGCGCCATCGCGTGGCCGGGCTTGATGTCGGCGCCGGGGCCGGACTTGACCTCGTCACCGACCGCGAGCTGCGCCGGGGCGAGGATGTAGCTCTTCTGCCCGTCGGCGTAGTGCAGCAGCGCGATGTAGCAGCTGCGATTCGGGTCGTATTCGATCGTCGCGACCGTCGCCGGAACGCCGTCCTTAAGGCGCTTGAAGTCGATCTGCCGGTAGCGCCGCTTGGCGCCGCCGCCACGATGGCGAGCGGTGACGCGGCCATTGGCGTTACGCCCACCCGACTTGCGAAGGCCTTCGGTCAGCTTGCGCTCCGGCTCGCTCGCGGTCAGCTGCTCACGCAGCGGATAGGTGGCGAAGCGGCGGCCGGGGCTGGTCGGTTTCGTTCTGCGATTCGGCATGGCTATGCGGTCTCCGCGCCTTCGAACAGCTCGATGCGCTCGCCGGGAGCGAGCTGGACGATGGCCTTCTTCCAGGCCCGAGTGCGGCCCTGGTGCAGGCCGCGGCGCTTCGGCTTGGCCCGCACCTTGGCTGTCCGCACAGCGGCCACCTGGACCTCGAAGATCTCTTCGACGGCCTGGGCAATCTGTGTCTTGTGAGCGCGATCATCGACCCGGAACGTGTACTTGCCCTCGGCGATCAGCGCGTAGCTCTTCTCGGAAATCACCGGGCGGATAAGGATGTTGCGCGCGTCCATTAGCCCAAACGCTCCTGCAGCTTTGCGAGCGCTCCCTCAGAAATGACGATTGAGGCGGCGCCGATCACGTCGGCGACCCCAACTGCGCCGGCCTCGACGACTTGGATTCGCGGGATGTTGCGAAAGCTCTTCAGAACGCCGGTCTCATCGCCTTCGATGACGATCAGGGTTGCGCGCTTCGCACCCCACTTCTCCAGCGCCTCCGCGGCGCCCTTAGTTGAAGGAATCTCGAACGCCTTCGCATCCAGCACGGCGACGCTGCCTCGCTCGGCGTGGACCGAGAGCGCGGCGCGCATTGCCTTGCGGCGCGCTTTGCGGTTGACCTTGACCGTGTAATGGCGAGGCTTGGGACCGAAGGCGACGCCTCCGCCGTAGCGGTTGGGGACGCCGAGCGTGCCGACCCGGGCGCGGCCCGTGCCCTTCTGGCGCCATGCCTTTGCGGTCGTGAAGGAAACCTCGCCGCGGGTCAGGGTCGAAGCTGTTCCGCGGCGGCGTGCAGCCATGTCGGCGCGGGCGGCTTCGTGGACCAAAGAGTGGTGGAACGGCTCGGAGAACAGCCCGGCGGGCAGGTCGGCTTTCGTCGTCTTGCCGAGCACGGGGGCTTTGGCATTAGCCATCGGTACGAACCTCCACGACGGCGTTGCGTGAGCCCGGCACCGAGCCCTTGATCAACAGCAGGTTGCGCTCGGCGTCGATGTCGGCGACCTCCAAACCCTTCTGGGTCGCTCGCTTGTTGCCCATCTGCCCGGGCATCCGCATCCCTTTGAAGACGCGGGCCGGAAAGGTGCTGGCGCCGATCGAGCCCGGGGCCCGCACGTTGTGCGAGCCGTGGCTGACCGGGCCGCGGCTGAAGTTGTGGCGCTTGATCCCGCCCTGGAAGCCCTTGCCGATCGAAATGCCCGAGACCTTCACCTTCTGGCCGGCCTCGAAGGAGGCGACGGTGACGTCGTCACCAATCTTGGGGCCTTCCTCGGCGCCCAAATCCTCATCGCGAAACTCGACCAGGTGGCGCATCGGCGGCGCGCCGGCCTTCTTCGTGTGACCCTCTTCGGCGCGGCTCAGCTTGCCCTGCTTGACCTCGTCATAGGCGAGCTGCACGGCGGCGTAGCCGTCGCGCTCGGGCTCGCGGACCGCGGTCACCACGCAAGGGCCGGCCTCGATCACGGTGACCGGAACGACGGTTCCATCCTCACGGAAGACCTGCGTCATCCCGAGCTTCTTTCCGAGGATCGCCGCCACAGTCGCACCTAGAGCCGGATCTCGATGTCGACGCCCGACGGCAGCGAATCCAGACGCTGCAGCGAGTCGACCGTTTTCGGGGACGGCTGGAGGATGTCGATCAGCCGCTTGTGGGTACGGATCTCAAAGTGCTCGCGCGAGTCCTTGTCCTTGAACGGGGAGCGGATCACGCAGTAGACGTTTTTCTCAGTCGGCAGCGGCACCGGGCCCGAAACGCTGGCCCCGGTGCGCTCCGCGGTCTCGACAATTTCGCGGGCAGCGCGATCTATGGCGTCGTGGTCGTACGCCTTCAATCGAATTCGGATTTTCTGTGCCGCTATGGCTGCCACTTTGAAACTCGTCTCTCGTTTTCCGCGCGGCTCTTACCGCGCAATAAGGGCGGGGCCCCTTTTGTGGGGCGCCGCCCCGGTCGTATGTCCTTGCAGTTGTCTCGCTGCCCGGCGGGCAGCGAAAGGGCGGACTCGAAGCCCGCCCTCTGGGTCGCTACTCGATGATCTCTGAGACGACCCCCGAGCCGACGGTGCGGCCACCCTCGCGGATGGCGAACCGCAGACCCTGATCCATGGCGATCGGCACGATCAGCTCGATCGTCATCTGAACGTTGTCTCCCGGCATCACCATCTCCGTCCCATCGGGAAGGTTGGCGATCCCGGTCACGTCCGTGGTGCGGAAGTAGAACTGAGGCCGGTAGCCGGAGAAGAACGGAGTGTGACGTCCACCCTCTTCCTTCTTCAGGCAGTAGACCTCGGCCTTGAACTTGGTGTGCGGGGTGATCGAGCCCGGCTTGCAAAGCACCTGGCCACGCTCGATGTCCTCACGCTTGGTGCCGCGCAGCAGGGCGCCGATGTTGTCGCCCGCCTGGCCCTCGTCGAGGATCTTGCGGAACATCTCAACCCCGGTGACGACGGTTTTCTCCGTGTCCTTGATGCCGACGATCTCGACCTCGTCGCCGGTGTTGACGATCCCCTGCTCGACGCGACCGGTCGCGACGGTGCCGCGGCCGGTGATCGAGAAGATGTCCTCGACCGGCATCAGGAAGGGCTTGTCCAGCTCGCGTACCGGCTCCGGAATGTATGAGTCGAGCGCGGCGGCAAGCTCGAAGATTGCCTTCTGAGCTTCCTCGTCGCCCTCCAGGGCCTTCAACGCCGAACCCTTGATGATCGGCGTGTCGTCTCCCGGGAAGTCGTACTCGTTGAGCAGGTCCTTGACCTCTTCCTCGACCAGCTCGATCAGCTCGTCGTCGTCGACCTGGTCAACCTTGTTGAGGAAGACGACCACGTGCGGCACGTTGACCTGGCGGGCGAGCAGGATGTGCTCGCGCGTCTGCGGCATCACGCCGTCGGCCGCTGAAACGACCAGGATCGCTCCGTCCATCTGCGCGGCGCCGGTGATCATGTTCTTCACGTAATCGGCGTGGCCCGGGCAATCGACGTGGGCGTAGTGGCGCGCCTCAGTCTGGTACTCGACGTGGGAGGTCGCAATCGTGATTCCGCGCTCCTTTTCCTCCGGAGCGTTGTCGATCTCCTCAAAGCTTCTCGCCTCAGCGTCGCCTTTGGTGGAGAGGGTTTTCGTGATCGCGGCCGTCAGCGTCGTCTTCCCATGGTCGATGTGACCGATGGTGCCGACGTTCACGTGCGGCTTATCGCGCTCGAACTTCTCCTTGGACATCTGCTCTCCGTTCTACCTTTCGAAGTTTGGTTTCTCTGCCTGCGGGCGAACCTGGGAAATATAGCCAGCCCTACGAAGCCGCGCCTACCGGCTCGCCCGACCGGTGCTCGACGATCTCCTCGGCGATGTTGCCGGGGACTTCCTCATAACGCTCAAACTGCATCGTGTAAGTCGCGCGACCCTGCGTCGATGATCGCAGGTCTGTGGCGTATCCGAACATCTCGCCGAGCGGCACGAAGGCCTGGACGGCAAGCGCGTTGCCGCGCTGCTCCTGTCCCTGCACTTTGCCGCGGCGACGCGAGAGGTCGCCGATCACGTCGCCGAGGAAGTCCTCGGGAGTGACGACCTCAACCGCCATCACCGGCTCCAGCAGTACCGGGCTCGCCTTGCGAGCGCCTTCCTGGATCGCCATCGAGCCGGCGATCTTGAACGCCATTTCCGAAGAGTCGACATCGTGGTAGGAACCGTCGACCAGCTCCACCCGCACGTCCACCATCGGGTAGCCGGCCTTGACGCCGTTCTCAAGCGCTTCCTCCATCCCCTGCTGCGCGGGACCGATGAACTCGCTTGGAATAACGCCGCCCTTGATTCTGTTGACGAATTCGAAGCCCTCCCCCGGCGCGGGCTCAAGGTTGATCACAACGTGGCCGAACTGGCCACGGCCGCCGGTCTGGCGGACGAAGCGCGCCACGACCTTCTCGACCCGCTTGCGGATCGTCTCGCGGTATGCGACCTGCGGCTTGCCGACGTTGGCGTCGACTCTGAACTCGCGCAGCATGCGGTCGACGATCACCTCGAGGTGCAGCTCGCCCATGCCGTGGATCAGGGTCTGGCCGGTCTCCTCGTCGGACTCGATCCGGAAAGTCGGGTCTTCCTCCCCCAGCCTCTGCAGGGCGGTTCCCATCTTCTCCTGATCGGCTTTCGTCTTCGGCTCAATCGCGACTGCGATCACCGTTTCCGGGAACTCGATGCTCTCCAGCGCGATCGGCGCGTCGGGGGCGGCGAGGGTGTCGCCCGTGCCCGTGTCCTTGAGGCCGACGCCGGCGCAGATGTCGCCCGCGTAGCACTCCTCGATCTCCTCGCGACTGTTGGCATGCATCATCAGCAGCCGGCCGATGCGCTCGGTCTTGCCGGTTTTCACGTTGAGGACGCGCCCGCCCGCTTGGAGCTTGCCGGAATAGACGCGGAAGTAGGTCAGCTTGCCGACATAGGGATCGGTCATAACCTTGAAGGCGAGCGCGGCAAAGGGGCCATCGTCGTCGGCGGGACGCTCGGACTCGGTCGGCTCGGACTCGCCCTTACCGGCCGGCACAAGGCCGGCTACCGGCGGCACCTCGAGCGGCGAGGGCAGCAGCTCAACGACAGCGTCGAGCAGCGGCTGCACGCCCTTGTTCTTGAACGAGGAGCCGCAGAGGACCGGCGTGACCTTGGTGTCGAGGCAGGCCCGGTGCAGGGATCTGGCGATCCGCTCGTGGGGGATCTCCTCCTCGCCGAGGTAGGCCTCCATCAGCTCGTCGTCGTAGTCGGCGCAAGCCTCGATCAGCTCAGTGCGGTACTGCTCGGCTTTCTCCTGAAGGTCAGCCGGGATCTCGGTCGTCTCGAACTCGGTCCCGAGCTCGTCTTTCCAGACCAGCGCCTTCATCTCGATCAGATCGACGACGCCGATGAAGTCGCCCTCGGCTCCGATCGGCAACTGGATCGGCAGCGGGTTCGCTCCGAGGCGGTCCGTCATCGTCTCCACCGCGTTGAAGAAGTCAGCGCCGGTGCGGTCCATCTTGTTGATGTAGGCGAAGCGCGGGACCTGGTACTTGTCGGCCTGACGCCAGACCGTCTCCGACTGGGGCTCGACCCCGGCGACGGCGTCGAATACGGCGACCGCCCCGTCGAGGACGCGGAGGCTGCGCTCGACCTCGACCGTGAAGTCGACGTGGCCGGGCGTGTCGATGATGTTGATCCGGTGCCCGTTCCACTCGCAGGCGGTGGCGGCGGAGGTGATCGTGATCCCGCGCTCCTGCTCCTGCTCCATCCAGTCCATCACCGCGGCGCCCTCGTGAACCTCGCCGATTTTGTGGGTGCGGCCGGTGTAATAGAGGATGCGCTCGGTCGTCGTCGTCTTACCGGCGTCGATGTGCGCCATGATCCCGATGTTGCGCGTCTTCTCTAGGGGAAAGCTGCGTGGCATGGTTCTAAAGGTAGGCCTTTATGTCGGAACAGGGACGGAAAAAAGGAAAGCGGGACGGCGAGAGCCGGAGTCCGCGCATGAAAAAGGCCCTGGCGGGCCCGGCGAGACGTACTGCGAAAAAGCGCACTGCAAAGAAGCCTGAGCGACGCGCGATGATAGCAGCGGTCGGGCGCTGGACGCGCAAGGTCGATCGTCGACTGGATCGCCTGCTCGGAGAGGCCCCTGGGGGGTTGGCCAATGGAACCCGCGGCGCCGACCGCAAGCTGGATCGGGTGCTGGATCGAGCGCGGCCGCGGGTCGGGCGCTGGACGCGGACGGTCGAGCGCCGCGCATCGAAGCGCTGGCGCAAGGTCAAGCCGGTGCTTCTGCGCGGGCGGCGCCGGATCGGCAAGCGGCTGCGCCCGGTCGGCGCCTTCCTCCTGCGCGCCGTCGCCGCCGGCGAGAGACTCGTGCGCCGGGCAGCCGCCGGCATATCCCGGACGGCGCAGCGCATACACCATGCAATGCCCGTGAAACGCGTTGCACTGGTGCTTGTCGCCGCCTCCGCCCTCGCGCTCGTCGTCTCTCAGTTCATCGAGTACCGGGCTGTCGAGATCGGCCAGCCCGGGTACGCGGGGCTGCCGACCGCGCGGGCGCCCACGGTCGACGCAAAGACGGCCGGGCGAGGCCCACTCCTACCTGCTGCTCCCATTGGGGCTGCTCGCCGGCGGCCTGGCGCTGAGCGCGATCCGCAGCCCTCGGCCGAGACGATTCGGTCTTCTCCTCGCAGCGATCGGAGCGGTCGGACTCGCCGTAGTTACGCTCATCGACCTGCCCGCCGGACTCGATGAGGGAACGGCCACCGCACGCTTTTCAGGTGCCACCGCCACCCTGCGCAACGGCTTCTCAATCGAGCTGGCGGCCTGCGTGGGGCTGATTCTTGGCGGACTGCTCTACTATGCGCGGCCGTGCCGAACACGAATCAACTTGTACGCAAGGGCCGCAAGCGCCCTAAGAAGAAGACCGCGACGCCGGGCCTCAAGTCGGGGCAGGGCAACAAGAAGCGGGTCGCGGCCCCTCAACGCCGGGGCGTCTGCACCCGCGTCGCGACCGTAACGCCGAAGAAGCCGAACTCGGCGCTGCGCAAGATCGCGCGTGTGCGGCTGACCAACGGGATGGAGGTCACCACCTACATCCCCGGCGAAGGTCACAACCTCCAGGAGCACTCTGTCGTCCTTGTCCGCGGCGGCCGAGTCAAGGATTTGCCGGGCGTCCGTTACAAGGTCGTCCGTGGCACTCTCGATGCGGCCGGCGTTTCCGACCGCAAGCAGGGCCGCTCCCTCTACGGCGTCAAAGCTTCGTAATGCCGCGCCGATCCGCAGCGCAGATCCGCCCGGTCGAGCCCGACGCTCGGCACCGCAGCCGCCTCGTCCAGCAGATCATCAACAAGGTGATGAGCGACGGCAAGAAGTCCCTTGCCGAGCGGATCGTCTACGACGCGCTGGCGATTGTCGGCGAGCGCGGCGGCGAGGATTCGGTGGAGACGCTGGAGGCGGCGATCAAGCAGCTGACCCCGGTGCTGGAGGTCCGCTCACGGCGGGTCGGCGGCGCCACCTACCAGGTGCCGGTCGAGGTTCCCGCCCGCCGCGCCCGCACTCTTGCCGTCCGCTGGCTTGTCGACTTCGCCCGCCAGCGCCGCGAGTACTCGATGGCCGAGCGCCTCGCCAACGAGATCCTCGACGCGACCAAGCAGCAGGGCAACGCTTGGAAGCGCAAGGACGACATCTACCGCATGGCCCAGGCCAACAAGGCCTTCGCGCACTACCGCTGGTAGCCGGGCTGGCTCATGAGTCGGCCGATCCTCGCGGTTGATGTCGACGGGGTCATTTCCCTGTTCGGCTACGACGAGCCGCCGGCCACGACGCGATTCGAGCTGGTCGACGGGATGGTGCACTGCATATCGCTCGCGACCGGGGACCGCCTAAACCGGCTGGCGGAGCACTACGACCTGGTCTGGGCGACCGGCTGGGAGGAGAAAGCGAACTTCTACCTGCCCAACCTCTTGGGGGTGCCGGAAATGCCCCACCTGACCTTCGACGGCGCCGCCCGGTTCGGTTCCGCCCACTGGAAGCTCGGCCCGTTGGACGAGTACGGAAAGGGTCGGGCGATGGCCTGGATCGATGACAACTTCGACGAGAGCTGTTACGAGTGGGCCCGCTCCCGCCCCGAGCCGACCCTCCTGGTCCCAACCGAACCCCACATCGGCCTCGAAGAGGTTCAGGTCGATGCGTTGGCCGTCTGGGCCGGCGGTCTAGACTAGATCCGGTGGAAGGCTTCTGGCCGATTTTCTTCCTGCTCGTGGTGCTGAAGATTCCAGTCTTCAGCGCGCTATGGCTCGTCTGGTGGGCATCGAAAGAGGCTCCCGAAGCCGATAGCGCCGATGAGGACTCCGGCAAGGGTCCGCAACGCTGGAGCCCCGACCCGATTCGCCCTCGCGGCCCGCGCCGCGGACCACACGGCGGCGCCGTGAGGAGGGGATGGGGTATCCATCCCGGGCAGCGGCGTCCTGGTTTTCGCACCACCCCACTCAGCGAGAGACAGCGCACTTAAAGGCGAAAACCCCAGCAACCGGGAGGGATACCCCATCCCCTCCCCCCTAGACCCGCTCAGTAGCCCGCTTCTTGCGTTCGCGTCTGATCTCCCGCAGGTAGGGGTGGAAGTCCACCTGGATCGTGTGACGCTTAGAGGCGACGTAGCGCTTGCGCATCTTGCGCTCATAGCGGCTGATCTCGGCTCGCATCTCCGCCGTTGAAGGCAGCGCCGCTTTCCCTCCGAGGAGGTCCCCGACCCACTCCGACTGCGCTTCGGCGATCGGCATGATCGCGCCGAGCGGCTGGATGAATCCGATGAAGTAGAGGTCCGGGTGCTCGACCGAGGCGACCCGGCGGTAGAGCGACAAGAGATTCTCGTCCGCCGAGATCAAACTCGGGTCGAAGAAGGGAAAGGTGATTCTGTAGCCCGTGCAATAGACGACGAGGTCGATCTCCTCTTCGCTGCCATTGGCGAAGCGAACTGTGCGCCCGCCGCCGAACCGGTCGATGTTCGGCTTCACCGCGATGTCGCCATGCCCGAGGCGGGAAAGTAGCTCAGCCGAGACAGTCGGGTGCGCCTCGAGCAGTTTGTGGTCGGGCTCCGGAAGGCCGTATGAGGTCATGTCCCCCGCCGTCAGGCCCAGCATCCGCTCCAAGACGAAGCGCTGCACCGCGAGCGGCATCCTGGTCAGAAGCTTCGAAGCGGCCTCGTCGGTCGGCTTGCCGTTCAGGTACTTGGGCATGACGTAGGCGCCGCGGCGCATTGCGAGGAAGGTCTTCTCGGCGATCCGCGAAGCCTCGACCGCGACGTCAGTCGCCGAGTTGCCGATTCCCAGGACCAGCACGCGCTTGCCCACCAGTACATCGGGCTCGCGGTAGTGGTGGACGTGCATTTGCTCGCCCTCGAACTGCTCTGAGCCAGGGAACGGCGGCTCGGGCCAACGTGGATCCCAGTGATGCCCGTTGGCGACCAGCACCGCCCGGTAGCGATTCGACTCCCGCTTTCCGTCGCGATCCGCGACCGTCACCTCCCACTCACCGTCGACCGCCTCAACGCTTTGCACCTCGGTCTTGAACCTGATTTGGTCCCGGAAACCGAAATGATCGACGTAATCGTCAAAGTATCTGGCGATCTGGAAGTGACTGGGGTAGTCCGGATAATCATCCGGCATCGGATAGGTCTTGTAGGCCATCAACCCGCGCGAGGTGTTGATGTGAAGCGACCGATAAGCCGACGACATCTCGTTGTCGTTCATGTACCGCCAGTTGCCGCCGACCTCCGACCCTTTCTCAAAGCAATCGAAGGGGATCCCGCGCGCCTTCAGCACCTGGCAGGCAGCGATTCCGGAAGAGCCGGCGCCGATCACGCAAACGTTCTCAGCGGCGGACATGACGAGGAAATCTACATGCGGGGTGTCAGCGGGCGGAGCGCAGGCGGATCGAGCGGCTTCTCAGACCCCGGCCGACGACCCGCACCCGCAGGCCACGTCTTCCGGCACGCCGCGCCAGCGCCGCGCCGCGCTTGCTCAGCCTCACCTTTACGCGGCGCTTTCTTCCGGCCATCAGCGAGTAGGGGCCGCGGCCGATCGTCCGCGTGCGGCGCTTGCCCCTCGCCGACCGCAGGCGCGCCCGGATCCGCACGGCCCCGGCGCACCTCGTCCCCGCTGCACCCCGACAGAAGAGCCTTAGGTGGGCTCGCCTCCCCCGGACCCGTGCCTTTTTCCCCAAGAGGACCGCGACGGACACCCGCGAGGCCGCCTTATTGATGGCGTCTCCCAGCAAGGTCATCTCGGTGTAGGTGAGGCTCGATGAGCAGGGAGAGGTTCCACCGACTCCCGTCGCCGTCGCCGAGAAGGTCGTCGTCGTGCTGTCGCCGACGCTCACCTCGATGCCCGGCGTCGCCAGTTGCGCGGCGCTGCCGGTGGCGACCACGGGGCCGGAGCAGTCGGCGCTCGCATGGATGTGAACGGTCGTGCCGGCCTCGGCGCCTCCGAGAATCAGCGGCGTGTTGTCGTCCGCCGGTGAGGGCGGGTTGGTCGCCGTCAGGGTGGGTGCCGGGGTTGTGCCGGGAACGAGCGATTCCTCGACATAGGTAATTGAGTTAGAGCAGGGCGAGGGACCCTCGGCATCGGTGGCCGTGGCGGAGTAGGTCGTCGTCGTGTTGTCGAGCACCACGACTGTTAGGCCCGAACCGCTGAATTGCCCCGCTGATCCCGCCGCCGCGATTGGGCCCGTGCAGTTCGCGGTCGCGTAGATGCGCACTCTGGCACCGGCTTGCGCGCTCCCCTTGATTGCCGGCTCGTTGTAGTTCGCCCCCGAATCGGGGTCGGTGTCGACGATGACCGGCGCCAGCGGCACCGCCTCAAGCTCGAAAGCGGTCACGGCTTTTCCCCAGTAGGAGGCGACGTAGGCGCTCTGACCGTCGGTTGAGACCTCGACATCGTAGGCGCCGGCGAGCGAGTCCATGGGCGGATCGGCGCAGCCGTAGAAGCCGTCGTTGGCGACGCAGCCTTGGAAGCCGAGCGCGCCCCCTGCTCCCCGCGACAGCGTGATCACGGCGCCGTTGTCCTGCGGATCTACGTTGGGCTCGGTCGACGCGTAGACGCTTCTGCCGGCAGGGTCGATCGCGATCCCCAAGACCCGCTGGAAAGCGTCGACCGGCGAGTCGACACAACCGTCATCAGCATTGTTCGCTACGCAGTTGAGGAAGTCGAGCGAGCCGTCCGGGTGGCGCGTGAACGCGGAGACCGCGTAGCTGGTGAAGCCAGTGACATAGACATTGAGGCCGTCGCCCGAGACAACCGCCTGCTGCAGGCCCCCGAGCACATCTTTCGGCGGGTCCTCGCATCCCCCGCTGCCGCCGTTGGCGTGACACTCCAAGTAGGTGAGCGCGCCACTGCCGGTACTGCGATCGAAAACGGCGATCAAGGTGCTATTGGTGGATGTCAGGTAGAGGCTCTCGCCGTCCGGCGAAAGCGCCACCCCCGTCGCCAGCTGGATCGGGTCCTCAGTCGCCCCCCCGGGGTCAGCGCAGCCGGCGGCGCCGCCGACATATCTCGCGTCGGCGAAGCAGCCCTCGACGGTGAGGCTGCCGTCGGCGTCGCGGCTGAGCCTGGTCAGGTAACTCGAAGTCGACGCCACGTAGACGTCCTCGCCGGCCACGACGATGTCCCAGGACCCGGTCATCGTGTCTCTGGGTGAGTTCTCGCAACCGTGTTCCCCGTTGTCCGAGAGGCACCCGTCGAAGGTGAGGTCGCCATCGGCGTCACGCTCGAACCAGTTGACCGCTCCAGCGACTTCGCCGTTGCCGGTGGCGGCGAGGTAGAGGGTCTCCCCATCCGCGGAGACCGCCATCCCGTGCGCCCCTTTCATCGAGTCGGTGGCGGCGTCGAGGCACTCGGAATCCCCGTCTTCGGCGATGCACCCCGCGAACGTCAACGAACCGTCGGGCCCGCGATCGAACCAGGTGATCGCCGCCTTGGTCAGCGACGAGACGTAGACCGTGTCCTCGAACTCCAGCACTCTGGCCGCGCCCTGTATCGAGCTGGCGTCGCCGATACCCGGCCCGCTGGGCACCAACTCGCAGCCGTGCAGGACGCTGACCCCGTCGCCGTCCCCGGGAATCTCCGAGTGGCACTCTTGAAAGGCAAGATCGCCCAGGGCCGCCTCGGATCGATCCGGCGCCGCCATCGACCACCCAAACGCGACAGCGAGAAGCGCGACGACCGAGGCCGCGAACCGTCCCCCCCACGCCCGCCGGAGTCGCAACGATCTCATCGCTTTTCAGCGTGGACCACGCACCGCCCGCCTTCAATAGCGTTCTCCGCAGACTTTGACTTCCGACTCCGAAGGTTTTTCCGACAGCGACCGCCTGCTCGAACGGGTTGAGGAGAGACGCGCGCTCGCCGACGCGCTGCGTGCCGTGGGACAGGGGGAGGGCCGGGTCATATTGGTTGAAGGCCCTCCCGGAGTTGGCAAGACCACCCTGCTGGAGACGCTGGAGGGCGATGCCGACGACGCGGCGACGGTGGCCCGCGCCCGGGGCTCCGAGCTGGAGCGCGAGTTCGCCTTCGGGGTCGCCCTGCAGCTCCTCTCCCCCTTGGTGGGCGAGGCCGGTCATGGCGATGTCTTCGCCGGCGCCGCCGGCCTCGCAAAGCCCCTCTTCGAAGAGGTTGGGGTCGATACCGGACGGGACGCGATCTTCCCTCTCCTGCACGGCCTGCACTGGCTGTGCGCTTCGCTGGCGGAGGAACGGCCGCTGCTGCTTTGCGTCGACGATGCCCATTGGGCCGACGAGCCGTCGCTGCGCTTTCTCGCCTATCTCGGCGCGCGGGTGCCGGAGTTGCCACTGTTGATCGCGGTCGCACGGCGAAGCGGTGAGACGAGCGTCGGCGAGGAGTCGCTTGAGGAACTGGCCGCGCTGCCCGGCGCGACGCGGCTGCGCCCGGAAGAACTGAGCGAGAGCGCCGTTTTCCAAGTCGTCCGGCATGAGCTGGGAGACGCCGCGAGCGCGAAATTCGGCAGCGAGTGCTGGCGGCGGAGCGGCGGCAATCCACTTTTCCTGCGGGAGCTGCTGCGTGAGGCCCGCCAGGCGAGCAGCCCTGCGGATCCATCCGAGATTGCCCTGCCGGAAACAATCGCCAGCCTGGTCGAGCGCAGCCTCGAGCGGATGCCCGAGGGCGCCCGCGCGGTCGCGCAAGCCCTGGCGATCCTCGGCGACTCGGCGACGATCGCGGAGGTCGAATCCGTAGCCGAGCTGGAGCCCACGGACGCCGCGGCCGGACTCGACCGCCTCGCCGCCGTCAAGCTGACCGACCCGGCAGCGCCCGGCCGCTTTCGCCACCCGATCCTGCGCCAGGCGGTGCTTGAGGCAATTCCACCCGGGGCGCGATCCCAGTTGAACATGCGCGCCGCCCAGGCCGTGGCGCCGCGCGACGCGAAACGGGCAGCAACCCACCTGATCGCCGCCTGGCCCGATGGGCCGAGCGGCGAAGCCTGGGCAGCCAAACTATTGCGTGACGCGGCAGCGGCAGCGCGCGGTGGCGGAGGGGCAAACGAAGCGATCGCCTACCTGCGACGGGTCCTGAAGGAGCCAATGGGAGATGGTGAACGGCGCGAAACGCTGCTTGAGCTTGGTCGCCTGGAGGCAAACGTCGGTGACGTCGCTGCGCTCCCCCGACTGGCTGAGGCCAGTGATCTCACCTCGGACCCGGTAGAGCGGGCTCGCGTCGCGCTGGTCAGGGGTGACGCCCTGTTCCACTTCGTCGCCTTGGAAGAGTGCTCCGTCGTCTGCCGCGAGGCGATCGCTGGGCTGGGCGATCGCGATCGAGAACTGTGGCTTGCTTTGGAGGCCACCGCGCTGAACGCCGACGCCTTGCGCGGGGTGCGGCGAGACCGACCCGCCGAGCTGGTCGACGAGGTGGCGGCAGCCGTCACACCCGGCGAGCGTGCCGTCCTCGCCCATGTCATCGCGGATTTAGCCGCCACCGGATCAGAGTCTGCCGAGCGGGTTCGCGCCCTCGGCCGACAGGCGCTCGCCGGCGGCAAACTGCTGACCGAGGTCGGCCCGTCCTCCCCCACATTCATCTACGCGGGCACCGCGCTGGCGTGGGCGGGCGCCCACGAAACCGTGATCGATCTGACCACCGACGCGCTAAAGGAGGCGCGCCGCCGCGGGTCGCTGATCGGCGTCAGCTACTCGGCGGCGCTGCGCTCCGGCACCGCGCTGCTGATCGGCGACCTCGCCCTGGCGGAGTCCGACGCCGAGCTCGTCGTCTCAGAGCTGCCGAGCGCCGACCCAATGGCCTATGCCGTGGCACTCGCCTGGCTGATCGAGACACTGATCGAGCGAAACCGGACCGAGGAGGCTCGTGCGGCACTGGATCGCAGCGGCCTGACCGGTGAGCTTCCCGAGCTGGGGACGATCGATCACCTGCTTCTCGCCAGGGGCTCGCTGGCACGTGCCGAAGGGGATGCCGACCTGGCCTTGCGCGAGGTCGAAGAAGTTGGCCGACGGGCGACGCGCGCCCGCTATCTCAATCCGGCTGCGATGGCGTGGCGCTCGCGCTGCGCCGGTCTGCTCGCCGCCCGGGGCGAGCGTTCGCGCGCTATGGAGCTGGTGGAAGACGGGCTGGCCCGCGCCCGCGCCTTCGGAGCGCCTCGCGGAATCGGGATCGCGATGCGAACACGGGGGGAAATAGTCGGCGGCAGCTCGGGTCTTGCCGACCTGCGGGGTGCGGTCGACTTACTCGACGGCGTAGCGCACGTCGAACACGCCCGCGCCGTCGTCTCGCTGGGGCGGGCACTGCACGACGCCGAAGGTGACGACGCGCGCGAGACCCTCTACCAAGGCATGGACCTCGCCCATCGCGCCGGAGCCCACGCCCTGGTCGAGGAGGCGATGGAAGCATTGCGAGCCACTGGCGCCCGCCCACGCCGCCCGAGGGTCACCGGCATCGACGCGTTAACCCCTCAGGAGCGGCGAATCGCTCAGCTCGCCGCCGAGGGGTCCGGCAATCGCGAAATCGCCGAGGCGCTCTTCCTCACCCGCCGCACGGTCGAGATGCACCTCTCCAACGCCTATCGCAAGCTGGATATCGACTCTCGAGAACAGCTGCCCGACGCGCTGGCGGGGTGAAGCCGACCTCGGCTCAGAGCGCAGCGCAGGTCGACTTCGCGCTCGTCTTTTCGACATCGCCGGGGTAGAGGATGCGACCGAGGCTCGCGACCCCGAACTGCCACTGGGCGCCACGGCGCAGAAGGGCCACTTCGTAGCCGCCCGGACCGGCCAAGAAGGCATTAATCCACTTTCCACCCTGACGAACCTTGGCGTCCTTGACCCGCCACGACTTCCCGTCCGATACGCCGGTGCCGTAGTTGCCGGAAAGCCGCGATTCGAAGTTGCCGTTGGCGCAGTAGAAGGCATCGACTCCCTCGCCGTCACCCCGCACGCCGACGAACCTTGAGTCCTTGATCTGGTTATAAGCGAGCCGGTTCGCCACGTTCTGCTTCTGACAGGAGTTGAAGCGGCGCAGGGCAGCCTTCTTCTGAGCGCCGCTCTTCTTCCCCAGGCCCCGCTTTAGCTTGCCGCACTTCGCGGTCGCCGGCCCGGCCGGCGCCGCACCGGCGATCGGCGCGGCGACCAGAGCCGTGGTCATCGCAGCGCCAAGCAGGAGTCGTAGATCGATCTTCATCGAGTGCGGCAGGCTAGCGCAAGGGGTGGGCAGATTCACCCCTCGGGGGTGTATCCGTAGGGAGCGATTGGGCTGAAGCTGGGGTCATCGGATCCAAACCCAACGAAAGGAACCCCCGATGACCCGCAAGACCCGCAGTTTCCGTCCCTCCCCCGCCCTCGTGATCGCCTGCATGGCCCTGTTCTTGGCGTTCACCGGCAGCGCCCTGGCGATCGGCAAGAACTCGATCCGCTCGGCTCAGATCGTCAACGGCTCAGTCCGCACGGTCGACCTCCGCAACAACGCGGTCAAGTCGATCAAAGTCGCCGACGGATCCCTCACCGCCGACGATCTCGGCACCGACTCGGTCAACTCCGACGAGATCGCCGAGAACGCAGTCGCTTCACCCGAAGTGGCACCCGACTCGCTCACCGCGGGCGACCTCGGCGCCGCATCGGTCGCCTCCTCGGAGGTAGCCGACCAGTCCCTGACCGCCAACGACCTGGGCCCCGACTCGGTCGGCTCCAGTGAGTTGGCCACGGTCACGGTCCGCACCAGAAGCGAAGCGATCGCAGCCGGCGCCAAGCGGCGGCGTCACCGCCAACTGCCTCGCCGGGGAGCAGATCCTCAGCGGCGGCGGACAGCCGGGCAACTTCGGAGTCGAGATGACCTCGACCCGCCCGTCCGGCAACGGCTGGCTCTACCAGGCGAAGAACCAAAACGGCAGCGCCTCAACCATCACCGCCTACGCCGTCTGCCTCGGCTAACCCAGGGTGAAACGCATACGAGGTCTATTGCCCCTCAAATGCGTTTCACCACCCGAAGCAAGCATCAACCCGGCGGTCCGAGATCGAGATACTCCGGGCCGCCGGTACGTGTTGAAGGAGGGGTCGGGGGTGTCCTCCTGGGCGCGGCGTCCTGGTTTTCGCACCGCCAAACTCGGCGAGAGAAAGCGCACTTAGAGGCGAAAACCCCAGCGTCCAGGAGGACACCCCCGACCCCTCCCCACCACCTGCCTACTTCTCGTCCGAAGTGCTTTCGATCTCCTGCGCCAGCTCTTCCAGCTCCTCGGCGAACGAAGGCCCAAAGCTCTCGACTCTGGCCGCCCCTGACTCCTCGCCGTCCAACCCAAGCTCAGCCGCCAGCTCGTCCTCGTCGAGCAGGCCATCTTCACTCGGCGGTTGCATCTCAACCGCCGGCTCGACAGCAACGGTTCGGTAGTGCTTGAGGCCGGTCGCCGCCGGGATCAGCTTGCCGATGATCACGTTCTCCTTGAGGCCGACAAGGCGATCTCGTTTGCCCTCGAGGGCAGCGTCGGTGAGAACCTTGGTCGTCTCCTGGAACGAGGCCGCGGAGAGGAATGACTCGGTGGCCAGCGATGCCTTGGTGATGCCGAGAATGACTTCCTCGGCTTTGGCTGCCGTGCCGCCGTCTCCCTTCAGCTTCTTGTTGAGGCGCTTGAGGTTGCCGCGATCCTCGAGCTGGCCGGGGAGCAGGCTGGACGAGCCCTTCGACTCGACCCGCACCTTCTTCAGCATCTGGCGGACGATGATCTCGATGTGCTTGTCGTTGATGTCGACGCCCTGGGCGCGGTAGACCTTCTGCACCTCGGCGACCAGATACAGCTCGGTCTCGGTGCGGCCGCGAATCGCCAGCAGGTCCGCCGGGTACAGCGAGCCCTCATTGAGCTGCTCGCCGGCTTCGACTCTGTCGCCGTCAGAGACGTGCAATCGGGTGCGCAGCGGGAAGCTGTAGGCGTGCTCCTCGCCGCTTGACTCGACCACGATCACTCTCAGAGCTTTGTCGGTCTCCTCGACGGTGACCTTGCCGGCCGCCTCCGCCATCTGGGCCAGGCCCTTCGGTTTGCGCGCCTCGAACAGCTCGACGATACGCGGCAGACCCTGCGTGATGTCCTGGCCGGCGACACCGCCGGTGTGGAAGGTCCGCATGGTCAGCTGCGTGCCCGGCTCGCCGATCGACTGGGCGGCGATGATCCCCACCGCGTCGCCGATGTCTACCGTGACGCCGGTCGCCGGAGCCACGCCGTAACAGGCGCGGCACACACCGGACTCGGCGTCGCACTTCAGCGCCGAGCGGACCGGAACCGTCGACTCGTCCTCACCGTCAAACGCCTCGGCGATCGCCTCAACGTCGGGGAGGGTGATCTCCTGGTTGCGTCTGAGCAGCTCGCGACCGCGTTTGGTCTCGAACTTTCTCGCCGCCAGGCGACCGATCAGGTTGTCGTTGAGGGTGCCGTCCTCCTTGCGGATCGGCATCTCGATGTGGTCTTTGGTTCTGCAGTCCTCGTCGCGGACGATCACGTCCTGCGCGACGTCGACCAGACGACGCGTCAGGTAGCCGGAGTCGGCCGTGCGCAGCGCCGTGTCGGCGAGTCCCTTTCGAGCGCCGTGGGTGGAGATGAAGTACTCCAGGACCGAGAGGCCCTCCATGAAGTTGGCCTTGATCGGCCGCTCGATGATCTCGCCTTTCGGATTGGCCATCAAGCCACGCATACCAGCGAGCTGGCGGATCTGTTTGAACGATCCGCGCGCTCCCGAGTTGGCCATCATGAAGATCGGGTTCAACTCGTCGAGGTTGTCTTCCATTGCCTGCGCGACCTCATCGGTCGCCTCATTCCAGCGTCCGGTGATCGCCTCGTGGCGCTCCTCGGCGGTGATGTACCCGTCGTCGTATTGCCCGCGGATGTCCGCCGTCAGCTTCTCGTAGCGCTCGAGGATCTGCTCCTTGTCCGGAGGTGAGACCACGTTGTTCTTGGAGACGGTGATGCCGGCCTGGCTGGCGAAGTGGAAGCCGAGGTCCTTGAAGGCGTCCAGCACCTGAGAGACCACTGGCGCGCCATGCGCCTCGACCAGGTCGGAAACCATCTCGTTGACGTCGCGCTTCTTCAGCGAGTGGTTGACGAACTCGTAGCTCTCGGGGTCGTACTCGTCCCCGAGCGTCTCCGCCAGTGCCCGCTCGATCTTCTCGTTGAAGATGATTCGGCCCACTGTGGTGAGGAAGTGCTCGTGCCCGGCGCGCCGGTACTCGGCGTTGTCGTGCAGTTTGACGCCGCCGTTCTCATAGACCAGCTCCGCTTCCTGCGCGGAGCGGAACACCTTCGGCGCCGAATCGCTTTTGGCCGCGCCCTTGCCGGCCTGCAGCTCCTCGTCGAGCTTCGCCAGCTCCTCGGCACCGGGGCCGTAGGTCAGGTAGTAGATGCCCAGCACCATGTCCTGGGTCGGCGTCGCCAGCGGCGCGCCGTGGGCCGGCGAGAGGATGTTGTTCGCCGAAAGCATCAGGATCCGCGCCTCGGCCTGGGCCTCGGCGGAAAGCGGCACGTGGACCGCCATCTGGTCGCCGTCGAAGTCGGCGTTGAAAGCGTGGCAAACCAGCGGGTGGACCTGGATCGCCTTGCCCTCGACCAGCACCGGCTCGAAGGCCTGGATGCCGAGGCGGTGCAGGGTCGGCGCGCGGTTGAGCAGCACCGGGTGCTCGTGGATGACCTCCTCGAGCACGTCCCAGACCTCGGGGATCATCGACTCGACCATTTTCTTGGCCGCCTTGATGTTCTGGACGGACTTGCGCTCGACCAGGCGAGCCATGATGAACGGCTTGAACAGCTCCAGGGCCATCAGCTTCGGCAGGCCGCACTGCTGCAGCCGCAGGCTCGGCCCGGAGACGATCACCGAACGGCCGGAGTAATCGACGCGCTTGCCCAACAGGTTCTGGCGGAAGCGCCCCTGCTTGCCCTTCAGCATGTCGGAGAGGGACTTCAGCGGGCGGTTGCCGGGGCCCGTCACCGGGCGGCCGCGGCGACCGTTGTCGAACAGCGCGTCGACGGCCTCCTGCAGCATCCGCTTCTCGTTGTTGACGATGATCTCGGGCGCGCCGAGGTCAAGCAGTCGTTTGAGCCGGTTGTTGCGGTTGATCACGCGGCGATAGAGATCGTTGAGGTCCGACGTCGCGAAGCGGCCGCCGTCGAGCTGCACCATCGGGCGCAGCTCCGGCGGAATCACCGGCACCGCGTCGAGGATCATCCAGTCGGGCTGGTTCTCGGAGTTGAGGAATGCGGAAGCGACTCTCAGTCGCTTCACGGCACGGGCCTGTTTCTGGCCTTTGGAGCTGTTGATCGTCTGCTCCAGTTCCTCGCACTCCGCCTCGAGGTCGATCTGCTCGAGCAGGTCGCGCACCGCTTCGGCGCCCATGCTGCCGCGGAAGTACTCGCCCCAGCCGAACGGCGAGCCGAAGCGATCCTTCAACTCACGGAAGACCGTCTCGTCGTTGACGACGTCCTTCGGCTTCATCTCGGTGAAGATCTTCCAGACCTCTTGCATGCGCTCGATCGCTTCGTCGATGTAGGCCTCGGTATCCGAGATCTCAGCGGTGAAGGTTCTGCGCAGCTCTCTGATCATTCTCGCCCGCTCGTCGTCCTTCAGCTTGCGCAGCTGCGCCGCGGTCAGCTTCAGCGAGTCGGCCCAGATGTGGTCGTCGTCGTCGAACTTGTCCTGCGCGCCCTCCTCCAGGTACTTGACGCGCCGCTCCAGCGACTCGCTCAGCTCCTGGGTGCGTTTCTGGCGCTCGGCCTCGTACTCGTCGGTGACCTTTCTAACTTCTCTCTCAAGTTTGCCGATGTCCTTGTCGCGTGCCTCAACATCGACCCAGGTGATCATCGAGGCGGCGAAGTAGAGGACCTTCTCCAACTCTTTGGGAGCCATGTCGATCAGGTAGCCGATCCGGCTCGGAACGCCCTTGAAGAACCAAATGTGGGAGACCGGGGAAGCCAGGTCGACGTGGCCCATCCGCTCGCGGCGGACCTTGGACCGCGTCACTTCGACGCCGCAACGCTCGCAGACGATGCCCTTGTAGCGGACTCGTTTGTACTTGCCGCAGTAGCACTCCCAGTCCTTGGTCGGACCGAAGATGCGCTCGCAGAAAAGGCCGTCTTTCTCGGGCTTCAGCGTCCGGTAGTTGATCGTCTCCGGCTTGGTTACCTCGCCCCAACTCCAGGAGCGGATTTTCTTCGAAGAAGCGAGACCGATCTCGATCGCGTCGAAGTTGTTGATGTCGATCATCAGTCCTCCACCTTCGCTTCCTTGGCTTCAGCGGCCCCATCGGTTCCGCCTTCGCCCTCTCTGACCACCTGCTCCTCCTGCTCGTCGGCGGCGCCGTTAGAGCCGTCGGTGCGGACCCCTGTCAGGTCCATGCCCAGCTCTTCGGCGGCCTTCAGCAGGTCGTCTTCCTCGTCGTTCATCTCAACGTCGGTTCCTTCGGAGACGACGTTGGCGTCCAGCGAAAGGGCCTGAATCTCCTTCAGCAGGACTTTGAAGGACTCGGGAATCGACGGCTCGGGGATGTTCTCCCCCTTGACGATCGCCTCGTAGGCCTTGACCCGGCCGACCGTGTCGTCGGACTTCACGGTCAGCATCTCCTGCAGGGTGTAGGCGGCGCCGTATGCCTCCAGCGCCCAGACCTCCATCTCGCCGAAGCGCTGGCCGCCGAACTGCGCCTTGCCGCCCAGCGGCTGCTGGGTGACCAGGGAGTATGGGCCGGTCGAGCGGGCGTGGATCTTGTCGTCGACGAGGTGCAGCAGCTTCAGGATGTACATGTAGCCGACTGTGACCTTGCCCTCGTAGGGCTCGCCGGTGCGGCCGTTGTAGAGCTGCACGGAGCCCGAGGCGCGGGCGCCTTCCCGCTCCCGCTTGTCGACGCCGAGGTCGATGCCGCGGTCGGCGTTCTCATCCTGCCAGCGGACCAGCGCCTCGTCGACGTCTTCGACGCTGGCGCCGTCGAAGACCGAAGTCGCGACGTAAACGCGCCCGTCGCCCTCGGGCGAGTGGGCCTGCTTGTAGGCCTCCGAGCCGTCGTCGTACCAGCCGTTGCCGGCGACCCAGCCGAGGTGGGTTTCGAGGATCTGGCCGATGTTCATCCGGCTCGGCACGCCGAGCGGGTTGAGGATCACGTCCACCGGGGTGCCGTCGGCGAGGTGGGGCATGTCCTCCTCGGGCACGATCTTGGAGATCACACCCTTGTTCCCGTGGCGGCCGGCGAGCTTGTCGCCCTCGGAGATCTTGCGCTTGGTCGCGACGTAGACGCGGACCAGGTCGTTGACGCCGGGCGGCAGATCGTCGCCGTCATCGCGGCTGAAAGTGAGCACGTCGATGACGACTCCGCCCTCGCCGTGGGGCACCTTGAGCGAGGTGTCGCGAACCTCGCGCGCCTTCTCCTTGAAGATCGCGCGGATCAGCTTTTCCTCGGCGGTCAGCTCGGTCTCGCCCTTCGGCGTCACCTTGCCGACCAGCAGATCGCCGGAGACGACCTCGGCCCCGATCCGGACGATCCCGCGCTCGTCGAGGTTGCGCAGGCTCTCCTCGGAGCGGTTGGGGATGTCGCGGGTGATCTCCTCGTCGCCGAGCTTGGTCGTGCGGGCGTCGATCTCGTACTCCTCGATGTGGATCGAGGTCATCTCGTCGTCCTTGACCAGACGCTCGGAGAGGATGATCGCGTCCTCGAAGTTGTAGCCCTCCCAGGACATGAAGGCGACCAGGCAGTTCTTGCCCAGCGCAATCTCGCCACCGGAGGTGGAGGAGCCGTCGGCGAGCACGTCGCCCTCCTTCACCTTCTGGCCGCTCTTGACGATCGGCCGCTGGTGGATGATCGTGCCCTGGTTCGAGCGCGTGAACTTGTGCAGCGGGTACTCGTCCTTCTTCGAGCCGTGGCTGACCACGACCGACTCGGCGTCGACATGGGTCACCTCACCCGCGTTCTTGGCGAGGGTGACGTCGCCAGAGTCGGCGGCGGCGCGCTTCTCCATGCCGGTGCCGATCAGCGGCGGTTCGGGCTTGAGCAGCGGCACAGCCTGGCGCTGCATGTTGGAGCCCATCAGCGCCCGGTTGGCGTCGTCGTGCTCGAGGAAGGGGATGAGGGCGGTCGCCACCGACCAGATCTGGGTCGGGGAGACGTCCATCAGCTGGACCTCCTTGGGGGCGGCGGTCGCGTACTCCTCCTCGGAGGCGCGAACGACGACCTGCGGACCTTTCAGCTTGCCCGTCTTCTCGTCGAACTCGGCGTTCGCCTGGGCGATCACCATGTCCTCTTCCTGAGTGGCGTCGAGCTGGACGATCTCTCTACTGACGATGCCGTCCTTGACCACCCGGTAAGGAGTGGTGACGAAGCCGTGCTCTGAAATTTGAGCGTAGGAGGAGAGCGAGCCGATCAGGCCGATGTTCGGGCCCTCCGGCGTCTCGATCGGGCACATCCGGCCGTAATGGGTCGGGTGCACGTCGCGGACTTCAATCGGGGCCCGCTCGCGGGTCAGCCCGCCCGCGCCGAGCGCCGAGAGGCGGCGGCGGTGGGTGAGGCCGTCCAGGGAGTTGGTCTGGCTCATGAACTGCGAGAGCTGCGAGGAGCCGAAGAACTCCTTCATCGCCGCCACGACCGGGCGGATGTTGATGATCGTCTGCGGGGTGATCGCGTCCGAGTCCTCGGTGGTGAGGCGCTCGCGGACCACGCGCTCCATCCGGTAGAGGCCGATCCGGAAGGCCTCCTGGATCAGCTCGCCGACCGTGCGCAGGCGGCGGTTGCCGAAGTGCTCGTACTCGTCGAGATGGTCGTAGACCGGCTCGCGCGGGTAGGTGATCGCCTCCGCGGCGTAGTCTCTGATCGGATTTTCCTCGTCGATCTCCTCGGGAATTCCGAGCAGCTTCGGCAGGCTCACCAGCTCCTTGATCAGGGCGATGATGTCGTCGTGGGTGAGGACGCGCGTCTCGAGGTCGATATCGAGGTCGAGGCGCGCGTTGAGCTTGTAGCGGCCGACCCTGGTCAGGTCGTAGCGCTTGGGGTCGAAGAAGAGCTGCTCGAGCAGGTTTTTGGCGGCGTCGACCGAGGGCGGCTCGCCCGGGCGCTGCTTTTTGAACAGCTCGATCAAGGCGCCTTCTTCGGTCTGCGTCGCCTCGGTGTCGCCGGCCAGCGTGTGCCGGATGTAGACCGAGTTGTCGAACATGTCGAGGAGCTTTTCGTCCTCGACATAGCCCATTGCGCGCAGCAGCACCGTCACCGGCAGTTTGCGCTTGCGGTCGATGCGGACGTAGACGCGGCCTTTTTTGTCGATCTCCAACTCCAGCCAGGAGCCACGGGCCGGCATCAGGTTGGCAATGAAGACCTGTTTCTCGGCGTCCTTGGGCGCCATCACGTAGGCACCGGGGGAGCGGACGAGCTGGGTGACGACGACGCGCTCGGTCCCGTTGATGATGAAGGTGCCGCGCTCGGTCATCCACGGGAAGTCGCCCATGAAGACGGACTGCTCGCGGATCTCGCCGGTCTCCTTGTTCTGGAAGGCGACGGTCGCGTTCAGCGGCCGCGAGTAGGTCATGTCCTTCTCGCGACACTCCTCAATCGTGTTCGCCGGGTCCTCGAATCTGAACTCGCCAAAAACGATCGCCAAGTTCCCCGTGTAGTCCTCGATCGGGGAGATGTCGTTGATCGTTTCCCGAAGCATCCCCTTCTTCGGGTCAGTCAGCTCCTCAAAGGAGCGGCGCTGAATATCGATCAGATGGGGGACTTCAAGGGGATTCTGTAGTCGGGAGAAACTCCTGCGGGTTACGGGGGCAGCGTTCGAACGTGCCAAAGTCGGCGACTCCTCAGACGGTCAGAGAGACGGATATAAAGCGCGGGTTTAGGGCGCGGGTTCACGGCAGCCAGGGGCACAGGCGCGCGACCGCAAAAAATAACACACGAGGCACGCCCGCCCCGCGCTCCTCCCCGGTGAAACGCTTTATCCCCCTATATAGAGGGAAAAGCGTTGCACCTGGCTGCGGCTACTTCAGCTCGACAGTAGCGCCGGCCTCTTCCAGATCGGCCTTGAGTCTGTCGGCTTCCTCGCGCTCAATGCCCTCTTTGATCGGCTTCGGCGCCTCGTCGACGAGGGCCTTCGCCTCTTTCAGGCCGAGGCCGGTAGCGGCGCGTACGACCTTGATCACGGGGACCTTCTGGCCACCGACCTCGGTCAGGACCACGTCGACCGTGGAGGCCTCCTCCTCACCGCCGCCGTCACCGCCGGCAGCACCGGCAGCGGCGGGAGCTGCGGCCGCGACCGCGGTCGCGGAGACGCCGAACTCCTCCTCGAGGGCCTTAATCCGCTCGGAGAGCTCCAGCACCGAGATGCCTTTCAGCTCCTCGATCCAATCTTCAGTTGACGTTTTGGTAGCCATCTACTCCTCTTCCTCGCTCGCGTCGTCAGTTTTGTCATTGGAAGTTTCTTCAGGCGCCTCTTCGGCCGGCGCGGCGGGCTCTTCGGCCGGCGCGGCGGGCTCTTCGGCCGGCGCGGCGGCGCCGACGAGGCCCTGGTCTGCGATCTGTCCGAGCTGGGAAGCGAGGCCCTGGATCATCGATCCGAGGCCGCGGACCAGGCCGGTCAGCGGACTGGCGACGACGCCGGCGAACTGCCCGTTCAGGACCTCGCGCGAGGGCAGGCGGGCGATCGACTTGAACTTGTCTTCGTCGAGGCTGATCCCCTCCATGAAGCCGCCCTTGAAGCTAAGAACCTCGTGCTCTTTGTTGAAGGTTGAGATTGCCTTCGCCGCCATCGCGGTGTCGCCGCGGACGAAGGTCAGCGCGGTCGGCCCCTCGAGCAACTCGGTGAGGCGCTCCTCGCCGACCTGGTCGGCGGCGCGCTTGGTGAGGCGGTTCTTGACGACGCGGAAGCTGGCGTCGGCGTCGCGCAGTCTGGAGCGCAACTCGCCGGCCTGGGAAACGCTGATGCCCCGGTAGTCGACCGCGAAGATCGCCTCGGCCGCCTCTATCTGGGCGGCGATTTCCTCAATTGTGGCTTGCTTCTCTTCGCGGTTCATATGGCTCCTGCGCCGGACTTACGGTTGCCGACGGTCTCGGGTGCGGCGGAGGAGTCTAGACAATCCGCGGTGAAACGCATTCGCGGGCTATATCCCCCTCTTTGCGTTTCACCGTTAGGCGGTTGCGGTTTCCTTTGCCGTCTCGACCCTGATGCCGGGGCCCATCGTCGTCGTCAGGGTGCTGGAGATGATGTAGCGGCCCTTCGACGCTGACGGTTTGGCGCGGATGATCTCCTCGATCACCGCGGTGTAGTTATCGAGCAGTCTGTCGGCCTCGAAGCCGGCCTTGCCGATCGCCATGTGAATGATCGCCTGGCGGTCGGTGCGGTACTCGACCTTGCCCGCCTTGGACTCGTTGACGGCCTTTTCGACATCGTCGGTGACGGTGCCGACCTTGGGGTTGGGCATCTTGCCCTGGGGGCCGAGCACGCGCCCCAGTTTGCCGACCGTCGCCATCATGTCCGGCGTCGAGATCGCCACGTCGAACCCCGTCCAGCCCTCCTCGACTCTTCTCGCCAGGTCGTCGCCGCCGACGAAGTCGGCGCCGGCCGCCTCGGCGTCGCGCGCCTGCTGGCCATTGGCGAAGACCGCGATCGTCACGTCTTTGCCGAGGCCGTGGGGCAGCGCCAGGGTTCCACGCAGCTGCTCCTCGGCATGGCGGACGTTGACGCCGAGCCGCACATGCAGCTCGACGGTCTCATCGAAGCCGGCGGTGGCCGTCTCCTTAAGTAGTGACACCGCCTCAGCCGGCGGGTAGGAGTTGCCGCCCTGGACCTTTTCGCTCTGCTGGCGGTAGCGCTTGCCGTGTGCCATGAAGTTCTTCCTCCTACTTGACGTCGACGCCCATTGAGCGGGCGGTGCCGGCGATGATTCTCGAAGCCGCGTCGAGGTCGTTGGCGTTGAGGTCGGGCATCTTGCGCTCGGCGATCTGGCGCACCTGGGCCATGCTGATCGTCCCCACCTTGTTCATGTGGGGCTCGCCGGAGCCCTTCGGGATACCGATCGCCTCCTTGATCAAAATCGCGGCGGGCGGCGTCTTGGTGATGAAGGTGAAGGAGCGGTCCTCATAAACGGTGATCTCGACCGGGATGATCGTGCCGCTGTCCTGCTGCGTCTGAGCGTTGAACGCTCTGCAGAAATCCATGATGTTGACGCCGTGCTGGCCCAGGGCGGGGCCGACCGGCGGCGCCGGATTTGCGGCGCCCGCGGGGATCTGCAGCTTGATCAGTGTGAGGACTCTCTTTGCCATCGGGTCGTGGAGGGTAGCGGCTTGGCCTAGATCTTCTTGACTTGGTCGTAGCCGACCTCGACCGGGGTCTCCCGGCCGAAGATCGAGACCAGCACCTTGAGTTTGGCCGCGTCCTCGTTGATCTCGGCAATCTCACCGGAGAAGTCGGAGAGCGGGCCGCTGATGACTTTGACCGACTCGCCGATCGAAAACTGGGCCTGGGTGCGCGGACGCTCCGCGGTCTCGCGGTGCAACAGGCGGTCGACCTCGTCTTTGGAGAGCGGCACCGGCTTGTTGCGCGAGCCGACGAAGCCGGTCACTCCTGGGGTGTTCTTGACCAAGCCCCAGGCATCGTCGGTCATCTCCATGTTGACCAGGACGTAGCCGGGCATAGTCCGTCTCTCTCTCTGGACTCTCTGCCCATCCTTCATCTCGGAAACCAGCTCGGTGGGGACGACGACCTGGCGCACATTGCGAACCTGGCTCATCGTCTGCACCCGGTGCTCAAGGTTGTGCTTGACCTTGTTCTCGTGCCCGGAGTAGGTGTTGATCACGTACCAGCGATACATCGTTCAGAAGCCTTTCTTGTGGATCGCTAGAGGATCCGCTTGACCAGGAAGTTGAAGACCGCATCCAGGGCGCCGAGATAGGCGGCCGCGATGACGACGAAGATGACCGTCACCGCCGTCGCCTGAATCAGCGTGTCGCGATCGGGCCACTGGACCTTTTTCAGCTCTTGCCAGCAGGAGACGAGGAAGCCGATGACGCCGCCGCGGCCGCGCTCCGCCTGCGCCTGCTTTTGCTTGCGGGCAAGCTTTTCGCGCTCTTGGCGCTTCTGGTCCTCGCGCTTGCGCTTCTCCGCTTCCTTGGCGCGCTTCTCCTCGGCGCGGCGCTCGGAGCGAGAGGACCGCTTTGGAGCGTCCGGGGTCTCCAGCTCGGCTTCCGGCGCACCCGCCGCCATCCCGGCTTCGATCGCTTCGATCTCGGCGATGTCGCCGGAGCGCGGCACTTGCGTGTCGTGCTGGGCGCGGGACTCGCCATCGGGAGACGCGGAGCGCTGTTTCGCCTCCTGCACCTCGCGCGCCCGCCGCTCGGCCTTGCGCTGTGCGCGGGATTTGGCCATCGCCGGCTACCGCGTTTCCTTGTGCGGCGTGTGCCGTTTGCACCAACGGCAGAACTTGCGCAGCTCAACGCGGTCCGGCGAGTTGCGCCGTGACTTGTTGGTCTGGTAATTGCGCCGCTTGCAGTCTTCGCAAGCCAGCGTCACCGCGATGCGGACATCTCCGCGAGCCATGTCTCCTCGTCAATTCAGGTGGCCGTTACAGAAGAAAACCCCGGGCCGAAGCGCGAGGCTCGGCGAAGAATAGCGGGATGGGGCTCAAGCGAGCTGTGCGGCCAAAGAGTTGACGAGTTGATGACGGGAGTGATCGTTACGGTGGCGCCAATCAAACTGCGGCACGGGCGGCCACACCCAACGAAACCGTGCGATCGGGAGCGGAAAAGGCAGCTCGCGCAGCCGCAACCAGAGCCTCGGTATCCAGGTCATAGCGCCGCGCAACCGCAGTAAGAGGCTCCTCCACGCCGAGATCCGGATACAGAACCTGCACTTCTATAGGCCGTCCGTCATGGAGGGCTACGACCGCGCGTGAATGAACCTCATCGGCCTTGTCGGCATGCCCCCCGCGAGCAAGCGAGATCGAAATGGCGTTCGCTCTGCTGTCGTAGTCGGCATGCATGTCAATCGCTCGGAAAGACCGTGATGACGAAGTCGGGATCATCGCCAGCAACAATCACAATGATCGCACTGGCAGGCAAGCCTCCTCCCCCCTAACGGCTCACTTCAGGCCTTCGAAGGGGTGCGTTCGGCCAGCTGTGCGAGCAGGATGCCGGCGAAGCCGACTACGAAGGTGACGATCATGCCGCCGCCGAGTTGGAGCATATGCGCTGGGAGGCGTCGAAGCGGGACTGCATCGCCTCGAGGCGAGAATCGGCGCGAGCTTCGGCGGCGTCGTAGCGAACGTTCATCTCGGTGCGCATCGAGGTCATCTCGGTGCGCAGGTCGCGAATGTCCGCATCGACGCGGTTGAAGCCGTCGTCCATGCGGTGCGCCATGTCGTCGAGACGCTGGTCGGTCCAGGTGGCTTTCGCTTGCTCCATCCTGTCCAAAGGGTACGGCACTCAATCCGACGTATGGCGCGCAGAGCGTGTCAATTTGGCAACGCCGACGTCACCAAATCCCGACAAAATCAGTGGTCTCTTCCTCTACCTCTGTCGTCTCTTCTCTGCCTCTGTCCGTCTACCTCTATCGCCATCTCTGCCTCTGTCTCTGCTTCTGTCCGATCTTTGGCCTTTGCCATGTCTCTGTGGGCCGTGGCCGTGGTGTCTGTGATGGCCGTGACCGTGATGACCATGGCCGTGGCCGTGATCACCGTGCCGCCGCCGTCGTCGTCATCGTCGCCGCCGCCGCTCGGCGGCGGCGTGGTTGAGGTTCCGCCGGCATCGACTGTCGAGGCGGGGCCTCCGTTGACGCTGACCGTCACCGGCACGGTGGAAGCCGAGTTGTCGATCGTGGCCGTGCCGTCGCCGTTGTCGGTCACCTCGGTCGATCCACCCGCCGGGACCGTGACGACGACCGAGCCGCCCGCGGTTTCGATTTGCACGGGCTGCGGCGCCTGCGTCACTCTCACGATCACGCTGCCGCAGGTGAGCACGATGTCGCTGCCGGCCCAGACTTTCAGCGTGTACGGGCCGCAGACCGTGAGGATCGCCGGCCCGCCGGTCCCCGTCGTCTGGATCCGCACCCCGTCCGGAGTGGGCGCGTCGGTGACTCTCACCTCGAGGCCCGCGGCATCGGTGACCGTCCCCGAGGTGCCTTCTCTGTCATCGAAGTTGCCCGATTCCGTCCCCGGATCGGGATCGACGCCGGGGTCGACCCCATCGTCGACCTGGCAGGGCTGCTCAAGCGACGCTGTGACCGTCTGTGGCAACAGGTAATGCCCGTAGCTGAAGCTGAGGGTCGTGTCGTAGTTCCAGATCTGGTCCGCATCGCTACAAGTGGCGGTGAGGTAGTCGACCCCCGGCGTCGGCTCTCCCAGGTATCTCAAGTCGATGTGTGTGAGGCCCGGCGCGATCAGGTCGAACTCCAGTTGGCTGGCGAAATCGCCGCCCCCCGTCAACGGGTTGAGGAAGCCCGGAAAGAGGTACGTGAAGCCGCTGTCCAGCCGCACGTGCTCGATCAAGGTCGGGTTACCCGCGTCGGGCGCCCCGTTGAAGAGCGTCAGCGCGCCGTGGCCGGTCACCGTCGTATCGGAGCTTCCATTCCCGACCACCGATCCCGGACAGGCGGCGATCGCTTCCGCCGTTGTCGTCCCGAACAGAGAGGCCGGATCGCAGACCGGCACCGCGCCGGCGTCGATGTGCAGATCGTTGTCGAGCTGAACCACCGCCTTGTACATGTTCGGCGCCAGCCCCGGCTCCACCATCCCCGGTTTGGAGGAGTCCCATCTGAGGTCAAGGATCGCGGTCGCGTCGACCGGGCCGGCGAGTGAGGATGGACTGCACGGCGGGCGCGATGCCGCCGCCCACCGACTCGAGCTGGACCACATCCGGCGGCTCCGGCGGGGCGCCTCCACGCTCGTGAACGAAGACGTCGGTCCGGCTATTGGCGTCGCCCGGCACCAGGTCGGAGGCGCCCGAGTCGAAGGCGACGAGGCTGCCATCGTCGCTGATCGACAGGTTCTGGCTGAAGCCGTTGCCGAACACGTCACCGGTCCCGTCAATGCTTGCCAGCTCGGTCGTCCCGGCAAGGCGGTCGCGGACGAAGACCTGCTGGCCGTTGACGAACAGCCCCGGCAGGAGATCGGAGGCAAAGCCGGCGAAGGCGACCTGGCTGCCGTCGTAGCTGAGCGCGGGGGCGACGGCACGTCGAGAACGGGCCTCTCGACTCGGCGCCTCCGTCGGCGACGCTGACGCGCTCGACCGCGCCGGTCGAGCGTCTGTAGGCGAAGACATCGGCGGTGCCATTGGCGTCGCCGGCAACGAGGTTCGACGAGGTCGAGGCGAAGGCGATGACCTCGCCGTCGCCGCTGATCGCCGGAGCGGTGCTGTTGCCGTCCCCTTCTCGCGCCCCCGCCGTCGACGCTGACCCTCTGGGTGGTGCCGGCGATGCGGTCGCGGACGAATACGTCATCACTCGAGTTGGTGTCGCCGGGGACCAAGTTGGACGCGCTCGAGGCGAAGGCGACGATCGCGCCGTCGTCGCTGATCGCGGGAGCACAGCTGCTGCTGTTGGCCTCGGTGCCGAGGTCGTCGACGCTGACCCGCTCGGTGGTGCCGGCGGTGAGGTCGCGCAGATATATGTCGCGAGCGTCTTGACCCCGAGGCCAGGGGCGAGGTTGGAAGCGGTGGAGCGAAGGCCACGGCCGAGCCGTCGCCGCTGATCGCCGGAGCGGTGCTGTTGTTGTCCGCCTCGCCCCGCCACTGTCGACGCTGACCCGCTCGATCGTGCCGGCGGAGCGGTCGTAGACGAAGACGTCGCTCCTGCCGTTGGTGTCGCCGGGAACGAGATCGGGCGCGCTCGACTGGAAAGGCGACGAGGTTGCCGTCGTCGCTGATCGAGGCGTCGACGCTGGCGCCGCTCGCCTGCGCGCCGCCGTCGGCGACGCTGACCCGCTCGATGTCCCCGGTTACCCGGTCGTAGACGAAGACATCGAGGGCCCCGTTGGTGTCGCCGGGAACGAGGTTGGAAGCGATCGAGGAAAAGGCGACGAAACGCCCGTCGTCCCCGCTGATCGAAGGCGCGGCAGCTGGCGCCGTCGGCCTCCGCACCCCCGCCGTCGACGCTGACTCCGGGTCGTGTCGCCCGGCGCCGCCAGCGCCGCAGGCGCCAACGCCAGCCAGATCAGAAACGCGGGTACGGAAAACTTCCTAAAGAGCTTTTGTCCCATAACGAGTGAGCCTATGCCGCGCCCAACCTCGATTGCATCCCCATTAACGGGGAAAGACGACAGGGGCGGCCAAATGGCCGCCCCGTCAGTCCAACACCAATGAGAGTCGCGGCTACGGAGCCGGGATCTCCTGGACTCCGAGAGGCTCGAAGTCGTAGATCGTGTCGTTGATGCGGAGGCCGTAGACAGCACCTACCCAGGCGTTGTCACGACCCTTACCGACTGCCGCGGTGTAGATGACAGGCTCATCGCCGCCATCGTCGAGAGCGGTCATGACCTGCGTGAAGTTGCAGGTCAAGCTTTGACCGCAGCCGGTGCCGGGGCTGGTATTGCCCTCTGCTCCGGTGAGGTACCACTTGCCGCTCGTCGTAGCGTCGATGTACCCGGTCCAGCTTCCCCCGCCACTGAACAAGGCGGCATCCGGCACGAACACCAGAGAGCTGTAGTTGTCGGCGGGCAGCCCACTCAGATTCGCATCGATCTCGAACGTGATGTTCGGGAGGTTACTGGGGCTGACGTCGGCATTCTCACCTGTCTGGAACACATGGAACCCGACATCGGTGAGTCCGAGCACCGGATCGCCGAGGAAGTCCACCTCATTGCCAAAGAGGCCTTCTCGACCTTGCCGGAAACATCGTTGACGGCGATACCGAGGCTGCCCTCACCGTACGGCGGCGCAGCCTGCGGTACCGGTAACACCGAAGCTGCCGAACGGGCCCGATCCCGAGATCGACGACCGGGGACCCGATCGTGTTGCGGGCAATCACGCCCCAGTGGCCGCCATGAACTGAGCGTCAGCGCCATTGGCCCCGTCGGCGCCGTTGGTGCCGTTGGTCCCATTGGTGCCGTTCTGGCCCGGGATTGCTGCGGCCAGGGTGCTGGACTTGCGGTAGATCTTCTTCCGCAGCTTTCTGCTCGACGTCAACGGGGCGGATCGTCCCGTTCTTGATGTCCTTACTTGTGACGAAGTCGTCGGCTACGGCAACGGTGCCTCCGGAAATGGCTGCCACGGCAACGGCGACTACGATGAGTCGAAGGCTTCGCCTGACTTGAGTAGACGCTTCACGTCTCGAACCTTTCAGTCGTTTGCATTGACTGGAGCTCGAGAGTCGGGGCCCATGCGAGCGCGGGACACTTGTTGATCGGTGGGGACTTGTCAATTGACCGATAAGTCCAACTAGTCAGCATTCTTTGGTCCAACCTACTGATTAGTGGGGGAACGAATGGCCAGAGCGACTGCTGGGCGTCGTGCCTGCGGTCGATCCGATGTCCATGCGCACTCCTGCGCACGTGGAACTTGGCCGGTCCTGGCCGCTCTCGCCGTACTGGCGATCGGTGCCCCGCCCGCCGTCGCCGGGCCGGTGCAGTCGGCCCCCGTCCAACGCTTCCGGATCGCCGACGGCGCTTCGATGAGCGTCGCTTCCCAGTTCTTCTCCCGCCCGCAGATCGAGCCCCTGGTCGGGGTCTTCAGGACGCTCCCCCACGGTCCGGAAATGGAGCGACTGAAGCTCGTTGCGACCGACAAGGAGATCGGCCGTGCTTGCGGCGGTGGAACGATGGCCTGCTATGACCCGGACTCGGAACGCATGCTCGTTTCCGGGCAAAGCGAGGAGGTGGCGGGCATTCCCCGCGCGGCGGTCATCGCCCATGAATACGCGCACCACGTCGCGAACAACCGGCGCGGCGGCCTCTGGCCTGCCCTCGCCGGCGGCACCCCGCGCTGGAGCACCTACGAACACGTTCTGCGAGATGACACGCGGCGGCAGGTTTTCCCCGGTAACGAGGGACAGCGCTACTGGGACAACCCCGGCGAAGCCTTCGCCCAGTCCTCTCGCAGATGGTCTACCCACAGGACGCTGGCACTACTCGGCACTGCTGAGACCCGACGCGACCGCTTTGGAGAAGCTGAGACCCGACGTCGTCGATCCGGGCAAGGCCCCGGTCGAAGGTCTGGCGCCGCGGCGCGTCGTCCCGCGGACGGCCTTCCGCGGCCGGGCCGGAAGCGCAACCGCGGTCGGCAAGGCCATCGCCGCGCCGCTCGTCAGCTTCCGTCGCCTGCTCCGCGTTCCGATTGACGGCAGGGTCGCCGTGCGACTGCGGACGCGGAACGGAGGCGCCTGTCGACGGCGCTCCTCGACCCCGGGAACAGCGCGGTACTTGCTCACTCAAAGCGAGGCCGACACGGCGTCGTCGACGCGACTTCCCCCAACTGTGGGCGCCGCTCTGCTTGCTCGAAGCAATCCCGATCGGCGATCCGGACGCCTTCGCCGCCAAGATCACAGTCCCCTGAGGGCCGTTT
>CAVUCS010000005.1:0-5296 GCA_963740065.1 uncultured Solirubrobacterales bacterium
GCGAGCCAGGCGAACCGCTTGACGCTGCCCTAGAGCGCCGCGCCCCTGAATACGCTCTGGACCCGTGGGCAGCTGCCCCGTCTGCGGATCTTCGCTCGCCGGTCTCCGGTCCAACGCGCGATTCTGCTCAAGGCGGTGCCGGCGGATGACCAGGGGCCCGACTCAGGTCACGGACGCCGACGTGCTCAACGAGCGCCGCAAGCTCGAGGGCGCGACCTACGCCAGCCGGCGATGTACGTGCGAGGGCCCGCTCGGGCTGGTGGACGAGGACGGGGATGTCCGGTGCTTCAAGTGTGGGCGGCCGTTGTCCCGCCCGGCGCCGGTGATGTTGCCGCCGGGTGACTTCCCGGCCGCGGCATAGGGCTCGAACCCTTCGTGAGCTGGGATAGAATCGGGTAGCAGTCGAGGTCTGAGCATGACTTCATTTATCCGTGGAGCGGCCCCTTCGGGGGTCGCTTGCGTTGAGGGGCAGGAAGCTCTGGCGCCCCTGCTACGGTCCCGCGCGATAAATGATTTCTATGGCAGAACTCGATGCACGCGCCGCAGCAGCGTGAGCCAGCCGCCAAGCTTCGCCCCGATGCCTTGGCCGCCGATGCCCTGGCCCTCCGGCGACTCTACGCCGAGAATCCTGGGCTGAAGCGACAGAAGGAGGCGCTGGTCGCCAACGTCGTCGCTACCGCCAATGAGCACGACGACGACTTCGATCAGGAGGAGGCTGAGCACGCCTCGAAGGTTTACGACCTCCTCTGGCGTGCCGAGCGGGAGAAAGACGCGGAGGCGAAGCGCAAGCTCGATGAGCTCCGCGAGAAGAACGACGATGTCATCGTCAACTTCGACCGAGAACAGTCGGAACTCAAACGTTCATTGCGTGAAGCCAAGGCGACGCTTAGCCGTGCAGTCCGAGGTCGCGGCGCAGCGCCCGCTCGCGTCGTGCTTCGGCCGCTCGGCCACGAACGTCGAGAGTCGTGCAGCGGAAGAACGAAGGGGAGCCGGCGCGGAGCCGATTCCCGCGCTGGGCCGTCCTCCAGCGACGACCCTCCAGACGAATCTGATCCTCATCACGTAGCGGCCACGAGCCGCTCTACCGAAAGGAGAGCGGCCATATGACGCTGCTCGAAACCGTTGTCCGCGACACGGCCGCGGAGAGCGTCAAACCCCGGCGCGTACACCTGCCGTCGCGGGCGGCTTGGTACGCGATGGACCCGATAGAGCGGGTCGCGGTCGCCCGGGGGTCCGATGGCCTGATCGACCCCCGTGTGGCGAAACACGGCGGCTACCGAACGAACCGGAAGTCCAACTACGACTTCCCGGGGATGATCGACGACGTCAGCTGGCGTCGCTCCAACGTCCACAAGGCGACCAGCTACTACGGCTGCCACCGGTGCGGCCAGGGGTTTACGGGACCGCACGCGGTCTACAGGCATCTCGCGCAGGTCCACGACCGATGAAGGTGCGCGGGGGTATGAGGTCCGGGGACGGCGTCCAGCTGACGCTCGACCGGGCTCTGCCGCTCGATCCGATCGCGATTTCGGCGCTTCCCATCCTCGCTCGCCGGCGTCTGTACGACGAGCTCGGCCTCGACCACCTCCAGCGGGGGGCCGCTGAGCAAGCCGCCCAGGCCGTCATTCGCGGTGAGTACCGGCGGGGCGAGCGATGATCGACCAGGAGGCGATCGCCGCCGCGATCAGGGCCCGGGCCGACCAGCACCCCAATGGGGACGACCTTCGCGAGATCGCGGAGTTGATCGAGACCGAGGCCCACCCGGCCGAGTTGGCGCGGTGGCTCGTCAATGCGGCCGAGATCGACCCGATCGGGGGACAACGGTTCCCGTCCCGCCGCAACCGAACGCGCTCGGAATTTGGAGGAGCCGACCGGTCCCTTCGCGCTTCCCCTGGACGGCTTCATCGCCGCGAAGAGCGCCGTCCCGCCGGCGCTGATCGGCGAGCCCGACGACAACCTGCTCCCGGTCAACGGACTGCTGCTAATCGTGGCCAAGGGCGGCAAGGGCAAGACCACACTCGCGATCGAGCAAGCCTTCCACCTCGCATCCGGCGTCGAGTGGCTGGGGTTCGAGGTTCCCCGACCGCTGCGCGTCCTGTTCATCGAGAACGAGGGGCCGCGGGAGCCGTTCCGCCACAAGGTCGAGCTGAAGCGAGGGCACTGGCCGCACCCGCTGACGGGCGGCATCTTCATCCACGACCAGGACTGGGGCCAAGCGAGGCTCAACGTCGCCGAGTTCGTGGAGCACCTCAACCGCTTCGCGATCGCGAACGAGATCGACCTGATCATCGGCGATCCGCTCGACACCTTCGGCATGGACGGCGTCGGCAGCCCGGAGGACACCCGAGCGATGGTCGAGCGCTTCCAGCAGGCGGGCCTCGGCTCGACCGTCGCCTGGGAGGTGCTTCACCACAGCCGCAAGGAATCGGTCGGGGATGCCGTGGACGCCGTCTCCGGCGCCTGGGGCGGCAAGCCCGACTCCCTGCTGGTGCTCGAGAAGCAGCACGGCAACCGCGCCCGTCTGTCCTTCCCCAAGGTGCGCTGGAGCCGGCGCGGCGAGCGCGGCGCCTACATCCTCGCCTTCGACCCCGACACAGAGTCATTCGAGCTCGTCCACGAGGAAGCGACGGAGGAGCGCGACCTGGTCGAAGAGATCGAGGTGCTGCTGACCGACAAGCCGCACCTGACGGCCAAGGAAATCGCCGCCAAAGATGGCGGCATCGGCGCCAACGTCGACCGGATCAAGCAAGAGCTGAAGGACAACCCCAACCGCTTCGCCTCTCGGACCGGAGACGATGCGAAGGCGCTCGGGCGCCACCCGTCAGCGACCGTCTGGGAGGTGACTCGACCCTCCGAGTCACCCGAGTCACCTACTCCGCAGGGGAGAGACCGGCGGCAAGGTGACTTGGTGACTCCTCCCTATAGGGAGTCACCAGGTCCCCCGCCGAGTCACCCCTCCGCACCTGCGGGTGACTTGACTGCAAAACCAGCCGAGTCACCTCGGCCCGGGACACCCGAAGAGGAAGCCAAGGCCGAGAGGCTTCTGGGTCTCGGCGTCGAGCCCTACGACGAGGACCGCGGGCCATGAGCCGCCGGATCAACTGGGGCGGGGTGTTGGAGGAGGCCGCGACGATCGTCACCAGCTACAGCACCGGCGTCACCCTCCGTCAGCTCCACTACCGCCTGGTCTCGGCGCAACTGATCCCGAACACGACCTCCGCCTACAAGACTCTGAGCGCGAGGACGGCCGAAGCTCGCCGCGGCGGCTGGTTCCCGGCGCTGGTGGACCGCACCCGCACGATCCATCGACCCGCCTACGCCGACGACCCGTTGAGCGAGATCGACTGGCTGGCGCAGTCCTATCGTCGCGACCGCACCGAGGGCCAGAAGCAGGCGATCTACATCGGCGTCGAGAAGAACGGCCTCCTGGCGCAGCTCGAGAGCTGGTTCGGCGACCTAGGCATCCCGATCCTGGCGCTCGGGGGCTACTCCTCCCAGACCTTCTGCGACGTGGTCGCCTCGGACGTGCTGAATGACGGTCGCGAGTCCGTCCTGATCTACGGCGGCGACTTCGACCCCTCGGGCGAGGACATCGAGCGTGACTTCGAGGATCGCACCGACTTCTGTTTCGCCGAGGTGGTGCGGGTGGCGCTCACTCCCGAGCAGGTGAGCGAATACAACCTGCCGCCCCAACCAGGCAAGGCCAGCGACACCCGCGCGGGTCGCTTCATCGCCCAGCACGGCGAGTTGGTGCAGGTCGAGCTCGACGCCCTGCCTCCCGACGCGCTCCAATCGCTCTACCAGGCGGCGATCGACCGCTATTGGGACGGGTCCACGTTCGAGGGCGTGTTGGCGCTGGAGGACAAAGAGCGCCGACTCATCGAGCGTTTTCGCGACGAGTTCGAGGCGGTGGCATGAAACCCCAACCCGTCGCCCCGGTCCCCCGCGTCACCTTGACCCGCGAGGAGGCCGCGGCTTCCCTCGGCATCTCATTGCCTCACTTCCGGCGCCATGTGCAACCGCACCTGAAGCTGATCCGCTCCGGCTCCTGCCGCCTGGTGCCGGTCGCGGAGCTCGAGCGGTGGGCGCAGGAGAACGCGAGCTTGGCCGGGTCCAACGATCGAACGGAGGTCACATGAACCTGTTTGAACGCCAGATGCGAACGCAGGCAGTCGAGCACCTCGCCTGCCCTACCTGCGGAGCCCATCCGGGCCGCCCATGCCGCCGCCCGTCCACCGACTGGAGAGGCAAGCGGCGGGGGTCCGAGCGGGCTCCTCTCCACCAGGAACGTCTGGCGCAGGCGTATCGAGATCGGTTGAACGGCATGGGCGGCGAGTAGAGTGGGCCGCGAACCGAAAAGCGCCCCCGCGACGCTTGCACGCCCGGGGGCCTGGCCCATGGAGGTTGAGTCCATGAACGCGAAGCATCCTAGCCGCGCCGGCATCGCCGAACGCGTCGACGCAAAGGGGCGGAAGAGGTACCGCGGCACGGCCTTTGACGGCCGCGCCAAGCGCCACCTGTTCGGCCCCTGGACGCCCCACCTAGCCGAAGCTCGCGCGTGGCGGGTTGACGCCATGGCCCGACTCCAGGCCGGAACCCTCAGCGCCGCCGCCGGACCCACCATCGCCGCCGCCGCCGAGCAGTTCCTGGCGGGAATGGAGGCCGGGACGATCCGCAATCGATCAGGCGGGCGTTACAAGCCCAGCGTCGTCACCGTCTATCGCTGGGCCTTTGATTCCCACATCCTCCCGGCCCTCGGCCCGACGCGCCTTGGCCGCCTGAATCGCGCTGATGTCCAGCTGTGGGTCGACCAGCTCGCCGGCCAGGAGCTTGCAGCCAACACGATCCGCGGCACCGTCACGCCGCTGCAGGCTCTCTATGCCTGGGCCATTCCGCGGGGTCTTGCCCATGTAAGCCCCTGCGATCACCTTCGCCTGCCGAGTGGCGAGAAGGCCCGGGACAGGATCGCCACCTCATCCGAAGCCGCGAGCCTGATCGGGGCGCTTCCGGCGAAGGACCAGGCCGCGCTCGGCCTCGCTGTCTACGCGGGCCTCCGTATCGGCGAGCTCATGGCGATCGAGTGGGAGTCGATCGACCTGGATGCTCGAAGCCTGCGCGTCACCCGAGCCTGGGACCCGAAGGCCAAGGTGTACCTCGAAGCGAAGTCGAAGGCTGGGCAGAACCGAGTCGTGCCGATCGGGGAACGGCTGGCCGCTCTTCTCGATGATCACCGCGTTCTGATGAATCATCCCCGGTCGGGGCTGCTGTTCCCTGGCCGCGACCCGAGCCGCCCTGT
>CAVUCS010000006.1:0-447140 GCA_963740065.1 uncultured Solirubrobacterales bacterium
ACAAGCACCGGCTGATCAACACCATCGCGTTCATTCAGAACCCAGAACGACAAGCGACCCAACAGCTCACTACGAATAGAGACGTCGCCCGTATCGAAGAGGTCGAGGTGATGTCCAATACCCGCCTCGAACGCGGCGCTGAGATAGCTCGCTTCAGAATCGTTCGCGCGGGGCCCAACCCGGAAGTCATCATGAGAGGGACGTTCCCGGTGCAGGTAGCCCTAGAGGACGGGCGTAACGCGATCGCAGAGTTGAGTGGCCGTATCGCTGGAGCAGTTGAGTCGATCATCAACCGCTTCATTCCCGTCTTCGGGGACTGGAGCGCGAGCCCGTTCTACATCGAGAAGGACCGCTCGTCGGTGGTGATCGCCTTCAAGGCACGGGGGGCGAGAGGGAAGATCGGGCGTGTCGTGACGGAGCTTGCGAGCATGCTCAACAGCGGCCATGGGCTGCTGCGAATGAGAGACCCGGCGAAAGTTCTGGCAGGAGAGGATTCGATTGAAGCCGTGGTTTTCGACGTGGACACACAGGAGGCGGCACATATGGTCCTTGATGCAAGGTTCGATCAGATTACTGACGGCCGCAAGGTGCTGCGAGAGGTCGCCGAGTAACCGATACCCGCCTTTCGTAAGCCCAGCTTCTCCAACGACTACGACCTCAGAGCCGAGCTGGAGGGGGTAGAACATTAGAACTCTTGAGCCACGACGCCAGTAGACCACCTCCTGATACACCGATGCCTCTTCGGCCCCGACAACATGAGCTTGAGGATGCGTCGCGGCGTGCTTTCGAGACGTTCCTGCCCGATCGCCTCGTGTATCGGTCGCTGAGCCACGACTACGGCATCGACGGGGAGGTCGAAGAGTTCGAAGATGGAAGCGCAACTGGCCTGCGTTTCTACGTCCAGCTCAAGGCCACGGACGAAACTGACTTAGACAAGGCCCTGAAGGTGCCCGTCAAGCTCTCCTCGGCGAGCTATTTTCGAGCGCAGCCGATACCCCTGCTGATGGTTCGCTACGTAGCCGCGACTCGGACTCTGTATGGGCGTTGGTTTCACCGATTCGACCCCTACTACGAGCACGTCGGGGACGAGTGGCTGATTTTTCACTGGGACGAAGATGAGCATCAACTCGACGAGGCAAGCGTCGCCCGCCTGTTCGATGAAGCCACAGCGGTGATGAAGGCAAAGTCGAGCAGACTGGAGTTGCCAGTCGGGGCCGCCATAGTCGCATCGGGAGGTGACCTTTCGTCCGCTGAGCTCGAGCTTGGAGTTCGCGCCGCCGCGCAACGCTGTCCAGATCTGGTGCAAATCGTTTCCGCCGAGGACGACCACCTGCTTTCCCTGGAGATCAATGGCAGCGATATCTCGGCAAGCGTCGCCGGATTGGGCTCGACCACTTTGCACCTCGATGAAGACTTGGTGCCCTACGAGGACGTTTCCGACCTGGGCTCGGAACTGCTCGCGTGCGCTGCATTGGCGCTCGCGAGGGCGGGCCATGCCGATCTGGCCGCCCGCATCGGTGTGCATTTCTTTGCTGACTCTTGGCTTGCTTTCCTGCCGCCCATGAGCATGGAACTTGCCGAGGCGATGGCTTATTCTGCTCGAGCCGCTGAGGCGCTGGAACTAGCCGAGCGCCTCGACGACGATGAGGATGACAACCTCAGATTGGCTAGCTTCTCTTTTCTGCTGGCGGCGCTTCGCAATGGGCGGCAGCTACGAAAGCAGGAGCGAGAGCAGCTCGTCAGAGCAATGGAAGCCCGGATCGAGCGTCGGCAAGATCGCGGCGACACGGCGGGTGCGGCAGGCGAAGCAGTCGGTCTGGGCAACTACTACCGCTCAGCGGGGGATTTCCCGGCAGCCATTCGCTCATACGAGCGTGCCCTCGAACTCGACTCCGAGTACGAGTCACGAGAACACCTTTGGCTCGAACTCGCGGGGTCCTACTTTCTCGCTGGTCGATTCCTCGAATCGGCTGCAGCATATGAACGGGCGCTTGAAACCAGCGAGGAGCCGGGGTTGGATGTCGAGGCCCGCAAGGCTGATGCCCTCATGCACGCCGGCCGTTACGCGGAGGCGTCGGAAATCTTCATACCGATCTGCGCCGACGAAACCGAACTCGGGGCATGGGCGGCGACTAAGGCTGCCGCGCTGCACTGGATCATCTCCACTACAGACATCGATGCGCAAGACCGTAACCCTGAGAGGGCCGCACAAGTCGCCGGTCAGTTCGCGGAGAGAAGACTGACGGAGAGAGAAGTCGAGGCTCTCTCCGCAGAGATTTGGGAACTCGACGCTGCCTCTCCGCTCGGATGGTTCAACCTCGCCCGAGACTTTCTCAACCAGGGGGACACCGAAGCGGGGATGTACGCATATCTCACGACGGCAGTCATGCAAGAAGGAGACATCGAGGCGTGGGGCAATGTGGTCACCTTGGCCATCAACCTAGGTCACAATGCGCTCGCCGCAGCCGCCATCGTAACCGGCGCACGCCTCAATGGAGAGAAATTCATGGTCGAACTGGCTTGTCGCGCTCGTGAGAACTTCGATGACCAAGAAGCCCGCGAGGAATTCTTATCAGGCATCAACGCCCTCCTAGAAGGGACGAAATCCAGCGAGCCGAAGCCTGGATTTGAGATTCGATTCGTCAGCCATGGACGACCAGTCGAGTCAGTGCACCTCCCGCCACCTGGAGGCGGACGACACCAGCGTTAAGCAATGGCTACTCAACTTCCTCGAAGACCTTGACGACGCGGGGGTTGTCAGTGTCCTCGTTGACGCGAACCCGGAAGGTGTGGCCGCGACGTAGCGGTAGGACGGGATCGGCGTAGATGATGTCGGCGCAGCCGCGGTAGGGGCTCTTGCGCGACTCGACCGTGTACCAGCATTTGACCAGCTTGTGTAGAGGTAGATACTCCGACTTGAAGACGTGGATGGTCATCATCTGGCCACACATACCAACGCTGCCGATCTCGATCGGCTTCTCGCTGCGCTTACGTCGCACCTGTGAGGGGGTGAGTTGGTGAGGGGGCGCGATCCTGGCCGCTTTCTTCGCGTCCCTGTCGACGGCCTTGGTGCGGGGACTCTTCTTGCCCGGTACCCACTTGATCTTGACGGGCCTAGCTTGGTTGGCGGAGCGCTTCAACAGCCGCGCCAACTCCTTCCACTGTGAGGCGTTGTCGAGAGGAGCACCGCCACGTCTCAGCCAGCCGTTGCGAGACCAGCTGAAGAGAGCGGTCTCGTAGTTGCCAGCGACGTATTCGGCGTCGGTGCGGATGACGATCTTTCGGTAGCGGCTGCGGTCAAACGGCGGCTGTTGGGAGGTGGCGAGCCGCAGGGCCTGTACGCAGGCTTCTAGTTCCATCTGGTTGTTGGTGGCGCCGGCGTAGCCGCGCGGCGGGAGCGGGTAGGTCTCCTCCTTGCCGTCCTCGTTGATGAGGATGAAGAGGCCGGCGAGGCCGCCGCGGCGTGGGCCCGGCAGCATCGAGCCGTCGGTGTAGATGTTGAGCGCGTCTTCGTCGGGGTATTCCATGCCAGTGCCCCACTCAGGCCAGCCCCGGGAAATCCTGACGAGCCTGATCAGTTCTTGGGGAAACTCCTACTCGGCCGAACTCTTGAAATCCGCTGACTAGTTTGTCGAATCCTGCGGGGCCTGAGTCGCCAGGGACCCTTGTCGCAGTCTCGCCGGATCGCCTGGAACCGGCTTGCCCCGTACGGCTTGAGAAGCATTTCAGGAGGCGTGGCCGACTTCACCCGTTCCGCTTGTCAGCCCTTCAAGCGGCTTCCCTGGGCGAGAATGAAGACGAAGAAGCGGCGGAAGTAGGGGTCGTCGGCGCTGACGCGCAGGCGCTCCACGGCTTGCTGCGCAGTGAGGACATGGGTCTGCGAGGTCGCCTTGGGAAACGACTCCGCATGGTTGTAGTCGGCGTCGTGACGGGCGGCCTGGAGACTGGTGAATGCATCGGCGACGAAAGCGAGCGACACCGGAATCGCCGGCTCTCGACCGCCATCTCTCGCAACACGCGTGAAGAACTCCCACACCCCGTTGTCTGTCACAGATCTCGGTTTGACCGGCTGCGAACCTGGAACCGAATCGACCCCCAGGATAGATCTACACACCTTCAAGAGGTCCGTAGGGTCGATCCAGCGAGCCGCGCGATAGCGCTCCTCATCGGAGATCTGAACCTGAAAGACCTCGTCGACGCAAAGCGTGATCAGTTCGTGAAAGAGAGCGTAGTAGGCGGCGGAAACCGCCCGCCGGTGGTTGGTCGGCGAAGGCCTTCCCCGTGGAGCGTCGAATCCCGCCAACAGCCGCGCCTGTCGCAGCAGGGCATCAGGGCGGATCGGGTCGCTCATTCGTCGGGATCGTCTTCGACCACTCGCCCAGGGTCCCACTCAAGCGATTCGTCCACGTCCTCCTCACGGTCCGCCGTCTCGGGCAAGAACTTGACGATAAGGGGCGGCAATCCGGTCTCTCTTCCAGCCAGGTAGCGGGAAATCTCCCTGCGCATTTGGAAGACATCGTCAACGGGCCACCCTGCCTGAGGGGGAGTCGGATTAGCGAGGTAGACCAGCAACCGGATCTCCTCGCCGTCATCGTCGCCACTGCCACTGCCACTGCCGCTCTCATCCAGGGCGACATCGCGAAGCTCGACTGTCCCAAACGGCTCATGGCCCTTAAGCCAGACGATCAGGCTCTCGATCGGATCTGTCACGCCAGCGGTGTGCATGAGCGTCACGCTAGCACCCAGCAGAGCCAGAATTATGGCCCCGGCTCACCCTCAAAGCGGGACCGCCTCGGCGAGGATGGGATCGCGCAGGTAGGGCGAGAGGCCCGCTTCGGTGAGGACGTCGACCTCGATCCCGAGCGTCTCTTCCAACTTTTGGGAGAGGGAGATCAGGTCGAAGAGGTTGCGGTCGGCGGCCATCTCGACCAGGAGGTCTAGATCGTGGGCTTCCGGCTCACCGCGAGCGGCCGAGCCGAAGACGCGCAGGTTGCGGGCGCCGTGCTCGGCGGCGATGCGCGAGATGTCCTCGCGAGCCTCGCGGCGGACGAGGACAGCGGTGTTGAGTTGTGGCTCGGTCACAGGCTGATCCAATGGTAGGAGGTGGATCGGTGGCGGACGTAGACGTCAGGGCGAGACCGAAAGCGATGCCAGGCAAGGCACTCGTTCCCAGAACGTAGGGCTGGCTGCTGCATAAGTCCTGGCGGGGGTGAGCGCACAGGCGATCGGAGCCGATCTCCCTAATCGCGTGCCCGCATCGATACCCGACACGCGGAGCACCGCACCGACCAGCGAGCGACTCATCGGGGGGTCAAAAAAGGGGAATCACATGCAAATAGGTCAGGCGCATTGCCAGTACATCCGCTGGCTCATGGTCACGAGAGACCTGTCACCGCACACGATTCGCGCCTACGACGGAGACCTCGCCGCCCTCGAGAGGCACTTGGGGGCAAACGCGCCAGTCGTTCAAATCGACCGAGAGCAGCTCATCTCCTTCATCGAGGATCAGCGCGAGAGGGGCCTCTGCCCCGCTTCGATCAAGCGACGTGTGTCGGGGCTGCGCGGCTTTTACCAGTGGCTTCATTCCCGCGGCTTTCTTGAAGACGATCCGTGGAGGGGCATGAGCCTCGCGGGCGGCCGCACGCGCAAGCTGCCTCGCACGGTGCCCAGCCCCGAACTCGACCGGCTGCTGCTCTTCCTCTGGAAAGCGGCGGGGGCCGACGGCCCGCTGTCTGCGGAGGTGCTGCGCCGCCCGCACGAGTCGACGACACTGCTCGCGGTCGCCCTGATGGTGACGACGGGCGTGCGGGTAAACGAGGCGGTGGGAATCCGCTGCCAGGACATCGACCTGTCGGGACGCAGCCTGCGGCTGATGGGTAAGGGACGACGGGAACGGCAGGTCTTCCTCACTAACGAGTGGATCGTAGACCTCACCGGCGCCTATCTGAAAGCACGCTCCGCGCTGGCTATCGATCACTCGCGGTTGCTCTTTAACGTGCGCGGGGAGCCGCTGAGCACGGCGGCGATGCGCTCGCGACTCGCCAAAGCCGCGCAAGCCGCTGGCGTCGGCCGCCGAGTGACCCCGCACATGCTGCGTCACACTGCCGCGACGCAGCTGATCGAAGCCGGCGTCGATATCCGCTACATCCAACGGCTGCTCGGACACGCCAGCCTGAGCACGACGGAGATCTACACGCACGTTTCCGACCGGGCGCTGAAGCGAGTGGTCTCGGATGCAGACGTGCTGGGGCGAGTGATGCAGACGCGATAACTAGGAATTATCGGTGGCAGACCTTTGGAGTCTCTTCGGATACGACGCGGTTGCCGCTGACATCGCTCGCGTACTGCACGAGGGCGATGACATCGGCTTGCTGGAAGGCCCGCCTGGGGTAGGAAAGTCCTGGCTGGCGGAGGACATCGGTCAACTGTGGGAAGCCGGCGGCGGCAGCGCCATCTTGGCCGAGGGGGATTCGTTTAGGAGCGACGTGTCCTTTTACCCCTTCGGTCTCGCGATGAGCGGGCTTCCCAGGCGATGGAAGTCCGTGACGCCGGCCATTGCCGGCATCGCTAAGGCTGGGGAGACCCTGGTGGGGACCGCAGGGCTGATCACCGCCACCGTTCAGATGCTCGCGAAGGTGCAGCAGGCGCGTTGTCGCAATCCCGCGATGCTCCTCGGCGGCCTCGAGCAGGACGCCCTCTATAGGCTCGACCGCCTCGGCAGAAAGCGGCCGATCCTGCTGATCGCCGACAACCTGCACTGGTGGGATTCGAGATCGCTTGAGTTCCTGGGCACCCTGCTGGATCGTCGCATGCGCTCGGCTTTCCCCTCCCTGGAAGAGCTGCGGGTGCTCGCGGTACAGACAACCGAGCACTATCAGCCGGTAGCGAATCCGAAAGCGCACAGTGCGCTGCTCACGGCTGGCAGAGTGCGGCATTTCGAGTTGCGCCGACCCCCTCGTGAAGGGTTTGAAGAAGTCCTTGTTGCCCTCGGCGCCAATACGAAGCCGTCAAAGGAGGTGACCGACGCCGTCTACTCGCTGTCGGGCGGGCACTGGCGCTCGCCAGCCGCTGCGCCGAGCGATCGACCGCCGGGGAAAGCGAGGATTTCCTGGCGATGGCGGACTCCGAGGAGTTTCTCCAGCAGGTGCTGACTGACCGAATCCAAGCCCTGGGCACGTTCGGAGAACAGGTCATCGAGCTGTTGCAGGTGGCGGCGATGCTCGGGTTGACGTTCCGTCGTGAAGAAGTGATCTGCGCGTCCGGCGCCGATGAGTCTGAGGTGGCGAAGCTACTGCGCCACTGCCGGGATGAGGACGTCCTCGAGCTTTCGGAGGGGCTCGGGAAGTTCATCCACGATCTCTACCGACAGTATTTCCTCAACGTCAACGCCCGGGACAAGACGGAGATCCACGAGAAGCTGTCCGACTGCCTGCGCCTGTTGCGCCCCGCTGAGTACGAATTGAGGTGCGTAAACGCCCTCGATGCGGAGCGGACCGGCGAGGCCGCCGCACTCGGTGTGCAGGCTGCGCTTCAGGCCCAACGGGAAGGGCGATCGTGGCGGGATCTGTCGCCCACCATCCTGACCGCCGTCGAGGATGGTGGCTTCGCCGACGTCGCCGCGTTGATGGCGGAGGCCTTCGATCACCTCAACGGCTATCGCTTCGGTGACTGCCTAGCCTCACTTGACCGCCTCCCCCGCGATCTCCGCAAGTGCTTGCTTGCAGAGGCCGACTACCTTCAAGCCATGTGCTTGATGTCGACCCGTAGCGAAGACAACCGCATGAAGGGACGTTCGATTCTCGAAGCTTGGAGTGGATACGAAGAGGAGGAGCCCGAACTTGGGACGCGTCTTATGCTGCTCCTGCTTTATGGCGTGGCCCATCTCAGCGAGAAGGAGCAAGGGTGGGCGTTGGAGGGTCGCATCCGACAAGCCCTGATCGACCGGGCAAGCTTCGACACCGCCGCCAAGGACGCCCTGTACACACTGGATCGCAGCTCAGGGTCGCTCTACCGGCAGACGTCGCGCTGGTGCGCAACAGAGAGGCGGTCGCGTACTTTGGACCGGGGCAGGACCGGGCATTCATCCGCCGCCCCGTGAGTATTACCGCTGCCTGGTTAACCTCGGCGCAAGCCTGCTCTGCTGCGGGCGTTACGACGAGGCTCTTGAGGTCTATCTAGATCTGGAGCGGTTGGTCGAGGACTACCGCGCGGGGGCGTTTCCGCCGCTCGACTACCCACGGACCAACAGGCTCCTCGCCGAATACCGCGCAGGCGGCGTGAGTGCCGAACAGGCGGTGCGAAACAGCGAGAGATAGTGGCCTCGCTCACCGTTGACAGCGATCCTTTCTACGGTGAAAACGCCCGTCGGTCTATCTCGCCTTCGGGGCCGCCATCAGGATGCCCTTGAGATCTTCGATCGGCTTGGTGTGGAGCTAACTCGGAATCGGATGAAGCCGGAGCCCAGCATGAGCTACCTGATCGGATCGAACCGGTGCGCGACCCGATTTGTCGCGGGCGACGTCGACGCCGCACAAGCCGATTGGGATGTGCTCGCCGACCTCGTCGGCAGGATCGCGTACCGAGTCGGCCGGTATACGTCCGCAGGCACGAGCTACTGGCCAAGGTGATGGCGGGCAACAACGGCTTCTCTGCGTCCACTTCGACGAATGCCTGCTTGAGCGCCACCCCAGGAGTTTGGGCCGGTCTGGGAAAGCTACGGCCGCGGGTTCATGCTGCCGGCAATCGAGTTTTGGGGAGAGAACTAGCACAGGCCGCGAATCTCAGCGTCGCCGCGACGACAAGGCGAAGAAACCTCGGATGGTCGAGACTCAGCTCGGAGCGGAGCTGAACGCCGAGTTGTCGACGCCCAACCCAGGCGAGACCCCGACATCGGTCACCCAGGCCCGGCCGTCGCTATCGATCCTGAAGTCGATCCGGCCAAACGCTTGTAGCTCGAGGACGTCGAACGCTCTCGCTGCGTTTTCGTACAACTGCTTCATGGTTTCCGGCGAGCCCTCGTTCGCCGCCGCCTAACGCCGTCGTGGCGAAGGTTATCGTCGATTGTCGTGACTGCCTCGCCATCTCCTGGCGCCTTCGTCAGGATCGCCTCGATCGGCGGAGTGACGACCATTTCCGGGCATGAGAAGACTGGCACGCATACCTCGGGCCCGGCAACGAATTCTTGCACGGTCGCCGACTGCCCGATTTCCTCGGCGATCGCCGCCACACGCTCCTCGCAGGTGTCGTCGACGACGAAGATCGACTCCTCAGTCACTCCGACAGACCATGACTCATAGGTGGACTTGACATACTTTTGTCTCGCGTGGCGGCGCCTCATCGGCCGCCGAGCCGCCGGGCAGCCGATAGTGCCAGCCCGCGGGGCGTCGATCCCGCAGGCACGTAGAACGGTGAAGTAGTGGAACTTGTGGCGGCCGAGTGCGCATGCATAGGCGTTGGAATTCGAAGAACGAGTCCGTAGGCATCCGCCACCGCCGGAAGCAGCGCCTTGCGGCCAGGCTCGAAGCCGTGCTCGCCGATTCCTCCCTCGGTGCCTTGTATATGACTTTCAGCGGCTTCTCTATCCCTTGGATGCGCCCGTCGGCCAACCCCTCGAGCAACTCCAGTTCTCCCTCGAACAACTCAACGTACGAGCCGACGGAGCGAAAGGCGTCAACCAGCCGAGCGAGCTGTTCATCGGAGAGGCAGCGCTGGGCGAAATAGGTGCGCGCCGAGCCCCGGGCGCTCGTCGACACGCTCTGGCCGATCGAAGGCGAGGAATAGCGCAAGTCGTACCCCGACGTGCCAGGATGCGCTCGAGAGCGACCAGCCGCTCGTATCCCCGGCCATTCTCTGCCACCGATAATTCCTAGTTATCCGAGCAGCCGGTCATCGCGGCCCAATGGTATTGGCGTTCATGGAAGCTCGTCGGGTCTGAATGGCTCCAGGTGGCCTTCGCAGGTGTCCCCGGCGTTGTGGCTGTTGGTCCCGTCTGGGCATGTCACGTTTCTCCAGACGGTCTTATCGATCGCCGCGTCCCCGAGATCGGTGCCGTGGAGATCGGTCCCTCGCAGGGTCATGCCGGAGAGGTTCGCCCCGCGCAGGCTTGCGCCGCTCAGGTCCATCCTCTCCAGGTCGGCGCCGCGGAGATCGGCGGTCGCCGGCTCAGGCGGGTTGCTCAGGTAGGCGAAAGCGCCGATCGCAACCGTGACGACAATCGCGAGGATGCCGAGAGCCGGCCGCCGGCGCCGGAACTTGATTACCGCCTGCTCGTCGGTGGCGATGCGCTCAAGCCTGCGCACGGTGTTGTGAAATGTCAGGCTCCTGTTGTTGGCGACTTTCGCCGTCAGTTCGGCAGCCTGCGTCTCGGCGTCGGCGGTACCTCTCGACTTGGCGAGGTCCCAGTACCTCTCAGCGGTGCGCGTTCGCTCGTCGACCGCTTCGACGTAGATCTTGTTCGCCACGATCAGCACCTTCCCGGCATCGGTGCCGGCCCGGTCGACCATCCCCTGCAGGAGACTGGGATCGGCCTCGATGAAACAAACCAGCGCGTTGTCCCGCTTACGACCACTCTTTTCGTTGCGCTGCTCTGCCAGCCTCGCTAGTTCGGAGAGGGAAATTGGCGTTGGGGTGAGGACATCGGTGATCAGCGAGATCGCCGCGATCACTCCGAGGGCCCCGACTGCGACAGCGACAAACGCCCAAAAGAGGTCGCTCCCGTGAAGCTCTCCCAGGCCGGTCAAGCCGACGCCGCTCAGCAGCACCGCGCCGACCGCGGCAAAGGCCGCGATCAGCCATCTCGCGGCCGCGCGCGTCTCCGCCTGCGCGTTGTCGCGCGCATTGGCGGGGGCGGGGTCAGCCATGGTCGGGGAACTCGAGCACCAAGCGCCCCCGACCAGATCGGGCGGCATCGGTCAGCTCAGGAAGCTCCGAGAGCGCGAGACGCCGGCGTCCGGGAAGCAGGACCTTGACCGTCTTGCCCTCCTGAAGCGCCGCTCTCAGCTCGTGATCGGTGGGCAGGGCTTCGTGTTCGCTGACGGTCGTGGTGATCACCAGTGCCTTCAGCGCGAGCTCGTCCGGCCTCCAGATGTCGCCGCCCCCGCCGCCCGACGAGAGCGACTCCGCCTGGCCCGGAGAAAGCTCGCGGTGCTCGCCCGTGATCAGGTCGTCGACGAGCGTGACATGGTGCTTACCCGCCGCGACAACGGTCAGGTCGGGTCGATGGGGGGAGCCGGGCATTGGCTCACCCCCGGCGGCAAGCTGTTTGATCGCGTCGATCGAGGGTGAGAAAAAGTATTCCCCGCCGGTCGTAAATACCCAGCGGGCCATGACGATGTGGTGGTCGGGGAAGGCGTGATCGGGCGGGAGGCTGAAGGTGGGCTCGGCCGCGTCCTGGGAGGTGATCGGATCGCGACCATCGCCCTGTTGGGGGAAGTCGGGCTGGTTGGCCCACTGGGTCTGCAGGAACTCGAAGCCGCGCTCAATCGAGGCCTGGTAGCAGCCGAAGAGGAGGCCGCGATCCTGGTTGTCGGGCGGCGCTCCCTGTCCCGGATAGGGCGGCTCGGCCGGCTCGAAGTCGAGTCCGTAGGGGATGCCGCGGCGAAGGATGCGATGCCGCTCGGACTCGGCCTTGCCCGGCGGGTCGGCGTTGCGCGGGTACATCTTGCGAATGTGGGCGGCGCGGGGAACCAGGTGCCCATCGGCATCGTGGGGCTCGTATTCGAAGTTGTTGATCTTCTCGTCCTCGAGGATCGAGCGATCGCCGATCGCAGGGTCGGCCGCCTGAGGGTCGAAGTCGGGCGCCTGGTCGCGTGTCAGCTCGAGGGGAGCGCCGCTTCTGTAACGGCCGACGAGCTTGGCCTCGAGCAGATCGGGTCGCATCCCGATCTCTCCCGACTTTCTGGCGATGAAGTCGTTGAAACCGGCCACGTCCTGGCGCAGGCGGCGGAAGACGAAGAAGGATCCGTTGACCGCCCAGCCCGGAAATCGCTGGGGTGGCGGAGCGGGAACCGGCTGATAGGCATTCGGCGGCGGCGGCGGAAGCGCCTCCTCCGGCTGCCCGGAGTAGCCAAGTATGAATTCACCGGCGGGAATCATTTCCTGGCCGGGCTTCGGCTCGTCGGTGAGGCCGATCACGCCCGGCTGTGACATACCGTCGCGGAAGCCGAAGTGCTCATGGCTGTGGTTGTCGCCGGTCCTGGCGTGTCCCTCAACCTGGCCCAGTTCGAAAACTCTGTGAGCGTGGGCGTGGCGGCTGAGCTGTCTGTGAAGACGGTCGAGATCCTCTGGCAGATCGGCGGCGAGAATCGCCAAGGCGTGGATGTCCTGCTGAAAGACGGGCAGCCAACTCTCGGGCGCGCTTTGGTCGCGATCGCCGAGGTGCTCGGCCCGCGCCCTCATACCCTCCTGAAAGGCCGGCTCGAAGAGATCCAGCTCCGGCGCTTCGAGAAGGCGCAGGCCGGAGATCGAGAGCAGGAGATTGAACCAGCGTTTCGGTTCGGGATCTCTTCTGTGCCGGCGACGCCACTTGAAGCTGCGGTTTGCCTCAGCGACATCGTCGGCGGTGTCGACTTCGCGCTCGACTACGCGCAAGAACGCTTGGGCTGCGGCTTTGTCAGGAAACCCCAGGAAGACAAAGCGCTGGTGCGGTTTGTTGAAACCGGCGATGTTCCCTTGGATCTGATCCAGGGCCAGTGCCGGCCCAGGCTGAACTCCCCCCGCCTCCATCAAATGACGCCTCTTTCAGGAAAGGTGACTGGTGAGGCTCACTCTATTTGTTGGTTGGAGGAGAAAAATGTGTTAGTCAACGTAATTCGAGTATTTAGTAATGCGATCTTCGCGCCTCTGCTCTCGCGGTAGAGGGCTTTGGGCGTTGCGATCGGAACGGGCGAAGCGGTGGATGTGCCGATTCCAGGCCGTCACGTGGCGCGGCGCCGGTCTACCCAACTTCATCGGAATTGAGGAGATCGCGCCGGAACTCGCGAGCGCATGGAATTGTGACGCACAGCTACACAGGGAGTGGCGGCTTCGCCGGCGCAAGCCGATCAAAGGTCGATCGGTGGCGGCTCTGTCTTTAGTCACCTTGCAAAGGCTGCCCTATGGCAGGTGGCGAACCCGGCTGCGCAGGGCGCCGTCGGGCTTGTTCTGCTTGAGCAGCGTCGCCAGAGTTTCGACCCAGAGGGGGATCGAGGCCTTGTTGCGGGGCATGGTGGCATCGTCGGTGAAGACGATCCCGTAGTGCTCCTCGCCGCCGGCCGCCAGCTGGTTGTGGAGGAAGATGAAGTCGAGCACGTCGTTGGTGACGATGACCCGCTTCTCGGCGGCCATGCGGCGAACGATCTCGCGATCGGCGACCGCCTCCAGATCGGGGCGGTCGCTCTTGATCGCCTGGGCGTCGAAGCCCTTTCTCCGTAACTCGCGAGCGATCCGCGGGGAGATCATCTCGTCGAGCAGGAGCTTCACGCAAGGGCCTCGTGACCCCGGCGCCAGCGATCGCGCTCGCGCTCGGCGGCGGCGCGGGAGCGCTCGATCGCTTCGTCGATCTCCTCTGTGTACTCGCCGTAGTAGCGGGCTGCGGCCTCCAGCTGCTCGACCGGAATCTCGAGGTAGGAGGCGGCTTCCTCGACGGAGCCGCCGTTCTGGCGGATCGAGGCGATCGCCTCGGCGACGTCGAGACGAGAGCCGAGAAGAGCGGGGCGCCGGCCGGCGGCACCCTCGCGGAAGTAGATCAGCGGGTGCTCGTCGGAGCGGATGCCCTCCTCGATGTAGCGCTCGGCGAGCGCCGTTTGACCGGCGGCCGACTCGGCGGCACGGTGTTTGAGCCGCTTCACCGTGATCGGGTCGAAGCGGAAGCTGACGCTCTGCTTGTTCTGGGCGCGGGCCATATCGAGCCTCCGTATTTGTTTGTATGTGGAAGTATAGCTGTTGCGATACGCAGCATGGAAGCCGGCGGCCGGATGGGCGAGGGCCGCCGAGATGACGATGGACAGGGGCGATCGGCGCGACTCGCTGGGCCGGCGCGGCGTGCCACCCTGGAATGCGGCGGCGATGCGTGGAAACTCTCCCTGTGCGGTGCTGCGGGGCCGCGACCCTGGCCCGTCTTCCCTGCCTGGACGAGGTGCGATCCCAGGCGAGTCTGAATTGTACGACCGGGATGCGCCGCGCGCAAGCAGCTCGACCCCGGAGCGGACGAATTCGGCTTCAGGAGTCGCATTGCGGTGGCTTTGGAAGCGTGCGCACCACCAGCTTCGGCCAGTGGTTCTCCTGCGCCAGGCGTTCCAAGAGGCGGCGCGGGGCGGGCTTGGCGAAGGCGATCACGGCGTCGTAGCGGGCCATGTGGGTCTCGACGATGGCGCGGGTGCGCTCCTGGGGCTGAACGCGCAGGCAGGTGAGGAGGGCGTGGCGCTCGCGGCCGATCTCGACCACGGCGTTGGGGCGGTGGCCACGCTTACCCTGCTCGCGCACGACGCTGCGGGCGCAGAGCCAGCGCGCCTTGGGGGCGCGAGCGGCGATGTGGAGGCGGATCTCGTTGACAGCGCGCATTCGCGCCATCGCCCCGACCCGCGGGCGCAGGTAGGTGAAGCCGGTACCGGAGAGTCGCATGCCTCGGCCGCTGAGCCACACCCAGGGCGGCTCGTCGTAGAGGAAGCGGCCGTAGTCGGCGAATCCCGCCTTGAAGAGGTGCTTGGCGACTCTCGCCGCGGGGGCCTCCTCGCAGCCGAGGAAGCGGGCCAGCTGGTCGAAAGGAATCGCGCCCTGCTCGGCGATCAGGCGCAGCAGCTCGAACTCCCAGGGCTCGGGCGCTCGCAGGACCGCTCGCCGGCTGGCGCCAGGACCGCTGCCGAGCTTGCCCTCGCGGCCGGGGCCGATCGTAGGAGGCGCGGCGTTCTCGGTCGCGGCCATCCTCAGTCGTCCTCATCGAGGTAGGCGATCTCCTTCGGCGCCCCCGTCTCTACCCGCTCCAGCGGCGCGTTGATCCGCTGCGTCGCCGGCAGGGAGACCGGCTCGGTGCCTGGCGCGCGCCGTACCGCCAGCTTGGCGGCACGGCCGCGGCGGATCAGCCAGGCCGTTCCGGTCGCCAACTCGCGGATCCGGTCGGGGTCGACGCGGGGGCGGTCCTCGGGGCGGGCGAGGCCGTCCCGGCCACGGACGCCCTGCTCGAAGCGGTGGGTCAACTCCAGCGTGCGGCGGGCACCGGCCAGCTCGGCGATCCGCTCGGGCTCGCCCATCGCGTGGGCGATGACCGTCTCGACCGACCCGAGGATGCGGTCCCGCTGGGCGGGCTCCCCCATGCCAGAGACGGTCTGGGGGACGAGGATCAGCGATGCGTTGAAGCTGCGCGCCTGCTCGACCTTCATCGCCAGATCGGATGCAGCGGAAATCGCCGCGAACTCATCGGCGAAGAGCACGCAGAAGCGCTCGCGTTCCTTGCGGGCGGTGAAGTAGTGGGCGAAGTCGGCGAAGAGCAGCGAAGCGGCGCCGGCGGTGTCCTCTCCCAATGCGACGGAGTCGAGCAGGAAGTAGGCGGCGTCGGTGTCCTCGAAGGACCAATCGCCATCGAGCAGCGAGCCGAGCTGGCCGAAGAAGGCCTCGTAGCGCAGCCGCACCTGGCTGACTTTGTCGCGCGGCAGCGAGAGCACCGCCGTGGTCGGCCCGTGGGCGTTCAAAAGCAGCTCGTAGTCGAGGCGGTGCAGCAGCTCGGCGCTCGATCGCGGTGGCCCGTCGGGGTGGTTGCAGGCCAGCTGCAGCGTCGTCTTGGCGATGTCGCGGTAGTAGGCCGCCGGTCCCTCGGGGACGAACTCGATCACCTCGAGGAGGCGGTTGACGATCGCCCGCCAGTCCCCGCGCCAGGCGTCGAAGCGCTCGTTGGGAAAGACCCGCACCCGCCGCCCCGCCGCGCGCATCAGCGCGCAGAAGCGCTCGGCGGAGCTGCGATCGCCCTTGGCGTCGAGGTAGAAGAGCGGAGCGTCGGTCTTCGTCGCCACCTGGTGGGCGATCCGCATCGAGGTCTCGGTCTTTCCGGAGCCCGAGGCGCCGAGGATCACCGCGTGGCGGCGCATCTGCTCGAACGGCCAGATCAGGTCGGCGCCGCTGATCGGCAGCACCCGTTCGCCGGCGAGGCGGCGGCCGAGGACGACGCCCTCGGGCTCGGGCGGCGGCGGGCAGGGAGCGGGATGGCTGCGGCGCCTCAGCACGGCTCCTCCCCCACCGGCAGCCGGCGAACCACCAACTTCGGCCAACGGCCTTCGGCCTGCACTCGCTTCAAGAGGCTGTAGGGGTAGGGGCCGCAGAAGTAGAGGACGGCGTCGTAGCGGTTGGAGTGCTGGGCGACGATGCTGCGGATCTCGGAGTTCTGTTTGCAGGAGAGCTCGGCCTCGATCGCGTGGCGCTCGCCGTCGATCTCGAAGACCGCGTCGGGCAGGTGATCGGCGGGGTCGCGCTGTCGCCAGACGCTGCGCTCGCAAACCCAGCGCCCCCGCGGCGCCTTCGCCGCCAGATGCAGGCGGACCTCGTTGACGGCGCGGCGGTGGGCGATCGCGGCGACATCGGGGCGGTGGTAGGCGAAGCCCGTCTCAGATCGCTGGATGCCGGCGCGGCTGGGCCAAAACCAGGGGAAGTCGCGAACCAGGAAGCGGCGGTGTTCGACCTGCCCCGCTTCCTCCAGCTTCGCCAAAGCCCGCACCGTCGCCTCCAAGGAGCGACCGATGAAGCGGGCGAGCTGGTCGAGCGGAATCGTCCCCTGCTCGGCGAGCAGCCTCAACAGCACCGCCCCCTCGACGGGGCGGTTCACCTCGGTCCGCCGCAGGGCGGCCGCGAGTGCCCTCTCGCGCTGCTGCTCGCTTGAGTGCGCCCGGGAGTGCATGGGCGATCCATCGCACGCTCCGCGTGCCACAAATGGTCGTCCTGCACGACTCGGGCGGACAGCGGGTGCGCTGTTTGCCTCAACCGCGTCGCTGGGCTGGAGGGCCGCGAATTATCGCGCCGGCAGCGAGCCCTGCAAGCCCTCTGCGCGCAGAGGGCTCCTTGCGGCCCTTGCCTGCGGCGGCGGGTTCCGGGCTCGCCTGGCCGGCGCATCGCGGCCTCCGTCAACCCAGCGACGGAGGAGGCGCATATCGCCACCGCACAACGACACCCCCGCACCCCGCGGGCGCTGCGTGCCGAGACACTCGCCGCGGAGATCTATGCGATGCACCGGGACCGTCTGTTGGCGCTCGCCAGGCGCAACTGCGCCTCTGCCGAGGATGCCGAAGAAGTCCTCCACGACGCCTTCGCCCGCTTCATCGACCGCTTCGACCCCGATTGCGAGGCGCCGCCGCTGGCCTGGCTCACCGTGACTCTGAAGCGGTTGTGTTGGGCGCGCTCAGAGCGCGAACGGCGAGCGCGACGCGACGGGCGCCCGCTTGGGCGCATCGTCGCGCTCGCCCCTCGCGCTGAGCTACTTGCCAATGACTGCAGCAGCCCCGAGGAGCTGGCCGAATTACATGAGGGCCTTGCGGAGGCGCGGGGGCAACTGGCTCGGCTGAAGCCGGCCGAGCGCACGGCGCTCGGCCTCTTCGCGATCGGCTACTCCTATCGCGAGATCTGCGGGCTGACCGGCTGGACCTACACCAGAGTCAACCGCTGCATGGCCGAGGGTCGAGCGCGGTTGCGGGAAGAGGGCTAGCCGTCCTGGGATCAATCTGGCGCCCAGAGGCGCAGCGGGGTGCAGGAAGCGAGGCGGTCGAAGTCGGCGTCGGCGTGCAGCAAGGGCGCGCCGGTGCGCACGCAGGGGGCGGCGATCAGACAGTCGAGCGTCTTGCGGATCGTCACCCCGGCCCGGCGCGCCGAGCGGTACAGCTCGGCGGCGAGGGCGAAGTCCTCGAGGCCGTCGAGGCGGATGATCGGGAAGGCCCGCAGGTGGCGCTCCACCAGGCGCGCCTCGCGCTCGGAGCGCAAGCCCTGGAGGATCTCGGTGAAGACGATGTCGGTGAGGGCGACAGGTTCGCCGGCCTCGATCAGCTCGACGCAGCGCTTGGCCTGCGGGGTGGCATTGTCGTTGAGCACGTCGATCCAGACGCTGGTGTCGACCACAATCATGGGCTGGGCGACTTAGCGGCCGCTGCGGCTCTCGGAGAGGTCGCCTTCCCAGCGCACCTTGCCGCGCAGATCGAGCACGCCGATGCGGCGGTGACGGGCGACCAGCTCGCGCAGCGCCGCGTCAACCGTCTCACGCTTGGTGCGGGCGCCGATCAGATGCTGCGCCTCGCGCATTACTTCATCGTCGATCTCGATATTGGTCCGCATACACATCACCATACACCTTGAAAGACACAGGATTGGAAATCACAGCCCCGACGGGTGACTGGCAGCGAAGCCAACGCTCGACTGCTCGCCGAAGGCCGGGCCGTGGGCGATGTGGGGGCTGGCGGTGCCCCAGTCGCGACCGTCGATGGTGACGAAGACGTGGCCCGGGTTGGACCAGATCGTCACCCGACGGCCGGGGCCGGAGGGATAGGCGGCGCCGAGCGCGTCGGAGCGCAGAGCGCCGGGGTCGGGGTAGCCGGCGAGGACCAGCAGCCAGCGCACCGCGCCGGAGCAGTCGAGGCCCTTCGCGTCTGAGTCGAAGACCTGGCGCTCCTGGGCATCCCAGCAGTAGCTGCCGCCCGAGGGACCGGGCTGCGCCGCATGGCCACCGCCCCAGCAGTAGGGGATGCGGCGCGAGGAGATCCAGCGGGCGACGTAGGCGATGCGGTCGGCTTTGGCGGCGGGCAGCGCGCCCAGCTGAGGCGAGGTCGCCGGGCGGCAGGCGAGGATGGTGGTGCCAAAGCGGTGCGAGGCCTCGAGCACATCGCGCACGTACCACTCGGCGTGGTTGTAGGCGAAGATCGCGGCGTACCAGTCACCCGGCGCGCCGGAGGCGTGCAGGTAGTTGGCGGTTCCGAAGACCGAGTCGGGGACGCTGTAGACGTCACGGCGCCCGTCGCCGTCGGCGTCCACCCCGTAGGAGGCCCAGGTCGCGGCGAGGAACTGGCCCGGCCCCGAGGCGCCGGCGAAGTTGGTCCCCGAGCGCACGCCGGGCAGGGTCGAACGGCCGAAGTCGGACTCAATCTCGTGCACCGCGGCGACGATCGAAAAGCCGCGCGGGCCGAGCCGGTATCTGCTCGCCGCGCGCCCCAGCCAGGGCACATAGGTGGGTGGGATGCCTCTAGCGCCGGCACCGGTGAGGACGCAGGCCCCCCCGGCGCCGGTGGCCGAGCCCGTTGCGGCGACGAAGAGGCCGACGAAGGCGAGCAGGCAGAGCAGGGCGGAGAACCCGACCGCCGCCAGCTTCGCGCCGGCGGCGAGACGCGCGACCGTAAGGGCGACCTCGGCGAAGCGGCGAGCCTCTCTCACGATCCCGGCCCGCTCGCCAGCCAGCGCCTCCCGCGCAACTCGAAGAGGAAGGAGAACTGGGCGGGGGCATCACCGCGCCGGGCCTCGCCGCTGACGATCGCACGCGGGGGTGAGAGGGCGACGAAGGAAACCTCGACCCGTCCCAGCCGCGCCCGCGGCGGGTAGCGCCCCGCTGCCGGGGCGCGCGGCGGGGCGGCCAGTAGCCGCGCGGCGAAGCCCGGCGTCGCGGTGGCGCGCAGCGCCCGCGCGAGGCCGGAGCCGCGCTCGCCGACCTCGTAGCGTCCGAAGGCGGCGAGGAAGCGGCGGGCGGTGGCGCGGAGGCGATCGCGCAGCAGGGCGCTCCTCGCCGCGAGCAGGCGCGGCGAGGGAGCCGCGAAGCCACTGACGGCGCCGACGGCGCCCCCGCCGAGAGCCCGCGACGGCGGCGGCGGGTCGGGCGCGGTGAGGGCGAAGAGCAGCGCCGCCGCGAGGATCGCCACCGAGGCGACGACGAAGAGGGCCAGGCGCCGCGACTCGGCCATCAGATCGTCGAACCCCGGTGGCACGCGCGTCATCCGCCCCTGCTCATATTGCGACGGGCTGGAAACGCATTCGCCGCGCGGCGCTCGCGGCGCAGGCCGCGCAGGTGCTCGCGGCGCTGCTGCGTTGATCCCTCGCCGTGCTGGCGCAGAGCCTCGACGGCTTGGCGCCCGCGACCGGCGACCCGGCCAGGTGGATCGGTGGCGAGCAAGCGCTGGCGGTCGCGCTTTCGTGCCTTCTCGATCGCTTCCTCGGCCTGCTCGCGCTCGGGGCCACGCAGCGCCTCAAAGGAGGCGCGCTCATAGCCGGCGCGGTGGGCGTGATCGGCGGGGTCGCGCGAGCCCTCCAGCAGGGCGCGATCCTCGGCAGCGAAGCGGCCGAGGTCTCGCTCGCTCCAACGCTCGCCGAGCGAGCGTTGGTTGCGCTCAGCGCGGGCGACCAGCTCTCTCGCCCGCTCGTAGCGCTCGCGATCCGCGACGGCGGGCGGCTGGGCGGCGCTGCCCACCGCAGGCTGCGCCAACCGGGGGCGGCATCCGACGCGGACGCCCCAGCTCCCCTTCCCTCCGGCCCGCCCGGGTCGGCCGTGTCGGGCCTCGTACTCGGTGACGGTGCGGCGCGCCTCGCGGTGGCGCTGATCGGCGAGGGCGCGGGCAGAGTCGCGCAGCGAGCCGCGCGCTGTGCGCCGGGTCGCCTCGCCGCCCTCGGTAGCGCGGGTGCTCGCCCAGCTCGTGGCGCGGCCGCCGACCCCCTTCACGGCCCCGCTCACCCCCCGCGCCATCCGCCGGGCAGTGCTGAGGGCGACGATCTGACCGACGAAGCCGCGGCCGTGGCCCGGCTCGACCTCGCCGATGCTGAGCCAGCCGACCAGCTCGGCGCGCTTGAGGAAGACCGACCAGGTGAAGGCGCAAGAGAGCAGGAAGCCGCTGGCGCCGCCGAGCCCGCCGAGGATCGAGATCCCGGCGAGGACGACCGAGAGCAGCGCGGCGTAGATCACCTTGGCGGCGAGCGCGCCGAGCAGGGTCAGCCCCCAGGTCTTGAAGGCGCGACGGCCGGAGTCGCCGAGCAGCGGGAAGAAGAGGGCGAAGGGGGCGGCGAGCAGTAAGACGAAGGCGATCGCGGCCTGGCCGAAGAGGCGGATCGACAGCCAGGCCAAGAGCAGGATCGCGCCGAGCAGGCCGAGCGCGAAGAGGCCCAGCATCGAGAGCCGGGTCAGCACCCCGTCGCCGCCCTGGGCGGCGACCTTGGCCTTGTAGCGGTCGGCCTCGTCCTTATCGAAGTACTTCCAGAGCTCGCGCCGGGCCGGGCTGCCCGGCGAGGAGCGCAAGTAAAGGTCGACCACCCGCTTCGGGCGCCCGTAGCGGCGGCGGGCGAACTGAGCGCAAGCGTCCTTCGCCTCGGCGCTGCCGAGCTCGGCGAGGTTGGCGAAGAGGGCGAGGGCGCCGACGTCGGCGCAGAACTTCTCGTCCGCCCGCTTGACCGCCTCGGCCGGCGGCGGGCCGAGTGCCCACTCGGCGTCGGAGAAGTTGAGCCCGGCGAAGGGAACCTCGACCAGCCTCGCCCAGGTCCGCGACATCGCCTCCGCGTAGGCGCCGGAGGGGCGCTGAAGCGAGCCGGACTGCGGCGCTCCGATCACCCCCAGCGCCACCTGGTCGGAGATCGCCGCCGCGCGGCCTACCGACTCGCGCGGGGCGGTGCACGACCCAGAGGCCAGTGACGAGCATCGCGACGGCGGCGAGCGTTCCCGCTACCCCGGCGGCGACCTCGCGGCGGATCAGGCCCTTGTGGGCGAACCAGATGCCGCCGCAGACGACCAGCGTGCTCAGCCAGGGATCGGTGACGCGGGAATAGATGCGCCCGATCGAATTTGCGATCCGGTCCATCGTCTGCCCATCGCCGAAAGGGTTGAGGCCGAAGGCGAGGCCGAGCAGGGCGAGGACCAGCTTCAAGACGAAGATCAGTCCCAACCAGAGCCCGTTCAGCAGCATCACCAGGGCCTTGGCGAAAGTTCCGCTCGGGGCGTCGACGCCGGAGTCGATGAAGACGTCGAAGCCGTAGTTGGAGGCCGGGTAGTTGCTCTCCGGGGTGCCGTTGACCTGACAGGCTGAGCCGCGTCGCGGAGTCGCGGATCTGCGCCGGTCGATCGCAGGCGGGGTTACGGATGCCGAGGCCGGAGATCGGATCGACCTGGCCGGAGGCGAGCCGAGCTGGGCCGCCGCGGACGGGGCCAGTGGTGACCCAGGCTGCGATTTCGGCTTGGCGGGGGCGCTGTTCGGCGGTTTCTGTCTGGCAGCCGGGGACGGGGACGGGGTGGCCCAGAGGCAAGCGAGCGCGAGCGCGATCGTCGCCGCCAGCGCTGCGCCGGCCCTAAGCGGCCTCGGCACCGGGCGGGGTGGTATCGAGCCCTGCAGCAGCCACGGCGGGGGGGCGATCTGGATCGGGGCGACCTGGCCCTCGAAGTCGCGCAGGTAGCAGCGCCCGGCGCGGTAGCCGAGCAGGCGTTGGACGGCCACCTCGTCGTCGGGATCGAGGCGCAGCAGCGCCAAGGCGCGCTGCGCGCCTCGGCCTCGGTCTCGACGCCGAAGGCAAAGAGCGCGCCGACCAGCGGCTCCAGCGCCTCGGCGTCGCCGAGCATCTGGGTGGCGAGGATCGGGGTGATGTTCTGGCTGCGCCCGAGGCGGCTGATCCGCTCCAGTAGCGCCCGCCCTTGAGCGTCAGCGGTCAGCGCCCAGGCCTCGTCCATCGCCAGCACCGAGTGACGGGCGGTGTCGGTAGCGCAGAGGCGCAGAGCGTAGGCGGCGAGCAGGCGCAGGACCGCCAGGCCGCCGCGCTCCTCCTCGGCGAGGTCGGCGCGGGCGGTGCCGGCCAGCGGCAGGGTGAGGTTCTTGATCCGCAGCGAGACCACCTGCGTGTCGCCGACCTCGGGCAGGCAGGTCCGCTCGGTGCCGAGGCCGAGGCGGGCGAGGCCGGAGGAGCCGTGGACCTCGATCGCGCGGGCGACCTCTGCCGCCTCGGGGCTCTCGTAGGTCGGCGAGGCGCTCGAGCACCTCGCCGCAGCTGCGCGCCCCCGCGGCGGCGGCCTCCGAGACCGCCAGGCGCAGCTGGGTCTGCCACTCGGGGCGGACCGGCGCCGGCAGGATCGAGACGAGGAAGCCGTAGGCGAGGTCCTCGCGGGTCTCGGCGGCGCCGATCCGCATCGGGTCGAGCAGGCCGCGGTAGCGCTCGGCGGCGCGTCAGCTCGATCGTCTCCAGCGCCTCGGCGACGCCGGGCAGGCGCTTCGAGGCGGTGGTCGCCCTTGGGGTCGATGTCGACGATCGGACCCGAGCCCTGCAGGAAGGCCTGCCAGAGCGCGAGCTCGAGCAGGATCGTCTTGCCGGAGCCGAGGGTGCCGGCGAGCAGGCAGGTCGGCGGGCGGCTGCGCTGGCAGAGCCTCGGCGAGGTCGAAGAGGACCGGCTCGCGCGAGCCGCCCAGCGTGTGGCCGATGTAGGGGCCGATCGGCCGAGCCGGCGTGGCTGATCGCGTGCGGGACCATCGCCCCGAGCTGGTCGGGCAGCAGGTGCTCCTTGTACTCGGGCAGCGGGAAGACGCTCGCCGGCAGCGAGGCCAAGAAGAGGCGGTGCTGCTCGCCGCCGGGGCGGTGCAGCGCCACCCGGCCGTAGCCCTCGCGCAGGCGCTCGATCCGCTCCTCGAGCTCCGCTTCGTCGCGGCCCGCCGACCGCGAGAGCTGAGCGCACAGCGCAAGAGCGGCGGGCGGTCGCCGCCGCCGAGCACCGCCTCCAGCTCGCGGGCCGGATGGGGGCGCTCGGCCGACTCGACGGATGGGCCGTGCTCGCCCGCGGACTCCTCGCGGGCGATCTGGTCGGCGTCGATCTTGCGCTTCGCGACCTGGCGGCGGGCCTCGCGGTTGGCGACGAACTCGACCGAGAGCGTCGCGTCGACGGCGAAGTCGAGCTCCAGCGGCGCGAACATCAGCTCCGCCGCCGGGCCGGGGACGACCGCCTCCTCGGGCAGGGCGCCGCAGCACCAGGAGCGCCTGGTGGGCGCGGCCGCGCTCGGAGTCGAGGTGGAGTGAGCGCCGCTCGACCGTGACCCGGCTCTCGTGCAGGCGCAGGAGGTCGTAGCCGTAGGGGCGGAAGCGCTCCTCGCCCGCCGTGCTCGAGGAAGTGCAGCGCCTGCGGGCTGAAAGCCCTCGTCGCTGTCGGGCTCGCCGAGACCGCGGGTGTAGGCGCGGCGGATCAGCGTCGCCAGGCGCTCCGGGCCGACCCGCGAGCAGTCGAGGTAGCCGAGTACCCGCTCGAAGGCCGCCTCCTCGGCGCGGCGCAACGCCTCAAGGCGGCGGGCGCCGACCCCGCGTGCCTCCTCGAAGCCGAGGCCGGCGGCGAGGCGGCTGCCAGAGCTCGGCGACGCCGTCGAGGGCGCCGCCGAGCGGACCGGGACCAGGCCGCCGCCCGAGCCGAGACGCACCGCGAGGTAGATCTCGGGGCGCAGCGCCTCGCGCGACTCGAAGGCCTCGCGGTGCTCGGCCAGGTGGCGCTCGAAGCGCCTCCGATGGCCGTGGCGGGGGTCGAGCGTCGCCAGCGCCCGGCGCTCGTAGGCGGCGGCGTCGAAGCGCGCGGGCGACGCGGAGGATCTGGAAGTCGGCCTCGATCGTGTAGGCGAGGGCCTCGAGGCGCTCGCCCACCTCGACCTTGCGAGCGTCCGAGAGGCCCGGGTAGCTCTGCCCGGCCAGCTCGTAGAGCGCCCAGGCGTCGCTCGGGGTGCGCAGGACGAGGTTGTCCCAGAAGAAGTAGGTGCGGCGGCCTCAATCGAAGATCACCGTCCGCCCGGCGGGTATCTCAAGCGTGTGGCCTCTGTGCAGCGCGGGGCCGCCCGCCGGGCTGATCCGCCAGCGCCGCGCCGCCGCCATTCGCTGCGCGGGGCTTGCTCCTGCGCGCCGCGGAACGCGCTGGGGCGCGATGCGCACGGGATAGCGCAAGAGCAGCCTCGCCGGCCCCGCAACCGCTCCCCGTGGGTAACGGGAAGCGCGCAGATCGGGCGCCGCGACGATCCGACCCGAGCGGAGCCAGGACGCTGCCCTGCGCCGGGCAACGGCGCCCGGCGGCGAGGCTGCGCGGTGCCAGCCACCAGCGGGCGATGCCGACCAGCGCCCGGTGGGGGCTGCGGCCGTCTACCTCCCAGCGCGAGAGCGCCCAGGCGGCGGCGATCGGCGCCGCCACCAGGCGCAGCGACTCCGGCAGGGCGGAGAGCAGGCTGCCCGCCAGCGGCAGGCGGCCGAGGGCGAGGATCGCCGCCAGGGCGCGAGCCAGTAGCCGAGCGCCCGCAGCTCGATCCCGTCCGGCAGCGGGATGCGCCAGTTCTGCAGCCGAAAGATGCGCCAGCGGCGGCGGAAGACCAGCCGGTAGGAGCGAACCACCTTCGGTGTGGCTTCGGCGGGCATCGCTCAGAAGACGAAGGCGGCGATGCCCTTGGCCGCGCCTCGATCGACTCCGGGCTGAGCAGGAAGATCAGCCCGAGCAGGGTGACGACGACGATGCCGAGCGCGGCGCCGACATTGCGCGAGACGAGGGCTCCGACCAGCAGGCAGCCGGCGAGCGCGGTCAGCACCGGCACCGCCCAGCCGCTCAGCAGACTCGCCGAGCCGCTCGCCGGCGCCGCTGACGTTGCCGCCTCCCCCGCCGCCGGAGAGCGACTTGGTGACCGCCGCCTCGGCGCCGGCGAGCGGCGAGGGAAGCGGGCCGCCCGGGGGCGGGGCGGTGGCGAAGGCGCCGAGCAGCAACGCGGCGCCGGCGAGCGGTGATTGCGATTCTGCGTTTCATCTCGTACCTCTCTCGGTTGGCGTGGCTCAGGTGTCGGTCGGGATGACCTCGATGAAGTCGACGTAGGGGCGCTCGCGGTAGGCGATGCCGAGCTCGTAGGCGAGCGTGTAGGTGGCGCCGCCGGGGTCGCTCGCGGTGAGCGTGGCGAGGACCGCGCCCGAGCCGGGGCCGGCGACCCAGGCGAGCTGGTCGAGGCTGCGCACTCGCAGGCGCCACGGTCGGCAGGGTCACCTCGGCCTCTGCGCTGAGGTCGGCGGCCAGGTTCGGCGCCGAGCCGGCCAGGTAGTTGCGGATCACGCGGTCGACACCCGGCGACCGCGGGGTCCTCGACCGGCGCTGCGCGGCTGCGGCGCGGCGGCGGTGTCGATCGACGGGGCGCCGACGAAGGCTGGGTAGCCGAGGAGGGCGAGGCCGCGGCCGCGCTGGTGGCGCACGGTGACCGCGAGGTAGAGCGGCGCGCGCTGGCTGGAGACCCCGGCGGCGACGGTGATCGCCCGCCCACCGGCAAGCGCCGGCTGGTCGGAGGCGACCTGCGCCCAGCGCACCCGCCGCTCGCCGGAGGCGGCGAAAAAGCCGGCGCCGGGGTCGAGGCCGGCGGGGAGGAACGGCGCCAGAGCACGGCGCGGGCGCCGGGACGCGCGGCGTCGTAAGTGAGATAGGCGCGGGCGAACTGCAGGGCGAAGTCGCGTGCAGGGGGCGTCGGCGCCGGTGGAGGTGGAAGCGACTGCGCGCTCGGGCTGCGGCGGCCAGAAGGTCGCCCGCAGCCCGAGCGTGAGGAAGACAAGCAAGACCGCGGTGGCGAGGTAGCGCGGCGCGGCGGCCGCGAGGCTGGCGCGGCGCACACTCTCCCAGCCGAAGCCGAGGTGGGCGACGAAGGGGGCCGGGGACTCTGTGGATCGCGCGTCCATGCTCAGCGCTCGAAGCTGAACTCGGGCCGCGGCGGCGCCGGAGCGGCGCTCGGTGGCGGCTCGCGCGGCGGCGCGGGGGCGGAGGTCGGAATCACAACCGGGGCCGGAGCGTCCCCCGCCGAGCCGCCTGGCGCCTGCTCGGTCGTGGGTTCGCGCTCGGACTCTTGGCGGGGGTGGCGCCGCGACTCCCGCGGCGCGGACTCCGACCTCGGCTGGAGGGGACGCCGCACCGCCCGCGCGGGCAGCGCGGGCGGGCTCACCGCCGCCGTGGCGGGCGGCGCTGGCTCGATCGACGCATCCCGCGGCGCTTCCCTCTCGGGGCCACCGCGGCCCAGAGCCCCGCCGCCGAGCGCGACTGCGGCCAGGGCCGCCAGGCCGAGGCCAAGCGCCGCGAGGCGGCGGGGTCCGGAACGCGGCGAGGGGCCTGATGCCTCTGCGCCGTCCTCCGAGCCAGCGGCTGCGGAGGACTCAGCGGAGAGAGACTCCTCGCCGAGCACGAAGACGTCGTTTCGCTTGCGTCCCATCGTCGCCGAGACGAGGGGGGCGAGGGCTTCGATACCCCCGGCGGTCGGTGGCGCGGCGAGCCGAGATGGGAATGCGAATGACGGAGCGGCAGCCTAACCCTGGAAGCCGACCGAGCCGCCGCCACCCTGGCTCGTGGCGCCCGGTCCGCCGGTCGAGCCGCCGGCGCCGAAGTCGGCGCCCGATCCGGTGGGGCGAGTATTGGCCGGCGGGCTGGTCGCGCTGGCCGACCCACCCTCGATGCCGAACTCACTCGGGGAGCTGGTGCTTGGTGTTGGGGCCGCAGTCGTTGTTGGGGTGAGCGCGGGCGGCGGACTTGATGGCGGCTGCGAAGCTGGGTCGGAGGAGGGGGCAGGGGAAGGCTCGGGGGGCAGAACCGGCGCCGGGGTAACGGGTTGCGGCTCGGCGGGGTCACTCGACACCGTCTTCACCCGGGCCGGTGGATCGGGCTGCGGCGCGCTCGCGCTGAGGCCGATCCCCGGCCCGGCAACGCCGGTCAGCAAACATGTAGCCGTGACAGCTCCGGCGCCACAGATCGCGGCGATCTTCTGACCGGTGCCGGCCAGCATTCCGGCCGTAGCGGAGTCGGTCGGAGCCGGAGGCGCCCGCCAACTTGAAGGCGAGGTGTCGCACCCTGCCGGCACCCACTGCGCCGGCATCGGTGGCGGCGTCCGCCCATCCCGCGAGGTGCGCGGCGAGGCCGACCCTGCCCGAGATCGAATCGACGGCGGTGAGGCCGAGTAGCGCCGCGGAGCCCAGATCGTGCAGGGCGCCGTGGAGATCGGCGAGGAAGGAGCGACAGGCGCCGCAGTGCTCGAGGTGGGCGTGGAGGAACCGCCGCCTCGGCCTCGCTCGGCGAGTCCGCTAGCCTGCTTCTCGAGCAGCGAGCGGCGAGCCAGCCGCGCATCTCGGGGCAGAACTCCGCCTCCTCGATCGCCTCCAGGCGCTGCGTACCTGCCGGGTGGCGCGCAGCACCAGCTTTTTCGCCGCGGGCAGGGTGATGCCGAGATGGGCGGCGATCTCGGGCACGGTGAGCCCGAGGCCAAAGCGCAGGACGATCGCCTCGCGGTAGTTGCCGCGCATCCGCGCCAGGGCCTCGTGCAGCCGGGCGGCATCCTCGCCGCCCTCGGCCGGCTCGGCGGGGATCGGCTCGGCGAGCGGCACCTCGGCAGCCGCCTCGAGGTGCACCGTCGGGCGCGCCGCGCGCGAGCGCAGCTGGTCGATGGCCGCGTTGCGGACGCTGGTGAAGAAGGCGGCGCGCAGGTAGTCGGGCGGCGCCTGCCCTCGGCCATGTGGCGGTGCAGGCGAACGAGCACCTCGGCGACGGCGTCCTCGGCGTCGGCGCGCCCGAGGCGCCGCCGAAGCGGCGCAGGACGTAGGCGATCCCGAGCGGGCGCAGCTGCTCGAACTCGGCTCGAAATCGCGGGCGCGGGCGGCGGCCGGCGGCCCGTGCAGAACGCTGTGGTGGCTTCCATCAGCTGCCTCGCGCTCGGCGGCGGGCGGCGGCGCGGCTCATCGTCACCAAGACGGATCGGGCCTCGGTTTCGATACCCCGTCCCCTGCGACGGACTCACTCACACCACTTGAACACTCCTGAGCGGAAGAAGCGCGGCCCGACCCGGCACCCGAAGGCGCAGGGTCGGGCCGAATCGGACTATGCAGCAACCGGCTGCTCTTCTCTGGGCCCTCGGACTCGGCGGAGCGTGCCTCTTGCCGCCGAGAAAGTCGACCCGATCGGCGACGATGCGAGTGCCGGTGCGCTTCCCTCCGTCCTCGGCCTCCCACTCGCGCAAGCGGAGCTGGCCGACGACCGCGACGTGTCGGCCCTTGGTCAGGTAGCCGCGCAGATCTCGGCCTGAGGGCCGAAGGCGGCGACGTCGATGTAGAGCGGGGGATTCCGGGCGACCGTTCGATCCGCGAGGCGCAGCTCGCAGACTTGGTCTCACCCCTCGCCTTCAGCTCGGGGTCCTTGGTCAGGTCTCCGATCAGGGTGACCATGTTCATCTTGCTTCTCACTTTCTGGGCCCGGTGGGCTCTTTGCCGCGGGGCGGCCCTGCTGGCCACCGACGCTTGTGCTCTCAGCGCGCACCCGCCGAGGGCGGCCAGGCGCGCGGGGGCGGCACGACGCGGGCCTCTGGGCGCGCCGCCGCGCCAGCTCGGTCGAGGCGGGCGACGAGGGCCTCGCCGGGGTCGAGGCGCTGCAGCTCGGAGGGGTTGACCTGGAAGCGGTAGCCGCGGGTGCGGGTGCCCTCGCCGGTCGGCAAGCGCGAGGGCGTCGGTGCGGATCGTCGACTGCCAGGCGGGAACGGCGCCGATCAGGCCCGCGACCCACTCGGCGTCGGCCTGCTCGCCGATCCGGTGGCAGACGATCGCCGAGACGGTGGCGCCGATCCGCTCGCGCACGGCGGGCCCGGCGGCGCGCAGGTCGGCGAGGGTCTGGGTGCCGAGGGCGACGCTGAAGCCGGCGGCGCGGCCGCGGGCGAAGAGGCGGTCGAGCGCCGGTGCCTCGAGGGCGCCGAACTCGTCGATCGCGACGAAGGTGCCGACCCCCTCGCCCATCGGGCGCTGGCGGCGGCGCCGAGGTCGAGCAGCGCCATCTGCGCGATCGCCCGGCCGACGTTGCCGGTGCGGTCGGTGTCGAAGCGCAGGTAGACGACCTCGCGACGGGCGATCGTCTCGCGCAGGTCGAGCGGCGCGCCGCGGCGCGCGCGGGGTCGAGCCAGGCGCGGGCGAAGTCCGAGGAGGCGAGGTTGTGCAGGCGGGCGCGGAGGCCGGCGATCGCCCGCAGCTCGTCGGCGCGCGAGCCCCGCGATGCGTCAGGCTGACCTCGCCGCGCAGCGGGATCGTCGCTCGATCGAGGCGGCGAGGTTCTGCAGCAGGTCGGGCTCGCAGGCGGCGCGCGACCTTCGCCAGGGTCGTGCGCTCGGCGCTGCGGTCGAGGGCGCGGAGGACGAGGCGCAGGAAGGGCGAGGCCGCCTGGCGGTAGAAGTCGGCGTCGGCCGAGCCCCAGCTCTCGACCGCGAGCAGGCGCTCGGAGCGCTCGTCGACCGAGCCGTGGGCGAGCGGGTCATAGGTGGCGGGGCCGGTGGGCGAGAGCAGGTGGAAGGGCGCGCCGCGGGCGGTCGGCCGCCGCTTCGGCGGAGGCGAGCAGGACGCGGTCGGTCTTCGCCTCGAGCACGACCGCGCCGAAGCCGGAGCGGGTCACGTACTCGACCAGCAGCGAGGCGAGCGAGGTGGTCTTGCCGGCGCCGGTGGCGCCGGGGATCAGGACGTGGGAGCCCGAGGTCGGCGTGCCGCGGCCGACGCTGGCCAGCTGCTCGCGGCGGGTGCGGCCGAGTGGGAGCGCGCCGCGCAGCGCGGCGGCGCGCTTCGCCGGGCGCTCGGCGCGGCGGCGGCGGGCGGCGTCGAGCAGCCCGCGGCGTCGCTTGGCGGCGGCCTCGCGGTCGCCGCCGGCGCGCAGGTCCTCGAGCCGGTCGCGCAGGCCCCAGCCGATCGCGCCCAGGCTCAGCGCCAGAGCGCGGCGAGGGCGCGACCGCGGCGGCCAGAGTCGAGGAGGCCGGCGCGGACGGTGATTGCCCAGAGTGGCAGCGGCGCCAGCGTCGACAGAGCGCCCAGGTCCAGGCGAGCTGGCGGCGGCGGAGCTCAAGCGCCAGGAGGACGCCGGCGGTGAGCGAGAGGGTGAAGAGGGCGTAGGGCGAGCACGGCGTGGTTGGCGAGGGCACCGGTGTGCTCATGCGTCGGCCCGCTGCTCGGTGAGTGGGCGCTTCATCGCAGCCAAGACGCCGCGGTGGCGGCGAAGCGTCCCGCCTACGGCTCAACGCAGCCAGATGCGCAGCGCGATTACTCCACCTTGCCGATGAGCCGTAGCCGCCGATCTCGGAGTCGCGCACCCTGCGGCGTCGCCGATGCGTCGGCGATCTCGCGGCTGACTGCGGCCGCTCAAGCGGCGCTCCGCCGTGGTGTCGCGCCGGCGGGACTTGAGCCGGTCGATCTCGCCGAGGCCTCGGCGATGCTCTGCGGGTACGGCGAAGGACTCGCCGCGGTGCATGCGCCAGGTTGCGCAGGTAGCGCAGCTGCTCGGCGTCGGGCGGTCGGTGGGTTGGTCTTCTCGGGTCATCGCTGCTCCTTTCCGCTCTCGGGCTTCTCCAACGAAGCGAGGAGGCCCGCAGCAGGCCGGCGGCGGCGCACCGCAGGGGAAGGGAGCGCAGCGACCTTGCGCCGGCAGGCGGCTGCGGGCACGATGGAGCGCAGTGGATGATGCCCGAGAGGGCTAGAGCAGCTCGACCGAGATCAACTCGGCGGTCTTGGTCCGCTCGATCGCGCGCTCGACGTAGCGCAGGGTGCGCGGGGCGCAGCGGTAGGCAACGGCCTCGACGCGGCGCTCGAGCACCGCCCGCCGCCAGGCTCGCAGCAGCTCGTCGAGTCGGGCGGCACCCTTGCTGCTGAGCTCGACCTCGATCGCCTCGGCCCCTCCCCCACCCGCGCTCGAGGCGGATCAGGTCGGGGCGGTGAAAGCGCCCGCCCTTCAGCGCGGCGGAGAGGTGCCGCGCTGCCCTCGGCCCGCTCGCGGCGAGGATCTCGCGCTCGGAGAGCAGGCGATCTCCGTCGCGCTCGATGCGCGGCGGCGAGCCGGCGACGACGGTGTCGTGGCTGAGCGCGGCGCCGCTGAGGCGGGCCGTGCTCAGTTCGGCGCGGCGAGAGGCGAGCAGGCCCGGTTTGGTGCAGAGGGCGAGCGGCTGGCCGCCGTAGGCGCGGGCGACGCGGAGCAGGCCGGCCTTGCGCAGGCGGGTCTCGCGGGCAATGGTCGCGGTGCGGGCGGTGTCGGCCCAGATCGAGACGGCGGAGCGGGGAACGACGCCGAAGCGGGCGATGAACTCCAGCACCTCGAGGTCGCGGACGCTGATAGGTCGCTTCGCTTGTCGCCGGGCATATCCCGCAGACGCTGCCGAGCACGGCCGGGGGACACCAAAGAAAAGCCCGGCGCCTAATGGCGCCGGGCTCTTGGGTGATCGAAACTCTGCGGACTAGGACTCGTCCTCGCCCTCGCGGTCCTCGGCCGGCGGCCGCTTCAGGGGCGCCGCGGGAACTCAGCTCGCGGACGATCACCGAGTGCTTGGAGCGCTTCTGGCCGTCGGACTCTCCACTCCTAGTAGCGCAACGAGCCCTTGACCTCGACCTGGTCGCCCTTCTTCAGCTCGGCGCTCGACTCGGCCTTCTCGCCGAAGGCGGCGATGTCGATGAAGGTGGTCGGGCGTTTCGCCGCGGCCGTTGACTGCGAGCCGCATGTCGCAGACCTTCTTCTCGTTGCGCTCGGTGAGCTCGGCGTCCTTGGTGAGTCGGCCGACCAGCTTGACCTTGTTGTTCATCTCTGTTCCTTCCGTCTGCCCGGTGGGGCGGTGTTTCGCTTGCGGAACGACCATGCCCCGGAAAGGCGAGCCGCGCACCGAGCGCAGCGAGGGGAAGGGAGCGCAGCGACCTTGCGCGGTGAGCCGACGGGGCAAAATGGAGTGCAGCTGCGAAATCCCACCCGCCGGCTCGAAGGAGCGATGAACCGACGGCAAGCCGGCGGCTGTCAAGGTCGCGCAACTCATCAGGCTTCCTCCTCTGAAGTCCTTGCCAACTGCACGTCGCGAGCGATCACCGAGTGCACGTAGAGCCGCCGTGGCGAGTGCCCGCGCCAGCGCTCTGAACGCAGGTGTCCGCTGACCGCGACCCGATCGCCCTGGGAGAGCTCATCGGCCAAGCGCACTGCCAAGCCCATGAAGGCGACCACCTTCACGTAGAGGGCGTGCTTGTCGCGCCGGCCCTTGACCGCGAGCCAGAACTCGTAGACGTCGCGACCCGGCATGCCGAGCAGTTGTGGCTCGGAGTCGATCGTCCCGAAGAAGCTGACGCTGTTCATCTCAGGCCTCCTCTCCGAGCAGTGGCGCCAGCGCCTCGCCCTCGGTCTGCTCCAGCAGCGAGGCGATGCTCTGACCGCTCATCGGCGGCGCGTCGAGTCGAGCCGCCTGGGCCAGGTAGTCGTTGACGAAAGCGCTGAGCTGCTCGAAGCAGCGAAAGCCGCGGTCGACGAGGTAGCCGCCACCGTGGCTCAACTCAAGTGGACGATCGCTGACCTCGACGCCGCTGCCGCGGCGCCACCCCATCAGCACCCGCTCGCCAGCCGAGACCCGGTAGCGAGCAAGCTCGGCGCCCTCGGGGCCAATCGCGTTAATGCCGTCGTGTCCTTCGGTCCTCATCGGTACCTCCCGTGTCGTGGGATCGAACGGGCGGGCGCAGCTCAGCTCAGGCTGGGCGCGGAACCCCGAGCACAGCGAGGGGCCACAGGAGCCCCCGCGCAGCGGGGGCTTGTAGCGCCCGGACTGCGCTGCAAAGATGCGCGCGCCTCGATCCCACACGGGGGATTCGGTGGACCGGACGGCGGCGGCTAAGTGCTCGGCCAGGCTGTCGAGAGCTCTGGCCTCCCCCCAACCGTCCCCTCTCCAGCTCTTCCCTTTTCCCGCCTTAGCTTCTTCCGCCCCTCGCCGATCGCGAACCGCCTATTCGGTGGCCCTCTGCTCCTTCCTCGCTCTCCCCCTCCCCCACGTATCCGATGGCTTTTCTTTTCTCTTTTTCTCTTTTTCAATCTCAACTCGATGACCGCTTGACCACTCCCCCGATGACCTCCCTCCCGCACGCCGCCACTTCTCCGTTTTCACCCATTTCCCGACCGACCACGCACCTGACCACGGTCACTCACATCGTGAGTGGGTGTGGTCAGGGGGGTGGGAGGGATCGGCGTCGCGCCTCTGCGGCGAAGTGGCGGCGTGCGGTGTTTTCGCGGCCTACGCCGCAGCCCCGGAGGGACCTCAGTCGAGGTCGGCGAGGCCGAGGGCGATCCACTCGTGCTCGCCGTTTATGAGCGGTACCTCCTCGGGATAGCGAGCCGCCCAGAGGGTCAGCTCGGCGCGGCTGAGGCGGCCTCTGCGGGCGGCTCTCAGCCGCTGCTCCGGAGTCATCCGCGCCAGACGGCGCAGGGCGGAACGGCGCCGGCGGCGCCCGGTCAGCGGTATCACCGTCGCGGACGGCCTCGCGGGAGCGACGGCCGGCCGGGGGACCCGGCGGGCGTCTACGGGGACTGACTTCTCCATCTTGACCTCCCGGCCTCGTGGCCCCCGCCCGGCGCGGGAGCCGTCGCCCCCCGGCCGCACGCGCAGCGTGCGAGGATCGGGGGCGCGGCGAGCGGCGCCTTCTTATGCGCTCGCGTCTTCGGGCTCCTCCTTGATCTCGCGGCCGGTCCGGGTCAGCAACCCCGCCGCGAACTCGCAGACGTCGCCGCCATTCCACTGACCCGGCTCGTTTAGCTTGGCGGCGAGGGCATCGAGCGCTTCCGGGTCGGAGAGGTGATCGCCGTCGCCTGGCGTCCCCTCCTCGCGCTCCTCACTCCACTCGACTCCGTCGAGCCGCTCGCCGCACTCGACGCAGACGAGGTGGACATCGTCCATCGCCTCCGCCCCGGCCGGACCGTCGAGGACGAGGACGCCGTCGCGCAGCTCCAGCGCGGTCGCGACCAGCATCGCGTCGCGCTCGTAGTTGATCCGCCCCGAGCCGCAGCGACGGCAGCGCAGCCCGGTCGTCTCGTCGAGGCCGCGGCTCATCCCGACCTCCCCTCGCTTATGGGAGCAGCGCGCGGCGCTGGGCGCAGCACCGTCGCCGCCTCGGGGCGGTCCCAGAAGCGCTCGCAACTGATCGTCGGGCGCCCGCCCTTCTCGCCGCTCCGCTCGACCGTCCACTCGCGCCCCTGCGAGTCGCGCACGGCGGCGCCGACCAGCTCCTCGGCCCGCTCGAAGCAGATCGGGTCGGCGCGGTCGTCCTCGTAGAGGTAGGCGGCATGGGCCTCGGCGTCGGCGACGCTGACCAGCGCCTCTTCGCGCTCGAATCTGGCGCCGCAGTTGCCGCAGCGCAAGCGCCCACCTCGCTCGCCATACGTCACCTCCGGGCTACAGCACTCCGGGCATCGCAGTTCCATCTGATCCTCCTTTTGTCGTTGACCGCCCCCGCGGGGCCGGCACACCCGGCCACCGCACGCGCAGCGTGCGAAGCTCGGCGTGTGCCCGGCGCAGCGGGCATCCATGGACAAGACGGATCAGCGCCCCGATTCCTCCCCCCTGACCAAGGCTGCGATCAAAGCGGCAGTCGAGATCGCTCCAGCTCTCCAGAGCAACGCAATAGATTCCTCCAAACGACGGGAGGAATTGAAGCGATGCGGCACTTGAAGACCCTGCTGGCCTGCACGATCGGCGCTCTCGCCATCAACGCCGGCCTCTGCGCCAGCGCGATGGCAGTGGACTACAACTGCTCGGACTTCTCGACCCAGGAGGAGGCTCAGGCACACCTTCTGCCCGGTGACCCATACGGGCTCGACGCCGACAACGACGGCATCGCCTGCGAGTCGCTGCCGTCCGGTGGGAGTGGTGGCGGTGGCGGGGGATCGACAAAACCCGTCCCTCCCCCACCGCCACCGAAGCTGAGCAAGGCCGCGGCCCGAGATGCAGCCAAGGGCAAGGCACGAAAGTACGCGCGCCGCAGCGCGCAGATCGACTCGATCGCTTTCCAGGGCTGCGGACGGCGCTCACGCCACCGGATCGACTGCCGCTTCCTCGGCAGCGGGCGGACCAGCACAAAGCGCACGACCTGCAAGGTGAGGATCGTCGTACGCGGCGAAGGCAGCGCGGCGTCGGCAAAGATCCGCAGTGCCCGCTGCCGCTCAAAGGCGCTGCGCACCCTTACATTCGAACGCGCGAAGGTCGCGATGCTGGCCGAGGCGAGAGAGATCGCCGGCAAGCACGCTTCGCTGATCGCAGTCGAGCGCCTTGGGCCCCTGTCGTACGCGACCGTGGCGGAGTGGAACCGCATCTCCCCCCTCGACGGAGAGGCGGAGGTCTGCTCGATCGGCCTGGTCGCCACGCTGCTGCCTTCAGGCTCGATTCAAGTGAGCATCAATAACCAGGACTGTCGAGCGACCTGAGGATCACGCCTCAAATCCAGCGGGGATCTCAAGGAGATCGGCGCCTCGCTTCGGAGAGAGCGCGGAGGCGGTCGCGGCCCTCGGCGAGGCAGCGGTTGACCTTGGTGTATGTCCAGCCTTGGCGGGCGGCGATCTCGCGGTAGGAGTAACCAAGGGCGAAGAGGGTGAGCGCGGTGCGCTCGTCGGGCTTGAGGCGGGCGAGCGCGAAACGGCGCTCGGCAAGGCGCTCGGATCGCTCCGCGCGCTCGGCCGGGCCGGGGCGCTCGTCGACGGCTGTCAGCGCCGGCCGCTCACCGTCAGGAGCGCCGGTGGAATCGAGCGCGACCAACGCCTCGCAGCGACGGCGGCGCGCACCGAGCTTCCAGGCACTGTGTTTGACCGCGAGCAGCAGCCAGGGCAGGGCCGCCGAGAGGTCGGCGGGACCGTTGTATGCGCGCAGGAACTGGACGCAGGCGTCCTGGAGGGCATCCTCGGCGTCAACCGAGCAGGACGAATTCCTGGCAGCCTGGCGGCGCAGCTTGGCGCCGTGGCGAGCAAGCAGGCGGTCGAGCAGCGCCGCCCTGCCGGCGTCGTGATCGGGAGGCTGCGGGCGGCTCGCCATCGCGGGGCCGCGGCGCACGCGCAGCGTGCAAGCATGCGGGCGCCTGGCGAGCCGGCGGGAACTACGACAGCTGCCAAGGGAGGCGCGCGCGGGGCGCTATAAACGACGTCATGAGCGATCCTGAGCGGCTCTGGTCGGTGAGTCTGGTCGTCGAGGAAGCCGACGCCAATCGACTGAGCCACACCGACGCACTCACCGCAATGCAGGCCCTTGGGGTTGAGGCGATCAGGATCGGCCCGGCGGCGCCCGAGGACGATCTGGACAGCCTGCGCTTCGAGCTGCGCGCGCCCGACGGTGAGGCCGCCGAGGAGCGGGCGCAAAACCTCGCCCTTCAGGGCAGGCGCGCGGTGGGGTTGCCCGACATGAGGCTGCCAGTTGCCTGGGTGACCCCTTCGGGCATCGGCGCAAAGGGGGTCAGCTTCCTGGATGAGGCTGAGGAGCTGTTCGAGTCGGAGCAGTTCGAGCTGGCGGTCGTGGCCGCCGGTATCCATTTCGAAGTGCAGTTGAAGTCGATGGCGGAGATCGCGGTGGCAGATGCTCGCGACTCGGTCGGCCCCAGAAACAAGGGACGACGCCGGTGGGTCGAAGGCCTGCTCGACCGGCAGGTAGCCGAGATAAGAGAATGGCCCGAGTTCGAAGCGCACCTTGTGCGTCGCAACGCGATCGTCCATGAGGGGTTGGCAGTCGGCAGCGAGGAGGCACGCGCTTCGCTGGACGCAGTCCGCGCGCTGTGGCTGCGCCTCGGGGAGGCGAACCGTGCGGGTGAAGCAAGCGAGTCGTAGTAGCCGGTCCTGACGGCTCAGCGCTTCCTGGCTGCCCTCTTCGCCTCCCCCGTGCCGAGATAGGGGATGAGGACGAACTCGACCAGGTCGGCGGCGCTCGCGCGCAGGCGGTCGAGCCGCTCGCCGTAGAGGGCGTCAACGATGGCGGCGGCGAGAGCGCCGACCATCGCCTCCTCGGTGATCGCGGGGCGCGGGAAGTCACGGGGCGCGCCCGTCGCGAGCAACTCGGCGAAGTAGTCGACCAGGCGCCGGTAGCGCCGCCCCTCGTCGTCGGGGTGGTATTTCGCCTCGATGGTCAGAACGTGAGTGGCGGCGGGTTCGGCGACGCAGAGGTCGAGCGCGCCGGCAATCGCCGCCCCGACCCGGTCGGGCCACTCGTCCCCGCGGCGGCAGGCGTCGAGGACGGCGACCTGGAGGCGGGCGAAGGCGGAGTCGAAGCGGTTGGCGAAATCATCTGGATGCTGCGCTTTTTGGCTCATACAGCTGAGAGCGAGCGCGGTTGAAAATTCGCCCCCCTAACTTGCTGCGCTCAGACGGCGAGCTGGTCGAAGTGGATCGCGGCGCGGGTGGGGGCGACGAAGTGGCCGTCGCGGTGCAGGAGGCCGGCGGCTCCCAGTTCGTCGACGGCGCGGCAGATCGCGTCGCGATCAGCGAAGTCCTCGGGATCGTCGGCAAGGGCGCGAGCCAGCTCGCCGCGGCTGAGGCGGGTCGGGTGCAAGTTAAGGACGAAGGCGAGGACGGCGCGCTCGGTCTTGGCGTCCTCGCTGCAAGGGTGGTCTGGCATGGGCTCTCCTCGAACGGGCCGGGCCTCCGGCGTTTGCTGTTCGTACGGAAGAGCCGCGAAGGGCGGAGATTCGCCCCCCTCGGTCAGTGCAGGGCGCTCTCGCTTGGCGGGGTCAGCAGGGCGTCGATGTCGGTGTCGAGGGCGGCGGCGGCTGAACCAGCCTATGCCTGCGCAAAGTCGAAATAGCCGAAGCGCTCCGCCATCTCGACATGTCGGAAGAGGCCAAAATCTTCGAGCGCGGCGCGAGCGCGGGTGGCCTCCCGCTTAGCGGCATCGACGTCGCCCAGTGCCCTCCAGTGCTCCATCTCGACCATCGGCGCCGTCGCCAGTGCACGGGCCGTCGTTCCGCGGGTGAATGTCGAGAGGTCGTAAAGATCGTCGCAATGAACGGGAATCCCCAGTTCTGCTTGGTCGAAGAGCCCCTGCGTGCCGAACGCATGGCTGCGTGGATAGACACAGCCGGATGCGAGGTAAGCAGGCAGGATGTCGGCAGTAATGCTGCGAAACCAGTCCTTTGCCGCTTGCGAGTAGCTGGCGCGGCGGAGGGCCGAGACGCGGATCGCGTTGACGGCGACGGCAGCCTCGGCGAGGGGGTTTCGCTTCGAGGACGCAACCAGTCTGATGAGCTGCTCAAATCCCCCGGCCGCCTCAGCGAGGAGATTGAAGGCGGAGGTCGTGTAAACGACTGCCTGGGCATAGCGGCAATCGCGATGGGCCACTTCCGCCGCAGTGGTGAGCCAGCAGACATAGCGCAACGCATTCGCTGTCGGTCTGTCTCTCTCCCAGAACTCCGGACGACGGTAGCGGGGCTCCAAAGCGATAACGCCGCCAAAAGCCTGTCTCGTGCTTCCTTCTCTGAGATCGCAGAGCACTTCGAAGGCAATCTGCACCTCCTCTTGGCGCATCAGCGGATCGAAGAGGCGCTCGTGTATCCCTCGGATCACTTCGTGGGCATCCCGCAAGGCACCCGCGAGGTTTTGCTTCTCGTAGTAATCCCGTGGGTCCACCCAACGGATGGTCATGTTCAAAGAATACCGACTTTGCTTGAAGCTTCGAACTACTTTTGTCCTACTTGGGAATAAGAAGCTGCAAAACTTCATCCACTTATGTATTCTGCCGCGCTTATGGCGCTGGGCCCCAATGCCGCTCATCTCCCGAGATTGCGTCCGGAGACGAGTGGATCATGCACAGAATGACGACTCCAGCACCTACCGCTGAGATGCTCGGGTCGGCGTCCACCACGAGCGAGCGGGTACAGGCCTTGGCGGCAATCCTGGACATGAGTTTGGTCGCAAGAGCGGCCGAGGTCAGCCCCACAGCTGTAAAGAACTGGCTGGATGGCGCCGAGCCACGAGCCGACGGGGCAATGGCGATTGATGACCTACGATCGGTCGTCTTCGTTCTCCTCGAAGGTGGCTTTGAGCCGCGCCGAATCCGAAGCTGGATCCTGAGTCGCGATTTCGAATGGCTGGAGGGCAAACGTCCACTTGACGTCATCGTCCACCAGCCGATGAGCGTGCTGAGCGCTGCCGAGAATGCCGCGATCGTGCACAGGTTCGGGGATGTCGAAGACGCAGGCACAATCGACAATGTCATCCCCTCGCCGGAGAACGGTAACCGCCGCCGCGACAGCTGAGAACCGGGGCCGAAAACTTAGCTGGCTAAACAGAGAGGCTGCATCCTCAAGATGAGCTATGCGGACAGGATAGTGCCCAGCCTAGCCGTCTTCCCCCGCAGGCCCGAGGCAAGTTCGGCAGACCTGTGACGCCTCCGAGCGACGACCGGGCAGGGAGAGGGAGATAGGCGGCTCGGGACCGCCGTTGCTGAGCGCATCGGCGGCCGACCGCATGTCGGGAAGGGCAAGCCCGGCGATGGCGCGAGCGCCGACGAAGCGGCAGTTGAGGGCGGCGACTGCTTGGGCGCCGGCGAGCGCCTCACGGATCGTTTCGCCCCCCAATGACCGGACCCGCAGCGTCGGCAGCGCGTCGAGGAACGCCGCAGTGAGCCAATCGCCCGCGCCGGCGGTGTCCACGGGCTCGATCGCCGGCGGCGCGATCGACTCCCAGTCACCATCGCCGATCCGAAACCTGAGTCCGCGCCGACCAAGAGTCTCGATGTGAAGCTGCCCCGCCTTCGGCCGCAGCGTCGCGGCGTGCAGATCACCTCTCAACTCATGACTCCACTTGACTATGTCGGCCAAATTGGAAGCGCGCAACGCCAGTCCTCTGCTTCCTCGCGCAGAGGGCTCGAACATCACCAGCGACAGGTCGGAGAACTCCTCGAACAGGCGGACTCCGTATGCCGTCGCACGGTCGGCGAAGACCAAGTCTGGATGCCGAATGCCGAAGTGAGGAGCCCGGTGCTCTGCGGCCGCGTCGTCGACCGGGGTGAAACGCGGAGAGCGGCGCGCGCACGCGGGGCACGTGAACGCGAACCGGTGGGAAGGCGGCGTCACATGGTGGATGACGACCGGAGTCGCTACGTCGGGGTCTCGAAACCCCTCCAGGCATTCCACCCGAGCCGTCTCGAGGTCGTGCGTGACACGACGGCCGGGCACGTCCGCCCCGATCCGCCCGGCGAGAGAGCTGTCCCATCCCAGGTAGGCGAGATTCGCCGCCACGTTTGCCGCCGTGCCGCCCGCGACATGGCGCACGGATCTCCCATGGCAGACGACGTCGAGAGCCACATACCCGGTCGCGATTGCCGAGCGCACCGAGCTCACTCCGACGGCGTCCCGGTCAACCAAGCGCCGGACAGTTCGGTCCCGGCCATCAATTCATCGGTTTCATCCACCGGGGAAAAGTCGTAGTGATCGGGCTCCGCGTTCAGCGCGGGAAGCTCATGCTCGTAAGCCGCGAGCAGGGCGCCGAGCGAGAGTGACTTGGAGGAGTGCATGGATAGCACCACGGTCGATTCCCCGACCGGGCTCAGGGCGCTTCTGTAGCGGGCTTGGAGCCTGGTCAAGGTCCTGTAGAGATCGAATGGATTGCGCTCGTCTGCGTATATGTAGTTGCTCGGCTCGACCTCGAGCCTGTCGACCAATACCTCTCGCAGCTCGATCAGGAGGTCGTCGGCACGACGCAGATCCCGAGCTGGAAATGGAAGGACCGGGCAGATCTCATCGGGTTGCAGGCGGTCCGCCAACGCCTCCAGCTCCGGCCCCGCCCCCTCTCCCAGAACCGGTGCCCACACCACCAGCGGTCGGTCGGCGCCCGGGCCCAACTCGACTTCGAAGGAGAAGCCGAGAATCGGTGCCGGCGTCTCCGCCCCAGCTCCGGCAATGCTGCGATCGACTCCAATGTTGTCCGCCACCACGACCTGCAGTTCTGCATCCGTCTCGCCGCCCAGGGACATATCGAGCAAGCCCTTGATCAGCCCGAAATAGACGCCCACGGGAAGGGCGGCGATATCGACGACGATGTGGTTGGCCTCTCTAAACATCGGATGGCCGATCACCGCGCGCAGCAGGTGCCGAGGCAGGGAGCGTCGCTCTTGGAACTCCGGACACGGAATCCGCTCATGACCAAGGCCGCGGTCGGCAACAAGGTCGATGAGACCCGCCACGTTTTCTTCAGCCTGCAGCGCCCGCGGCGAAGTGCGGCCCGGCGGAGCCAAGCCGAGCGAGAGCACGCTCAATTCCGAGAAAGCGCCCGACTCGGCGGCCCTGCGGACCCCGACCAGCATCCGCGGATCGAACCCCTCACCGAGGATGTACACCGACCGGCGCCCTCTCGCCGCCTCCCCCCACATCTCGACGACGTCATCGCCGCGAGTATGGACGTAGTCGCTCCAGCGTGACATCAGAGCTTGAGCTGGTCCGGGTTGTGAACTTCCATGTCGTCCGCCGGGGGCCTCTCGCCGATCATCCAGGCAGCCATGTCCTCCAACCCCCGCTCGCGGAAACCGCCGCGGCCGAGCGGCAGATTGAAGCGCGGGCAGATGAGGCGGTTCAGGTAGATGACCATCACCCGCTGGTTCTTCACCGAGTAGTCGAGTTGCACGGAGAAGACGTTGCGGGCCACGCCTTCGGAGATAGCCGCGAACAGCTCCCCTGCCCCTCGCACGTCGTCGCGCGTCGCCGAGTCGAGAAGCCGCTCGCGGTCGGACATCTGCATCGCCGTTCCCGTAACCCCCGGTGCGTATGGCGCCGTCGGCCTGAATGTCTCGGACTGTGACAACCGGACGATAGCCTCGGCGAGCCTTCGGACCAAGTCGCCCCTCCGAGCCCGGGTCGATATTTCATGCCAGTAGCGCTCGCTGGCGCGGCGCACGATGCTGTCTTGCTGGCGGACATCGAGGCGAGGGGGCTGCTTCAGGGTGATCTGCCCCAACATCTCGTCGAACAGGTCTCCCGCCACTCGCAGGTACTGCTCGACGTTCTCGGAGCCAAGTTGAGCCATGGCTCGCGCTCCTACGTAATGGGGAAGCTCGAAGTCGCGAGCGAGGAAGTGTCGGGCGGAGGCGCGCACTCGCTCCTGACGCCGGGCAAACTCCGCGAGGGGCAGCGGATCGTCGATTAGCTCCCTCTGAGTCCGCTCGCGGTCGGCCCGAATCACGATCTCGAGCGCCCTCATCTGAACGAGCGACTCGTATGTTGGCTTGCCGCCGACTCCATCGAGCCACTCCGCGTAGCGGGCGGATCCACCCGCGGCGTTCGCCAGCCGCTCCTGGAGAGACGTGAGAATTTCGTCCGCGCGACCCGCGAGGAGGCTGTCGTCGGAGAACTCGATGAGGTCGGTGAAACGCTGCTGGACGTTGGCGTAGTCGTCGAGATAGGGACGGGCGCGGCGATTCGAGATGTCGCGCAGCACGCGTTCGTGTCGCCTTGGCTGTTTCCGCGCTTGGTTCTCCAGCTCGACAAGCTCGAAGTCCCGCCCCTCCGTGCTACCGACCAGCACCTCTTCGCTGGTCAGCGCCTCAAATCGCTCGGAGTACCAGCGCGCCACCTGCAACGACCGCCGCTGTAGTTGAGCAATCAGCGCGTTGCGCTGACCACGCTCCAACTCATGACCGTCGTCGAGCATCACCAGCGGCCGCAGCGCGACTTCTCTCCCCCCGACCTGCAACCGCGTTTTGGAGAGAAGCGAGAGTGAGTGAAGGCCCGGACTCACCAGATGCGCATCGAGGTCCACATCTCCGGGGAGCAGCGCATCGACGGGTCGCATGATCTCACGCTCTGTTCTGCTCGCGTGCGCGGACAGCGCGGCGCCGTCGAGCCCGCCCAACAGCTCGGCGGCCGTAGCGATCTCCGAATGGGAGTCGACCGGGACCAACTCGAGTTTGGCCGGATCGCGCTCGCCCACGAAAGCCAGCGCGGCCCGCACGACCGCACCAACGATGCGCGCGTCGAGCAGGCGGAAGAAAAGCCGACGCAGGTGATCGTCGGGGAGGTCGAGATCCAACAGCGACTTGTAGTCGCGATCGAGATTGAGTAGCACTCCGAGGTGAGTGGGACCGCTCTCCGTGATCGCCCCCAGGCGCTCCAACTCTTCTAGCAGCTCCGGAAACTCCTGCCGCTGCCGGTCGATCAGACGCAGGTTGTCGGCCGTGAACAACCTCATCAGAGAGGTCTTGCCTCCACCCGCCGCGCTCCGAATCACAAGCGGCCGATCCCAGATCGAGTCCGAGTCCGGCAGCGCCTCCAGCACGCCGGCGCCGAAACTGCGCAGGAACACGATCGGCTCGACGAGGTGCTCGGTCGCCCGCGCGCGGAACGGGTTGCGGTAGCCCTTCACAGGCGGTCGACCCGGTGGCGTTCGTAGCGCGGAAACAGGGCCCGGCGGAGCAGGCTTCTCTTCGGATCGCGATCGGTGGTGTCGGCCCAAAGGACGCCGATCGAGTTGTTGGGCGTGTTGTGCTGGAGGACGACGGGAAGGGCGCAATCCGCATAGCCGAGCGGAACAGGTCTTCTTCTCTTGCTCCTATCGATGAGGATCGGGTCGAAGTGGGCAGCGCAGATTCTGGCCAGCTGCTCGTCGTCCACCCTGAGGTTTGCGGGCAGAGGCTGGACGACCTCGAATGCCCAATCGATGCCGGCGGCCCCGAGCATCCGCGTCACGTGACCGATCGCCTGCTCGGTGGCGACGTAGACGAGGATCGTGACGCTGAAATCTGGTGCGAGCACTCTCAGCGCGTCGTCCACCAGCTCTTCCAGCCGGCCGCGGGTCTTCCAGAGCCTCCCCCGAATGGACCGTCCTCGGCGTCCGCGTCCTCCGCCTCTCGCAGGAGCGTCTGGCCGCTGCCGTAAAAGTCGTCCACGAGGAGAACCTGCTCGAAGCGAGCGTCGTCGTCTCTCGTCACATCTCTCAGTCTTTTCAGCGCACCTTCGATCGTCTTGTCGCCAATATCGGTCGCCAGAAAGATCTGCTCGTGGGAGAGCGACGGGCTCGATCGCCGAAGTCGGTCGATGCGAGCCCCGTCGGACAGACCCAGCACCAGGGTGCGTCGCTGCATCTGTCTGAACTCATCCGACTCGACGACTCTTCTCACCGCGAAGCGCGAGACTCCGAGCTGCGCGGCGGCGCGCTCGATCAGCATCGGCCGGATGAAATCCGGATAGACCGTTTCGATCAGGTGGTCCATCTCGGCTCGCGAGATGAAGATCAGGTCCTCCAGCACGAAACGCATGACCGCGCGCCGGTCGTCGATCGAGTCGAACTGATGAAGCCACCCGGCCAGGTTCTCGAGGAACTTAACCCCGGGCCGATACCCTTCGTAGCTGTCGTACTTATGCGCGGCGAGAAGCTGGAGCTGCCGCCCGTATTTGGCAACCTCGGCCGCATTCCAATCCACCACGTTCGCCAGAACGCGCTCGGCGACTCTGTCTCTCATCGACTTGGCGGGCGGTAGGCGAAGCCGTCGCGGAGGCGATTGAACGCGCGCAGGTAGCGACGAAGCAGCTCCGGGCCGCGCTCTCCACGGCTATCAAGGTTCCAGCAGCGGGTCGGATCGCCGGAAACGCGGTCGACGCTGAGGCTCCAGCGAGTGGCGGCGAGCAATTCGAAGTCGTTGCCGCCGGCCTGCCCCTGATCCCCGAACGCGACCACCTCCCCCTCAGCCTGGGCCACGACTCGATCCAGCGTTCGGGTCTTCGCGGAGTCGGCGGGAATGACGTCGACCGAATGCCCGGAAGCCGTGACCTTCAGGGGAAGCGCCGGAGGAACCGAGACCACCTCGCGCGCCATTTGGGCGAGCGCGTCGACGGTCAGGCCCGAGGTCCTCCGCGGCACCATCCCGAGCTGATACCCCCGCACGCTCAGCTTCGCGAACGAAGCCAGCGGAGTCGCCCGCATGCGTCTCGCCGCGACCGCGATCGCGTCCGCTTGGCCGGCGTCGCCGCCCAACTCCTCGTCAAGCCGAAGAGACCGTCCGCCGTTGTAGAGGCCAAGCTCGATACGCCCCCAGTATCTGGCCGGAACCCATCTGCGGAGGTCGCGGTGAATCGACCCGCCCCGCCCGCTCGCGAAACCCAGCATCGCCCCGCCTCTCAACAACTGCAGAAGGTCCTCGCGCACGCCCACCGCTGGAAGCTCGTAACGCGCCTCGGTGGCACAAACGGTGCCGTCGTAGTCGAAGACGAAGCCCAGAAAGCGCTGGACCCGAAACTCCTCGAGCCAGGTGGCCGCCTCCTTCTCGTAGCGCCTGCGCAGATCGTGGGGGCCGCCGACACCGAGAGCGCTGAGCTTCCGCTCGACGGGACCGACGGCCGGTGAGATGAGCCTCCGGCTCGAAAGGTGGTAGAGGCGGCGTCCGAATCGCGGGACGCGCGGCCGCCCGGGGTCGAAGCCGCTGGCCTCGGCGCTGGGCGCGATCGCGTTCATCGACGCGACCAGTAGGTCGAGTGCGGAGAACGGCCAATCGAGCCCCGACTGAAGCCTGATCACATGCGCCTTTTCCGGCAGGACCGCAAGGGTGCGTTCCGCCAGGTCGCCCAACGAGGGGTCGACCAGGGAGACGACGGTCGTCCTCTCGATCCGGCGCGCGAGACCGGTGTGGCGGCCGTGGGCGAAATTGCGGTAGTCGGTGACCTGTGCGGCGCTGAGGCCCGTCTCCGAGAGCCGCGTCTCCAGGTCGGTCGCGACGGAGACGAGACCGGGTCCGTAGAGGATGATGGTCTGGTCGCGCAGGGGGGCGAATCTCGCCGGATTGAGGTTGGGCAATCGCGCCGGCAGTCTGTAGCCGGACGCGGCCACGGTCGCGGCGGCCATCGCAAGCACGCTGTTGGTGGCCAGGAACCCCTCTCGCCCGGAGAGGCCCGGAAGGCTGACCACCTGCAGCTCTCTCTCGGAGAAGACGGTCGGAAGCTCGCTGGCGCGACGATGCGTGACCAGCACGACCGGGTGCGCGCCGGCCCGCAGCGCGGCCGTCGCCGCCGCCGCCGCATCGGGGTGCCGCGCCCCCGCCGAAAAGAGCACCACGGCGTGCTCGGCGAGCGGAGGCATGCCGATCAACTCGAGCGGCGTCGCGGCGCGCGCGAGGCTTCGCGTCCTTGTTTCGTGCAACTCGGCCGCCAAGCGCGCGACTCCAAGCGCGCCGCCGGAACCGACGAAGGTCGCCTGCCCGCGCCGAACACCCGCCAGCGCCGTTTCGAGCGGCGTCAGGTCGGTCTGACGAACCTGCGCGTAGGTGTCGGCGAGGAGGGCAAGCTGGGCCGCGTAGCGGCCCTCGCCGCCGGCTTCCGTCCTGCCCGGCCCGGAGGGAGGAGGATGCCCGCCAAGCGCGGAGCCTATTGCCGAGGGATGGGGTGTCACGACAGCCAGACTACCGGCGCCTTTGGATGCACAAGCGGCGCCGGCGAGGCACTATTGTCGCCCGATGGCAAGAGGCGGCTCAGCGCTTGCGAAGGACAGGGTTGCGCAGTTGATAGACCGCGTGGCCGGGTCCTCCGAGGTGGGAATATTCGTCGGGGCCGGCATCTCGATCGAAGCGGGACTGCCGTCCTGGAACGGCCTGATCAAGCGGCTCCTGAGAGAGGTCGCTACAGAGACCCAGCCCTTCCGCCGGGCCGGGGCCAACGGCGACCTCGCTCCAGAACTGGCCGACGAGTTTGCTTCCCGCACGATCACCGGTCTCGGTCCGCTAGGCGCCGCCGCGGTGGTCAAGGCCCACTTCGGGAGCTCATACGGATCCAGAGTCAAGGCGGCCCTCTACGAGGGAGCCCACGACCTGAAACCGGGCCCGACCGCCGTCTCGATCGCCCGACTTGCGGTGAGAACCGACGCGCTGGACGGCCTTCCAATCCTGACGACCAACTTCGATCCGCTCTTGGAACTGGCCCTCAAGAAGGAGCTGGGGCTCGCCGGCCGCGATCCGAGCCTGGTCAAGTCGGTGCTGCCGGGGAGAGAACTTGAGCCGAAGGCCCTGAACGTCGTGCATCTTCACGGGCTGATCTCCCACCCCGACCTGGACGGCTTCAGCGATTCGAGGGAGATCGTCCTCGCCGAGGATGAGTTCCTCACCCCCACCGTGGAGCGTGAACAGGCAAGAAGAGTCGCCGAAGACTCCCTCTCCAAGGCGCCGTACCTATTCCTGGGCGCGAGCCTGACGGACGTCAACGTACTCAGCCACCTGTATAGCGTTACCTCGGGAACCGCAGGACGCCGGCACGCAGCCGTCGCGATCTCGCAGCAGGCCGCCGTGGACATCGACCCGGAAGCCGCGCAGGTCGTCGTCGAGGCGCTGGAGTCGACCGCCGCGAGGCGCCTGCGCGCAGCCGGTGTCGAAGTCGCCTTCGTCGATACGTACAGCGAGGCTTCGCAGTTCGTCTGTGAAGTCGACCTGCGGCGCACGGCTGAAGCCGAGGGCAAGACCGATGGCTACAGCGCGTCCTCATACCGCTGGGCCGAACGCGCGCGTCGCTTCGAACAACGCGCGCTCTCGGTTGGCCTGCTGCCGGCGAGGGGGCGGGAGCGGGAGTTCAAAAGACTGCAAAAGCGTTTGCGCAAGGTGCTCAGCGTGGGGGTCGATGCGATCGACGAGAGGTTCAAAGAGGTCCCGGCGTTCCAATCGGAAGAGGAACAGCTTGCCCTCCACCTCTGGATGCACGCACCCGTGGAGCGGCTGCTGACCATGGTCGCGCAGTCCGATCGCAAGCTCTACAACCCTGCGACGCTCCAGGTCGCGCGCAGCGTCCTTCCGAGCAGCTATCTCGTGGTTGAGGCCCTCTGCAACGGGACCGTCGTCGAAGCGCGCGGCCAAGGGCTGAGATCGGCGCGCTGGGGGTCGATGATCGCCGTTCCTTTTATTGTCACCGATTCCTCGGAATCTGTCGGCTCGGCCAGAGCGTCGATGCCAGCGGGGGTGATGGTGCTGGCCTCGACGAGCATCGAGGATGCGGGACTGAAGCGCCTGCGGGCCCGTCCGGAAGCGCGTGTGAGGATGATCGCTGCGATCAACCGGCTCGGCACCACGATGGGCGAGCATCTGATCGCCATCGCCCCTGAACTGAATGCCGCCGCTTCCACCCTCGATCACATCGAGCCGGAGGGCTTCCTGCGCGGTCGCACCGGCAAGACGGAATCCGGGCCGCAACGAATCGGGCCCGAGACGCACATAGAGGGATCTCCGCCGGTGGGCGTGGAGCCCGAGGAGTGGGAGACCCTGATCCCCTCGGATCGCATCGCCAGACTGGGGGGTTAGCCCCCGTGCGCGCAGCGGTTCTATTTCACGCTTTGAACCTTCCCCGAGTGGGCGACTGAGAGTGCCCGTCTGGGCGGCGGATCGTAGACCCCGACCTGATACTCGTGGGCGCCCGGCAGGGGAGTCGAGTTGTCGGGGTGGTATGCCTCACCCCGCCGGAGCGATCGCCTCTATCCAGTCCCAGCGGCGGCCGCATAGGTCGCTCGCTCTGTCGACGGGGACGGCGACGGTGGGGCCGAGGCGGTCCCCGCGGCGGGGCGCGGCGGCGATCAGGGAGATGTCCTGGGGCGCGGCGCCGAGCTGGTTGGCGAGCCCGAGCAGGCCGAGGCCGACCGTCTCCGAGCAGTTGGGGAGTGCCGCGGCGTCACCCGGGCTGCCGATCGGCATGTGGAAGAGGAGGCGGAAGCCGGCGGTCGAGGGTAGCTTCCAGACCTCGTAATCCTCCCCCAGCCAGACGCGTCTGTAAGGGAGGGGCGGGCGACTCTGCTCGGAGGAACGAGGGATGACTATGAGCGGATAGGAGAGCAGGGATCTGTAGTCGACTTCGTCGGCCTCAAGCGGCTCTCTGCCTCTGGCGGAGGGGCTGAGGGCGACTGCCTCACCCGCCGGATCGGTGGCGTCATCGGGTGGCACGTCGCGCAGGAAGTAGTGGGAGCCGTAGGGGTTGTGTTCGAAGACGAGGGCGGGTCCCTGCTTCGCGTAGGAGGCGTTGATCTGGCGTAACTCGGTAAGCCCTTTATATGGGGCCAGGGAGGCGCCGGTGGAAGCGATCACGGCGCAGGCGAGCAACGCGACGGCAAAGAGGCGGAGCATGGAGGGGGGCTGTGTCTTGGCGATCCAGACGCCGAGAGCAAGGGTGGCAGCGATCAACGCGGCGAGTGCGGCGGTGGAGAGCCAGACACCTCCCTCGAGCGGGAAGGAGGGTGGCCAAGGCGCGAGCACCGATAGCAGCGCCAAGACGGCAATCGCGAGCGGCAACCGTATGGTGAAACGCATACGCCGGCTATTTCCTGGTGTATGCGTTTCACCGTGGTGGCGAAGGAGGGCCAGGGCCGCTCCCAGGGCGATCAGCGTCACCGCGGCCAGCTCCTGCACCCCTCCCCACTCCGCGTAGCCGAAGATCAGCGCCGGGACGGCGGCGAGGAAGGCGAGCGCCGCGCGCGAGGAAGGCGGCGGTTGAAGCGACGGTTCTTCGACCGCTGTCGACTTTGTGGCGGCTGGAGCACCCCAAAAGTCGACAGCGCGCGCGATCTGCCAAGCGCTGAGGGTGAGGAGCGCGCCCAGGGTGGCCAGGTAGGGCTGAAAGCTCCAGGCCGCCTCGCCGCCGAGGAGGCGGTGGGCGGCGGCCAGGGGCAAGACGGCGCCGGTCGGATCGCCGCTGCCCAGGGTCGCCTCGAGGTTCGCCTTATATGTGGACGGGTCGAGTCCACCGAGGTCGCGGCCGTGCTCCATAACCCGCTCGGCGAGCGCCAGCCAGGTCGGGGTGTCGGAGAGGGAGCCATAGGAGGCGAAGGTGGGATGGCCGGAGAGGAGGACCGACGCGGCGAAGAGGGCGAAGGCGGCAAGGGCGGCGGCAATCGGCCAGGGGTTGGGACGGCCGAAGCGCCAGGGCAGCGAGGCGATGAGGCCGACGCCGGCCGCGACGATCGCCAATGAGGCGGCGTAGGGCGCGGTGGCCTCGACCAGCGTCATCGCCTGAGCGACGACTATGAGCGCGGCGAAGCCGGCGGGCGCGACCAGCGCGCCGGGCAGCCTCCGCCCGCTGAGCGCGTCGAGCAGTAGGCCCAGACCGGCGCAGATTGCCCCGAGGGCCAGTGGGAAGGCGAGCCAGGCGAGCAGCATTGGAATCAGTAGGGAACCTCGACGCGCCGCTGGAGGAAGTCGCGGAACTTCGGTGCGGTGTACTCGTATTCGCCTTTGCGGATCCGGTAGAGGACCCCCGCCTCCACCAGTCGCCCCAACAGCACATTGACATTGCCGGGCGTCTTTTCGGAGACCTTGCCGAGATCGGAGGCGAGAAGCGGCGGATAGGGACAGGCGGCGGACGTCAGTAGAACCTCTTGCTCAGCGGGAGTCAGAATGGAGATCCGCGGCTCATAGAAGTCCTGGTCGAGTCGCTCGTAGATCTGCGAACGCGCCTCCGTCAGCAATTCCGGGGTAAAGCGATCAACCCCCGCGAGATCGGCCGCGTCCCACAGCTCCGATCCCCACAGCTGGATGAAATAGGGATAGCCCTCGACCTCATCGATCACTTCGTCAGCGACGACGGGGTCGGCGCTGCGAGAGGTTTGCTCAAGCGGCCTGGTGAACGCCTCGAGCGCCTCCTCGTCGGGAAGCGAATCGACTTTCTCTCCCCGAAAGAGGCGTTCGCTGTAGGAGCGGGCCTTCTGGAGGTTTGCCGCCAGCGTGGGCAGCCCACAGAGAACGACGGCAAGCGGCACCTCCTGGCGTTGCAGCGCGACGATCGGGGCGATCAGCAACGAGAGAGGGTGCTCGCCGTGGCGATCGCGCTGGGAAGCGTCGCGGATCAGCTGCGCCTCGTCAAGCAGCAGGACGAGCCCGTCGCGGCCCCTTCGCACCGCCAACTCGACCGTCTCGAAGATCTCCTTCGCCAAGTCCTGCTCTCGCTCGGAGCCGGGGGCAATCGAGAGCGACACCTCTTCCCAGGTGAGCGAGAGCTCACCCGCGCGCAGCGCCTTGCCGGTGGCGGCGCGCAGACGCTCCAGGCGCGAAAGTCGGCCACGAGCTCGCTCGAGGACTCCTCCAAGCGCCTCGCGAAGCGCCTGGTCGGTGTTGTGCCCGGGCTGGAGCTCGAATTCCGCCGGTTCCCAGTTCGCCTGCTCTGCGCGCTCGGCGAAAGTGCCAAGCAACACCGTCTTGCCCAGTCCCCTCAGACCGGTCACGCGCATACTCGCCTGCAACTCAGGGGCCGCCCGCAGCATCGCGGAGAAGCGGTCGAGTGATCGATCACGGCCGGCCAAATAGAGCGGCCGCACGCCGACACCGGGGCGATACGGATTCTTTTCCAAAGCTTCAATCATTACACGAACCTCTTTATGTTAGCTACCCATAAGACGTTTAGTGAAATGACTGCGGCTTAGGAAGCCTGCGCCTGTTCATCCGACTGGGACAACATCGCCGGAGAGGGCGACTTGGAGGGCGCGGCGGGGTAGCGGGTCGTAGACCTCGACCTGGTACTCGGCGCCTGACTCGGCCAGGTAGACGCTCTGGGGGCGGTCGGGGTTGACCCAGACGACGGCGCCGCCTTTGGCCGTCTGCACTCTGGTGTTCGTGCGTTTGGCGTTGGCGCGCAGGGCCTCGACCGGGTCGGCGAGCGGATAGGTGGCGATGGTGAGGTAGGCGGGGGCCGGATCGCCCGCCTCGGCATCGCCGGTCAGGTAGCGCACGTAGACGCGCGCGCCGGCGCCCTCGTCGTATTCAAGCTCGGCGCCGGGGCGCTCCCCCGCCCAGTAGATCGGGGCATCGGAGGACGAAGCGATGTCGCTCAGCTCGGCGGCGCTGACGATGCGGGCCTCGCCCGCCTCTCCTTCGGCGCCGCCATCGTCGCTCCCTCCCCCGATCAGCGCCCAGGCGACCGCGACCGCCAGAAGAACGACGAGTACGATCAGCAGTATCTGCAGTGGATGACGCCCGGGGCGCGGCTCTGTTTGCGGGGAGTCGTTCATCGTGAGCGAAGAGTATTCGCCAGCGTCAGTAGATCACGGTCGGGCCGACGGAGACAACCTTCCATGTCCCGTCCTCATCGGCGAAGCCGTAGTCGATGCGGGCCTCTTTGTCGAAGGCGCTTGCGGGAATCTGGGCCGCCAGGCCTCTCATCGACTCAGCGCAGGCGGTATTGCCGCGCTTGCCTCTGACGCATCCGGCGAACTCGGCCTTGACTCTGGCGGCGAGGTAGGAGCAGTCTTTTGCCCAGTCCCCGGCGGCTCGGGCGTCGTAGAAGGTCTGGCCTCGCGAGAGGCCGCCAAGACGACGATCGCGATTCGCAGGCGCCGGTTCAAGCGGGGCGAACGACCCCTCCTGTCTGGGCCCAAAGAGCGGGGCGCGAACGGCGAAGCCACCCGACCGAAACCGGTCGGGTGGCTTCTCACGACGATGCAGCGCGACCTTGGACTGAGCCCGCGCGACCCTACTTGACGCTTATGCCCACCTGTTGTTCGGTGTCGTCCATGGCTTCGAGGGTGATGTCTCCCGTGTAGTTGACAGACGTATTCCCCGTGCAGAGAAGCCCTTTCGTCTTGGTCCATCTCAGACCCTGAGCGTCAAGGGAGAGGTCAACCGTCGCGCTGTCTCCGGAGCCGGCGTTGGCGTACCCGACATCAAAGCCTGACTGCGGCGCGATTTCGTAGGTACATATCGCGAGCGTGCCTGGTCTGTTCAGAACGTCAACCTCTATGTGCCCCTCAGCACCTGCGGCGCACTGGAGATCCATGGTACCGGCATAGGGTGCAGCGCTGTTATTGACGTTGAATACGTATCTACAGTTTCCCATGTCGATGGTCGCCGGGAGGTGGAGTGTGCCGACATCGGCCGTGCAACCGTCGTAGCTCGCCGGGAGGACCAGTGAGGTTGACGGTGTGTAAGACACCCGCGAAAGCGAAACGTTTCCACACTCGATCGAGGTATTCGTGCTGGTCAGGGTGAGCGCCTCGTCGCCCTGCGATCCGTTAACGGTGGAGATGTATGGGTACGTCTCGAAATGCGTAACGTGCCCCGTCGAAGAGGGCGGGCTCCACTCATCCTCGGTTCCATAGATCCCCAGATCCCCGCCGGCTCCAGAGTCGACGCTGTAGCTGGAAACGTCCCAGGTAGCCCTAAAGTTCACCTCCGGGATGTTGCAGAGAACCCCCTGGTGGTATCTGACCGTGAAGTCCTGATCCATGGAGACCTCAAGCGTGTCGGGATCACCGGGCACCTCTCTGAAGACAACACCTTGCTGACCCTGAACAGGACTGATTCCGAACCAGCAGCCGCCGGCTCCGTAGCGATAGAATCTAATCCCGTCGCTGCCGCATGAATTGAAGTAGGCATCGTCGACCGAGACATTGCCCTCGTAGGTGCCTTGCGCGGTCTCCTGACCCACCCAGAAGACAAAGGAGCACCCATTCATGTCCACAGGGATACTGTTGCCGACCGCGGTACAACCCATGTTCGGCGCCGCGGGACGAAGCGTCGCCGGAGCGTAGTTATCAAAGACATAGGCCGTGAGCGGATCGACCTCGCATCCAAAATTAGACGACGCTTCTTCGTGGGGGTTGGTGGTCAAGACAGCTGCTCCGGATTGCTCACCAATAAGAGCGTTGGGCCCGTTTGCTACCTCGAAATACGAGGCGGCCGCCCCGGCGGCGCCGACGGAGAGTCCCAACAGGACAAGCGCGGTGGTCGCGATCATGCCTACCCTCAGCCTTAATTTCATTTCATCGTCTCCTTGTGTGAAGTTGCGCGAAGCAAAAGTGCCTCCCACCCGATTGAGGCATATGCTCGCCCGGCTGCCCGATGAGCGAACGGCCATCTTGGCCAGATCGGTCAGCAGTCAACGGCCCAGTTCGCACAATCATGCTTTAGAACGGCCGCTCAGCTCGTCGAGTCTCAACGCGACGTCGATCTCGGCGGAGTTGCCCTCGACGGATCGGCCTATCAATTCCTCGATCATCCGCAACCGATTGGTCACGGTGTGGCGTTTGACGCCGAGCCGGGCGGCCGCCGAGGAAACATTGCCGCCGCTGCCCAGGTAGGCGCGCAGAGTCTGCCGCAGGCGATGACCACCGTCGCGCTGCCGAGCGAGCGGTTCCAAATAGATCCTGCGCAGCGACCGGGCCAAGAGCTCGTTCTGAACAACGCCGGCGAGGAGTGCGACGTCCGCATAGCGGACGGGAGCTGGGCTACGGAGGGCGATGAACAAGGCGGCCTTCGCTTGGTTATGAGTCAAACGCCATCCGTCGACATCTTCACCAGGTTCTCCCAGGGCCAAGGCGACCCGATCGGACCGGTACGATTCAAATTCACCGCTCAACTCAAAGGATTCGAGTGAGCGGCGGCCGCCCAGCCATGCCCAAACAGCGCCTGTCGCGCTCTCGACCAGGAGAAGACGGCGGTCGAGCCGGAGGGCTACCTCGCGGATCACCTCGGCCGCGCCCTTGCCGACCGCGACTAGTGCAGTGTGGGAGCCGGTGAGGTCATAGGCCAAGTCGGAAGGGTCCAGAAGCTCGCCGGCGAGCAGCTTCTGGACAAGCTCGGTTCGTCGCCGGCCGCTCGTCCTTCCAAGCGCCAGCTCACTGGCGTATTCGTCCGCCACCGTTGTCAAAAGCCGGTCGAACAGTGCCACCTGGGTTTGCAATGTCCACTTCAAGGCGGCACCCTCAATCAAACCGTCCGCCTCTTCGATCAATTGATCGCCGAGCAGCGAATAACCGGCTACGTAGCGCCGCAACACCGTGTCGAGCTTCACGCCGACACGAGCGGCGAGACGCGCCTGTGAAATGACAGCGACCGGGATCGGGTGCCGGCGCCATGTGCCGCGCTCGATGCCGGACAGGCCGTATTCGATACCGGCGGACACAGCCCTTCTCAAGCCCTCGTCGTAACCGGGGTCGACGACCTCAAGCGAGTCGGATATCGCGTGAATGCGGGTGAGAATGGCCCGCTCGAGTTCAGCGCTACGCTCCCCCAAACGCTCAATGAGGGCGCGCCGCGCGGCTTGCTCGCCTGGACGATGAGGGGAGAACCCTTGCTGCGTCCCTTGCGATGGTTGTAGTGGCGTCTGCGCCACTTGCGACCCGCTCCTTACCCGAATGAGCAGGCGTACCCGGTGCGCTTCCTCAAAAAGTTGAATACTGCATAGTGTTTGAGTAAGCTTTGCAACGCCGGGGCGCAAGCCATCGGCTCATGGCGTCGGGGTTCTCAGCGTGCCTTGTTGGGGCCCCGGCGCCTCTTTATGTAGTGGAGTAACACTTGCCGCTCGGACCAACGTGTGTCAAGTGGTTTATTGGGGTACTTAAGGTGAGATTAATGAAGATATAGTGTTATTCGAGCACGCCAACGCACACCTCTTGGGATAATGCTCAAAGTTACTTATCTGATTGTGGTCAGAGTGAGATGCCAAGCGACATCAGCAATTCGACGCCTCGGCCGGTCCTCGCGGTGGTCGTCTCCTTCATCGCCGGCAGTCTCTTCTCAGTGCGGCAGGGCGCTGGGAGCGAGAGCGGCGACTCTCCACTCGCCGCTCTCGCGCGCCAGCGGAGCCTCGTAGAGGGTGGTCTTTGGCGGGCCGTTGAAGAGGAGGAAGGCACTTGCGCCCTTGACGCGGAAGCTGAGCACCTCATCGATCCTGGTGTTCTGGCGCAGGGCCGCCTTGGGAACGCCGGCGGTTAGCGCCTCGATCGCATCGACGCAGCCGGCGGCATCCTTCACGAACTGCCGCAGCTGAGCGCGCATCGGCGCGGCAAGGTAGAAACAGGCCTTCGCCCAGCGCCCGGCAGCGCGGGCGTCGAGGTAGGTCTGAAGAACGGCGGCGGCCCGCCTTCGGGATGCTCCGCTCGCCTCAACGCCGTAGGTCTGGACGCTGTTGTCGCCGCCCTTGCTGGTGGGCACGCCGGGCGCGGCGGCCTTCTGGCCCTCCCGCGCGCCGCTTCGGATCGGCGGCGTCCGCGAGAGCGTCTTGTCGACCGCGGCTCCGGCTGAGCCACCACCGTCCGCGCCACCACGATTTCGCTCCTGCTCTCCACCCGACGGATTCCCGCCCTGCTCCTTCCGCGGTTGCCGCTCAGCGGCGGTCGATGTGGTTGTGCCCTCGCGGGCGGCGGTCTCGGTCGTGGGGTCGGTGGTGGCTCCATCGTCACCACCACAAGCGGCTAGTGCAAGGGCGAGAAGGAGAGCGACAAGGGCCGCTGGAATCCGCATTCGGCTCATGGGGACCTTACCCTCGCACCTTGCAGTTGCCCGAGAGGGTCGAGGTGAGTTTTCTACCGCCCGCGAAGGCAAACGATGTGCGGGCCAGCGGGAAGACCGCGCCGGGGAAGCCTCTGGGCGCCGGGCAGCCGGAGGAGATGAAGCTGTGGCGTCTGCCTTTGACGCGGAACTTGCGCGAGAGGGTCATCTGCAAGCCGGTCAGCCGCCCCCAGGCGTCCATCGCCGCCGGAAGCGGCGCGTTGAGCGCGGTGCCGTAAGCGCCCTTGTGCAGTCTTTGCACCTTGAAGACGATCACGAACGAGGTGGCGAAGGGCTTGGGCGAGTAGATGTGGCCGTAGAGGACCGGGCGCCTGTGGCACGGCGCATCTCGGCGTCCTCGGTCTGCCGCCCGCGGGTCACGCACCGGAGTGCGCTCCCCTTGGCGGCCTCCCTGCGTCCTTGACCTGCTTGGCCACAGGCGCCCGGAGGCGTTGGAGCAGCCGATAGTGCCGTTGAAGACCAAGAGCTTGCCCTGGGTCGGGTAGGGCACCTGGCCCGCCAGGGTGATGTTTGCCCCGAAGCTGCCCTTCCCAACCAGCGCCGAGCGGCACTGGCGCAGGGCGCGCGAGGAGGAGCCGGGCTGGATCTTTGAGTAGCGGCAGGTGGGAAGGCCGTTGAAGTCGAGGTGGCCGTTGCGGTTGAGCTCGATCCGCAGGGTCTTCAGCTGCGGGGGCAGAGTCGCGTCGGTGGTGGAGATTCTCCCCCCGACCGAGACCGCGATCGGGGCCGTGCCCACGCGCGGCAGCTTCTTCGGCGCCAGCTTGCCGTTGACGCTGACGCGCAGGTTGCCCTTCTGGGCGATCTCCGCCCCGGCGACGGCTGTGCCGCCGAGCAGAGCCGCCAAGGTCAGCATCACGAACAAGCGCCTCATCGTCTGTGCCCTCCTCGCTTGGCCTTCCTGTGCTTCTTCTTCTTCTTCTTGCACTGCCCGCGCAGCTCCGAAGAGAAGCGGGCGCCGATGTTGTTCTGGCCGAGGGAGCTGATCGTGGCCAGCGGTGGGTTCTTGCAGATGTTGGAGGAGTTCTGCAGCAAGCCGTGTCGCCCCCCGCGCAGGGTCATCGTGAAGCTGTCGATCGGGGCGTCGGGCAGGTTGTCGAAGAAGGTGTCGATGCCACCGTGTTTGCCGGGGCCGATCCGCCCCTCGACGATGATGCGAATCGCGCCCGAGCGCAGGTCGGCGACGAGGTCCGGCAGTTTGTTCTCCGAAGAACGCAGGTAGACGTTGCCGCGCAGCGGCTCGTCGAAGAGCAGGGTGCGGGCGACGGCGCGGCCATAGACAGAGCCCGCCGGACAGCGGCCGGCGGCGAACTGCGGACGGGTGCAGACGGTGCGAATGTGGTTTTGGGCGAGGAAGAGGGACTTGGGCATCTCGACCTCGATCCGCTTCAGGTTTGAGTCCACAGCCCCACGGGAGACGAAGCTCGCCCTCAGCGAGGGATAGCCGCCGCGACGCGCAGTGCCGCGCAGGCGCAGCCCCAGTCTCGGTCTGAAGCCCAGGGTGAGGCAGTTGAGCAGCTGGAAGTGCTTGCCGACCGTGGCGGTGGAGTCGTCGGCGGGGTTGGAGAACGCCGCCCCCGAGCCGGTCAGGGTCGAGGTCAGCTGCGAGGCCTCGCAACTCGACGGGTTGTGGGTGAACTGGAAGCGGTCCATATATATGCGAACGTCGCGCAGGTGCAGCGGCACCCCGTCGATGATGTGGGGGATTGGGTCTGAGGCCGCGGAGTCGATCTGAAGCTGGGCGGTGCGCTCGTCGATGTCGAAGGCCGAGCGGATCACGATCGTGCCGAGGTCGAAGGGGCCGACGGTGGCCGCGTTGACCGTGACCAGGGAGAGCGGCGCGCCGTGGTAGGGGCCGGCGAGGTATATCCGCCCCGGGGCGTAGGTCAGCGCCGGGCCGACCCCGTAGCCGGTATCGGTGCGCCCGACCTGGCTCGCCTGTGGACACGACGGGTTGGCGGTCTCATCGGCGCCCCGGCGGTGGCGCGCCGCCTCGATCGCGGCGTCCGGACAGAAGGGGATTCCGGCGATTTTGCCGGTGATTCCCTTCGGCAGCACCAAGGAGTAGGAGGTGATCTCCTGCTCGGCGTCGCGGCGGGAGAGATGGATGAAATAGGGGGTGTAGGAGCCCACGTTTGCGTTTACCCCGCCGGCGATCGCGCCGGGGGCAAAGGGTGGGGTCGAGCCGTCGGGGCAGGGGCCGCCGTCGATCCCGGTCTCGATCGGCGAGTCGGTGCTGGGGGTGAGCGTGGAGGCGCCCTGTGCCCAGGGGGTGAGGGTGATCTTGGTCGTGGCTGCCCCGCAGCTCGGCGGGCTAATCAACGGCGCCCGCTGGCCGCTGCGGAAATTGACCTCGAGATCGGTGTAGGGGATCTGGGGCAAGTCGTCGAAGGTCGCGGTGAGGGTGCCGTTGAGCGGGTCGGGGACGAGCTTGCCGGGGGCCTTGATCAGGATGCCGCGGTCGGCCGACTTGGCGACCAGGTAGAAGGCGATCAGCGAGTCGAAGGGGTTTTCGGCACCCGGCGCGCCGCCGGGGTCGTCGGGCTGGGCGAGGTAGATGCCGCCCTTGAGCAGGCCGTCGTAGAAGGGGACGCGGACGCTGAAGACGCCGATCTTCGACGCATTGGGGCAGCCGGCTCCCTGAGGGTTGAAGGCCGTCTCCGCAGCGAGCTGGGCCGGGGCACAGACGCCGAGGCCGGCGCCGAGGGAAGGATTGAGGGTCACCCCACTGGGCAGCTGCACGACGGCCTCGCGGGTGAGCGAGCGGATGCGGACACGCGGGTTGGTGAGGCCGGGGTCGTCGTTTGTGAGGCTGAAGACGTAACCGCTGGAGGAAGAGGCCTTCTTGACCGAGAGGAAGCCCTGCGCCCCGGGGTTGAAGCCGAGCGTGGCGCAACCGGCGATCGGCGCCGCGGCGCCGCCGGAGTCGCGGTTCAGCGCCGTCGCGCTCTGCGCCCCGGCCTCCTGCCAGGAGGCCGCCGTCGCGGCGAAGGACAGCGAAGCCGCGCACTCGGTGGGCATGGTGAGAAAGGCGAGCGGCTTGGCACTGAGCGGCTCCCCGATCGAGGCTTTGCACCAGGGAAAGCCGGGCTCGATCTCGTTGAGACAGTTGCCGCGCTCGGTGTTGTGGGAGGCGTCCCAGGGCGCTCCCCAGAAGTCGAGCTGGAGGTCGCGGAGCTGGAGGGCCTGGGGAACGTCGCTCGCCTGGAGGGTGAAGTAGGTGCCGGCGGAGTCGGAGCGGATGGCGACGTCGAAGAGGAGCGGCCGGCCGAAGGGGGCGGCGCCGAAGCGCGCCGCGGTGCCGGCGGCGGGGTCGAGATTGAAGAGGCCGAAGCGCCGCGTCCCCGCGCCGGCGGTGACCTCGACGGTGCCGACCTGGGAGCGATCGGGGCAGCTCTCCCCCGACTGACTTGACTCGAAGGGCGAGGAGCGCGGTGTCGCGAAGGCGGCGGCGGAGCAGAGGGTGCCGCTCGAGTTCGCCGGGTTGAGAAGCAGCCCGGGCGGTAGCTCGATGCCGAGATCGCGCAGGTCGGCCTCCCCCCACCCTGGTCGAGGCCGACCCCGAGCTCGACCGAGTAGGGGTGGGAGCCGGCCTGGGTCGCCGCCGCGCCGCCGTCGGCGTAGGCGGCGGCGTCGAAGCCGGCGGCGCCGGGCAGAAGGAGATCGGCGGCACTTGGGCCGGAAGTGCCCGCCGAGCCGTTGCCGATTGAGGCGCTCGGCACGGGCGGAGTGCTTGGGGAGGGAGTCAGACCCAGGCTCCCGACCGCGGTTGAGGCGGTGGCGAGCCGGCCATGGCCGTGGCGGCGCTTGCCGTGCTTGCGATGCTTGCGGTGGCGCACGGCGCGGTGCCGGTAGCGGCGATAGCGCACCTTCGGGTTGCCGAGACCCTGGAGCAGGGTGGTCAGGGTCGGGTCGACCGGCTCGGGCGGCAGCACCTGGCAGGCGTCGCCGTCGCAGGGGATCCCCGAGGGCGGAGGGGCGGCGGCGCCGATCGGCACGGTGGGAAAGAGCGCGCCGCCGCCGAGCGGCGCCGGGGGCACGCTCGGGATGAGCGGCTCGCTCTGCGTGGCGGCGTCGGGCGGGTAGGCGTAGACGCCGCCGTGGTGGGTGTTGCCGGAGCTGACGTAGACGCGGCGGCGAGTGGAGATCGCGGTGGGGGCGTTGTCGACCGCGAGGCCGCTGGGGGCGCCGTCGACGACCTCGTATTTGAGGTGGCCCTCGTAGTCGCCGGAGGAGTCGAAGACGTAGACGATCGCCCGCGGGCTCTCGGCGCGGGCGGGCTGGAGGTCGTCGACGACGTAGACCTCGCCGCTGACCCGGTCGACGGCGACGGCGGCGTCGCGCAGGGAGACGAAGTGCCCGTTCAGGGTGTCGGCGCCGTCGATCGTCGCCACCGGGTTGGCGGTGTCGGTCGCCGGGTCATAGACCTTGACCGTGTTGTCGGCGGCGTCGGGGACGTAGAGGTAGCCCAGGGTGGCGGGCACCGCCGGGGCGTCGGGCGTGGCGGGAATGCCCGGGAAGGCGGAGACCGCGACGCCGTAGCCGTCTTCGAGGCTGCCGAGGCCGATCTGGCCGGCGGGGGCGCCGGAGGAGTCATAGACGGCGACGTGGGTGCGGGCGTCGACGTAGACGCCGCCGCCGATGGGGTCGACGGCGACTCCGGTCGCGCCCTCGGAGCCGGAAAGAACCGCGCCGGTTCCGAGGGCCGGCGGGGATGGGAACCTGACCACGTCGCGGTGGTAGTTGTTGACGTAAAGGGTTCCGGTTGAGCCGAGCGCCAGCCCGCAGGGGTCGTCGAGGAGTCCCTGGTGATTGCCGGAGCCGGCGGCGGAGAGAGGCTGGCCCTGATAGCCGGCGGCGGCGGGGGAGAAGACGTCGATCGCGCGGTGGTAGTGGTCGGCGACGTAGAAGTTGCCGGCGGCGTCGACGGCGAGCCCGCAGGGGCCGTTGAGGTAGCCGTTGGGGGGCGGCGCGGGCGAAGAGGGCGGCGGTGGCGGCTGGGGAGAGAAGGCGTAGAGGGGGTCGGGGGCTGCCGCTTGCGCGTGGGGGCTGAGGAGGAGCGCTCCTGTCGCAATCAGCGCCAAGCCGGCGGCGGCGAGCCTGGCGCGCCGCGTTGTCCTCGGGTTCGTGAGTAGCGCCGCTACTCCCTCACCCTGCGTCCGCGCGTCGCTTGGCTCGGCGCTCGCCGGCTCAGCACTCCTTGCTCCAGAATCGCTCCTCCTCAGCCGAAGGGGAAAGGGGAAGAGGTGAGTATCGATGCGACGCGCACTCATGCAAAAGCCCTGGAGAGAGGATTGGACCCGAAGAGTCGCGGTAGAATCGGGTCTGTGACCGCGAAGGAGAAGCTGCTGGAGCGTGCGCCACGCCTAAGCGAGGTGCAGGCTGAGGCGGCATTGCGAGTGATCGAGGCCCAGATCGAGTTGGCCGGTTTCTTCGAGGAGGAATCGAAGCTGCCCGCCGAGGAACTCGACACCCGAGAAGACCGCTGGGCCGAGAACAACGCCCGCGAGGCGATTCGCGAAGAGCCTTGGTAGTCAGGGGCGAGGTCTGCTGGCTGGAGTTGGCGGAAGAGGGGCGCAGGCCGGTGTGCGTCTTGACTCGAGATGAGGCGATCGGAGGCTTGCGAAACATCGTCGTCGCGTTGGTGACGCGAACGGTGCGCGGGCTCGAGAGCGAAGTTCAGCTGGGGCGCGAGGACGGGATGCCTATGGAGTGTGCAATTAGCCTCGACAACCTGCGCACCGTGCCCAAAGCCCTGTTGGTCGAACCGATCACGAAGCTCGGAGCGGCGAAGATGGACCAAGTCTGCCGGGCGCTGGGACGAGCAACCAACTGCGGCTGAACCCCCTCTCTCCCCCACCCCGATCATCGCCGGCTCCCGCGGTGATGCCCGCTGCGCTTGTGATGCTTCTTCTTACCCTTGCCCTTGCAGCGCACCCGCAGCTTCGGGTGATCGACGTAGCGATCGCCGTTGTGGGCGGTGTATTTGACCGTCGCCCGGTAGGCGCGTCTGCAGATGTCGCGGCTGTTGACGAGCAGGCCCTTGTTGCCACCGGGCAGCTTGGTGATGAGCTTGGTGAAGGGCGCGTCGGGGATGAAGTCGAAGGTGTTGCGGATGCCGCCGCGGACCGAGTCGGTGCGTCCGGCCGACTCGACTCGGATCGGCTGGTAGGCGGGGCCGCGCAGGTCTGGAACCAGGTCGGGCAGCAGGTTGTCGGAGGAGCGCAGGTAGACGTTGCCGCTGAGGGCGTAGTCGAGCAGCGGGGTGGTGACCGTGGCTCTGCCGTAGACGGCGCCCTTGGGGCAGGCGTCGGCGGCGAAGTCGGGCCGGGTGCAGATCGTGCGGATGTGGGCGTTCTCGAGGAACTCCGAGCGCGGCATCGCCAGCGAGAGGCTTGAGATGTTGGCGTCTTGGGGGCGGGTCTTCAAGACCACGGTCAGCGCCGGGTGCCCGCCGCGCTTTGTCTTGCCCTTCAAGGAGAGGCGGATCTTCGGCTTGAAGGGCAACCGGCCGCAGTCGGAGAGCTGGTAGCGGACCGAGAGGGGGGCGCCCTGGCCCAGGGCCGAGGTGAGCAGGCCGTCGATCGAGGAGGGGTCGCAGGAGGTGCCGGTGAGGGTGAAGTCGGGGCGGTCCATGACCACGTCGACCGAGCGCACGTCGGTGGGGATGCCCTCGAGGATCTGGGGGATCGGGTCGGAGAGGGCGGTGATCTGGGCGGTGGTGGGGTCGATCTGCAAGGGGGTGCGGATCACGATCGTGCCGAGGTCAAAGGGGCCCGCCACCGCCGGGGTGATCACCGCGAGGCTGACCGGGGCGCCTTTGTAGGGGGCTGAGAGGTAGGCGGTGCCGGGGACGTGGTAGGGGTCGGGGCCGGCGCCGGCGGCTGCATAGACCGAGCCGACGCGGGAGTCCAGCGGGCAGGAGGGGCTTGACTGCTCGTCTTTGCCCGACTTCGACGCGGCCGCGGTAAGGGCGGCGTCAGAGCAAAGCGCGGTGCCGGCCAGCTTGCCGGTCAGCCCGGGCGGCAGGGTGAGGTTGAAGGCGCCGAAGCGCTGGGAGCCGTCTTGGCGGCGCAGGTGCAAGACGAAGGGGGTGTAGTTCTTTGAGATCGGGGAGACGGTGCCGGCGTCAAAGGCCGGGGAGTTGGGAAGCCCGGCGGGGTCGGTGGCGCAGCTGCCCCCCGGCCCCTGGGAGATCGTCCACTGCTCCGCGGGGGTGGCGGGGGCGCCGGAGTCCGGAGCGCTCCAGGGGGTGAGGCTGGAGGTGGTGGAGTAATCGCCGCAGGCGCTCGGAGTCAGAAGCGGCGCGTGTGGCCCTGACTTGAAGTTCAGCTTGAAGTGATCGAAGGGGACCTGAGGGGCGTCTTTGAAGGTGGTGGTTAGTTGCCCGGTGTCGGGGTCGGGGTGAACCTCGCCGGCGAGCTTGGCCAGGGTGGCGGTGGCCGGATCGTCGAGGACTATGTAGAGGGCTAGGAGGGAGTTGAAGGGGTTTTGGTGGGGGGCGGCGATGTAGGCGGTGCCGGGGACGGGGTGATCGAGCAGGGGGGTGTCGACCTCCACCGTGGCGAGCTTGGAGGCGTTGGGGCAGGTGACGGGGTCGCCGTTGAAGTCGGGCGCCTCCCCGGGCGCGGAGAGGAGCCCGATCTGAGCCGGCGTGCAGGCGTCAAGGCCGTTGGCCGAGGCGGGGTTGATCGCCATCCCCGCCGGCAAGGTGACGACGGTGTCGCGCAGGTGCGCGGTGGCGTTGTGGGCGGGGTCTTGGTCTTGGGGGACGGCGAGGTCGACGGCGAGGCCGGAGGGGGCATCGGCGACGTCGGTGCTCGGGTGGGCGGTGAGGGTGGGCTCGAAATGAAGCTGATCGCAGCCGGTGATCGCCAGCGGGTCCCCGGCGAGGTCGTGGGAGAGGAAGGAGGCCGCGTCGGCGCCGCCCTGCCAGGCGGTGGTGGTGGCCGAAGTGGTGATCGGGCCCTGACAGGAGGTGGGCAAAGACAGGAAGGGCGCCTCGGGCACCCCGGCGGGGCCGACCGGCTGGCGCTGGGAATCGTGGGCGGGGTCGGCGGGGTCGCCCCAGATCGAGACGTCGACGGCGAAGATGTAGGCGAGCTGGGAGGCGTTTGTGGAGGCGAGGATCGCGTGGTAGGGGGGCGTCTTTGAGAGGGTCCCGTTGAGGTAGACGGGGACGCCGAGCGCGATGAAGGCGAACTTGGCGGCCGATCCGTACTCGGGGGTGAGGTTGTAGACGGGGGTGGGAAAGGTGTCGCCGTCGGGGGCTATCTGGGGGTTGGGGCCGCCGACGGTGAACAGGGCGTGGCCGATCTGGGCGCCGACCGGGCAGGGGCCGGAGAGGAAGTCGGCCATGTCGCAGGTGGGGGCGGCGGTGGGGTTGCCGATCAGCCCCGGCGGCAGGGAGGTGACCACGTCGCGGACCTCCTGATCGGGCAAGATCGGGGGGGTCTCGAGGGGGTCGCCGTTGTAGTCGGGGTTTGGGATCGTGTTGAAGGCGACGGTGGCGGAGGCGCGGAAGGGGTGAGAGCCGGCGCTCGCGTCGGGATTGCCCGAGGCGTCAAAGGCGCCGCCGTCGAAGGTGGAGAAGCCGTAGGACGCCTGCGCCGCGGGGGCGGCGAAGGCGAGTGAGAGGCAGGCGAGGACCGCGCAGAGGGCGAGGCGTGCGCCCTGGGGGATGGCGGCGAGGCGGGGGGCGATCATCGGCTGCCTCCGCGGTTGTGGTGGGCTCGGCGGTGGGAGCGCTTGTGGTGGCGCTTGTGCTTGTGCTTGTGGGGCTTTGACTTGTGCTTGTGGGGCTTGGCGACGCAGCGGCCGTGGCGCTTGACCTTGTTGCGGGGGCAGCGCTTGGGCTTGGGGCCGCGGTTAGCCCCCCCGTTGCCGGGCCCCGAGAAGACGGCGGAGCCGGCGCCGGGGGTATCGACGGCGCTTGAGGGGGAGCCCTCACAGGCCCCGGCGCCAAGGTCGCAGGGGATGTTGGCCACCGGGACCGAGAAGCCGCCGCCGACGCGGGCGTCATAGACGTCGATCAGGGTGTCGAGGTCGCCGCCCCAGAGCTTTTGACGGCTGGTGAAGAAGACGTCTTGGCCGTCGGCGGAGGCGTCGATGAACTTCGAGTCATCGGGGTCTACGCCCGAGGAGATGAGGCTGAGGCAGCCGCCGTTTTGGGGGAAGTAGTTGGGATCGGCGCTATGGCAATCGCCGGTGTCGGGCGCCTGCCACTGATAGACGTCTTTGGCGCCGTTGGTGTCGGTGGGCAAGAGCGCGTCAATGCTCTCGAAAAAGAGGCGGTTGCCGTCGGCGGAGAGGACGCGGGAGGGGTGCAGCGAGGTCTCCCAGCCGGGGATGTTGGAGGCGATCCAAAGGTGGTTGGAACCCGCATTGACGACGTCGCGCCCCGCCGGTCGCGATCCCGCCGGGTTGCAAGAGACGCAGTGAAGCTGACCGGCGCCGCCGTTGGCATCGGCGTTATAGAGGTAGACCTCGCCGTCGCGCTCGGCGCTTTGGGCGTCGCGGCTGTCATAGCCGGTCAGCGGGCCGTTGGCGACGAAGGCGAGGCGGGAGCCGTCGGCGCTGACCCGGGCGAGGCGGCGGAAGGGGGCGGCGACGGTCGCCGGGCTGTCGGCCCGGTAGTCGATCGTCTCACCCGAGGTGGCGAGGGAGGCGATGAAGCGAAGCGGCGCCCCGGCCCGGTAGAGGTAGAGGTTGCGCAGGCCGGCGGCGGCGCCGGCGGCGAGGTTTTGGGTGGAGAGGAAGTAGGCGCTTTTGGCGTCGGGGGAGGCGCCGAGCAAGGTGACGAGGCCGCCGCCGATCAGGGTCGCGGGGTTGGGGTCATAGGCGATCCCCTTGGCGACGTCATAGCTATAGAGCTCACCGGCGTGGGGGCCGGAGTCGATGGAGAAAAGGGCGGTGGTCGCGTCGGGGTCGGCGGCCCAGAAGGTGGCGGCGCCGGGGTCCACCGATTCAGAGACCGCGAGGGTGCAGGCGCGATCGGCGGCGCTGCAGTGACCGGAGCCATCGAGAGAGCTCTGGGCGCGATCGTCGTTGAGGCGCAGGTAGAGCTTGGGGGAGACGGGCTGACTGGCGGCGGTGAGCGAATACGCGCTCCAAAAGACGCTGCGGGCATCGGCGGAGACGGCGCCGGCGAGGATGGCGCTGCTGCGGAGGTTGGGCGCGCCCAGCGGCGCACCGACCGAGGAGTTCTGCGAAGCGGCGCTGCCGCCGGGCATGACGCTGATCAGGCGCAGCGAGGGGCCGCCGTTGTCGAGGTAGAGCTGATTGATCGGCTTGCCGTCGGAGCCGATCGCGGTGGAGGCCCCCACGCCGCTTGTCGCGAGCGCCCCGTTGGCGCGAAAGACGGCGCTCTGAGCGTCGGCGGAGAAGCCCTGGGTGCGGGTGCCGAATGCGGTGGCGGCGGGGAAGTTGACCGGCTGGTTGGAGGGGGCGGCGAGGCTGAGCAGTTGGTAGGGATCGCCGCCGCCGGCGCAGTTGTCGCGGCGGTAGAGGTCGGAGTAGCCGGGGTGATCGCCGGCGCCCAGCGCGGTGTCTGAGGTCTCAAGGACGAAGCCGGCGCAAAGATCGTCGCTGAAGGCCTGAAAGTGGGTGTCGAACTCCGGCGGCAGGCCGGAGTCCCAGAGGGTGGCGGGGGGGTCGCCGGGCGGGGTGATGTTGGCGCTCTGCCAGCCGGCGGCGGGGTCGCGGGTGGCGAGGTACTGGTTGGAGTAGGTGTTGGCGGGGGGATCGGCGAAGGCGGAGAAGGCGGAGTAGGTGAGGGCGGAGCCGTCGGGGCGGGCCTGGTCGATGCGCGCCTTGGCGGTCTCGGTGAAGAAGCCCTCCGCGGAGCTGTTGAGATTGGCGGCGCTGATGTCCTGGCCCCCCTTGGCGAGCGGGCTGACCATCTCATAGGCGCGGCAGTCGGGCAGGGCGGCTGAGGGAGTGCCGGCGCGGAAGGCCTGGTTGGGGCACTCGGTTGCCGGGGGGCCGAGCGGGGCAAAGGTGTGAAAGGCGACGATCGGGCCGTTTAGGGTGGCGTAGGGGTCGGAGCCTTGGAGGCGGAAGCGGTAGGCGGTGTCTGGGTCGAGGCCGCTGATTTGGACGGAGCGGGCGGTGAGGGCGTCGGTGGCATCGCCGAAGTCAAGCGGCGGGTCGCCTGAGGCGGGGGCTTCGGCGGCGTGTTGGAAGCCGTCGCCGGAGCCGAGGTCGGCCTGGTAGGTGGCGTCGTCGACGTATTGGAAGCGCCCGGTGGCGGGGATGTTTAGCGGGTTGAGCTCGCCGTGCAAGGTGGCGGTGGCGGTGCCGACGTCGCCGGAATAGGACTCGCCCAGCTCCAGGGGCGGGCGGGTGGTGAAGGTGAAGGCGGCGCCGGTGGCGGTGTGGGCGCCGTCGGCGGCGACGGCGCGGGCGCGGTAGGCGGTGTCGGGGACGAGGCATTCGGGCTGAGGCGGGACCTGGGGGTCGGCGCAGCCGATTGCCGATGAGAGCAGGTAGGGGGCGAAGTCGGAGCCGACCGGCGCCTCGGTGGTTGAGGTGGCGGGATGGGCGCCGCTGAAGCTGTTGCCGTTGGCGGCGTAATCGGCGGCGGTTATGTATTGGAAGTGGTAGGTGGTGGCGTTGCCCTCGGGGTTGACCTGAGCTTTGAGGGTGGCGGAGGTGTTGCCGAGCGGGTCGGCCTTGTTGAACCCATCCGAGCTGCGGGCGGGGATGACGACCGGGCCGGGCGGGGGCAGGGGGACGTCGGCGATCAGCTGGTTGCCGACGTCGATCGCGTAGAAGACGCCGTTGGGGTTGGCGCGGGCGGCGAGGGAGGTGAAGCCGCGGGCGAGGTCGCCGTAGATGACGGATTGGAGGGCGCCGGTGGAGTCGTAGGCGACGACGTAAGTGCGGTTGGAAGCGTTGGTGCCGATGACGGAAGTGACGAAGATCTCCCCGGAGGAGCGATCGACGGCGAGGCCGCGGATGCTTGGGCCGTCGCTGGGGAAACCGGGGGAGTGGGCGTTCAGCGGGGTCGCGCAGAAGGCGATGCAGGCGCCGGAGGCGTCGTACTTGCGGACGCCGTAGACGTTGGCGAGGTAGACGTTGCCGGCGGCGTCGGTGGCGATGGCGCCGCCGGCGAAGTCGCCGCCAGGGTCGAGGACGATCGTGCTCTGGAAGGCGCCGGCGGAGTCAAAGGCCTGCACGCGGGTGTCGAAGACAGACGAGAACACCCCCGTTTCGATCCGGTCGCCGACGTAGACAGCGCCGCCGTTGCCGACCGCCACTTTGACGAAGCTGTTGAGCTGGCCGGCGCCGGTGCCCTGGACGCCGGCGGTGCAGACGTTGCCCGAAGCGGCGGTGCAGACGTCGGCGCCGGTGCTCTGGTTGACGCCCTTGCCGAAGGCGAGGACGAAGGCGCCGGCCGGGGTGAAGCGCTCGACCCGGTTGTTGTCGGAGTCGAGTACGTAGACGTCGTGGTAGGAGGGGCTGGCGGAGTCGTTGTCGACGGCGATCGATTCGAAGCCGAAGGTGCCCCGTTTGCCGAACTGGCCGGCGGCGGCGCCGGAGCTGCCGGCCTGGCAAACGGTGGTGCAGGTCTCGAGCTGGTCGGAGGCGGTGTCGCCGGGAGCGCCCTCGGGGGCGACGTCCCAGCCGAAGGCGCGGAGGAAGGCGCCGGCGGCATCGAAAACGTCGACGCGGTTGTTGTTGGAGTCGGCGACGTAGACGTTGCCGGAGGAGTCGTCGACGGCGACGCCCTGGGGGCTGGAGGTCTGGGCGGCGGCGGAGCCCTGGGGGCCGAAGGTGAGGTCGGCGCTGGCGATGCTGGGGAGGAGCGCTCCTGTCGCAATCAGCACCAAGCCCACGGCGGCGGACACGGCGCGGCGCGGCGTCCTCAGGTGTGTGAGTAGCGCTGCTACTCCCCCACCCTGCGTCCTTGCGCCGCTTCCGACAAATGGCTGCGCCGTCGCTCCCGCTCGCGGAAGAACCAGATTGCGACGCTCGCTCCGCGACGGCTTGCCGGCGGCGCTCGTTCGCTTGGCACTCCTTGCTCCAGAATCGCTCCTCCCCAGTGGCGGATTTTTGAAGAAAGAGACCCGGGACCGACCGGGGCGGGTTTTGGACGGGGAGGGCATGAAGGCGGTGAGCAGGGATGGCTTCATGCGGGGGCTCCCTTGGGGTGGGTGGGTGCGGAGGCGGGCGGTACCATTCGACCGATGACCGCGAAGGAGAAGTTGCTGGAACGGGTGACGAAGCTCTCGGAGGTCGAGGCCGACGAGACGTTGCGGCTGCTCGATCTGCGGGAGCGCAACGCGGATCCGTGGGGAGACCTCGACGCATGGTCTGACGCCGCCGGCGAGGACACCATGGACATGCTCGATGCAGAGGAGGCCGCCGTAGGCTTCTCCTGGGAGCAGCGCAGCGCTTCGTGAGACGCGGCGAAGTGTGGTGGCACGAGCCGCCCAGGAAGAAACGGCGGCCTGTGCTGATCCTTACTCGTGACGAGGCGATCGACAGGCTCAACAAGCTCCTGGTCGTGCCGGCCACCGGCAGGATCTGGGGCATCCCGACCGAGGTCGAGCTTGGCCGCGAGGATGGAATGCCCCAGGATGGCGTGCTCAGCCTCGACAACACCAGCCTGGTGCGCAAGTCGCTTCTGACCGAACGCATCACCGCACTCGGCCCTGAGAAGATGGACCAAGTCTGCCGGGCGCTGGGACGAGCAACCAACTGCGGCTGAACCCCCTCTCTCCCCCACCCCGATCATCGCCGGCTCCCGCGGTGATGCCCGCTGCGCTTGTGATGCTTCTTCTTACCCTTGCCCTTGCAGCGCACCCGCAGCTTCGGGTGATCGACGTAGCGATCGCCGTTGTGGGCGGTGTATTTGACCGTCGCCCGGTAGGCGCGTCTGCAGATGTCGCGGCTGTTGACGAGCAGGCCCTTGTTGCCACCGGGCAGCTTGGTGATGAGCTTGGTGAAGGGCGCGTCGGGGATGAAGTCGAAGGTGTTGCGGATGCCGCCGCGGACCGAGTCGGTGCGTCCGGCCGACTCGACTCGGATCGGCTGGTAGGCGGGGCCGCGCAGGTCTGGAACCAGATCGGGCAGCAGGTTGTCGGAGGAGCGCAAGTAGACGTTGCCGCTGAGGGCGTAGTCGAGCAGCGGGGTGGTGACCGTGGCTCTGCCGTAGACGGCGCCCTTGGGGCAGGCGTCGGCGGCGAAGTCGGGCCGGGTGCAGATCGTGCGGATGTGGGCGTTCTCGAGGAACTCCGAGCGCGGCATCGCCAACGAGAGGCTTGAGATGTTGGCGTCTTGGGGGCGGGTCTTCAAGACCACGGTAAGCGCCGGGTGCCCGCCGCGCTTTGTCTTGCCCTTCAAGGAGAGGCGGATCTTCGGCTTGAAGCCCAGCCGCGGGCAGTCGGAGAGCTGGTAGCGGACCGAGAGGGGGGCGCCCTGGCCCAGGGCCGAGGTGAGCAGGCCGTCGATCGAGGAGGGGTCGCAGGAGGTGCCGGTGAGGGTGAAGTCGGGGCGGTCCATGACCACGTCGACCGAGCGCACGTCGGTGGGGATGCCCTCGAGGATCTGGGGGATCGGGTCGGAGAGGGCGGTGATCTGGGCGGTGGTGGGGTCGATCTGCAAGGGGGTGCGGATCACGATCGTGCCGAGGTCAAAGGGGCCCGCCACCGCCGGGGTGATCACCGCGAGGCTGACCGGGGCGCCTTTGTAGGGGGCTGAGAGGTAGGCGGTGCCGGGGACGTGGTAGGGGTCGGGGCCGGCGCCGGCGGCCGCATAGACCGAGCCGACGCGGGAGTCCAGCGGGCAGGAGGGGCTTGACTGCTCGTCTTTGCCCGACTTCGACGCGGCCGCGGTAAGGGCGGCGTCAGAGCAAAGCGCGGTGCCGGCCAGCTTGCCGGTCAGCCCGGGCGGCAGGGTGAGGTTGAAGGCGCCGAAGCGCTGGGAGCCGTCTTGGCGGCGCAGGTGCAAGACGAAGGGGGTGTAGTTCTTTGAGATCGGGGAGACGGTGCCGGCGTCAAAGGCCGGGGAGTTGGGAAGCCCGGCGGGGTCGGTGGCGCAGCTGCCCCCCGGCCCCTGGGAGATCGTCCACTGCTCCGCGGGGGTGGCGGGGGCGCCGGAGTCCGGAGCGCTCCAGGGGGTGAGGCTGGAGGTGGTGGAGTAATCGCCGCAGGCGCTCGGAGTCAGAAGCGGCGCGTGTGGCCCTGACTTGAAGTTCAGCTTGAAGTGATCGAAGGGGACCTGAGGGGCGTCTTTGAAGGTGGTGGTTAGTTGCCCGGTGTCGGGGTCGGGGTGAACCTCGCCGGCGAGCTTGGCCAGGGTGGCGGTGGCCGGATCGTCGAGGACTATGTAGAGGGCTAGGAGGGAGTTGAAGGGGTTTTGGTGGGGGGCGGCGATGTAGGCGGTGCCGGGGACGGGGTGATCGAGCAGGGGGGTGTCGACCTCCACCGTGGCGAGCTTGGAGGCGTTGGGGCAGGTGACGGGGTCGCCGTTGAAGTCGGGCGCCTCCCCGGGCGCGGAGAGGAGCCCGATCTGAGCCGGCGTGCAGGCGTCAAGGCCGTTGGCCGAGGCGGGGTTGATCGCCATCCCCGCCGGCAAGGTGACGACGGTGTCGCGCAGGTGCGCGGTGGCGTTGTGGGCGGGGTCTTGGTCTTGGGGGACGGCGAGGTCGACGGCGAGGCCGGAGGGGGCATCGGCGACGTCGGTGCTCGGGTGGGCGGTGAGGGTGGGCTCGAAATGAAGCTGATCGCAGCCGGTGATCGCCAGCGGGTCCCCGGCGAGGTCGTGGGAGAGGAAGGAGGCCGCGTCGGCGCCGCCCTGCCAGGCGGTGGTGGTGGCCGAAGTGGTGATCGGGCCCTGACAGGAGGTGGGCAAAGACAGGAAGGGCGCCTCGGGCACCCCGGCGGGGCCGACCGGCTGGCGCTGGGAATCGTGGGCGGGGTCGGCGGGGTCGCCCCAGATCGAGACGTCGACGGCGAAGATGTAGGCGAGCTGGGAGGCGTTTGTGGAGGCGAGGATCGCGTGGTAGGGGGGCGTCTTTGAGAGGGTCCCGTTGAGGTAGACGGGGACGCCGAGCGCGATGAAGGCGAACTTGGCGGCCGATCCGTACTCGGGGGTGAGGTTGTAGACGGGGGTGGGAAAGGTGTCGCCGTCGGGGGCTATCTGGGGGTTGGGGCCGCCGACGGTGAACAGGGCGTGGCCGATCTGGGCGCCGACCGGGCAGGGGCCGGAGAGGAAGTCGGCCATGTCGCAGGTGGGGGCGGCGGTGGGGTTGCCGATCAGCCCCGGCGGCAGGGAGGTGACCACGTCGCGGACCTCCTGATCGGGCAAGATCGGGGGGGTCTCGAGGGGGTCGCCGTTGTAGTCGGGGTTTGGGATCGTGTTGAAGGCGACGGTGGCGGAGGCGCGGAAGGGGTGAGAGCCGGCGCTCGCGTCGGGATTGCCCGAGGCGTCAAAGGCGCCGCCGTCGAAGGTGGAGAAGCCGTAGGACGCCTGCGCCGCGGGGGCGGCGAAGGCGAGTGAGAGGCAGGCGAGGACCGCGCAGAGGGCAAGGCGTGCGCCCTGGGGGATGGCGGCGAGGCGGGGGGCGATCATCGGCTGCCTCCGCGGTTGTGGTGGGCTCGGCGGTGGGAGCGCTTGTGGTGGCGCTTTTTTGGGGGGCTTGACTTGTGCTTGTGGGGCTTGGCGACGCAGCGGCCGTGGCGCTTGACCTTGTTGCGGGGGCAGCGCTTGGGCTTGGGGCCGCGGTTAGCCCCCCCGTTGCCGGGCCCCGAGAAGACGGCGGAGCCGGCGCCGGGGGTATCGACGGCGCTTGAGGGGGAGCCCTCACAGGCCCCGGCGCCAAGGTCGCAGGGGATGTTGGCCACCGGGACCGAGAAGCCGCCGCCGACGCGGGCGTCATAGACGTCGATCAGGGTGTCGAGGTCGCCGCCCCAGAGCTTTTGACGGCTGGTGAAGAAGACGTCTTGGCCGTCGGCGGAGGCGTCGATGAACTCCGAGTCATCGGGGTCTACGCCCGAGGAGATGAGGCTGAGGCAGCCGCCGTTTTGGGGGAAGTAGTTGGGATCGGCGCTATGGCAATCGCCGGTGTCGGGCGCCTGCCACTGATAGACGTCTTTGGCGCCGTTGGTGTCGGTGGGCAAGAGCGCGTCAATGCTCTCGAAAAAGAGGCGGTTGCCGTCGGCGGAGAGGACGCGAGAGGGGTGCAGCGAGGTCTCCCAGCCGGGGATGTTGGAGGCGATCCAAAGGTGAAGGGCACCCGCATTGACGACGTCGCGCCCCGCCGGTCGCGATCCCGCCGGGTTGCAAGAGACGCAGTGAAGCTGACCGGCGCCGCCGTTGGCATCGGCGTTATAGAGGTAGACCTCGCCGTCGCGCTCGGCGCTTTGGGCGTCGCGGCTGTCATAGCCGGTCAGCGGGCCGTTGGCGACGAAGGCGAGGCGGGAGCCGTCGGCGCTGACCCGGGCGAGGCGGCGGAAGGGGGCGGCGACGGTCGCCGGGCTGTCGGCCCGGTAGTCGATCGTCTCACCCGAGGTGGCGAGGGAGGCGATGAAGCGAAGCGGCGCCCCGGCCCGGTAGAGGTAGAGGTTGCGCAGGCCGGCGGCGGCGCCGGCGGCGAGGTTTTGGGTGGAGAGGAAGTAGGCGCTTTTGGCGTCGGGGGAGGCGCCGAGCAAGGTGACGAGGCCGCCGCCGATCAGGGTCGCGGGGTTGGGGTCATAGGCGATCCCCTTGGCGACGTCATAGCTATAGAGCTCACCGGCGTGGGGGCCGGAGTCGATGGAGAAAAGGGCGGTGGTCGCGTCGGGGTCGGCGGCCCAGAAGGTGGCGGCGCCGGGGTCCACCGATTCAGAGACCGCGAGGGTGCAGGCGCGATCGGCGGCGCTGCAGTGACCGGAGCCATCGAGAGAGCTCTGGGCGCGATCGTCGTTGAGGCGCAGGTAGAGCTTGGGGGAGACGGGCTGACTGGCGGCGGTGAGCGAATATCCGCTCCAAAAGACGCTGCGGGCATCGGCGGAGACGGCGCCGGCGAGGATGGCGCTGCTGCGGCGGTTGGGCCCGCCCAGCGGCGCACCGACCGAGGAGTTCTGCGAAGCGGCGCTGCCGCCGGGCATGACGCTGATCAGCCGCAGCGAGGGGCCGCCGTTGTCGAGGTAGAGCTGATTGATCGGCTTGCCGTCGGAGCCGATCGCGGTGGAGGCCCCCACGCCGCTTGTCGCGAGCGCCCCGTTGGCGCGAAAGACGGCGCTCTGAGCGTCGGCGGAGAAGCCCTGGGTGCGGGTGCCGAATGCGGTGGCGGCGGGGAAGTTGACCGGCTGGTTGGAGGGGGCGGCGAGGCTGAGCAGTTGGTAGAGATCGCCGCCGCCGGCGCAGTTGTCGCGGCGGTAGAGGTCGTTGTAGCCGGGGTGATCGCCGGCGCCCAGCGCGGTGTCTGAGGTCTCAAGGACGAAGCCGGCGCAAAGATCGTCGCTGAAGGCCTGAAAGTGGGTGTCGAACTCCGGCGGCAGGCCGGAGTCCCAGAGGGTGGCGGGGGGGTCGCCGGGCGGGGTGATGTTGGCGCTCTGCCAGCCGGCGGCGGGGTCGCGGGTGGCGAGGTACTGGTTGGAGTAGGTGTTGGCGGGGGGATCGGCGAAGGCGGCGTAGGCGGAGTAGGTGAGGGCGGAGCCGTCGGGGCGGGCCTGGTCGATGCGCGCCTTGGGGAACTCGGTGAAGAAGCCCTCCGCGCCGCTGTTGACCCCGGGCGCGAAGATGTCCTGGCCCCCCTTGGCGAGCGGGCTGACCATCTCATAGGCGCGGCAGTCGGGCAGGGCGGCTGAGGGAGTGCCGGCGCGGAAGGCCTGGTTGGGGCACTCGGTTGCCGGGGGGCCGAGCGGGGCAAAGGTGTGAAAGGCGCCGATCGGGCCGTTTAGGGTGGCGTAGGGGTCGGAGCCTTGGAGGCGGAAGCGGTAGGCGGTGTCTGGGTCGAGGCCGCTGATTTGGACGGAGCGGGCGGTGAGGGCGTCGGTGGCATCGCCGAAGTCAAGCGGCGGGTCGCCTGAGGCGGGGGCTTCGGCGGCGTGTTGGAAGCCGTCGCCGGAGCCGAGGTCGGCCTGGTAGGTGGCGTCGTCGACGTATTGGAAGCGCCCGGTGGCGGGGATGTTTAGCGGGTTGAGCTCGCCGTGCAAGGTGGCGGTGGCGGTGCCGACGTCGCCGGAATAGGACTCGCCCAGCTCCAGGGGCGGGCGGGTGGTGAAGGTGAAGGCGGCGCCGGTGGCGGTGTGGGCGCCGTCGGCGGCGACGACGCGGGCGCGGTAGGCGGTGTCGGGGATGAGGCATTCGGGCTGAGGCGGGACCTGGGGGTCGGCGCAGCCGATTGCCGATGAGAGCAGGTAGGGGGCGAAGTCGGAGCCGACCGGCGCCTCGGTGGTTGAGGTGGCGGGATGGGCGCCGCTGAAGCTGTTGCCGTTGGCGGCGTAGTCGGCGGCGGTTATGTATTGGAAGTGGTAGGTGGTGGCGTTGCCCTCGGGGTTGACCTGAGCTTTGAGGGTGGCGGAGGTGTTGCCGATCGGGTCGGCCTTGTTGAACCCATCCCAGCTGAGGGCGGGGATGACGACCGGGCCGGGCGGGGGCAGGGGGACGTCGGCGATCAGCTGGTTGCCGACGTCGATCGCGTAGAAGACGCCGTTGGGGTTGGCGCGGGCGGCGAGGGAGGTGAAGCCGCGGGCGAGGTCGCCGTAGATGACGGATTGGAGGGCGCCGGTGGAGTCGTAGGCGACGACGTAGGTGCGGTTGGAGGTGTGGGTGCCGGTGGTGGAAGTGATGAAGATCTCCCCGGAGGAGCGATCGACGGCGAGGCCGCCGATGTTTGGGGCGTCGCTGGGGAAACCGGGGGAGTGGGCGTTCAGCGGGGTCGCGCAGAAGGCGATGCAGGCGCCGGAGGAGTCGTACTTGCGGATGCCGTAGACGTTGGCGAGGTAGACGTTGCCGGCGGCGTCGGTGGCGATGGCGCCGGAAGTTGCCGCCAGGGTCGAGGACGATCGTGCTCTGGAAGGCGCCGGCGGAGTCAAAGGCCTGGACGCGGACGTCGAAGACAGACGAGGACACCCCCGTTTCGATCCGGTCGCCGACGTAGACGGCGCCGCCGTTGCCGACCGCCACTTTGGCGAAGCTGTTGAGCTGGCCGGCGCCGGTGCCCTGGACGCCGGCGGTGCAATCCGCTGCGACAGTGCAGGCCTGGGGGGCGCCGTGGCCGACTTCGGTGGTTGTGCCGATAAGTTTACCTCCGGGCATCCCATCAAACCGCCTCTTGACAATCCCAGAGACGTCGGTGTCGGCGTAGCGGCCGGTGAAGGTGACCGTGTAGGGGCCGTCGGCGGGCCCGGCGACGGAAACGTCGCCGGGGTTGATGTTGGAGAGGGACTCGAGGGCGGCCTGGACGCTGCCGGAGCCGGTGGCGGGGGCGCCCGGGGAGAGTGAGGGAGCGCAATCACCCGACGGCGAGGGGTTCGGGGTGCCGAAGCAGAGGCCCTGGGAGTAGCTGCCGGGGTTGGCGGAAATGGAGGGAAGGGTCTGCACCTCGTTTTGAGCAACGTTGCCGGCGCCGGCGGCGACGCTGAGGGCGACGCCGGTACCGGTGGCGGTGGCGGGGCTGGAGAGGGTGATGGTGCCGGCGCCGAGGGCGACGATCTTGGTGTTGGGGGGGATTTCCCCCCCGAAGCGGTGATCGTCTGACCGAGGGCAAACTGCTTGGCGGTGGTGCTGACGTTGGTGATCGTGGTTGAGCCGGAGCTGAGGTCGCCCGTTCCGGTGGCGCCGGCGGTGATGACACCAGCGCCCCAGGCGCGATCGAAGACGACGAAGTCGTCGGAGGGGTCGGCGGGGGTGCTGTTGTCGTCCGTGCTGAAGCGCTGCACGCGGACGCCGTCGGCGATAAAGACATCGCCGTGGGAAGAGCTGGCGGAGTCGTTGTCGACGGCGATCGAGACGGGCGAGGCGAACTCCCCGCCGCCACCGCCGGCGATGCCCGCCTGGCAGGTCGAGGCCGCGGTGCAGGTCTCGAGCGCGGCGGCGCCGGTGTCGACGCCCCAGCCGAAGGCGCGGAGGAAGGCGCCGGCGGAGTCGAAGACGTCGACGCGGTTGTTGTTGGAGTCGGCGACGTAGACGTTGCCGGAGGAGTCGTCGACGGCGACGCCCTGGGGGCTGGAGGTCTGGGCGGCGGCGGAGCCCTGGGGGCCGAAGGTGAGGTCGGCGCTAGCGATGCTGGGGAGGAGCGCTCCTGTCGCAATCAGCACCAAGCCCACGGCGGCGGACACGGCGCGGCGCGGCGTCCTCAGGTGTGTGAGTAGCGCTGCTACTCCCCCACCCTGCGTCCTTGCGCCGCTTGGTCCGGCGCTCGTTCGCTTGGCACTCCTTGCTCCAGAATCGCTCCTCCCCAGTGGCGGATTTTTGAAGAAAGAGACCCGGGACCGACCGGGGCGGGTTTTGGACGGGGAGGGCATGAAGGCGGTGAGCAGGGACGGCTTCATGCGGGGGCTCCCTTGGGGTGGGTGGGTGCGGAGGCGGGCGGTAGACTGGGGGCCATGGCAACTCGTGAGCAACTGCACCGTGAGGTGGACGCGCTGCCGGCGCCCAAGGTGGCAAAGGCGCGAATCGTGGTGATGGAGGAATCGGAGAACTCCGGGATGGTGCCGCTGCCCGAGGGCTGGGGAGAAACGCTGACCGGCGAGCCGATGCCCAACGTTGCGGCCGCGGTGCGCCGCTCGCGCGAGTCGCACTGAGTGTGCTGGTCGTAGACGCGAGCCTTGCGGTCGAGTTGTCGATCGACAGAGTCGGCGAGCAAGCCGACGAAGTGCTCGGCGGTGAAGGAGAATTGGTCGGTCCGCCCCTGCTGTGGAGCGAGGTTCCCTCGGTGCTTCACGCGATGGCGTTCAGGGGGGAGATCTCCTCCGCCCTGGCGGAGCTGGGGCTCGAGCGATTTCTGACGGGAAAGATCAAAATCGGAGAGCGGCGGCCCGACGGCCTTGTAGATGCCGCCTGGCAGGTCGCGGAGAGCTTTGGCTGGGCGAAGACCTATGACGCCGAGTACGTGGCGCTGGCCCAGATCCTCAAATGCCGTCTGGTGACGCTTGACGGCGGCCTGCGACGGGGCGCCGACCGCCTCGGCTTCGTGGTGACGCCCGTCGAGCTGTGAGGTAGTCCTCTCCCCCACCCCGATCATCGCCGGCTCCCGCGGTGATGCCCGCTGCGCTTGTGATGCTTCTTCTTACCCTTGCCCTTGCAGCGCACCCGCAGCTTCGGGTGATCGACGTAGCGATCGCCGTTGTGGGCGGTGTATTTGACCGTCGCCCGGTAGGCGCGTCTGCAGATGTCGCGGCTGTTGACGAGCAGGCCCTTGTTGCCACCGGGCAGCTTGGTCACCAACTTGGTGAAGGGCGCGTCGGGGATGAAGTCGAAGGTGTTGCGGATGCCGCCGCGGACCGAGTCGGTGCGTCCGGCCGACTCGACTCGGATCGGCTGGTAGGCGGGGCCGCGCAGGTCTGGAACCAGATCGGGCAGCAGGTTGTCGGAGGAGCGCAAGTAGACGTTGCCGCTGAGGGCGTAGTCGAGCAGCGGGGTGGTGACCGTGGCTCTGCCGTAGACGGCGCCCTTGGGGCAGGCGTCGGCGGCGAAGTCCGGCCGGGTGCAGATCGTGCGGATGTGGGCGTTCTCGAGGAACTCCGAGCGCGGCATCGCCAACGAGAGGCTTGAGATGTTGGCGTCTTGGGGGCGGGTCTTCAAGACCACGGTAAGCGCCGGGTGCCCGCCGCGCTTTGTCTTGCCCTTCAAGGAGAGGCGGATCTTCGGCTTGAAGCCCAGCCGCGGGCAGTCGGAGAGCTGGTAGCGGACCGAGAGGGGGGCGCCCTGGCCCAGGGCCGAGGTGAGCAGGCCGTCGATCGAGGAGGGGTCGCAGGAGGTGCCGGTGAGGGTGAAGTCGGGGCGGTCCATGACCACGTCGACCGAGCGCACGTCGGTGGGGATGCCCTCGAGGATCTGGGGGATCGGGTCGGAGAGGGCGGTGATCTGGGCGGTGGTGGGGTCGATCTGCAAGGGGGTGCGGATCACGATCGTGCCGAGGTCAAGGGGCCCGCCACCGCCGGGGTGATCACCGCGAGGCTGACCGGGGCGCCTTTGTAGGGGGCTGAGAGGTAGGCGGTGCCGGGGACGTGGTAGGGATCGGGGCCGGCGCCGGCGGCTGCATAGACCGAGCCGACGCGGGAGTCCAGCGGGCAGGAGGGGCTTGACTGCTCGTCTTTGCCCGACTTCGACGCGGCCGCGGTAAGGGCGGCGTCAGAGCAAAGCGCGGTGCCGGCCAGCTTGCCGGTCAGCCCGGGCGGCAGGGTGAGGTTGAAGGCGCCGAAGCGCTGGGAGCCGTCTTGGCGGCGCAGGTGCAAGACGAAGGGGGTGTAGTTCTTTGAGATCGGGGAGACGGTGCCGGCGTCAAAGGCCGGGGAGTTGGGAAGCCCGGCGGGGTCGGTGGCGCAGCTGCCCCCCGGCCCCTGGGAGATCGTCCACTGCTCCGCGGGGGTGGCGGGGGCGCCGGAGTCCGGAGCGCTCCAGGGGGTGAGGCTGGAGGTGGTGGAGTAATCGCCGCAGGCGCTCGGAGTCAGAAGCGGCGCGTGTGGCCCTGACTTGAAGTTCAGCTTGAAGTGATCGAAGGGGACCTGAGGGGCGTCTTTGAAGGTGGTGGTTAGTTGCCCGGTGTCGGGGTCGGGGTGAACCTCGCCGGCGAGCTTGGCCAGGGTGGCGGTGGCCGGATCGTCGAGGACTATGTAGAGGGCTAGGAGGGAGTTGAAGGGGTTTTGGTGGGGGGCGGCGATGTAGGCGGTGCCGGGGACGGGGTGATCGAGCAGGGGGGTGTCGACCTCCACCGTGGCGAGCTTGGAGGCGTTGGGGCAGGTGACGGGGTCGCCGTTGAAGTCGGGCGCCTCCCCGGGCGCGGAGAGGAGCCCGATCTGAGCCGGCGTGCAGGCGTCAAGGCCGTTGGCCGAGGCGGGGTTGATCGCCATCCCCGCCGGCAAGGTGACGACGGTGTCGCGCAGGTGCGCGGTGGCGTTGTGGGCGGGGTCTTGGTCTTGGGGGACGGCGAGGTCGACGGCGAGGCCGGAGGGGGCATCGGCGACGTCGGTGCTCGGGTGGGCGGTGAGGGTGGGCTCGAAATGAAGCTGATCGCAGCCGGTGATCGCCAGCGGGTCCCCGGCGAGGTCGTGGGAGAGGAAGGAGGCCGCGTCGGCGCCGCCCTGCCAGGCGGTGGTGGTGGCCGAAGTGGTGATCGGGCCCTGACAGGAGGTGGGCAAAGACAGGAAGGGCGCCTCGGGCACCCCGGCGGGGCCGACCGGCTGGCGCTGGGAATCGTGGGCGGGGTCGGCGGGGTCGCCCCAGATCGAGACGTCGACGGCGAAGATGTAGGCGAGCTGGGAGGCGTTTGTGGAGGCGAGGATCGCGTGGTAGGGGGGCGTCTTTGAGAGGGTCCCGTTGAGGTAGACGGGGACGCCGAGCGCGATGAAGGCGAACTTGGCGGCCGATCCGTACTCGGGGGTGAGGTTGTAGACGGGGGTGGGAAAGGTGTCGCCGTCGGGGGCTATCTGGGGGTTGGGGCCGCCGACGGTGAACAGGGCGTGGCCGATCTGGGCGCCGACCGGGCAGGGGCCGGAGAGGAAGTCGGCCATGTCGCAGGTGGGGGCGGCGGTGGGGTTGCCGATCAGCCCCGGCGGCAGGGAGGTGACCACGTCGCGGACCTCCTGATCGGGCAAGATCGGGGGGGTCTCGAGGGGGTCGCCGTTGTAGTCGGGGTTTGGGATCGTGTTGAAGGCGACGGTGGCGGAGGCGCGGAAGGGGTGAGAGCCGGCGCTCGCGTCGGGATTGCCCGAGGCGTCAAAGGCGCCGCCGTCGAAGGTGGAGAAGCCGTAGGACGCCTGCGCCGCGGGGGCGGCGAAGGCGAGTGAGAGGCAGGCGAGGACCGCGCAGAGGGCGAGGCGTGCGCCCTGGGGGATGGCGGCGAGGCGGGGGGCGATCATCGGCTGCCTCCGCGGTTGTGGTGGGCTCGGCGGTGGGAGCGCTTGTGGTGGCGCTTGTGCTTGTGCTTGTGGGGCTTTGACTTGTGCTTGTGGGGCTTGGCGACGCAGCGGCCGTGGCGCTTGACCTTGTTGCGGGGGCAGCGCTTGGGCTTGGGGCCGCGGTTAGCCCCCCCGTTGCCGGGCCCCGAGAAGACGGCGGAGCCGGCGCCGGGGGTATCGACGGCGCTTGAGGGGGAGCCCTCACAGGCCCCGGCGCCAAGGTCGCAGGGGATGTTGGCCACCGGGACCGAGAAGCCGCCGCCGACGCGGGCGTCATAGACGTCGATCAGGGTGTCGAGGTCGCCGCCCCAGAGCTTTTGACGGCTGGTGAAGAAGACGTCTTGGCCGTCGGCGGAGGCGTCGATGAACTCCGAGTCATCGGGGTCTACGCCCGAGGAGATGAGGCTGAGGCAGCCGCCGTTTTGGGGGAAGTAGTTGGGATCGGCGCTATGGCAATCGCCGGTGTCGGGCGCCTGCCACTGATAGACGTCTTTGGCGCCGTTGGTGTCGGTGGGCAAGAGCGCGTCAATGCTCTCGAAAAAGAGGCGGTTGCCGTCGGCGGAGAGGACGCGGGAGGGGTGCAGCGAGGTCTCCCAGCCGGGGATGTTGGAGGCGATCCAAAGGTGAAGGGCACCCGCATTGACGACGTCGCGCCCCGCCGGTCGCGATCCCGCCGGGTTGCAAGAGACGCAGTGAAGCTGACCGGCGCCGCCGTTGGCATCGGCGTTATAGAGGTAGACCTCGCCGTCGCGCTCGGCGCTTTGGGCGTCGCGGCTGTCATAGCCGGTCAGCGGGCCGTTGGCGACGAAGGCGAGGCGGGAGCCGTCGGCGCTGACCCGGGCGAGGCGGCGGAAGGGGGCGGCGACGGTCGCCGGGCTGTCGGCCCGGTAGTCGATCGTCTCACCCGAGGTGGCGAGGGAGGCGATGAAGCGAAGCGGCGCCCCGGCCCGGTAGAGGTAGAGGTTGCGCAGGCCGGCGGCGGCGCCGGCGGCGAGGTTTTGGGTGGAGAGGAAGTAGGCGCTTTTGGCGTCGGGGGAGGCGCCGAGCAAGGTGACGAGGCCGCCGCCGATCAGGGTCGCGGGGTTGGGGTCATAGGCGATCCCCTTGGCGACGTCATAGCTATAGAGCTCACCGGCGTGGGGGCCGGAGTCGATGGAGAAAAGGGCGGTGGTCGCGTCGGGGTCGGCGGCCCAGAAGGTGGCGGCGCCGGGGTCCACCGATTCAGAGACCGCGAGGGTGCAGGCGCGATCGGCGGCGCTGCAGTGACCGGAGCCATCGAGAGAGCTCTGGGCGCGATCGTCGTTGAGGCGCAGGTAGAGCTTGGGGGAGACGGGCTGACTGGCGGCGTTGAGCGAATACGCGCTCCAAAAGACGCTGCGGGCATCGGCGGAGACGGCGCCGGCGAGGATGGCGCTGCTGCGGCGGTTGGGCGCGCCCAGCGGCGCACCGACCGAGGAGTTCTGCGAAGCGGCGCTGCCGCCGGGCATGACGCTGATCAGGCGCAGCGAGGGGCCGCCGTTGTCGAGGTAGAGCTGATTGATCGGCTGGCCGTTGGAGCCGATCGCGGTGGAGGCCCCCACGCCGCTTGTCGCGAGCGCCCCGTTGGCGCGAAAGACGGCGCTCTGAGCGTCGGCGGAGAAGCCCTGGGTGCGGGTGCCGAATGCGGTGGCGGCGGGGAAGTTGACCGGCTGGTTGGAGGGGGCGGCGAGGCTGAGCAGTTGGTAGGGATCGCCGCCGCCGGCGCAGTTGTCGCGGCGGTAGAGGTCGGAGTAGCCGGGGTGATCGCCGGCGCCCAGCGCGGTGTCTGAGGTCTCAAGGACGAAGCCGGCGCAAAGATCGTCGCTGAAGGCCTGAAAGTGGGTGTCGAACTCCGGCGGCAGGCCGGAGTCCCAGAGGGTGGCGGGGGGGTCGCCGGGCGGGGTGATGTTGGCGCTCTGCCAGCCGGCGGCGGGGTCGCGGGTGGCGAGGTACTGGTTGGAGTAGGTGTTGGCGGGGGGATCGGCGAAGGCGGAGTAGGCGGAGTAGGTGAGGGCGGAGCCGTCGGGGCGGGCCTGGTCGATGCGCGCCTTGGGGACCTGGGTGAAGAAGCCCTCCGCGGAGCTGTTGACCCCGGCGGCGAAGATGTCCTGGCCCCCCTTGGCGAGCGGGCTGACCATCTCATAGGCGCGGCAGTCGGGCAGGGCGGCTGAGGGAGTGCCGGCGCGGAAGGCCTGGTTGGGGCACTCGGTTGCCGGGGGGCCGAGCGGGGCAAAGGTGTGAAAGGCGACGATCGGGCCGTTTAGGGTGGCGTAGGGGTCGGAGCCTTGGAGGCGGAAGCGGTAGGCGGTGTCTGGGTCGAGGCCGCTGATTTGGACGGAGCGGGCGGTGAGGGCGTCGGTGGCATCGCCGAAGTCAAGCGGCGGGTCGCCTGAGGCGGGGGCTTCGGCGGCGTGTTGGAAGCCGTCGCCGGAGCCGAGGTCGGCCTGGTAGGTGGCGTCGTCGACGTATTGGAAGCGCCCGGTGGCGGGGATGTTTAGCGGGTTGAGCTCGCCGTGCAAGGTGGCGGTGGCGGTGCCGACGTCGCCGGAATAGGACTCGCCCAGCTCCAGGGGCGGGCGGGTGGTGAAGGTGAAGGCGGCGCCGGTGGCGGTGTGGGCGCCGTCGGCGGCGACGGCGCGGGCGCGGTAGGCGGTGTCGGGGACGAGGCATTCGGGCTGAGGCGGGACCTGGGGGTCGGCGCAGCCGATTGCCGATGAGAGCAGGTAGGGGGCGAAGTCGGAGCCGACCGGCGCCTCGGTGGTTGAGGTGGCGGGATGGGCGCCGCTGAAGCTGTTGCCGTTGGCGGCGTAGTCGGCGGCGGTTATGTATTGGAAGTGGTAGGTGGTGGCGTTGCCCTCGGGGTTGACCTGAGCTTTGAGGGTGGCGGAGGTGTTGCCGAGCGGGTCGGCCTTGTTGAACCCATCCGAGCTGCGGGCGGGGATGACGACCGGGCCGGGCGGGGGCAGGGGGACGTCGGCGATCAGCTGGTTGGCGACGTCGATCGCGTAGAAGACGCCGTTGGGGTTGGCGCGGGCGGCGAGGGAGGTGAAGCCGCGGGCGAGGTCGCCGTAGATGACGGATTGGAGGGCGCCGGTGGAGTCGTAGGCGACGACGTAGCTGCGGTTGGAGAATGACGAAGATCTCCCCGGAGGAGCGATCGACGGCGAGGCCACCGATGTTTGGGGCGTCGCTGGGGAAACCGGGGGAGTGGGCGATCAGCGGGGTCGCGCAGAAGGCGATGCAGGCGCCGGAGGAGTCGTACTTGCGGACGCCGTAGACGTTGGCGAGGTAGACGTTGCCGGCGGCGTCGGTGGCGATGCCGCCGGGGTTGAAGTTGCCGCCAGGGTCGAGGACGATCGTGCTCTGGAAGGCGCCGGCGGAGTCAAAGGCCTGCACGCGGGTGTCGAAGACAGACGAGAACACCCCCGTTTCGATCCGGTCGCCGACGTAGACGGCGCCGCCGTTGCCGACCGCCACTTTGGCGAAGCTGTTGAGCTGGCCGGCGCCGGTGCCCTGGACGCCGGCGGTGCAGACGTTGCCCGAAGCGGCGGTGCAGACGTCGGCGCCGGTGCTCTGGTTGACGCCCTTGCCGAAGGCGAGGACGAAGGCGCCGGCCGGGGTGAAGCGCTCGACCCGGTTGTTGTCGGAGTCGAGTACGTAGACGTCGTGGTAGGAGGGGCTGGCGGAGTCGTTGTCGACGGCGATCGATTCGAAGCCGAAGGTGCCCTGTTTGCCGAACTGGCCGGCGGCGGCGCCGGAGCTGCCGGCCTGGCAAACGGTGGTGCAGGTCTCGAGCTGGTCGGAGGCGGTGTCGCCGGGAGCGCCCTCGGGGGCGACGTCCCAGCCGAAGGCGCGGAGGAAGGCGCCGGCGGCATCGAAAACGTCGACGCGGTTGTTGTTGGAGTCGGCGACGTAGACGTTGCCGGAGGAGTCGTCGACGGCGACGCCCTGGGGGCTGGAGGTCTGGGCGGCGGCGGAGCCCTGGGGGCCGAAGGTGAGGTCGGCGGAGGCGGTCGGCGCGAAAAGGGCGAGGCAGGCCAACGAGACGAGCGCGAAGACGGAGAAGAGGCGTATACCACGGAGAGGAGTCTTCGGATGAGTCGCGCCGTTCGTCACTCGCTCTTCTCCTTTGTGGTGGGTGGTGTGGTCGAAGGTGTGTGTGCGGAAGTCGGTGGTGTGGGGATCCGGGCGGGGAACCCACCGGCGCCGCAAGGCGCCGATGGGTTCGTGCCGCTCGGGTAGGTGGGTTAGCCGGTTACGGCCCAGCTGCCGATGGCGTAGGCCTCCCCGGCGGCGGGAATCTTCATAAACATCGCCGCTCCCGATTTATCGACGGAGGCGCCGGAGCTCCCCACTCCCGCGAATATCGAACCGAGGATGGACGACGCGAGCGGACTGGGAACCGCGTTGCTGCTAGAGCCGCCATACACGCAGAGGTAGCCACTGTCGGCCTTGGGATTGAACGCGCGGCCGCCGGGACCGTCGGGCTCGTCGCCTGTAACGGTAGAGCTGCCGCTAGCGCTGCAGTGCGCCGTGGTGGTGTTGTTATTGGGCACGTAGATCGCATGACTGGCGTTCAGGGTCGCGGCGAGTGGAACGGGGAAAGAGATCGGGACGAGCTGGTCGTTCTCGCCAAGCCCGTCACCCCCCAAATCCCCGGTGGCGGCCTGAGTGGTCGAGAACGACCAGGCGCCGGTCTCGGTGGCGTTCAGCGGCAGAGTGCCGCCGGCGGTCCAGGGGGAGCCGTCGGCGCCCTTGAGGCTGGTGCCCGGTGTGGGCCAGACGCCGGCCGCCTTGGGACCGAAAATGGTGTCGGTGGTGGTGTTGATGTAGAAGTCGCCGTTGACGCCATCGAGGGAGTCATCGGGGTCTCCGGCGCCGGAGAGGACGGTTTTGCCGTCGGCTCCGGGGTTGCCGTCGGTGCCATCCGACCCATTGGTGCCGTTGGCTCCATCGGTCCCGTTGGTGCCATTGGTTCCTGCCGGGCCCTGGGGACCGGCGGGGCCTGCGGGACCTGCGGGGCCGGGCTTGCCGGGCTTGCCGGGCTTGCCGCGCTTGCCCTGCTTGGCCTTCTTGTGCTTCTTGGAAGCGGAAGCGACCTGGTCGCCACCGCCCTGTGCGGCGATAGCGCCGCCGGCGAGGGCGGCGACCAACGCCACGATGGCGACGATCAGACCGGCCGTGCCGAGCTGGCTACGGAATCGATTCAACATGAGATGTTCTCTCCTTGTGTAGCGCCCGCCGGGATTAGCCCGGCCGGCCTTGTTGACTGCGGCCGCGGGAACCCATCCCGCGGCCGGGTTGACTGCTCAATGAGGCCGACGCGGGCCATCGGGCCAGCGGCGGGTACGACGATGCGCCTTCCGCGCTGCCCACCGGTGCTTGGTAGGTGGGCAGCGGGAAGGCTGGAAGGTTGAGTAGAAGTCGGTGAGGTGAGGGACGAGGGGTGGTTGGTCGTCCGTGGAGCGGTGGTGTTGTGCGAGGCGGTTACCGCGAAGGCGGGTATGTCTGCATGGCGGGCTGCGCCCGGCCAGCAGACGGGGGGCGATTGTGCGCCGCGATTGCCGTCAACCCGCTGGGGGGTCTGCGAGCCCTGCGGGCTCTTGTCGGCGTGACTCGTCACGCCGATGACTGCAACGCGGCTTGGCGGGGTTGAGTCGGTGGAAGCGAGTGCGCGGTCGCGGGCGGGCCGAGTCGGGACGCGAGAATGGGCACGCTCCGATTCGACGCCGCCCGCGATGTGCCGCGCTGAGTCTCGCCCGCAGCCTTCTCGGGATGAGAGTGGCCTTATGGGCGGGCGAGGTGTTTCGGACGCCGAGTGCCAGGGAGAGCAGTCGGACGCCGGTTGGGGGCCGAGGTGGCCCTCGAAGACTTCGTGAATGGACAGGCTGTTCGCTTTGAGCGGTGCCTTTGCGTCCCGTGTCACTGCGATACCTCTCCCCTTGTTTCCCTGGCGAGTCGCTTTCCCGAGCGACTCGCTTCCCTGAACGTGATCCCTTGCCCGTCCTGAGGGCTGAGGTCTGTTCCCTGTAGATCCGGATCTGCGATGTCTTGGCCTGACCAGGACAATTGCGTTTCTGAATCCAGTCACAGAGTAAGACAAGTGTGTGTCTTATGTCAAGCGATTTGTGTTTTTCCCTGCAAATAGGCGGGTTTTGAGGGAGACAAATTTGTTTTTGAAGCTGGGACGGAGTAGATTCAATGGCGATGAACCAGGGGGCTTCTGAGCTATCGGAGGAGACGGCCTACGAGGTCGACGAGGAGACGCTGCGAGCGGCGCGGAGCACACGGCCGGGGGCCTGGAAGGAGCGGGAGAGGGCGCAGCGGGAGCTGCTGATCGGGGCGATGGCGAAGGCGGTGGCGACGAAGGGCTACGCGGCGGTGTCGGTCACGGACGTGCTCGTGCTCTCACGGTTGTCGCGGATGACGTTCTACAAGCACTTCGAGGGCAAGGAGGAGTGCTTTTTGGCTGCATTTAAGGATATTTCTGAGCGCGTGATCGGAGTGGTCGAAGGGGCATTGGCGGGCGAGGATTCGGCGACGGTGCGAGCGCGCGCAGCGCTGGGAGAGGTGACGGCGCTCTTCGCCGCAAGACCGGAGCTGGCGTATCTGTGCCTGGTCGAGTCGAGGGCCGTAGGCAAGCCCGGAGTGCAGCGCTACCAGGGCGCGGTCGAGCGGATCGTGGGGACGATCGGCGGCGAAGGCGGGGCAGATGGCCTGGCGTCGCTGGCCTTGGGAGGGCTGACGACGGTGATCGGCCAAGCGGTAAGGACGGGCAGCGCCGACGCACTGGGGGGGCTGGCGCCGGAGCTGCTTTTCGTGGCGCTGACGCCCTGTATCGGCCCTGAGGCAGCGGAGGAGGAGAGCCGCCGCTGGGGGGAGGAACGTGGGCGGATATCGGCGGTAGGTGGCGGTGCGGAAGCGGATATGGGGTTGGAATGGGCTGTTAGAGGAGGCCCCTCCCCCACCCCACCAAAGCCGGCCTCAGCCCAGGAAGCAATCGACCGGCTGGTCGAGGTGGCGCGCGTGTCGGCAGCGGAAGAGGCTGATCTGGCCGGCCAAGTCGAGGCGGCGCTGCGGGCGATACTCGTCGCGCTCGCGACCAATCCCGAGCTGGCCGAGGCGGCGCTCGCCGAAGGCGAGCAGGAAGGGCGCGACCACTGGCCCTACCGCGAGGCGCTGGAGGGCTTCGCGCCGCCGCTGGAGCGGGCGGTGGCAGAGGCCGGCCTGGGGATCGAGCAGCCGGCCACCGCAGCGCGGGCGGTGGTCGCCGGATTGACAGCGGTGATCCTGCGTGAGGTAGATGAGGGCCGCGGCGAAGACCTGTCAGCGCTGGCGCCGGAGCTGGTCCAGCTGGCCCTCAACCCTTTCCGCGGCGCGTAGGTCGCAGAGGGGGCGATGCGGGGCGCCGGGAGGGCTGAGGCGGAAGATCAGGCGGGTACCGTCTCAGTCGACAGAGCCGGCGGGCACGACCCACTCACACGGCTGGCCGGTGACGGCGGCGATGCGGTCGAAGTCGGCGTCGTAGTGCAGCACCGTGAGGCCGCGAGACTCCGCGGCGGCGGCGATCAGCAGGTCGGGCACTTTGCGGCCGCGTTGGTGGCGGGCCGCGAGCAGGCGCTGAACCTGACGGGCACGGCGCAGGTGATCGGCCGTCGTCTCGACCAGCTCGAAGGCCTGGAGAGCCTCCGCCAACTGGTCCCACTCGGCGGCGCTACGCGCCGAATAGCCGATCTCCAGGTCGCCGATCCCCGCCCGGGCGAGCTCGCCGCGCTCGGCGCGCGGCTCGACCTCCGCCCGCACGGCGGCGTGGTGCAGGCGGGTGAGGACGCTCGAGTCGAGCAGGTGGGTCAGCGCCATGCTTGCTCGCGGGCAGCCAGATCTGCGCCGGCGAGCCGGTCGAGACCTTGCTTCACCGCTCGCCGGTGCTCGTCGCCCGCCTGTCGCAGGGAGCGGTTGACGGTCTCTTTGATCGTCTTCGCGCCAAGGCGCGCCCGCGCCGCCCTCAGGGCATCCTCATCGATGTCGACCAGATGCTTGCTCACTGGCTGAGTATATACGCTGCTTCCTGCGATATAGATAGGTTGGGCGGGCAGCGGACTATCGGGACTGACCCCGCCGGTGCCCCCCATGATTGCGTCGCTTCGCCTTGCCCTTGCCGGCCTTGCCCTTACGCTTGAGGCAGCGGACCTTGCCGCGGCGAGTGGTGACGGGGCGGCGGCCGCGCTTGACGCAGCGGCGCTTGCGCGCGGCGGCGGGGTTGGCGCGACCTCTGCGCTTGTCGGGCAGGACGCGGAGCGCGATCGGGTCGGAGTCGCCCTGAAGGTATGGGTAGCCATCCTGGGCGCGGACCTGGGCGCGGACCTCGTAGACAGTCGGGCGGGTAGTGCGGCGGAAATAGTAGGCGAGCTCGTATCTGCCGTCGCCGCGGGTGCGATAGCGGCGGAAGGCGAGCCAGCCGTTGCCCTGTCTCACCTGTAGGACGACCACGACCTGGTTGTTGTGGGGGCCGGGGATCTCGCCGCTGAAGCGGGCGTAGGTCTTGTTGCGGATCGCGTCTCTGGCGGCGCGCAGGGTCGGGTGGACGACGCTGCGCAGCTGCGCGGAAGCGCTCAGCTCGCGCTGGCCGGGGCGGTAGAGGACCTCCAGCTCGCGCGAGGGCCCGGGCGCGATCGCAAAGCGGTAATCGCCGCGGCTGCCGCTGACAGCGATGCCGAGGAACTGGCGCGCTTCGTCGGTGGCGACGCGTGAGAAGACGCAGAGAGGGGCGCCGGAGATGTCGCCTCCCGTCCCGCGCAGCTCGCCGGCGAGCGTCGCGCCGTCGCCCTGCTCGACCGTCTTTGAGGGCTGATCGCCGAAGCCGGCGGAGAGCTGCAGGCCGCCGCTGACCGGCGAGCGGACGCAGCGGTATGAGAGCGGTGCCGTGACCGGAGCGCCGACATTGCCCTCGGCATCTGTGAGCCAGAGGCGCAGGGTGAAGGCACCGCGATCGTCGGGGGTCTCGATGCTCTCGATCGCTTGCACGTTGTCGCCGCTGAGGTGTCTGGTCGGCACCACCACCTGCCCCGCCCCGTTCAGCACTTGGTAGTGAGCGGCGTCGATCGGGGCGCCGGCGTCGACGAGGTTGTGCCAGCGCAGATCGAAGCCATCGAGGACGCGCGGTGAAGATGGCGCGGCGACCGAGATGCCCTGCGGCGCGGCGGGAGGCGTCGTGTCGCGAGGAATCTCCGCCGCGGTGGCGGGACCGACGTGACCGACGGCGTCCTCGAGCCAAACCCGCAGGCGGTAGTTGCCGGGCGCGGCGGGCCCCTCAGCCTCGGCGAGCGAGGTCGGGTTGGTGGCGGAATAGGTCTGAGCGGGCATGACCACCTCGCCCGCCGCGTTGACGACGTTGTAGTGGACCTTGGTTATGGGCGAGCCCCCGTTGGGGGGCAGCGAGAAGATCGCGCCGAAGCGGTTGAGGTAGCGCTGCGGGTTGGCGGAGGTGACGCTGAGGCCGCTGGGGGCGCCCGGCGCGCTGTTGTCGACGTGGATCGTGCGCGCGTCGCAAGACTCCGAGCCGGTTCCGTTCAAACCTTGGTACTGGCCGAAGTCCTGGCTGCAGATGGTCAGGCTGTGGGCGCCGTCGGCGAGGGTCGCGGTGTCGAGGTCATAGCCGCGGCCGTAGGGGCCACCGGTCGGGCATGGTTGGTAGACGCGCGCCCATTCCCCGTTTACCTGCGAGGTGGAGGTGTTGCAGGCGCCAGCGGCCTGATAGTCGAGCACGAAGCGCTCGGCGCCGTCGGCGCGCAGGCGCTCGAAGCGCAGGCCCGAGCCGGCATCGGAGGCGTTCCAGTAGACGGGCACGGTGCCCGCCACCCACTGGCCCTGCATCAGAGCCGAGCCGGTGTCGGTGAAGCCGACCTGGGAATTCTGGTCGTCGGAGAGGATGAAGACGAAGCCGTTGGCGTCGGTCGCGTTGTAGTTGGCGCGATCGCAGCCGGCCGGGCGCACGCAGGAGAGCTCGTAGACGAAGGTGTGGAAGTCGAGGTAGTTGCCGAAGGGCCAGAGGTGCGGGCCGAAGGTGTTGGAGGAGGGCGACTGGGTGCCGGCGTTGGGCACCCCGGCGCCCTGGGTCAGAAGTTGGGTGCCGTTGCCACCGAAGTCGACGATCCAGAAGCGGGCGCGCCAGCCGTCGTTGAAAGCGTTCGGCTGGCGGGTGTAGCCGCCGGCGGAGCGGAAGTGCACGTAGGAAGGAGTGGAGAAGATCATCTGCCCGTAGGCGCCGGTGCCGGCGTTGCCAGCTGACTGGTTCTCGACGATCCGCATGTAGGCGGCCTCGCCGGGCGGGTCGCCGCCAGCGCCGCCGCACCAGTTGTGGAACTCGAAGATGCCGCCGGGGTTGGAGCCGGAGGTGGTGTTGGTCGCCGTGGAGTAGGGCGCGGCGCCGTTGTTGGCGGCGCAGGCGACCATCTTGTACTGGGCGGCCTCGGCGCGGGCGGCGAAGGCGACGGCCATGGCGACGGCTGTCGCCATCAGGCATAGGGCGATTGTGACCTGGCGCGAAGCGCGCAGGCGGGGTCGAGGTGACATACCGCTCTCCTTGTTCTCGTTGCCCGATCGCGGGCCGGTGGGGGCGGGTGATGCGCCCCCCTCACCTCTTAGACGGATGAGCGGCCTTGGCCGATACCCCTGCGGTGAGAGTCCCCGATGTGGCTGTGTGCTATTCGGTCAAACAAGTCTGAGTGGGAAATGGTTCGCAGTGTCGGTGTCGTCTATTCGTTGAGATGCGGCGGCGGGGCTCAAGGTGTGTGACGGTGAGCTACCGCCAGAGCGTCGGCGCCAGGCACTCCTCGATCACGGCGGCGAGGTCAATGTCGCGCTGAGGAACATCGAGCAGGGAGAGGGAGAGGCCGAGCTGGCGGCATTCGCGGTCGAGCTCCGAAGCGGTGCGCGACGCGCCCTGGGGCAGGCCGGCGGCGCTGAGCAACAGGTAGCCGGCGAGGCTGCGGGCGCGCGAAGGGGCGATCTGGCCGCGCTCGATCGCGGTCCCGAGGCGCTCGGCGATCGCGGCGCCGGCGCCGAGCCGGTGGCCGCCCGCCGCTTGGTGGAGCGCCGCGAAGCGGCGGGCGAAGCGCTCGCGCAGCTCGGCCGGATCGAGTCGGTAGGGGTGGAGACGCTCGCCGCGAGGGAGGCGCCATTGCGCCTCCAGGCGCAGCCAGAGACCGGGCGGTGCGAGGCCGGACTCGAGGCCCTTGTCATAGAGGCGGGCGAGGGTGCGGCCGGCGCGGGAATTGACCAGCACGCTCTGCACGCCGCGCTCGGCGCGGTAGGAGCAGATGCGGTCGGTCCCCGCCGAGGCGAGGCTGGCGCACTCCAGCAGGGCGCGACCCTCGACGGCGGAGTCGGTGCGCAGGTCGGCGGCGAGGTCGAGGCGGCGCAGGCCGGCGCAGGTAACCGTGGCGAGCGGGATTCCGAGGTCGCCGAGCGCGGCGGACAGATCGGCGAGGACGGCGGGCAACTGGGCGGCGGTGCGCAAGGCTCCTCCCCCGGCACGCCCCTCGACGAAAACCAGGCCCGGCTCGGGGAACCATCCGACGCGGTGGCCGATGATCGGCTCGGGGAGCATCCAGGCGCGCTGGGATGCTTGCGAAGCGAGGGCGCGAAGAGCTCGCGCCAGCGGTGAGCCGGGCTCGGCGTACCAGCAGGGCGACCAAGTGTCGACGCCGGTGGCGAAGACGCGCCCCTCGCGCGGCAGGGATCGCAGGGCGGCGCGGGAGTGTGAGCCGAGCGCACCGGGTTCGCCGAGGTAGTCGGGCAGAGCGGGTCGGTGAGCTGCGGGACGCAACTCACCTGCGGGATCGCGACGTACTCCCTCCTGCACCCTGCCCCACTCGCGCGAGCGTTCGCGGCGGCGGCGCTCGGCCTCATGGCGGCGCCAGAGCGCCCGCAACTCCGCCTCGCCGGGCGCTACAGGCTCGGGCTGAGGCGGGGCGAAGTCGGCGGGCGGGCGCAGGGGCACGCCGGGGTGAGAGCGCGGGCGCGGGTTTTCGCCCCCTATATAAGAAGCGGCCTCAGCTCGCCTGGGCTTCGGCGGCGGCCAGCTTGGCGCCGTCCCAGAGCTTGTAGCCGACGCCGTGGCTGTTGACGACGAAGCCCACGGCGCCGGCCTGGCGCAGCTTGGTGCGGACGCGGCTGGCGTGGGTATCGAGGCTGCGGGTACTACCGAGGCTGCGGTAGCCCCAGACGTCGCGCAGCAGTTGCTCCTTGGTGAAGACGCGGTTGGGGTCGGAGGCCAAGGCAAACAGCAGCTCGCACTCGCGCCGGCTCAGCCGCACCTCGTCATCGGCGACGATCACCCGGCGGGCGCAGCGATCGATGGTCAAGGCGCCGAGTCGCAGCGGCGCTTCGCGCTGATCCCAGGGAGGAGCGATCGCGCCGCCGGTCAGATCGCCGCTGCAGGCAAGTCTCCACTCGCGGTCGATCTTGCCGCGAATGGCGAGCTGCCAATTCCCGGCCTCGCTCAGCCGCACCTCGACCTCGCCGGCTTCGGTGTGGATCGCCGCTCTGGTGAAACGGCCGGGTTCGATCGTGCTCACCTCTTCGCTCCTTCTCATCGCTGCCAAGACGTTGCGATCACTCATTTCGATCCCACCCACTCGAAGCTCGCCAGGAGGCGCTCGATCCGGTGGGCGACCGGCGGATGCTGGGCGGTGTTGAAGAACAGGCGGCGCTGGGGTACGTCGAAGGGAAGCACCTGCTCGAAGAGGTGGCGGGCGAGGTCCTCGGCCTGACCGAGGGACGCGGCGTGGGCGTCGGCTGCGTACTCGCGGGCGCGCCAGTGGGCGGCCCAGAGCGGGCTGAGCAGTTGCTGGGCCAGGCTGCCGCCGGCCGCCCGCAGGACCCAGCGAGCGCAGCCGAGGAGCAGGCCTCCCCCCTGTTCCCGCGACTCGAAGCGCTCCTCCTCGCCGCGCTCGGGCTGCGGTGGGGCGAGCGGGTCGCCCCAGATGGCAAGGCGGCCCAGCGCCTCGGTGAGGCGGCCGTCGAGCGAGCCCAGGTGGCTCAGCTCGTGGGCGAGCGCGGCAGCGAGGGCATCGGAGTCGATCAGGCCACGGCTGAAGATCAGCGTGCGGCCGCGGACGTAGGCCTCGGGCAGCGGCTCGTCGAGGACGAAACAGCCACTCGGCTGCGGCAGGCCGGGATCGACACTACGCAGCAACTCGATGGCGTCGGTGAGTGCGGTGGCCTCATCGGCGCTCGGCGTTCGAGCGCCGAGCCGGTGCCGCCAGATCCAGGCCCAACCCGGAAAGAGAAGGCCGAGGATCGACCAGGCAAGGGGCGCGAGAGCGGCGAGCCAGGCAAGTTGCTCGGCGCCCGGCCCCAGGGGGACGAAGACCCCCAGGGCCGAGGCGCCGAGATAGGTGAGGAGCCAGCGGACGCCGGCTCCCAGCATCGCCTCCCCGGCAAGCGTCAGCACGTAGAGACCGAGCCCACTCGCGACGTGGAGGCTCGATGCGGCGTGGGCGCGATGCTCCGGAACGCTTTCCGTCTGGGCGTGCATGGGCGATCCATCGCACGCTCCGCGTGCCACAAATGGGAGCTCTGCGCGTCCCAGGCGGAGATCCGTCACTGGGACCGCCGGAGGGCCCTCCCTGATGTAGCCATTTTGTAGCCATCAATTACTGGCAGGCGTCGGAATCGGCTGGAGAGCAGCGGAACCAAGGGGGATGAGTCGGGATCCAAGATCTGGCTTGCTAGGGGCAAAAACCGGCGCGACGCGGCGAGAGACGGAAGCGCGCCCGACTGGATTCGAACCAGTGACCTTCGGTTTCGTAGACCGACGCTCTATCCAACTGAGCTACGGGCGCGGGTTGCCGGGGCTTGCCCGGACGGGCGATTCTAGGGGCTACTCAGCGGCCGTGGAATTCGGCGTGGCCGGGGCCGCCGTGCTCGAGGAAGGTGCGGACGGCGTTCTGTAGGTCCTCGGTGGCGAAGAGGTCGCCGGCGTCGGCGCGGACCGCCGCGTCGGCCGCGGCGACGCCGCCCTCGATGTAGCGGCGGATGATGTGCTTGGTCATCGCGTGGGCGCGGGTGGGGCCGGTCGCCAGCTCGGTGGCGAAGGCGCGTGAGCGGTCCTCGAACTCGGCATCGTCGAAGACCAGGTTGACGACGCCCCAGCGCTCCAGCTCCTCGGCGCCGAACAGCTCTCCCGTCATCACCAGCTGGCGGGCACGGCCGGAGCCGGCGCGCTCGGCGAGGCGCTGGGTGCCGCCCATCGACGGGGTGAGGCCGACCACTTTCTCGACCAGGCCGAACTTGGCGGAGCGGGCGGCGAGGATCAGGTCGCAGCCGAGGGAGAGCTCGAAGGCGGCGGTGAGGGTGAGGGCGTGGGCGGCGAAAACGGTCGGCAGGGGCAGGCGCTCGACCCGCTCGACCAGGCCGATCAGCTCGTCCCAGAGGGCGCTCGCGGCCTCTGGGGTGAGGCCGTCGAAGGCGTGGACGTCGACGCCGCCGGAAACGGCGCGGCCCTCAGCGCGGATCAGGAGGGCGCGGGGCAGGTCGGCCTCGATCTCCGCAACCGCCGCGCCAAGACCCTCGAACATCGCGCGGTCGAAGAGATTGAGCGGCGGGCTGTCGAGGGTCAGCACCGCGAGCCCCTCTTCCCTCTCCACTCGGACGGCGGTCAAGTCTTCATTCACTGCGTTCCTCCTCCCATGGCGTCGGGCACACGGTAACCGCCGGCCGCGGGAGACGGTTCGTGAGGTCCACTCCTACGATGAGCCGGAGATCATCGCGATGCCAATCGTCGCCGGCAGCGCCGGCTACCTGGCTTGGATTGGGGAGAGCGACCGGCTGATCCGCTCAGCGCGGGATGGCGGGCGGAGCGGTCAGGCGGCGTCGGTTGCCGGAGCGGTCAGACGGCGTCGGTTGCCGGAGCGGTCAGACGGCGTCGGTTGCCGGAGCGTTTAGCCGGACGTGCCAGTGGACCGTGGCGGTGGCGACGCGGGTCCCCTCGGCGTCGACCAGCTCGATCTCACAGGGAAAGACGACCTTGCCGTCGGCGTCGAGGGTGGCGAGGGCCTCTTCCTTGGGGACGGCGAGACGGGCGGTGGCGTCGATCGGGCCGTTGGCGATTCTCTCGTAGGAGATCTCGGCGCTGCGAGCGAGGGGCGTGACCTCGCCGAGTCGCTCGGCGAAGGCGCCGACGAAAGCGGCGCCTGAGGCGGCCTCGGCGAGGGTGAAGAGGGCGCCGGCGTGCTGGGAGCCGACGTGGTTGGTCAGCTCGGGGCGCTCGGGCAGGCGCACCGTCGCCTCTCCCTCCCCCACGCTCGTTATCTCCAGTCCCAGGTGCCCGGCGAAGGGCACAGCCTGGTTCATTCCCTGTGCGATCGCGTCGAAGTCAGTCGTCATAGGCGGGAGCCTATCCTCCTCACGTTCCGCTGCGACTTATGCCGGTATGTCAGAGATAAGTCGCAGCGGAGCGGGCGTCAGGGGACGCGGTGGACCTCGAAGAGGTTGGTTCCCATCTCCTGGTTGGGGAGGCCGGCGACTATCGCGATCAGGTCGCCCGGGGCGGCGGCGCCGTGAGTCGCGGCGAGGGCGGCGCAGTCGTCGAGGAGGGCGCTGATGCCCGGGGCGTGCTCGCTGAGCACCGGGGTGACGCCGAAGAGGAGGTTGAGGCGGCGGATCGTCTTCACGTTGGGGGAGATGGCGAGGACGGGGACGTTGGGACGGTGGGCGGAGACGAGGCGGGCGGTGCGGCCGCTGGTCGTCGGCACGACGAGGGCCTTGAGGCCGAGGCGGTAGACGGCGCCGACGGCGCTCTGGGCGACGGAGTCGGCGACGTCCTGGGTCGCCTGGTCGGTGCGGGTGAAGAGCCACTCGCCGTAGCGCAGGTCCGGCTCTGTGGCGCGGGCGATGCGGTCCATGACGCGGACGGACTCGACCGGGTGGGCGCCGATCGCGGTCTCCTCGGAGAGCATCACCGCGTCGCTGCCGTCGTAGATCGCGTTGGCGACGTCGGCCACCTCGGCGCGGGTGGGTCTGGGGGAGCTGACCATCGAGGCCAGCATCTCGGTCGCCGTGATCGACGGCTTCGACCGCATGCCGGCGGCGCGGATGAGGCGCTTCTGGAGGGCGGGCACCTCGGCCAGGGGGAGCTGCTCGCCGAGGTCGCCGCGGGCGACCATGATCCCGCTGCCGGCGGTGCGAAGGATCTCCTCGACGGCCTCCGCCGCCTCTCGCTTCTCGATCTTGCCGATCAGCGGGATGTCGGAACCGTGGGAGCGCAGGCGCTCGGCGGCGCGCTCGACGTCGGCGGCCGAGGAGACGAAGGAGATGGCGAGCAGGTCGACGCCGTGCTCGGCGCAGAAGTCGACCTGGTCGAGGTCGTCGGGGCCGTCGGTGTCGCCGAGAATCGCGACCTCGCGACCGGCGGCGGCCGAGGCGGCGCGGATCGCCTCGATCGCGGCGGCGTGCCAGGCGAGGTCGGAGTGGGAGAAGTTGAGGCGGAGCACATCGGCGCCGGCGCCGATCAACTCCTCGAGCACGGCGGGCTCAACGCTCGCCGGCCCAACCGTGGCGATGATCTTGGTGCGTCGCTCCCGCATGCCCCCGACTCTACGCATCCCAACACCCCCCGGTGCAACGCAAACAACAGCTATTTCATGTCATACGCGTTGCACGGGGTCTGGGACGGCAGACGACGGTGAACGCGTTTGACAGTATTCATGTCGTACGCGTTGCACCGGGGAGTGCTGGGGCGCAAACGCGTTTGACAGCTATTTCATGCGTACGCGTTGCACCGTGTTGGGTCAGTGGCGGACCGTTGAGTCAGCGGCGGATGAAGACCGGGGCGCCGAGGGGGACGTGGCGGAAGAGGGTGCGCATGGTGGCGTCGGTGGCGCGGAGGCAGCCGTGGGACTCGGCGCCGCCGACCGGGCCGGCCGTGCCGTGGATCGCAATGCGGTCGCCGCCGATCCAGCCTGGGGGAAGGTGGGTCTGGCGGCCGCTCAGCGCCAGAGCGCAACAGCCGTAGAAGGGACTGGCGCGGAAACGGAGCGCGTCGGTAGTCCCAAAGCGGCCGATGGGCGTCCTCGATCCCGGCCCGCCAACGGTGACGAGGAAACGGCCGACTGTCCCGCTGCCGTAGCGGAGGGAGAGCGTGCGGGAGGAGAGGTCGACGCTCAGGGAATAGCGGGTCCACTGAAGTTCAACGCGGCGATCGCGGCGAATCCAGCCGAGGCTGCCGTTGGGCAGGTCAGGCGTAGCAACCCCCAGCCAGGCGCCGCGCCTCTTGACCACGGCGAAGGCAACGGGCGAGCCGAACTCGGTCCGGGGCCCGGCGACAGCGGCGACCTGCCCACGGGGCGGCCTCCACACGGTGACCCGGCTGCCGGCCCGGAGGCGGGCGATGAAAAAGGTCGGCGCGCCGGCTGCGCTGCGCGACGACTCGGCGGCGGGAGCCGCCTTGGGGCCAGAAGGGGGATGAGACGTTCGGGGCTTTTCGATTGGCGGGGCGGTCGCCGCGGAAGACGACGTGGCGGGAACGGTGCGAATCACGGTCACCGGCGGCGGAGTGTTGCCGGCGGGCTCGGCGGCGAGGGCGACCACGCCGATCGTCGCAACCACGACGGCGATGCCCAGTAGCACGCGACCCCACATCCCTCCAGGATTGCGCGTTTAGACGAATTTGTCTGAGCATGGCCGTTAAACCGTTACATTGATTTGTGTAACGATCGCCGACACCGCATGAGCACAGCCGCCGCCGAGCCCACCCCCGCCGTCGCCGATCTTCCCGGCCTCGTCGGCAGCGCGCCCGAGTCTCCCGCCGGGCCGATCTCCCCGGAAGAGGCGGCCGGGCTTCCCGCCCCGCCGACGATCCCAACCGCGCCGCTGCTGCAGATGCTGCGCTTCAACCAGCGCCAGATCGAGTACGTGTTCGGCGCGCGGCGCGAGCACGGCGAGGTTTTCGCGATGCGGGCCTTGATTCCCGGCGCGCCGGTCTTCACCAGCCATCCCGACCACGTCCGCTCCCTGTTCACCGCCAAGCCCGAGCAGGCGCCGTCGCTGAACCGCGAGTCGCCGCTGCTGCCGATCCTCGGTCCCGACTCGGTGCTGACCGCGGTCGGCGAGCGCCACATGCGCCAGCGCAAACTGCTGCTGCCCTCATTCCACGGGGAGGCGATCGAGCGCTACGCGCAGATGATCGCCGACGCCGCCGAGCGTGAGATCGACCGCTGGCCGGTCGGCTCGCCCTTCGCCCTGGCGCCGCGGATGCAGGCGATCACCCTCGACGTGATCATGGCCGGGATCTTCGGCATTGAGGGGAAGCCGGAGCGCGGCACCCCCGAATACCGCCTGCGCAGCGCGACCAAGTTCCTCGTCGCCGCATCGACCAGACCGCTGGCGCAGCTCGGCGAGCTGCTCCACATCGGCCGCGAGGAGGCGATCGGGCCGATGAAGCTGGCGCTCGACTTCCTCGACCGGCGCACCTACGCGGTGATCGAGGCGCGACGGCGGGCCGACGATCTCGACGAGCGACGCGACATCCTCTCCCTGCTGCTGCAGGCAAGAACCGAAGAGGGCGAGACGCTGAGCGACAAAGAGGTGCGCGACGAGCTGCTGACCCTGGTCCTCGCCGGGCACGAGACGACCGCCAACTCGCTGGCCTGGGCGTGGGAGCGGCTGGTGCGCGCGCCCGGCGCCCACGAGGCGCTGCGGGATGCGGTGCGCTCGGGCGACGGCGGGGCCGAACGGGTCGAGGCGACGATCGTCGAGACGATGCGCTCGCGGCCGGTGGTGCCGATGATCGGCCGCCGGGTGATGGTCCCCTGGCGCCTGGGCGAGTACGCGGTGCCGGCCGACACGCCGGTCGGGATGAGCATCCTGCTCGTCCACCACCGCGAGGATCTCTACCCGGAGCCGTTCGAGTTCCGGCCGGAGCGCTGGCTCGACCGCAGACCCGGCACCTACGAGTGGATTCCCTTCGGCGGCGGCATCCGCCGCTGCCTCGGCGCGGCGCTGGCGATGGCCGAGCAGCGGGTGGTGCTGGAGGCGATGGCGCGACGGCTGGACCTCGAAGCCGCCGACCCGGCGCCGGAGCGCGCCCTGCACCGCAACGTGACGATGATCCCGTCGCGCGGCGGCCGGGTGGTCATCCGCTCCCGCCGATGAACTAACGCTCTCCCGTTTCTGGACCAAGCGTGGCAAGGACGCAGGGTGCGTGGCGGCTCTGCACGCGAGCGGCCGAGAACGCCGCGACGCGCCGGAGCAGGGACGGGAGCGGAGAGGGAGGGATTCGAACCCTCGAGAGAGCTTGCGCCCCCTACTCGCTTAGCAGGCGAGTGCCTTCAGCCACTCGGCCACCTCTCCGGGATCCAAAACCTTACCGGCGGCCCCTCCCGCCCGTTCCGCTGTTCCTTTTGTCCGCATAGGACACAAAAGGAACAGCGAAACGGGGGGTCGCGGGGATAGGGTCGTACTCGTGCCGGAGCAGACGCACGCCCGCTACGAGGAGATCTTCGCCGAGGTCGAGGCGCCGTTTGCCTTCGTCGACCTCGATGCGATGTGGGCCAACGCGGCGGCGATGCTGGAGCGGGCCGGCGGCAAGCCGGTGCGGGTTGCCTCCAAGTCGCTGCGCTGCCGGGCGCTGCTGGCGGCGATCCTGGGGCGGGACGACGGCTTCCGCGGGCTGATGACCTTCACCCTGCCGGAGACGCTGTGGCTGGCGGAGCGGGGATTCGAGGACCTGCTGCTCGCCTACCCGACGGCGGACAGTGGGGCACTGGGGGAGCTGGCGCTGCGCTCGGTCGCCAACCCGGAGGGGGCGCCGATCGTGATGGTCGACTGCGCGGCGCACCTGGACGCGATCGAGTCGGTGCTGGGAGCGGGGGCAGCGCCGGTGCGGGTTTGCATCGACATCGACGCCGGCTGGTGGGCGCTGGGCGGGCGCGTGAGAGTGGGGCCGAAGCGCTCCCCCGTGCACAGCGTCGAGGACGCGGTGGCGCTGGCGCGGGAGATCGAGAAGCGCCCGCAGATAAAGCTCGTCGCGCTGATGGCTTACGAGGGGCAGATCGCGGGGGTCGGCGACCGGCCCCCGGGGCGGCGGCTGCGCGGGGCGGCGATCCGCTTCATGCAGCGGCGCTCAGCGGCGGAGCTGGCGGAGCGGCGGGCGGCGATCGCCGCCGCGGTGGGTGAGATCACCGAGCTGGAGCTGGTCAACGGGGGCGGGACGGGAAGCCTGGAGCTGACCGGCGCCGAGCAGGCGGTGACCGAGGTGACGGCGGGGTCGGGCTTCTACGCCCCCGCCCTCTTCGATCACTACAGCCGCTTCAGCCTGACCCCGGCGGCCGGGTTCGCGCTGCCGATCGTGCGCAAGCCGAGCGCCGGGGTGGCGACGGCGCTGGGCGGCGGCTACTTGGCATCAGGAGGCGGCGACGCGACCCGGTTGCCCGTTCCCTGGCTGCCGGAGGGACTGCGGCTGGACCCCGAGGAGGGCGCCGGCGAGGTGCAGACGCCGCTAATGGGCGCGGCGGCGCGGGAGCTGGCGATCGGCGACCGCGTCTACATGCGCCACGCCAAGGCGGGCGAGCTGTGCGAGCGCTTCGACTCCCTACACCTGGTCGAGAACGGCGAAATCGTCGAAGAGGTCCCTACATATAGGGGCGACGGCCAGTCCTTCCTCTGAGGTGAAACGCATACGCGGCCTATTACCCCGCGTATGCGTTGCACCTCGGGAGAACTGGATGATTCCAACGGCTGGTGCAACGCAAACGAGGCCCATGACCCCGCGTTTGCGTTGCACCCTGGTGGGTTAGGGGCCGAGGACGCGGCTCGCGTACTCGTTGGTGAAGACGCGGTTGGGGTCGAGGGCGTCGCGGGCGGCTTGGAAGTCGGCCCAGGCCGGGTAGCGCGGGGCTAGGGTCGCGGCCGTTTGGAAGTGGCGCTTGCCCCAGTGGGGGCGGCCGTCGTAGTCGTCCATGATCGACTCGACCGCTTCGAAGTAGGGGCGCCATTCCATCCCCTTGTATTGGTGGACGGCGATGTAGGTGGTGTCGCGCTCGTGGGAGGGACTGAGGTGGGCGTCGTCGGCCGCGGTCACCCGCATCTCGATCGGGAAGAAGACGGGGTAGCGGTTGGCGCGCACCCACTCGATCACGCGGCGGGCGGCCTCGGGGCCGTGCTCACGCGGGACGCCGTACTCCATCTCGGTGAAGCGGACGCGGCGATCGTTGGCGAAGATGCGGTCGCTGCGGTCGGTGGCGGCGCTGCCGGATGCGAGCCAGGCGGCGAAGCGGGAGAGGCGCGGGATCGCTGCGGGGGCGAGCTTGCCCGCGGTCGAGATCGCGCCGAGCGCCCAGTTCTCGAGGACGATGTCGTTGAGCCAGGCGGCCGCGCGGCCGCGCGGGCGGGGCGGAGCAGTCGGTGCGGTTGCGCTCGAGGACGAGGGCGCTGTCCGCGTAGGGGAAGGTGAACAGCTCGAAGTGCTCGTGGGCGGCGGCGCGCTCATCGAAGCTGTCGAGGACCTCCTCGCGCGGGTGGCGGCTGTCGACCCGGTGCAGGGTGAAGGCCGGCACGCAGCGCAGGGTGACGGCGGAGATCGCGCCGAGGGCGCCGATGCCGACCCGGGCGGCGCGCAGCAGGTCGGGCTCGGCGGCGGTCAGCTCACGCACGCTGCCGTCGGCGAGGACCAGCTCGACGCCCTCCACCTGAGCGGAGATGTTGCGCAGCGCCGCGCCAGTGCCGTGGGTGCCGGTGGAGATCGCGCCGGCGATCGTCTGGCGGTCGATGTCGCCGAGGTTCTCCATCGCCAGCCCGAGCCGGGCCAACTCCTCGTTGAGGTCGGCCAGCACCGTCCCCCCTCCCACCTTGACCAGGCCGCCGGCGGGGTCGGCGTCGATGACGCCGCTGAGCGCCTCGGCGTGGATCATCGTCCCGCCGGTCATCGCCGCCTCGGTAAAGGAGTGGCCCGAGCCGGCGACGCTGACCTTGCGCCCCGCCTCGGCGGCGCGCACAACGGCGGCGGCCAGTTCGTCGCGGCCGCGAGGTCGCGCAACCTCGGCCGGGGCGCAGCTCTGGTCCCCGGCCCAGTTCGTCCACTCACCCATGGGACGAAACCCTAGCCCGGTGCAACGCAAACGCCAGCTATTACCTGGTGTTTGCGTTGCACCTGAGAGTGGGCGGGACCTCGGCGGTCAAGTGGGGCAGAGGTGAAACGCATATGTCATGCATTACCTGGTGTTTGCGTTGCACCTGAGAGCGGGCGGGACCTTGGCGGTCAAGTGGGGCAGAGGTGAAACGCATATGTCATGCATTGCCTGGTGTTTGCGTTGCACCTGAATGAGGGGCCAGGGTGCGGTGGGCGTAGGCGACGGTGGCGAGGAGGAGGACGGCTATGGCGAAGCTCGGGGCCGCGTTGCCCGCGGCGCTTGCGGCGGCGCCGCCGGCGAGGCCGCCGAGCACCTGGCCCGAGGCCCAGGCCATGTTGGAGAGGCCGGCGGCGAAACCCTGGTGCAGGCCGGTGGACTCGGCCGTCTCGGAAAGCAAGGTGAGGGCCGGGGCGAAGCAGATTCCCGCCCCCAGGGAGGCGACTATGAGCGCCGAAATGACGAGGCCCAGGGTGGCGGCGACGGCGACCCCGATCATCGCGACGGCGCAGATGCTGAGGCCGAGCGTGAAGGGGAGGCGGCGACCGACGCGGTCGGAGTAGCGACCGGCGAGCGGCGCCAGGGTCGCCTCCAGCGCGGCGCCGACGATGAAGCCGCCGGCGATCAACGCGTGGCCGCCGCCCAACTCGTCGATCCGCAGCGGCACCAGCACCTCAACCGCGCCGAACATCGTCGAGGGAACGGCGACGAAGGCGAACGCGGCGAGGACGGGGCGGCTGACCATGGTGGCGGCGACCTCGCGCAGGCCCTGCTCCTCCGGGGCGCGGGCGTCGGGCGTGCGGGCGGCGAAGATGGCGAGGACGATCGCGACTCCCAGCACGGCGCCGAAAACGACCTCGGTGCCGACCTCGGCGGCGATCGCCCCGAGGACGGGGCCGAGCAGGGCGCCGGCGACCGCGGTCCCCAGCGCCGTGCCGATCACCGAGCCGCGTCGCTCGTCGGGTGAGGCGACGATCAGCCAAGTGAGGGCGCCGGACCAGATCAGCGCCCCGGCGATGCCCTGGACGAAGCGCGCCCCGTTGAGCAGGGCGGCCTCCCCGGCGAAGCCGAAGACGACGCTGGCGACACCGAGCAGCAAGAGCCCGGCGATGACAGTGCGGCGGGGCCCAACCCGCGTGGCGAGCAGCCCGGCCGGCAGCGAGGCGATCAGAGTCCCGGCCGCGTAGGAGGCGGAGAGGATGCCGGCCTCGGCCTTGCTGAGGCCGAATTCGGAGACGTAGTCGGGAAGCAGTGGCGCGATCGCCGCGAAGAAGGCGACGTCGAAGAAGACCATCGCCGAGGCGAGCACCACCAGTCGTCTCATCGCTCCATCCAACCACGCTCCGCTGCGACTTATCTCTGACATACAGGGATAAGTCGCAGCGGAGCGGGTGGGGCTAGCATCGGCTGGCGCCCTCGCGCGCCCGGAGGGGTGGCAGAGCGGTTGAATGCGCCGGTCTTGAAAACCGGTAGCCGTCGTAAGGGGGCTCGTGGGTTCGAATCCCACCCCCTCCGCTGAACCGCCCCGGGCAGCCCCGGCGGCGTCCTCGGTCGCTTACGTGCGGAGCACGCTGCGCTCCCTGCGTCCTCTCCAGGTCGGCCCAGGGCGGTTCAGTCGCGGTAGCCTCAGCGCCGTGCCTTCCGCGGGAAACGACACCAACTGGGTGGTGAAGCGGATCAGCGCCAAACCGCTGACGGCGCGCCGGGCGGCGTTGGTCATCTCCGTCTTCACCCTGACCCTGACCGTGATCGCGGCGACCAGCGCCTTCCTGCTGGACCGCGACGACTTCCCCAACCTGGGGATCTCCATGTGGTGGGCGCTGCAGACGGTGACCACGGTCGGCTACGGCGACTTCGTGCCGCACAACACCGAGGGGCGGATCATCGGCTCCCTGGTCATGCTCGGCGGGATCAGCTTCGCGGCGGTGGTCACCGCCTCGATCGCGGCGGCGCTGATCGAGGCGGCGCGGCGGCGGGGGGTCGGGGGCAGCGAGAGAGAGGACCGGCTCAGCGCGAAACTGGACGAGATCTCCGCCCGCCTGGAGCGCCTCGAAGAGGCGGTCAAGCGCCCTCCGCAGCAGTAGGGTCTCGGCCGTGGCCAAGTGGGGAGTCCTCGCGGTCCTGGCGACCGCCCAGTTCCTGATGGTGCTCGATCAGGCCGTGATGAACGTCGCGATCTCCCAGCTGGTCGACGACTTCGACACCACGGTGACGACGATCCAGACGGTGATCGCCCTCTACGCGCTGGTGATGGCGGGGCTGATGCTGACCGGCGGCAAGCTCGGCGACATCTGGGGGCGGCGACGGGCCTTCGCGATCGGCCTCTGCATCTACGGCGTCGGGTCGGGGCTGACCGCCGCCGCCTGGAGCGTGCCCACGCTGACGCTCGGCTGGTCGATCCTGGAGGGGATCGGCGCGGCGCTGGTCCTGCCGGCGATGGTCGCGCTGGTCGCCGGCAACTACAAGGGACCGGACCGAGCGATCGCCTACGGCGTCCTCGGCGGGGTCGCCGGCGCCGGCATCGCGGTCGGCCCGATCCTCGGTGGATGGATGACCACCGACTTCACCTGGCGGCTGGTCTTCGTCGGCGAGGTGGTCGTCGCGATCGGAATCCTGCTCGGGACGAAACTGATCCGCGAGCCCGAACGGGAGAGAGGCGCACCGCGCCTCGACTGGGTGGGGAGCGTGCTCTCGGCGTCCGGTCTGGCGCTGATCGTGCTCGGCGTCCTGCAGGCGAGCAACTGGGGCTGGCTCAAACCGCACAACTCCCCGGTCGAGCCTTTCGGCTTCTCCCTGACCCCGTTCGTGATCGCCGCCGGCGCACTCGTCCTCGCCGGCTTCCGCGCCTGGGAACGCCGCCGCGAGGAGCGCGGCGAGGAGCCCCTCATTCACTTCCGCCTGTTCAAGATTCCACGCCTGCGCGGCGGGGTCGCGAATGCTGCTGGCCCAGAACCTGATCCTGATGGGGATCTTCTTCACGATTCCCCTCTTCCTGCAGATCGTTCAGGGGCTGGACGCGCTGGAGACGGGGGTGCGAATGCTGCCCGCCTCGGTCGGGCTCTTCGTCGCCGCGCTCAGCGGCTCGGCGCTGTCGAGACGGTTCGCCGCTCGCGGCCTGGTGCGGGCGGGGCTCGCCGTCACCCTCATCGCCATCCTCTTGCTGCTGGACACGATCGAACCGAGCCTCGACAACACCTCCTTCCTCATCGCGATGGGCGTGCTCGGCATCGGGATGGGGCTGATCGTCTCCCAGCTGGGGAACGTGGTCCAGTCCGCGGTCGGCGACCGCGACCGCAGCGAGGCCGGCGGGCTACAGAACACCGCCCAGCAACTCGGCTCCTCGTTGGGGACGGCGTTGCTCGGCGCGATCGTGATCAGCGGGCTGGCCACCGCCTTCTCGGCGAACATCGCCGACGATCCGGCGATCTCCGACCAGGTGAGCAACCAGGTCGAGGTGCGCCTCAGCGCCGGCGGCAGCTTCGTCGAGTCCGACCAGGTGAGAGCCACCGCGATCGCGGCCGGGCTGGACACCATGACGACCTCCGCTTTGGTCAACGACTACGAGGACGCGCAGCTGCAAGCGCTGAAGACCGCCTTCCTCTTCGCGGCGCTGCTGACCACCGCCGCGTTCTGGACGACGCGGCGCCTGCCGACCCAGCGCTTTGACGAACTCCAGGCGGGCCTGGTCGAACCCAGTACGTAGCTTCCACGGTCGATATTCGCGGGTATTTGGCCGACGATCTATGAACAGCCATGTGCCCCTCGAATAAAACTGACCGATCAGCGCTGCAGGGCGTCGACTTCGAGAGGCTCGTCGACTCGATTCCCCAAATCGTCTGGACGGCCGCCTCAGACGGAACCCCGGAGTACCTCAGCCGACGAGGCACCGAGTACACGGGTTTGAGACATGGCGAGAGGTATGGATGGGACCTGGCCGAGCTGATCCACCCCGATGACATCGGGGGCGGGCTAAAAGCATGGCGCGGCGCCGTTGCGGAAAACGTTCCCTACGAGATTTCGCTGCGCCTCCGCTCCGACGACGGCAGATACCGCCGCCACATGTTCAGCGCGCTGCCGGTGCGTGACTACGCCGGAAACGTGGTGCAGTGGGCCGGAACGGCAACCGACATTGAAGAGCAATCCGGCCTCGAAGAGAGGCTCCACCAGGCGCAACGCCGGGTGGCAGAGGTGCTGTCGCTGCTGGAGACGCTGCAGTCGGCTGCGCCCATTGGCCTTGGCTTCTGCGACCGCGATTTCCGCATGCTCAGAGTCAACGATGCGCTCGCGGCGACCAACGGCATCCCGGCCGAGCAACAGATCGGCCGCACCGTCCCCGAGATGATCCCGGAGATCTGGCCCCAGCTTGAGCCGGTTTATCAAGGCGTGATCGATAGCGGAGAGCCGGTGATCAATGCCGAAGCGAGCGGCGTGCTGCCCGGCTCCGAGCACGAGCAGACCTGGCTGACGAGCTTCTACCCGGTTTACGTCGAGGAGGATGTGATCGGCCTCGGCATCGTCGTCGTCAACATCACCGAGCGCAAGACGATGGAGCGCAAGTTGGAGGATCTCGCCGACCACGATCCACTCACCGGCCTCGTCAACCGCCGCCGCCTACACGTCGACCTCGAACGGGTGATCAAGACCGGCGCCCGCTACGGGCACACCGGGGCCGTGTTGGTGCTGGACATCGACAACTTCAAGTTGACCAACGACTCCTACGGTCACCTCTCTGGCGACAACCAGCTGAATTCCGTGGCGCGCGTGCTGGTCGACCGGTTACGCGAAACGGACATCGCAGCCCGCACCGGCGGCGATGAGTTCGTAGCGGTCCTGCCGGAGACCACGGCGGACCATGCGATGGGGGTCGCCCGCGATCTGCGCTCTCAACTCTCCGAACGCAGATCCGGCTTGCCGATCCAGGTGAGCATCGGCATCGCCCCCTTCAACGGCGCCGAAGCGGTAACGACGGATGACCTCCTCGCCGCCGCCGACACCGCGATGTACAGGGCAAAGGGAGACGGAGGCGGCCGAGTCGCCCTATACGACGGACCCGCCGGTGAAGTCCGGTCGCGGGTCCGCCACATTCAGGCCGCACTGACCGATGACCGCTTCGTCCTTTACGGGCAGCCGATCGTCGACCTCAGCAGTGGCGAGATCGACCACCACGAGTTACTGATCCGGATGCGCGGCGAGGACGGGCAGATCATCCTTCCGCAGGAGTTCGTACCGATCGCCGAGGAGTTTTCGCTGATGCGAGAGATCGACCGCTGGGTGGTTCGCCAGGCGCTCGACCTCGCCCGCCACCAGTCGGTGAGCGCAAACCTGTCTGGCCTCTCTGTCGGCGATCCCCAAATCCTCACCGATGTCCGCGAGGCGATCGGCGAGGGGCTCGACCCCCGCAACCTCAGATTCGAGCTGACCGAGACGTCGGTGATGGCGGACTTCGACAGAGCCATGCAGTTCATCTGCGCGCTCGTTGAACTCGGGTGTGAGATAGCGCTCGACGATTTTGGCACCGGCTTTGGGACCTTCCTCTATCTCAAGAACCTGCCCGCGAACTATCTGAAGATCGATATGGAGTTCGTCCGCGGCATCAACGGCGATCCGGTGGACCGACTCATCGTCGAATCGATCATCACCGTTGCGCACGCGGTCGGGAAGAAGACGATCGCCGAAGGTGTCGAAACCGCGGAGGTCCTGGAGACTCTTAGGGAGCTGGGCGTCGACTACGCCCAGGGGTGGTACTTCGGCAGACCGAGCCCGGTTCTCGAGGGACAGAGAGATGCTCAGTCGCGCAGCAACAGTCCCAACTCCACGAGTTGCGACTCGATCCCGGCGCAGACGTTGTCGCAGAGATCCAGCACCGCCGGATCGGCGATCCGGTAGATCGAACTGGTTCCCTGCTTGCGCCGCGCGACGAAACCCTCGGCGCGCAGCGCGGCGAGATGCTTGGAGACGTTCTGCTGGGAGGCGCCGAGCGCCTCGGCGATCTCCCCCACCGAGGCCTCCTCGCGGGTGCGCAGCAGATCGATGACGCGAAGGCGGGTGGGGTCGGACAGCGCGCTGAAGCGGCGCGCGATCAGATCGGCGGCGTCGTGGTTGAGAGGGCTCTTCATCGCCATGGCTGTCTGCTACTGTACCGCTTCACAACTTAAAAGTTGTTAATTTGTGTTTACTCACTTGACCCGAGGATAGAGATGACCCCACAGAGCACCCTTCTCGACGTTCCGGCCTCCCCCCCGAGCTCCGAACCAGGCGCGAACTCTGATTGGCCGCTGGAGCGGATCTTGTTTCTGATGGCCGGGACGATGACTGGGCTCAGCGCCATCCTGAGCGCCGTGGTAAGTCCATGGTTCCTGCTGCTGACCGGGTTCGTCGCGCTCAACCAGCTCGCCTTCGTTTTCGTCGGCAACTGCCCCAGCTCATGGGCGCTGCGCCGCTACTTCGGCGTCAAGGCGGCAGGCGATCGATGACCGCATTGGGGCCGGTCGGGCGGCTGGGGCGCTTCGCGGCGACGCGGCGACGCTGGGTCTTCATCGCCTGGGCGATCATCGCGATCGGGCTCGGGGCGCTGGCACCGCGGGTGGAGCACGCCCTGTCCGGCGCGGGCTGGGACGCGAACGGGTCCGAGTCCGTGGTGGTGCGTAAGCAGATCGATGCTCAGTTCGCCGGAGCCGGCTCCTACGCGCTGCAGGTCGCCGTCCACTCAACCGACAGGACCACAGCCGACCCGGCCTTCCGCCGCACCTTGACCCGGGTGGAAGCGACGCTCGCCGCCGACCCGGCCGTCTCCCGGGTGGCGGCCCCACAACCCGGCCGAACGATTTCCGGCGACGGGCACACCGCGGTCGTCTTCGCGGGCGCCGCCAAAGACCCGAACGGGATGGTCGCCGCCGCGGAGGATCTGAAGGATCCGCTGGCTGCGGCGGCGGCGCCGGGGGTCGAAGTGAGCGTGACCGGGGCCTCCGGGATGTGGTCGGACTTCAACAAAGCCAACAAAAACGCGATGCTCAAATCCGAGCTGCTCTCCTGGCCGGTAACGCTGGCGATCCTGTTGCTGGCATTCGGCTCACTGGTCGCCGCCGGGTTGCCACTGATGCTGACGATCGTCGGGCTGATCGCCTCGGCCGGAGTCCTTTACCTGGGCACGAAGTTCGCGCCGATCTCAATCTGGGCGATGAACTTCGCCCTGATGTTCGCGCTGGCGCTCGGCATCGACTACGCGCTGTTCGTCGTCATGCGCTTCCGCAACGCGCTGTTCGGCCAAGGCCTCGACCCCGTCGACGCCGTTGCGGAGACGATGGACACCGCGGGCAAGGCCGTGCTCTTCTCCGCGGTGACCGTGCTGGTCTCCCTCTCGGCGGTGATGCTGGTGCCGAGCACGGCCTTCCGCTCGGTTTCGCTGGGGATCATGATCGCGGTGCTGTTTGTGCTGGCGGCGACGCTGACGCTGCTTCCGGCCGTGCTCGCCAAGCTCGGCTCCCGCGTTGACAAGCTCGCCCTCCCCTGGGCCCACAGCGGCGAGCACCGCTCGCCGCGCTTCGCCCGCTGGGGCGAGCTGCTCTGGCGGCGCCCCCTGATCTTCGGCGGGATCGCGCTGGTCGCGCTGGGGGCCCTGGCGTTTCCCGTCCTCAGCCTGAAGACGGGGATGCCGTCGATCAAGGTCGTGCCCAAGGAAGACGGCTCCCGAGTCGGCTACGACCAGATCGTCGCCGCCTTCGGCCCCGGCGCCCCCGGCGCGCTGCAAGTGCTGACACCGGCGAATGAGGCCCCGGCGGTCACCGCGACCCTGCGCGCCGACCCCGGCATCGCCGCCGAGTTCGGAGTTATTCCCGCTATGCGGGAACAAAGACGAACTCGGCGGGAGGGGGTGGTGCTGATTCAGGCGATTCCTGCCGCCGGGCCCTCGAGCGACGCCTTTGGCGCGACCGTTGATCGCCTGCGCTCCGACCTGCCTCCCGCCGCGTTGGTCGGCGGCCCGGCGGTTGAGAATCACGACCTGGAGGCGTCGCTGGCCGCGAAGACGCCGCTGGCGATCGGCGTCATCCTGGCGCTCGGCTTCATCCTGCTGCTGGTCGCCTTCCAGGCGCCCTTGATCGCCGCGATCGGCGTGCTGGTCAACCTGCTCTCCACCGGCGCGGCCTTCGGCGTCGCCAAGCTGATCTTCCAGGACGGGCACCTCGCCGGTCCGCTCGGCTTTGAGCCTCAGGGCTTCCTCGACGCCTGGGGACCGATCTTCTTCTTCGCGATGATCTTCGCGATCGCGATGGACTACACCGTCTTCCTGCTCTCCTCGGCGCGCGAGCACTGGGAGGAGACGGGCGACGCGAAGGCGGCGATGGTCGGCGGCGTGGCCCACTCCGGCCGGGTGATCCTCGCCGCCGGCGCGGTGATGGTCGCGGTCTTCTTCACCTTCGCCCTCTCGGGACCGCTGCCGCCAAAGGAGATGGGCGTGATCCTCGGCGTCGCCGTCCTGCTCGACACCTTCCTGGTGCGCCTGCTGCTGCTGCCGGTCTTCCTCCGCCTCGCCGGCAACGCCGCCTGGTACCTCCCCGCGTGGCTCAATCGCCTACTACCCAATGTTCGCTTTGGCCACGGAGAAGCGACTACGCCGCGCGTAGAGCCTGCGCCGGTGGCGGGAGCAGAGCCGAGCTAGTCGGCGAGCTCGACGCGCTCGATGACCTGCGGCTCGAGCGGTCTGTCGGCGGCGTCGGTCTCGGTCGACTCGATCGCGTCGACCACATCCATGCCGTCGACGATGCGGCCGAAGACGGTGTGCTTGCCGTCCAACCAAGGCGCCGCCTCGGTGGTGACGATGAAGAACTGGGAGCCGTTGGTGTTGGGGCCCGCGTTTGCCATCGCCAGGGCGCCGCGCTCGACCTTGTTGGAGTTGAACTCGTCCTCGAAGGTGTAGCCGGGCCCGCCGCGGCCGGTGCCCTCGGGGCAGCCGCCCTGGATCATGAAGTCGGTGATGACGCGGTGGAAGACGAGCCCGTCGTAGAAGCCGTCGGTCGTCAGTCTGCGGAAGTTCTCAACGGTCTTGGGCGCGTCGTCGTCGTGCAACTCGATGACGATCGGCCCGGCGCTGGTGTGAAGGGTCGCCTGCGACATGGCGGCAAACCCTACCGATCCACGCGCCCCCGGCCCGCCCCGGTGCAACGCATAAAGGGGGTAATAGGCGGTTTTTGCGTTGCACCTCGGCGGGGGGAACTGCGGAGCGGCCCGGTGCAACGCAAAGAGGGGGCATAGGCCGTCGTTTGCGTTGCACCGGGGCTGCTGGGGGCGCGGGTCAGCCGGTGACGCGCACGGTGAGTGGGCGGGAGACGCCGGGGGCGTAGGGCCAGCGCTCTTCCGGGAGGGCGATCGCGCGGAGGCGGACCTTGGCCGCGCCGACCACGTAGCGGAACCGGTAGCGAGCGCGGAAGCGGCCGCTGTGATCGGTGCGAGTGACGAGGACGGGGCGCCAGCGGCCGGTCTCGGCTTCGCGGTACTGGACCGCGACCAGCTTGCCGCGGCGAGGAATCGGGGCGCCGGCGGCGCGCACCCGGCCGCGCAGGCGCAGGGCCTGGCCGGTGCGAAGGGCGCCGGGAGCGCCGCTGAGGGTGACGCCGCCGCGCACCCGCAGCGTCATCGAAGAACGCCTCGCCGGCTCGTAACCCGCCTCACCCGCGTAGCTGACGGTGATTCGACGCGAGGGCCCGGCGGCGAGCTTGAGGCTGAAGCCTCCCCGCTTGCCGGTGTGGATGGTCCTCACTCGGGTCCTGGCGAGGGAGCCGCGGGAGGGACGAGCGACGATGCGCAGCGCGCGGCCGGAGAGACCGGCCCCGTCGGCGTCGAGGAGACGGCCGCTGAGGACGGCGGCGGCGCCGAAGGGAACCGTCAAGTCGTTGCCGAATCGCCGACCCCGGCGCAGGCGGCCGAAGATGCGGGTCTTGACCTTGCCCCTGGCGCCGGCGCGATCCGAGCCACGGCCCCCGCCACTTCTCGAGGACGAGGACGGCGGCAGCTTGCGCAGCACCATCTCGGTGCCATCGGCGCGGCGGTTGGAGGAGGCCGCGTTGCCGGCGCCATCGACCGCGTCGGCGCGGAAGAGGTAGATGCCGGGACCGAGGCTCTCCGGCAGGTGGGCGACCAAGCGTCCCTCATCGGCCCCCGCGCCGGGCTGGAATCTGGTCGGCAGCTCGATCCACTGCGGGCTCTCCAGGCGCCGGTAGTGGATCTCCCCACCCGCCGGGTGGGAGTGGGCGTCGGTGACATTGGCGCTCACCGTCGCCGGCAGCTCCAGCCCCGACTGGGGCGCGCCATCGGCGACGAAGGCGATCCCCGGCGGGACGTTGTCGAAGCGCAGCGGCACATCGACGGCGGTCGCCGGCGCGTCGTTGCCCGCCTCATCGCGCAGCCAGACGCGAAAGCTGTAGAGGCCCGGGCCGGAGACGGCGCGGTCGGCGAGCGCGGATAGGTCGTGACCCCCCGCCCATTTGACTCCGGTGTCGGACCCGGCCGGTCCGGTGATCTGCCAGAAGGCGCCGCCGATCGGACTCGCCGGGCCCTGGTCGGGGTTCTCCCAGGAGAAGTCGAAGTCGTTGACGCGGCGCCACTCCTCGCCGCCGGCGAGGGTCAGTCTGCGCGGGTGCGCCGGCGGGTTGTTGTCGATCAGGAAGGTCTGGTTGGGGGTGCAGCCGACGTTGCCCGCGAAGTCGGTGACGCAGTGACCGACCGAGTGCGGGCCGTCGCTGTAGTTCGTCGTCGCGATCGCGGCCCCGCCCGAGACGCCGAGCTGGCAAGGGCGCATCTGCGTCCCCCGCCACTCGCCGCCGATGAAGGACTTGGCGCACGGGTACTCGGTGAGGTTGACGCGGCCGCCGTCGACGGAGGTCTCGCCGAAGCGGATGCCGCCGCCGGTGTCCCCGCCCCAGAAGCTGACGCCCTGGCTGCCGCGCCGCCAGCCGCCGGAGAGGACGTCTCCGCCAATTCCCGCCCCGGGCCCGAGGTCGTCCTGGATGGTGAAAGTGAGGGCGCGCACCCCGGTCCAGGATTCCGGGCTGAGGCTGCACCACTTGTTCTCCGCCCTGGCGCAGAGAAGACGATCCTCGAAAGCGGGCTGGGCGGGGTTGAAGCCGGCAACGAAGGGACGAGGGGCGGTGTCCGTGCTCCCCGCGGCGGCGAAAACGTTGAAGCCGCCGTTCCAGGTGCCGACGCCGAGGCGGTGCTCCATGCCGTCGTGCAACGCGTGCCACCAGGTGCCGCTGACCTGGGAGATGCCGGTGCCGGACGGCGCCTCCCAGCGCCAGCGGGCGAAGCGGGTGCCGGAGACGGTGCCTTGGCCCCCGCGAACGAAGCTCTTCAGGTGGACGCCGTCGAAGGGATCCTGGCCGGCGGGCGGCACGCACCAGGCGTCGGGGCGGAACTTGGCGCCGCCGGTCGAGTCGGCCCAGTTGGCGTCGGCGCCGACGTACCAGCCGCACTGCGCGACCTGGTACTTCCCCGCCTTCGCCTCCCCCGCGACCAGCAGCAGCAGCGCCACCGCCAGCCCGAGTCCAATCGCCACGATCCGGCCGAAGCCTCGCGTGCCCGTCATGTGCCCTCCTTCGATTGCGTGCATGGAGGGGCCAAGGGATCGGGCGGGCAGTTCTCTCCCCCCTCCCCCGCAGATCCACAGCTTCCGCTGCGACTTATCCCTGACATACCGAGATAAGTCGCAGCGGAACGGGTGGGGCGGTGGGCGGACCGGGTTTGCGAGAATGGCCGGGATGGCCCTTCCGACGCAAGAACAAGTGACCGAGGCGCTGCGTCCCGTGATCGACCCCGAGCTGCGCCGATCAATCGTCGAGCTGGGGATGGTGCGCTCGATCGAGATCCACGACAGCGGCCGGGTTGACGTCATCGTCTCCCTGACCACTGCCGGCTGCCCGATCCGCTCCCACTTTGAGCAAGCGGTCGCCAAACAGGTCTCCGAGCTGGATGGGGTGACCGCGGTTGGCGTCGCCTTCGACGTGCTGAGCGACGAAGAGAAGGGCGAGCTGCAAAGAACGCTGGGCCGCGGCAAGCTGCCGGAGGGCGCGCTGGCCCAGGTGAAAAACGTGATCTGCATCGCCTCGGGCAAGGGCGGCGTCGGCAAGTCGACGATGACCGCCAACCTGGCCGCGGCGCTGACCGCCGAGGGCCACCCGGCTGGGGCGCTCGACGCCGACGTCTATGGCTACTCGATCCCGCGCATGCTCGGGGTCAACAGAAAACCCGACGTCAACGGCGAGCGCAAGATCCTGCCGCTGGATTCCCCCTCCGGCGTGAAGGTGATGTCGATCGGCTTCTTCGTCGAGGAGAACGCGGCGGTCGTCTGGCGCGGTCCGATGCTGCACAAGGCGATCCAGCAGTTCCTCGAGGACGTCGCCTGGGGAGAGCTTGAGTACCTGCTGCTGGACCTGCCGCCCGGAACCGGCGACGTCTCGATGACGCTGGCGCAACTGCTGCCGCAGGCGAAATTCGTGATCGTCACCACGCCGCAGCCGGCGGCGCAGTCGGTGGCGCGGCGCGGCGCCGAGATGGCGACGAAATTCGACCTCGAGCTGCTGGGAGTAATCGAGAACATGTCCGGCTTCACCACCCCGGACGGCGAGCGCTTCACGATCTTCGGCGAGGGCGGCGGACAGCTGCTGGCGGACGAGCTGGACATTCCGCTGCTGGGCAAGGTGCCGCTGTCGGAGCCGCTGCGCGAGCACGCCGACTCCGGCACCCCGCTTGCCACCGAGGAGCCGGACTCACCCGCGGCGCAGGCGATCCGCCAAGCCGCCCGCGGCATCATCGCCGCGACCCCGCAGGAGCTGCCGGTGCTTCAGGCGACTCCCGAGGCCGCCGAGCCGCCCCCGGTCAGCGGCACGCCGCTGCCGATGGCCTAGGAGCCCATGGCGCGGGCGATCACGACCCGCTGAATCTCGTTGGTGCCCTCGTAGATCTGGGTGATCTTGGCGTCGCGCAGCATGCGCTCGACCGGGTACTCGTTGACGTAGCCGTAGCCGCCGAGCACCTGGATCGCCTCGACCGTGACACTCATCGCGTTGTCGGAGGCGAATAGCTTCGCCATCGAGGTCCACTTGCCGAGGTCGGCCGGACGTTCCGGCATGTCGGCTTTCGAGCAGGCTTTGTAGAGCAGCTCACGCGCCGCGGCCGTCCCGGTCTCCATGTCGGCGAGCTTGAACTGGATCGCCTGCAGGTTGTTGATCGGCTTGCCGAAGGCGATCCTCTCCTTCGAGTACTGGTTGGCGAAATCGGTTGCCCCCTGAGCAATGCCGACCGCCTGCGCCGCGGCTCCGAGACGGGTCCGCTCGAGGGTGCCAAGGGCGACGCTCAGGCCCTTGCCTTCGGCGCCGACCATGTTCTCGTGAGGGACGCGCACGTCGGTGAAGGTCGGTGAGCCGGTCGGCGAGCCCTTGATGCCGAGCTTGTGCTCGAGCTTGCCGGGGTCAAAGCCCTCGCGCTCCTTCTCGACCACGAAGGCGCTGATCCGCTTGTTCTCCCGGTCGGTGATCGCGAAGACGACGTAGAAATCGGCTATCGACGCGTTGGTGATCCAGTTCTTCTGGCCGTTGATCACCCATTCGTCACCGTCGCGGACGGCGGTGGTGCGCATCGAGGCGGGGTCGCTACCGGCCTCGGGCTCGGACAGGGCGAAGGCCGGCGACCAATCGCCGGAAGCGCATTTGGGGAGAAAGCGCTGCTTCAGCTCGTCGGAGCCGAAGAGCTGGATCGGCAGCGTGCCGAGCTCCTGAATCATCAGGATCAGGGCTGAGGACGCGCAGGCCTTGGCGATCTCCTCGACCGCCATCTGCAGGACCAGCGTCCCGGTACCCGTTCCCCCGTACGCCTCTGAGAAAGGAAGCCCGAGAATGTCGTGCTCGGCAAGCAGCTCCCGCACGTCCCATGGGTACTCGCCGGTGCGGTCGATCTCACCCGCCCGAGGCGCGATCTTCTCCTGCGCCAAGCGGCGCACCATGTCCCGCAGGTCGCGGGACTCCTGTGGAATCTCGTAGGTGCCCGCCACAGCCGTGGTCATTGGACCGACAGCCCCGGGCCGAAGCTAGGCGGCGCTTTTCTTGTAGTAATTCGCGTTGATCTCGGCGTATTTGGCCCACTCGGCCGGGAGCTGGTCCTCGGCGAAGCAGGCGTCAACCGGACAGGCCTCGACGCAGGCGTCGCAGTCAATGCACTCGTCCGGATCGATGTAAAGCATTTCGACCGAGTCGTAGTCGGGCTCGTCCGGGGTCGGGTGGATGCAGTCGACCGGGCAGACCTCGACACATGAATTGTCCTTCTGGCCTATGCACGGTTCCGCGATGACGTAGGTCATTCGAGGCTTATCTCCTGAAGTCGGTTTCGGGTGCCCGCCGGGAACCCCCGGCCAAGCGCGAGCGGACATTTTAGGGATGATGTGCCGATGCTGCTGCTTACGGGAGCAACCGGAAGCATTGGCTCGCGGCTGTTGCCGCTTTTGCTCGAGCAGGGCGAGGACGTGCGCTGCTTGGTGCGGGAGCCTCGGCGACTGGGCGAGCGGCGGGTCGACGTGCAGATCGCGCTGGGCGATCTGGGCGAGATGTCCGATCCCTACCTCGTGCGCCAGGCGCTGCGCGGGGTCGACACCGTGGTCCACCTGGCGGCGACGATCCGCGACCAGCCGCCGAAGCGGATCGAGGAGCTGAACGGGCTGGCGACGGTGCGGCTGCTGCGAGCGGCCGAGCGCAGCGGCGTGCGGCGCTTCGTCTTCTTCAGCGCGTTGAACGCCTCGGCGGCGCAGCGCACGCGCTTCTTCCGGGCGAAGTGGCTGGCGGAGCGGGCGGTGACCTCCTCGCCGCTGGAGACCACCGTCTTCGCCCCGTCGATCGTCTACGACCACAGCGACCCCTGGATCACGCTGCTGAAGCGCTTCTCCTTCCTGCCGGTGCTGCCGGTATCCGGCGAGGGACGGGCGCGGTTCCAGCCGATCTGGGCGGATGACGTGGCCCGCTGCGTGGCGGGGGCGCTGGGGCGAGAGCCCGCACCGCGCACGGTGCAACGCGCTGTCCCCGAAATAGGGGGACAAAACGTTTCACCACATGGGGGCGGGGCGCGCTACGAGCTGGCCGGGCCGGAGACGATGGACTACGACGACATGTCCGACCTGGTCAGCCGCCTGGCGGGGCGTCCGCGGCCGCTCGTCCACATCCCCCTCCCCCTGGTGCGGGCCGGGCTGATCGGGCTGCGCTCCGTTTTCGGCGAGTCGGTGTTTGCGACTTGGGAGGAGGCGGAGCTGATGGAGGTGCCGATGACGAGCGAGCGAGGCACCGCCGACGCCCTCAGCCTGGGAGTCGAGCCGAGGAGGATGGGAGATGTACTGGCGGATTCGTAGCGCCGCGTCCGCAGCGGTGCAACGCAAACACCATGAAATAGCTGGCGTATGCGTTGCAGCTGGCCGGTTCGGCAGCCGCCCCGGCAAGGTGCAACGCATACGCCATGTGATGGCTGGCGTATGCGTTGCAGCGGTGGCGGGGCTGGGGCTGGGAGCGGTCCCCGCTTCGGCGCTGACCCTGGTCCCGCCGAGGGGCAACCTCTTCTTCGGGGTGAGCGACCGGGGGACGACGGCGGAGTTCAACGAGTTCGCGGGGTTCGTCGGCAAGCACCCGGCGGTCCTGCAGACCTTCCACCCCTGGGGCAACTCGCTGAACGCGGCGGCTGAGCGCTGGGGAGAGACCGCGGTGCGGCCGATGCTCCACATCTCCACCGCCGACGATCAGACGCTGGCGGAAATCATCACCCCGCAGGGGATCGCGCAGGGCCTGGGCGACGACTACCTCCTGCAGCTCAACCAGGGATTCGCCAAACGCGGCCTGCGCGCCTACATCCGGCCGCTGGGCGAGCCGAACCGCTGCCGCAACGCCTACGCGGCATACAACTGCGACGGGACGCCGCGCAGAGGCCCCTACTACCCCTACTGGTACAGACAGGCCTTCCGGCGGATCGCCGCGATCGTGCGCGGCGGCGCGACGCTGACGGAGCTGAACGCAACCTTGGCGGGAATCGGCCAGCCGCCGATCAACCGCACCAGAGGACCTCCTCCGGCCACCCTCCCCGCCGCCCCGGTAGCGATCGTCTGGAGCCCGCTGCCGGGTGGCTCACCACGGGTGAGAGGCAACCTGCCGGGCAACTTCTGGCCGGGCGCGCCCTGGGTGGACTGGGTCGGGACCGACTTCTACTCGCAATATCCCGTCTGGAGAGACCTCAACCGTTTCTTCACCGCCAAGCTGTGGCGGGGGAAACCGTTCGCGCTAACCGAGTGGGCGGTCTCCGGGGTCGACAACGCCAGATTCGCCCACCAGGTCTTCGCCTGGACGTTCAAGCGCACCCGCGTCCGCATGCTCCTCTACTACCGCGGCTTCGGCGCAACGGGCAACCCCTACGCCCTCGGCGCCTACCCGAAGACCGCGGCGACGATCCGCCAAAAGATCCGCCGCCCCACAGTCCTCCCCTACGCCCCGTACTACGCAACGGTCCCACCGCCGGCGCCCGGCCAGAGCCGGCTGCCGGCTCCATAGCTCACGCCGCGGCGCTCAGCGAATGATCGTGAAGGGCTTGACGAGGATGTTGCTGGGCGGGGCGTCAGGCGCAACTGCCTGAACCTGAAGGCGGTACTTACCGGGCGGCAGCTTGTAGCCTCTTGATCTTGCCGGTGAACTTGAATCTGTTGACGCCCGGCGACATCGGCGTGGGTAAACGATCTGACTGTGATGTAGCGGAAGCAGCGCTTGGCTCTTCTTCTGCCTTTGGCGCGTCTCGGCGGGCGACACTTCCCTTTCACCTTGCTGCCGAGCTTGCGCCGCAGAACGGTCAGGGTCGCGGTGGCGGCCTGCGAGTCGGTGTAGGTGACGATCGCGCCGCCCCTCTTTTTGCCTCTTCCTTTGCCTCTCCCCTTGCCCTTCTTGCCGCCCTTGGCGCTGGCGCTTGCTCGCTTCGCCTTCGGCTGCTTGCGCCGACGACGCGGAATTTGGACGGCTTGATCTTCAGCCCGGAGAGCTGCGGAGCGCGGCGGGCGAGCGACGGCTCGGGCTTCTCGTAGACGCGCACCGCGTCGATCGCCAGGCCGGCGAGCTGGATGGTCGAGTCGGCATCGACGTGGAAACGCAGGCGGATCGTTTTGCCGGCGTAGTCAGAGATGTTGGCGCGGTGCAAGCCCCAGCCCGCCGCAGTCGGAATGTTGACCGCCGGGCTGCCGGCCGTGGTGGTCATCGTCGCTCCGATCCAGGAGAACAGGGGGCGCGGGTTGGCGCCGCCATCCTCCTCGACCGACACCGACATGTGGTCGAAGGTGGCCGACTCCATCTGGTACCACTGCTCCCAGGCGGCGAAAACTCTGCCGCGTAACCCCGCCAACGAGATCGGCGGTGAGATCAAATCCTGACTGCTGGATGCCTCATAGGTGCCGTCGAGATCGGTCTTGAAGCAAGATCCGCCCTGGGCGCAATTCGCCAGACCTGCAATCGGGTTGCTCGTCGTTGTCGCCACCGTTGCCGGTAGCCCGATCTCCCACTCATCCCCGATTCCCGAGTGGGTAAAGCCGTTGTCGCCGTTCTCGAAATCAGCGGCGAATACCTCGTTCGACGGCCCTTCTGCGTCGGCGGGGCAAAGAATCAGTCTCGCGTCGGTGAGGTTGCCGCCGTCACCGGCCGCGTCGTCGCGAATGATCAGCTCCCAGTTGCCGGCCGCCTGCTGTCCCTCAAGCCAGCTGAACCGGCTGTTGAGTTCAGGCTGCAGCATCATCGGTCGAGTGGGGGTAAAAGCCGGCGGGGTCGCGGCGTAGTCGTCAAAGACCGCCTCCATCTGGATCTGGACGCCGACGGACGTCGAACCGATGTCGGTGAAGACCGGGAACTCCGAGCCGTTGGGCGTTCTCAGCGTCACGTCGAGATCCTGACATGAACGTGTGCGAGAGATCGATGGCGAGCGCGGCGCGCCCGATCCGAGCCGGATCGGTCACTGGGATCGGCAGGGTGAGGGTTCCGGGACCAGTCGGAATCGCGCCCCCGCCGCTGGAATAGCTGCGACAGCTCGGCTGTGAAGCCGGCAACACGGTCGCCGAGAGCTGGTAGGTAGCTGCTGGACTACCAACGCCCCCAAGCGAGTCCACGAGCACGTAGTAGGTCCCGGCTGTTCTGACCGTTATGTACTGGGCCTCGGAGGGAATCGTTTTCGGCACCTCTGCGAGGCCGGCGTCGTCAGCGCTGAGGGCAGTGTTGTTGCCGTCGCCGAAGAGGCCGACGCTGAGGCGCCCGTTGAAGGTGGTGCCGTTGCGCTCGGGGTCGAGGTCGAGGGAGAGGGCGAGGGTGTCGCCGGCGTTGAGGGAGATCGCGTACCAATCCGCATCGGCAGCCGGATTCAGGGTCCCGGAGACGAAGCCGTTGCCGAGCGGGTCGGCGGTGCCGGTGCCATCGTTGGGCTCGGTCTCAGCCGTCGGCGAACCGGAGCGCAACTGCAGGTAAAGATCGTAGGGCCGCAGGTGGCCCGTCGGCGACTTGTGGTTGACCTTCAGGAAGTAGGTGCCGGCGCTCGGGATCGTCGCCCCCGCGATGCTCGACGAGGTGGCGCCATGGGTCCCGTTGTCATCGTCGAACTCGATCGGCGTGGCGCCGTCGGTTTCCAGCAGGGTCAACTGAGAATCGAAGCTGCTGCTGGCCGAGGCGCTGGTCATCACCGAGGCGAAAACCTTGTCCCCGGCCTGGGCGGAGAATCTGTAGAAGTCGACGTCGGCGTTGGGGAAGACCGAGGCCCTGATCCGCTCCCCGCTGGCGATCGGCGAGGCGGCCGCGGCATTGTCGTTGGGCTCGGACTCCGAGCCCGGGACGGCGGGCAAGGCGATGGGTGCCGGGTCCGCGGCAACCGCCGCGGTCGGGACGATCACCATCGAAGCGATAGACGCCAAGCACAGAGCAATCACTCCAACGCGGCTACGAGACACGCGCCGACAGTAGCCGATCGGGGCTGTATTGCCAACCCGCTGGGTCAAAAAAGAGAGGCCCGGGTCTCCCCGGGCCTCTCGAAAAGCCATACGCCTGAGCGGCGTGGCTACATCATGCCGCCCATGTCCGGCATACCGCCGGGCATGCCACCGCCGCCGGCGCCACCCTCCTCGGGCGGCTCGGCGATGATCGCCTCGGTTACGAGGATGTTCTTGGCGATCGACGCTGCGTTCTCCAGCGCCGAGCGGGTGACCTTGGTCGGGTCGATGACGCCGGCCTTGATCAGGTCGCCGTACTCGCCGTTGGCCGCGTTGAGGCCCTCGCCGGCCTTCAGGTCGCGGACCTTGTTGACGACGACCGAGCCCTCCAGGCCGGAGTTCTCGGCGATCTGGCGGACCGGCTCTTCGAGGGCGCGGTGGATGATCCGCGCGCCCGTCTGCTCGTCGGCTTCCTCGAGGGAATCCGGATTGAGGCCGTCCTGCGCGTTCAGCAGCGCAACGCCGCCGCCCGGCACGACACCCTCTTCCAGCGCCGCCCGAGTCGCCTGAAGGGCGTCCTCGACGCGGTGCTTTTTCTCCTTCATCTCGGTCTCGGTGGCAGCGCCAACCTTGACCACCGCGACACCACCGGCCAGCTTCGCGAGGCGCTCCTGGAGCTTCTCGCGATCGAAGTCGGAGTCGGTGTTCTCGATCTCCTTGCCGATCTGGCTGATCCGGCCCTTGATGTCGGCGGCATCGCCGGAACCGTCGATGATCGTCGTCGTGTCCTTGGAGACGACGACGCGACGCGCCTTGCCGAGCTGTTCGATCTGGGTGTTCTCGAGTTTGAGACCCATCTCCTCGGTGATCACCTCGCCACCGGTGAGGATGCTGATGTCCTCCAGCATCCGCTTGCGGCGGTCGCCGAAGCCCGGCGCCTTCACGGCAACGCCGGTGAAGGTGCCGCGCAGCTTGTTGACGACGAGCGTCGCGAGGCACTCGCCCTCGACGTCCTCGGCGACGATCAGCAACGGCTTGCCACCCTGCATCACCGCTTCCAGCACCGGCAGGATGTCCCGCACGGAGCCGATTTTCTGGTTGGCGATGAGGATGTAGGGGTCCTCGAGCACGGCCTCCATGCTGTCCTGATCGGTGACCATGTACGGGGAGATGTAGCCCTTGTCGAACTGCATCCCCTCGGTGAACTCCAGCTCCATGCCGAAGGTCTGACCTTCTTCGACGTTGACAACGCCGTCTTTGCCGACTTTCTCGATCGCGTCGGCAATCACGTTGCCGATCTCATCGTCGGCGGCGGAGATGGCGGCGACGCGGGCGATCTGCTCCTTGCCCGCGACCTCCTTGGACTGCTTCTCGCGCAGGTTGCCGACGACATCCTCGACGGCCTTCTCGATGCCGCGGCGCAGGGCCAGCGGGTTTGCGCCGGCGGCCACGTTTTTCAGCCCCTGGCGAACGATGATCTGCGCCAGCAGGGTCGCCGTCGTGGTGCCGTCACCGGCCACGTCGTTGGTCGCCGTGGCGACCTCGCGGACGAGCTGGGCGCCCTGGTTCTCGAAGACGTCCTCGACCTCGATCTCGCGGGCGATGGTGACGCCGTCATTGGTGATCGTCGGCGCGCCGAACTTTTTGTCGAGCACGACGTAACGGCCTTTCGGGCCGAGGGTCACCTTTACCGCGTCGGCAACGGCGTCGACGCCGGCCTGCAGCGCGCCCCGTGCCTCCTCGTTGAACTTCAGCTCCTTGTGAGCCATCTGAATTCAGTCCTCCTTGTTCTTCTAAGTCCGTGGACGGGGTCTAGCCGAGCTTGGCGAGGACGTCCGACTCGCGCAGCACGAGCAGGTCGTCTCCCTCGACATTGACCTCGGTGCCGCCGTATTTGGAGTAGAGGACCTCGTCACCTTCGGCGACGTCGAGCGGGCGGCGGCTGCCGTCCTCCTGGATAGCGCCATCGCCCGCGGCGACGACCTTGCCCTTCTGCGGCTTTTCCTTGGCCGTATCGGGGAGGACGATGCCGCTCGCGGTCGTCTCCTCCTCATCGATCGGCTTGACGATCAGCCGGTCCCCGAGGGGCTTCAGCTTCATCCGTGATACCTCCGTTATGGGTCGGTGTTAACTGGTTAAGTCAGGAATTCGCTCTGCGAAGCCGGATTTACGGCCTTTTCGAGCGCTTGGCACTCTAAACATGAGAGTGCCAGCGGGAAAGATAGCGACTCTCAGCCGTTGGCCAGTAGGCGGCAGCCGAGCAGGTCGGCGATTCCCTCCCCGCCGCGGGCCATAACCCAGTCGTGGTTCCACTCGAAGGCCGGGCGCAGGACGGGCGCGAACAGGTTCATCCAGGGCTTAGTCGTGGAGACGTTCCACTCGTAGAGGACGGCGGTCACCCCGTCCCCCTCATAAAGGCGCCAGCGACCGGTTCCGGCCAGCTCGCCGATGGCGCGCCCCTCCAACAGATGGGGGTGCTCAATCCGCTTCGTCTCTACCTCGAACTCGACCCGGTAGGGCAGGAGGCTCTTCCAAACCATGCGGGAGACGGAGCCGATGCCACCGTCGCCGTTGTCCGGTGCGGGGCGGATCTCCTCGACCTCCTCCACCCCGCGCCACCACTGTGGCCAGCGCTCCTGGTCGTAGATCGCGTCCCAGACGGCCTCGCGAGGGGATTCCAGCAGCCAGGTGGTCAGGAAGCGGTACTCAGCCATCGCCCAACGCCGAGTTCGTCGTTGTTCCCGGTATGCGGGAACAACGACGAACTCGGCAGTCAGTTGTGATGGGGGGTTTCGCCATTTCCGAAGTGGGAGTCGGGACGCTCGACGATCTGGGAGAACCGAATCACCGTGACCAGGTCGTCTTCGGCGATCGGCCGGCCATAGATCTGCTCGAGGAAGTTGACGGTCTCCTCGAGGCGGCGGAGCTCGGGGTTGTCGTGCTCGATGTCCCGCGGGGAGAGGTCGGCGACCTTCTTCACCTCAACGTCGTCGATCACCGCGGAGAAGATCTTCTCCCGCGGGCTGTGGCGAAAGCCGACCGTGACCCAGACGATTTGGCCGCGCTCGTACTTGTTGCTCTTGTTGCCGAGGCGGATCGTCGCCGTCTTGCGGCCACGCTTCAGCTGGTCGACGAATATCGCCGAATAAAAGTTGAGTACGTAGGCCCCGCCCTTCATATCGAAGCGAGCGTATCCGAAGAGGGTTTAGAGATGGCGCTCTCGCGCCGATGAACCAACAGATGGCCTCTTCCGCCTCACAAATCACGCTGCGCACGCTCGTCGTCCTTTTGGGCGCCGCGCTGATCCTGCTGGCCACAGCGGCAAGCGGGTCGGCGGCGACCTGCGGCGGCAAGCACGCGACGATCGTCGGGACGCCGGGGGATGACGTAATCGTCGGCAAAAAGGCGAGCGACGTGATCTACGGCGGGGGCGGCAACGACAAGATCAGCGGCGGACCGAACGGGAACGACACGATCTGCGGCGGCCCCGGCAACGACAAGATCGACGGTGGGGGCGGCTTCGACTCTCTATATGGGGGCGGCGGGAACGATGTGCTGCGCGGCTCGACCGGCAGCGACCGGCTCGACGGCGGCGGCGGCAACGACCGCCTGCTGGGCGATCGCGGCGGTGACGGGCTCTTCGGCGGCAGCGGCGACGACCTTCTCTTCGGCGCCAAAGGGCCGGACCGAGCCTTTGGCGGCAGCGGCGACGACCAGCTCTTCGGTGGGCGCGGGCCGGACAAGCTGAAGGGCGGGGGCGGCGACGACGTCCTCTACGCCGGCAAGGCCTCCGACCGAGTGGTGCTCGGAGGGAGCGGCAACGACCGCATCCTGGGCGGGCGCGGCAACGACACGCTCGGCGGTGAATCGGGAGACGACTACATCGACGGCGGGCTGGGCGACGACACGATCGACGGCGGTGGCGGCACTGACTTCCTCGTCGGCAACCACGGACGCGACGACATGGACGGCGGCGAAGGGGATGGGGACATCGTCCGCGGCGACATCGGCTTCGACAAGATGGACGGCGGAAGCGGAGCGCGAGACATCGCCTCCTTCTCGACCGCGTCGGAATCGGTCCAGGCGGACCTGCGCAGCGGCACCGCCTACGGCGACGGGCGCGACACGATCGGGCCTGGGATCGAAGACCTGGTCGGGTCTGCCTATCCGGACACACTGACGGGCGACGGCGGGCCGAACCGGATCGACGGCGGCGCCGGCTACGACGAACTTGACGGGAACGGCGGGGGCGATCAGCTCTTCGGCGGACCCGATGGGGCGAATTGCAACGGCGGCATGACACTTGAGGGCTGTGGGAAACCCGCGGCCATGGGAGCCGGCGCCACCGTTGTGCGCAACCGCAGCATCGACGGGACGGCGACGCTGGCGGTGCGCGGCGGGCCCGAGTCCAACGACGTGCGAATCGCGCTCGAGGGCGGCAGCCTCGTCGTCACCGACGCGGGAGCGCCGATGCCGGCAGGCAACGTCGAGGGCTGCGATGCGGCCGGAGGGGCGGCGATCTGCGCGGCCGACGTGCGCTTCATCCTCGTCGATCCCGACGGGGGCAACGATCGGGTGACGATCGACCCCAGCGTCCCGGTGACTATGGAAGTGCGGATCGACGGCGGGCCGGGATCCGACCAGCTTTTCGGCGGCAACGGCTCCGACGTGATCGAGGCGGGCGACGACAGCGACGCCGACACCCTCTCCGGCGGGGGCGGCGACGACGCGTTGGTAGGCGCCCGCACGGACCGTCCCGTTCCCTACAACAGCGGCCGCAGCGTCCTGATCGGCGGGCCGGGCAGCGACGTGATGGTCGGCGGCGACCCCTGCGACGGCGACTACTTCGACGGCGGACCTGGCAACGACAACGCGAACTTCTTCCGCTTCACCCCCGGCGTGACCGCGACGATCGGCGGCGCGGTGACGCGCAGCGGCGGCGGCTGCACCCCCGGGCAGATCAAGCGGTCAGTCGAAGCGCTGGAGGGATCCCCCGGCCCGGACACGCTGATCGGCTCCAACCGCGCCGACTCCCTGATCGGCAAGAGCGGCAACGACGTGCTGATCGGCCGCGCCGGCAACGACCGCCTCGTGGGCGGCCCCGGCAACGACCGCCTGATCGGCGGCCCCGGCCGCGACTCCGAACACCAGTAGGTGAAACGCATACACGGGCAAATAGCCGGCTTTTGCGTTTCACCATGAGGGAGGCGGGTCCCAGCGGCGGCCGGTGAAACGCATACGCGGGGTATTTGCCGCCTTTTGCGTTGCACCGGTTAGTTGACTGGCCGCTACCCTCTTGGCGTGGCGTCATCTTCTTTGGCAGGGAGGGCGGGAACCCTCACGCTGGCGACGGTCGCTCTCGCGGCTACGCTCGCGATCGCCCTAATGCTTGCCCCGGGCGCCCCGGCGGCGCCGTCGTGCCTCGGCAAGAAGGCGACGATCGTGCGCGGCGGCGGCAACGACACGATCAAGGGAACCAAGGCCCCGGACGTGATCGTCGCCGGCGGCGGCAACGACAAGATCGACGGGCTGGGCGGCAACGACCGCATCTGCGGCGGCCCCGGCAACGACACGATTATCGGCGGCAAGGGCGTCGACCGGCTCAGCGGCGAGGGCGGGGACGACAGAATCACCGGCGACAACGGCCCCGACACGCTCTCCGGCGGCCCGGGCGACGACTACCTCAACGGAATCAAGGGGAGCGATGACCTGGACGGCGGCCCCGGCGACGACGACGTCCGCGGGGATAAGGGGAACGACAGAGTCAAGGGCGGCCCCGGCAACGACCGAGTCGACGGCGGGCTTGGCGATGAGCCAATCGTCTCCGGCGGCGGCGGCACGGACCTGGTGATCGCGGGCAACGGCACCGACACGGCGACCGGCGGACCCGGCAACGGCGACATCGTCCGCGGCGACGCGGGCAACGACAAGCTCGACGGGGGGCCCGGCTCCCAAGACATCGTCTCCTTTGAAAGTGCGACGAAGGGCCCGGTGACCGCCAGCCTGGCAAGTGGCTCAGCCAAGGGCGACGGACACGACAAGCTGCGAGGTTTCGAGGACATCGTCGGCTCGCCCTACGGCGACACGCTCAGCGGCGACGGCAGCGCCAACCGGGTCGACGGCGGCCCCGGCGACGACCTGCTGGCCGGCGGGGGCGGCAATGACGAGGCCTTCGGCGGCCCCGGCACCGACAGCTGCAACGGCTTCACCACCACCCACTCCTGCGGACCCGAAGCCGCGCCGCCCGGCAACAGCACCTACGTCGTCCTCTACGACGGGATCGCCGGCGCCACGCTGAACGTAATCGGGACTTCCGCCGACAACTCGATCGCAATCCGCCGCAACGGCAAGCACATGCTCGTCACCGACTCATCCCCCGGCGGCGTCTCGGTCGATACGGGCTGCATCGTCGAGGCGCAAGTCGTCACCTGCGAATCGCGCGGCAACCTCAACCTGATCGCGGTGCTGGGCGGCGACGGCAACGACCGGCTCGAGGTCGACTACAGCATCCCCGCGTCGACGATCGTCCACATGAACGGCAACAACGGCAGCGACACGCTGATCGGCGGCAGAGGCGACGATGTGCTGGAGGCGGGCGAGAACTACGGCAAGGCCGACTACGGCAACGACACGCTGATCGGCAACGCCGGCGGCGACGCGCTCTACGCCGACCCCGGCGCCGACGTGCTGAAGGGCGGTAACGGCAACGACCTGATGGTCAGCTCCGCGGTCACCTGCCAAGGGCACCGCTTCGACGGCGGCGGTGGCGAGGACACCGCTTCATACGCGCGCACCGACGCCGGGCCGATGAAGATGAAGCTGGCGGGAACCGGCGGGCCGCTGCACGGATGCTCCAACCTCGACCACATCTCCGGCTCGGCCGACGGATTCGAAGGCTCGCAGGGACCGGACATCATCATCGGCGACGGCGGCAAGAACAGCTTCTACGGCCAGGGCGGCGCGGACACGTTCTACGGCAAGGGCGGGCAAGACTTCATCGACGCGACGGACGGGGAGCGCGACAAGCGAATCGACTGCGGCCCGGGAACCAACGAGGGCTCTCGCACCGACCGCAAGGACCCCGCCCCGATCAGCTGCTGAGCGAATTACTCAATGCGTTGAGCATTTTTACTCAACGCATTGAGTAATTCGTCAGAAGATGTAGTTGCGGAGTTTTTCCGGGGCGAGGACGGTCACGCGGCCTCGGCCGGAGCGGACTATGTGGGCGCGCTCGAGGTCGGCGAGGAAGCGGCTGACGCTTTCTCGGGAGGTGCCGGCGAGCTGGGCGAGGTCGGCCTGGTTCATCCGGATCGTCACCTCGCCTCCCTCCCCCTGCGGCGTCTCCTCGGCGACCAGCTGGGAGAGGACGCCGGCGACGCGGCTGGGGACGGTCTGGAAGGACTGGCGGCTGATGCGCTCGTTGGCGGCGCGCAGGCGGCGGACCAGGGCGGCGACGAGCTTGACCGTGATCTCCGGGTGGCGGGCGAGCAGGGCGCGAACGTCGCCGGCGGGCAGGGCGAGCAGCTCACCGTCGTCGAGCGCCTCGACGCTGGCCGAGCGCACCTCGCCATCGAGCATCGCCAGCTCACCGAAGATGTCCCCGGGGCCGAGCGTGGCGAGCGTGATCGCGCGCCCGTCGGAATGCTCGCGGGTGACGCGGAAGCTGCCCTCGCGGACGATGTAGCAGGCGTCCGACTCGTCCCCCTCATGGAAGACGCGGACCCCGGCCGGGAAGGAACGCGGCACGGCGACATGGGAAAAGCTCTCCAGCTCATCCTCCTGAAGGTCGGCGAAGAGCGGCACGCTGCGCAGCAACTCAACCGGGCCCTGCGCCATCTGCTCCCCATCGCCCATCGGGCGATTATCCCTGACGCCGAGTGCGATGAGGCAAAGGTCAGGCCGGAGATTCGAAAGCCATGGCCATACGGTCAATCTCATCCGCGGGCAGTTCAAGTCGACTGGCTTCTTCGCGCCAGCGGGCGACGGCGCGTTGAACTTCGGCGACTATCTCGGCGGCTTCCTCCGGGGAGAGGCGATACAGCGGCGCCGTCTCGCGGACGGCGTCCAAATCGGGGAAGCGCCGGGAGTCATCGAGCGCCAGGCTGTGCTCCCCTTTATCCGGAGTGGGATTGACGTCGAATGCGGGGGACAGGCGCCAGCCGCCGCCGGTGCGCAGGAAGCCGTGGTTGCGAAGGTGGTCATCGCGATTGGCGACAACCACGTTGAACGCGGCCCGGCGGAACAATTGGTGGAGATCCGCCTCGATCGCGTCCGGATCGCCAAAGTCGACGATCGCCCTCGCCACGTCGAGGTAGCTCCCCTCTTCGCGGTCCCGCCGTCCGGCCAGCGTCATCGCCGATGCGTACAGACGACGACCGGCGCCGCTGCGATCGAAGCGCCTCGAGCAGTAGGTGCGGTAAGTCGAGGCAAGCCGCAGCAGCTTTGCCTCCGGCACCTCGATGCCGGCACTGCGGGCGAGGCGCCAGACCACGTACTCCCAGGCGCCAACATCGTGACGGTCTTCCTGGGAAGGGAACTTCGCAATCCAGAGCGCCCCATCGTCGTCGGTGAAATTCGCCTTCGGTCGGGCGCCCCCGAGGGAGCTGCCGGGCGCCAGCAACATCGATATCCAGCGATCTTTGTCACTGGTCGCCTCGGGAAGCCCGCGCTCCAACTCGCGAGCAAAGTGCTCCAACTCGCGCAACCGTGTGCTGGGCGGCACCGTAAGGGGGTCGTCATCGAGATAAGCGCCGGTTTCCTCGTCCGCGAAGCGCAATGCCCCCATTCGCACCCCGTCGTTGACCCCGACCAGGAAGTCCCAGTCGTCCAAGCGCCGCTGACGCCTCCCCTCCTGCCGCGCGGCCGCAGCTTCGCGACGCTCCAGCAGAGTGCGCCCCCAGCGGTCCGGGGCGGCGTCGGAAAAAATCCCCGCCGGCACCCCCTGGTATTGCTCCCCTTCATAGAGAGGCAGCGAGGGGTCGATCGCAAAGGCCGCCGGGTCGGCCGCCCAACCGGGGTCGTAGGAGAACGAGATTACGCTCGTCGCGCCGCCAAGCTCGCGACTCAGCGTCCCGACCCTCCGGGGCGGGCTCAACTCCTCGGCATCCAGGTGGACGCCGACCCGATCACGCCGGTCTGCCATCGACTCTCTTTCTCTTCGGAGACCGCCGAGGACGAGGGAGGCGAACATCCTGCAAGCGCCGGCCGAGCTCGTCGTCGGTCGCCAGCCGATCGAGATCTGCCTCCAGCCCGAGGACACTGAGGACGCGCGCCAGCACACCGAGGCTGGTGGAGAGATCCCCCCGCTCGAGGCGAGCCAACGTGTCGCGGGTCACGCCGACTCGCTGGGCAAGATCGGCGAGCGACATCCGGCGCCTGTGGCGGGCGAGGCGCAAACGCTCGCCCAGCGCCTCGGCATGACGCTGGGTTTGTGGGAAGAGTGGTCGCGCGGGACGGGGCATATGGCCCTATAGATTAGGCTATATACGTTTTATTGCAAGATTTATCAAGCAATTACGCGCCTGGGGAGGCTGCGGCTGAAGCCGGCGCTGAGCCTGGCCCTTACGCCAGTTGCGCGATGAGGAGGCTGGCGAAGCCGACTACGAAGGTGACGATCATGCCGCCGCCGAGCTGGAGCATGGTGCGCTGGAAGGCGTCGAAGTGGGAGCTCATTTCGGTGAGGCGGGAATTCATCTCGCCTCGCAGGGAGCTCATTTCACCTCGCAGAGAGCTCATCTCGCCTCGCAGCTCGCGGATGTCCGCGTCGACGCGCGCAAAACCCTCGTCCATACGGTGATCAGCACGCGCAAAACCCTCGTCCATACGGTGATCAGCACGCGCGAAGCCCTCGTCCATACGGTGGTCGACGCGCGCGAAGCCCTCTTCCATACGGTGCGCCATGTCGTCGAGGCGCTGGTCCGTCCAATGGGCTCCCGCTCGTTCCATCTCCGTTGAGGGTACGGCACCGAATGTGGCGCGTGGCACGATAAATGTGCCAATTCGGTGATGTCGGCGTCGGGAACTGGCGCCTCAGCGGGCGGAGGCGGTGAGCTTGCGGGGGCCGCGGCTGAAGCCGGCGCTTAGGAGGGCCTCTTCGTGGCCGGAGCCGATTACCGGGTCGCCGTCGAGTCTCTCGATGCCGAGTCTCGGCAAGCGGCCGGCGGAGACTTCTTTGGCGAGGGCCTTGGCGGCCTCCCCCAGGGCAGCGTCGTCGAGATCGACGAGGCGGAGGATGCCGCGGCCGCCGCGCTCCACATATATGACGGGCTCGCCGTCGCGCATGAGCAGGTGGGCGCCGGGGGCGCGGGCCGGACGGCGGCCGCTGGGCGGCTTGGGCCAGGGGAGGCTGGCGCCGTAGGGGTTGGCCGGGTCGGTGGCGGCGAGGACCGTGTAGGAGCCGTCCTCCCTTGGCAGGGAGCGGAGGCGCTCGACCGCGCCGGGGAGGGCGAACTGGGCGCCGCCGAGACCCTCGACGAAGTAGCCGCGGCGGGCGGTGCCGAGCAGCTCGAGGTTGCCCAGCTCGGCGTAGAGGGTGGCGAAGCCGCCGGGGATGCCCTCGGCGAGGACGGTCTCGCGGGTGACGATGCCGTGGCGCTCCAGCATCAGCTCGGCCTGGGCGCGCAGGCGCGGGCCGCTGGCGGGGGCGTTCTCGAAGAGGGGGGCGGTGAGGGACCAGCGCCCCTGCACCGCGGCGCCGGCGGTGGAGCGACGCCGGGCGAAGCGGCGGCCGCCGGCGGATCGACCGTCACTCCCCGCCACGGCGCGCAGTCTCGGCGCGCGCAAAGGAGAGAACGCGTCGTTCGTCACCTCCCCGGACCAGGCCAGGTCCCAAAGCGCGGTGTGCAGCTCCTCGGCCGGGAAGTCGAGGTCGGCGAGCAGGTCGATCCAGAAATCGGGGCCGGAGGCGAGGCGCTCGCGAATCGCGTCGTGGGGGTCGCCCTCGGGCCGCTCCAGCTTGGAGTTGGCGGGCGGCGGCCCGGCGAGGCGGACGTCCTCGCGGAAGTAGAGGGCGACGCGGCCGTCGCTGCGCCCGCGTGCGCCGGCGCCGATCCAGACCACCTCGCCGCTGGTGCAGAGCTCGTCCAGCCAGGTCGAGCTGAAGGCGCCAAGGCGGCGCGGCAGGGCGTCGTTCTCCCAGACTCTGGGGGTGAGGGAGACGCCCTGCAGCGGGACGAGCGCCTCGCGCAGGCGATCGATGCCGGCGCCGGCGGCGCGGTGGGCGTCGACGTTCTGCCAGCTGGGCAGGAAGCGGGCGAGCTGGGCACGGTCGACCGCCTCGACCTCGCGGCGCAGGTGGGCGAGGCTGGCGCGGCGGACGCGGCGCAGGACGTCGGCGTCGCACCATTCGCGCTCGGTCCCTCCCGGCAGCAGCTCACCGCGGACGAGGGCGCCTTCGCGCTCCAGCTCGCGCAGCGCCGGGGCCGGGTCGACGCCGTAGCGGGCGGTGAGCTGGGCGGTCGGGAAGGGGCCGTGGCTGCGGGCGTAGCGGCGGACGAGGGCGCGCAGCGCGTCCGGGTGGTCCTCGAGGAAGGTCTCGGGCAGGCCGGCGGGGGGCGGGACGCCGAGCGCGTCGCGGTAGAGGCCGGCGTCCTCGGCGGCGATGTAGCGCTCCTCGCCGCCGATCCGCACCGCGGCGACGCGCCGCTCCGCCGCCAGCTTCTCCAGCATCGAGGCGGCCGAGTAGCCCTCGGCGACCCGCTCGGCGCACTCCTCGGCGGTGAGGTCGCCGATGTTGCGGAGGATCTGCTGGAGGGCGTCGCGGTCGCCGGCGCGCCCCGCCTCGGCGCGCTGCTGGAGGTGATCCTCGACCTCCTCCAGCGCCTCGGGGTCGATCAGCTCGCGCAGCTCCTCCTGGCCGAGCAGCTCCCGCAGCAGGTCGCGGTCGAGGGCGAGGGCGGCGGCGCGGCGCTCCGCGTTAGGCGCGTCCCCCTCGTACATGTACGTCGCCACGTAGTCGAAGAGGAGCGAGGAGGCGAAGGGCGAGGCGGTCGGCGTCTCGACCTCGACCATGCTGAGGCGGCGGGAGTGGAGGTCGCGGAGGATCTCGGCGAGGGAGGGCAGGTCGAGCACGTCGCGCAGGCACTCGCGGTAGGTCTCGAGGACGACCGGGAAGCGGGGGAAGTCCCGCGCCACCTCGAGCAGGCTCTGCGACTTCAGCCGCTGCTGCCAGAGCGGCGTGCGCTTGCCCGGGTAGGCGCGCGGGATGAGCAGGGAGCGGGCGGCGTTCTCGCGGAAGTGGGAGCCGAAGAGGGCGCTGCCGGAGAGCTCGCTGACGACCAGGTCCTCCAGCTCGTCGGGATCGACCATGACCAGGTCGGCGGGCGGCGGCTCGTCGGCGTCGGGGAGGTGGATGACGATGCCGTCGTCGGACCAGATCGCGTCGGCCTCGAGCTGGCGCTCCTCGCGGATCTTCTGGCCGAGGGCGAGCCCCCAGGCGGCGTGGACGCGGCCGCCGAAGGGAGAGAGGACGCAGAGGCGCCAGTCGCCGATCTCATCGCGGAAGCGCTCGACGACGATCGTCTCGTCGGAGGGGACGACGCGGGTGGCGGTCTGCTGCTCCCGCAGGTAGGCGACGAGGTTCTCGGCGGCGCGGCGGTCGAGGTCGTACTCGGCGGCCAGCTCGGCCGGGTCGCGGTTGACCGCCTCGCGGGTGAAGGCGCCGATCGCGCGGCCCAGCTCGGCGGGGCGGCCGATCCCGTCCCCCTTCCAGAAGGGGACGGCGCCCGGGGCGCCCGGGGCGGGGGTGACGATGACGCGGTCGCGGGTGATCTCCTCGATCCGCCAGGTGGTGGCGCCGAGCAGGAAGGTCTGGCCGGCGCGCGCCTCGTAGACCATCTCCTCGTCGAGCTCGCCGACGCGGCGGCCGTCGGGGAGGTGGACGCCGTAGAGGCCGCGGTCGGGGATCGTGCCGGCGTTGGTGACGACCAGGCTGCGGGCGCCTCTGCGGCCGTGCATGGTGCCGGCGGTGCGGTCCCAGACGATGCGCGGGCGCAGCTCGGCGAAGCGGTCGGACGGGTAGCGGCCGTCGAGCATGTCGAGCACGTTCTCCAGCTGCTCGCGGGAGAGGTCGTGGAAGGGCTCGGCGGCGGTGATGAGGCGCTCGGCCTCGTCGACGTTCCACTCGTCGAGGGCGGCCATCGAGACCAGGTGCTGGGCGAGCACGTCGAGCGGGTTCTGGGGGATGACCGTCTCCTCGATCTCCCCGCTGCGCATGCGCTTCGCGACCACGGCGCACTCGAGCAGGTCGGCGCGGAACTTGGGGAAGATGCGGCCCTTCGAGGTCTCCCCCAGCCCGTGGCCGGCGCGGCCGACCCGCTGCAGGCCGCGGCTGACCGACTTCGGCGACTCGACCTGGATGACGAGGTCGACGGCGCCCATGTCGATCCCCAGCTCCAGGGAGGACGTCGCGACCAGGCAGGGGAGCTGGCCGGACTTGAGCATCTCCTCGACCACGGTGCGTTCCTCGTGGGAGAGGGAGCCGTGATGGGCGCGGGCGACTTCAGCCGCTCCGGCCGCGGGTCCTGTCACGGGTGATGGGGGGCCGCTGCGGGCGGGGTCGTCCGTCGACCCCCCCTCACCCGTGCCACCCGCGGAGGAAGCGTGACCCCCGTGCTCAGTGGCGGGCAGCTCAGCCGGCGGTTCCTCAGCCGCGAGCTCGTTCAGGCGCTTGGCGAGGCGTTCGGCGGCGCGGCGGGCGTTGACGAAGATGATCGTCGAGGTGTGCTGCTTGGACGAGCTTGAGGAGTTCTGGGTAGATCGCCGGCCAGATCGAGCGGACGTGGACCATGGGCTCGCCCTCCGGCGGGGTCCCGTCCTCGCTTGGGAAAGCTGGGGCGCCGGGGTCGGCCATGTCCTCGACCGGGACGACGATCTCCAGGTCCAGCTCCTTGGTGCGACCGGCATTGACGATCTCGCACTCCCGTCTTAGGCCCGACAAGAAACTTCGCTATCCGCTCCAGAGGCCGCTGCGTTGCGGATAGCCCGATCCGCTGCACGGCGAAGTCGAGGGGGGACTCGCCGGAGCCTCCCCGCTTTTGCTCCGCCGACTCATCCCCTCGGCTTCCCGCCAGATGCTCGAGCCGCTCCAACGTAAGCGCCAGATGGGAGCCCCGCTTTGACTGGGCGACCGCATGGATCTCATCGACGATCACCGCCTCGACCGTGGTGAGGATCTCCCGGGCGCCCGAAGAGAGCATCAGGTAGAGGGACTCGGGCGTGGTGATGAGGATGTCCGGCGGGTTTTTGCGCATCGCCCGCCGCTCGGACTGGGGCGTGTCGCCGGTCCGCAACCCAACCGAGATGTCGGCCCCGATCCCCCGCAACGGCGCCCGCAGGTTGCGCTCGATGTCGTAGGAGAGGGCCTTGAGCGGAGAGACGTAGACCATCCGCACGCCCGGAGTCATGTCCTCGCGCCGGGAGAGCCGATCGATCCCCCAAAGGAAGGCGGCCAGCGTCTTGCCCGAGCCGGTAGGCGCGCAAATCAGCGCATTCGCCCCACCGGAAATCGCCTCCCAACCCCCCGCCTGCGCAGGCGTCGGCCCCTCAAAAGAAGCCTCGAACCATCTCCTGACCGGCGCGCTAAAAGGCGCCAGCGGATCAGATTCCACACTCGTTTTCGGATCAGTGGTCAACCCACCGATCTTACGCCCCGCCTCCGCGCGTCGCGGCTAGTTCGGGTTGCCGCCGGCGAACCGCACGTAGGCGTACCAGGCCGGCTTCGGGGTGAAGCCGGCGCCGAAGAGGCCGCTGCCGTCGCAGAAGTTGCAGGCGCCCGCCACGTCGTCGACCGAGAACCAGTAGACCCGCTTGATCCGCCACTTCGCCTGCTTGCGCTTGAACAGGCCGAAGGCACCCTGAAGCTGCTTCTTCTGACCGCCGACGCCTTTGGCGAATGAGTTGTTGCGTCTGGGATGCTGGGAACTCCAGCTGAGCTCGGTGATCCAGAGGCACTTGCCCGCGTCATGGTTGGCCTTGAGCACCTTGCGAAGAGCGTCGATATCAGGCTTCAGACTCCTGGTACTTGCCGGTGTAGGGATGCAGGGCGACGCCGATGAACTTCCGCTTGATCCCCGGCGTAGATCTGTACATCCGATCGAGGAAGTCAGCCGCGAAATAGGCCTGCGGGGGCTTGCTCTTGAAGGTCGCCTCGTTCGGCTCGCGAGAACAAGCCGCTGAGAACGATCTTCGCCCTCGGATCGGCCCTGCGCAGCGCCGCGTAGGAGATGTTCACCAGCTTCCCGAAATCGGCCGGGTTCGGGCGGACGACGAAGTACTTGAAGTTGGCCTCATTCCAGATCTGCCAGATGCGGATCGGACGCTTCGGCACGGCCGGATTCTCGGCCCAAAAGCTGCCATTGGACCCGTAGCGGGCAACAGCCTGGGCGAGGAAGGCGGACCAAGCGGAGCGCTGGGCGCCGGTCTTAACCGGGAGGAACTTCGGCGCCTTGACCGAACCGCCGGAACCGGGCACCGGGACGTTGGCCACGACCCATGAGGGCGCGCCATAAATGAATGGCAGCACGTCGATTCCGGCGGTCGCCGCGCCGGCAACCAATGGATCCACGCTTGACCAGTTGAGAGCGCCGCCCTTCTCCGGCTCGACCGAGTCCCAAGCGATCGGGAATGCGAATGCTGTCAACTCCCCCTCGCTTCAGTCGCTGGAACTGCTCTGTGCTTGGAGTCGCCTGAGGGACGACGCCCCAGAAGTTGGCGGGTACTGCCTGCGCAACCGATGCGAAGGCCATCGAAGCCACGGCGGTGGCCAGAATCGCCATCGTCAAGGCACGCGGCTGCCTCGTCATTACCTTCCTCCTTCTCGACATCGGCTAGCCGGCCTTCGGCGTAGACGGGGGCGCCGGGCTTGCCCTGGCGCTTGTTCCGCATCGTCACTGCAGCGGCAGAGAGCGCCGCGAGCACAGCGATGGCGATCAGGATCGGGATGAGCGGCGATGAGCCGCCATCGCTCGAAGAAGTCTTCGGCGCAGGCTGGTTCGTCTGCTGCACTGAACCGGCCCCCTTGCCAGAGGAGCCCTTACCTGGGCTACCCTGCCCGGTGCCGCCATCGTTTCCCTTGGCCGCAACGCCGCCTGAGGATTGATCGTCCGATGAAGAGCTTTCGGAAGAGCCTGATCTCGTGGAGCCAGACTGATCCGGCGCGGAGGCGCCGCCACTCGTGGTGGAAGACTTCGCAGGAGGATCATGCTGAGTCGTAGGGTGGTTGCCGCCGTAGGGATCAGGCGGAGCATCCGAGTACTGAACGCCACTCGAGTCCGCTTGAGCAAAAACCGGAAAGCAAGCGAATGCCAGCAGAACAAACACTGACAGGAGCCCGCAGGCGGAGCGGCCCGAGCTTCGGGCAGGGAGAGGATGGCGCTTCCCGGACATCCCGCCCAAGACTAGACCAATTGGCGGCGCTGATCGCTCCAGGCGCCCTGATCCTGGGTTTGGCCCTGGCCGGCGGCGGCTTCGACGTGACTGGGCGTCATATCGCCGGTCTCGCGGTATGGCTGGTCGTGGTCGGCCTACTGATGCTGGGCGCTGCCTCAGGCGCGAAGCTCGGTCGGCCGTTCTACTGGTCGGCTGGGCTGCTCGGTGGTTTGGCGCTCTTGTCTGCACTTTCTTCCTTTTGGTCAGGCTCGATGGAGCTGAGCACGATCGAAGCCGATCGCGTTCTCGTCTACCTCAGCTTCTTTCTTGCCGCATTCCTCATCGCCCAAACCGACGAAAGGCGCCAACGTTTCGCTGAAGGCATTGCAATTGCGATAACTCTTGTCGCGCTGCTGGGCCTGGCCAGCCGCCTGCTGCCCGACATTCTCAATGTCGCCGATCCCGGCGGGACCGCGGCTGCGCTACCCACTCGGCTACTGGAACGCGAACGGGGCGATGTGCGGAATGGCGGTCGCGATGCTGCTCTGGATGAGCCGCGGCGCTTCCTGGGCGGCACTGCGCTGGGCATCGGTGGCGGCCATCCCGGCGGTCCTGCTCACGCTCTACTTCACATACTCGCGCGGCGGCCTGCTCTCCCTGGTGGTCGCCGTCCTCTGCCTGCTGGTGCTCTCGAGGGACCGGCTGTGGATGCTGGCGACGCTGGCTGTCGCGGCAATCGCGACCCTGCCGGCCGTGCTCGCCGTTCAGGACCGACGGGAGCTGGCCGACAACTTGGGCGGGGGGGCAATGGCGGACCAGGGGGTCACCGTGCTGCTGATCCTGCTCGCCGGCATCGCCGTGACCCTTGGGGCCTTCGCGGTCCTGCGTCGACTCGAAACTCGCGGCGGGCGGATGACCGGCAAAGCACTGGAGATGTCGCGGGATCGCAACCTGCTGCGCTGGATAGCAATCGCCGGCGCGGTAGTTGCGGTGGGCATAACCATCGCGGTCGGAGGGCGCGCATGGGACCAGTTCTCCAGCCCTGACCTCCAGTTCCCCGACCAGCCGGAGAAACACTTCGGGCAGCTGTCCGGCGCCGGCCGACACGACTTCTGGCGAGTTTCGATCGATGCGTTCGGCGAGCGACCGCTTTTCGGCGGCGGAGCAGGCACCTATGAGTTCTCATGGGAGAAGGAACGCTCGATCGACCTTCCGGTCCACGACGCCCACTCGCTTTACCTGGAGGCATTCGCCGAGCTCGGCGTGGTCGGAGGGCTGACGGTGCTCGCCTTGATTGGAAGCCTGCTGTGGTGGGGGGTCGCGTCATGGCGCTCGGCCCGCGGCGCCGCACGAGAACGCTATGCGGTCCTGGTCGCCGTGATGCTCGCCTTCGCCGTGGGGGCGGCATTCGACTGGTTCTGGGAGCTGGCCGGCCTCGGGGCAGTCTTCTTCCTCGCCGCGGGTGTCCTTATAAGCGTGAGGTGCTCCCAGCTCACGCCTGAGCAGGAAGAGGACCCCACGCGAGTTGACAGCCGCCGCTACGGACTCGCCATCGCGGGGCTGGCAACCGCTTGGATTGCCGCAGTGGCCCTGATCGGGCCGCTGCTGGTCGAGCGCGAGGTTGAGGCAAGCCAGGCAGCAGCAGCTCGCGGAGACATCGGCAACGCGATCGATCGAGCCGAGAGCGCTCGGTCGATCGAGCCGTGGGCTGCTTCCCCCTACGTCCAGCTGGGGCTCCTCGCCGAACTCCAGATGGACTACCCGACCGCAATCACCCACTTCACGCACGCGATCGAACGCGAGGATCGCAACTGGCAGCTCTACTACCTGCGGTCGCGGGTGGAAGATGCGGCCGGCGACACAACAGCGGCCGAAGCGGACATCGAGAAAGCCCGAGAGCTGAACCCGAGGGCACCAGAGCTCCAGGAAGCGACCGGCCAATGACGCAGAAAACCCTCGCCAAGCCAAGTTCCGCTCAGGGCAAGCCCGTGGTGACCGATCGACTCGGCCTGGCCGGTCCGGAGGGCGCCCGCCGCCGCGGCGCGCTACTGCGCCGCCTGCTCGCGACAGGAGACTGGATCGCCTTGATGGCGGCACTTTGCCTCGCCACAGCCGCCACCTCGACGACCCATGTCAACACGCTTTTCTGGGCGATTTTGTTTAGCCCGGTCTTGATTCTTGTTCTGAAGCTGCATGGCCTCTACGACAACGACCACCGGCGGATTCGCCACAGCACCTTTGACGAACTGCCGTCGCTGGTCTCAGCCTGCGTGTTGGGCACGCTGGCCCTAGACGGCCTTCTCGCCCTCAGCCCAGCGGGACCGCTCTCGCCGTCGAGCGCGATCTTGGTCGGGTCCGCGATGCTCTGCGGCTCCCTCGTGATGCGGGCGATTCTGCGCTTCTGGTGGCACTTCCTGACCGGGTTTGCGACCGGCATCGTGATCGGACCGCGCGCGGCGGCGGAAGTGGTCGCTCGGCGGGTGGCGACTCACCCGGAGGCCCGCCTCGCGTTGATCGGCTACCTCTCTCCCGCCGCGGAGACCGGCGCGGGTGAACTCCCCCGCCTCGGCTCCGAGGCGGACATTGCCAAGGTGGCACGGGACTACGACGTGGAGCGAGTCGTCGTAACCGAGCAAGAGATGAGCGAGGAAGCCGTCGAACGCCTGATCGAGGAGTGCAAGGCGGCGGGCTTGGGGCTGACCTTCCTGCCACGCCACCACGGCCTGCTCGGCCCGGGGATCGAGTTGAACAGGCTCGCGGAGCTACCGGTTCTCGACTTCCGATTCTCAGACCCACCGCGCTCGACGATGACGCTGAAGCGGACGATGGACCTGATCGTCTCGACGGCGATGTTGATGTTGCTCTCCCCGCTTCTGCTGATCGTCGCGGCATTGATACTCCTCGACTCCGGGCGACCGGTCTTCTTCCGACAGAAGCGCGCCGGCAAGGAGGGGAAGCCGTTCATGGTGCTGAAGTTCCGCACGATGGTCACGGACGCCGAGGAGCGGCTGGGGGATCTGGTCGACTTGGAGAAACTCGACCAGCCTGCCTTCAAGATTCCCGACGACCCACGAGTTACCCGGGCCGGCCGCCTGCTGCGCCGGACGAGCATCGATGAGCTGCCGCAGCTGATCAACGTCTTCAAGGGAGAGATGTCCCTGGTTGGGCCGCGACCGGAGGAGGAAGCAGTGGTGGCGCTGTACGACGAGCGCCAGCGGGCGCGGCTGGCGGTCAAGCCAGGGCTGACTGGGCCGATGCAGGTCTACGGCCGCGGCGACCTCACCTTCGAGGAGCGGCTGGCGATGGAGCGCGACTACCTCGACAACCTCTCGGTCACCGGCGACTTGGCGATCCTTCTGCGCACGCCGGGAGCGATCTTCCGCGGCGACGGCGCCTACTAGATAGAACCCAAGCAATGAGCACTCTCGACCTTGAGGTCGTAATCGTCAGCCACGGCGCGGAGGCGCTGCTGCGCAGATGCCTGCGCTCACTGGAAGAGAACCCCGCCTCCGGAACGATGCGGGTGACGGTGGTCGACAGCGGCAGCCCGGACTCGACCCCGGACATGGTTGAGCGGGAGTTCCCGGACGTGCGGCTGATCCGCCGCGAGAACATCGGCTTCTCCGCCGCCAACAATGTCGTCCTGCGCGAAGACGAGGCGGACGCCGTGCTGCTGCTCAATCCCGACACTGAGGTCTATGCCGGGAACGCTGGACGCGGCGCTCGCGCGGCTGCGCTCCGATGAGCGGATCGGGATGGTCGGCTGCAAGTTGGTGACGGAATCAGGCGAGCTTGACCACGCCTGCAAGCGCTCCTTCCCCACTCCCCTCAGCGCGATGGCCCACTTCACCGGGATCGGCCGTGGCGATGACGCCTCCGGCTCCCTCGGCCAGTACCGGGCGACGCACCTCGGCGACGACGACCCGGGCGAGGTCGATGCGGTCAACGGCGCCTTCATGCTCTGCCGCGCCGAAGCGGTGCGCGAGGTCGGCCTGCTCGACGAGGGCTACTGGCTCTACATGGAGGACCTCGACTGGTGCCGGCGTTTTTGGGAGGCGGACTGGAAGGTCTTCTACGAGCCGGCCGGGGTGGCCCTGCACGTCAAGGGCGGCTCCAGCGGCAAGCGCCGCGCGCCGAAACAGGAGATCGCCTTTCACCGCGGCATGGGCCGCTTCTACCGCCGCTTCGACGCCGCTGACCACAACCCCCTGGTCAACTACGCGGTCTACGCCGGGATCGCCGCCAAGCTGGCAACAAGCCTCGCGATCACCGCGGTCAAGGGGCGCGGCGACTAAAAGGGCAGCGTCTCCGCGACTTCCGAAAGGCGCGGAGCGGTTTTGTCGCGCTCGCTGAGGAGGGGGTCCGCCACCGGCCACTCGACCGCCACGTCGGGGTCGTCCCAGGCGATGCCGGACTCGGTCGCCGGGTCGTAGGTGCTGGAGAGGAGGTAGGTGACGTCGGCTGTGTCGCTGAGGACGGCGAAGCCGTGGCCGAAGCCGACGGGGACAAAGAGCTGGCGGTGCTTCTCGTCGTCGAGGACGTATCCCTCCCACTGGCCGTAGGTGGGCGAGTCGCGGCGGAGGTCGACGGCGACGTCGAAGATCGCGCCGCGGGGGCAACGGACCAGCTTCGCCTGGCCCGGCTCGGTCTGGAAGTGGAGACCGCGCAGGATCCCTCTGCCGGAGCGAGAGTGGTTGTGTTGGACGAAGTCGATGTCGACACCCAGCTCGCCCCAGGTGTCCCGCCGGTAGCTCTCGACCATGAAGCCGCGCTCGTCGCCGTGGACCTGGGGCTCGAGCAGGACGACTCCCTCGAGCTTCGTCTCCAACCGCTCCGGCATCAGCTGAGGCTCTTGCCGTACTGCTTCTCGTAGTACTTGCGGTACTCGCCGGAGCGGATCGGGCCCCACCACTCCTCGTTCTCGCGGTACCAGGCGACCGTCTTCTCCAGGCCCTCGGCGAAGTGGACCTGCGCCTCCCAGCCCAGCTCGTCGCGCAGCTTGTCGGAGGCGAGCGAGTAGCGGCGATCGTGGCCGGGGCGGTCGGTGACGTACTCGATCAGCGATTCATCTCCGCCGGTCAGCTCGATCACCCGCTTGACGACCTCGATGTTCTCGCACTCGTCGGGCCCGCCGACGTTGTAGGCCTCGCCGGCTCGGCCCTTCATCAGCACCGTGTGAATGCCGCGGCAGAAGTCCTCGACGTAGAGCCAATTGCGGACCTGGCGGCCGTCGCCATAGACGGGGAGGCTGTCGCCGTGCACGGCGTTCAGCACCATCAGCGGGATCAGCTTCTCCGGGTACTGGCGCGGTCCGTAGTTGTTGGAGCCACGCACGATCGAGGCCTCGATGCCGTAGGTGTGGACGTGGGCGGAGACGAGCAGGTCGCCGGCGGCCTTGGTCGCCGAGTAGGGCGAGGAGGGGTCGAGCGGCGAAGTCTCAGTGAAGGAGCCGGAATCGATCGAGCCGTAGACCTCGTCGGTGGAGACCTGCAGGTAGCGATCGACGCCCAGCTCGCGGGCGGCGTCCAGCAGCGTGCCGGTGCCGATCACGTGGGTGCGGGCGAAGGCGTCCTGATCGTCAATCGAGCGGTCGACATGGCTCTCGGCGGCAAAGTTGACGACCGCGTCGGCGCCCTGCATCGCCTCGCGGACGATCGCCGGGTCCTCGATACCGCCGACGATCAACTCGACCCCGTCGGGGAGGTTCTCCCGCCGTCCGGCGTAGGTGAGCTTGTCCAGCACGACAACCTCGTGCTCGTCCCACACTTGACGGACGTAGGTGGAGCCGATGAACCCGGCGGCGCCGGTAACGAGGAGCTTCACTCTGCCTCTCTTTCGGTTTGTCGCTGGGCGAGATACCCGGCGAGGCCATCCTGCCAAGTGGGCAGCTCGATCGCGTGCCGGCGCTGAGTGACCAGGGCCGAGTAGGCGGGGCGGGGCGCCGGGCGCCCCATCATCTCCGTCGTCCCCGAGAGCACTTTGCACTCGACCTCGGCCTGCTCAAAGATCTCCCGCGCGAAGTCGTACCAGGAGCAGTGCCCGGCGGCGGACATGTGGTGAATGCCGAACTCGATCCCCTCGATCAGGCGGACCAAGCCGTAGGCGAGGTGCCAGGTGTAGGTCGGCGAGCCGACCTGGTCGCGGACGACGAGGACCTCGTTCTGCATCGAGGCAAGACGCAACATCGTCTCGACGAAGTTGCCCCCGCCGATGCCGAAGAGCCATGAGGAACGAACGATGAAGTGGCGCTTGTTGGCGGCCGCGGTCGCCTCCTCACCGGCGAGCTTGGTGCGGCCGTAAGCGGAGAGCGGCGCGGGCTGGTCGGTCTCGACGTAGGGCGCGCCCTTGGCCCCGTCGAAGACGTAGTCGCTGGAGACGTAGACGACGGAGGCCCCGAGCGCGGCAGCCGCGGCGGCGACGTTGCCGGCGCCCGTCCCGTTGACGGCGAACGCCGCCTCCTCGGCCTCTTCGGAGCCGTCAACGTCGGTCCAGGCAGCGCAGTTGAGGACGACGTCTGGACGCTCGAGATCGAACTTCTTTCCGACGGCAGCGGCGTCGGTGATGTCCAACTCGGCGTGGCCAAAGCCGACCACGTCATGCCCGGCGTTGCCGGCGGCGAGCATCACGTCGCGGCCGAGCATCCCGGCGGCGCCTGTGACCAGCACCTTCATCAGGTCAGCTTGATTTCGCAGTTGTCGCCGACCAGCAGGCGCAGGGTCTTCGGCATCCCCTCGCTGCGGGTGAGCTTGACGTTGCGACCGAGGAGGCTGGCCTCCATGCGGGTGCCGAGGTCCTCGACGACAGAGCCGGCAAGGATGATCGAGTGCTCTACCTCGGAGCGACGGATGTGGACCTCGTCGCCAATTGAGGTGTAGGGGCCGATGTAGGCGTCTTCGATGCAGGCGCCGGCGCCGATAACGGCGGGGCCGCGGACGACGGACTTCTCAATCCTGGCCCCCGCCTCGACCACAACCCGGCCCTCGATCCGAGAGTCCTCGTCGACGTCGCCATCAAGCCTCTCCCCGACCTCCTCAAGCACTAGCCGGTTGGCCTCAAGCATGTCGGCGAGCTGGCCGGTGTCCTTCCACCAGCCCGTGACGACTTCGGACTGGACCCGGTGGCCGTCGTCAATCAGCCCCTGGATCGCCTCCGTGATCTCGTATTCGCCTCGCCAGGAAGGCTCTAGGGCGCGGGCCGCCTCGAAGATCGCGGGGCTGAAGAGATAGACGCCGACCAGGGCGAGATTGGAGGGCGGGTCTCTGGGCTTCTCGATCAGACGGACGATCCGATCGCCGTCCAACTCGGCAACGCCGTAAGACTCGGGATCGTCGACGGGAGTGAGGAGGATCAGCGCATCCGGCCCGTCCTCGCGGAAGGTGGTGACGAGCCCTCTCAAGCCATCGCGAAGCAGGTTGTCGCCGAGGTACATGACGAAGGGCGAACCGCCGAGAAAGTCCTCAGCCGTGAGCACCGCATGGGCGAGCCCCGCCGGCTTGTCCTGGACGATGTAGGTGATCTTCGCCCCAAAGGCCGAGCCGTCCCCCGCCGCCTCTCTGATCTCATCCCCCGTCTCCGGAGCGATGATGATCCCGATCTCCTCCACCCCGGCATCGACCAACGCCTCGATCCCGTAAAAGAGCACCGGCTTGTTGGCGACGGGCACGAGCTGCTTCGCCGACGTGTGAGTGATCGGGCGAAGTCGGGTTCCGGCTCCGCCGGAGAGGATCAGGCCTTTGAGGTCTTCCACGGGCCGGAAGGCTATCGTCGCGTCGACATGACCCGTTCGGTTCACCTCTCACGAGTTGCCGGGGTCGTCTTTGACCATCTCGAAGAGATCGGCTTGGCGGTCCTCCTTCTGGCTGCGTTCTACCCGGCGGCCCCCCCTACGGTCGCGGCACTGACCAGCCCCGACTACGTGAACATGTGGTCGCTGCGGCTGGGACCCGCCAACCCGTTTGAGCTCGCGATCGCAGCATTGGCTGCGGCTTGGGCTGTCCGCCTGCTCGTTGTCCCTCCAAAGTCGACGAGCTTTGACCGGCCCCTTGCCATTTTGCTCCTCAGTCTTGCCGCCCTTCAGGCGCTTGCCTTGTCCGGAAGCATTGACGACATCCGTTATATGCAGGCCGATCTCGAGCGGATCGCCCTCCTTGGAGCGGGATACGTAGTCGTTACGCGCTGCATCCGCAATATGGACGCGCTACGCCGATTCACGCTGATCCTTGCCGGCGTAATCGCCCTGCGCGCCGCCTTGCTGGTCCTGTCGTATGGACTAACCGGGAGAACTGGTTTCACAACCATTCTCGACCGCTCGGCCCTGCTAATAACCGAGGACGGCCTCCTCCTAATGCTGCCTGTAGCGCTTGCTTGGGGAGCACTGGTAGACGGAAGGTTGACGCTGTGGGGATCGATCGGCGCCGTCATCGGCACCGCGGCGGTATTCATCGTCAATCTGCTCTCGTTGCGGCGGGGGGCGGTACTTATGATCGGCACAGCGGTTGCAATCCGATCTCTGGGAATTGGTGTCCGCCGCATCCTGCTCAGCGTCGGGGCACTTCTCTTGATCGCCGCAACCTTGGTCGCTGCAGGACCCGGGCGTCCGCTCTTTGACCAGGCCCGTTATACGGCCACATCGAGCCTTCTGCGCACTGACGACGCCTCAAGCAGCCAACGCAAAGCGGAACTCCTCAACTTCAACCGCAATGTCAACGGCCTCGATTGGATCACCGGACGAGGTATAGGAGTGCTTTGGCGCTCCGAGGTCCGCTCACCGATCGACATCGTCGCCTTTGGCAGCGACGAAAACGCCCTTACCCGACTTGGCTGGCATGTCTACGGCCTCGACTGGGCCTACAAGTTTGGCCTGCTTGGAATCGGCCTGATGCTCGCCGCAACTGTCGCCCTCGGTCGCAAACTTTTTCGGACCTACCGCGTGGCGGATGGATCGGCGAGATGGTTGATCTATTCGCTGGCGGTCTGCGCCCCCCCATTCCTCCTCCTTGCGTTCACCAATCCCCGCATAGCTCTGATGGCCGGCGTGTCTATTGGCCTTTTGTCGCGATGCTGCGATTTCAATCCGCCACGCCTGACTGGCAAGCGCAGCGTCGCCTAGACTGGCGCGCTATGCCAAACAAAGGTGAAAACAAGGGCCGCGGGCCGGTCCTGATTACAGGCGCATGCGGCTTCGTCGGGCGCAACCTCGTACGCAGCCTCCTCAGCGACTTCGAGGAACTCTGGTTGGTCGACGACCTGTCCACCGGCAAGCACCCCGATACCTGGCTGCCACAGTTTCTGCCCGGCGCAGAAGGGTCGGGAGTACGGCCAAGGATCTACACGGCGGGCGGGCAAACGGTCCGCTTCTTTGAGGCTGATGTGATTTCCCTCCTCGGACCTTCGATTGGAATCGGAGCGACTGGTCCCAGTGGCGAGGTCGACTGGCCTCACTTCGCCGAGGCGTACCACCTCGCTTCAATTGTCGGCGGTCGGAAGAAGATCGAAGAAGAGCCCCTAGTCGTTGGACTGGATCTGGCGATCGACAGCGTGTTCTTCATGTGGGCGTCTAAGACTCAGGCGATAGGACGCCTGCTCTATGCGAGTTCAAGCGCGGCCTACCCAATTGACCTTCAAGGCGAAGACGGGTCTGTGCCGTTGAAGGAAACCTTCATTGACATTCCTAACGCGAGAATTGGAATGCCCGACCTCACCTATGGCTGGAGCAAGCTGACCGGGGAGTTCCTCACCCACCTGCTCGCACAAGGCGACGGCGTACCCGCCTGCTGCGTAAGGCCCTTCTCGGGTTACGGCGAAGAGCAGGACACGACCTACCCGGTGCCGGCCATCGCCGCCCGCGCGGCCGCGCGGGAAGACCCGCTGGTCGTCTGGGGATCCGGCCAGCAAAGCCGCGACTTCGTCCACATCGACGACTGCATCGTCGCAATGCGATGCGCCATCGAGAAGGTCGAGGACGGATCGGGAATAAATATCGGCAGCGGCAAACCGACGACTTTCCTTGAGGTCGCCGCCACCTACGCGCGCCTCGCCGGCTACGAGCCCGAGGTGAAGGGAACCGGCGAGGGTCCGGTCGGTGTCCACGCCCGCTACGCAGACGTTGAAACTGCGCGCGCCCGCCTCGGCTGGGAACCGACGATCACGCTTGAGGAGGGTCTCGGCCGAGTGCTTGCCGTGCAGGAGAGCCGGCTCCAGGCAACCGCTCAAACCGCCTAGCGCCGCCTGCGATGAAGATCCTCCTCGTCTGCCTGGCCGATTTCCGTGCGCCGGGGGCCCGCCAAACCTTGCGGCTCGCCGATGCACTAACCACGGCTGGAAAACAATGCATGGTCCTCATCGAGGGCGATCCGGACACGCTTCGCTTTGCCACCGAGCAAGCATCCGAGGTCGAGGTTCACGGCTATGGCTTTACCGGACCAATCGTCAATCGTCATACCCGCCTGCTGGCCAAGGAGTTCAAGCCGGACCTGGTCCATTGCTACGAGCCCAGGACCGCACCACTTTCCGCCTCTCTTCAGATCGCTCGCCGCGAGGAAGCGGCGCTTTGCGTTCGTTTTGCCGACGATGACGAATCGCTTGCCCAGGAAGCGGGCGGATCCGGCTTGCGCGGACGGCTGGGACGCCCCGCAATGCTCGCGGCCGGGACTCTTTTCCCCAGACGATGGCCATACAAGCATCCAATGCTCTACCGCAAGATGATGGCGCAGGCGAGCGGGTTCGACGCGATCGTGCCGACGCTGGCGGAGGCGGTGAGCGAGCGCTACGGAATCGACTGCGAGAGCATCCTTCCTGCCATTCCATACAGAGATCCGCCACAGCCAGACGCGGGCCTGCGCCAGAAGCTGGGGCTGCCAGCGGATGGCCAACTGATCCTCTACACGGGAAGCGTCTATCGGGCCCAGTACCCGGATCTGGAAGTGCTGCTCCGCGCATTCGCCCAGGTGGCGGCTGCCAACCCCAACGCTCACTTGGTCCACACCGGGAGGATCGCCCCCCGCTACGCGCTCGACGAGCTGCGCGCGATTACCGAGGCCGGCGCTGAGCGAACGCACTTCCTTGGATTCCTCGAAGACCCAAGCGACCTTCAGGCCCTGATGGCAGAGGCCGCAGTTCTCGTACAACCGGGGGCGCCAACCGACTTCAATCGCCTGCGCCTACCAGCCAAGGTCCACGACTACCTGCTTACCGCGCGGCCAACGGTCACGTTCGCAGTCGGCTTCGGCGAAATGCTCAACGACCGCGATGACGCAGTCCTCACCGAAACCGGCGAGCCCCATGAACTCGCCGCTGCGATCGAATGGGTTTTGGCTGACTCCTCACGAGCCGATGAGATCGGGCAACGTGGAAGGAAGCGAGCTCTTGAACTCTTTGATCCCCACGCGGTCGCTGCTCAAACCATCGCCTTCTACGACGGCGCACTGGCAAGACATCGTCGGTCAGATAATCAGAAGTCCGGCAGGCGCCGGACCAATCCCGCCTAGTTCCGCGCGCAAAGCCATTGCATCAGCTCGCCGCATGGAGCCGGGGCTGGCAATAATCGCCCAAGCCTGCGCCTCTTCGAGCTCGGCAAGAAGCCCGGCCTGCCCAACGGGTCCGCTGGCTTTCACGTCTACGCCATTGCCAAACGCACTAGCGACGCTCGCGGAAGCCTCAGATGCCACACCCCCGCATGGAACAAGCAGCAACGTATCCGGCAGGCTGCCCCCACCTAGAGATCGCAGACGCTCTCGAGCATGTTCGGCCGACGGAATCGCCTGGGGAGACCTGAGGTCAGCAAGCAGTTCAACCTCGAGAGCGGCCTCTACCCCCTCTGCGGTGCGTAACCGTCCCACCAACAGCGCAAGCACGAGCGAGAGTGAAAGCCCGAGAGCCAAGCCGACAACGCCGCCTACTATGGTCGGCCGAGACCGCGAGACCGTCGTTGTAGTCAGCCGAGGATTTCTCGTGACCGAGTAGTCCACTGCCAACGTGGCCCGCAATGTCTGCGCTTGTGCCAGGAGTTCAATTACTGCCTTTTGGGCTACAGGCCTGTCACGGATAAAGGCACGGTCGAGACTCCTTTGTAGCCCTCGCTCACCTTTTGCCAGCAAGCGATCAACGTAGTGGAGGCGTGCCCCATGAATCGCTTTCAACCAAGAAAGAAGCAGCGCCTTGGCCTCGGCGTCTGAGTCGGCGCTAGCAATAAGCGCTATGGGCGGATTTGGACCGCCATCGGGCGGTTGGCTAAGTTCGAGGTGGTCGGTCAAATATTCAAATGACTGGCCAGTCTCTACTTCTAGATGCTCGACAATCCGATTGTCGAAGAAATCCGCCGCCTGCGGCCCACTTGGAGTTGATAGCCCCAGATCGGTCACTGCGCTGTTGGCCCCGAGCGGCCGCGCGGTAATCCACGCGCGATAGTTGCTTCCGTTCTCAGAGGCTCCGCTTAGATACCCGACGACGAGGCCCACAATGCAAAGCGCGACTATCGCCCAGGCGTAAGCCTTCAACGCAGCTACGCCCTCGCGCGCCGCCGCAATGCCGGTCAACGAACCCCCGTCTACAGCCACAGCCGCATCCTATTTGACTACCGCTACAGACAGCAGGGACTGCGATGAGGGCCTGTCGACTCGACGGTCGGTAGCGTTCCGGCTGTGTCCGCGGTAAGCCCAGACCACAATCAAGACCTAGCCTACGAGCGCGCGGTTATCGAAGCGCGGAAGAATCCAGCGCTCCAACCCTTGATCGAAGAGGCATTCCTGGAAGAGGATTCAGTGCGAGCGCTCGAGCGCTTCCGAGCCAGTGAGCATGCGTCTCGAGTGCGACGGCTCCTTGACAGGGTTCAAGTGGAACCTGGCAGCTCTGTGCTCGATTTCGGCGGAGGCAGGGGCGTAGCTCGCCGCCACTCTCAGCATGGAAGGGTTCCAAACCACCCTTTGTGAACCTAACCCCTCCTCCGTTTGCGGAACGGGCAGCGGAGGCGCTGCGAGCAGCTGCCTCCCTTGACTTCGAGATTGCGATGAAGGGGATCCAGGAGTTGAGAACGGGCACCTACAGCGCAGTCGTTTGTAGGGCCGTCATTCATCATGTTGAGCCCCTTGTTCCCGTCCTACGCGAAGTGTTGCGGGTCCTTGAGCCGGGGGGAGCCTTGGTATGTAGCGACGAGCCAACCGTCCGCAATGAGCGCGACCTGGAACAGCTCAAGCGCGACAACGTGTTCGTTCAATACGGCGTGCACGAGACAGCCTTACGAAGAAGTGACTACACCCGGTCCTTACAGGAAGCAGGATTCCAAGGAATCCGAATTGGGTTCCCAGTTAGCTGGGTGGACTATCGCAATATTGTCCGACCCGCAACCAACGTGGCAATGGCCTTGCCTCTCTATCTCCGGTACTACATTCGATCGAATCTACGGCCGAAACCAGGCGAAGTTCGGACGATAGTTGCCAACAAGCCGTCGTGACGAAGCAACAAGCACACATCGAGTTAGATGAAGCCAAAGAGCGGAGCGGAGGACAAGTATTCGACCGCGCCCAGCTTCTGGCGGAGCGCGAGGTATGGCGCAAAACGGGTGCCATCACTGTCTGGACAAACGGCTGTTTCGATCTACTTCATGTCGGCCATATTCGGTTCCTCAAGCAGGCCCGTACACTCGGCGACATCCTAATCGTCGGCATCAATGCCGACGCAAGCGTTAGAGAACTCAAGGGGCCCGACAGGCCAATTGTCCCAGAGGCCGAACGAGCCGAAATCATCGCGGCCCTCGGCGCAGTGGATGCGGTAACCATCTTCCCCGAAGCAACTCCCATCTCGATTCTCGAGAAGCTGCAACCAGATATCCATTGCAAGGGCGGGGACTACGCCGATACCGGCGAAGATTCACTGCCTGAGTCCGAGACCGTTCGGGCATATGGAGGGCAGATCAAGATCCTTGACCTCACCCAGGGGTCCTCCACTTCGGATCTCCTCCAGCGCACCCAGATCGGCTGAACTGTTGGCAAACTCAGCTCCAATCTCAGCGGCGATTGATGTCCTCGGCAGGCATCGTGCCCTAGTTATCGGCGATGCAATGATCGACCACTACGTTTGGGGAAGAGCCTCACGCATATCCCCAGAAGCGCCAGTCCCGGTCGTTCAAGAGAGTGAGCGAAGTTCTAGTCCTGGGGGCGCCGCCAATACCGCCGTCAACGTAGTTGCGATGGGCGGAGAAGCAACCCTGCTCGCCATTGTTGGCGGTGACCTAGACGGCCGCAAACTAGACCAGCTACTTGACTCTGGTGGCGTAGTTCGGCAACTGATCCCCACACCTGATCGTCCAACCACAGCGAAGACTCGCGTGATGGCCGGAACACATCAAGTCGCACGAATCGACGCCGAAAAGCCAGGCAAACTGCCAGCCGATATAGAGAACGAACTGCTCAACGCAATAGAAGCAAGCGTTACAGAAGTGGATGCCGTGCTGATCTCTGACTATGCCAAGGGCGCGATCTCAGAGGCGGTAGCTCGTTGCGCAATCGAGGCTGCGCGGCAACGTGGGCTACCGGTCGTGGTAGATCCCAAGGGTCCAACGTTCGACAAGTACAAGGGTGCAACCTTAATTACCCCAAACGAGGAAGAGGCGCGTCTAGCCGCCGCCCTCCCAATAGATGCCGATATTGACTCTGTCGCAACTCGGTTGAGCGAAGTCATGCCAAGTTCGAACCTGCTCATTACGCGAGGGGGGCAAGGAATGGCCCTCTTCCCTGACAACGGTCAACGCTTTGATGTGGCAGCAATCGCCCACAAAGTCCACGACGTCACCGGTGCCGGAGATACAGTTGCCGCAGCCCTCGTAGTGGCAATGGCGGCCAAGGTGGAGCTCCGCTTGGCAGTTCGACTTGCCAACGCAGCAGCAGGGGCAGCCGTCCAGCAAGTTGGCGTAGCGAGGGTGACCCGAGATGATTTGCGGCGATCGATCATGCATGACGGCGATGGATCTTCCGAAACCGCAGCAGAACATTAGGCTCGGCCAAAATATGGCAAGCCGCGCTCTCTTTCGATCTAGCGGCGCTGTTGCTTGCGCAATAGGACGAGCAACTCGACGGACACCAGTAGCAGAGGGGGCCGGACCTCTAGTCGTTCAACTTGGCGACATAGGTGATCTGGTACTCACCAGTCCGTTTCTGCGCGAACTGCACCTTGCCTCAGGCAGCAACGGCGGAGGCATCACCCTCGTCGTAAAGCCAACCGTTTACCCCCTTGCGGAGCTTTGCCCATATGCAAGTCGGATTCTTGCTTTTGACGCACGGCGCACTCGCATCGCCGGGGCGCTCTCAGGTCTGTTGAACGCGCGACGTTTCGCCAACACCACACTCACCAGTGAATACGACGTCGCCTGGAACCCACGTTTCGATCTCGACGAACTCGGAGCCACCTTTCTAATGCACTATTCCGGTGCCCCGAAGAGGATTGGATACTCAGAGCATGTTTCGCTAAGTAAGGCACAGCGAAACCATGGGTACGACTGCATTTTGACTCGGCCAGTGGTTCCAATGCCCGGTATGTCACGCCACGAAGCCGACCGGCTGTTAGGCCTACTCGAAGCTGAGGGTTTTCCAGTGACGGATCGTCGCCTTGAACTCTGGCTTGAGTCGAAAGATGAGACGGACGCTCACGAATTTCTAGCCCTCGCTGGATCCAGGATGCCCATCGCGCTCGGCATTGGAGCCGGCCATCCAAAACGCTGCTGGCCCCCGGACCGTTTCGCGCGGGTGGCTGAGTACCTCTACCGAGAACATGGTGCGATCGCGGTCCTGCTCGGTGGCCCCGCCGAACGTTCAGCCGCCGCACAAATCTCGGGCGCTTCACAGGTACCGGTGGTCGACGCAGTCGGCCACCTCTCGCTTCGTGCAACAGCTGCGCTCATTCGACGGTGCCTCCTTTACGTCGGCAACGATTCAGGGATTCTGCACGTCTCAGCTGCCTCTGGAATACCTGTCCTCGAAATTTCCTGCCATCCAGTCGGTGGAGACCTCGAGCATCCGAACTCTCCCGAACGCTTCGGTCCTTACAGGGTTCCCAGCGTCATTCTGCAACCCGCCCATCCCGCCTCAGCCGCCTGTGTAGTCGGCTGCGATGCTGACGGGCCACACTGCATTGAGGGAATAGCTGTCAACGAAGTGCTGGATGGCATATCCACGCTGTTCCGCCACGCCAAAGGGACATCACCCTGAGCTACGAAGTCGAAGCAGCTTTTCTTCCACAAACGTAAAAACTCATGTAGTGGTCAGGGCCGTCATCAAAGGCGCCGATCTCGAATCCCTCCCCCTCGAGGAACTCTTTGATGACAGATGGCGACGGTGCCCAAACATGCGCATCACCGACGAACGCTGATCCTGGTTCCCAGATCTTGCACTTGGGGTGCGGAAGGTAGAGAAAAATCGTCCCACCCGGGCGCAGCAGCTCAACCCAACTGGAGAGCGCCCCGCGCCAATCATCTATGTGCTCAAGGCAATGCGAGCTGAAGACATAATCGAGTTCTCCCGCCTTGAACTCGTCGATTGAATGTTGCGCGCCCGGTCCTCGCCAGATGTCCACCGGAGTCGCACCTGGCAACGGCCAAATCCCAGCGCCTATATCGGCGCCATGGCCCTTGCACAATTTGGAAGCGACCCCCGCGATTTGGTGGCTCGCGCCGCCCATGTGGAGATAGTCGGGGTAGAAATCGCCCCCATAAATCCAACCCCCGTCCGTCCGCTCCACATCTGGGTGTTTGGCCAAATCAGGATACGTCTGAAGGATGTCGGGCGGATGGCTGCCAAGCGCTGGGCCAAGCCGCAGTGCCAGCCGCCATCCCCGCAGCCAAGAGGTCAGTCCCGTGCCTTTGTCCCCGGTGTCCATAGGTGAGCCATGCTAAAGAAGTAGTCCGCCGAGCCGCCGAGCCGCTAGCCGCCGTGACCTTCACAATGGGAGCAATGCCGCCGACTTCCCCACCGCAATTCATCGACGAGAACGGCTGTTAAGCAACCGTGTCCCGACGCTTGGTGGCGGATGTCTCTTGGCTTTGGGCCGGCTATGCCGGGCGCTCCCTGGCCTTCCTGGGCGTAACCATCCTGCTAACGCGATCACTGGGACCTCAAGGCTTCGGCGAGCTGTCTCTCTTCATGGCCCTGGGCCTCGGCGTCGCTTCGCTGGCAGGCTCGTGGCCGTTTCTAGCGGTGCCGATTCTCGCGCACCGCGGACGCCAGATTGCGGAAATATTCCCATCTGCCGCGCGACTCGCGGCGATCGGAACCCTTGCGTGCCTTGCGGTAGCGCTTCCCCTGGCCTGGAAGATCCTCGCACCGAATGCAGCCGTGCTGCTAATGCTTTCAATCTACGCAATTGCCTTGGTCAGCTTCCAAGGTTTGTACGGCGTCTTTCAGGCCGAAGGGCGGATGCGAGAAATCGCAACAGTGCAGACCGGAGAGCGGCTACTGACCTTGGCGGTCTTGATCGCGATCATCATCGGCTCTGTCCTTACAGTGCGTATAGCTGAAGGTACCCTCGTCTTGGCAGCAGTCACGGCAAGCTTCTTTGCTTATCTGTATCTGACTAGACACGAAACCCTGTTTGGGAGCACACGCGATGGGGAACTAGACTGGCGCACGGTTCTCAAGACCATCGGCGCGATGGGGATCGTCAACGCCGCCAGCTATGGAGTTGCCTGGATAGACATCTACCTACTTGCTGCGTTCAAACCCGACGCCGACGTCGGCATTTACTCCCTCGCCTACCAGATCTACACCTTCACGCTGCAACTCGCATCTCTATGGATTGTCGCAACCCTGCCGCGCCACGCCCGCTCATTTCACGCCGGCATTGCGCTCGCGGAGCAGCTTCCGCGGAAAGAGATGCTGATGGGAGTACGGCTCTGGGCCAGTTTGATTGGGCTCGGGGCAGTAACCGCCGCGATTACCCTCGCGGCGATCTTCGGATCGGACTTCTCCGAAAGTGCCCAGCCGTTGATGATTCTCCTATCCGGCGCGTCGTTCCTCGCTGCGTACCTGGCAGTTGTCTCCGTGCTAATCGCCGCCGATGAGAGCCCGCTAATCGCAAGGGTGAGCATCATCTGCGTCACGATCAACATAGTCGTTGACCTTGCCCTAATCCCGACCATAGGTCTTGCCGGACCCGCAATCGCAACAACTGTGCAAACAGTCGTCGGGGCAGTCTGGCTACTCTTCCGCACCCTTGGATCCCATCGCCTATTGGAGATTGTCAAGATCAATGTGCCTGTGGCAGTGGCCCTCGGGGTACTAGCCGTCGACCCCGGCTGCCCCGCCTTGCTCGCAGTCACCGGGGTCGTTTCCGTCCTTACAGCACTGCCCGCGCTCCGCTGGCTTAGAGAAAATGGTGCGAGGCTGATATCGGGCGCAGCCGACGCGCCACTTCAACCATGAATCCCACCGTCTACATTCCAAACTTAAATGGAGGGGAGATGCTGGCGCAAACGCTGAAGAGCGTAGCGCCACCAGACGGCATCAGAGTAGTTGTTGTAGACAACGGTTCAAGAGACGGCTCGGTAGTAATGCTCAAGGAGAGCTTCCCGGAAGTGGAGCTCATCGCCCTGGAAGAGAACATCGGCTTTGGGCGTGCACTCAACCTTGCGGTAAATCAAATCCCTGGCGATCCTTTGATCTTCCTCAACAATGATGTCGAATGTGAACCCGACTTTGTTGAAACGCTGTTGGAGGCCCTGGATGACGACGTTGCCTCGGTCGCCGGCGTGCTGACTCAGCGCGACGATCCAGAGTTAATCGACTCGGCTGGCGTGGTGGTGGAAAGAGACACACTGATGGCCTTCGACTATCTGCACGGCAGAAGTATTGACTGCTTGCGCTCGGCGGCGGCGCCCCTTGGCCCCACCGGCGGAGCGGCTCTATTTCGACGCGATGCGTTTACCTCAGTTGGCGGGTTTGACGAGCGAATCTTTGTTTACTACGAAGACGTCGATCTGGCCTTACGAATGCGGGCGGCTGGGCACAACTGCGTCCTCGCGCCCCAAGCAAGGGCGCTGCATGCCTTTTCTGCAACGCTCGGCAGCCGTAGCGGCGCTAAGTTTGAGATGACGGGTTGGAGCCGGGGGTATTTGATGAGGCGATACGGCGTGCTTAGCGCGCCTGGTTCGGCATTACGAGCCCTAGCCTGTGAGGCGGCGATCAGCGCGGGGCAGTTGCTTAAAAATCACACAGCCCGCGGCTTGAAGGGACGAGTGCGCGGCTGGCAGGCTGGCAAGAGACTCCCGCGACACGAGGTGCCAGACACAGGCATGGTCAACCTTTCCGTCGCCGAGCGACTGCGACTGCGGGCCAGCAGGAACCGATAGCCGATGCTGGCTAATCGCCCTCCATGGCAAGCGGCGGCGGCTGCCTTCCTTCTCTACCTGGGCATATCAATTGTTCTGCTTGGACATGGCACATTTGCGCACTTTGGTTCGACCAGTGTCGGCTACGGGCCTGACACTCCGCTCTTCATCTGGGACCTGAAGTGGTGGCCGCAAGCCATCCTGGATGGACTGAACCCACTTCACACAAGCGTGGCCTACGCCCCAGATGGCTTCGACACCGCTCTGGTCGCCTCGATGGCCGCGCCAAGCATTGTGATGGCACCGGTAACCCAGCTTGCCGGGCCACTTGTCTCCTACAACATCCTCACGATTCTGGCTCCCGCTCTAAACGGCTGGGCGGCCTACCTGCTCTGCAGGACATCGGGCGCGCGTTACTGGCCCAGCGTCGTCGGCGGTTACCTCTTTGGCTTCTCCACCTACGTCCTGGGCCATTCCCTTGGGCACCCGTTTATCTCGCTGGTGGCGTTGCTCCCTCTCGCCGCCTACTTGGTGTTGCGGCACCAACAGCAATCGATCTCCGGCAAATGGTTCGTGGTTGCCCTGACCGCGACCCTCACCTTTCAGTTTCTCACCTCGACTGAGGTTTTCCTTACGATGACAATCGTTGGTGCTGCGGTCTTTGCGCTGGCGTTATTTCTACTTCCCCAAAGCCGCCCCTCTCTCCTTGAGACGGGCAAGCTTGCCGTCGTGGCATATGCCATCACTGGCTTGCTGGTGTCGCCATACCTGATCTCGACGCTTACGGCTGATCAGACGCTGAGTCACATCAGTCCGATTTATTACTCAGCTGATCCTCTCAACCTAATCATTCCCACACGAATCACCGTCGGCGGGACTGCACTCCACGAGATCGGGAGCCGCTTCACCGGCAACCTCGCTGAGAACGGAACCTACTTTGGAATCCCGCTCCTTCTTGTATTAGTGCTTTTCGCATGGCAACGGCGAGGTGATCGCGTGGCAATGCTGCTCGTTGGAGCCTTTGCCATCTCCCTACTCGCCGCCCTGGGCCCTCGACTCAACGTTCTTGGATCCGCAACCCCGCTTCGTCTTCCATGGGCCCTTTTCCTACATCTCCCAATAACCAGATACGTCCTCCCGGAACGAATAGTCGTCTTTGGCTGGCTTGCTCTTGGGGTGATCGTGGCGCTTTGGCTGTCGAACCCCGGCCGATACAAATGGGCAAAGTGGACCCTCGTCTGCATTGGAATGATCTCCATACTCCCCGACCCCAGCGCTACCGATCCAAGTCCACCCCATTTCGGAGCCAAGATTTGGGCCACTAGACGGCCGCTGCCGGACTTCTTCCGCGACGGGAACCAAACCCTTTTCGTCAATCGGCCCAACCTCCTCGTGCTTCCCTACAACGAAGCCGGAAACGGAAATAATCTCTACTGGCAGGCCAGCACGGGAATGGCCTACAAGATGCCCGGCGGATATCTCTCCGGCACGGTTCCCGACAATTTCCTCTGCTGGCCAATCGTCGGGCGTCTCAGGGCGCAGGACTACAGGAGAGCGGATCGCGCAGAGTTGCTGGCATTCCTCGCCTCCAAGCGGGTTGATGGCGTGGTCGCACCGACGGCGGAGGCGCGGGCGGCGGCTCCTCTGCTCGGAGTCCTGCCCACCCCACCAAGGCACACCGGAGGCGTACTGATCTACAAAGTCCCGCCCATGCATAGGATCGCAGCGTGTCCGCCCCCGAACTCTCTGCCGTAATCCTCTGCTACCGAGCCGGGGAGAACATTGGCCGAGTCGCGAAGGGGTTTTATGAGGAGCTCAGCGCCTCGGGAGTGTCCTTTGAGCTAATCCTCGTCGCCAACTACGACGACCCCGCCGACCGCACGCCGGCCCTGGCCGAAGCGTTTGCCGGCCGGCATGAGCACGTAAGGACGTTGGCAGACCCCAAGCAAGGAGCCATGGGCTGGGATATGCGGCGTGGTCTGGAAGCGGCCAATGGATCCTTCGTGGTCGTAATCGACGGCGACGAGCAGAATCCGTTCGAGGACGTCCTGCGGGCTCATCGGCTGTTGATCGAAAGCGGGGCCGATCTAGTCAAGGGGCGTCGCACTTCTCGCTCCGACGGGCCGCTGCGTTATCTCGTGTCACTGGTCTATAACGCGATCTTTCGGCTGCTGTTTCGTACGAGAGGCCTTTGGGACATCAACGGCAAGCCAAAGGGCATGCGCAGAGCTGCCTATGCGCAGCTCAAGCTAACTGCCGATGATTGGTTCATCGACGCCGAGATCGTCCTCAAGTCGAGGGAGCTGGGTTTGACCATCGCTGAGCTTCCCGTTGTTTTCCGCCAAAACCTGGAGCGGCGTTCTTTCGTTCGTAGCGAGGCCGTGTTCGAGTTCCTGCGCAACATGACTCGCGCCAGGGTCCGACGATCCGGTAGGTCTGACTAAGCCATGCGCCGGGTTCTCCTCACCGGCGGCGGGGGGCTGATTGGCACGACCTTGATTCCAGCACTCCGTGCCGCAGGCTGGACAACGCGTTGCCTCATACACCGAACCGGAGCGCCAGACGCAGACGAAATAGTCGACGGTGACCTTCAGGATCTTGACAGTTTGCGCAAGGCAGCAAGAGGGGTCGATGCAGTACTCCATCTGGCTGCGATGACCCACGCCCGCAAACGCCGCGCATACTTCAGCGTCAATGTAGATGGGACACGTAATCTCATCCGTGCCATCGATCGCGGCACGTTGCGCCGGTTGGTCCTGGTCAGTTCCCACACGGCGTCGATGGACGGCGGCAACTACAGCGAGTCAAAGTTGCGCGCCGAAGAGGTCGTACGCAGCAGCGGATTGCCGCATACGATCGTACGACTCCCCGAGATCTACGGCACAAATGGAACGGAGGGCGTGGAGTGGATCGTTTCCCGCGCTAAACTGGGGTCGGTGATTCCATTGGTCGGTTCCGGGTCGCAGCGAATCTGCCCGCTTTACCTGGATGACGTAATCGATCCGATTGTCAATGCCCTTGATAGCGAGGTTGCACTCAACCGGACCTACACGCTTGCGTCGGAGTATTTGACAGTGCGCGAATTCGCAGACGCGTGTATCGAGGCCAGCGGAACGGATAGCCGGATTGTCGCGGTCCCCAGGCTTGCAATCCGCGTGCTCTGCGGAATAGCGTCAGTTGCCCCCATTCCGCTGGCGCCCGATCAATTACAGCGGCTTGAGGGCCCTAGGCAAGACGGATCCCCGGAAGCCAAGGACCACCTTGGGTTCTCACCTCAAAGACTGCGGGAAAGGCTGCGAGAGCAGTGCCAACCGCCAGCCTAGGATGATCCATCAACCGGGGACCTCAGGCGGACCCGGCGTTTAGCTCCTCGATGCTCGCGAGCGAAACTGCTCGAGTCTGAGAAAAGAGGACGAACAGAGTTACGAAGTTACCCAGCGCCACCAGGGCAACGACCGCCGCGCCGATGGCCGCATAGCCAAGCCATCCTGGAACTGCGGCGCTCGTGAATAGACCGATTCCGACCACGGCGGCGGCGACACCCAAGCCGAGTACCAGGGCAACTACGAAGACAAACAATGCCCTGATTGCAATTCGATCGGTAAACGGCATCAACATGCGGACCCCGTGCATTCCGAGCTTGCCGTAGGTCATCTTTGATTGACCGGCATAACGTTCGCCACGCTCACACGGCACATATTCGATGGGGAGATCCAGGGCAAGGATCGTCGAGGAATACGCAAGGTCGAAAGTTGGGTGTAGAAGAACGCGCTTGGCGACAGACCCCGGCATGGTCGCGAAGTTGCCTGACCTGACCGTGGTACCGGTCAGGCCCCGGAAGAGGAGACGGAACAGCCGGTACATAACCTTGAAACTCAGCGATTCATTGCGTTTCGTGCGCAAGGCCAGGACAATCCGCTGGTCCGAGCTCGACCTCGCCCTTAAGGGCGCCAGCATTCTGGGCAGGTCTTCAGGCCGATCCTCTCCGTCTGAATCGAGCGTAATAACCGTGTCATCGTCCGCGATCTTCGGCAAGGTCTTGCGCAGCGCGTAGACGATTGCGCGCTGGTGGCCGAGATTGAAAGGGGGCTGGAGCACCGTCACGTCTTCGTAGGGCCGTAGGGACTCAATTTGGGGGTCTTGGCCGGCGGTATCGTCGAGCACGATGAAGTGGATCGAGCCGGCATCCACGCCATCCGCTTCAAGGACTGCGCGGACTCGTTCGCGGAGCAGAAGAAACGACTCAACGTCCCGATAGACCGGAGCGCATACCCAGGTTTTCATGACGCTCCCCCAGTGCCCGCACTGCGCTTGAGCAGTTCGTAAGGGCCAAAGGCGGCCACCGGCTTGAAGCCGTGCCCCATAAATCTGAGCAGCGGACCGTCGAGGTTCAAGTCCCCACCTGTCCACTGACCTTCAATCGAAGAGTTCCTCAGTAGGCAAAGTCCCTTGACTGGCTTCAGTTGGGCAACCACCCGTTGCTGAAGGTCATCGCTGAACAAGGTCATCCATCCGGTGGCGTTAAATCCAGTTGGCGGCTCTTGGCCGCTCCAGAGATAGAAGCTGTTCATTCCGGGAAGCATCACAAACGCGCCGCAGTTCTCGTTGAGTGCCGACGTAATGCTCCCGTATAACGCGCCTTCTTCGGGTAGCAGCCGCATCCTTCCCGCGCCATTCAGCGCCAGCGGGGCTACCCGGCCGTCCAGAGCTGCTCGTCCTTCGTGGTAAGGATCGCGCAAGGTCTTGTTCCCCAGGAACAGCAGAAGCGCAATCGCTCCAAGCGTCCCAACCGTCAGCAGACCCCATCGTCTTGTGCCAGACACCTTCAGGAGCCCCCGAGCACCGTTGCTGATGCAGATCGCTCCCACGGGGATGAGCAAGAAGCTTGACCAGCCAACCTGGCTACCCGCAACGGGGTAAGCATGGAGGGCCTGTAGAACGGCAAGGGCCGGCAGCAAGAGCCCGGCGAACTCTGTCCGCCGGTCAGCGTCCTCGCCTGAGACACCTATTAATGCCACCCAGGCGAAGCCCAGCATGCTGAGCGGATACCCCCCGAATCGCGAAGCCGTCTCGTTGAAGGGCAACGCCCAGCCGATCGTGGCCAGAATCAACTCCAGCCCTACGAGAAGAGACCCGAGCGCGACGACGGTCACCCACCATGGGGACTCTGTCGCAGAGGGGCGGAATCGCACGACGTAGAGATACGCGCCCGCGATTACACCGGCAAACAGATCAAAGCCAAATAGACCATCGGGGAGCTGGAGAGGAATGAAGAATGCATTCGGCTGGCGCAGCGGTTGTCCGATCACCCCGTCGTAAAGGCCGCCCAGGCTCGTTCCGGTTGCAAGCGCCATGAGGCTGATGAGTAGGCCGGCACCCAGCAAGCCCCCACTGAGCCAACGCAGCTCAGCGCCGGGTCGCCAGGCCGTCATAGAGCGTGACCTCAATACGAGTACCAACGCCAATGCGGCGACGGTGACGTGAAGGGCGTAATGGCGAACCCATGCCTGATCCAATCTCCCCCACATCAGAACGACGGGCAGGAACACGAATCCCGCTTCTATCGCAAGCCTCAACCAACGGCGACTGGCGAGGGCAGGGTAAAGCGCAGCCAAGGCAAGCAAGAGCGCAGCGAAGGCAAAAGCGCCAACGTTTACCTTGACAAGGATCAGTGCGGCTACCGCGGCACCGAGCACGGCCATCGCCGCCGGCGCATAGCGCGACCTTGCCGCCGTTGAAACCAAGACGATGAAAGCCAGCAGCACAGCAACCAAGCCGCCCGGGTGCATTGGCTCTTGGGTCATGACTCCCAGCCCGGCAAACACCGCCATCTGCACCACGATGCCGAGCAGAGCGCTACGCGTAATGCGATAGGTCGAAACTCCAAGCGCCAGACTGGCAAAGACCCAAGCAAAGAGCGTCGCCATCCTGCCGGCGTCGTGAGTCACCTGTATCCCAAAGAGCGAGAACAAGCCTCCCCATGACTCGTAATAAAAGGGGCCGTACTGGCTGAATACTTCGTCGTAAAGCGAGCCGTGGCTCAAAAACGTCTTGAGCGAAATGAGCAGATAGCCCTCATCGTCGTAGGGCGCAAACCCAGAAAACATTTTCGGATAAGCGACGAGGAGGGTGGCCACCGAAACCCCAGCGAAAAGGACTGTCGCTGCAGCGATACGAAGGCGACGGTCGCTGAGTTGCGCCCCCCGCCAGATAGTGGTCTCAGACACCGCATGGCCCCCGGTGATGATCGAATATCTTTGTCGCCCCCAACGCTCGGCGGGGTGCGGCGACAGGGTAGTCGAGTCTGCTGACCACCGGATTGGCCGACATGGTTCAAAGCTTGAAACAGACCGCGACCTCACCAGCTGAACGAACGCCCAGGTGGCTGCCATGGGTAGCTCTCGCGCTGCTCTTGATGGCCACCTCCGCGCTCGTTCTCTGGGCGGGGCGCGGGACGGTCTTTCGAGGGGACGACTGGGATCTTTTCCTCTACCGCGGCGGCTTCAACTGGGATGTCTTCCTCGCCCCCCACAACGAGCACCTGTCGGCATTGCTCGTCTTGGCCTTCAAGACGATTCCCGCCATCGCGGGGCCTCACTACGGCGCCTTTCGCCTTGCGTTGGTGATGCTGGATGTCGCGGTGGCGGTCCTCTTCTTCATCTTCGCGAGGGAACGGGTCGGCGGCTGGCTGGCGCTTCTTGCGACCACGCCGCTACTTCTCATGGGTGGCGGCTCAGACAACTTGATCTGGCCTACGCAGATCGGCGTCGTCGGCTCGCTGGCGTGCGGAATCGCGGTGCTGATCTTGCTGGACCGAGTGAGCCTTGCCGCCAAGGCTGGAGCGTGTGGCCTTCTGACCGCGTCGATCTGGTTTTCAAGCGACGGAATCTTTTTCCTCGTCTGCGCGATTACCTGGCTCGCTCTCTCACGCAATCGGTGGCGAGACCTTTGGATCGCAGGCATCCCGATCCTCACCTACATCGCCTGGTATTTGAGATATGGCTCCTCGGAGTTCACGACTGGCAACCTCCGCGCCACCCCGAGGTTCGTGCTCGAGTCCGCCGCCGGCGGCGTGAGCGCGTTAACTGGCATTCGCCCACAGGTTGCGCATGCGGAAGCGATCGGCGCCATCGCGGGTTTGTTAGGGCTGGCGCTACTGGCAGCGCTCGTAGTCAAGATCAAGCCTCGGGTGACACCGCGCCTGGTGGCGATCGTCTCACTGCCGATGATCTCCTGGCTGATCATCGCGCTTGGACGAGCCGATGGAGGAGATGCGTTCGCAAGTCGCTACGTCTACGCCAGCGGCATCTTCATCTTGATGGCGATCCTCGAAATCACTCGCGGGGACTATCTGCAGGGCTTCTTCCGAGGTTGGAAAATGGCTGTGCTGGTCGCCGTTATCGGTGTCTCCACACTCTTCAGCGCCAAGATCCTTTTCGAGAAGGGCAACGACTGGCGCGCCGTATCGCAGTACATCCACGGCCGCACAGCGGCGATCGAACTAACGCGGCGAACGATCGACCCAAATCTGGCCCTCGAGCCATTGCCCGACATGGCGCACATGACCGCTGGGTGGTACCTCCACGCGGTCGATAAATACGACGGCTCGCCAACAGGAGAACCCGATATCGCCAGCCTTAGTGAACAGGGACGGAGCGCCGCAGATCAAGTCCTTGCCGCCGGAGCGCCCGCCCAGTTCATTCCGCCGCCCCCGGGAAGCGGGCCCACCGGTTCGCCCCCCAGCTTCGACCCTGGTTCAACCTCAGCATCGAGTGGCTCCTGCCTTATCGCCCCCCCAAGCGCGTCATTGAGCGTTGTGGTGCCTCCCAGGGGTCTCATCATTCGTCCCGCCAAGGGAGGATCAGCCGAGGTCAGACTGCGACGGTTCGCATCGACCTACAACGAGGCCCCTGAACAGACGGTCGAGGGCACCACGCTGCTGGTTATCGCCGCGGATCACAGCATGGTCCCCTGGCATGCGCAGATCTCAAGCGCAGCGCAGGTGTCGATCTGTGGCGCTTCAGCGGATCAACAACTCCGCCGCGGACCAGTTCGCCCGAAAAGCGGCAACCAGCAATGCCTCCCAATGAGCGCAGGCGAAGACGAGTGTCGCTTTGACCGCTACTGACTGCCATAGACCGCTTGGGGACAAGGAATACGTTTCGGGTGGAGACGCCGCAGGGTCAGTCACGGGCGCTCAACCTATGGCGAAGCCCTGCGCCTGGCCAAGGGTGTATCTGATCGCATATCTTGCCGTTGTGGATCGTCGTGCAATCGACCGCAGCTGATCAGGATGCGCGTCCTGATCACAGGCGGAGCCGGGTTCGTCGGCGGAAACCTCGGCGTCACGCTGGCTGCGCGACATTCCGACTGGGAGATAGTTGCCCTGGACAACCTGATGCGGCCGGGATCGGATTTGAACCTGCCGCGCCTACGCGACGCCAGAGTTGAATTCGTCAAGGGAGATGTCCGCGAGCCCGATGACCTGGCCGCAATCGGACCATTTGACGCAATGATCGAGTGCTCGGCCGAGCCCTCGGTGCTTGCCGGATTTGCCGATACGTCCTACTCGGTCCAGACAAACCTGGTCGGCGCATTCAACTGCCTGGAACGGGCGCGGGCCGAGGAGGCCTTCCTTGTCTTCCTCTCGACCAGCCGCGTTTATCCAGTCGCTCCCCAGCTCAAGCTGACGTTGGAAGAGGCGGAGACCCGCTTCGAATTGGCCGAAGGGCAACCGGTCGCGGGCGCAAGTCCCGCAGGCATTTCGGAAGCCTTCCCGATGACCGGCGCGCGCACCCTCTATGGCGCCACCAAGCTCTCGGCAGAGCTGCTGATCGAGGAGTACGTCGATGCGTTCGGCCTGCAGGCAGTGACCAACCGCTGCGGCGTCATTGCGGGGCCCTGGCAAATGGGCAAGGTCGATCAAGGAGTCTTCTCCTGGTGGTTGCTCAGCCACCTCTTCGGAAGACCGCTCTCCTACATCGGCTATGGAGGCTCGGGCAAGCAGGTGCGCGACCTTCTCCACATCGATGACCTGATCGACCTCGTTGACGAGCAGTTGGGCGATCCGGGCGGCTGGAGCGGCGTCACCGCCAACGTCGGAGGCGGTCGCGAGTGCAGCCTCTCGCTGCTGGAGACGACTGAAATCTGCCGGGAATTGACCGGCAACGAAGTGGCGCTGAGCGTCGAGGCAACCACGCGCCAAGGCGATGTGCCGGTCTACCTGAGCGACTGCGCGCGGCTACATTCTCTAACCTCGTGGCGCCCTCGCCGGGACCCGCGCCAAATCCTCGCCGACCTACTGGAGTGGGCAGCCGCACACGAAAAAGAGCTAGGCCCGGCGCTGGGTTTCAAGAGCTAGACGAATAACTGGAGCAATGTCGAAGGCGATAGTCACAGGATCGGGGGGCCTGATCGGCTCCGAGTCCGCAACCAGGCTGGTTGAGGCAGGCTACGACGTGGTCGGGATCGAGAACGACACCCGCGCCACTCTCTTCGGGGCTGACGCGTCAACATCGCATGTCACCGAGCGCCTCAACCGTGAGCTGTCTCAGTTTCGCACCGTCGACCTCGATATCCGCGACAGCGACGGCATTAGCGACATCTTCGCCGAGAACGGCAAGGAGATCGAGTTGATTGTTCACACGGCTGCCCAGCCATCGCACGACTGGGCGGCAAGCGATCCACAGGCCGACTTTCAGATCAACGCCAACGGCACCCTCAACCTGCTTGAGGCAACTCGCCGACACTGCCCGGGGGCGACCTTTGTCTTCACCTCGACCAACAAGGTCTACGGCGACACGCCGAACCGATTGCCGCTTGAGGATCTGGAAACGCGGTTGGAGCTGCCAGAAGACCATCGCTGGTTTGACGGGATCGACACCACGATGTCGATCGACTCCACCCTGCATTCCCTCTTCGGGGCGTCGAAGGCGGCTGCTGACCTCCTGGTGCAGGAGTACGGGCGCTACTTCGAGATGCCAACCGTCTGCTTCCGCGCCGGCTGCCTCACCGGTCCAAACCATGCTGGAGCGCAGCTGCACGGCTTCCTTGCCTACCTGATGAAGTGCACGGTGACCGGCGACCCCTACACGATCTTTGGCTACGAGGGAAAACAGGTGCGCGACAACCTGCACAGCGCTGATCTCGTCGACGCTTTTCTGCTCTTTCACGCCAAGCCCAGCGCAGCCGCTGTCTACAACATCGGAGGGGGGCGCGACAACGCCTGCTCGATGCTCGAAGCGATCGAGATCTGTGAGCGGATTGCCAACCGCAAGCTGCATTGGGAAATGGGCGATCAGGCTCGCATCGGCGACCATCGCTGGTGGATTAGCGACCTCGATGAATTTGGCTCTCGGTATGGCGGCTGGCGACCGAAACGAGACCTGGAGACGATCCTGCGCGAGATCTATGAGGCCAACGCCGAGCGGTGGACCTCCTCCACGCCAGCATGAAGCTATCCGTCGTCATCCCCGCCCACAACGAGGAGGAAACGGTTGGCGAAACGGTTGAAGGCATCGTCTCAACTCTGAACGGGGAAAAAATCGACCACGAGGTAATCGTCATCGACGATTCCAGTGCCGATGGGACGGCTGCCGTGGTTGAAAAAATCGCGTCTAAGCACCCCCAAGTCCGTTGTCTCCCCTCTCCATATCGCGGGGGCTTTGGATTCGCTGTGCGGGCCGGACTCGAGTCTTTCAAGGGCGACACAGTCGCGATCGTGATGGCCGATGGCTCCGACAGCCCGACGGACCTCGTCGCCTATCAGCGCCTACTGGAAGAGGGGTACGAGTGCGCCTTTGGATCCCGCTTCATCCACGGCTCCAAGGTAATTGACTACCCGCGTTCAAAGCTGATCATGAATCGGATCGTCAACTGGGGCATCCGTGTGCTTTTCCGGCACGGCTACAACGACACCACTAATGCCTTTAAGGCATACAGACGAGAGGTGATCGACAACGTAAAGCCTCTGCTCTCACACCACTTCAACCTTACGGTCGAGCTTCCCCTGAAGGCGGTTGTGCGCGGCTATAGCTACGGCATCGTTCCGATCTCATGGACAAACCGCAAAGCCGGGGTTTCGAAGCTCGCCTTGAACGAAATGGGGAGCCGATACCTCTTCATCGTGCTCTACGTCTTTTTGGAACACCACCTCAGTCGGGGGGACTATCGCCGTGCGAGCTAGATCCGACCCTGTCGTAAAGATCGGCCAGCCGGACCACATCATCTAGCTCCGGCGTGGATACCTCCACTACCACGGAGTCCTCGACTGCCTCGATCGTGTGCACCATCCGTGGCTCGTTCCGCCAAGCTTCTCCTGGGCCGACCTCCCTCTCAACCAGCTGATCGGCATCAGCTCCCTGGCTTAGCAACAGCCGTCCCGAGAGCAGATAGGACGTCTCGTCCTTTTCGTCGTGGTACTGAACCGAGAGTCGATGTCCGGCATTGACATGGAGGAGCTTGCCCGCGTAGCGCTCCGTATGCGCGAACCAAAGTTCATGGCCCCATGGCTTGGGGACGTGACGCGGCAATTCTTGGTTATTCATGCCCACATCTTGCCCGAAGCGACCGCCGGATAATCGCTTAGACAGCTTCTCCGCGAGGTCGCGTAGCATTCACGCTTCCGCGGCAAGCACGACCGAGGAGGGTTTTTGCGAGGGCTTCGGTGGATCGCCGCCATCGTCTTTACGTTTTTGATCTTGGGAACCGCCGGTGTGCGGACCTTGGACCTGCCTGGCTCCGCCATCGCTGCGGGCGTCGTCTACGCGCCCGTATATGAGCCGGCTCCCATACCGTCGATCGTTGGCATCAAAGCTGAGCGGCGGAGGGTGCGGCGCGGAGATCCGGCACTGATCGTCGCTTGGGTTTCGCCCTGCAGAGGACTGGACGGGCAGCTTGTGCGTCTGCTCCGCAACGGGCGGCCGAATGGATCGAAATATGTGAATCGCGCCTGTTCGGTGCGCTTTCATCCGCGGGTTCGCCACCGCACCGTGTTCGTAGCCGAGCTTGTGAATGAGGAGGACGGCGCCCTCTCCGCCGAGTCGCGTTGGCTGAAGATCAAGATCAAGCACCGGCGGCGCTAGGCCTCCCGGTGGATGAGGTCCATGTTTGGCGGGCGAGAGCCGATCGCGAAGGGCTGGCGCTGCGACAGGTCCTTGCGCGCTACCTGGACGAGGACCCGGCGGGGATCGAACTGAGGCGAGGGGAGCACGGTAAGCCGGCGCTCGCCGACTCCTCCTCCCCACTGCGCTTCAACCTCAGCCATTCGGGCGAGCTGGCGCTGGTGGCGGTGACGCAGGGGCGAGAGATCGGAGTCGACATTCAGAAGATCAAGCCTCGTCGTGACGACGCCTTCTACAAAGCCTGGGCCCGGCGCGAGGCGATCGTCAAGTGCGCCGGCACGGGCCTGCTGGCGCCGCTCCCCCCGGACCCGGTAGCCGTGCGCGCCCTCGACGTCGCCCCCGGCTTCGCCGCGGCCGTGGCGGTTTCCGGTGACGCAATCCCCGCCGTGCGCTTTTTTAGAAGCTAACCGTCGTCCGTCAGCGCCGCGACGTCCGCCAGGTCGACGGGGCGGCCGCGGGCTAGCTTCATCTGGATCAGGTCGTCGATGTCGACCACAGGCACATCGATATCGCCGAGGCGCACGCGTAGGGCTCGCTCGCTGAGGTCTGCGTACGGGCGAGCGCCGGGGACCTCGTGCATAACGTCGATGCCCCCGTCGCGGGTGACGAATTGCCAAATCGTCGCCTTCGGCAGCATCTTCGCGTCGATCTCGGTGTCTTCCTCGCCCGGGTTGAGCACGCGGGCATCGAGGGCGCGCAGAGTGGCCGCCAGCCGCTCGAGATTCGCCGGGTCGGGAGCGGGGATGAGATCCGCATCGTTGGTGGTGCGGACATGGCCATGCGTCTGCACGGCGAGTCCACCGATCAGCACGTAGTCGACATCGTGTTCGGCGAGCGCACGGAGAATGCGCTCCGCGTCGAGCGGCGTCTCAGGCTCGGCCACGAGCTTCCCTCCCCGCAGCGGCGAGACGGCCGGCCATGCGGTTCCAGGAAATGCCGAGAGCGAGGCGCTCCTCGGGGGTGCGCGCCCCAGTCGCTTGGCGGTGCAGCGGGTCGTAGTCGCGCTCCACCGGCTCGGCGTCAAGGTCGAGTCGCTCCCCCATCGCCAAGAGCAACTGGTTGAGGGTGTCCACGCTTGGGGAGACCTCACCCGCTTCCAGGCGACTGATGGCGGACTGCTTCGTGCCCACCCGTCGCGCCAACCGCTCCTGGCCGATCCCGTGTCTGGCACGCGCGGCGCGAATCAACTCAGCCGGCCTCATAGAGGAATTATAACGAATTAGTGATGCTTCCTATTTTTAACGCGCCACCGCCGAGTAACCACCTACGGCCGGGCGCGGCCGCCTGTTAGGCCTACGAAGGCGTGCCAGGCGGGCTTGGGCTTGAAGCGGGCGCCCTGGCGGAAGAGGCCTGTCGAGTCGCAGAAGCTGCAGGAGCCCTGCACGTCCTTCCAGGTGAACCAGTAGGTGCCCTTGAGGTTGAGGCGACGGCGGTTGGCGATCAGGTAGCGGTAGGAGTTGCGCAACTGGCGGACCTGGCCGCGCGGGCCCTGCTCGAAGGCGACCTGCTTGAAGTTGTTCTGGGAGCCCCAGCCCATCTCGGTGATGTAGAGGGCGGCGCCGGGGTCGTGGTTCTCGCGCACGACTCCCCGCATCTCCTCGGTCATCTCTTCCAGGTCGGCGGCGTTGATCGCGTAGGGATGGAGGGCGACTGCGTCGAACTTCGACTTGATCCCCGGCACCGCGTAGAGCTTGTCCAGGAAGACATCGGCGTCCATTCCGCGCCGGCCCTGCTGGTCGGGTCGGCCGAAGAGGCCGGAGAGGAGGACTCTGGCGCTGGGGTCGGCGCGCTTGATCGCCCCGTAGGTGAGCTTCAGCAGCCTCGCGTAGCGGAACGGGGAGACCGGGAAGGCGAAGTAGAAGAAGTTGGCCTCATTCCAGACCTGCCAGGTGCGGATCGGTCGCGGTCGCGGAATCGCCGGCTCGTATTTGACGACGCCGGGGGCGCGTTCCGCCCAGAAGTCGCCGCCACGGCCGTAGCGCTCGACCGCGGCGCGCACGAATGCCACCCAGGCCTTGCGCGCCCTGCCGCTGTCGATCGGCAGCGTGGTCGGCTTGCGGGCGACCCAACTTCGGCGTGCCGTAGAGGAAGGGGAGAGCCGTCAGACCCCGCGCGCGCCGCTACCGCTACCGACTGGTCAAGGCCGGCCCAGTTGTAGCCGCCTTCTTGCGTCGGCTGCACCGCGTTCCAGGGCACAGCCAGCCGCACGCTGCCGATCTGCCCGCGCGCATGTACTGGACATCGGTGTCGGTCAGCGCCGTCTGCGGAGCGACACCGAAGAAGTCGCGCGGCAGCGCCTGGGCGCCCGCGGGCGCGGCGGACATAACGGCGACGAGCGCCAGCGCGATTGTCAGCATCCGTTTCAGTAGGTCCCCCCCAGCTTGCGATGGTCCCAAGTCGCCGTGCGCACCGGCTTGAAGTGGATCGCGACCCGCTTCGGGGCCTGCGCCTCCAGCGCCGCTTTGGCTTCGCCCTCCACCGACTCGATTCCTTCCGCGTAGCGCATGGTCAACTCCTCAGCGAACCCGATCACGGTTTCGAAGTCGCGGTGGATCTCCGCCTCGGCCTCGATCATCGCCCCGCGCAGCTCGCCGTACTCGTGGCCGGTCTCGACCAGCACGGTCGCCCGCGGGTCCCGCTCCAGGTTGCGCACCTTCTGGGACTTGGCGTAGGTCCAGATCCAAATCTCGCCGTCGCGCGGCACGAACCACATCGGCATCGAGTGCGGCCACCCGCGCGGCCCGAGGCTGGACACCACAGCGACCCGCTCCCCCTCGAGCAGCTCCAGCAACTCCCCCTCACTAAGTCTGATCTGATCCCGCCGGCTCACAGACGCGGGACTCTAGCCCGCCAGGGGACAGAGTCGTCACGGAATTGTTTGCCTGTGCGCGCATTTGGTCCATCCGGCCGGAGTAGCGTGGCTTGCCATGGCCACCCGAGAAGCATCCGCTAAGATACGTACGCCTAGATCGAACCTCGTACGTACGTCTAAGGGAGCTCCCATGGCCACCACTGCTTCGACTTTGCGGGCAAATGTCTACCGGCTGCTCGACGAGGTCCTCGAAACCGGGCAGCCGCTGGAGATTGAGCGCAGAGGAAAGATCCTCGTCATCGCCCCGAAGGAGGAGCAATCCATCTGGGAGCGGTTGCCGCGGCGGGAGGGCTTCATTGTCGGCGATCCCGACGAGTTGATTCATATCGACTGGTCATCGGAGTGGAACCCTGATCCTTCTTGACACACATATAGTCGGCTGGCTCTACGAGGGCGCCGACCGGCGGATCTCCCCTGCCGCGCGCGAGCTATTGGCGGAAGAGGAGACGTTCACCTCGCCGATCGTCGAGCTGGAGCTGACCTACCTGTACGAAGTCGGACGGGTAACCGAGCCGGCGGCAGCGCCCCTGGCGGCATTGCGGCGCAACCTCGGCCTCCAGGTCATGGATGTCTCCCTCGCCGACCTGATCCAAGCCGCCCAGGGCCTCAACTGGACGCGCGACCCCTTCGATCGGCTGATCGCCGCCCACGCAATCGTCGCCGACACTCCGCTTCTGACCGCCGACAAGACGATCCGGGAAAACCTCCCTCTGGCGGTCTGGGACTAAGGCCGGGCGCGGCTGAGCTTGATCGTGCGGGCTCTGCGGGCGCCCGGGTATCGCCACCAGCAGTTGCGTCTTCAGGGTTCCGTTGCGGCGCAGCAGCGGGCGACCGCGGCCGTTGAGGGCGACTCGGAAGGTGTGGGACCTCCCGCCTCCCAGACGGAAGAGGTGGCGGGCGACGCCAATCCGCACAAACCTGACGGACCTGGCGCGGCCCCGGGCGGGCCGTTTGACGTGGGTGCGAAGGATGATTTGGCCGGGGCAGGCGATCTCCGGCCCCCAGCCGCAGCGGACCCGGACGCGCACGGTCCCGGCCTGAGGCTTGACCCCGGAGACAGTGAGAGGCGGCAGGCTCGCCGGCGCGGTGGCGTGGCCGACCGTCCCGCCGTCGAGGTAGTTGTTGTCGATGTTGATCGTCACCCCGCCCCAGCGCTCGTCATGGCCGCCGCGGTACTGGTGGATGCGCTGCTGCAAGGACCAGGCGCTTCTGGGGACGTAGGGGTCCGCGGTGCTGCGGCGGCCGTTCCAGTTGGCGATCCAGATGTGGTCGGGCAGGGAGTAGAGAGTGCCGAGGCGACTGACCAGGTCCTCGATGCCCGAGGCGCTGCTGCTGTAGACGCCGGACTGGTATCCCAGCGCGTGCAGTTTCTCCGTCCAGGACTCGAGGAACTTGAGGGTGGCGTTCGTCGCGCTGACGGTTTGGGTGTAGCTCTCCATGTCGAAGTAGATAGGGCTGCCGGGGCCCATGCCGACCGAACGGGCATCGCCGACGGCGTCGGCGGCTTGGGCCGCGCCTTGAGGGATCGCGGTGGAGGCGCTGAGCTTTGCGCAGGAGCCGCAGCTGCTGGTCGGCGCCTGTAGGCCGACGTAGGTCGGGATCAGGTGCCAGCCCTCAGCCACCTGCTCTCCGACCCAGCGCGAGGTCAGGTTGGGCTGGGAGCAGCCGCGGTTGAGGCCGCCGATGTAGACGCCGAGCCCGCGGTAGGGAGAGGCGCCCCAGGCCGCCATCGTCCGCGACGAGGGAGCGGAGCAGGCGTCGAAGCCGAGGCCGGTGAAGGTGGCGCCGCCGATCGCCGAGCCGGCAGTGGGGGGAGCGACGGCGGAGGTCGTCGCCCGCGCGGCGCGCGCCTCGGCGGCGGGGTCGAGGAGGATCGCGCGGCGACGGCCGATCGCGTGCGAGGGGCAGCGCTGGTTGGCGCTCGGCGCTCCCAGATAAACGGCGCGGCGGTCAAGGCGCACGCACATCCCCGGGTGTCGGGCGAGGCGGATGATGGGCCACGAGGCGGGTGCCTTCGCCTCCCCCCCGCGATAGCGGACGGTCTTGGTCCCAGAATCAGCCCAGGCGCCACCGGGTCCGGCAAGAGCCGACCATCCCAGGATTAGGGCGAATGCGACGACCCCCGCCGACCGGCGCCAGGCGTGCGCAAACGCTCCGCTTCGAGCGGCCATACGCATTGGAACCCATTCTGCCCGTCTCAGTAGCGGCCGTCAGCGAAAGGGGCGGGTTGCAAGTCTTTCGGCGCGGTCGATCTGCGCCGGCGCAGGCGCCGACGCAGAGCCGACAGTAGGGGGGCCGCGATCATGCCCTCGGCGGGCAGTGACTTTTGCTCTAAGCCCGCGGCGTCGCGCCATCCACGAAACCTTCCCACCGCCCCGCGGCCCGTATGGTCGAGGGCGATCTGGCCCGCGCAGATTGCCCCTTCGCCGAGCAGCGTCCGCATGGCGCCGACCGGGCTGCGCATGATTCCGTAGCGACGCAAAAGGTAGCCGCGGCTCCAGCCGGTCTGCGCGTACTTCGCCCCGCTGCCGGCTCCCAGGGTGGCGGAGTAGCGATGCGAGCCCGTCGCCCCGTAGGCAAGCGCGCAGGTGGCGCCTTCGGCTCGCAATCGCAGGCCCAGGTCGAGATCCTCGTAATAGGCATGGATGCGTTCGTCGAAACCGTCAACCGCCTCGAACGCCGCGCGAGAGTAGAGCGCCGCGCCGCCGGTCGGGGCGAGCGGAGGTGGGCTCCCGAGCGCCGAGGCGAGTGGCTCACCGTGCAGGTGGTCGAAGGCCATCAGCGTCCTGCGATCGACGACTATCCCGGCGGAGTCGATGAGGCTCGGCGAGCCATACGGGGTCAGCACGCCCGCGACCATCTCGGCCCCATCGCGGTGAGCGCCCAGCATCTCCTCGATGAAGTCCGGCTCACATCGCACGTCGTTGTTGAGCAGGATGATCGGGTCCCCCGGATGCTCGGCAATCGCAAGGTTCAGAGCCCCGCCGAATCCGCGGTTGCGAGGGAGAGGGATCAACTCAACCCAGGGAAAGCGCTCACGCACAAGCTCCCGCGACCCGTCGGTGGACCCGTTGTCCACGACGACAACAGCGCAGCCGACCGTTTGCCGCTCAAGGCTCTCCAACAGCTCCGCGAGCAAGGCCCCCCGGTTGAAGTTCGGAACGTAGGCCGTCGGCGTCACCCAGCCATGCTCTCACCCAGATCAAGGCACTCGACCGCTCTCCCGAGCACAAGCTCTACGGCCTGCTGGCGCGAGAGAAGGGCAACGGAGCCCACTCCGCCTACAACGCCCTGATCCGCCGGTTGGTCAGCTTTGAGCGCGCGGCCGCATGCGTGAGCTAGCTGCTGTACCGATTCCCCGCCATCGACCAGGCCAAGTTTCGCGAATCGGTGGAGAAGCTTTTCGGCGCCTAAGTTCAGATGTCGTTGCAGAATCGTTGCGGTGTGCGCGCATTCAGGCACTGGAGCATCGCTAGCGTCGTTGCATGGCCGCCGAGGGAACATCCAAAAGACTCGTTTCCGCAAGGGCAATTCAGCGCCGAATCTTCTTGCTAAGAGAGCGGCAAGTCATGCTCGACGCTGACCTTGCGGATCTCTACGGTGTCGAAACCGGCGCCTTGACACGAGCGGTCTTACGTAACCGGGAGAGGTTCCCAAGCGATTTCATGTTCCAACTCACCGAGGAGGAGTGGGTTCGTTTGAGATGCCAAATTGGCATCTCAAACGAAGGACGAGGGGGTCGGCGCTACCGCCCCCGCGTCTTTAGCGAGCAAGGCATCGCGATGTTGTCCAGTGTGCTGCGCAGCGAGCAAGCTGTAGCCGTCAATATCGAGATCATGCGTGCCTTTGTTGAACTCAGGCACATCGCTCAGTCCTATGAAGGCCTGGCCAATCGCCTTGATGAACTGGAGCGAAACGTGAGCGCCAAGCTCGGTAGAGAACGAGCGCGAGTGGATGCGATCTTCACGCTACTTCGCGAAGTCACCCTCTCGAGACCTCGAAAGCATCCAGCCGGGTTCATGCCTTCCAGGTAGCCGTGCCGTTGGACAAGCCCCACGCGAGATCAGGTCATGGAGGAGCGATTATCTTGTAGACGATTTTGTAGACTGCCAGTATGGCGGCAGTCGAGACGACCACCATTCGGGTGCGGCGGAGCACACAGCGTCGGCTGGCGCAGGAGGCGGAGCTGACCGGGAAGAGCGTGGTCGACGTGCTTGATGCCGCCGCCGACCTGTTGGAGGAGCAGCGACTCCTGGCGGACATGGATCGCGCTTATCGGAGACGCGGGGCCGAGATCCGCGAGGAGTCCGCCGCCTGGGAGGCGACGCTCCCCGATGGGCTCACCGACGAGCGTTGAGATGCCCGGAGCCGAGCCCGAGCGGGGCGATGTCTACGAGGTCGATCTCGATCCCGTCGAGGGCCGCGAACAGGCCGGAAGGCGGCCGCTGTTGGTGCTCTCGATCGGAGCGATGAACCGCTCGGCCGCGGAATTGGTGATCGGGGTGCCGCTGACGACCACCGACTGGAGCAACGCCATGCATGTGCGGATCGAGCCGCCTCGCGGCGGATTGAGCAAGGCCAGCTTCGCGATGCCGGAGATGATCCGGTCCATCTCCACCCGCCGATTGCGCCGCCGCCTGGGATCCGCCCCCAACGACACCGTGGACGCGGTGGCCAAACGGGCAGGGCTGCTGATCGGCCTCGGCCGCAGCCGCTAAAGCCAACGCCTCGCACTCCTGTCAGCCAAGGCTGGCAGTCCTCTCGCTTATGTAGGGTTCCGATCCTGCCAATGTGGCAGGGTCGATTGGGTTGCCGCCCGGCCGGCCGAGTGAGTAGTCAGAGCGCGTCCTGTTGCAGCCCCGCACTGAGTGCGGTGAGCGCCGAGGAGCAGCTGGCCTCAGCACACCACACAGGACCCGATGACGAATACCCCTGGCTCCAGCGAGCCGCCGATCCATGACGGCCACCCGTGCCGCACCGACTGCGAGAGATAGATGCCGAACTTCCTTACCTCACTTCCCGCCCGCCTGACCCTTCCGGGCGCCAACGTCCTCCGGATCGAGCTACTCGCCGGCCTGGTCGTAGCGCTGGCGCTGATCCCGGAGGCGATCTCCTTCTCGATCATCGCCGGGGTCGACCCGAAGGTCGGCCTCTATGCCTCGTTCACGATGGCGGTCGCGATCGCCTTTACCGGCGGGCGGCCGGCGATGATCTCCGCGGCGACCGGCGCGATGGCCCTCGTCGTCGTCTCCCTGGTCAAGGACCACGGCGTCGAATACCTGCTGGCGGCGACGATCCTCGCCGGAGCGATCCAGGTGACGCTGGGGCTGCTGGGGGCGGCGAAGTTGATGCGGTTCGTGCCGCACTCGGTGATGACCGGCTTCGTCAACGCGCTGGCGATCCTGATCTTCCTCGCCCAACTGCCGCACCTGACCGACGGTGGCGCCGCGGTGTACGCGCTCGTGGCTGCCGGGCTGGCGATCATGTATTTGCTGCCGCGGGTGACCAAAGCGGTCCCGGCGCCACTCGTCGCGATCGTCCTGCTCACCGTCGCCTGCGTGGCGGCGGGCATCGGTGTGCCCACGGTCGGCGACGAGGGGCGACTGCCGGACGCCCTACCGATACTCGGGATTCCCTCGGTCCCGTTCTCGCTGGAGACGCTGACGATCATCGCTCCCTACGCCCTCACCCTCGCCGTGGTCGGGCTGCTCGAGTCGTTGATGACCGCGAGGCTGGTCGATGACATCACCGAGACGCCGTCTGACAAGGACCGCGAGTCGCGCGGGCAGGGCATCGCCAACGTCGTGACCGGCCTGTTCGGCGGCATGGCCGGCTGCGCGATGATCGGCCAGACGATGATCAACGTCCGCACCAGCGGCGCCCGCACGCGACTCTCAACCTTCGCGGCCGGGGCGTTCCTGCTGCTGCTCGTGGTCGGGCTCGGGAGCCTGGTCGCGGTCATCCCGATGGCGGCCCTGGTGGCGGTGATGATGCTCGTCGCGGCCTCGACCTTCGACTGGCACTCGGTTGCCCCGGCGACCCTGCGCCGGATGCCTCGTGGCGAGACGCTGATCATGCTGGTCACCGTCGCCGGCACCGTCGCGACGCGCAACCTCGCGATCGGCGTCGGGGCGGGAGTGCTGACCGCGATGGCGGTCTTCGCCCGCCGGGTCGCCCACCTGGTTGAGGTCGACCGCGTCCTCGACCCCGACGGCACCACCTGCATCTACTCGGTCACCGGCGAGGTCTTCTTCGCCTCCGACCAGGAGCTGATCGAGGCGTTCCGCTACGCCGAGGACCCACCGAAGGTCATCGTCGACCTCTCCCGCGCCCACCTCTGGGACGCATCGGCGATCGCCGCCCTTGACGCGATCGAGGCCCACTACGACCGTCACGACGTCGAGCTGACGATCACCGGCCTTAACGACCGCAGCGACCGCCTCCACCAGACGCTCTCAGGTCAGATGGTCGCGACGCACTGATCGCACGGCGCTTCGCCGAGTCCCCGCGACTCACCCGCCGCCGGGCGGGACCAGCTGCAGCTCTCGCCAGGGGCCCTCGCCGGCCATCGGCTGGGTGCGGCCTTCCAGCCAGTCGGGCTGGAGGTCGTCGTAGTGGGGGCTGGCCGGGTGGCCGGACTGGCCGGTGAACATCTGCCAGCGGGAGCGCTCCGGGGCCGTGGGGTCGGCGACCATTCGCCAGCTCGGCGCCCAGACGGCTCTGTAGGGGTCGTTGGGGTCGTAGGCGATCTGGCTCACGGTCTCCTGCGCGCCTCCCGCTCTGAGCTTGCGGTTGAGCAGTTTGCGCAGCAGCGGATTCGCCGCCCCCAGCGGGTGTGGGAACTCCATCTCGTGGACGTGTCCCCAGCGCCAACCTTCGGGGTCGGGACCAAAGCGGTCGGTGAGGTCGTCGAGGGCGCCGCTGAGGGATTCCAGGACCAGCTCGTCCCAGGAGCGGCCGATCAACTCCTCGTCGCCCTCCTCCCAGAGCTTCATCAGGTGGGAGTGCCAGCGCCAGGGCGAGGTGACGTGGGGGGTGAAGCCGTTGTCGGCGCGGTCGAGCCAGCGCTCGGAGAGGTCGCGGTCGCCGATCGCGGCGCGCGCCGTCTCCCGGGCGAGGCGCAGCAGGAAGGCCTGGTAGATCGTGCCGGCGATCGTGTCCGGGTCCAGCCGCCCGTCCCAGCTGCGCAGGCGCTCGATCGCGCTGCGCTCCCGCTGGCCGCTCGGCGACAGGCGCCCCAAGCGCCGCGCCGCCTCCACTCCCGGGATCGAGAAGTTGTCGGACTGCATCTCCTCGAAGCCGTCGATGTCGTGCTCGTCGCTTGCCTTCAGCAAGTCCTCGATCCGCCGCGCGCGGAAGCCGTCCAGCCACTCGCTGGTGATGTGGTGCGGGTAGTCGTCGCCGACGATGCGGTTGTTGGCGGTGACCAGGAAGCCGCTCTCGGGATCGGTGACCTCGGGCAGCTCGTCGTAGGGAATCGGCCCGTCCCACTCGAACTCTCCCGTCCAGCCCGGCTTCGGCAGGTCGGGGCAGCCGCCCGGGCGGCGCGGCAGGCGGCCGATCAGCTTGTAGCCGATCGAGCCGCCCCGGTCGGCCCAGATCAAGTTGGAGGCGGGCGAGGTGTGGCCCTCCAGAGAGGCGACCAGCTCCGGGCCGGAGCCGATGCTGTGCAGATCGAACATTCCGGAGAAGGCGGTAGGCGCGTCCAGGGTGAACCAGCTGAGCGCGAGCGGCTCGGCCTCGTCGGCGCCGAGCGCATCGTTGACGATCGGCCCGTGGTGGGTGATCCGCACGTCGATGACCTCGGGGGCGTCGCGCCCCTTCACCGGGATCTCCTCCCGCACGATCTCGAGCGGGCGCCACTCGTCCTCGAAGAGGTAGCGGTCGCCGTCGACTCTCTCGACGAAGAGGTCCTGGATGTCCGCCATGACGTTGGTGAAGGTCCAGCAGACGTCGTTGTTTTGGCCCATGTAGACGCCGGGCATGCCGGGGAGGGAGGCGCCGCGGACGAAACGGTCGCCGTGGGTGAGGCCGACCTGGTACCAGATGCCCGGCATGCTCGGGGGGAGGTGCGGGTCGCCGGCGATCAGCGGCGAGCCGGTGGCGCTGAGGGCGCCGGTGACGGCCCAGTTGTTGGAGCCGCTGGCCTCGGTCGCCAGTCCCATCCCGCGGCGCACGGCGTCGATCTGCTCGGCGATCGCAAGGCCATCGCCGCTCCAGTGGCTCTGGTCGACGACGGGGTTGTCGGCCGGGTAGCCGGGGTCGAGCTTGGCGGTCAGCTCGGGGCCGAGCGCGCGCACCATGTCGGCGCGCAGCAGCTCCCGCTCCCAGTTGGTTGAGAGGCCGAAGGCGAGCAGCTTGCCGAGGCTGAGGATGTCGACGGGGCGCCAGGGCTCAAACCTGGGCAGGCGCAGAAGCTGCATCTCGAAGGGGAGCGCTTTGGCATCGGCGGCGGCGGCGTTGACCCCCTCGCAGAAGCGCTCCAGCTTGGCGAGCAGGGCGGGGTCGAGCGAGGCGGCCTCGCGTTCGGCAGTGCGGCGAATTCCCAGGGTCAGCATCAGTCGGTCGATCGGCAGCCCCTCGGCGCCGGCCATCTCCGAAACCCTGCCGCTGACAACGCGGCGGTAGAAGTCCATCTGCCAGAGACGATCCTGCCCGTGGACGAAGCCCTGCGCGAACCAAATGTCAGCGAGGTCGGCGCCCTCTATATGAGGGACGCCCCAGCGGTCGCGACGGATCCGGACCCGCCCCTCGAGCCCGGCCAGCTCAATCGTCCCTTCCTGCTTGGGCAGAGGACGGCGCGCCAGCCAGTGCCAGGCAGCGGCGGTGCTCGCCGCGGCCAGGCCGGTTCCGGCCGCCCCGGCCATAAGTCCCGCTCGCACTGCCCGCTTCCGCCTCACCACGCGCACCATACTGGCTGGCTAGCCAGGAAAGCGTCCCTCGGCCTCCAGCTTTTGCAGGTGGGCTTCCAGCACCAGGGCGGCGGCGGGGCGGACTTCTTCGGGGACGTCGTCCCAGACCTCGGCGAGGAGGGCGTCGCGGGAGCGCTCTCCCCGGTCGAGGGCGGCGACGAGACGGCGCTCGCGCATCTCACGGTGCTCGACGTACTCGGCGAGCTTGGCGGCCGGGTCGGTGATCCAAGGGCCGTGGCCGGGGCACATCAGGGCGATGTCCCGGGACTGGAGCAGGCGCAGCGACTCCATATAGGCGGCGAGGGAGCCGCCATCGGGCGGGACAAAGGTCGACCCCTCTCCCAACACAAGGTCACCGCTGAAGCAGACGCCGTCGGCGGTGAGAAAGCAGACGTGGTCGGCGGCGTGGCCGGGGGTGGCAAGAGCGCGCAGGCCGGCGTGCTCCTCGCCGTCGGAGGGGAGGATCGGCACCGGCCCCAGGTAGGGAGCGCCATCGGCGTGGTCGCCGTGGCTATGAGTGAGGAGGACCATCCCAATTCCACCGCGCCCATCGGCGGCGGCGCGGATCGCATCGAGATGACCGGCGTCGTTTGGACCGGGATCGATCACAACGCAGGGGTCGGACCCGTAGAGGTAGGTGTTCGTCCCCTCATGCGTCATCGGCCCCGGGTTGGGCGCGACCATCCGCAGGATCTCGGGGTGACCGGGCGCTCCCTCGCTCACGCTTTGGACTTTTTGGGGGCTATAGCAACCACAAAGTCGACAGCGACGATCAGCCGGCGACCTCTCTTGCGATTGCGGCGCGGGCGTCGTCGGGCTCGAGGACGACGAGGTCGCCGGCGCCGCGGAGGATTTCGCGGACCAACCAGGAGGTTCCCGCGTAGGGGAGCTCGACGACCACGGCGCCGTCGGCAAGTTCCTCGACGACGGTGCGCTCCTCGCGTAGCCAGCGGGCCCGTTCCGGGGAGACCCATACCCGCGCGACGTGGGCGGTCGGCACCTCGCCGTGCGTCATCCAGCCCTCGACGCCGGCCAGCTCCTCGACCTCGGGGCGCGGCTCGAACGTCTCCTCGGAGAGGATCGCCTCTTTGATCCGGTCCAGCTTGAAGTGGCGAACGTCCCCTCTGCTGAGGTCGAAGCACTCCACGTACCAGCCCTCGCGACCGTTCTCCAGGCGGTAGGGCTCGACGCGGCGCTTGGTGAACTGGTCCTCGTTCTCCTTGTAGTACTGAAGCTCGAGGACGCGGCTGGCGGCGATCGACTCGTTGACGACTCGGGCGACCTCGGCGTCGTCCCCCCCACCGGGCGCGATCTCCAACCCCTCCTCGGAGGGGTCGTGGCCGAGCGCCTCGACGATCTTCGTCCGAGCGCTCTGCAGGCCGCCCTGGGGCAGGTGGTCGCCGAAGAGGTCGATCGCGGCGACCAGCGCCTTCGCCTCCAGCGGCAGCAGGCGCGCCGGGCGGGCGAAGTTGTCGCCGTAGGGCTCGGAGTCGACCTCGATCTCGTCGCCGAGGATCTCCGCGTAGAGGACGTAGGTGCCACCGCCGAAGTTGACGACGTTGAGCAGTTCGATGTCCTCCCGCAGCTCCTCGGCGGTCAGCTCCAGCCGCCGGCGCAGGTCGGCGGTCTGCAGCCGCTCCCCCTTCTTCGCGGACTCGATCAGCATCCCGGCGAGGGTGACCAGGCGGGCGAAGCGCTCCGGGCGGATCGCCGCCTCACTGCGCCCATTGGAGCGCCGCCGCGGCGCTTCGCGCAGCGGCCGCTCGACGATCTTGGCCGCCTCGAAGCCGTTCTCGTGACGATCGTGGAGGAGGGAGAGGCGGCTCTCCGATTCCTCGCGCAGCTCCTCCGGCGCCAGCACCTGGGCGTTCTGGCGCCAGCGCAGCACCCAGGCGATCAGCTCACGCGGGGACGCGTACTCGGTCTCGAAGATGACTCCCTTGCCCGGAGCGCCGTCTGACTTTCTCGCCGGGCGCAGCTTCCCGTAGGCGCCGTAGTCCCGTTCGATCAGCCAGGAGATGCGGTCGCGGATGAAGACCTTTGCCGTGCCGCGCAGCTCCCCCAGCTGCCAGTCGGCACGTTGGCCGTAGTCGCGGCGGTCGAAATCCTCGGGCGGGGAGAAGTCGTGCTCGGCCTTGCTCGCGTAGCCGACCTTGCCCTGGATGCGGGAGAGGCGAAAGACGCGCACCGCATCGCGCTCATGCGCGTGGCCGATCAAATAGAACTGGCCGCCGCGGAAGACGAGGTGGAAGGGGTCGACCTTGCGCTTCTCCGTCTCGTCGCGCTCCATCGTGTAATAGGTGAACTCGATCGTCTTGCGGCGGGAGATCGCGGTCTCGATCTTGGAGAGGCGCTGGGAGAGGTCGCGGCCGCCGGCCGATGCGGTCATCGCCATCTCGACCGGGGCGCGGTCGGTCTCGGTGACCGGGTTCGGGTGACCCCAAGCGACCTGCTGAAGGGCGAGGCGCAGCGGCTCGGCGTAGGCGAAGCCGCCGTCGGTCAGCAGGGAGAGCGCGGTGGCGAGCGCCGCCAGCTCGTTGTCGTCGAACTTGATCGCGTCGAGGTAGAAGTTCTCCGGCGGCAGCGAGTACAGCTCGGCCTCGAAGAAACCCTCGCCGGGCTTCTCCACGCCGAGCTGAATGCCGAGGCTCTCCAGCTCCGCGCGGTCGGCGTAAAAACGGCGCGCGAAGGCGTCGTCGTTCATATCGCTGTAGCCCTCGACCTCGCGCTTGATCTCCAGGGCGGAGACGGGCCTCCCCTGGGCCATCAGAAACGAGATCAAAGAGAGCTGGCGAATCAGCTTCTCTGTGTCCTTCGCCACGGGTCGCAGGATAGTCTCCAGCCCGCTCCATGGACATCCTGCGCAATCTCTTCGGCAGCGTAACTTCCGGGATTATCCGGTTGGCGGTCACCGCCGGGATCCTCTTCCTCGTCTACCTCTTCATCGTCAAGCCGGTCCTACAGACCACCAACGACGCGATCGAGAAGAGCGGCATCAACCAAATCAGCAAGACGTTTGACGACGTCAACGTCCAGGTTCAGCGGCAGATCAAACGCTCACTGAACGCGACGGCGCCGGGCGCGGCCAGACGCCAGCGCCTGATCCGCTGCATCCAGAATGCGCATCAGGACGTGACCCGAATCCAGCGCTGCACGCGCCGGTTCTGACGTTTCCAGGCGTTGCCAGACAAGGACGCAGGGAGGCCGAATAGCAGCGCTATTTGGCCGACCGAGGACGCCGTATGGCAATGCCTGGGGACGTCAGGCGGCGGCGCGCTGGGGGAAGTAGGCCGAGCCGGATAGGGCGCGGTCGAAGCGGGACCAGGACTCACCCTCGGGCAGCTCTCTCTCGAGGCGGTCGAAGCTGCCGAGGCGGCCGCCGAGGTTGTCGATCATGTGGACGAGGACGGCCTCGCGGGTGGTGGGAACGACCGGGGAGCCATGTTCAAGGGAGCCGTGGTGACTGAGGATGATGTGGAGCACCGCCTGGGCCAGGGAGGGTTCGAAGCCGGGAATCTCTTCGATCTGGCGGCGCACCTTGTAGTAACCGAGCGGGATCTCGCCCTGGAGGCGTCCCGCGTCGGTGAGGTCGATCGCCATCAGGTCGTCGTTGTAGGCCTCGGTCTTGCCGATGTCGTGAAGGAGCGCCCCGGTGACGGCGACGTCGCGGTCGATGCCCGGGAAGAAGGCGGCCGCCGCGCTGACCGCCTGGGCGACGGAGAGGGTGTGCTCAAGCAGCCCGTGGCGGTAAGCCTGGTGGTAGACCTTCGCCGCCGGCGCGTCCTGGAAGCGCGCCCAGATCTCGGACCCCTCGCCGAAGAAGGCCTCGAGCAGCTCGCGTAGCTGTGGCTCCTGGACGGTGCCGAGCAGGGCGCGCAGGTCGGTCTCCAGGCGGTCGAAGGAAATTTCCGACTCGGCGGCGAGGTCGGCCACGCGGTATTCCTCCGGCGCAGCCTCGCGCAGCTCGGCGACCTTGATCTTGGAGCCCCAGCGTTCGCTGACCTCGAAGATCCCGGTTACGAAGACGGCGGAGCCGGAGCCGGCGAGCGCGTAGCGCGCCTCGGCGTCCTCCCAGGAGACGGCCTCTACCGAGCCGCTGGCGTCACCGAGGCTGAGCCGCAGCCATGGCTCGCCGTTGCGCTTGCGGCGCAACTCCCGCTCCCGCACGGCGTACACACCCTCGACCGGCTGGCCGTCGTCGAGGTCGCGCAGCGCCACTCGTTGTGGGGCCGAGGTGTCGGTGAGGGCCTGCTGAAACATCTCGACATTCACGGTAATGAGGGGGGCGGACGGCGCGCTCAGAACAGGCTGCCGACCCAGTGGCCGAGAGCGACGGCGGCGAAGCCGGCGACGAGAGAGATGCCGAGGTTGAGCCGGGCCAAGCGCAGGTGGTCGGCGCCGGCGAGGCGGTGCGAGTCCAGCATCCAGGTGGAGAAGGTGGTGAAGGAGCCGATTCCGCCGCCGGCGACGATGACCAGCGCCTCGCCGCTGAGCGCGGCCCCGGCGACGAAGCCCAACGCCAGGGTGCCGGCCAGGTTGACCGCCAGGGTCGCCACCGGGAAGCGGCCCGGAGCGTGCATAGAAATCACTTCGTCGGCGACGAGCCGGGAGACGGCGGCAAAGCCTCCGACCGCCGCGACCATGACCCAGGCGAAGGCGCTCATCGGGCTGCCTCGGTGTGCTCGACCGCCCCGCCCGCTCGGACGAAGAGGAGGCCGCCGATCAGAGTGGCGCCGCAGTAGGCGGCGGCGAGCAGGAGATCGCCGCGGTCGACCATCTCGTAGAGCTCCAGCTGCAGGGTGGAGAAGGTGGTCAAGGTGCCGCAAAAGCCGGTGGTCAGGAGGGGGTAGGAAAAACTGGCGCCGCCGCGGTCGTGCAAGCGGGCGACTATGTAGCCGAGCAGCAGGGCTCCGACCATGTTGACCGCGAAGGTCGGCCACGGCCACTGGCCGACGCCGGTCGGGAAGGCATCGGCCAACCCGACCCGAGCGAGCGCCCCAACCATGCCACCGAGATAAACGGCGGCCAGCTCTCGCCACTCAAAGGGAGGGAGTCGCATCGGCAAGGCTTCTATCAGCCGGCCCGCGCGATGACGCCCGCCAGCATGCGCTTGACCGAGTCGCGCCGAGAGTCCTCAACCGGCAGGTCACCCACTCGGCGTTGCAGCTCCGCCGGATCGGCGAGGTTGTGGCGAAGCGCCTCCTCGACGAAATCCCAGTCGCGTTCTCGCCCGGCAACGCACTTGGAAATCAGAAGGTCATGGATCTCAAGGCACCAACCGGTCGCGCCCCCGGTGTTTTCGTTTTGCACTCGGATCAACCGCTGCTCCCACCCGCTTGGCGCAGTTGCCGTCTCCGGCCCGACCGCGTGCGCGTAGTAGCCGAAGGTCGACTCGAAATAGGAGCCGTCGCCGAGGCTGCCTTCGATTTCGTCGCTGTTCTCCGGATGGTTGCGGGGATAGACGTCTGCCTCCTTAGAGACCAGAAGAGACTCGGGGGCGTTTGGAAACTGGCCGAGGATCGCCTGGCTCCCCACGATCACCAACTCGTCGTCCCCGGCCACCGCGGCGGCGGCGCGAATTACGTGTTCGAGCTCATCACGACGCATAGCCGATCAGTGGATCGCCTCGATGATTCGCCGGCGCTCCTCCTCATTGAGGACGCCGGCGAAGGGACCGTTCTGACGGAGATCCCGACCCTCTTCGTCATCGGCTGAGATTGCCCGTGCGACATCGGGCAGCGGGCGGGCAAGGAGCTGGCGCCATCGCTCGGCATATCGAGGGTGCAGACGTCGATCGGCGGCCAAGCTCTCAATCCGCTCCCGGGCGTCGTCGACCGTCTGCTCGTTCAAGCGCGCGGCGACCTCCCGGTGGTAGGCGAGGGCGCGCCGCTCGGCGGTCCTATGACCTTGCGGTTGGCGCGGGGATGCCGCCACTTGCGAGACGGGGTCCGGAGCGACGCTCTCCGCATCCCTCCGCCTCTCCTCCAGCGCAGCAGCGAGGAGGCGATGTTCCTTCCCGCGCCGCTTCAGTTCATCGATCGCCTCGCGCACCTCGATCACGAACTGGCGCGGGACCTCCGTGCGCCCGGTGGGGGTTAGAAGGACAGGAATGCGACCGACCGCGACCCAGCGATCGAGGGCGGTCTGGCTGACTCCAAGGATTCGAGCGGCTCGCGAACGGGAGAGGGCCGGGCCAAGGCGGGCCTCCAGGTCGCGGCGAACGGGTGCCACATCACGAGCCGCCGCGGGCACTCGCTCGGCGCGACGCAGCCGAATCACGTTGCGCGCGAGTTTCTCGCTTTCGATGACGCTTGGCATCCACCCATGTTAGGGAACTTGAGGAAAATGAGCATATTTTCTTAAGTTCTTACGCCTGGGTAAGATTCATTGAAATTCATCAATGAATTGTGTTAGGTTCCCCGCCGTGTCCGAACTTCCCGTGATCGAGTGCTGCACGCCGCTTGCCGGTTCGTCGCTTGACGATGAGCGGGCCGGGGAGATTGAGGCGGTGATCAAGGCGCTCGCCGATCGTCACCGGCTGCGGATCGTCAACCTCTTGCTTCGAGCGGGAGGCGAGCCAGTCTGCGTCTGCGAGATCCGTCCCCAGCTCGGGCTCTCGCAGGGCACCGTCAGCTACCACCTCAAGCAGCTGGTCGAGGCGGGGTTGATCGAGCGCAAGCGGCGCGGCACCTACAGCTACTTCAGCCTGGTGCCCGGCGCGCTGGATTCAGTCCGCGAGGTGTTCTCCGCCCCCGCGCGGATCGAGCCGGCGCCCGTCGAGCCGGTTCCGGCCTCGAAAAAGCGCGCCGCTCGCTGCTGCTGACCCGCTGGTGGACGAGCGTCCGAACCTCCCTCGCCGCGCCGCCGCCGAAGCGTTCGGCGCCTTCGCCTTGGTCTTCGCCGGTTGCGGGGCGATCGTCACCGACACGGTGCACGAGGGGGTGCTGGGGGCGGTCGGCGTCGCCCTCGTCTTCGGCCTGGTGATCATGGCGATGGTCTACGCCACCGGCCACCTCTCCGGCGCCCACCTCAATCCGGCGGTGACGCTGGCCTTCGCCCTCACTCGGCACTTCCCCGGTCGCGAGGCAGCCGCATACATCGGCGCCCAGCTGCTCGGAGCGATCGCCGCCGCCGCCCTGCTGCTGGCGGTCTGGCCGAGTCAGCCGGCCGCGCTCGGCACCACCCTGCCCTCGGTCGGAGCCGGCAGCGCCGTCGTCTACGAGGTGGTGCTGACCGCCTTCCTGATGTTCACGATCATGGCGGTGGCGACCGACACCCGTGCGGTCGGCGCCGGCGCGGCAATCGCGATCGGCGGCACGGTCGGTCTCGATGCCCTCTTCGGCGGGCCGATCACCGGCGCCTCAATGAACCCGGCGCGCTCGATCGGCCCGGCGCTCGTCTCCGGCACCACACACGACCTCTGGATCTACATCGTCGCCCCGATCGCGGGCGCTGCCCTCGGCGCCCTCGCCTACCAACTCGTCCGCGGAGGCCAAGCGGTCGCATGACACCCCGCCCGACGACGTTCCGCTGCGACTTATCCCTGACATACAGGGATAAGTCGCAGCGGAACGGGGAGGAGGTCTTGCCGTCGCTATGAGCCGCGCGCTCTTCGTCTGCCTGCACAACGCCGGGCGCTCGCAGATGAGCGAGGCGCTCTTCACGCGCGCCGCCGGCGGACGCCATGAGGCGCGCTCGGCCGGTACCACCCCCGGCGACCGCGTCCACCCGGAGGTGGTCGAGGCGATGAACGAGCTGGGGATCGACCTCTCGGCCCGCGTCCCCCACAAGCTCAGCCGTGAGGACGCCGAGTGGGCCGATGTCGTGGTGACGATGGGCTGCGGCGATGAGTGCCCCTACATCCCCGGGGTGCGCTACCTCGATTGGGACCTCCCCGACCCCAAGGGCCGCCCCCTCGAGGAGGTCCGCCAAACCCGAGATGAGATCGAGCGGCGGGTCGTCGAGCTGGTGGACGAGCTGAACGAGGCGTAAGCCTCGGTCTTCAGGGAATCTGGCAGAGTCGGGCGGCGATGAGGCTCTGTCGTTTCGTTTCCGCCGAGGGCGCGCCCGCGCTCGGCGTGGTTGAAGGCGAGGAGGTCGCCGACCTCTCCTCGACCGGCGTGCCGGCCGACCCCGCCACGGCGCTGGATGCGATCGGCGCGGGGCAACTCGCCAAGCTGGCGGCTGCGGCGCCGCGCCGAGCGCTGGAGGAAACGCGCCTGCTGGCTCCGGCCGAGCCGCGTAAGTACCTGGCGATCGCGCTCAACTACCGCGACCACATCGCCGAGACCGGGATGGACGCGCCGGAGGTCCCGACCTTCTTCAACAAGCAGGTGACCTGCGTCGTCGGCCACGGTGCCGAGATCCACATGCCCAAGGTCTCGACCTTTCTCGACTACGAGGGGGAGCTGGCCCTGGTGATCGGGCGCCGCTGCCGGCATGTGCCGGTGGAGAGGGCGCACGAGGTGATCGCCGGCTACACCTGCGCCAACGACGTGACCGTGCGCGACTGGCAGGCCCAGGCCAAAACGATGACGATCGGCAAGTCCTTCGACACCCACGGTCCGCTCGGCCCCTGGCTGGTGACCGCCGACGAGCTGGGCAATCCGCATGACTTGAGAATCCGCTGCTTCGTCGACGACGATCTGCGCCAGGACGGCAGCACTTCCCAGATGGTCTTCGACTGCTTCGAGCAGGTAGCCCATCTCTCCGAGGCATTCACCCTCGAGCCCGGCGACGTGATCGCCACCGGCACGCCAGCCGGCGTCGGCATTGGTCGCAGACCGATCCGCGACAACCTGCTGAAAGTCGGGACCACGGTCCGCGTCGAGATCGAAGGCATCGGCGAGCTCGCCAACACCGTGATCGAAGAGCCGGAGGGCTATCTCGCCGGCGAAGGGGTCTAACGCGCTCGACGCTCAAGCATGTCGGCGTCGGCGCGATTGACAAGCGTCACCAGCGTGTCGCCCCGCTCCAGGGAGGCAAAACCGGCGCTGATCGAAACGCGCGGCTGCTTGCACCCGAGGTCGCCTTGGGCGCCTTCAATACGCTGCTGCGCATCGTGCAAAGTGAGGCCCGTGATGGGTGCGATGAATTCATCGCCGCCCCATCGAATGATCGGATCGTAGGGACGGACCCTTGCCTGGAGCGCGCCAAATACGTCGCGTAGAAGAGCGTCGCCGGCCGCGTGCCCATGACGGTCGTTTGTCTCCTTGAGCTTGTCGGCATCGACGAATACGAGTGTGAGAATTCCATCCGCACGATGGGCTCGCTCGATCTCATGGCGCAGGAGGATCTCACCCATCCCGCGCCGGTAGGCCCCGGTCAACTCATCCAGATGGGACCGCTGCACTTCCGCTTGGAGCAGTTTGCGGTCCCGTTCCGCCGCCTCACGGTCCTGCGCCGCCCGCCTGCGATCGGCCGCCGCCTTTGCGCGTGCTTCCGCCGCCCTCTTCCGCGCGCCGGCGGCCACCTTGAGCGCCTCCGCCACCTCCGGGTTCAAATCGCGGACGCCGTCGGCCATCTCCGTGGCCGCTCGATCGGCAGCTTCGGCCTCCGCGTCGCGCTCATCCGCCAGCGCATCCCGCTTGCGAGCTATCTCGTCACGGCGGGCTGCCTGTTCCCCGCGCTCGTCGGCGATCAGCGTCCGGACAACGCCCGTCGCGGCACGAGCCAATGTGCTTTTCCCTCGCGCCTCCTGGGCCTGCTCATGCGCGCGGGCCTCGGCATTGTCGGGCTCGCCGGCCGCGAAATCCAAGTCCGCGGCAGCCTGATCCAAATCGGAGACCCGCTGATCGGCCTCTGCCGCGACCTGGTCGCGGTCAGACAAGGTCTGGTCGGTATCCGAAGCGGTCTGGTCTGCCTCGGAAACCGTCTGGTCGGAATCTGAGGCAATTCTGTCCGCTTCCGGTCGGGAAATGCGCCACCGTCGGGGAAAAAATCCCATTTACGTTCCCTATGGAACAGGTTGATCAAATAACTTTCTCGATTAATAGAAGGTACACCCACAAACGGGTGCCGCGCCGATTAGGCGACCGCGGTGCCGCACTTGGGACACAGCTTCCAACCGTGTTGGATGCCATCGCCGCAGGAATCGCATACGACGCTGAGCGACGCCGCGCACTGCGGGCAAGCGACCCAGTCTCCATCGACCGCCGCTCTGCAACGCGGGCACTTCCCTCCCGTCGCGACCGACTCCAGTTGGTGGCGATCGCACCACTCGATCACGTTGAGAAAGATGTTGAAGGCGTTCTGGGCCTCCTCGCTGGTTAGCGTCTCGTCCTCGTGTGTCGCGACATTACGAATGGAGCGGATCGAGTTCGACCAACTGAGGATGTCGCCCGGGATCGCATCGAGCTCACGCAGGGATTCGAGGACAGCGCCGAAGGATCTCGGCTCCTTCTCCGTGAGGCGCCGCAGCTGCCCGCGGAAGAGCTGCTCGTTCATGCGGCCGAGCTTCTGAATCACCAACTCGGGATCGCGATCGATCAGCTCGTAACAGAGGCGTAGATCATCCTGGCGGTCTGCGCCCACCCGAGCGATCCGCTCCTCCACCCGGCGGCGCCCAACGTGCATCTCCAGCCCGGCCGAGTCGAACATCTCGCCGAGGTCGCCGACGTGGAACGTGGAGCACATGATCGAGTTCGAGTAGCCGAGGTTGAGGCGCTGCTCGTCCGCGGGGAGGTCCGTCACTTCGTCGTGTGGAGCTAGGAGGGCCAGGTCGGCGGCGCCCCCATCCACCGTCCCGAGGGCAACATGGGTTTCGAGAACCGCGGCGAGGGCGCTCTTCACCTCCGGGTCGAGAGCGCCGGCGGCGAGAAAATCGTGCCGCGGCCACTTGTAGGCCTCGTGGAGGATCCGCTCATAGCTCGCGGCGGTCAGGTCCGGGCCGAAGATCATCCGCAGCCGCTGGCCGAAGGGGTCGAGGTCGGATTCGATCGCGTCGATCGCCGCCAGATGCCCCTGAACCAGGGACTCGAGCGCCGCTGTCTTCTCCCCCACCACTCGCTCCGTCGCGACGATAAAGCTGAACATCGTGAAGTCGAGGTCCTGGTCGGAAAACCAGACTGAGGCCCCGGCATCGACCGCGATGCTCACGTGCGGCTCCCAGAGCGCCGCGCAATCGATCATCCCCATCCGCAGCGCGTGCAGGCATTCCTCCGGGGGAAGGTTGAGGTAGAAGACTCGGCGGTCATCCTCGGCCTCGGCGAAGTGGTGAGCGAGGACGTGCCCGTCGGAGCCCATCACCGTGCCCAGCTTCAGCGGGGTTCCGGAGCTGCCGCGATCCCTGCCGACGACAGCGAGGGAGCCGTGGTGCTCGTTCGCCGTGGCCAGAGCGCGCAGGGGGAGGCGGTAGCTGTGCCCAAGCAACAGCGGCGAGCTCCCCATGTAGGCGACATCCAACGCCCCGGTGAAGAAGTTCAACATCGAGTTGGTGCCGGAGGGGCTGTATTGGGGGAGCAGGCGCATGTGTCAGAGATATGTGGAGAGCAGGACCTCGGCGCCGATCAGCGTCAACAGGGCGCCGACAGCGAGGGTGAATCTGCGCTGGTCTACATGGAGATGCGCCCGATATCCAACCACTAGGCCGAGCAGGATCGCCGGGCCGGCAAGCAGGGTCAAGTTCAGCACCTGCTCCGACCAGATCCCAACCAGGGCGTAGACGATGACCTTGAGGACCGACTCGACCAGGAAGAGGAAGACCAGGACGCGGCGGAAGACGCTCTTCTCCAGGGACGCGGCGGCGGCGACTATGAAGGGGCCGCTGATTCCAACCAGCCCACCGGTGACCCCGCCGGCGAGGCACGCCGCGTAGACGCGATGAGTCATGAACCCCGGGACCGGAGCGGCCAAGCGCTCCGCCGGCTTGGCGATCAACTGGAGGCCGAGAAGGAGGACGGTCGCTCCTATCAGCGTCAGCAGGACGGTCGTATTCACCAGGCCCGCCAAGACCGCGCCGACGACGGTGCCAAATCCCATCGCGACCGCCATGCGGGCAACCAACCTCAACTCATCGCGGGTCGCTTTAAGCGTCCCGGCGAGGCCGGCGCCGACCAAGAGGTCGGCGAAGGCGGAACCCGATAGCGCGAGCGCCGGGGTGAAGATGACGGAGACGACCGGGACGAAGATCAGCGCCGGCCCGAAGCCCGAGAACCCCTTGAGGAAGTAGGCCACGACGACCGCGGCATAGAGCACGAGCGCCGCGAGGGGGCTGAGATGCAGGCCGAGGAGGTCCAAGCCGGCGCGACGCCTAGCCCCGACCGGGTCCCCGGTCGAAGATCGCCGCCGGATTGGGAATGGCGAGCCAGAAGACGGCGCTCAGGACCACGATGGAGACCGCGACGACGATTGTCACCACCGTGGGGGAGTCGATTCCCAGTACCTGCAGCAAGGCGGCGACGATCCCCAAGGGCACGCCGACGATCGTCAGCAGACTGAGCAGGGCATTGGTGCGTTCGGCGACATCCGTCTGGACCTGCTGGGAGTGGAGGGCAATCTCCTCGAAAACCTGCCCCGCGAGGGGTTCGAGCCGGTGCTGCCGGGAATAGAGCTGCGTCAACTCGTTGGCCGTCCCATGGGGGCTGATGTGCGTCCACCAGTAGACGTTGCGGAAGCGAGCGACCTGACGCTCCAGCTCGCGCAGCTCGGCCGGCATGGTGCGCGGGTCGTCGAAGCCGGCGACCTCGTCGGCGATCGAGCGCAGGGCGACCTTCTGGGCGATGCCCATCGCCAGCGCGTCGAGGTAGATCGAGTGGAAGTACACCTCCGCGTCCTCGAAGAATGGGTCGCCCTCGCCGCGGTCGGGGCGGCGGCCGATGAAGCCGATGCCGTCGCGGAGCACAAGCGCCTCCCAGTCCCGCGAGATGCGCAGGGTGGATCTCGCCAGCTCCTCGCGCAGCGCCGGATCTGGCGGGTAGCGTTCAAAGGGCGTGGCGGAGGCCGTGAGCCATAGCCACTGCTCCTGGGGAGACCAGCCCTCGTAATCGCTCGGCAGCGCGGCGGGGAGCTCGCCGGCGGGAGTCAGGAGTGCGGCGGTCGTCGCCCGCTTCGTCTTCTCCTCCACTCGGGCGAACCCCGCGCCGAGGAGCGCATACAGCTCCCTGGCGTCATTCCCCGTCTCCCCCGAAAGCCGCGACAGTCCATGAAGCGCCTCAATCGGGGCGTCCGGAGGGAGGGTGCCGTGGACGATCAAGAGGGCACGAGGAACCGTGCCGGTGAAGCGGAGGCGACCGACCTCTACCGCGTTGACCTCGACGCCGCGATCGCCCCACTTCCCGATGCCCGGACCATCGAAGCGATGCCAGCGCTGGGGTCGCCCATCCGCCGAGTAGAGAGCGCGACGAATGCGCTGATCGAAATAGCCGGCGCGCTGGTCCTCGTCGGCGCGCACTCTGGCGTTGGCGAACGGGGCCGGGCCGGGCGTCCATCCCGCCGACTCACCCTCGTCGCATACCGCCTCGATGACGGAAACGAACGCGCGCCGTCGAAAGACTGCCCCGCCGGAGTCCATCTGGAAATCCTATGCGCGGTCAGCGTCGCCGGGCGGCGCAGGACATAGGCTCGGCGACCATGTTGACCGAGCGAGTCGAGGCGTGGCGTCGGGCCGGGAGCTTCGAAGACGTACTTGGGCGGCAGCTGTACGTCCACCGGCGGGAGGGGTCGGGGGCGCCCCTACTGCTCTTCCTGCACGGCTTCCCTTCCAGCTCCTATGACTGGCGCGAGCTGTTGGATCTGCGCCCCGACGCCGCTGCGCTCGCCTTTGACTTCCTCGGCTTCGGCCTCTCGGACAAGCCGCGCGACCACGTCTACACCCTCGCCTGGCAGGCCGACGCGGCCGAAGAGCTGGTGCGACGCGAGGGTTCCCCACCCGTCTTCATCGTCGCCCACGACATGGGTACCTCGGTCGCCACCGAGCTGATGGCGCGCGACCTACGCGGGGAGCTGGAGATGGACATCAAGGGCGCGCTGCTGTTCAACGGCAGCATGCTTCTGCACTTGGCGAAACCGACCATCGGCCAACACTTGCTGCGCAGCCGCGGCGGGGCCCTCTTCGCCCGCCTGACGAGCGAGCGCACCTTCCGCGCGCAGTTCTCCCGGATCTTCTCCGCCGAGCATCCGCTCAGCGCCGAGGAGGCCGCCGACCAGTGGGCGCTGATCGCCCACAACGGCGGCCAGCGCATAGCCCACCGCACGATCAACTACATGGACGAGCGGGAGCGCTTCACCGACCGCTGGCACGGCGCGATCCGCGACTGGCCGGGGCGGCTGACCCTCGCCTGGGGCCTACTCGACCCGGTCGCCCGGGTCGAAGTGCTCGACGGTTTACGCGAGCTGCGGCCCGGGGTGCCGACGATTGAGCTGCCGGAGCTGGGCCACTACCCCCAGATCGAGGACCCGAGCCAGATCGCCGCGGCTCTGGACACGGCATTGAAGGCCGGTGCCGCCTAACCCACGCGTCACACCAGCGCCACGTGCTGAAACTGGTCGACCGCCTCGAGCGCCTCGCAGCCGTAGACGACGGATGGCCCGCCGCCCATCATCACCGCGACACCGATCGTCTCGACGATCTCCTCGCGGCTCGCGCCGGCCTTGAGCGCGTCGTGGACGTGGTAGGAGATGCAGCCGTCGCAGTGAACCGCGATCCCGATCGAGAGGGCGATCAGCTCCTTGGTCTTGCTGTCCAGGGCGCCGGGCACGCTGCTCGCGTCATGGAGCTGGCCGAAGCCGGCGATCGTGGCGGGCGCCTCTTCGCCTAGGCGGCCGATCATCTCCTGCAGGTGTTCGTAGATGGCGGGGTAGTCCTTTGCCATGGCTGGTCTCCTTTTTCATGCGTGGACCATGTGTCCCCGCAACCTCCCCCACCGTAGGCAGACGGGCGCCGCCTTCCATCCGGAGCCGACCACAGAAGCGCTCCGTACTTATCCGATGCGATGGCGAGGGTGGGAATCGAACCCACGACACCACGATTTTCAGTCGTGTGCTCTACCAACTGAGCTACCTCGCCGGAGGGAACGGAAGGCTAGCGGCAGGCAGGCTAGGTTGGGAGCGTGGCATGGGCGCGTGCATCGCTTGCAATCGGCGTCGCGGTCGCGGTCGCGGCGGTCCTGGTGTCGGGCGGGTCGAGAACAGACCCGCGGCCGCCGCGATTCGTCATGCGCGCAGACCCGCGTTGGTTGGCGGAGGCAAGACCGCTCGGAACGAGAGCGCCGGATTGGTCGCGGCGCATGTATCGCCGCTCACTGCTGACCCTGAGGGCGCTGACCCAGCCAAACGGCGCGGTGATCGCGGGCGCTCGGCAGGGCTGGGCGTACGTCTGGCCGCGCGATGCGGCAGCGGTGGCGCTGGCCTATGCGTCCGCTGGATACCCCGGGAGCGCGCGCCGGGTGGCCCGGTTCCTGCTGGGTCTGGACCTGGACGCGGCGGCGCGGTTTTACCCCGACGGGACGCCGGTCCCCGGGCGCGACGCGCAGGGCGATGCCCGCGGCTGGGTGGAGGTGGCGGCCCGGGCAGCGGGTATACGGAGTCGGACGCCGGGGGTGAGTGAGTTTGACCACCACTATGGGGGGTCAAACTCACTCACCCCCGGCGTCTGGCGGGGCCGGGCCGATTACCAGGAGAAATCGGCCGGCGACTACCTGGGGAACGCGATCGCTTCGGGCGATTGCGTTCGTGTCGGAGAGCTCTTTGCCGCCGAAGGGGTGCTGCGGCGGGAAGCAGGAGACCCGGAATCCGGAGTCGACTCGGCCGTCGCCTGGGCAGTGCGGCCGTTCCCCTGCCCCGCCCTGTTCCCCGCCGCGCGACGCTCCCTGCTCCGGCTGGTGGACGAGAGGGGCGGGCGGTTCGGGATCGTCCCTTCCGAGGACTGGCCCGAGGACGACCCGTGGACGGCTCCCACAGCCTGGACCGCGTGGGCCTTTGCCGCGCTTGGGGACCGGCCTACCGCGCTGGAGTTGATGGGCGACCTGCGGCGCGCGGCCACCCCACTCGGGCTGCTACCGGAGCGAGTCGACGCGGAGACGGGAGAGCCACGCTCCACCACCCCGCTCGCCTGGTCCCACGCCTTCGCGATCCTCGCCCTCCGCGAACTCTGGCCATGAGGTGAAACGTTTTGTCCCCCGTATCCGGGGACAAAACGTTTCACCTCGGGATGAGCCCTGGGTTAGAGAGTGTCTAAGGCGCGCTCGACCGCTTCGCGAGCCGAGTCGGCGATGAGGACGCCCGGGGCGCCCTCCATCCGCTCGCGGCCGGCAAGGCCCCAGCTGCGCAGGGCTACCACCGGCCGGCCGAGAGCCCGCGCGAGGCCGATCTCCGAAAGCGTGCCCCACTCGCCCCCGATTGCAATCGCGACTTCGCCCGAGGAAACAACGGCCAGGTTGCGGGCGTGGCCGACACCGGTGGCGATCACGTGGGTGCAGGAGTGGTTCGCCTCGGCGATGTCGTTACCGGGCACGATCCCGATCGCGATGCCGCCGGCCTCGGTAGCTCCTCGGCAAGCGGCCTCCATCACGCCTGTTAGCCCTCCGCAGACGACGGTCACTCCCTCACCCGCCAGCCTGCGTCCGACCTCCTCGGCCAGCCGCGCCACCTCTGAATCGGGCTCGCAGCGCGCCGCCCCGATCACCGCCACCTGCCGCTGCCCGCTCATCGCCCGGAGTCTCTCATCGTCCGCATCAGCTCCAAGGCGCCGGCCTTGTGCAGCGGCTCGTTGAGGTTGCCGCACTTGGGGCTCTGCACGCAGGAGGGGCAGCCGGACTCGCAGGGGCACTCGGCGATCAGGCGCTCGGCGTCACCCAGCAGGCGTTCGAATTGCTCGTAGCCACGCAGGGTGATGCCGACCCCGCCGGGGTGGCCGTCGTAGATGAAGATCGTCGAGCGGCCGGTCTGGAAGTGGACGTTGGTGGAGAGGCCGCCGATGTCCCAGCGGTCGCACATCGCGATCAGGGGCAGGACGGCGATCTGGCCGTGCTCGGTCGCATGCAGGGCGCCGAGCAGGACGTCGGGCGGCAGCGATCCGCTCAGCTCCCCCGGCAACACGTACCAGAGCGCCTGGGTGACGAAGCTCTGCTCGGGTAGCTCCAGGGCGACGATGTCGATCGCCTCCCCCTCGGCGATCGAGACGCGCTGGAAAGCAATCACCTGCTCGGTGACGGAGACCTCGCCGAAATGCAGCTCGACGCCCGCCGTCGTCCGCTGCTCGCGAACTCTCTCTATATAGATCTCCGTCTCCTTTTTCGGGCGGGTGTACCAGTCGCCGTCGAAGCTGGAGACGATCGCGCGGCGATTGTCGGTGTCGAGCGACTCGACCTCATAGGAGCGCCCGAGGTGCATGTAGATGGCGCCTGGGTGAACGACGCTGAAGGCGCGCTCGACTTCGACCAGACCGAGCATCTCCCCCGAGTCGCGCTCGATCACCGCGACCGAGTCGGCCGAGGCCGAGCGCAGCGGGATTCTCCCCGCGACGAACTCGCTGCGGCGCGGCAGCAGCCGCCCGCCGGCGCTGCGCAGCTCGCCGGCGCCGACCAGCCGTTCCGCCCGCTCGCGCCAGTCGGCGCCGAAGATCTCCTCGTCCTCGTCGCTCAATGGCAGCTCGTAGGCCGCGGCGAGCAGGTGCCGGGAGGCGATCTGCTCGCTGGCGTGGTCGAGGATCGCCGCCTCGACCGGACGCTCGAGGAACTCGTCCGGGTGGCGGCAGAAGAACTGGTCGAGCGCATCCTGCCCGGCGACGTAGACGGCCAGGCCTCGCCGCCGCCGCCCCGCCCTGCCCCACATCTGACGCAGGCTGGCGACGGTGCCCGGGAAAGTGACGCAGATCGCCGCGTCCAATTCGCCGATGTCGATCCCCAACTCCAGCGCGTCGGTGGAGACCACCGCCAAAAGCTCGCCGGAGGAGAGCCGCTCCTCGATCTCGCGGCGCTGCTGCGGTGTGTAGCCGCCACGGTAGGGAGCTATCCGCGCCGCCAACTCGGGCTTGCCACGCGCCTCCAGGTTGTCGCGAGCGAAGCGCTGGATCAGCTCGATCCCCTTGCGGCTCTTGAGGAAGCAGATCGTCCTGACGCCGGATGCGACGAGGTCGGCGAGCAACTCCGCCGCCTCGGAGAGAGCCGAGCGGCGCGCGCCGCTCGCGGCGTCGATCAGGGGCGGGTTCCACATCGCGATCTCCCGCCCCGCCCGCGGCGCGCCGTCGTCGTCGATCAGCTCGAACGGCGTCCCGACCAGGCCCTCGGCCAGTTCCACCGGGTTGGCGATCGTCGCCGAAGCGAGCAGGAAACGGGGCTCCGATCCGTAAGCGCGCGCCACTCGCCGCAGCCGCCGCAGGACGTTCGCCACGTGGGAGCCGAAGACGCCGCGGTAGGTGTGGGCCTCGTCGACGACGACCCAGCCGAGGTTGGCGAGGAAGTCGCCCCAGCGCTTGTGGTGGGGCAGGACGCCGACATGGAGCATGTCCGGATTGGTGAGGACGAGGTTGTTGCGGGTGCGGATCGCGGGGCGCTCTTCGCGCGGGGTGTCGCCGTCGTAGATCGCCTCGCGCAACCCGGGCGGGCGCAGGCGGCCGAGGCTGCGCGCCTGGTCCTGGGCGAGCGCCTTGGTCGGGTAGAGGTAGAGCGCCCGGCGCTTGGAGTCGCGGGCGATGCCGTCGAGGACGGGCAGGTTGAAGGCGAGCGACTTGCCCGAAGCAGTGCCGCTGGTGATCACCAAGTTGGAGTGGGCCGCCGTCTGCAGGGCGGCGCGCTGGTGGGAGTAGAGCCGTTCGATCCCGGCCCCGCGCAGCGCCTCGGCGAAGGCGGGGTCGAGCGATCTCGGCAGCGCGACCCGTCTCGCTTTTCGCTCCTCCTCGGCCCCTTCGGCGACGATTCGCCCATCCCGACGCGCGGAATCGATCGCGACCGCCCACTCGGTCTCCAGCAGGCTCTTCGCCATCAGGAGGGTCCCTGGCGGGGCGACTTGGTTGCGCTATGCGCAACCAAGTCGCCCCGTTCAATGCGCCCGGCGACCCTCACTGCCTGCAATGACGAACGGTCGTGGATGCGGAGGATGTCGGCGCCCTCGCGGACCGCGAGAGCGACCGCCGCGACCGTGCCCCACTCGCGCTCCCCCGCCGGCAACCTCTCCTCCCATGAGCCGGCCAGCACGGCGCCGATGAAGTCCTTGCGTGAGAGCGACACGTACAAGGGGAGACCAAGGGCCTCGAGCTCACCCAGGCGCCTCAGGATCTCCAGATCCTGACTGGTGGTGAGGTCGAAGTCGAGTCCGGGGTCGATCGCGATCTGCTCCTCGCTCACCCCAAGCTCCCGAGCCGCCTCGACTCTCCCCTCGAACCACGACTTCAAGTGGTCAACCACGTCGTCGTAGCCGCGGGGCGGGCGATCGATCCGCGGCGGTCCCTCGATATGCATCAGCACGTAGCCGCAGCCGGCCTCGGCCACCAACTCAAACATCTCCTCCGAGCCGCCGGAGATGTCGTTGACAATCACGGCCCCGGCCCGGAGCGCCTGCCGCGCCACCTCGGGCGAGAAGGTATCCGCGGACACCGGCACTCCGGAATCCGCCAAACCTTTGACGGCGGGAACCAGCGCGACAGCCTCGTCTTCGGGCGCGACCGGCGGCCCGCTGCGCGCCGCGACCGCCCCCACGTCGAGCATGTCGAAGCCGGCTTCGACCAGCTCCAAACCGTCGGCGACCGCCTGCTCCGGCGTCCCACTCCGCGCCCCCTCGAACATCGAGTCGACGGTGACGTTGACGATCCCGGCCGCAATCGGCTGCGCCAAATCCAGCGTCCTGTCGGCGAGTCGCCAGGCCACGCGGCTACGGTAGCGACCACGCGATGGCACTGAAGTGCGTCTACACAGACCTCGACGGGACCCTGCTCGGCAAGGGAAGCTCGCTCTTCCGCGACGCCGAAGGGGGCTTCTCCCTGGCGCAGTCGCGCGGGCTGGAGGCCTGCCACCGGGCCGGAGTCGAGGTGGTGATCATGTCCGGCCGGCGGGAGCCGCAGGTGCACGAGGCGGCACGGCTGATGGGCCAGACCTCCTACATCTACGAGGCCGGCTGCGCCTATGCGATCGACGGCGAGACGACGCTGCTGACCGGGGACCTGGTCCCGACCGAAGAGGGCACGGTCTACGAGCAGATCGAAGCGCGCGGCATCCCGAAGGCGCTGTTCGAGCGCTTCGAGGGGCGACTGGAGTACCACGCCCCGTGGCATCACGGCCGCGTCCTCTCCCACCTCTTCCGCGGCAAGGTCGACGTCGGGGAGGCCAACGCGCTGCTGGCAGAGCGCGGAGACGATGACCTGCGCCTGCTCGACAACGGCGCGATCGGCAGGGAGATGCCCGCCGTTGACGGCCCCACCCACGCCTACCACCTGGTGCCGCGCCTGGTCAGCAAGGCCGCCGCCGTCCACGCCCACGCCCGTGCCCGCGGCTACGACCAGGCCGAGTGCATCGCCGTCGGCGACTCGATCGAGGACCTCGAGGTCGCCGCCGCGGTCGGTCGCTTCTTCGTCGTCGCCAACGGGCCCGCGCGCGACCCCGGCCTGCGCGCCGCCCTACCCACCTGGGACAACGCCACCGTCACCGACGGGGCGATGGGCGACGGCTTCTACGAGGCCGTCGTCTCCGCCCTTGTGGAGCGTGGCTAAGATCGAGCAGATGAGTGACGCGACGGTCGCCGAACAGGAATACCTGGAGATCATGTTCTGGCTGGAGGAGGCCGGGTTGCCGATGACCGGCGCCAACATCGCCCGCGCGATGCAGCTCTCACCGCCGACCGTGCATGAGATGGTCGGGCGCCTGATCGATGACGGCTATGTCGAGCGCAACCCGGACAAATCGCTTGCCTTCACCGAGTCCGGGCGAGAGCACGCGAGCCACATCGTCCGCCGGCACCGGATGATCGAGCGCTTCCTCACCGACGTCCTCCATATCCCCTGGGACGAGGTGCACGAGGAGGCGGAGCGGATCGAGCACGCGATGTCCCCGGTGCTGGAGGAGCGGATGCGAGCGGCGATCGGCGACGCGACCACCTGCCCGCACGGCCACCCGATCGTCGAAGGAGCGCGCGAGCAGGGCTCGCTGCTGGCCGACGTCGCGGTCGGCGCCGGCGTCACCGTCCTGCGCTTCGAAAACGAGGCCGAGGAGCTTCTGCACTATTTGAAGGACGCCGGCCTGGCGCCGGGGGTGGAGGGAACGGTTGACAGCAGCGATGAGGAGAGCGTCACGATCGCTTCTTCCGACGGCTCGCATCGCGTCAGCCGCAGCGTCGCCGAGACCGTTTCGGTCCGCGCCGACCCGGCCCCGCCCCCCCGGGCGGCGATCCCGGAACATTTGGTCCTCTCCTCGGACCGCTACGGCCGCTGACGCTCCACTGTTCCTTTTCCTTGTTATTCAAGGAAAAGGAACAGTGGAGCGGGCTTTGCCTGGCGGCGCCCTTAGTTGGGGATGGGGACGTTGACGACCGGCGCCGAGGTGGGCTGAGCGCTGCCGCCGCGCGGCTCGGCACTGACCATTACCGCGTCGGCGCCATCCATGTCGGATATCGCGACGGTCGCCGCGCCGCTGGCATCGGGGCGGAACAGGGGCGCCTTCGCCGGTGTCACACGAGTGCCGTGGCGAACCCAGACCTGCATCACCTTGTCGGTCGGCGCTTGGCTCATATTCGCCAGCTTCAACGTGCCGGAATCGCCGTCGCGCACCATCGCCACTTGGATGCCCGACGGTTGGTCGGCGACCACCGTGGTGGCGCCGCCGGAGCCGCCGTCTCGGATCGTGTAGCCGGCGACCGCGGCGACCATGACCAGGATCACGGCCGCGAGCCCGGCGGCGGGTCGCAGTCCGAAGGAGCCAATTCCTCCCCCGGAGCGCTTGCGCCAGCCGCTACTGAGGCGGAACCGATCGTCAAAGCGCTTGCGCCAACCGCTGCTGAAGGAGACGCCCTCCGCTCTCACTTCCGCGTCGTCTCGCACTTCCGCCATCAACCGCTCGCGCAATGCCGGAGGCGCGTCGAGCCGCTCGATCGACTCGGGAATCGCCTGCACCGCGGGGCGCAGCCAGGTCAACTGCTCCCGGCAACGCTCACAGCCGGCGAGGTGGCGATCCAGCTCCGCCATCTCCCCAGGCTCCAGCGCTCCCAACAGGTAGGCGGCAAGCTCGTCGCGCCGATCGTGACTTCTCTCGCTCATGCCAATCCCTCCGCCAGTTGACCGCGAATCTTCTCCAAACCGAGCCGCATCCTTCCCTTTACGGTTCCCAGCGGTAGACCGAGCATCTCGGCGATCTCCGTCTGGCTGAACCCGCCGAAGTAGGCGAGTTGAATCACTCTCGACTGATCTCCCGGAAGCTCACCGAGAGCCCCGCGAACCTCGCCCGCCGTCTCGCGGCGCAGCGCCTCTTCCTCGGTCAGCTCTTTGGCGGGACGCTGCTCGAGGATCGCGTCGTCATCGAAGGCGAGCTTGGGCGCCCGCCCGGCCTTGCTGCGCAAAACGTCGATCGCTCGGTTGCGGACGATGCTGAGCATCCACGACCGCACGCTGCCTCGCGCCCGGTCAAAGCGAGCGCCGCTGCGCCAGATCGAGATAAACGCCTCTTGGGCCACATCCTCGGCGGCCGCCCGCTCGCCGACGATCCTGTAAGCCAGTGAGTAGGCCGCTCCGCCGTGGCGGTCATAGAAGACCTCGAACGCGTCGGGGTCCTTCTCCCCGATCAGTGGCATCAACTCCTCATCCGCCAGGCGCTCGGTCTTTTTCCCTTTGGCTCTCATCGTCCGAAGACTGCCCGCCGCAGTGTTACTGGATGAACGGCTGCACCGCCGCGAGCACCTTGGGCTCGGCTAGCGCCGGGTCGAAGGCAAGCGGGGCCGGTTCGGCCCCCCTCTGCAGGCGGATTGCCGCAGCGTGCCGAGCCTCAACCTGGACGATCGCCCCGGCCGTGGTCAACAACTCCTTCGACTTCAGCGATGGGCCGGCGCCGTTGTAGGCGCTCACCCCCGTGTCCTCGAAGGTCTGCGCCAGTCTGAGGAAGCCGGCCGTATTGCTGTAGGGAAAGTCGAACTTCGGCTCCGCGACCGGCTTGCCGCCGAGTCTGCGAATCGTCCCCTCCAGCGCCTTGACGTGGTCATTTTCGTCCTTGGAGACCAGGTCGATCAGGCTCTTCAGGTCGCCGCCGGCGTTGACCCGGGACTTCGCCTCCTTGTAGAAGGCGGACTCGAGGTACTCCAGTGTGAGGGCGAAATTGAGGATCTCGATGTCGCCGCCGTCCGACATCGCCAGGGCTTTGCGGACGAACGGGGCCACCATGCTGACTCCGTAAACGGCTCCCGCCGCCAGTGCCCCCTTGAGGATCACCTCGCTGCGGGAGATGTCGTCGCTGTCCTCGTCGACATGAACGTCGGCGAGCTCCGGGTGTATCAGGCCTTCGCTTTGCATCTTGTGTCTCCTTTCGCCTTGCTCGCCGTCAGCTGACGATGAACGGTTGGACCGACTCGAGGACGGTGTTGGCGTCGGCCGGCACCGCGAATGGCCCGTCCGGCGTGATCGACTCGCCCAGCAGCGTGTTGAGCGCGGCCGCGTGGCGGCCCTCAATGCTGTGGATCGAGAGGGCGGCGGCCAGCACCTCCGGGCTCTGAATGTTCGCCGCCTGGCCGAGGTAGGCGGCTGCGCCGAGGTTCTCGACCGTGCCGGCCAGACCCAGCACCTGCTTGGCGTTGTCGAGCGGGAACTCCGTCTTCGGCTTCGGCGCCGGCTTGCCGCCGAGTTTCTTCACCGTCGCGGTCAGGGCCGAGACGTGGGCGGCCTCCTCGGCGCCGAATTTCTTGATCGTCTCCAGGTCGGAACCCTTGAAGAGGCCGCTGTCGATCACATCGGCGTAGAAGGCGGTCTCGAGGTACTCGAGGGTGAGGGCGTAGTTGAGGATGCCGATGTCGCCCTTGCCGAACTGCTCGGTGCCGGTCTTGCCGGTCGAAGCCGTGCCGGTGGTCGTCGTCCCGCCGTCATCGCTGCCACAAGCGGCCAAGAAGGCGGCGAGGGCGGCCGAGCCGCCGGTAAGAGCCATGAACTTTCGCCGCGAGACGGGGTCCTTCACCGCTCGCGAGATGGCGTTCTCTTCCGTGGAAACTGCCATGTTGCCTCCTGGTCGCCGTTGGGTTACCCACCCATAACGGGAGGCGGCCCCAGTTGGATCAATCGGAGGTCAGGCGGGGGAGCCGGCGCGGATGCTCTCCAGCGCGCGGGCGATACGGGAAACGCCTTCGGGAATGCGCTCGGAGGGAACGCTGGCGAAGGAGAGGCGGAGGCTGTTATCGCCGCCCTCGATCATGAAGTCGGGGCCGGCGACGAAGGCGACGCCCTCACCCTTGGCCTCGGCCAAGAGCGCCGTGGTGTCGGTGCCCTCGGCGAGGTCGAGCCAAAGGAAGTAGCCCCCACCTGGGACGACGAACTCGGCTTCGGGAAGTTGCTCGCGCAGGGCGCCGACGAGCGCATCGCGACGGTCGCGCAGGGCGCCCTTGACGAACTCGATGTTGCGGTCGAGCCCGCCGGAGCGGCAAAGCTCCAGCACGACAGCCTCGGCCAGCATGTTCGGTGAGATGTAGGTCTCGTTGGCGCGCTTCGCCAGCTTCGCGATCTCGGCGGCGGGGCCGGCCAAGTAGCCGACGCGGACCCCGGGGCTGACCGTCTTCGAGAAGGAGGAGGCGTGGATGACCCGCTCGGCCCGGTCGATCGAGAGCATCGTCTCCAGCGCCTCACCCTCGAAGGGCAGCTCGCGGTAGGGATCGTCCTCGAAGACCCAGAAGCCGTGCTCGGCCGCCAGCTCGACGATCCGCACCCGCTTCTCGGCCGACAGGGTGCAGCCGGCGGGGTTGTGGAAGTTGGGGATTACGTGGGCCAGCTTGATCGGCCCTTCGGCGAGCGCCGCCTCCAGCGCGTCGATGTCGAGGCCGTCGTCCTCAAGCGGAACCGGAACCAACTCGACTCCGGCGCGCTGCAGCAAGAGCAGCGTGCGGTCGTAGGTCGGCTGCTCGACAACCACCCGGTCGCCCGGCTCGAGCAGATGAGTAAAGAGCATCGCCGCCCCCTCCATCGACCCGTTGGCGATCATCACCTGCCCGGCGTCGAGCCCTCCGTGCCGCTCGGCGATCCACTGGCAGAGACCGGGATGTCCGATGCCCGTCCCGTAGGAAAGTGCCCGCTCCCAGTCCTCGGCGAGCGCGGCCGCGGCCGCATCCCGCACCGCCTCACGGGGCAGGATGTCGGCGCTGGGCGCGCCTCGAGCGAAAGAAATGGTGTCTGCAGCCATCGGCTTCGACCCTAGCAATGCCCCGAAGAGGGGGAGAGTTTGGAGGGTGAGTGAGATTGACCCCCACTATGGGTGGTCAATCTCACTCACCCCCTGACAGGGGAGGGACACCTCCCGGCAAGGAGGGGAGGCGGGAAGCTTCCCGGAGGGAGTTGGGGCTGGCAGGCTTAGCCACCCGCCAGCATGGCGTCCTCTCACGTGCGCAGCTGCTTGAGGCTGGGCTGACTCCCCGCAGAATCGAGAGGCGACTGGAGTCCGGTCGGCTCCACTGCCTCCACCGCGGCGTTTACCTTCTTGGGCATCGCCGAACCAACCGCCGCGGCTACTGGCTGGCTGCCGTGCTTGCCTACGGGAGAGGGGCGCTGCTCAGCCATGAGAGCGCGGCGGCCCTCTGGGGGCTGATCGGAACGCGGCGCGGGCCGATCCATGTGACGTCAGCGCACGGCCGGGCGGGACGGCGGGGAATCGCCCTCCATAAGGGCCTCATCCATCCCGAGGATCGCGCGAAGGTCGACGGCATTTCCGCCACCTCGGTCGCCCGTACCCTCCTTGACCTGGCCGAGACATCCGATGACGATCGCATGCGGAGCGCCTTCGAAGAGGCCGACCGGTTGAAAATCCTCAACCTCAATTCCCTCCGCCGGGCCTGCGAACGCGGCGTCGGACGGCGTGGCCTCGGCAAGGCGCAGAAGCTCGTCGACGATGCGCTCGCCGCGGAGGCCTACCCCATCTCCCCCCTGGAAGACCGCTTCGCCGCCTTCTGCCGCAAGTACCGCCTCCCCCCGGCCCTTACCAACGTCATCGTCCTCGGCGTCGAGGTCGACGTTCTCTGGGAGAGAGCGAAACTGATCATTGAGCTGGACGGCTTCGGGTCCCATCGCCACCGAGCCGCATTCGAACGCGATCGCGCTCGCGACGCGGCCCATGCGGTCGCCGGCTATCGAGTGATCCGCATCACCGACCGCCGCCTCAAGGCCGAGCCTGCCGCGGTGGCCGCCGATCTGCGCCGGCTGCTGCGCGCCGCGGCACCGACCGCCTGAGCTACTTGCCTCTCTGCTTCTGTTGCTTTTGCTGCTTCTTTCTCTGGATCCGAATCCGCCGCTGCTCCTTGCGGGTCAACGGGATTTTCGGCGTCGCTTTCCGACAGTGCCTGCCGACGCAGTCCTCGAGCTGTCGCAATTGGTTGTGGAGGAAGTTGCGAATCGGGAAGTAGTTGGGAACCTTGACGACGTTGTTCAGCTCGTCGGGGTCCTTATTGATGTCGTAGAGCTCCTTCTCCCCGCTCGGCCAGGCGATGTACTTGTAGGGGCCGAGGCGAATCCCCTCATAGTCTTTCGGAGGAGCGAGAATCGAAGCGCTCGCGGTGTTGCGGCGGGCCGACGCCCGCACGGTGTTCGCCTCCACGTCGGCGGTCTGCACAAAGGACTCGAAGAGGATCGGCCGCCGCGTGCGCAGGTCGGGATCGCGTATATAGGGCACCAGGGAGCGACCATCGATGCTCTTGTCCGCTCTCGCCCCGGCCAGCTCCAGGATCGTCGGCGCGATGTCCATATTGGCCGCCAGCTCGCCAGTCGAGCTCCCCGGCTTGATCCCCGGCCCCCGCATCAAGAACGGCATGTGGGTCGCGGGCTCGTAGGCGAGGAACTTGCCGCCGATCAGCCGGTGCTCGCCAAAGAAGAAACCGTTGTCCGAGGTGAAGATGATGTAGGTGTTGCGCAAGCGGCCCATCCCGCCGATCGTGTCGACCACCTGCTTAACGCCGTCGTCGACTGAGCGAAGCGCATCCAACATCTTTTGGTAGTAGACGCGGTAGGTGTGGGTGTCGCTCCCGGAAAGGCGCGGGGCGTCGCGGATGAAGCGCGGCTTGTCCCGCACGTTGCCCTCGTTGAATCCCTGCGAATGGTCGTGCGGAAGCGGCGCGCCGAGGAACGAGTCGTAGTGGCGGGGAGCCGGCTCCGGCCCCGCCGGCCGTCGATAGTCGCCGTGCGGAGAGGTGTAGTCGAGCTGCAGGTAGAAGGGGCGGTCGGGCGGCGTCCCCAGCAGCTCATTGGTGGCGGCGCTGGTCAGATAGTCGGTCTCGTAGAAGCACGGCAGGCCGTTTGCCGGCGCGAAGGGACAGCCGAAGTCGTCGCGGACTCCGTACTCGCGCGTGTCCCAACTGCCGGAATCCCCGTAGGGCCCGTCGATCGACCCGTTGTTGTTCAGCGTGTAGCCGTAGTAGAAGTGATTGGTGTCGGCCTTCAACACCGAGTGCCAAGCGTCCCAACCGGGCGGCACGGTTTTCCCGTCGTCGTAGGGCTGATCGCCATAGCCGTTGAGGAACTTGCCGACGTGGATGGTGCGATAGCCGGCCTGCTGCAGCCAAACCGGGAGGTTGTGCGTCATCGCGCCGCGGAATGAGAAGCCGGTGTAGCCGGCGTTGGGCGGGACGTTGCCGCGCACGTTGTGGTTGTGCGCGTAGCGGCCGGTCATCAGGGTGGTACGGGAGGGGCAGCAGAGGGGGTAGGAGACGTAGTAGCGGTTGAGTGAGATGCCGCGCTTGGCGATCAGCCTGAGCGTGTTCGGCATCGCGTAGATCGGCGCGCTGCCGAAGGGGGTAAAGGCAGCGTAGAGCTGGTCCAGGGTCTGGTCGTCGGTCTGGATGACGACGAAGCTGGGGGGCGATCTGGCCGAGGAGGCTGATGCCTGCCCCCGCCCCCCGGAGAGGAGAAGCGTCGCTACGAGCAGGGCAAAAACGCCCGCGGCGGCGAGCAGACGAGCGCTGGGAAGCGCACGGGTGTGGGTTCCTCTGTCCATCAAACTTCGTAGGGGCGCCTACGCTCGAAACCAGGGGCCCCCATGGGAGTTGCGCCTGAAAGCTAAAAGATGCTCAGGACGCGCCGAGCTTTTTCGCGGCGTCGCGGAAGTTTCTGACCGTCGCGTCGGGCGCTTTGCGCCCTTCGAGTCTCTCGCCGTGGCGGTTGACCCAGATGACCGGCACCTTCATTCTCAGCAGCGGGGCGACGTCGTTGGTGTAGTCGCAACCGATGTGCAGCCAGCCTCTTTTGCCGCCCATCCGCCGAGCCGCCTCTCTGAAGTGAGTGGGGTCGGGCTTATAGCTGCGCACCTGCTGAGCGGTAACCACCAAGTCCAGCTCCGTGCGCAGATGGCGACGGGAGATGCCGAGCAGTTTGTCGTCGATATTGGAGACGATGCCGATCTCATAGCGTCTGCGGATCCGGTCCATCGCGGCGTTTGCCTCGCGGAACGGGAGCCAGTAGGCGACGCTGTTGGGCAAGAACTGGGCGCGCGAGGGCTCGATTTCCCAGCCATGCTCACCGGCGACCTTGACGATGGCGCGGCGCAGCACCTCGGCGTAGAGCTCATAGGAGCCGGCCATGATCTCCGCCTGGACCTCCATGAAGCGAGCCAGGAAAGAGGCCTCGTCGAAGCTGAAGCCGTCCTTGTCAGCCTCTCTCTTTACCGCGTCGATGATCCCTTTTTCCCAGTCGATCAGAGTGCCGTAACAGTCGGTGGTCACCCAGGTGACTCTTCTGAGGCTTGGAAGGGGCATGGCGGCGGCGCATTATGCCAAGCGCCCCCTCTGAGGGCGGCGCCCCTGCAATCTCGGGTAGGCTGCCGCCCGCTTCATGGACCTTCTCGAGTACCAAGGCAAGCAGCTGTTCGCCAAACACGGCGTCGCCGTGCCCAGCGGCGAAGTCGCGTCAACCGTGGACGAGGCCGTCGCCGCGGCGGAGCGGATCGGCTACCCCTGCGCGGTAAAGGCTCAGGTGCTGATCGGCGGTCGCGGCAAGGCCGGTGGGATCAAGATCGCCGCCGATGTCGATGAGGCGCGCGCGGCCGCCGACGCGATCCTGGGCATGGACATCCGCGGGCCGCGGGGAGAAGGGCCGTTCCGCGTCGATCAGGTCTGGATCGAAGGCGGGTCGGACATAGCCGCCGAGTACTACGCCTCCGTGATCCTCGACCGCGGCGAAAAGAAGCTTCTAGCGATGGTTTCCAGCCAGGGAGGGATGGACATCGAGGCGGTCGCGGAGGAGAACCCCGAAGCGCTGGTGAAGCGCCACATCGACCCGACGCGGCCATTCACCGCGGCCGAGGCGCGGCCGATCATCGACGCCGCGGGTCTCGACGAGGACGTGCGTGATCAGGCGGCGGATGTGCTGGCGAGACTGGCCGAGGTGGCGACGGGCGAGGACGCGACGTTGATCGAGGTCAACCCGCTGATCGTCACCGCGGGGCGCGAAGTCGTCGCCCTCGACGCCAAGGTGACGATCGACGGCAACGCTCTCTACCGTCACGAGGACTTGGCCGAGATCGCCGACACCGCCGACGACCCCCAAGAGGCGATGGCGAAGGAGAAGGGCCTCACCTACGTGAAGCTCGACGGCAACGTCGGCATCCTCGCCAACGGCGCCGGTCTCTGCATGTCGACGCTGGACGTGGTGGCGCAGGCCGGCGGCGCTCCGGCGAATTTCCTCGACGCAGGCGGCGGCTCCAAGGCGGAGGCGATCGTCGACGCCCTCACGGTGATCACCTCGGACGAAAAGGTGACCTCAATCCTCTTCAACATCTTCGGCGGGATCACCCGCTGTGACGAGATCGCCAAGGGAATCGTCGAGGCGTCCAAGCAACTTCAGATCTCCCTGCCGCTGGTCGTGCGACTGGACGGCACCAACTCGGAGGAGGGCTTGAAGATCCTCGCCGAGGCGGATCTCCCCAACCTGCATCAGGAAAAGACAATGCTCGATGCGGCGCGCCGGGTAGTGGAGCTGGCGGGCTGATGAGCATCATCGTCGGCAGCGAGACGAAGCTCGTCGTCTCCGGCCTGACCGGCCGCGAGGGCTCCTTCCACGGGCTGCGCAACCGCGCTTACGGGACCGACCTCGTCGCCGGCGTCACCCCAGGCAAGGGCGGCCAGGACGTCGAGGGCGTGCCGATCTTCGATTCGATCAGAGAGTCGGTCGAGGAGGCGGGCGCCAATACCTCGATGATCTTCGTCCCGGCGCGCTTCGCCGCGCCGGCGATCAACGAGGCGATCGAGTCCGGCGTCGAAACGGTGATCGCGATCACCGAGGGCATTCCGGTGCTGGACATGCTGGAGACCTACTGGAAGGCGCAGGAGGCCGGGGTGCGGCTGATCGGGCCCAACTGCCCCGGCGTGCTCTCCCCCGGTAAGGCCAACGTCGGGATCATCCCCGCCCAGTTCTTCGACCCGGGCAAAATCGGCGTCGTCTCCAAGTCGGGCACGCTGACCTACCAGATCGGCAACGAGCTGAAGCAGGCCGGGGAGGGCAACTCCTCGATCGTCGGCATCGGCGGCGATCCGATCGTCGGCTCAGATTTCATCGACATCCTCACCCTCTTCGAGGCCGACCCCGAGACAGATTTGATCGTGATGGTCGGCGAGATCGGCGGCGACGCCGAGGAGCGGGCGGCCGAGTTCATCGCGGCGGAGATCTCCAAGCCGGTCGTGGCTTACATCGCCGGGTTTACCGCTCCTCCGGGCAAGCAGATGGGGCATGCCGGGGCGATCATCTCCGGGTCTTCCGGGACGGCGCAGGCTAAGAAGGAGGCCCTTGAGGCTAAGGGCGTGCGGGTTGGGGTTAGCCCGACTGAGACGGCTGCCATTGCCGTCGAGACTTTGCGCGGTTGACTGCGGGAAGAATCCGGGTAGGGGTTCCGCTTAACCCGCGTTTTGGGATGAGGGTCCGGTAGGGGTTCCGCTTAACCCGCATTGGGATGGGGTTCCGGTAGGGGTTCCGCTTAACCCGCGTTTTGGGATGAGGGTCCGGTAGGGGTTCCGCTTAACTTTTTCGAGCTGCGTTTGTGGCTATCGCCCGAAGGTCAGCGGCGAAAAAGTACAAGACGCTCCACCCCTACCGGACCCTCATCTTCGCGAGCGCAACTCTGGTTCGGGCATTGTGTCTGCGGGTAGACGGGCCGCAAGCGATCGGAAGGGGTGCCGTGTTCTCCAGTCTGCACAGAAGGACGAGTTGCGCTCTTGGCGTTGTTGGAGCTTGCTTGGTGTTTGTGGCGCCGGCGGGGGCTCGGGATGCTTATGTGGCCAATAGTGGGGGCGATTCGGTTTCTGTGCTGAATTTGAGCACGGGGGCGCCCGTCACGGACGATTCCCGTCGAGAGAGGCCCGGCTGATGTCGCGATTACGCCCAATGGAGCCTTTGTCTATGTGACGAACTCGGGCTCGGATTCCGTTTCGGTGATTTCGACCGCCAGCAACACCGTGGTCACGACGAGTCCCCGTGGGAAGAGCGCCCAGAGGCATAGCTGTTTCTCCTGACGGGCAGACGGCTTGGGTCGCCAACAGCGGCGACGGCACCGTTTCGACGATCTTCACCGATACCAACTCGCCCTCGGCTCCCCCGATCGCGCTGCCCGGAGGGGTCGCGACGAGCCCCGACGGCATTGCGATCTCTCCCGACGGGGCGACGGCCTATCGTCGCGCAGCAGGGCAACGATGTCGCGATCATCGAGCACTAGCCACCCGAACCGTGACGGGGACCGTGACGGAGACTCACGCCGTCGAGAATCGCTATTGGGCCTCGCGGCGGGCGGGCCTTTGTCACCGATCGGGCTTCCGGCAATGTCACCGCTTTCAACCCCGCCAACGGCGCCCTCGTCGGCACTCCTATCCCGGTTGGAACCACCCCGACCGGGATCGCGATCGCTCCCAATGGGGTCTTCGCCTACGCGGCCGCGCTGGGAGCAAACACGGTCACGCCGATAGCGACCTCAACCAACGCCCCCTCCCCCGCGCTCACCGGCTTCGACGCGCCGGCGGGCGTGGCGGTGGCCCCCAACGGCAATTGGGGTTACGTTGCCAACTCCGGCGGAGCCAGCGTCTCCACCCTTGTTCTCGGAGGCTTTAAATCGACACCCCTTCCCGCCGTGGTCGGATCGATCGCGACCGGGGCGAACCCGAGTGGCCTGGCGATCGTTCCCAACCAGGGACCGAGTGCCGCCTTCATCGTCACTCCGCAGCGACGACTGGCCAAGCGCAAGCTCAACTTCCAGGCCGGCGCTTCGAACGATCCGGACGGCACGATCGCCAACTACGCCTGGGACTGGGGCGACGGCAAGCACGTGCAGGGGCCGCAGACCCGGCGGGTGCATCGCTACGCGAAGCCCGGCGTCTACACGGTGACGCTGACCGTGACCGACGACGAAGGTTGCTCGAACGAGCAGGTCTTCACCGGCCAAACGGTCTCCTGCAACGGCACGCCGGCGGCGGTCTTCTCGAAAACGATCACCGCGATCGACCCCCACGGCCCGGCCGTACGCCTGGCAGGGGGACGACGCCAGCGGCTTCGTGGGCGGATCAACGTCTTTGCGCTCTGTCCGCGCGAGTCATGCTCGGTGCGCGCCCACGGCGTCGTCGTGACGAAGACCAAGCGGCGAGGCGGCACCGTGCGCCACAAGCGCCGAATCGTCCCCTCCCGCGTCGCGCTGGCGGCGCCGTCTTGGCGCAAGCTTGGCCTGAAGGTCCCGCGAGGGGTACGACGCGGCGTCATCCGCGCCATCCGCAGCGGCGGCAAGGCGACGGCCAAGCTCACCGTCATCGCCCAGGACGCGACAGGTCAACGCACCGTCCGCAAACGCACGGTGAAGCTGGTTATCCCGCGAGCCCGTCGAGGTCGGTAGGGGTCGGGTGCCCGACCCCTACTCGATAACGGCAAGGACATCGCCACTGGAAACGGCAGCGCCCTCGGTGACGTTCAGGGAAGTCACCTTACCGGAGCGGTGGGCGACGATCTCATTCTCCATCTTCATCGCTTCGATCACGCAGATCAGGTCTCCTTCGGAGACTTCCGCGCCTCTTTCTACGGCGACTCTGAAAATTGTGCCCTGAAGCGGACTCGGGAGAGACTCGCTGGAAGCTCCTCCACCGCCGCTTGCCTTGCGTTCCCGCTTCGGCGGCTTCTTGCCGCCCGCTGCCGGGGCCGCCCCACCGGCAACCGCCTCGCCGATCACCTTGACGTCGAAGAGCTTGCCTGAGACCTCGACCTTGTAGTCGCGCTCGACGACCTCGGCGCCCTCCGGCGCCTCGGCTGGAGCAGCCGCCTCGGGAGCCGTCGCCTTGAGCCAGTCGCGATCCTCCATTAGGTCGCGGCAGGTCTCCCCCTTCGCCCATTGCTCGGTGGCGAGGATCGCCGTGTGGAAGGGGATCAGAGTGGTTAGGCCGCCGACCTCGTACTCGTCAAGGGCGCGCAACGCGCGCCGGGTCGCGTGCTCGCGATCGACGTCCCAGACGATCAGCTTGGCGACCATCGGGTCATACATCGGCGTCACCTCAGAGCCCGCCTCGACGCCGGAGTCGACCCGCACGCCGGGGCCGGCGGGCTCGCGATAGGTGGTGATCGCGCCGGGCGCCGGGGCGAAGTTCTTGTGCGCGGCCTCGGCATTGATCCGACACTCGATCGCGTGGCCTCTCAGCTCGACGTCGTCCTGGCCGATCGTGAGCTCCTCGCCGGCGGCGACCAGCACCTGCTCGCGGACGATGTCGACCCCGGTGACCATCTCCGTCACGCAGTGCTCGACCTGGACCCGCGTGTTCATTTCGAGGAAGAAGTACTCGTCGCCGACCTGCAGCCCCTCGACCGTGCCGGCGCCTCGATAGCCGACCGCCGCCGCCGCGTCGGTGGCAATCTTGCCGATCCGCTCACGCATCTCCTCGTCGACGTGCGGGCCGGGCGCCTCTTCGATCACCTTCTGGTGGCGCCGCTGGATCGAGCAGTCGCGCTCGCCCAGGTGGATCACGTTGCCGTGGGAGTCGGCCAGCACCTGGACCTCGACGTGGCGCGGATCCTCCAGGTAACGCTCCACATACACCCGGTCATCGGAGAAGAACTTCTCGCCCTCGCGAGCGGCTCCGTCGAAGGCCTCCTCGAGGTCGTCTGGGGTCATCGCCACGCGGAAGCCCTTGCCGCCGCCGCCGCCGGCCGCCTTGCAGGCGACCGGGTAGCCGGCCTCATCGGCCTGCTTGCGGGCCGCCTCGACATCTTTAGCCGGCGCCGTCGCGCCGGGCACGATCGGCACCCCGGCTTCGGCCATGATCTCCCGCGCCCGCGTCTTCGAGCCCATCGACTCGATCGCCTCCGCGGGCGGGCCGATGAAGACGATGTCGGCCTCGGCGCAAGCCCGAGCGAAATCGGCATTCTCGGCTAGGAAGCCATAACCGGGGTGAATCGCCTCGGCGCCGGCCTCCTTCGCGGTTTCAATGATTCTCGGAATGTTCAGATAGCTCTCAGCCGGAACGGCGGGGCCGATCAGGAATGCCTCGTCGGCTTCCCGTACGTGGGGAGCGTCCCGATCAATCTCCGAATACACGGCCACCGACCCGATCCCCATCTCCTTCAGGGTCCGGGCGACGCGGATAGCAATCTCGCCGCGGTTGGCTATGAGCACTTTCTCGAACACGGCGGCGCAGTTTATTTGGGTGAGCGGCGGGGGGATGGGGTGGCCTCTCGCCGGACAAGTCGTTGACCTAATTAGGTCAACGACTTTGAGTATCCGCCCGTCGAGAGGCCACCCCATCCCCCCGTCCATAGCGCGCGGTATTGCGCCGCCGAGTTCTTCGGCACAGAGCTTGTGCGGGTCCGGACGCCCGCTTACCGCGAGGCGTCAATAAGCTGCGCCGCCGATGCTTATTGAGCTTCAGTCGCACTCGACGGTCTCGGACGGGCAGCTCCTACCCGCTGCCGTGGTGGAGAAAGCCGCGGAGGCAGGTGTTACGACGCTTGCGCTTACGGACCACGATGCGATTGCCGGGGTTGCGGAGGCGGCGGAAGCTGCCGAGCGGGTTGGGATTGAGCTTGTTCCCGCTATTGAGATGTCCTGCGTTCATAGATACGCGGACGATTTGCACATCTGCGGGTATTGGGTCGATCTTGGGTCGATCGCCGCCGCCTGCGAGCGGGCTCAGCATGAGCGGGTGACGCGGGCCGGGGAGATCGTCGAGAACCTGCGCAGATACGGCTTCGACATCCACCTCGAGGACGCGGTCAAGGAGGCCGGCGACGCGCTCTCAATCGGCCGCCCCCACATCGCCCGGGCCGCGGGGGCGACGGGCGACCTCGGCCCCTTCTTCGAGGAATACCTCGTGCCCGGCGCCAAAGCCTTCGTGCCGCGCAGTTGGCCGACGGCGGAGCAGGCAGTGGAGATCATCCACAAGGCAGGCGGCGTCGCCGTCGTCGCCCACCCCTACTGGGACATCTCAGCCCCCGACGAGGTAGACGACCTGATTCGCGCCCTGCCCGTGGACGGAGTGGAGACCTTCTACCCCACCCATAACAAGGAGCAAACGGCCCACCTGCTGGAGCTTTGCGAGGAGCTCGACCTCATCCCCACCGCTTCATCCGACTACCACGGCCCAACCCACAAGACCTTCTCCGAGTTCGGCGCCTACGACACCTTCGGCCTAGCCGATCCGCAGGTCCCGCCGAAGCCATAGCCTCAGGCGTCGCTGCTCCAAGGCGCGACGATCGCAAGCTTCCATCTTTCCTCGATGCGCCGCAGGACCAGAGTCGGGTTGAGAGCCTGCTCGAAATGGGCGCCTTCGACGCCGACGGAGCGGATCGTCCAACGCTCGCAAGCCAGAGCCACGTCCCCGGCGAGAACAACGCTGCTGGAATCGACCCTTATCTCCGTGCGTCGCGCAATCAACTGGGCGAGAACGGGGCGGATCCTGTCTCGCCCGTAGACGGCCGTAGCGTCAGGCGTAATTAGGCAGGCATCCCTTGCAAAACACGCGGTCGCCATGTTGAGGTCGCCGATATTGAGCGTATGCACGAACGAGAAGCAGGCCTGCGGACGAGCCAGGACGTCAATCAACCCTTTGGAGTGCAAGGCAGAACGTGGACTCCCTTCAGCAAGGAGCCGTCGCTGAAACGAATTCTCCCTTCGGTGAAGTAGCGGCCGGTTGGACAGCTGGCGGTCAGGTAGCTCCTTCTCTTGCCCTTGTAGCTGAATTTGCGGTTGATGGTGACCTTGAAACCGGTGACCGAGCCGGCGACGCCTGCAATTGGCGGTACCTGCGTGATCGTGTGGATGCCGTAGAGGCCGCGGTGGATGCGGACGATCTTGACCGTGGCGATAACGGCGGTCGGGGTCGGCACAGCGACGTAGGCGTGGGCGAAGAGAAGCGTCGTGCCGCCATGGACGCCGCCGTTGAAGAGGACGACCGGCCCCGTCGCAGTGAACGGGGTCTGATCAGGGAAGGCGACCTCGACCTTGCCTTCTCCGGAGCCGACAATCGCATCGGCACAGACCCTCTTCGCGATCACGGAAGAGCGCGCCACCAGCTGGTTCTTCTTGCAGACCGGCAAGCCCCTGGCGTTGACCTGGATGGTCTTGTCGAAGTCGATGTTCAGGGTCTGTACAGCGGGCGGGTGGCTGCCGTCGGCGGTCCCGATTGAAGCCTTGATTCTTGCTGAGATAGGCACCTGTTTGTGCCTGGGCAGCTTGCTGGGAAAGATCCCGCCATCGTCCTTCAGGAAGAGGTTCCCCGCGCGGATCACATGCGGCTTCGCCGAGGCTGTCGCCACCACAACCAGGGCAAGCCCGGCTGCGACGAGCGCGGCGCGAATCAGATGTGCTGTTCATTCCCTACCCCCTGCTTCCGTGAGATGACGAACAAGCTGATCCTCACCGGATGCGGGCAGCACTGCCTTCCCCAATGTGGGGTCTTTACCGCTGGGGATTCAGCAAAACGGGAAAGTGGACGGAGTCAATCGCCCAGCTGCAATGCCGTTTCCAACTCCGTCGCGAAATCCTTGAGGGGCCGACCGAAGAGATCCTCGATCGCGTGAATGCGATTTGTGACCGTGCGACGATCGACGCCCAACGCGGCAGCCGTCGAGGAGATGTTTCGCTCCGCGGCGAAGTAGGCGCGCAGAGTCTCTCGGGCCGACCTTGCCGCCGTCCCGCGCTCTTTCCAGGGGCTCCAGGTACAGCCGGCGCAGCGAAGTGGCGCCGAGATCATCGCGAAGAACCGATGCCAGCAGGGCGACGTCGGAGTAGCGGAGGATGGGCTGCACTCTGCGCTCGGCGATCGGCAGCGCCGCCTTGGCCTGACGGTGGCTGAACCGCCAGCCCGAGAGTCCCTCGCCGGGCTCGCCAACCGTGACAAACACCCCATCCGGGAGGGAGATTTCGCTAAGCGCGCGCATCACCTGTTCGACCTCCAGCGGCCGCCTCCCCCCGAGCCAACAAGCCCAGATCGGCTCTTCCTCACGGTGGACGGCGAGCAGGCGGCGGTCGAGCTCTTTCGCGAGCCCGCGCATCAACTGCTCTCCCCCTTCTCCTTTGACCATCATGGCGAGGTGGTGGGCGTCGAGGTTGTAGTCGAGCTCAGATCGATCGACGAGCTCACCGGCAAGCAGACTTTTGACGCACTCGCGACGGCGCTCCGCGGCGCTTCTGGGACGATTCTTCGCCTCGCGGGCGTGCTCGTCGCTTACGACCGCCGAGAAGGCGATCTCCGAGAGCCGCTTGCTCGGCAAGCAGACGGCGAAGGGTCGAGCTCGGAACATCGGCGCGCTCCGCCTCTTCGGCGAGGAAGTCGCCGAAGAGGGTGTTGCCGGCGAAGTAGCGGCGTAGGACGGCATCGAGTTGCACGCCGTCGCGCGCATCCAAGCGAGCCTGCGCGAGCAGGACTCGGTGGAACGACTGGGGCGCGGCGCTCGCCGACCTCGAGCACCGCGAGGCGATACTCGATGGCGGCAGCGACGGCCTCATCGAGGCCTTGGATGTAAGCGGGATCGGCTACATCGTGGGGGTCGGCGATCGCGTAGACGCGAGTCGCGATAGCCCCTTGAAGCTCGGGGAGCCGCTCGCGGATGCGAAACGCGAGCGCCGAGCGCGGATCAGCGCCCCTCCCCAGCAGCTTAAGCGGTAACCGCCGGGCCCGGGATCAAGCCGCGCTCTTCGAGGTAGGCCAGCAGCTTGTCGGCCGACTCCTCGGGCGACTCGTTCTCGGTGTCGCAGACCCAGTCGGGGTTCTCGGGCGCCTCGTAGGGGTCGGAGACTCCCGTGAACTCCTTGATCTCACCGGCAAAGGCTTTCTTGTAGAGCCCCTTGACGTCACGCTCGGCGCAGGTGTCGACCGACGCCTTGACGTAGACCTCAATGAAGCGGTCGCCCATCATCTCGTGCGCCTCGTCGCGAATCTCCGCGTAAGGGGAGATCGCTGCTGTGATCACCGGCACGCCGTTGCGGCTGAGCAGGTCGGCGACGAAAGCGATGCGGCGGATGTTGGTGTCGCGGTCCTCTTTCGAGAAGCCGAGGCCCTTGGAGAGGTTCTCGCGCACGATGTCGCCGTCGAGGATCTCCAGCTTCGAGCCACGCTCGAGCAGGTGCCCTTCCAGCAGGCGGGAAATCGTCGTCTTGCCGGCTCCCGAAAGCCCGGTGAACCAGAGGGTGAAGCCTTTTTCACTTGCCATTCGTCAGTCCTCCTTGTAAGCGTCGATCAGGATGTCGGCGACCTCGTCACGGGAGAACTCGTGCGGCGGCCTTTCGCCGTTGCCGAGCATCTCGCGGACCTTCGTTCCGGAAAGGAAGAGGCGCGCCTCTTGGTCGTGCGGGCAGGTCTTGTTTGAAGCAAGCCCCTCGCACTCGTTGCACCAGAAAGTGTGCTCGAACATCAACGGCTCGATGCCGAGCTCGTCGATGTCGATCTCGTCGAAGATTCTCTGCGCATCGTAGGTGCCGTAGTAGTCACCGGCGCCCGCGTGATCGCGACCGACGATGAAGTGCGTGGCGCCGTAGTTGCGGCGAACGATCGCGTGCAGGACGGCTTCGCGCGGGCCGGCGTAGTGCATCTTCGCCGGCTTCACGCCGAGCACCACCCGATCCTCCGGGTAGTAGTTGTCCATCAGCACCTCGTAGCAGCGCATCCGCACATCGGCGGGAATGTCGCCTGCCTTGGTCTTGCCAATCAGCGGGTGGATGAAGAGCCCGTCGCAGGTCTCCAGCGCGGCCTTGGTCAGGTACTCGTGGGCGCGGTGGATCGGGTTGCGGGTCTGGAAGGCGACGATCTTCTTCCAACCGCGCGCCTCGAAGTCGGCCTTGTGCTCGGCCGGCGTCTTGTAGCGGCGCATGAAGGCTTCCTCGTGGTCGGGCAGCGCGTCGACCTCGATTGGGCCGGCGATGCAGCGGTTGCCCTCCGCGTAGATCGCGGCGACGCCCGGGTGGGCCTCGTCAGCCGTGCCGTAGACGCGCTCGGCCTCGCTCTTGGCGTCGCGCTCCCAGATCTCCTCGACGGTGATCCGTCCCAGCGGCTTGCCTTCATCGCTGGAGAGGGAGACGACATCGCCGACCTCGCACTCGAGGTCGGTCGCCAGGGTGATCGGGATCGGCCAGTAGTCGCCGTCAACGGTGCGCATCTCGGCGCAGACGCGCTCCCAGTCGGCGGAGCCCTGGAAGCCGGTCAGCGGCGCGAACCCGCCGTTGCCGATCATCTCGAAGTCCGCCGTGTGGCGCTCGGAAAGGGTCAGGGAAAGCTCAGTTGCAGTCTCGCTCATCGGGTTATCACCAATCGGTCGGGGGGAAGGGTCTATTCGAAGTGGTTGTCGCGGGCGCCGCTAGTTGATCCCGCACTCGGTCTTGGCGACGCCGGCCCAGCGGCCATCGCGCGGCGAGCCACCCGGTCCCACCGGCTGCGTGCAATGCGTGCAGCCGATCGAGGGGTAGCCCTGGTCGTGCAGTGGGTTGTACGGGAGATGATGCTCACGGATGTAGTTCCAGACGTCGCCCTCAGACCAATCCGCCAGCGGGTTCAGCTTCCATAGCCCGAAGCGCTTGTCCCAGCCGAACTTCGGGGTGTGGGAACGCCTTGCGGAGTCCTCGCGACGGACGCCGGCGACCCAGCAGTCTACGGAAGAGAGGGCCCGGCGCATCGGCTCGACCTTGCGCAAACCGCAGCAGGAGTCGGGATCGCGCTTCCACAGCTCGTCGCCGTGCTCGGCGGCCTGCTCCTCCAGAGTGAGGTTGTGGAAACGGTCGAACTCGATCCCGAAGCTCTCCGCCAACCGGTCGCGCGTTTCGTACGTCTCCGGAAAGAGCACATCGGTGTCGAGATAGAAGAAGCGGGCCTCGGGGTTGATCTCCGTCGCCATATGGGCGGTCACCGAGCTCGTTTTCTGGAACGAGCAAGCGATGTAGTGATCGGCGCCGAACTCTTCGAACATCCACTCCAGCGCCTCGTGGGCGGTGCGCCCCTCGAGGTCGGCCGCGATGGCCTCGTGATCGATGTCCGTAACGGTCGGCATCGGAGCGGGAAGTGTGGCAGGGGCGGGTTTCATCGCGGCAATTGCGCGCTCAGACGGCGCACTCCCCCTCGCCGCGCTCGACTCTGTAGGGCTCGCTTCGGCTCCAGTCGACAAAGTGCTCGACCGTCTCGGGAGTGAACTCGATCGGCATCGTCAGGTCCGCGATCTCTTCCTCGAAGCGCTTCGTCTCGAGCCGCTCAGCGAAGGCGTTGAACTCCTCGCCGTCGGAGCGTTCGGCCTCATACAGCCGGACCCAGCGCTCAACCGCGTCGGGGACGCGCTTGGCGGGAAGGCGGGCCTTGAGCCGCTTGCCGAAGACGATCTCGCCGCCGACGTAGTTACCGCCGATGTGCGGAATGTAGGCGGGGATCTGGCGGTCACCGACTCTCAGCGAGGCGCCGTAGAAGCCGATGTTGGCGATGTGGTGCTGGCTGCACCCGTTCGGGCAGCCGCTCATCTTTACGTGGATCTGCCTGGTCAGCTCGTCATCGATATCCATCGATTGGAGCCGTTCCTTGACGGCGCGATTGAGGCCCATCGAGCTGGTGATCCCGAGTTTGCAGCTGTCTGTGCCGGGGCAGCTGACGACGTCGGTGATCTCCCGCGCGCCCGCCTCGTTCAAGCCCAACTCGCCGAGGCGCTGCCAGACCTCATATAGAGACTCATCGCGCACCCAGCGCAGGACGAAATTCTGTTGCACCGTGCTGCGCGCGTAGCCGCCGGTGAACTCGCGCATGATCGCGGCGAGGCCACGGAACTGCTCCGGCGTCAGGTCGCCGCGCTCGACCTTCACCTCAACGGTGGAAAAGCCCTCCTGGCGCTGGGCCTGGACGTTGCCTTCAAGGAAGCGGTCGAACTCGGAGCGGTCGCCATTGGGTGAGGCGGTAGCGGCGGGGACGGGAGGCGCGCCGGCCTCCTCGTCGTCATCGAAGCGCAGGCGGTCGACGGCGTACTCGCGCTCGTCGGCCCAGTCGCCCTTGAGCTCCTCGTCGACCATCTCGCGGAAGGCCTCAATCCCGACCTTGTCGACCAGGACCTTGATCCGGGCGCGGGCGCGGTTGACGCGCAGCCACTCCTGGCGGTCGAAGATCCGCAGCGCCGCCTCGGCGACCTTGAGGTACTCGCCGTCGTCGGCGGAGACGAACTCACTCAGCGTCGGCGCGACCCGGGCCATGATCGAAGTGCCGCCGCCGACCCGCATCTCGAAGCCGCGCACCCCGTCGCGCTCACGCGCGATGAAGGCGATGTCGTGGATGCCGCTGATCGCGCGGTCGGCGTCGGAGCCGGTGAACGAAGTCTTGATCTTGCGCGGCATCAGCTGCGTGGTCGGGTGGCGGACGAAGTAGCGGACGTAAGCGCCGGCGTAGGGCGTCGGGTCGAAGACCTCGTCGGGAGCGACGCCCGCCCAGGGATCGCCGGTGACGTTGCGCACCGTGTTGCCGCAGCCCTCGCGCGAGGAGAGCCCGACAGCGGAGATCTCGCGGATCAGCGCCTCCATGTCTCTCAGCGGCACGTGGTGGATCTGGATGTTCTGCCGGGTGGTGATGTGGCCTTTGTTCAGCGGGGCCCATTTCTCGACCACGGTGCCGAAAGCCTCCATCTGCTCCGGCGTGACGCCGCCGAAGGGGAGCTTCACTCGGACCATCTGCACATCGGCCTGGCGCTGGCCGTAGACACCCTGTTTGAGGCGGAAGCCGATGAATTGGTCTTCGGGCGTGTCGCCCGCGAGGAACTTCTCAGCCTCGTTGTCGAAGTCGTCGAACTCGCGCTCGATGATCGGAATTACGTACCCGGGGACGTTCTCGTAGGTCTCCGGGTTCTCCAGCGTCCCGACCCGCCCCTTGCCGTCCTGCTTCTTGCCTTCCTCGACAGTTAGTTCCATCCCGAGGAAAATAGCAAATCCCGACCGGGATTAAGGCATTTAGCTCACAGAGCCGCTCCGCTGCGAGTTATGCCGGTATGTCAGAGATAAGTCGCAGCGGAAGCTGCGTTAGTCGACCTCTGTGCCCTCGATCAGGAAGGCCACGCGGACGTGGGCGCGGTACTCGTCGAGGTTCTCGCCTCGGATGCCCGTCGAGACGATGTCCACGGCGCGGATGTTCCGCAGCGTGCCCTGCGCGTGGTTCAGCGCCTGGCGCGCGGCGTCGTCGGTGGACGTCTTGGAGCTTCCCACCAATTCGATGATCTTCACGACAGCCATTGCGACCCTCCTTGTAGATCCTGCACGGTGCCCTTCGCGCTGACCCCCTCGACCAGTGCCGCCCGCTGCCACGGGCTCACCCGCTCCGGCTCGGCTGCGACAGGCGCCGCGGTATCCGCCACGAACCGCTGGATTGCCGCCGCCACAGCGGCCGCTTCATCCCCGGTGGCGGTCTTCCGAGCCATCCCTGCAAGCCTACCGCTGCGCTGGCTACCCGTTGAGGCCCGGCACCGGTCTGCCGTGCTTGACGATCGAGCATCTGAACGGCTCGGGATCGAAGGAATCGGTCAGCGCTCGTCCGGCTGATCTGCCACTGGCCGGTCTTCTTCTCATCGCCGGAGTGCCGCGCCCGCATTGAATTGAGACATCGCGGACACCGTCGCGGGCATCGATCACATCGTCGCCGCCGCGGCCGAAGAATTGGTCGGCGCCGGGCTGGCCGAGCATCGCGTTGGGGCCGGCATCGCCGATCAACACGTCGTTGTCGAAGGAGCCTTCCATGTCCTCATTGGTGCGGGAGAGGCGAACGGGATTACAGCCTCTGATCGCGTCAACCCAAGCTTTGCCCGCGGGGAAGGAGATGATCAACAAGCCGGGATGAGCCTGGGTCTCGGCGAAGGAAGCGTCGTCGCGCCCCTCCCCACCGACGATCGCGCCGCCCGCACAGCCACCGCCCGCGGCGAGCAGATCGCCGTGCTTACCCCCATATAAAAAGGTAGGGCCGGGGAGACCGCCGACCAGGCCGTCGGCGCCAGGACCCCCGTAGAGCCGGTCGGCGCCGGGGCCGGACTCGATCAGATCGTCCTCGGGGCCGCCTCTGATTGTGTCGTTGCCGGGACCACCGGCAAGGCGCACATTCTCAACGGAAGCGAGGGAGCCCTCGACCCGGAGCCGGTCATTGCCGGAGCCAAGGTCGACGGTAAGCCAGCGGGCGGGTCCTCTGGCGGGACAGACGGCTTGAGAGGTATCCGCCGAGGGGCGCGAACATCCGGGGCTGAGGGCGATCCCCTTGGCGGCGGTCACTACAAAGGCGCCGCCGCTGAAGGCGACGGTGAGATCGTCGCGGCCACCGCCACCGACGATGGTGAGGCCGGCGCCGCCGTTGGGAGTCGGGTCGAGCCCCACGTAGGCGGACCCTCTGGGAGCGCGCTCTCTGCCGCAGGAGATGCGGCCGGGGCCACCCTTGCAACCGTCTACACCCTGGCCGCCGTCGAGCGTGTCGCGCCCCTTGCGGCCAAAGATGTGGTCGTCGCCCGGGCCGCCGTCGATCACGTTAGGGCCATCGTTGCCGGTCAGCACGTCACGGAACGCCGAGCCCTCGAGGTTCTCGAAGCGAAAGAGCTTGTCGTGCCCGTCGCCGTATGCCCGGTGAGCATCGAGAGAGGCCCAAACTCCCGCTCCCTTGTTGCTGGCGACATCGGTGGCGAAGGAGGCGATATCGCCCTTCCCGGCGCCACCGTCCATGCGGTCCCAGCCGTAGTCGCCGTGGACGAGATCACCATCGCCGGGGCCGCCGGTTGCGATGTCGATGCCAAGGCTCCCTGCGACTTCATCGCCATCGCCCGGGCCACCGTTCAAGTGGTCGTCGCCGAGGTCGCCGATCACCACGTCCCCGTCACCGGCGCCGCCGTTTGCCGTGTCGTTGCCGCGCCCGCCGTGGATCAGATCGGCCCCCGGCCCACCGCAAAGCAGGTCGTTGCCGAGGCTGCCGATGATCGTGTCGTCACCCAGGCCGCCCCAAATCACATCGCGACCCGGGGTCCCCCGCAGGACGTCGGCTCTGTCGGTCCCGACGATTCTCGCCCGCCGCCCATGGCAGCGCGGTACGTCGTCTTCGGCTCCCGATGCGGCGCCAATCGAAACAAGGGCGACCGCAACGAGAGCCACCCCTGCAATGGTCGCCCTCATTCGAAGTTGATCATTACATGCTTAATTCGGGTGTAGTCCTCGAGCCCGTAGATGGACAGATCCTTGCCGTAGCCGGACTCCTTGAAGCCGCCGTGGGGCATCTCGGCGACGATCGGAATGTGGTCGTTGATCCAGACGCAGCCGAAGTCGAGCGCGTTGGAGACGCGCATCGCGCGACCGACGTCCCGAGTCCAGACCGAGGAAGCGAGCCCGTAGCGGGTGCCGTTGGCCCACTCGATCGCCTTCTCCTCGTCGGAGAAGGGCTGCACGGTGATCACCGGACCGAAGATCTCGTTCTGGATCATCTCGTCGTTCTGCTCGAGGCCGGCGACAACGGCCGGCTCAAGGAAGAAACCCGGCAGGTCGGGCTGCGCCCCACCGGTGACGATCTCAGCGGTTCCGGGGCGACGTTCGAGGAAGCCCGCGACCCGCTCACGCTGGCGCTCGGAGTTGACCGGGCCCAGTGTCGTCTCCTTGGAGGTCGTATCGCCCATGACCATGCCCTGGGCCTCGGCGGAGAGGCCGGAGACGACGTCGTCGTAGATGTCCTTGGAAGCGAGAACCCGGGTCGCCGCCGTGCAGTCCTGGCCGGCGTTGTAGTAGCCGCAGGCGGCGATCGTTTCCATCGCGGTCTCCATGTCTGCATCGTCAAAGATCACGACCGGGGCCTTGCCGCCAAGCTCGAGGTGGACCCGCTTGAGACTGTCGGCGGCCGCCTTCGCGATCCACTTGCCGGTCCCCGGAGAGCCGGTGAGGCTGACCATCCCAACGTCGGGATGGGTGACCAACTCCGATCCCGCCGGCTCGCCATGTCCGCCGATCACGTTGAACACTCCCGGAGGGAGGATCTCCGAGCACCACTCGGCGAACAGCAGGGTCGTCAGCGGCGTCGTCTCGGCCGGCTTGAGGACGACCGTGTTGCCGGCGGCGAGAGCCGGGCCGATCTTCCAGACCATCATCATCATCGGGTAATTCCAGGGAGTGATCTGGCCGACCACTCCGACCGGCTCGCGGCGGATGAACGAGGTGTGGCCCTCCATGTACTCACCGGCGGCGCGCCCCTCCATGCAGCGAGCGGCGCCGGCGAAGAAGCGCAACTGGTCGGCCATCACGGGCACTTCGTCCTCGGCCATCGCGCCGCGCGGCTTGCCGGCGTCGGCGGCCTCGAGGTCGGCGATCTCCTCGCCGCGCTCCTCAATCAGGTCGGCCATACGCAGCAACGCGTGGGCACGCTCCCCGGGCGGGGTCGCGGCCCAACCGTCAAAGGCCTTCTTCGCCGCCTCGACGGCGCGGTCGACATCCGCCTTGGTCGAAAGCGGCGCTTCGGCAATCACCTCGCCGGTGGCTGGATTGACCACATCCTCGGCTCCCCCCTCCACCGGATCGACAGCTTCACCGCCGATGAAGTTCTTCAACGCGATCTTTTGGGCGACAGCCATACTCCCTCCAATCTCAGCTTCCGCTGCGACTTATGCCTGACATACCGAGATAAGTCGCAGCGGAACGGGTTTTTGCGCGGCGGATCGTCATGCGGGGATCGCCAGGGCCTCTTCGACCGGCACGTATTCGGCGCCGACTCCTTCGGCAACCGCCGGGTGGGTGACCGCGCCGTTCGCCACGTTCACTCCCAGGCGCAGACCGGGGTCGAGCCGGATCGCGCCAGCTGCGCCATGGTCGGCGAGGGCGATCACGTATGGAAGGGTCGCGTTGGTCAGCGCGTGGGTCGACGTGATCGGAACCGCGCCGGGCATGTTGGCGACGCAGTAGTGGGTGATCCCGTCGACCTCGAAGGTCGGATCGCGGTGGGTAGTGGGGCGCGAGGTCTCAAAGCAGCCGCCCTGGTCAATCGCGACATCCACCAGGACCGCGCCGGGCTTCATCAGCGCCAGCTGATCGCGGCGGATGACGAAGGGGGCGCGGGCGCCGTGAACCAGCACGGCGCCGATCACCAAGTCGACGCGGGGCAGCATCTCCTCAACCGCCAGCGTGGTCGAGTAGACCGTTGAGCAACCGCCGGCGAACGCCATGTCCAGTTCCCTCAAGCGGTCAATCGACTTGTCGTAGACGAAGACGTCGGCCCCCATTCCAATCGCGACGAAAGCGGCGTTCATGCCGACCGCGCCGCCGCCAATCACCATCACGTTGGCGGCCGCGACACCGGGGACGCCACCGAGCAGAATGCCACGACCCCCGAGCGGCTTCTCCAGCATGAAAGCGCCGGCCTGGGTGGCGATCTTGCCGGCAATCTCACTCATCGGCGCCAGCAGGGGCAGGTGTCCGTGGGCGTCCTCGACCGTCTCGTAGGCGACGCAGGTGGCGCCGGAGCCGCAAAGGCCACGGGTCTGCTCGGGATCGGGGGCGAGGTGAAGGTAGGTGAAGAGGAGCTGTCCGCCGCGCAGCATCTCGATTTCAGCGGGCTGAGGCTCCTTGACCTTGAGGACCATCTCGGCCTCGGCAAAGACGGCGGGCGCGTCGGGCGCGATGCGAGCGCCCTGCGCCTCGAAGTCGGCGTCAGCTATAGCGCTTCCCTCGCCGGCGCCGGCCTCGATCACCACCTCGTGACCGTGCTCGCAGGCCTCGCGTACCCCGGCTGGAGTGATCGCAACTCGGTACTCATCGGGCTTGATCTCTCTGGGAACGCCGATCTTCATGCGTGGGTCCCCTCTCCCAGCAACTCACGCGCCCGCAACGCCAGCCAGAACTCGATCCGGTCGTGGGCGCGAGAGAGATCGCGCCCGGTCAGCTCCTCGACCTTGCGCATGCGGTAGCGAAGGGTGTGGCGATGGCAGTAGACCTCGCGGGCGGCTTTCTCCCACTGCCCGTTCTGCTCGATGAAGGCCTCAAGCGAGCGCAACAGCTCGCCGCCGTACTCGTCGTCGCCCTCTTCGATCGGGCCCAGGACGCTGTCGCAATAGAGGCGCAGGGCATCATCGTCGGAGAGGGAGAGGAGGAGGGTGAAGGCGCCAAGGTCTCTCCAGGAAGCGACCTCGGGACCGCTCCCGTTCTCGAAGCCGGTCGCTTCGAGGGCGCAGCGTGCCTCGTGAAAGGAGTGGCGCAGGTCCTCGGGAAGGGCAGGGCGACTGGCTGCGGCGCGCACGGCGCCACGTTCGGCGATCAGCGCTCTGCGGGCGTCGGCGGCAAGGTCGACCGGGTCGCGATCGGCGGCGTCGACGACGGCGCAGAGCAGCTCGCGGCCGCCAACGCTGTGCGGAGCGACGACGGCCGGGCAGGCATCGGCGGCGAGGGCCCGCTCCAGGGCGGGCTCGGCGGCGGAAGGGTCATCGAGGGCAAAGACGAGGACGGCGGTCTCGTTGCCAATCCCGAAGGGCTCGAGGCGCCGGCGCAACTCGGAGGGGTCAAGGCGCCCGCCGAGCGCGCCCGCCAGCACGTCGCCGGCGAGGCGACGTTCCGTCTCCCGCGCGACGCGGCGGCGCATCAGCTCCAGAGCGACGACTGCGACGGCCTGCTGCAGGATGAGGCGCTCAAAGTCACCCAGCCCACCGCTGTCGCGGACGATGACAACCCAGGCCTGGGGCGGGCCGCCACCCGGCGAGATCACCGGGTGAGCGAGAGCGCGCCCGGCAAGCGACGGATGCGCCGGCACGAACGGGTGGCCGTCGCTGCTGTGCGACACGGCCTCTTTGCGGATCGCGCCGGCGGCGTCCGCCGAGAGCTCCCGGCGAAAACCACGACCGGCGATTCGCTCGCCGTGATTGTCGAGGATCGCGACGGTGCCGCCGACGGCGCTGGAAATCGTCCCGGCGATCTCTTCCAACCCGCGCTCCTCCAGCACCAGCCGCTCCAACCTGCGCTGCACCGCGATTCCTCGCTGCAGAACCTCATACTGCTCGTTGACAAGGCGCGCGAAGGCTTTCTCGGTGATCGCGATGAACGGAGTCGAGTAGGGAACCTCGAAGAGCGGAAAGTCGCGCTTCTTCGCTTCGTCGCGCAGAGCTTTGGGCAATCTGGCGTGGCTGAACCCGGTGCCGAATCCGAGGCCGGCCAGGTTGTGCTCAACCAGTTGGCCGATGTATTTGCGCTGTTTGGTCGCGGTGTCCAACGGGATGCCGGTGGTCAGCATCAGCTCTCCGCCGGAAAGCCACGGGGTTGGGTCTTCGAGCTCGGAGATATGGACCCAGCGCACGGGCGCCCCGGCCGCCTGCGTCCCGGCCGCGAGGTCGAGGCCAAGCTCGTCGAGGAGGCTCTGGACGGTGAGCAAAATCGGCCTCTAGGTACGCGGGGTCAGTGGTGCTCGGCGACCTCTCGATGCCCCCCCAGCCACCCGGTCCCAGGCCTCGGAGAGCACGCCATGGAGGACGTCGTGGATCTCCTCGAACTGCTCGGTGTCGGCGATCAGTGGCGGCGCCAGTTGGATCACCGGGTCGCCGCGGTCGTCGGCGCGGCAGATCAGACCGCGCTTGTAGAGCTCCCCGGAGAGGAAGCCGCGCAGCAACTCCTCGGACTCCTCCTCGTCGAAGCTCTCCTTGGTCTCCTTGTCTTTGACCAATTCGATCGCGTGGAAGTAGCCGGCGCCGCGTACGTCTCCGACGATCGGGATCTCATGCAGGCTCTCGAGCATCTCGCGGAACTCGCCTTCCTTGGCGAGGACATGGCCGCAGAGGTCCTCGCGCTCGAAGACGTCGAGGTTGGCCATCGCGATCGCTGAGGCGAGCGGGTGACCGGCGAAGGTGAAGCCGTGGGCAAAGGAGGCGTCGCCCTGCATGAAGGGCTCGGCGACGCGATCGGAGGCGATCAACGCTCCCATCGGTGCGTAGGCGCTGGTCAGCGCCTTGGCCACGGTAATGATGTCCGGCACGTAACCGAAGCGGTCGCAGCCGAAGTAGTGGCCGAGGCGGCCCCAGGCGCAAATCACCTCGTCGGAGATCAGCAGCACGTCGTGGCGGTCGCAGATTTCGCGGACCCGCTCGAAGTAGCCATCGGGCGGGACGAAGCAACCGCCCGCGTTCTGCACCGGCTCGAGGATGACGGCGGCGACTGTCTCCGGGCCCTCGAACTGAATCCGCTCCTCGATCGCGGTCGCGGCCCAGAGCGGGTGGCGGTCTTCCGGCCAGCGGTAGATATTGGTGTTGGGGACATGGCAGCCGCCGGGGGTGAGCGGCTCGAACTGGGCGCGCAGGTCGGTGATGCCGGTGGCGGAGAGAGCGCCGAGGCTGGTGCCGTGGTAGGCAACCTCCCGCGCGATCACCTTGTGCTTCTGGCCTTTGCCATGCATGCGGTGGTAATTGCGGGCAAGCTTCAGCGCCGACTCGACCGCCTCCGAACCGCCGGAGGTGAAGAAGACGCGGTTGAGGTCGGCGGGAGCAAGCGAGGCGATCCGCGCCGCGAGCTCAATCGCCCGCGGGTGGGCGTAGCTCCACAGGGTGTAGAAGTCGAGCTCCTCGACCTGGCGGGCTGCCGCCTCGCCCAGCTCGGTGCGGCCGTGGCCGGCATTGACGCAAAAAAGGCCGGAGAGACCGTCGAGGTAGCGGTTGCCGTGCTCGTCGTAGACGTAACAACCCTCTGCGCGGGTGATGATCGGAATCTCGTGGTCGGGGCCGTAGGAGCCCATCCGCGAGAAATGCATCCAGAGATGGCGCCTGGCCAATTCCTGAAGGCTGGTATCGACTCCTTCGACAGCCTGGGACGCGGTGGCCATACCCATTCTCCTCTCAGATTGCGACGTTATGGATAAAGCTACGCCTATATCTGGCGCCATGCAACTTTCTCTTGGGAATAGTCCAAGCCTTCACCTTGTACAAGTTGGATAACGAGAAAGGGAAGTCTTGTCGCCCCCAGCCTTGGTGTAAGCGCTACCTTCTACGCAGGCTCCATTCTGGAGCGATGCAAGGAGGGCTATGGAGGGCAGTACCCCGAGCGTCGAATTACAGAGCGTCACCAAGCGCTTCGACGATTTCGTCGCGGTTGACGCCCTTGACCTTGAACTAGCCGGCGGAGAGTTCTTCACGCTGCTGGGGCCAAGCGGATGTGGGAAGACGACGACGCTGCGGATGATCGCCGGTTTCGAGCGACCGAGCGAGGGGGCGATCCGGATCGAGGGAGCTGACGTGGCGAACCTGCCGCCTCACAAGCGCCCCACCAACACGGTCTTCCAGAGCTACGCCCTCTTCCCCCACCTCAGCGTCGAGGACAACGTCAGCTTCGGACTGCGCCGCAAGCGAGTGGCAAAGGAGGAGATCCGACGGCGGGTGGCGGCGGAGCTGGAGCGGGTTGGGCTGGCGGCTGAGGCAAAGCGCCGCCCGGCGCAACTCTCCGGCGGCATGCAACAGCGGGTGGCGCTGGCGCGAGCGCTCGTCAACCTGCCGAAAGTGTTGCTGCTCGACGAGCCGCTGGGCGCCCTCGACTTGAAACTGCGCAAGGGCCTGCAGGTTGAGCTGAAGCGGATCCAGCGCGATGTCGGGATCACCTTCGTCTACGTCACACACGACCAGGAAGAAGCGCTGACGATGAGCGACCGGATCGCGGTGATGAACCGCGGCAAGATCGAGCAGGTCGCCGGTCCCGAAGACGTCTACGAACGCCCCACGACCACCTTCGTCGCCGGCTTCATCGGCGTCTCGAATCTGATCCCGGCGACGGTGGAGGCCGGGGGGGCGGTGAAGCTGGAGAACGGGCCCACGGTGCCGGTGGACGCGGACGGTTTCTCCGCCGGGGAGAGTTGCTTCGCGGTAGTTCGCCCGGAGAAGCTGATGATCGGCAACGGCGCTGAGCCGGGCGCAGGTGAGTTGCCCGGCCTCGAGGGCATCGTCGAAAGTTCGCTCTACCTGGGAACCGCGACCCAGGTAGTTGTGGTGCTGGACGGGGACGTGCGAATCACCGTGCTCGTCCCCAATGCCGATGAGGACGCGCGACGGCGGTTGCCGAGTGGAGGGGAGCGGGTACGACTTAGCTGGGACCCGGAGAACACACACATGGTGCGCGAGTCGACAACAGAGAGGTGAGTCAGATGAAGAACGTTGCGAGGAAACGGGCCGCGGTGCCGGTTACGGCGCTAGCGGTGTTCGCGCTTGTTCTGGGCCTGGCGGCCTGCGGCGGCGGAGGTGGCGGGATCGAGGGCGGCGCCAACACCGGTGCGACCGAAACCGCTCAAGGGGGCCCAGTGAAGGGCGACCTGACGATCTCCAACTGGCCGCTCTATATCGACCCCGGCGAGAAGGGGACGGTGGCCAGCTTCGAGAAGGCGACCGGCGTCAACGTCACCTACATCGAGGACGTCAACGACAACGTCGAGTTCTTCGGCAAGCTGCGGCCGCAACTGGCCAACGGCTCATCGGGTGGACGCAGCATGTTCGTCCTCACCGACTGGATGGCGAGCAAAATGAACTCGCTCGGCTATCTCCAGAACCTCGACAAGAGCGCTATCCCGAACGTGGAGAAGAACCTCCGCGACGACCTGCGCCACCCCGATTTCGATCCCAACCGCGAGTACTCGGTGCCCTGGCAGACGGGCATGACCGGGGTCATCGTCCGCAAAGACCTGGCGCCGGACGTGCACTCGGTCAACGACCTCTTCGACCCCCAGTACAAGGGCAAGGTCACGATGCTGAGCGAGCTGCGCGACACCGTGCCGCTGGTGATGAAGGCCCAGGGAGTCGATCCGAACAACGCCACCGAGCAGGAGTGGCTCGATGCGATCGACAAACTGAAGGGCGCGGTTGACTCCGGTCAGATCCGGCGCTTCACCGGCAACGACTACGCCCGTGACCTGACCAAAGGGTCAGTCGTCGCGGCGATCGGCTGGTCGGGAGACGCGGTGCAGTTGCAGGCCGACAACCCCAACATCGAGTGGCGGATGCCGACCCAAGGTTGCATCCTCTGGTCCGACAACATGGTGATCCCGATCGGGGCGCCGAACCCGGCGGCGGCGCTCGGGTTCATGGACTACGTCTATGACCCGGAGGTGCAGGCGAACATCGCCGAGTACGTCAACTACGTGACTCCGGTTGACGGGGTGCAGCAAATCCTCGCCAAGCGCGACCCGGCGCTGGCGAAGAATGAGCTGATCTTCCCCAGTGCCGAGTTCACGAAGAACTGCTCGACCCAGCCGGCGCTGGACGGTCCGTATGAGGAGGCGGTGACACAAGCGTTCGAGTCCCTGCTGACGGGCTGACGAAAGGGTGATGGCGGTGGCGGGCGAGAGTCGAATGAGGATCTGAATTGAACGCCCGCCGCCGCCTCCTGCCCTACTTCCTGCTCGGCCCGGGTCTGATCTGGCTGATCCTTTTCTTTGTCGTCCCGATGTACTTCATGGGACGGCTCTCGCTGGAGACCGGCTCGATCGTCAACGGCTTCCAGTTCACCTGGGACTGGAGCAACTTCGGCGACGCCCTGAGCACTTTCAACACCCAGTTCCTCCGCTCGTTCTATTACGCGGGCACGGCGACGGTGCTGGCGCTGCTGATCGGCTACCCGCTCGCCTATGCAATCGCCTTTCGCGCCGGCAAGTGGCGCAACGCGCTGCTCTTCGTGGTGATCGCGCCGTTTTTCACCACCTACCTGATCCGCACGATCGCCTGGCAGTCGATCTTCGACGACAGCAGCCCGGTCGTGGAGGCGATGAAGTTCATCGGGCTGGTCCCTCAAGACGGCCGGGTGTTGGCCACCTCCGGGGCGGTGATCGCGGGGCTCACCTACAACTTCCTGCCCTTCATGATCCTGCCGCTGTACGCGAGCCTGGAGCGAATCGACGAGAGACTGATTGAGGCGGCGAAGGACCTCTACTCATCCTCGCGCGCGGCGTTCTTCCGAGTCACCCTGCCGCTCAGCGCGCCGGGAATCGTCGCCGGCACGTTGCTCACATTCATCCCGGCGGTGGGCGACTACGTCAACGCCCAGTTCTTGGGTGGACCGCAGCAATTCATGATCGGCAACGTGATCCAGTTCCGCTACTTGCAGCTCAACGACTACCCGGTCGCGGCGGCGCTCTCCTTCATCCTGATGGCGATCATCCTGGTCGCGGTCCTGCTCTACATCCGCTTCGCCGGTTCCGAGGCGCTGATGGGCGACGAGGCCGAGGGGGCGGAGGCCTGATGGAGGCACACACGGAAACCGCCGGTCTGCCGGTGGGCGGCGGCGAGTCGATAGCGCGGCGCGCTTGGCGCTGGCTGCGCGAGCACGCAATCATCATCTACGCCGGGCTGGCGGTCATCTACATGCTGCTGCCGATCGCGGTGATCGCGGTCTTCTCGGTCAACGACCCGGCCGGGAAGTTCAACCTCGTCTGGAACGGTTTCTCCCTAAACGCATGGGCGCACCCGTTTGCGATCCAGGAGCTGACCGACGCGCTGCTGACGAGCCTCAAACTGGCGGCGCTGTCAACCCTGATCGCGACCGCAATCGGAACGCTGATGGCGATCGCCTTGGTCCGCCACGAGTTCCACGGTCGCCGGGTCGCGAACATCCTGATCGTGATCCCGATGGCCACGCCGGAGGTTGTGATCGGAGCGGCGCTGCTCTCGATGTTCCTCCTCTACGGCGTGACACCCGGGTTCAACACGCTGCTGATCGCCCACGTGATGTTCTCGATCAGCTTCGTTGTGGTGGTGGTGCGCTCACGGCTGATCGGCTTCGACCGCAGCCTTGAGGAGGCGGCGAGGGACCTGGGCGCGACGCCACTGGGAACCTTCCGCCACGTGACCTTGCCGCTGATCATGCCCGGCGTGGTCGGCGCGGCACTGCTTGCCTTCGCGCTCTCAATCGACGACTTCGTGATCTCGAACTTCAACTCCGGAACCACAGTCACCTTCCCCCTCTACGTATTCGGCGCCAACCAGCGGGGGATCCCGGTCCAGGTCAACGTGATCGCGACGATGCTGTTCGCGGTGACCGTTCTGGCGATGGGCTTCACCGTCTGGCAGCAGCGCCGCGCGGAGAAGCTGGCCGGGGCCCGTCCGGAGCAGGCCGCGGCGCCCACCCCATGAGCATCGGGCCGGCGAAACTCGCCAACTACGTGGGCGGCGAATGGCTTCCGGGCGAGGGAGCGGAGACGCTCGAAGACATCGACCCGGCGACGGGAGAAGTAGCGGCGCTGGTCCCCCTCTCCGGCGCGGTGGATGTGCGCGCCGCGGTCGCTGCCGCGCGCGCGGCACAACCCGGCTGGCGCGATGTGCCGCCGCAGCGGCGAGCTCGGGCGGTGCTGCGGCTGCGCGAGGAGTTGCTGCGTCGCCGCGAGGAACTGGTCGCCCTGGTCACCGCCGACATGGGCAAGACGCTGGAGGACGCCGACGGAGAGGTTGGTCGCGGGATCGAATCGATCGAATCGGCGGCGGCGATTCCCCATCTGCTCAAGGGGGACACGCTGGAGGGCGTCGCCGCGGGCGTAGACGTCGAGCTGGTGCGCCAGCCGGTCGGCGTCGTCGCGGCAATCACTCCTTTCAACTTCCCGGCGATGATCCCGCTCTGGTTCCTGCCTTACGCGATTGCCTGCGGCAACTCGTTCGTGCTGAAGCCGTCGGAGCACGACCCGCGGCCGGCGGCTCTGATCGCCGAGATGATCGACGGAATCGAGGAGATTCCGCCCGGGGTCGTCAATCTCATCCACGGCGGGCGCGACGCGGTGACGGCGTTGCTCGACGATCCCGGCGTCGACGCGATCTCATTCGTCGGCCGGGCAGAAACGGCGCGCTTCGTCGCTCAGCGAGCGGCGGCTAACGGTAAGCGAGCGCAGGCGCTGGGCGGGGCGAAGAACTCCCTCGTGGTAATGCCCGACGCCGACCTCAAACAAGCGGTGCCGGCGATCATGGGCTCGTCCTTCGGGGCCGCCGGTCAGCGCTGTCTGGCCGGGTCGGTCGCGGTAGTGGTCGGCGATGAAGCTCGGCAGGCGGAGGTGCGCGAGGCGCTGGCGAGCGCGGCGAACGAGCTGACAGTCGGCTTCGGGGCCGACCCGGCAACCGACGTCTGCCCGATGGTCTCGGCGCCCGCGCGGGAGAAGGTCGCCGACGCGATCGGGCGGGCGGAGGACGGCGGGGCCGAACTGGTCATGGACGGCCGACGCGACGCCGGGCCGGCGGGGACGCTGCTGGGCCCGACGATCGTCGTCGCCGACCCGGAGTCCGAGATCGCGCGCGAGGAACTGTTCGGACCGCTGCTGGCACTGGTCGGGGCGGCAGATCTCGACGCGGCGCTGGAGTTCCTCAACGGATCGCGCTACGGCAACGCCGGAGCGATCTTCACCCGCTCCGGCGAGGCGGTCCGGCGCTACCGCTACAGCGCCGAGGCGGGAATGCTCGGCGTCAACGTCGGCGTCCCGGCCCCCGTCGCCTGGTTCCCCTTCGCCGGCTGGAAGGACTCCTGCGACGGCGACCTCCACGCCAACGGCACCGACGCCGTCAGCTTCTACACCCGCGCAAAGGTAGTCACCTCGCGCTGGTAGCCGTTCCGCTGCGACTTATCCCTGACATACAGAGATAAGTCGCAGCGGAGTGGGGATTCAGCCTCCCGCGCCGGCCGCCGGTGGGGCGGTCGGGTCGCCGCCGCCCTCGCCGGGGGCCTCGCGGGCGATGTAGTCCTCGGCGAGCAGCAGGTTCTCCTTGGAGCGCTCGACGACGTTGAGCAAGTCGCCCATCAGCGCGACCTCTTCGACCTGCTCCTTGACGAACCACTGCATGAACTGCTCGGCGCGGTAGTCCTTGACTTCACGGGCCAGCTCAAACAGGGCGTAGATCTCCTCGCCCACCCGCTTCTCCTGCTCCAGCGCCATCCGCACCGGCGCGGTCCCATCCTTGAAGCTGGTCTGCTGAGACTTGATGTCGGGGATGTGGACCTCGGCGCCGACGTCGAGCAGGTACTGGACCATCATCATCGCGTGCTCGCGCTCTTCTATCGCCTGGCGATAGAAGAAAGCCGCCAGCCGCGGCAGCGTCTCGGCGTCGTAGTAGACGGCGATCCCCACGTACTGCTGGGAGGCGGCAAACTCGTTGGCGATCTGCTCGTTCAGGGCGTCGGAGAAGCTTTTCTCGGGCATTTCTTCCTTTCTAGTTGTCCCAGCGAAAGCCGGTCGGCGAAAGCGTCGGCTGCATGGGACTGATGGGCAGGCCGGGAGGAGGGTCGGCCTCGTTGTACCCGCGCGGGGCGGTGTCATTGGGGGTGTCGGGGTGGAACAAAGAGGCCAAAACCTGGATCTGTCCCCGGCCGACGCCCAGCTCCCACTGGCCGCCGCCGTAAGCGCCGATCTCCCGCTCGGCGCAGTAGTCGTAAGTCGCGCAGAGGTCGCGCAGGCCGCCGATTCGCGACGGCTTGATGTTGACCATCCGCGGCGGCCAGGGCAGCGCCTCGATGTCGGCGATCGAGTGGATCGGCGCGTCCCAGGTGAGCCGGTCGCGGACCGGTTCGAGGATCGGGCGCGTCTCGTCGTTGACGTCGGGGTCCTCAAGCCAGGCGTCCGGAAAAGCCTCCACCAGCTTGGCGTAAAGCTCGGGGTCGGTCTCGACGTCGACGACTGTCCCTCTGTACTGGCCCTTGAGGTCGAGTGAGTCGACCGCGCCGGTCTCGACCAGCTGGGCGATCATCTCATCGGTCCAGTCGTTAGTCGGATCGAGCTTGAAACGCAGGGAGGGATAGGGCTTGATCTTGCGTTGAAGCGTCTCGATCGTCGAAGGCTCGTCGCCGCCGGGAGAGAGCCTCATCGAGCAGACGAACTCGACCGGCTGCGGCTCACGTCCCAGCGCTTCGGCGATCCCGATGCCCGCCTGGCGCAGCGCCAGATCGAGCGCCGCCGACTCGAACGCCCAGCGTCGATAGCGGCGCGACACCTCACGCCCGGGCTCGTTCGGAAAGGTGTCGAGATCGCCGACGAAGTCGCAGAACTCGCCGAGTGTGGCGTAGCCGGTCAGGTCGAGTGACGGCCCCGCGTCTTGAAGGGCGATTTGGTCCAGCGCTTCGTAGGTCACGTCCTCGCCGAGGCCGTCCTCGCCGTTGCCCCAAAGATGGATGACGGTGGACAGTCGCTCGAACCCGGGCACCTGATACTCCAGCCCCTGCAGCTCGTATCCCTCGATTTCGAGGGACAGATCGGCGAACGAGTCGAAAGTTCCCACGCGGTGAGTCTAGCCCTGAGGTAAGTGGGAGAGGGGAGGGGATGCCCCTCGTTCGGACAAGTCGTTGACCTAATTAGGTCAACGACTTTGAGTATCCGCCCGCTCGAGGGGCATCCCCTCCCCTCTCATGTCGCCGAAGATGTGCCTCTACGTGCCAGACTCGATGCTGCCCATGAAACACACTGCTCACGGGTACTGGTTGGAGGAAGCCGGGGGTGGTGAGCTTGCGCCGCCGGTTGGTGGGAAGAGCTCTCGGCTGACGTGGTTGTGGTTGGTGGGGGGTTCACCGGGATGTGGGCTGCCTGGCACGTGAAGGCGCTCGAGCCGGAGGCGAAGGTTGTGTTGCTGGAGGCGGGCGCCTGCGGGCATGGGCCGAGCGGGCGAAACGGCGGGTTCTGCAACGTGATGTGGTTCTCATTGCCGAACATGCGGGCGCGCTGGGGGGATGGGGCGGCGCTGGCCGTCGCGCGGGCGGCCGAGGAAGCGGTGAGCGGAGTCGGGGCCTTTTGCGAGGAACAGGCGGTGGATGCCTGGTTCCGGCGCGCGGGCTACCTGCAGGTTTCCACCGCGGAGGCGCACGACGGAGTCTGGGCCGAGGCCGCCGCGGCTTGCCGTGAGCTGGGCGCGCTCGAGGCGATTCAGCCGCTCGACGCCGCGGAAGTAGCGGCCCGTTGCGCATCGCCCGCCTTCCGCGGCGGCGCCTTCTACCCGGGGGCGGCGACGGTGCAGCCGGCGCGGCTGGCGTTGGGGCTGCGGGCTCGCCTGAGGGCGAGCGGCGTGGAGATCTACGAAGGGTCGCCGGTGTTGAGCCTTGTCGATGGTCCCAACGGAGTGCTGGCGCGCACCGCCCCCGGGGCCGTTCGCGCCGGTGCCGCCGTGCTGGCTCTCGGACCGGCCGCCAAGGCGCCGAGCGCGCCGCTGCGCAACGCGCTCACCGTCACCTCATCTCACATCGTCCTCACCGAGCCGGTGCCGGATTTACTGGAGGAGGTCGGCTGGACCGGAGGCGAGTGCATCACCGACGCCCGCCTGCTGATCGACTACTTCCGCACCACCCCAGACGGGCGAATCCTCTTCGGCTGGGGCGGCGGAAAGATCGCGATGGGGGCGCGATTGGGAGGCCGCGCGGAAGTCGACGCCGAGACGGTAGGCCACGTCGTCGCCCACCTGCGCCACATCTTCCCCGGCCTCAACGACCGCGAGCTCACCCATGCCTGGGGAGGGCCGATCGACGCCTCCCCAACCCACCTCCCGATGGTCGTCCCGCTGCCGGGCGGGCGGGCTTTTGTCGCCGCCGGCTACACGGGTAACGGCGTCGGCCCCTCCCACATGGTCGGACGGGCGCTGGCATCCCTCGCCCTCGATCGCCGCGACGATCCTTCCCGCCTCGCTTTCGTCGATCCCTCCCCGCCCCGCGTCCCACCGGAACCCTTCCACTGGCTGGGTGGGGAGACGATCCGCCGCGCCCTGATGCGCAAGGAGGAAGCGGAACTGGAGGGGCGGCACCCAGACCCAATCAGCGCGGCGGTGGCGGACATCCCCCGACTGATCGGCTTTCACATCGGCCGCTGAACGTGGGTTTCCGGGTTAGCCGAGCCAGCCGGCCCGCTTTCGCATCTGAGTCAGGCGGCGGTACTCGACGATGTCCTCGCGCAGAGTGGCCGGGGCGGGAGCCGGCAGAAACCGAGCCGGCATCGGGGCCTCCGCCACCCCCTTCTCGGTAGAGGTGACGCGGTAGGCGCGGGCGCCGCGGCGGGCGGTGACCGCCGAGGGCGAAGCGGTTCCCTCCCAGAGCAAGCCGGCGTAGTCGTCGAGGCCGTAGCCGCCGGGCATTCCGTCGCCGACCGCATCGAGATAGGCGGCGCGGCGCTCGGGCTCGTTGTTGTAGTGGACGCAGAGGCTGCCGTTGAGGAGCCCCATGCCGGCGGCGGCGAGGGGTCTCCCCGAGGATTTGGTGATGCCGGCCTCAAACCAACACATCGCGCCGGCGCTCTGGCCCGCCAGGACGATGCCTTGGCGCCAAGCGATGCCGAGCATGGCGCCGATGTCATGCGCCTCCCAGACCGCGAGCAGGTTGACGAGGCTGCCGCCGCCGACGTAGACGAGGTCCTGTTCGAGCAGGTGATCGCGCAACGCCATCGGTCGCCGTCCGAGCCGGAAGAGGGAGAGGTCAGATGGATCGCAGGCGCGCTCGCCGAAGGCCGAGTAGAAGCGCGCGATCTGCTCGGAGGTATCGCCGCTGGCCGTCGGCAGGAGACAGATCCGCGGCCGCCGCCCGGCTCGTTCAGTCGCCAGCTTCAGCAGCAACTCGCAGACCGCGCGGTCGGGCGGACGCGCGGTGAAGTCGTGCCCGCCGAGAGCGAGGATGCGCGGAATCGTCACGCCGCTACCGCTGTGGAAACCGCTTCGGGCAGCGGGAAGGCGACGTTGGCGGCGGCAGGATCGCCCAGGTAGGTCGTGGCAAGGCGCATCTCCACCACCCGCTCGCCCATCGCGTCGAGCCGGTAGCCGCGAGCGTTCGGCCGCGAGGCGATCACCCGGCGCAGCTCCTCGCCGACGAAGTGCAGCGCCGCGCCATCCTCGGCGGCGTAGCCGGGGCGCATGCCGGCGCGAAGGAAGTCGCCGTAGGCGCGACGGCGTCTGGAGTTCATCTCGTAGTGAACGCAATTGCTGAATGGCAGGAGGCCCAACCCCTCCACCCGCCGCGGCTCGCCGTGGAATCCGGTGACCGCTTCGGCGAACCAGCAGAGCGAGCCGGCGGATAGGCCGCAGAGGACGACGCCGGCCTCCCAGGCCTCGCGCAAGATCTCGTCAATTCCGTGCGCCCGCCACACCCCGAGCAAGCTGAGGACACTGCCACCGCCGACGTAGATCAGGTCCTGGGAGAGGAGATGGGCGCGCAGGTCGGCCGGCCCCTGCTCGCGCCGGAAGAGTGAGATATGGCTCGCCTCGCAACGATCGGCCGGGAAGGCTCGGTAGAAGCGGACGATGTAGTGGTCGGCATCGCCGCTGGCGGAAGGAAGGAAGCAGACGCGCGGGCGGACCGCGTCGGCGAGGCCGAGCACGTAGTCGTCGAGCAGCGGGTTGCCGGATTCCATCGAGAATCCGCCCCCGCCAAAGGCGACGATCTGGCGAGTGAGGTTTCCCATCGCCAAATGGTGGGGCCAAACACCCGCGGCGACCTTGTACAGCGGTCCGAAGTTATTGGTACGCCAACCGCCCGCGTGTACAGTGCGAGCGTCGCTCGCCTAGGCGCCGTTGTTGTCGGCGTGCGCCCGGTGGTAATGCATGATCGCCAGCTCGGTGCGATGCGAATCGCGCTCCTCGGGCGGCAACTTGGCGAGCCGGTTCAGCGATTCGGCCTGCAGCTCCAAGGAGCGCTCCAGGGTGAGGCGGAGTTGCTCGACCATATCGGCGTAAGCCTCCTCGTCAAGCTCGAGGTGCGTCCAGCTGACATGGTTCTCCGGATCGTCGAGACCTCCGTCTCTCGCCGCCTCGGCCAGGTGGCTCCAGACCGACTGCAGGGTGTCGTCGAAGAGAGCGCGACGGGCAGAAGCAGGCAGGTTTACCCAGCTCTCATCGTCGAAATAGGGCCGTACCTGAGCTCGGTAGAAGTGCTCGACCGCACCGCGCACCGGCGCGGTTTTAACCAGCTCGATCGCCTCGCACTCAGAGAGGATCTTGACGTGGTAGCTGACGTTGCCGAGCGGCTCTCCCAACTCCTTGGACAGCTCACTCGGACTGGCCACCCTGGTGTTGAGGGCGATCAGGATCCGCTGACGCAGCGGATGGCCTAGCGCCTTGATCAGGCGGGGCTCGACGCCGACGCGATTGCCGGCAGGGGCTTGGGTCTGGGTCGGGCTCATGGAGTCCCGAGGGCTCGACGAAGTTTGTCGCGCGCCCGGTGCAACCGAACCTTAACCGTTCCTTCGGGGATCTCCAACAACTGAGCGATGGCAGCCTGGGTCAAATCGTCGCTGTAGCGCAACATCAGCAGCCGGCGTTCGCGCTTGTCGAGGCGCGCGAGTGCAGCGTGGAGGTCTGCGCGCTCAACCGTGGCCACGACCCTCTCGTCGTCGGCACCATCCTGCGTCTCGATTGTGGCGATCGGCACCGGGCGGACCCGGGAGCGCTGGCGAAAAGCCTCGTTGCGAACGATCGTCGCCAGCCATTCGTTGCGCCGCTGACTCTCTCGCAGAGTCGACTTGCGACGCCAGGCCCGGAGTAGGGCGTCCTGGGCGATGTCCTCGGCCTCGCTCGGGCTGCTGGCGTAGCGATAGGCGACCCGGAGGCAGACCCTATGCACTTCCCCCCACTCCCAACCATCGCCGGCATCGCGGCCGCTGGCTGGTGGAGTGTCGATTTTTCGAAGGTACTAAGCCAAAAACAGACTGTTGGACTTGATCGCTGAAACTTTTTCGACTAGTCAGAAGGTCTACAAGATGTGGAAGCTACCGCCCCCGCTACGCAAGGACCGCAATGGGCCGAGCTCGCTTACGAAGCGATTGCTCCCGTCTACGACGACTTCACCGCCCAGAACGACTACGAGCTGTGGCTGGGAAGACTGCTGCCCCATCTTGAGCGCCATGGGCTGAGAGGGAAGCGGCTGCTCGATGTCGGCTGCGGGACGGGCAAGAGCTTCCTGCCGATGTTGCGGCGGAGCTGGAAGGTCACCGCCTGCGACATCTCCGCTTCGATGGTGGAAGTCGCCCGCAAGAAGGTAGGCGAGGCTCCGCGGCTTTCGGTCGCCGACATGCGTGAGCTACCCCGCTTCGGTGAATTCGACCTGGTTTGGTCGCTCGACGACGCGGTCAACTACCTGCTCAGCATCGAGGAGCTGGCGCGGGCGCTGGCGGGGATGCGGAACAACCTGGCGCCGGACGGGCTGTTGATGTTCGACCTCAACACGCTGCAGAGCTACCGAACCTTCTTCGCCGGGTCGGAAGTGCGCGAGGGAGCCGGGGGGCGGCAACTTGTCTGGCGGGGAAGGGCATCGGCGGACACCCAGCCGGGCGCCATATCCGAGGCGAGCTTCGAAGTTCTCGGGCCCAATGGCACACCGGAGATCGAGCCCGAGTTGCACCGGCAACGGCACTTCCCGGAAAAGGACGTGCGGGCGGCCCTGGAGCGCGCCGGCCTCGATTGCCTCGACGTATTCGGCCATGGATACGACGTGGTGCTGGAGCAGCCGGTCGAGGAGCTCCGCCACTCGAAGGCCGTCTACATCGCGCGCTTGCCAAGAACGTCGAGCGGAAGAGGAGGTGAGCGATGAAGATTCAAAAGATGGACCAGCGGCTGATTCCGGCCGTGCAGATCCAAAAGCAAGGGTAAAGTCGCAGAACAGTGCCTGAGCCGATCGGGCGAAACCAGCGCTACATGCCCGGGCTCGATGGTCTGCGGGCGATCGCCGTGCTGGCGGTGGTCGCCTACCACCTGGGTTTTGGGTGGGCACCGGGGGGCTTGCTCGGCGTCGGGGTGTTCTTCACCCTCAGCGGTTATCTGATCACCGACATCCTGCTGGCGCAGGTCGCGCGGCGCGGCGGAATTCGCCTCGGCCGCTTCTGGCTCGCTCGCGCCCGGCGCCTGTTGCCCGCCCTCTTTCTGATGCTGATCGTGGTGATCGCCTGGGTGACCCTCTTCGGGCCGCGCCAGCCGCCGCAGTTCCGCGACGCTGTCGTCGCCGCCGCCCTCTACTTCAGCAACTGGTGGCTGATCTTCGAGCAGGTTTCCTACTTCGTCGACTTCGGCCCCGCCTCGCCGCTCAACCACCTCTGGTCCCTGGCGGTGGAGGAGCAGTTCTACATCGTCTGGCCGCTGATCCTGCTGGTCGGCCTTCGCTTCATCCCCGAGAGGCCGCTGCCCTCCGGGATACGACCCCGCCTTGCCGGCGCGACGGCGGCTCTCGCCCTGGCGTCGGCGATCACGATGGCGGTCCTCTACAAGCCGAGCCTCGACCCCTCGCGCGTGTACTACGGGACCGATACCCGGGCCTGCGAGCTTCTGGTCGGAGCGGCGCTGGCGATGATCTGGCCCAGCCGAAAGCTGAAGGCAAACGTGGCTCCGAACGCGCGCCGGCTACTGGACGGGTTGGGGATCGCCGGGCTGCTCGTGATCGCGCTGATGGTCTGGAGAACTGGCCGCTTCGACTCCTTCCTCTACCGGGGCGGGTTCCTGGTGCTGGCGCTGGCGACGGCATTGGTCATCGTCGCTCTGGCCCACCCGGCCTGCAGGCTTGGGCCGGTGCTCGGCTGGGGCGCGCTGCGCTGGGTCGGGGTGCGCTCCTACGGGATCTACCTCTGGCACTTCCCGATCATCGTCCTCACCACTCCCGCCGGCGAGCAGGGGACCAACCTCCTGCGCGACGCGCTGCAGGTGGCGGCGATCCTCGCGGTGGCGGCGCTCTCCTGGCGCTACGTAGAGGAGCCGGTCCGCCACGGCGCGCTGGGACGCCTGTGGAAGCGGGCCCGAGCCGGGGAGCTGCACCCGCGCACGATGCCTCAGTACGGCTGGGCGGCCGGCGGCGGCGCGTTGGCCGTCGTATTCGTGGCCGCCGCGGGCATGGCCGGGGTCGGCCAGGGAAAGGCGAGCGACTTCGCCTACCTCAGCGGAGCGAGCAGATCTTTCACGGTGAACGCGCGCCAGGCGAGCGAGGTGTCGGTGGCGGCGGCGCGGTTGGGGGCGGCGACGGCCTCCTGCGACGCCGTGATCCACATCGGCGACTCCACCTCGGAGGGGCTGACGTCCTCCAACTACCTGCCCGACCCGCAGCAGCGCATCGACGCCCAGTACGCCCGCGTCGGCGCTTCGGTCCAACACTTCGAGATCTCCGGCGCGCGGTCGATTGTCGAAACCTACGAAGGGCAGCCGAACGCCTACGACGTTGCGCAGGCGTGGAAGAACGACGGCTACCGGGGCTGCTGGGTCCTCGCCCTCGGAACCAATGACTCGGCCAACGCCTACATCGCCCCGGAGACCGACGCCGCCGACCGGATCGACCGGATGATGTCGGCGATCGGCGAGGCCGACCCGGTCCTCTGGGTCAACGTCCGCTCCCTGGAGACGAGAGGCCCCTACGCCAACGAGAACATGCGCCTCTGGAACAGAGCCCTATTCAAAGCCTGCGCCCGCTACCCCAACATGCGCATCTTCAACTGGGCCGCCATCGTCAAGGACAACTGGTTCATCGACGACGGCATCCACTTCACCACCCCCGGCTACGCCGCCCGCAGCCGGATGATCGCCACCGCCCTGACCAGAGCGTTCCCGGCGACCGGCGATCCATCGAAGTCCTGCCTGGTGCGCTGAACATCCCGCGCGACACCACTTCGAGCGGGAGCGACGGGACTCAACCACAGAAGAAAACGGGGGTGCGAGCGCGGCGCTTTCACGACCTCAAACATACCTTCGGCAGCCTGGCGATCCAGCAGTTCGACCTGGCGGCCGTCAAGTAGATGATGGGCCACTCCAAGCTGAGCACGACCGAGCGGTACCTGCGCTCGAAGCCCCGTACCGACGACGTGGCGAGGTTGACGAAACGCCTTCGTTACCGCAGACGTCGCTTATGTGCGCGCCGTAGCTTCTTCCGCCGCGGAAGTGTCGCCTGAGCCAGGGACCCTTCGAATGCTTCGAGCTCTTCGCGAAAGCCCTTCAACCGCTGAAACACGTCGGCCATATTCATTTCGACATCGGTCTTGATCACCGGCTCCTTCCACGCCTGGTGCGCCTCAGCACCGGCAGTCTTTCTCGCCACACCGATCAATTGGTCGTAGGCATCGGATACCACCCGATCGCCATCCGCGGCCAAAAGCACCTGGCATGTCGCCAACTCTGCCTGTACCTGCGAAAAAGCATCAGAGAGTCGAATTCGCTCGCTGCTTCGGTGCTCATCCTCGCAGCGCCGACGCCTGATCCGGAACGGCATCTCGCCATAGGCGATTACTACAGCTAAAGCCCGACCGTGAAGATTTCGCCGACGCTGGCGCTCGGTCCGGTCGCCATTGATCCACAAACCGATCAGGACACCGATCAGCCCCAGCACTGCACCGATTGCGGTGCCCTCCGCTGGACTGATCTCCATGATCGCGATCATCGCCCTCTCCCCTTGCAGGTTGGACAGCGTCGAGGTCGCGGGTGCGGCCCTGCCATCTCCTCCTTGGGCCAGGGTGCGCCGCGGCGACAAACTCCCTCACAGTAGGTGTGCATCTGGACCTGGCGGACGAGCTCGGGCAAACCGTCCGAGAGGAGCCATCGCTCGTCAGGCGGCCCTTTTGGATCCCACATGCACAGCGCATCGTCGCCCCATCGGTGTCGCAGGCACGCCGGCCCATCGATGTAGACACGCGCGTCGTCCTCCCCGAACTTGAAATCGATGCGGGTGGCGCGAGCTTCGTTGGTCCCGGGAACGTCAACGAGGAACTGGTACCGCAGCACGCCATCGACGAACTCCCGCTTGACGTTCAGATTGTTCCGCGCGGCATCCCCCTCGAAGAGGATCTGTCCGGCGACATCGCCGGACAGATCCCCAGCCCGTTTTAGGTCGGGCAGTCTCACAAATTCTTGGCGCCGCCCGAACGGGTCCGCTTTGGCTTGGGGCCGCCGCCGAGAACACCTACCAGAGCTCCAGTGTCTCCACTCCGAAGCCCACGGCCCATCCCACGTTCCTCGTGCTTCAAAATCGACTCGATCTCCGGACCGAAGAGCTCTTCGAGGTGCGCCCGCGCGCCAGCCTTGCTCGACGCGTTCATCGCCCGCTCAACGATGGCGGCCATCTGCTCCAGCCTGGCGGCAGCCATTTCTTGGGTGACGCCCTCGGGGAGCTTGAGCGGCTCGATTACCGCCGGCGCAGGATCCTCGGTCAGCCCAGCCGCGATGCTCTTTGCTGATCCGATCAAAAAGCCGTGCAACGTCGCCGCGAGCGGCCCCTCCTCCTCTATTAGCTCGAGGGCCAAAGCGCTGAGGTTCCATGAACACATCACCGCGATGCCGCCATTCGCCGCATCGCGCTTGACGGCCCGCTTGCTGAGGCGCAGGACGTGGGCCCGTACGACCCGGAGCAATTCGCGGTGACGAATCGTCATCAAGTCCGTGTGGAGTTCGGGGTCAGCGGGATCCCACCCGTTACGACGACGATTCGGGATCCAGATCCCAGGGCCGTCGGCGCGATCGAGGCCGACGATCAGCTCAACGTAGGGGTCGACCGGACCCCACTCGTCGATCTCGACGGTTTCGTTGCAAAGGAATTTGATCGCGCGGTTTCCGCCAAGATCGATTTCGGCGGAGGGATAGTAGTGCCGCAGTCTCGGGAGGACGAAATCGGAGAACATCTGGATGAAGGCCTCCGGCCCACGCCCAGCATCGGAGTCGGGACCGAACGCTCGGAACGCCTCGAAGCGGCGGTTCACCTTGATTCCGCAGTCAGCATCCTCGAGCGGTCGGTTTGTCGTTCCGTGCGCGACGCTGCCGGATGGGAATCCGGCCCCGTCGCGCGCAGCAGCATGTCCTTCGGCTATTTCGAGGACGCGGCCACGCCGACGACGTGCCTCTTTCAAGACCGGCATCGGTACCGAAATCTCCTGCAGGATTTCCTTGAGCGCATAGTCCGCCCAACTGGCGTCGCCCCGCTCTCGCGGGCTGAATCTGGGTGCATTAGCTGCTTCTCCTTGTCGCGACGGATTGGACCACCCGCACCGCCGTGAACTATGCAACCAAACGCACACGACGGACTTTCGGCACAACGAAGGCGACCCGCCACCCGGGTGGTTAGGCCGGGTGTGGGCGGGTCGCCATAAACGTCTTGACAAGGAGTGACGCGGTTGGATTTGTAAACGATCAGCCCGGCGGAAAACGTCGGCGCTCCTATCTTCCGTGGTGCCGCGAAGTGTATGCATCCCCGATGGCCTCGTCCCTTCCATGTCAGATGTCCACGCTGAGACGGGACATCCCTCAACGTCCGCCAATTGCCGCTTGCATCTTTCGCTCGGGACGTGGCTATGAAGCTTTGCCCGGAGGTATAGAGCTGGGTCTTTGGCGCCCCACTCCATAGTCGCCGGCGAATGACGCCCATAAGGCGGCATCTTGTTTCCGGAAAACCCGGTTTCGGACAGAGCCCGCGTCCGGACAAGCGCGTAGCTTCATGGGGTGCCACGAGATTTTGGAGACAGGTCGATCTAGCGATGACCGACACAGGAAGCTCCGCCCCGAGCAAGCCCGAGTTGATTGTCGGCCTCGTGGGCGCCTCTGGTGCAAATCTGCGTGAGGCCGCAAATGCCGTGAAGGCGGCACTCTCTCCATACGGCTACGAGACCGTTCCGGTGCGCCTAAGCGAGCTGATGCGGGCGGTGAAGGGGGGCGCCTCCTTGGCGGACATTAAGGCAGAGGAGGATCGCGTCTGGGAGCACATGGACGCGGGGGACGAAATCCGGAAGCAGTCAGGTCGAAACGATGCGATGGCGGCTCTAGGCGTAGGCTATATCTACCGACTATCGGGCTGAGAAGCACCGCGGTCCCGCCCTTGGTACGGCCTTCATTCTGGATTCGCTAAAGCATCCCGCTGAGGTCGCCTCACTTCGTCGGGTCTACCGTGACCGATTCACGCTGATCTCGGTCCACTCGCCAACAGAACAGCGCCTTGAGGCGTTGGCGAGACGAATTGCGAAATCTCATGGCGTCCCAGAGAAAGCTTCTGAGTACAAAGAGCCTGCGAAAAAAATTATGGGTCGAGATGAGCACGATGATGAGCACAAATTCGGCCAAAACGTGCGAGAGGCGTTTACTCAAGGTGACGTCTACGTCGCAAACAAACCGCCGAGCAAACTGAAGGAAGGTGTAGCGCGATACATGCGGCTGTTCTTCGGCGACCCCTTTCTGACACCGACGCGTGATGAGTACGCAATGTTCCAAACACATACAGCGGCCCTGCGATCCGCAGACCTAAGCCGGCAGGTCGGAGCAGCGATTTGCGGCGCCGATGGCGAGATCATCGCCGTGGGTTGCAACGAAGTTCCTAAGGCATTCGGTGGTCAGTACTGGCCTGAAGACGAGCCGGATGGGCGCGACTTCGAGCTTGGTTATGACTCGAATGCAAAGCAGCGAGACGCAGCCTTATTGGAGGCATTTAAGAGACTGAATAGCACCGGTCTTTTAGCTGACGAAGTCAAGCCTGAGGCGTTTATGAGTGCAATCGACGGAACGAGGCTCGCGAACCTGACGGAGTTCGGACGTCCAGTTCATGCTGAGATGGCCGCAATTCTAGACGCTGCGCGCAGGGGCGTACCAGTCAAGGACCGACGTCTTTTTAGCACGACCTTTCCTGCGACAACTGCGCTCGTCACATCATTGGGGCAGGGCTCACCGAGGTTGTTTATCGCGAGCCCTACGAGAAGAGCATGGCAAGCGAGCTTCATCGAGATGCGGTTGTGGTTGATCCGACAAATACCGTGAAAGACAAGGTGGTCATTCGGCGATTTGTCGGTGTCGGGCCGTCTCGTTATCTCGAGCTATTTGCGAAGCCTCAGCGCAAGACAAAGAGCGGCGACGCGATCGAGTGGTTAGAGACCGAAGCCTCGCCTCGACTAGTCCAGACCGAGAGCGCCTATCTCACCAACGAGGAGGATTACCTCGATGAGACGCGCGACGCACTGCAAGGCGTAGAACTAAACAATCCAGGAGGGAACGATGGATGAAGGACACGGCTGGCTCGAGCGAAGCTTCGAGCGAGCCCGCGAGAACATCGAGGCGCGACCGGAGCACCTCAAGCGTACCGCTACCAGAGAAAACAGAGCGAGACCAAAGTTGCTGTAAAACGCAAGCAAAGTAAACGCCGGGCAGCTTGAGATTCTCCTCTAAGTTCCGCGCCTTGATCGAGCTCTGGAAATCGCGGCATTGCTTGTCGCCATGGGCTAGCCCTACACTGCGACTCCCAAAGGTTTTGGGTACCAATAGGTACCGTGAAGGTGGCTCGACTGGCTGGCCGAGCAATCGCACGATCCCGCTCCTAGAGCGGGATCGTGAGAGCGGGAGCGACGGGACTCGAACCCGCGACCTCCGGCGTGACAGGCCGGCGCTCTAACCAACTGAGCTACGCCCCCGAGGAATCGGGTGGGCTTAGGGGCCCGCCCGACCGCCAAAACTAGCGCATCAGGGGCGCTTGACGACGAGGGTGAAGCCACCGCCTCGTCGACCAAAACGCTTGACCACGGCGCGAAGCCTGCTTTGGTCGCAGACCGTGAGCTGCAGGGACTCGCCCCCGGCGCGTTCTCGTAGCTTGGCTCCGGAGCCACTGCGAAGCGACAGCTGGGAGGTATTGGGGCCGCGCAACTCGACGCTGACGCGGCCGTCGAGAGGCGTCTGGAGGATCCTTTCGACGACGCGGTGCCGTTCTCGGGGCAGGCGTCCGCGAATCGTGAGGGTGCGCTCCGACCATGGTCTGTAGACATCTCGCCCGATCGCCGCAAACGACTTAGCGCTCGGCCTCAGCGTCGGGATCCAACCCCAGGACGCACTGATGTGTGACGGAAGCGGTAATTGGCGTAGGCCTCGGCAAATGCCTCCCCAGGATTGCGGTAATAGTGCCCCCCTTCGTTGCCGGGAAAGAGCCGGCCGGATCGCTGTCCTCGGCAAACATTCTCGTAGCTGGCCCAATTTGGCGTCCCCCAGTCGATCGCCGGAAAAAATGGGGGAGGTGCGGGACGATGACCCGCCAAATGATGGCCGTACTCGTGCGCGAGAACGAACTCGCGGGTTGCGCCGTCCGACTGGGCGTTGTCATTGCCGGAAAGGATGATCTGGTTGTTCCACCAGCCGTAGCAAGCCTGGGCGCCATAGCCGCAGTCGCGGCTGATCTGAGCGTCCGTATCGAGCTGGATCGACAGCAGAGTCACCTCTCTCCCGTGGGGGAGCGTGCCGATGAAGTTGGCGATCGCTTGTGGCTGGGCCGCCGTGCAGGTGATCTGGCAGGCGGCGGTTACTCCCACAGCGATCGTCGCGCTGCTGCCGTCGCCGATCCGATAGCGCTCCGTAGTCGCGGTGGCCGAGATTCGCGATGACCCCACGTCGGGTCCATCCAGCACAACGTCACGGATCGGAACCGACGGCCGCGGCACGCCGAACAGATTCGCCGGTGCGTCCGGCGACTCTGCCGCCGCCGTGGCAGAGAAAAGAAGGACCATGGCTATGCCCGCAAGCGCCCCCGTCGTGCGCTTACTCACGGAGAGGGACCTGGCCCGATCTCACCGGCTCTCCTCAAAAAGCTGAGACGCAACATCTGCTGCTCCCTGGCTGTCGAAGGGCCTGCCTCAGGCTGCCTTCCGGGAAACACCGTAGCGACTGCCGGTGTGTCGTTGGAGAAAATTTGATGTTCACGAAACCCCTGCTACTTGGGCAATCCTGTTCTGGCCGGCCAACGCCCGCGGGAGGGACATATGGTTAAGGAATGCTGATCGAAAGGACCGAGAATCCGGACTGGCTGTCGAACGCCTACTTGGTCGCCGACGAAGAGGGGCGTGGCGTCCTGATCGACGGCAACGACAGGCTGGAACCGCTACTCGAGCTGGCTGAGAAGGATGGGATCGACATCACCCACGTCCTCCTCACCCATGTCCATCACGACCATGTCGCCGGCCTTGCGGCGGCGCGGGAACGGTTGGGAGGGCCGCCCCTCGTGGCTCACGCCGCCGCGGCGGCGGCGATCGACGACGAGGTCGCGGTGATACTCGACAACGGCGAGAAGCTGCAGACAGGCGGACTGGAGATCGCGGCGATCTTCACCCCGGGCCACGCGGCCGGCCACCTTGCCTATCTCATCAACGGCAGCGACGTCTTCACCGCCGACGTCCTCTTTAAGGGAACCGTGGGCGGGACGATGATGCCGGACGCCAGTGGCCTCGCCGACCTTCACGACTCGGTGATGGGTCTGATGGAGCTGCCGCCGGAGACGCGCGTGCATCCCGGCCACCGTGAGCCGACGACGATCGGCGAAGAGTGGGAGCGCAAACCCCTTCGTCCGAGTCTGGCGCGGGCTGGACGAGACCGGCGAGGAGAGATGCACGGTCTGGGGGCGCCCGGCGACGCTGAAGCTGTGGGCGCCCGACTACGACGGCGGCAACAAGGCATGGATCCGCTTCGAGGACACCGACGAAGAAGCAATCGTCGGCGGCTCCCAGGTCGAGCGGGACGGATAACCACCGTTCCGCTGCGACTTTTCCTCGTATATCGAGGATAAGTCGCAGCGGAACGACGAGACCCCGCCGGAGCGGGGCCTCGTCACTGCCAGGGAGAGAGGCTTAGGGGCTAGCGGATGACCGCCTCCATCAGCAGCCAGCAACCGTCGGTGTCGCTTGCGGGGGTGAAGCCTCCGCCCTTGAGCAAGGAGGGCTGGTAGATGAGGGTGTTGTCGCCGCCCGAGGAGCAGCGGACCATCGAGGTGTAGTTGCCGCGCAAGGCCAGCTGCTGGCCCTTCTTGACGGGCACGTTCACCTTGAAGGACTCGACCCTGTAGGAGTCGCTGTCCCAGTTGGATTCATCCTGACCCTGGTAGGAGATCTTCGGGCCACTGGCGACGACCTTGGCCTCATTCGTCCCGTGCAGGGTCGACTTCTTGACCTTGGCGACCTGCAGCCGGAAGCTGCCGGGGCCGCCGGCGATCACGCGGATGCGCTTGATCGTGCCGGTGCGGGGGGCGAACTGCCCGGTGTTGGGACGACCGTAGGCCTCGTTCTGGATCATCGTGCAAGAAGCGCCGGGGCTGATCTGACTGCAGGGATGGGCCGGCAGGGAGTTGGACGGCTGCACCGTCGGGTTCAACTTGGAACCGAACTTGACGGGCTGGGCGGCCATTCCGGCGGCCGGTGCGACCATCATTGCGACGCTTGCGAGAGCGGCGACGATGCCGGTGCGGCGGGCGATCTTGTGGGCGGTGCGGGTGCGTGTCATTGGTGTTCCTCCTGTTGAGTTCTGAGTCATTGACTTGCGTGGACTCAGCTTCCCCAGCGAAGCCCTCCCGGCCCAGAGGTCCTAGGGGTGAACCCGCTCACCCCTGGTCGTAGGATCGAGTGATGGTCAGCGCTCGCCTACTTGGCATTTCCGCCCTCATCGCGTGCGCGCTGATCGGCGCCGCGGACGCCCCAGCCCGAAGAGGGAACGGTCCGGCCCATGAAAGCGGGGACCTGCGCCGTGCAAAGCTCTTTCAGGAGGGCAGAAAGCTGGTCCTCGCGATTCGAACCGCCGCGCCGGTGCCGCTGACTTCCCTCGATCGTTTGCCGAAGCCGGAACAGCCGGGTCGCGCTACCTGTGCCTGGAAATACGCAAACCCGGGCACGGGGCCCATCGTCTCTGCCTCGGCGGCAAAAAGCTGACGTATCGGGGTGTGGGCCTTGAGTTGATCAATTCAGCCGGCGAAAGGGTCAACGCCAGAACTACGAGCGCCAGGGTGAAGCGGCCGCAGCCCGCGAAAGCTGGTCGTGGCTCTGTCTCCAGAAAAGGTGGGACTAACGCCAGGGCGGTACCGCTGGCAAGTGTTGGTAGGGGGAGCGCGACTGTTCGAGAGTCCGGAGGGCTGCCAGGAAAGCCTGCCGGAGAACAAGCCCGCCGCTTTCCGGCTGCGACCGGTGCGGGTGGTCGGCTGCACCGGTGGAACGGAAGGGCTTGTCCGCAACGGCCCCCGGGAGCACAAGGTCGTGGCGCTGACTTTTGATGATGGGCCAGGCTCCCTCACGCCCGCCTTTCTCGACGTCCTACGCAAGAAGGATGTCCACGCCACCTTCTTCGTGATCGGGCAGGAGATCGGCGGCCGGGAGGAGACGATGCGCCGCGCGCTGGCCGCCGGCAACGAGATCGGCAACCACACGATGCACCACGGCTCCTATCCCAATTACTCGGACCTGGCGGCAACCAGCGCCGCAATCGAGTCGGCGACTCACTTCCGCCCCTGCCTATTCCGGCCGCCGGGAGGCGCCACCAACGCAGCCGTCGAAGCCGCAGCTGGACTGGCGGGAATGCGAACCGTCATTTGGGACGTTGACCCCTTTGACTGGACGAATCCCGGCAGCGGATCCGTCTTCAGCCGGGTGGCCGGCGCGGTCCGACCCGGCTCAATCGTCCTCATGCATGACGGCGGAGGCGATCGCAGTGGAACGCTGGCGGCGCTCCCCGGGATCATCGACACGCTGCGAGCGCGGGGGTACCGCTTCGCGACGGTCACTCAGCTCTTGGGTGGGCGATCGATCTACAAGCCGTATGGCTGAACCGAATTTGGAGACCGAACGCCGGTCTTAGGATCCGTCCCATGACCAGCGCCCCTGAGTTGAAGGCCCAGATCGAGGCCGAGCGCGCCGGGCGTCCCTTCCTTGTCTTCCGCGACGGTGACGACCTGCAGCGGATCGTCGTGATCGAAGAAGGGGCGAGCGAGCTGTGGGTCGGCCGCGGCGGTTCGGCGGACGTGAGGCTGGACTGGGACGAGGAGGTTTCGGCGCTGCACGCGCAAATCGAGATCGTCCGCGACGAGTGCACGCTGCGCGACGACGGCCTCTCCCGCAACGGCTCCTTCGTCAACGACGAGCGCCTGCACGGGCGGCGGCTTCTGCGCGACGGGGACAGGCTGCGCTTCGGCCGCACCCCCGTCCTCTTCCGGCGGCCGGCGGAATCGGGCGCGGCTCCCGACGCCACCGTCGTGGCCGGGGAGATTCCCACCGCGGCGACGGTCTCCCCCGGCCAGCGCCGGGTGCTCGTCGCCCTCTGCCGTCCCTACAAGGACGGCGACGCTTTCGCCACCCCCGCCACCAACCTGGCGATCGCCGAAGAGCTGCACCTCAGCGTCGACGCGGTGAAGACCCACATGCGCGCCCTGTTCGAGAAGCTCGCGGTCGAAAACTTGCCGCAGAACCGGAAAAGGGTGGCACTTGTTGAGCGCGCGTTGCAAAGCGGCGTAGTCTCCAGGCACGATCTCTAACGGCACCGCTCCGCTTGGACGCATGTGCGATTGGAGTTGGGGCGCTTTACCTCCAAACTCGCCGAGCAACTTCCAGGGATCTCCGGGACATCAGGGACCATGCACTTGACCCAAGCGCTACAGGCAACCGACATCCAGACCTTTGCCTTCGACTGGTACCCGGTCTTCGGCGTCGTCTTCATGTTCGGGCTGCTGATGATCTTCATGCGGCTGCTGCGCAGCACGATGGGGTCGACGAGGCCGGAGACGGTGAAGGCGAGCAGAACGGCGCCAGTCCTGTGGGAGGAGGTGCAGGGAGTCGACGCGGCAAAGGACGAGCTGCTGGACGTGGCCGCATGGCTGAGAGACCCGGAGCGCTTCGCGGCGCTGGGGGCGCAACCGCCCCGCGGGGTGCTGCTGTTCGGCCCTCCCGGCACCGGCAAGACGATGCTGGCGCGGGCGGTCGCCGCGCAAGCGGGCGTCGACTTCTTCTCGGCCTCGGGCTCGAGCTTCGTCGAGATGTTCGTCGGGCGCGGCGCGGCCCGCATCCGGCGCCTATTCAAGGAAGCGCGCAAGTCGGGGCGCGCGGTGATCTTCATCGACGAGCTTGACGCTGTCGGGGGAACGCGCAGCGGCGGAGGCGACGGCGGCTCCAGCGAACGCGAGCAGGCTTTGAACCAGCTCCTGGTCGAGTTGGACGGGTTTGAAAAGGACCCCGGAACGGTGATCGTGATCGCCGCCTCCAACAACGTGGACAAGCTCGACCATGCGCTGCTGCGCCCGGGCCGATTCGACCGCCAGGTGCTGGTTGCGCCGCCGAGCCGCGACGGGCGCGAGGCGATCCTGCGGGCGCACGCGAAAGGCAAGCCGCTGGCCGACGATCTGGACCTGCTCGATGTGGCGCGCAAGACGACGGGGATGACCGGCGCGCAGCTCGCCAACGCGTTGAACGAGGGCGCGATCATCGCCGGGCGCGCGGGGCGCGACGCGATGACGCGCGATGACCTCGACGAAGCGCTGCTGCGACAGTCGGTCGGCTCCCAGCAGGCGCGGCGGTTGGGCACGAAGGAGCGGCGGATTGTCGCCTACCACGAGGCTGGGCATGCGCTCTGCCGCCAACTGGTCGGCCTCGATCCGCCGGAGATCCTCAGCATCGTTCCCCGCGGGCCGGCCCTGGGCTTCGTCGCCCACGCGCCGCAGGAGGACAGCTACCTGAAATCACGAGTCGAGTTGCTCGACGAGATCGTCACTCTGCTCGGTGGACGGGCCGCCGAGGAGGAAGTGTTCGGCGAGTCCTACACCGGGGCGGTCGACGACCTGGCGCGGGTACACGCGGTCTGCCAGCAGATGGTCTGTGAGTTCGGGATGGGACTGACGCCGGACGTCGACGGCCATGCGCCGATCGCGCTGCCGACCGGCGACTACGCCCTCTCAGATCGAACCCGCCGCGACGTGGACCAGGGTGCCATGCACCTGGCGCGCGACGCCTACGCGCGGGCCAGGGACCTTCTACACGAGAACCGCAAATGCCTCGACGACCTCGCCGCCAATGCGCTCGAGCGGGAGACGCTCACCCGCGAAGACCTCGACGATGTCTTCGCCGCGCACGGCCTGGGCTCATCGGACGCTGCAAGCTCTGGCGAAAGTGCCGCTGAGCCGGGTGCCGTCGTTGAAGGTGAATTCCCCCCGCGCCTGTAGGCGACCCGTGGCGCAGCGAGCGTTGATGTAGCTGTGCTTGATGCCCTTGTAGGTCCATCTGCGGCCGATCCGCAGGTGGCCTGAAACGGGGATGCCGCTGCCGCCGGCGATGGTCGGGATCCTCGCCTCGGTGCGGTAGCCGTAGAGCCCTCTGTGGATCTTCTGGATCTCGATCGGCACGATCAGCGCAGTGGGGGTCGGGACGTTTGTGTAGGCGTGCGCGAGGACGGTGTCATTGCCGTGCTTCTTGGGGCCGTTGAAGAGAGTGATCGGCGAAGAGATCGGGAACGGCGCCTGGTCGGGGAAGGCAACGATCGCCTTACCGGCGCCCTTGCCGACGATGGACCCGGGGCACGCCTTGCGGGCAACCGGCACGGTCGTCGCCTGCAGCTTCGCGGCTGTGCAGAAAGGGAGTCCGGTCGTGTCGACGTGTCCGTGGCGGTCGAACTCGAAGTTGAGGTCTCTGAGAATCGGCGGGAGATCTCCGGAGACGGTGGTGATCCGACCTCCGCCGTAGATCGTGATCGGCGCGTCGCGCTTCTTCGGCAAGGCTCTGGGGGTGAACCCGCCGTCGCCGATGATCAAGAGGTTGCCGGCGCGTATGCGCAGCGCATCGGCTGGGCCCGCCACCACAAGCAGGGCGAGTGCCGTTACCGCGAGCAGAGCCTTCTTTCGCATTCGCTACCTCCCTCAAATGACCTTAGCAGCGGAAAAGTAGACTGACCGCGAGTCGTGAGCCAGGCCAGCGACAGCTCGCATTACTTCCCTCCGGGTAGATCGGTCGCCCGTCGGGTCCACGGCGACCGGGCCGTAGGCCTGCTCTACGGGCAGCGCGCATTATTGATTGGGGCGCTTGAGCCCCTCACCTATACCGGGACGATGCTCTCGACCCGCTCCGCTGACCGGCCGTTTGAACGTCTGGCGCGGACCGCCAAGATCCAGGAGACGATCTTCCTCGGCACGCGAGAGGAAGCCGACGCCGAGCTGGCCAAGGTCCACAAGCTGCATCAGCGGATCAACGGCACCCTGCCCGAGGCAGCCGGCGACTTCGCCGCCGGGACCAGCTACTCGGCCTTCGACCCGGAGCTGATGCTGTGGACCCTGGCGGTTATCGCCGACTCGGGGCGGGAGATGTACGAGACGATGGTGCGACCGCTGTCGGAGGCCGAGCGCGAGGGCCTCTGGCAGGACTACCTGCGCTTCGGCGAGCTGTTCGGGATGCCGCGCGACGTGGCGCCGGCCACCCACCGCGAGTTCAAGGCCTGGCTGGACGACCGCCTGGCCGCACCAGACCTACAGACCACCCCACACGGTCTGGAGATGGCCCCGCTGGTCGCCTTCAAACAGCCCGTCCCCCCTGCCGCCCGGGGCAACCTCGCCGTCCAAAACTTGATCATCAAGGGAACCCTGCCGCCGAGGGTGCGCGAGATCTTCGGCATCCCCTGGACCAGAACCCATGAATCGACCTTCCGGGCCGTGACCGCCGGCCATCGACGCGCCCGCCGCCTCTTCCCCCGCCCAATGCGCCGCGGCCGCAACGACGTCTTCTTCGACGTGGTGACCAAGGCCGAACGTCAACGCGGCGGCACCAGAACCCCGCAGCTGCGGGCAAGCACCCCCTAAAAATCGCAGGCGAGGAAGTGGGCGGTGCTGGGCTCGAACCAGCGACCTCCTGCGTGTAAGGCAGGCGCTCTCCCGACTGAGCTAACCGCCCGGGTGGCGCGATGCTACCCCGGCCAATAAACCCTTGCTGCGTTGGGAAGTCGCGCGAGCCGGCGGGGTGCAGGCGGTCGTGGTGAGAGAATCAAGGCGTGGATTCTTCGACCTTCTGGCGGGCGGGCGGGCTTCAGCTCCTTGCCGTGGCGATCCTGTCGATCGCTATGGGGGTGGCGCTGCCTCACAGCTTCTTTGAGAACTGGGGTTGGTTGGCGGGTCCCGGGGCTTGGATGCTGTGCGCCGCGTTCACGGGACGGGTGTTGCGGTTGCCACTGGCGCCGGTCCTGATCGGCGCGGTGTTGGCCGGGATTCCCAGCGCGCTCGCGGTCGTCATCGGCCTGCACTGGCTCGGCGCCGCCGTGGCCGTGGCGGTCTTCGCCGCCTGGTGCGCGCGGCTGCCCCGGGAGGCGGCGGCTTAGACGGATTCTTAGGCGCCGGGCGCTTCGCGCATCGCCGGAAAGAGGACGACGTCGCGCAGGGTTCTGGCGCCGGTCAGCAGCATCATCAGGCGATCGACGCCGAGGCCGCAGCCGCTGGCCGGGGGCATGCCGTACTCGAGGGCGCGCACGAACTCCTCATCGTGGGGATGCGGCGTGTCCTCGGCGCCCTGCTCCTGGCGCTCGCGCTGGCGAACGAAGCGCGCGCGCTGCTCGATCGGGTCGTTGATGTCGGTGCCGCCACCGACGATCTCCATGCCGGCGACAAGGCCGTCGAAGGCCTCTCCCAGAAGCTTGGGGTGCTCTCTACAGGGCTTGACCAGGGGCCAGAGGTCGAGGGGCATGTCGACGATGAAGGTGGGCTGGATCAGCTTCGGCTCGATCAGCTTCCCCTGCAGGCGGTCGACCAGCCCGGCCCAGTCGTCGCCCGGCTCGGCTTCGTCTCCGACCAGCTCGGCCAGTTCGTCGCGGCTCGACTCGACGATGTCGACGCCGGTCTCCTCGAGGATCGCGTCGCGGATCGGCAGTCGCGGCCAGGGTGGCGCGAAGTCGATCGTTTGGCCGTCGCGCTCGATCTTCGTCGTCCCCATGATCCGCTCGACCACGTCGGCGACGAGGCGCTCGGCGAACGCCATCACCCCGTTGTAGTCGGCGTAGGCGACAAACCATTCGAGCATCGTGAACTCGGGGTTGTGCTGGGGGGACATCCCCTCGTTGCGGAAGAAGCGGCCGAGCTCGTAGACATCGTCAAAGCCGCCGACGATGGCCCGCTTCAAATACAGCTCGGTCGCCGTGCGCAGGAAGAGGTGGCGGTCGAGCGCGTTGTGGTGAGTTTTGAACGGGCGCGCGGCGGCGCCGCCGGGCAGTCGCTGCAGGATCGGCGTCTCAAGCTCGACGTAGTCGTGCGCGTTCATATGGTCGCGCAGGGCGGTGAGCACTCTCGAGCGCAGGGAAAAGATCTCCCGCGAGCGCTCATTCGCCATCAGATCCAGCTCACGCTGGCGATAGCGCGTTTCGGGATCGGAGATGCCGTGGAAAAGGTCCGGCGGATCGCGCAGGGCCGGGGCGAGCAGCACGCACTCGCGTACGGAGAGGGCGAGCTGCCCTCGCTTGGTCACGTAGAGATCGCCTTCGACGCCGACCATGTCGCCGACGTCGAGGTCCTCAACTTGGGCGTAGGCCTCCTCGCCGAGGGCGTCGAGGCGAGCGTAGGCCTGGATCGTGCCGGTCAGGTCGCGAACGTCAAAGAAGGCTGTCTTGCCGTGGCCGCGCTGCCCGGTCAGGCGACCGCCGACGCGGTAGGTGAAGTCGGGGTGATCACCCTCCCCCAGCTCAGCCGGGTCGTGCGCCTCGAGGATCTTGCCGATCTTCGTGCGGCCGGGAAAGTCGTGCGGAAAAGGATCGATGCCGGCGGCGCGAAGCCGCTCGACCTTGGCGCGGCGCTCGCTCGCCGTGCCCTCCAATTGATCGGGGGGCGCGTCCGCTTCGCTCATCTCATCTAACGGTGCCGACGGTCACCCGCTCGCCACCCATGTGGTCGCGCAGGGTCTCGGCGTCGCTCAGCATCTCCCGCAGGGCGGGGCCATGGTGGGTGTCGTGCTCGAAGGCGACGCGCCATCCCGACGGGATCTCGGCGAGGACGCCGCGAATCACCCCGAGGCCGTCCTCGCCGCAGTCTCCGGTGACGGCGATGCGCGGCTCTCTCTGAATCTCCGGCGAGCGCTCGAAGATCGTCGAGTCGGTGACATAGGGAAGGTTGGCGAGGACCATGTCGATGTCCGCCTCGACCAGCGCATCGGGCAAGCCCTCGTCCACGGTGACCTTGAGGTCCAAGCCGAGGCGCTCGGCGTTCTCGTGGGCGACGTCGACCGCTTCGGCCGAGAGGTCGGATGCGGTGACACGAAGGTCGGGGCGCTCGTTGAGGAGGGCCAGCGCGACGGCGCCGGATCCCGTCCCGACCTCGTGGACGCGGGCGCCCTCGGGCAGCTTGGCGGCGACATCGACCAGCAGGCCGGTCTCCCGCCGGGGGATCAGCACCCGCTCGTCAACGGCGACGTCGATCCCGTGGAATCCCTCGTGGCCGAGGATGTAGGCGAGCGGCTCGTGCTCGGCGCGGCGGCTTACGCGCCGCTGGATCTCGGCGGCCGTCTCGGATGAAACCTCGGTCTCGTCGGCGAGGTCCGCCGCGGCAATGCCGAGCGCATGAGCGACGATCACCTCCGCGTCAGCGCGTGGTTCCTCACAGCCGGCAGCCGTAATCGCCTCGGCGGCCGCATCGATCGCGGCGCGAACAGTCGTCTCGTTTTCGATCTCTACAGGCTCCACTACGCCGAACTCGCTTCCGTCGGTTGGAATGCGCGACCGCTGAGGGTACCGTGCCGCCGCCTTACCGCGTAGAGCCAAACCGCGCCGACGCTAATCATCGCCACGCTTTCGAACTGCGCCATGGTGAGACCGACTGCTACCTCATCGTTGCGGCGGAGGAACTCGACAAAGAAGCGCTCCGCTCCGGCGAGGACGAGGTAGAGGGCAAAGAGGACCCCGGCGCGGACTCTGTCGCGCAGCCGCCAGAGGAGAAGGGCAACCAACCCCATTGCCAGGGTTTCGTAGACCGGCGTCGGGTGGACCCGCTCGGTGGTGGGGACTGTCCCGTCCGGGTAGGACATCGCCCAGGGACCGCCCCAGGCTTTGCCGTAGTCGCCATCGCCGGAGAGCTGGCAGCCGACGCGGCCGACCGCGTATCCCAGAGCGAGCGCGGGGGCGGCGAGGTCAAGCAGGGCGAGGCGGAGGAAGTCCCGGTACCAGGCCCAGGCGAACACGGCGAGCGCACCGCCAATCGCGCCGCCGTACCAGACCAGTCCCGCGCCGGAGAAGAGGTTGCCGAGCAGATCGTCGCTGACTCTGTCCCAGTTCTGGGCGATGAAATAGAGACGGGAGCCGACGATGCCGCCAATCAGCGCCGCAAACCCGATCTCATAGGCCCAATCAACCGGCTTGCCGATCTCCTTCAATCGAACCGCGATCAGCCAGCCGGCAGCGAGAAAGGCGAGGGCAAACATCAGCCCGAACGTCTGCAGCGTGATCGGGCCGATATCGATTTCGGGATACATCAGTAGCCCCGCGGAGAATCGAACTCCGATTGCCGGACTGAAAATCCGGAGTCTTAGCCGTTAGACGACGGGGCCGCGGTGCGGAATTGTTCCAGGCTCGGGGCGATCAGTCGTTCAGAAGCGTTTCCAGCAACGCCTTTTGGGCGTGGAGGCGGTTCTCGGCTTGGTCCCAGACGGCCGAGCGGTCGCCGTATAGGACATCGGCGGTGATCTCCTCGCCCGGGTGAGCGGGAAGGCAGTGCAGGACGATCGCCTCCTCCTTGGCGACCGAGAGAAGGTCGGCGTCGACGCGGAAGGGAGCGAGGTCGGCACGGCGGCGATCGGCTTCGGCCTCGTCGCCCATGCTGACCCAGACATCGGTGTAGATCGCGTCGGCGCCGGAGGCGGCGGACCGAGGATCGTCGCTGAGCACGACGCCGTGTCCCTCTTCGAGCTGGTAGCCCGGCGGGGCGGCGACAACAACCTCGACCCCGGTCAGCTCACCGGCGATCGCCAGCGAACGGGCGACGTTGTTGCCGTCGCCGACGTAGGCGAGCCGCAGGCCTTGGAGATCGCCGAAGCGCTCGCGCAGGGTGAGCAGGTCGGCCAGCGCCTGACAAGGATGGTGCAAGGGCGTGAGGCCGTTGACGACCGGCACGTCGGAGGCATCGGCGAGCTCGGCGACGACCTCGTGGGAGCCGGAGCGGATCACGATCGCGTCGACGAAACGCGAGAGGACCCGCGCCGTATCGCCCACCGACTCGCCGCGGCTGATCTGCAGCTCGTCGCCGCGTAGGACGACCGGCGTCCCCCCCAGCTCGGCGACGCCGACCTCGAACGAGATCCGCGTCCGGGTCGAGGGCTTCTCGAAGAAAAGGGCGACGCTGCGACCGGCAAGGGCATCGTCGCCGACACCGTCCCGCCGTCCGGCTTTCAGCGCGAGCGCCCGATCGAGCAGCTTGCCCAGCTCGAACGCGCCCAGCTCTTCGCCTGTGAGGAAATGTCGCGTCAAGCCGTTGATACTAAGCCTGTGGAATTCACCGCTGTCGCCTGGAACCTCTTCCACGGGCGCGATTTCCCGCCCGACCCGGGGCTGTTCACCGCCCGCTCGCGGCTGTTGCGGGCAACCGAGAGGAACGAAACCCACGTCCAGGTCAATCGGGATCTGTCGGCTGAGTTCGCCGCGATGCTGGCCGGCGCCGAGTGGGACATAGCCCTGTTGCAAGAATGCCCTCCGCGCTTCGCCGAGCCGCTGGCCCAAGCCTGCGGGGCCGAGGCGCACCGGGCGCTCACCTCCCGCAACTCATTCGGCCGCCTGCGCGCCGCGGCCGCCCGTCTCAACCCCGACCTGATCGCCTCCGGCGAAGGCGGCTCCAACCTGACGCTGGTCCGAGGGGAGATCGCCGAGCGACGGGAGTTGGCAATCCATACGGGGTGGCCGGAACGGCGGGCTATGGCGTTTACCCGCGCGGGTTCCGGGCTTTGCATCGCCAACCTACACGCGACCAACGACCACCCGGAAATGGCCGTCGCGGATGTGCTGCTCGCCGCGCGAACCGCGTCCGAGTGGGCCGGCGAGGCTCCGCTGCTGTTCGGCGGCGACCTCAACCTCCGTCCCGCGGAAGACGAAGCCCTCTTCGCCGAGCTGCGCGACCGCTTCGGCCTCGACACGCCGGTGACCGCCCCACGAGCGATCGACCACCTGCTCGCGCGCGGATTAAAAGTCCTCGAAGCGCCGGCGCAGTGGCCGCCCGAACGCCGCGAAACAAGCGAGGGAGGACTCGCCCTGCGCCTCTCCGATCACGCTCCCGTCGAGGCGAGGTTCGCGACCCCGCCAAAGCGGGGATGAGATAGTCAACTCACTCCCCATCCCTGTAACCACTCCAGGAGGCAATGACATGGCCGCCAGAAGAGCCGGCAAAGCAAGAAGAGCTTCGACCAAAGGCCGCGCGAGAAGAACCGCTGCGCGCAGACCAGCCGCAAAAAAGACGAGAGCGCGTAGAACCGCCAAGCGCGGCGGAGCGGCCGGCCTCGACAAGAGCATCGAGCAGTTCCGCGAGAGCCTCGAGCGCAGCGTCACCCTCAGCCGCGACCGGCTGCAGGAGGTCGTCGACGACGCGGTCAAGCGGGGTCGGATGACACGCGGCGACGCGGAGAAGATGGTCTCCGACCTGCTCAACCGTGGCCGCCGCCAAACCGACTCCATGCTGAAGGAGCTGGAGCGGCTGGTGAAGCAGGCGCGTAGAGAGGTCCAGCGCCAGGCCAAACCGGTGCGCAGACAGGCCACCCAAGCGGCACGGCGCGCCCGCAAAAAGCTGGGGTGACCCAAGCCGAGGCAAAGCCGGCCCCCAAGCGGCACCGCGGCGAGCAACTCGAAGTTGAGATCGACTCGCTCGCCTTCGGCGGGCGGGGCGTGGCCCGCGCGGACGGCATGGTCGTCTTCGTCGCCGGGGCGCTGCCGGGGGACCGGGTGCGGGCCGAAGTGACGAAAGCGAAGCGACGCTTTGCCGAAGCGCGCACCGTCGAGTTGCTTCGCCCAGGCGCCGATCGCGTCGCCGATCGCTGCACGCACGGCGGCGAGCCTTGCCCGGGGGCTCCGTGGCAAGGACTGCCATACGAGCGCCAACTGGCCCATAAGCAAGAGCAGGTCGGCGATGCATTGCGGCGAATCGGTGGGCTGGACGGCTTCGAGCTGGAGCCAATTGAGGCGGCGCCGGAACAGTGGCGCTACCGCAACAAGCTCGAGTACTCCTTCGGCGAAGACGCCGAAGGAGAACCGATCCTCGGCTTCCACGCCCGCGGGCGCTGGGATCTGATTGTCGATGTCGAGGACTGCCTACTGGCATCCGAGGCCGGGAACTCGGCGCGCAACAAGGTGCGCGAGTGGGCCCGGTTGGACGCAGTTCCGCCATTCGACCTCCGCAGCCATGAGGGCACGCTGCGCAATCTGGTGGTGCGAGAAGGGCGGCGGACCGGGCAGATCCAGACCCGCCTGGTCACCTCCGCGGCGCGCTTTCCCAGACCCCCGGTCGACCTGCACACGGTGGTCGAGGGGCCTTCCGGAGGCACCGACGGACCGACCGGAGCGCTCGGCGAAGAGCGGCTGCGCGAAGAGCTCAGTGGGTTGAAGCTGGAGATGTCCCACGGCGCCTTCTTCCAGACAAACACGGAGATGGCGGAACGGCTCTACGCCGTCGCCGCGGAGTACGCCGGGCTGAGCGGCAGCGAGCGCGTTTTCGATCTCTACTGCGGGATCGGCACGATCGGGCTGACGATGGCCGCGCGCGCCGGAGAGATCTGGGGGCTGGAGATCGTCCCCGAGGCGATCGCCGACGCGGAGCGCAACGCCGAAGCCAACGAGATCGCCAACGCCCGCTTCGTCACCGGCAACGCGCGGACCGGCGTGCGCCCGCTGATCGAGGAAGCGGGAAGACCGGATGTCGTCATCATCGACCCTCCCCGCGCGGGGCTTTCGCAGAAGATCGTGCGGCGGGTCATCGAGTGCGAAGCGCGGCGCATCGTCTACGTCTCCTGCAACCCGACGACGCTGGCGCCCAACGCCGCCCAACTCACCGAGGCGGGCTATACGCTGCGCCGCGTGAGGCCGGTCGACATGTTTCCCCAGACCCCGCACATCGAGTGCGTGGCGCTTTTCGATCGTGAATAGTCGGGGCTTCGGAGTAGCCGCGGGGCTCGACCCGGAGGTAGCGCGACCGCTCGCCGCGCGCTGCGCCGAGCTGGGCTACACCTCGATCTGGTCCAACGACCACCCCGGCGCCAGAGGGCTGGAGACGCTGGCTGAGTTCGCCGCCGCCGCGCCGAATATCGACCTCGGAGTCGCCGTGATCGCCCTCGACCGCACACCGCCCGAAGCGATCGCCGCGGATATAGAGCGACTTGGACTGGACCCGGCGAAGCTTTGGCTAGGCGTCGGCGCCGGCTTCTCGGAGAAGCCGCTGACGCGAATGCGCGAGTCCCTCCCGCAGCTGCGCGAGAACCTCCCCGGCGTCCGCCTGGTCCTCGCCGCGATGGGCCCGAAGATGTGCGCCCTGGCGGGAGCCGAATTCGACGGCGCCTTCTTCAACTGGATGACTCCGGGGTTCGCCGCCGGCGCGCGGCGGCAAGTGCAGGCGGGGGCTGAAGAGGCGGAGCGCGAGACCCCACCGGTCTTCGGCTACGTCCGCACCGCCGTCGGCCAAGACGCGGCCGAGCGGCTCGCCAAGGAGGAGTCCTTCTACCGCGATCTCCACGACGGCTACCGCAACCACTTCGCTCGCCTCGGCGAGCCCGAAGGCACAGTGGGCGTCGCCGCCGCCGACTCCGCTGAGGCCCAGTCTCAACTCAGCGCCTACGAGGCGCTGGACACGGTCGTAGTCCGCGGTCTGGCGAGCGCCAAGATCGAGGCGATGACGGCCCTGGTCGCGGCGACAGCGCCGTGAGCTACGGAAGGCTCGCCAAAAAGGCCGCGGCTGCCACGCCGAAGTAGGGAGAGAAGAGGTATCTGCCTCTCCCGTAGCTGTAGCTGGTGACCCCATTGAGGTACTGGCCGTTCACCAGCCAACCGCCACCGCTGGAGCCGGCCGCCATGTCGCAACGACCCGGGACGGTCGGCGTGCCCGGGTCGGAGAGGGGATCCCTCCCCTGACCCACACCGGCGCATGTGCGCAACTCCTGACCGGCGAGCGCGCCGGCCGGGTAGCCGAAGATCTGGAACTTGGAAAAGCGCGACCGCCCGGTGACGTAGTCACGACCGCCGACGACATCGGTAAGCCTGCCTCGCGCGTTGGGCTTGACGATTAGCGCGGCGATGTCGTAGTCGGAGTTCTCATGCAAGCGCCACTGGTCCATCACCCGGACCGAGGTCGCCTGGAAAACCCCGAAGGGACGACGGCCGTGGTCGAAGGCGGGGATGAACTGGAAGCGCGTGCCCCACACTCCGTCCTCCACGATGCAGTGACCGGCGGTGAGCACGACCGAGTGACTGGGCGTGTTGAGCGCCGTGCCCGAGCAGGCATAGCCGCCCTGTCCGGGGATGGAGGCGAAGATCCGGCCATTGGTTCGGGTCCCAATCCCGATCGAGTCAGGCACAGGGAGGCTGCTGCGATGAGCGCTCGGAGCGGCGGCGGCGGGGCACGCCGATACGGCGGCCATCAAGGCCGCGAACAGAACCACCACGACCCCAAGCCGGGGCCGGCCCAAACGAATCCCTCCCATACGAAAAATTTTACCCACCAAATGGCTCGGCCATGAAGCGGCGCGCTAATACGGAGGCAAGTCCTCGTACCACTCGCCGAGCATCTTGAAAGCGCGCCAGTAGCGCTGCTTGGCTCCCTCTTCGTCGAGGGAATCATCGATGTCGGGTGTGAAGAGAGCGTCGACGGTCGGGGTGAAAGCCTGGATCTCGCCTTCGTGTGCCTCAATCGGACGGGAGAGGGGAACCTGGAGGCCGTTGAGAATGCGCAGGGCGGGCTCACCCATGACGATGACGATCTTCGGCTGGACGATCGCCAGCTCCTCGGCCAGGCGCGCCACGCACTCCGGGGCGGCAAGGTCGGGCTCGGCGATCGGGCACTTGACGCAAAGGGTGCCGTAAACGACCAGCGGATCGATTCCGAGCCGCTTGAAGCTTTTCATCAGCGCGTTGCCGGCGCGGCCGTAGAAGGCGACGCCTTCTTCGATCTCCGCCGGGGCCGGCGCATGCTTGAGCATGAAGACGTCGGCCTGCGGATGCCCGGAGCCAAGCACCGGCATCAGCTTGCCGCGCGGACAGTGCGGGCACTCCTGCAGCTCGTGGGTCAGCTGGTTGAGCTCGCGGATCGCTCGCTCGAGGTACTTCTCGCGGATCTCATCGTCGGTCATCGGCATCGGGACGACCTCTTTGACGGGGCGGCCGCGGCTCCTTCGCGGCGGCCCACCTGCATCAGCTCTTGCTCGCCGGACGCCGCCGCCTCGGCCGCCCTCCGCGGACCGGTTTGGCGTCGGGAACGCTGCGTTTGGGCGCCTTCGGCCGCCCCGTCGTCTGCAGCAGCTTCAACGCCTGCACGTAGACGAGGTTCTTGTGCTTGCGCGTGATGTCGGCATCGCGCATCGACTCAAGGAACTCCTCGGGCCCGTCGAAATCGTGGATCCGCAGCCGCACGCTGCCCAACCCTTGCGCCACGTGGCTGTCGGAGCCGGCGCCGGGAACGATCCGGTACTTGCGAGCGAAGCGCTCGGCCTCTTCATTGAAAGCGGTGAGCGCCACGCGGGGATTGAAGACCTCGAGGATGTCGATCTCCTCAACGATGTCCAGCAGGTGCTCGTAGTCGGGCACCGAGTGGAAGCGATCGAAGGGATGGGGGACGTAGACCAACCCGCCCTGGCGGCGAATCTCGGCGATCGTCTCCGCCATCGTCAGCCCACGCGGAATCTTCTCCTCGATGAAGAGGCCGATCACCTCGCCCTGCTCGGCGGTCTTCACCTCCTCGGCGACGATCACCTTGATCCCGCCCATCTCCTCGGCGATCCGTCGCGCTTCGATCGCGCCGGAGACCTCATTGTGGTCGGTGATCGCGATCGCCCCCAGGCCACGATCGCGTGCCGTCTCCAGCAGCACCTCGACCGGTGTCGCGCAGTCGGGCGAGTGATCGGTGTGCATATGGAGGTCGACCTCGATCAGCTTGCGCCGCGCGATCCGCTCGCGCACCTCGGGGTTGCCGCCGGAGTCGTGGCGGCGGGAGAGCAAGCGCCGGTAGAGAGACTCGAATTCAGCCGCGACCGCGGCCCAGTCGCGCCCCTCCCCTGCCGGCTCAACCAGTTGGTAGGTATCCGGGAAGTAGCGCTGCAGCAGGCGCTCGGTCGCCAGGCTGGTCACCGTGCGGGCGTCGAGACGGCCGAAGAAAACTTCGATCAGAGGCCGCGCTACCTGGGTGGAGAGCACCCGCTCCTGAGGCGCGTGAAAGGTGGCGACGTTGAGGGAGAAGGAGTGACGCAGCGCCGCCGAAGAAACGCTCGGAGCAAACGGCTCGTGGACGTGGACGATGTCCGGTGGGGTCGCTTTGAGCAGCCGCTTGGTGCGGTCGCCGGCAGCGACGACCCGCACCTCGTGACCCAACCGCTCCAGCTCCTCGGAGACCCGCTCCGCAAACTCGTTGACCGGGTTGACGGCGCCCCGGGAATGGGGCGACACCTGAACTATCGAGAGGGAATCAGGAGCCGGCAACGACCGGGGTCTCGGAGCGGGCATTGGCGGAGATGAACTCCTCCGTTTGCTCCCGCGCCTCGTCGTCGGGACGCTGGCTGTGCGGCGACTTCATCAGGTAGCTGGACGGCCCATCGAGCTGCCCGGCGATGCCGTTGTTGAGCGCCAGCTTGATCAGCCGCACTGCGTCGATGACGACACCGGCCGAGTTGGGCGAGTCCCAGACTTCGAGCTTCAGCTCAACGTTGAGCGGCACGTCACCGAAGGCTCTGCCCTCGAGGCGGATGTGCGCCCACTTGCGGTCGGTGAGCCAGGCGACGTAGTCGGAGGGGCCGACGTGGACATCCTCGTCGGGCAACTCATGCCCCATGATCGAGGTGACCGCGTTGGTCTTCGAGATCTTCTTCGAGTCCAGCCGCTCGCGCTCGAGCATGTTGAAGAAGTCCATGTTGCCGCCGACGTTGAGCTGGCTGGTCCGTTCCATCCGCACGCCTCGGTCATGGAAAAGGCGGGCGAGCTGACGATGGACGATCGTCGCGCCAACCTGGGACTTGATGTCGTCGCCGATGATCGGCAGGCCGGCTTCTTTGAAGCGCTTGTCCCAGTAGTCCTCGCGAGCGATGAAGACGGGAAGGCAGTTGACGAAGCCGACACCGGCCTTCAGCGCCTGCTCGACGTACCACTTGGTCGCGTCTTCGGAGCCGACCGGCAGGTAACAGACCAGTACATCCGCCTTGGTCTCCTTGAGGATCCCGACGATGTCAGCGGTCTCCCCCGGCGCTTTTCTGATCTTCTGTTTGAGGTATTTGCCGAGGCCGTCGTGGGTCATGCCCCGCTCGACCTTGACCCCCATCTCCGGCACGTCGGCGAACTTGATTGTGTCGTTTTGACCCGACCAGATCGCTTCGGAGAGGTCTTTACCGACCTTCTCGGCGTCGATGTCAAAGGCGGCGACGAACTCGATGTCGCGGACGTGGTAGCCGCCGAGGTCCACGTGCATCAGGCCCGGGACCTCGTCGGAGGGGTTGGCGTCCTTGTAGTACTGGACGCCCTGGATGAAGGAGTTGGCGCAGTTGCCGACGCCTACGATCGCGACGCGGACCTTTTCGTCCGCGCGGGGGGCGCCGTTGCTTGCTCCGTTGCTCTCACTCATTAAATTCGAAGTCCTTCCTCGCGGGCTGGGATGGCAAAGCACACCCGGCGCCCGGACTGGTTACAGGTCAAGACGGGCCGGAGGCCTCGCCCGATAGCTCGTTTCGAACATGCCATACACGCTGGATCACAGTGATGATGGTCAGCCCGGCGATCACGTAGATCGACGGCGCCAGCAACGAGAAATCCCCGATACCGGCACCCTTGGCGAAGACCAGACCGATCGAAAGTAGCACCACCCGCACCGGTCGCGTCGCCAAACCGACCTTGCACTCGACCCCGAGCGCCTCCGCGCGCGCACGCGTGTAGGAGACCATCAGGGAGCCGAGCACCGCCACCACGCACATCGCGGCGGCGAAATCGTCGCCGGTAGCGGCGAAATAGCCGGCGACCGCGGCGAGCACGATCCCCTCCTCGATTCGATCCAGCGTCGAGTCGAGAAAGGCGCCGAACAACGTCCCCTTGCCCGACATCCGCGAGTAGCGCCCGTCGAGCGTGTCCATCACTGAGCCGAGGATGAAAGCGACGCCGGCGAGAAAAAAGAGGCGCTGGGTGACCAGCACGGCGGCGATCAGGTTCCCCGCCAACCCGACCATCGAGATCGCGTTTGGGGTGAGCCGGGACTCGATCAGGCGGTCGCGGGCGTAGGCGCGAAACTCCTGGCCGTTGCGGCGATCGCGCGGGGTCCTCGGGGGGGCCGACGATTCCATCGCTCGTGAGGCTAGTGGAAGAAGCCGTCCCGGCAGGGGTTCCGCTTAACTTTTTCGAGAAACGTCTCCGGCTTGCCGCGAGCCGTTGCAGCGAAAAAGTACAAGACGCTCCACCCCTGCCGGGACGGCTTCTATGTCTTGGCTTCCTGAGGGACGGAAGGCTGCCAGGCCCAGGCGTGGGGACGGGCGCGAGCGAGCTGTAGGGCCGTAAAAGCTGAAAGGGCGGCTACTCCGGCTCCTAGGGCGGCGTCTAGCCAGTAGTGGTTGGCGGTGACGATGACTACGGAGACCACCAGGGCCGGCCACAGGATCCAGAGGGCTCGGGTGTACCAGTGGCGGGAGAGCCGCGAGGCGGTGATGCCGACCATCAGCGAGAAGGCGCAGTGCATGCTCGGCACCGCCGCATAGGGATTGATGAAGAGTTTCGCCAGAGCCGAATCGTGGTTGACACTGGAGAAGTCGTTGATCGTGTCGACGAAGCCGAACTCGGGATAGAGCCGCGGAGGGGCAGCCGGGTAGAGGGAGTAGCCGATCAGCGCCAAGCCCATCGAGACCATGAACATGTTCCGCACGAAGTAATAGGCGTCGTTGTGGAACATGTAGATCCAAAAGAAGAAAGCGATCACCACCGCGAACTGGCTGTTCATGTAGACCTGGTTGGCGAAGTCGATCAGCCAGTCGAATCTGAGGAAGAACGCCTGGAAGCCCGGCTCGAAGAATGTGTGGGTGGCCTTTTCGAAGTCGATGACCCGCTGGCCGTTGGCGAAGGCGACCGCGCGCTGGCCATCGGCGAGGCCGCGGACAGTCTCATAGGCGAGGTCGACCAAGACGAGCAGGCCAATCTGGCGGGCGAGATCGCCGTATCCCTGAGGAAGTTTCCCCCCTATCCAATCGATGGCTCGAAACACGAGCCGTTAATTGTAATCCGGCTGTTAACGCGGGGCAACGCTAAGCGACGAAGTCCACGACGCGGTCGACGACTGAAGGATCCTCGACCCAAGGCCAGTGGCCGGCGGCGGCGAAGATTTCGAGCTGGGCGTTGGGGAGCGCCCGGGCGTAGGCCTGACCGAATCGGGTCGGAAGATAGGGATCGCGGTCGCCCCAGAGGACGAGCGCGGGACAAGTGAGCCTCCCCAGGTCTTCGCCGGCCGCGGCGAGGCGGTCGGGGTCGGCATCGCGGTAGAGCTCGAGCACCGCGCGCCGGGTTCCCTTGTCCCAGTGGCTCCAAATCATGTCGAGGAACTCCGGCGGCATCGCCTTGCGGTCGCCGCGAGCCTGGCGCATGAGCAATCCGAATGCCGACCGTCTCGTGGACGCGTTGAGAATCTCCCCAATCGGGCGGCGCCGCCATAGCTGCGCTATCCAGTGCCAGCGGTAGCCCGGCAAGAGGGGAACCGCGTCGATCACCACCAGCTTCTCGATCAGATGTGGCCGCCGCTGGACGCCGATAAGCGCCAGCGCTCCCCAGTCATGGACGGCCAGCTTGCGCTGCCCAATTCCCAGCTCGTCCAAGCACCGTTCCAGGAAAGCCGAAAGGCCATGCATCGAGTAGTCGAATCGGGTGGGATCCGGGCGGTCAGAGCGTCCCCAACCGGGCATGTCGATCGCTATCGAAGGCCCGCCCCGCTCCATGAAGGGCAGCCAATCCTCGCTGTGGGTGGGGTTGCCGTGGCAATAGACCACCGGGGTTCCGTCGCCGGGGACGCGCCGGTAGAAGGCCTTCACCCCGTCGACCTTCAGCTCCGCTTCCTCGATCGCCATGCGGTCGAACCATATGGCGCTGATCTAGGGTCCGCCGGCGATGACTTGGAGACGGCCGGACAAGCGGCGGGTGCGGGCGATTCGAGATCGGCTGCGAGAGATGTACGGGCAGCCGACGAACGAGCCGCACGGCCACCCGATCGCCGAACTGGTCAAGACGGTCCTCTCCCAGGCGACCAATGACCGCAACCGGGACCGCTCTTTCGCGGCGCTGCGAGAGCGCTACCCGACCTGGGAGGAGGTCCGCGACGCGCCCGTCGACGAACTCGAGGAGACGATTCGCGTCGGCGGCCTATCGAGACAGAAGGCGCCGCGGATCCAAGCGATCCTGGAGCGGCTCGGCGAGCACCCTGACCTCGACTGGACCGAGACCGCACCGCGCGAAGAATCGCTCAACTTCCTGCTCTCGCTTCCCGGAGTCGGCCGTAAAACTGCGGCCTGCGTGCTGATCTTCACCTGGGGGATCCCGGAGATCCCGGTCGACGTCCACATCTACCGCGTCGGCGGACGCCTGGGGCTCTTCCATGCGGGAGCTTCCTTCGAGCGCGCCCACGACGAGATGCTGGAGATCGTCGATCCCGAGGACGCCTATGAGCTCCACATGAACCTGATCCGCCACGGCCGCGAGGTCTGCCGTCCCAAACCCCGATGCGGGGAGTGCGAGCTGCGCCGTATGTGTCCCTGGTACCGTGCCCGCGGCAAATGAGAAAGAAGACCTTTGTCATCTTCGGGCTGCTGGTCGTTTTCCTCGCGGTCCTCATCCCCTGGCTCGCCTTCCGCTCGGACGGCGACGCCGAGACCGGCGCCCAAGACGTGGCGGCCAGTCTCAAGACCGGCCAGACCCTCTTCCAGACCAACTGCGGCAACTGCCACACGCTCTACGCCGCCGGCAGCGACGGCAACTATGCGCCGAACCTCGACGTCCTGCTGGCGCCGAACGGCCCGCCCAGTGGCAGCTCCGCCGAGCAGACGATCGAAGCAACGAAGGGCCGCGTTCTAAACGCGGTCGACGAGGGCGTCGACAGCAGCACCACCCCGGGCCGCATGCCGGCCGGCATCCTCACCGGCGCGCAGGCCCAGGAAGTGGCCGAGTTCGTCGCTCAGACCGCCGGCCGCGGCTAGCGCAAGAGCTTCAGCGAACTGAACAGTCCGGCGTGGTCTGAGTCCCAGAACCCGTTGACCGGCTGGCGGCCGGTCACCGACGAAGCCTTCAGCTTCACCTTCTTCGGCGTCCCGGGTCATGATGTGATCGACCTGGTGGTCGAAGTCGGCGACGCTGCCGCCGGCGCCGACCGCGAGCAGGCTGGAGTTGATGCAGCAGCTGAGCGGTCTATTCGTGCTCCGCTCCCGCATCCCGGCCGCGGTCATGGTCGGTAGGCCTGTTGGTCACCGGCGTCAACGGTGTCGTCATCGGAGTTGAGATCGCCGACGAGGACGACCGGCAGCTTGCTCGTCGCCGGGCCGCCCGGAGCGACCAGCTCGCCGGCCTGCAGGGCGCGGATGCTGGGTACCTGGGCTCTGCTGTCGAACGCCTCCAAGTGCGTGTTGACGAAGTGGAACAACTTGCTGCCGCGGACCTTGGCGTCGACGGAAGTCCAGCCGCGTCTCACGGTCACGTCGACCAACGAGACTCTCTGAACGAGCAGGCTGGAGAAGTTCCCGCCTCTCGGCTTCTTGGTCGTGACTCCGGCGCCGACTCGGGCGAGGATCACGTCACGCATCGTCAAGCGGCCGTTGATCTCGGCGTTGGTGAGCGTTCCGGCGGGCCCGTCGCCGGCGACACCGTTCTCGTCGGCCGGCGCTTCGAAGTCGAACTCGTCCTGGGAGACGACCACTCGGTACTGGGCTTTGCCTCTACCTCTTCCCTTGCCCTTGTTGCCCTTGTTGAGTTGGGAGAGAAGGAGCTGAAGGTAGTCGTAGCGGACCGTCGTGGCGGTCGGGCCCTCATTGGAGAGGACGGGAGCCAGACTCGGGGGCGCCGTTCGCCACAGGGCCACCTCCTGAAGTCCAACGAGGTCCGGCTTCTTCTTGAGGATCTCCTTCGCCAGTCCCTTGGCGCGCACGGGGAAGTTGTTTGCTGTGACGTCGCGCAGGACTCTGCCGTTCGCTTCGATGAAGTCGCCGAGGCTGGGCGCTTCGATCGCGGGCGTAAGATCGGCACCGAGGTAGAGGTTGCGGGTCATCACGTTGACGACCTTGGCCTTGGACTTACCTCTGTTAGAGGCAGGCCTCTTGGCGAGTGCCGAGCCGGCGATGAGGCCGAGGATCAGCGTGAAAGCAAGGGTGAGTAGGGCGACTCTGCGAGTCGAACGGCGCGGGCGCTGAATCAAAGTGATTCCTTTCTTCCCCTGCCCGCAGTCTCACTATACGCATGCCGTGGTTGCGCAACCAGGATAATCTGCCATACTGACACTTAGATTTCTTAGGCTTAGTTAACGAAACCCCTGGAGGTACGCAACAAGTGGGCAAGACGATTGGCATCGACCTGGGCACGACCAATTCATGCGTCGCCGTGATGGAGGGCGGCGAGCCGACTGTTTTGGAGAACGCCGAGGGAGGGCGGACGACGCCGTCCGTGGTCGCTTTCACCGAAGGCGGCGAGCGACTGGTGGGCACGGTTGCGAAGCGCCAGGCGGTAATGAACCCCGAGAACACGATCTTCTCGATCAAGCGGTTCATGGGCCGCAAGGAGGCCGAGGTAAAAGAGGAGGAGACGATCGTCCCCTACGAGGTCGAAGCCGGCCCGAACGGCGACGTGCGGATCGATGCGCGCGGCAAGCAGTACAGCCCGCCGGAGATCAGCGCGATGATCCTGCAGAAGCTGAAAGCCGACGCCGAAGCGAAGCTGGGCGAGACGGTCGACAGCGCGGTGATCACCGTCCCCGCCTACTTCAACGACGACCAGCGCCAGGCGACCAAGGACGCCGGCAAGATCGCCGGCCTCGAGGTGAAGCGGATCATCAACGAACCGACGGCCGCCTCTCTCGCCTACGGCCTCGACAAAGAGAAAGCCGACCACACGATCCTCGTCTTCGACCTCGGCGGCGGCACCTTCGACGTCTCGGTCTTGGAAATCGGCGACGGCGTCTTCGAAGTGAAGGCGACCGCCGGGGACAATCACCTCGGCGGCGACAACTGGGACAAGGCGATCGTCGAGTGGCTGGTCGCCGAATTCAAGAAAGACCAGGGCGTTGACCTGGCGGCCGACAAGAACTCGCTGCAGCGCCTCTACGAGGCGGCGGAGAAGGCAAAGATCGAGCTCTCCTCAACGCAGGAGACGCAGATCAACCTGCCCTTCATCACCGCGGTCGAGGGGCAGCCCAAGCACCTCGACATGAAACTCAGCCGCTCGAAGCTGAATGAGCTGACCGCCGATCTACTGGAGCGGATCGTCGGGCCCGTGAAACGCGCCCTCGACGACGCTGATGCCTCGATCGACCACGTGGTCCTGGTCGGCGGGATGACCCGGATGCCCGCGGTGCGCGAGCGAGTTAAGGAGTTGACCGGGAAAGACCCACACCAAGGGGTCAACCCCGACGAGGTGGTCGCGGTCGGCGCCGGGATCCAGGCGGGTGTGCTGGCCGGCGACGTCAAGGACGTGCTGCTGCTCGACGTCACCCCGCTGACCCTTGGCATCGAGACCAAAGGCAGCGTGATGACGAAGCTGATCGAGCGCAACACGACGATCCCGACGAAGAAGTCGGAGACCTTCTCGACCGCCGAGGACAACCAACCCTCGGTCGAGATCCACGTCCTCCAGGGCGAGCGTGAGATGGCCTCGGGGAATAAGAGCCTGGGCAAGTTCCAGCTGACCGGGATTCCCCCGGCGCCGCGGGGACTGCCCCAGATCGAGGTCACCTTCGACATCGACGCCAACGGCATCCTGCACGTCACCGCGAGAGATCTCGGCACCGGCAAAGAGCAGAAAATCGAGATCAAATCCGGCTCAGGCCTCTCCGATGAGGAGATCCAAAGCATGGTCTCCGACGCCGAAGCGCACGCCGATGAGGACCGGGTGCAGCGCGATCTCGCCGAGGCGCGCAACATCGCCGAGAACGCCGCCTACCAATCCGAGAGGCAGCTCGAGGAGCTGGGAGACAGAGTCGACGAGTCCTCCAAGGAGGAGATTGAAGCCGCGATTAAAGAGGTGCGCGAATCGCTCGGTTCCGAGAGCGCCGAGGAGATCGGCTCAAAGACCGAGGCGCTGAACGCGGCGTTCCAGAAAGTGTCCGAGCAGATCTACGCGGCGGCGCAGGCGGAGGGCGCCTCGTCCGACGGGGCCTCTTCTGACGATGAGGAAGTTGTCGATGCGGAAGTGGTCGATGAGGGTGAGGACGACAAGTGACGTTCGCCCAGGACGACGAGGGACAGACCCGCGGGTCCTGTCGGGGCCGCGGGCCTCCTCCCCCTCCGTGCACCCGGGGGAAGCCGATCAGGTCGAGCGGGACTTCGATGCGCTGCTGGCTGACGCCCAGCGCGAGCGGGATGACTACCTCGATCTCGCCAAGCGGACGAAAGCTGATTTTGAGAATTTTCGGAAGCGGATGACGGGTGAGGTTCAGGCCGCTGGTGCTCGCGGAAAGGGGGAGCTTGCGCGGGATGTTGTGCCGGTCCTTGACGATTTGGAGCGGGCGCTTGAGGCCGCCGGACTGGACCCCGAGGGAGACTCGCCAGACGGGTTGTCACATGGGGTGCTTCTCGTTTTCCGCAGCTTGCGCGAGACCTTGCAACGGCATGGCATCGAAGCTGTCGACCCAAGAGGAGAGAGGTTCGATCCCTCTGTGCATGAGGCGCTCTCAACCGTGGCCTCAGACGGGACCGAGTCGGGTGTCGTCGTCGAGACGATGCAAAAGGGCTACCGCCTCGGCGAGCAGCTGCTCCGGCCGGCGCGCGTGGTGGTGGCGGAGTAAGGGGAGCAGTGGCTGAAGATCTCTACAAAGTCCTGGGCGTCTCGAGAAAGGCGTCGGACGACGAGATCAAGAAGGCGTACCGCAGCCTCGCCCGGAGATACCACCCGGACCGCAACCCGGACAATCCGGATGCGGAGGAGAAGTTCAAGGAGGTTCAGGGGGCCTACGACACGCTCTCCGATCGGGCCAAGCGCGAGGAGTACGACGCGGGGGGAGGGTTCGCGGGATTCGGCGGAGGCGGGCGTGGCCCGTTCACCGCACCGCCCGGCGGCGGTGGCGGCTTCGTCGATCTCGGCGACCTCTTCTCGATGTTCGGCGGCGGGCGCGTGGCGGCGGGCCACGGGGATGGCCTCAGCCGCGTGGACGCGATCTTGAGACCGAGGCGCGACTGAGCTTCGACCAGGCAATCAGGGGCACGCAGGTGAGCCGTTGCCGGAGCGGAAGGCAAGCGCTTCAGAGGCGAACATCCCGGCCGGAGTGAAGGATGGGGCGCGAATCCGCCTCGCCGGTAAGGGCGAGGAGGGGCCGGGCGGCCCCGGCGATCTCTACGTGATCACGCGCGTCGCTCCCTCCCCCATCTTCAGGCGCCTCGGCGGCGGCAACCTCGAGGTGACGGTGCCGATCACGATTCCCGAAGCGCTGCGCGGGGCGACGATCGAGGTGCCGACCCTGGAGGGGACGAAGAAGATCAAGGTCGCGCGCCGGAACCAGACACGGGACCGTCCAGCGACTGAGAGGCGAGGGGGCGCCGAAGCCGAAGGGCGGCAGAGGGCGACATCCGCTACAGGCTGGAGATCGAGGTCCCCAAGAGACTGAGCGAGGAGCAGAGAGAGGCCGCGGAGAAGCTGGCCGCGACTTTCAACGGCTCCAACCCCCGCGCCGCGCTGCTGAGAAGGGCGGCCAGATGAGCGCTGTTGAGTTTTTGGGGCCTATGGCAACCACAAAGTCCAAAGCGGCGGTTTGCCTGTGAGCGCGCGACGGGTTACCCGGCGGGTCGAGGCGACGCTGGACGAGGAGCGTGGCGTCTTCATGATCTCGGTCGCCGCCGAGCTGGCGCACATGCATCCCCAGACCTTGCGGATCTACGAGGCGCGGGGTCTGATCGAGCCGAAGCGCTCGCCGAAGAACACGCGGCTTTACTCCCAGCGCGACGTCGAACGGCTGCGGCGGATTCAGCAGATGACCTCGGAGGAGGGGCTGAACCTGGCCGGAGTCGAGGCGGTGCTGGCGATGGAGGAGCGGGTGGAGCGGATGCGAGCCGAGCTGGCGCGGATGCGGCGGCGGGCCGCGGAGTTGCAGCAACAGGTGAGGCAAGGCGGCGCCGATGCAACCTGACAGGTTCACGCTTAAGTCCCAGGAGGCGGTCGCCACTGCGCAGCAGCTGGCCGCCGAGCGGCGCAACTCCGAAGTTGTTCCAGCCCATCTATTGGTCACCCTGCTGCGCCAGGAGGACGGCCTTGTCGTGCCGATTTTGCAGAAGCTCGGCAGCGACGCCGGAGCGATCACCGCCCGGGCGGTGCAGGCGGTGGAAGACCTACCGAAGCTGAGCGAGGCGACCGACGTTCGCCCCTCTTCGACCCTGGTCAAGGTCCTCCAGGAGGCCGAGAGCGAGATGGCGAAGCTCGGCGACGAGTACATCTCCACCGAGCACCTCCTGCTCGCGCTGACCGGCGCCGACTCGGGAGTCGGCGACCTGCTCCCGGATCGCGGCTCCCTGGAGAAAGCGATCGCCGAGGTGCGCGGCCCACACAAAGTGACCTCGCCCAACCCGGAGGACAGCGTGCAGGCGTTGGAGAAATTCGGCCGCGATCTGACCGCGGAGGCGGAGAGCGGAAAGCTCGACCCGGTGATCGGGCGCGACGAGGAGATCCGCCGCGTGATCCAGGTCCTCTCCCGCCGCACCAAGAACAACCCGGTGCTGATCGGCGACCCCGGCGTCGGCAAGACGGCAATCGTCGAAGGGTTGGCACAGCGGATCGTCGGCGGCGACGTGCCCGAGAGCCTCCGCGACCGCCGCGTGATCGCGCTCGACATCGGCTCGCTGCTGGCCGGCTCGAAATACCGCGGCGAGTTCGAGGAGCGGCTGAAGGCGGTGCTCTCCGAGGTGCAGGACGCCGAGGGACAGATCGTCCTTTTCCTCGACGAGTTGCACACGATCGTCGGTGCCGGCGCCGCCGAGGGCGCCGTCGATGCGGCCAATCTGCTGAAGCCGATGCTGGCCCGCGGCGAACTGCGTGCAGTCGGGGCGACGACCCTTGACGAGTACCGGGTGCACATCGAAAAGGACGCGGCGTTGGAGCGGCGCTTTCAACCGGTGCTCGTCGGCGAGCCGGACATCCCCGACACGATCGCGATCCTGCGCGGGCTGAAGGAGCGCTACGAGGTTCACCACGGGGTGCGGATCGCCGACTCGGCGATCGTCGCCGCGGCCACCCTTTCGGAGCGCTACATCGCCGACCGCTTCCTGCCCGACAAGGCGATTGACCTGATCGACGAAGCGGCCTCGCGGCTGAAGATCGAGATCGACTCGATGCCGACCGAGATTGACGAGGTCGAGCGACGCGTCCAGCAACTGGAGATCGAGCGAGAGGCGTTGAAGAAGGAGACCGACGACGCCTCGAAGGCGCGGCTGGAGGCGCTCGACGCGGAGCTGGCCGAGCTGCGCGAAAGCTCCGCGGAGATGAAGGCGCGCTGGCAGAACGAGAAGAATGCGATCGACGCGATTAAGGGGGCCAAGGCGCAGCTCGAAGAAGCAGGCCGCAAAGCCGAGCGGGCCGAGCGCGACGCCGACCTGGAAGGGGCCGCGAAGCTGCGCTACGGCGAGATTCCGGAGCTGGAGAAGACCGTCGCGGAGCAGGAGGCGAGGCTCGCCGAGCTCCACGCCGCGGGCAGCACGATGCTGACCGAGGAGGTAACCGAGGAGGACGTCGCCGAGGTCGTCGCCAAGTGGACCGGCATCCCGGTCAGCCGGCTGATCGAGGGTGAGGTCGAGAAGCTGATCCAGATGGAGGAGCGCCTGCACGAGCGGGTGATCGGCCAGGACGAGGCGATCGCCGCTGTCTCCAACGCGCTGCGCCGCTCCCGCGCCGGCCTCTCCGACCCCGACCGGCCGATCGGCTCCTTCCTCTTCCTCGGGCCGACCGGCGTCGGCAAGACCGAGCTGGCCAAGGCCCTGGCGGAGTTCATGTTCGACTCCGAGCAAGCGATCGTCCGTCTTGACATGTCCGAGTACATGGAGAAGCACACGGTGGCGCGACTGATCGGCGCCCCTCCCGGCTATGTCGGCTACGAGGAGGGAGGCCAGCTGACCGAGGCGGTGCGCCGGCGCCCCTACGCGGTGGTGCTGCTCGACGAGATCGAGAAGGCCCACCCCGACGTCTTCAACACGCTGCTGCAGATCATGGACGACGGCCGCCTCACCGACGGCCAGGGGCGCACGGTCAGCTTCACCAACACGGTGCTGATCATGACCTCAAATGTCGGGTCCGACCGGATCGTCGCCGAGTCGGTTGACGAAAAAATCCGAGAACAGATCGAGGAGGTGCTCGCCTCGACCTTCAAGCCCGAGTTCCTCAACCGGATCGACGACACGGTGATCTTCCACCGGCTCTCCAAGGAGGACATCGGCCGCATCGTCGAGCTGCAGGTCGACCAGCTCATCGACCGCGTGCGCGAGCGCGGGATCGAGGTCGAGTTGAGCGATGACGCGCGGGGGCTTCTGGGCAACCTCGGCTACGACCCGACTTACGGCGCGCGGCCGCTGAAGCGAGTGATCCAGAGGCAGCTGGTCGACAGACTGGCGCTGAAACTGCTCGAGGGCGAGTTCCGCGAAGGAGATGTCGTGCAGGTCGACGCCGAAGGCGGAGAGCTTGCGTTCGGCGTGCATACTCAAGTTGCGTAAAGCACTTTCTAATTTGAGCCGAGACGACGATTAGCGCACAATTCAGACCTATGCTCGAAGAGACCCGCATGCCAGCGCGATTCCGCGCCACCCTCGCCGACGCGGGATGGGCTGTGCGAGATCGGGCCGGAGACGCGGCGGGCGGGGTTTTCGACGTGGTTCGCTGGCCGTTCGAGCGGGTGACCTGGGCCTTCGAGCGCGGGGTGGTCTGGCCGCTTCGGGAACGCGGGGCCGAGTGGAGCGCTCCAGCGCGTGTAGCGGCGCTGGTTGCCGTCGCGGTGCTCGCTGTAGGCGCGGTGGCGGTCGGCGCGTCGCTGGGGAGATCGGGTGGCGGAGTCGGAATCGTCCGCGCAAACCGGCTCGGTCACCCCTGTCTCGGCGGGACTGCCCTTCGACAATCAGCCCACCGATACCCCAGCCAAACCGGAGTTACAGGGGGCGGCCCCCGTGTTCATCCCCAAGGAGAGAGTGGATGGAGCGACGACAACCGCCGACACAGCCGCGAACAGCGGTAGCGGCACTTCGACTTCCAGAACGGAAAAGGAGAGACCGGTGCCCGCTGGACCGGAGGCGATGAAAACCGCCCGCCGCTTCGCCGAGGCCTTCGTCCTTTATGAAATCGGCGAGGGGAGCGGCAGAGCGAAGCGGACATTCAGCGAGACGGCGACGCCGCAACTGGCCAAATCCCTGGCCGATCGCCCACCGCAACTTCCGGGCAACGCGAAGGTCCCTAAGGCCAAGGTGTTGAACATAGTCCCAGGCCCGCGACGCGGGAGAACGTACACGGTGAGCGTCTCGCTCCTACGCGTGGGAGTGACAAGCGAATTGCGACTCGATCTAAAAAGAAACAAAGACAGCTGGTCAGTCACTAACGTGAGGGGCTGATGAAGGGACCGAGGGGGGTTTTGGCTGCTGCGACGGCGCTTTTGGCGCTGGTCGTGCCGAGCGCGCTGGCGGAGACGCCGACCCCCGCGCAACCAGCGAGCCAGACCGCGGCGCCTGCGCCCGCCCCCGTTCAGCAGGGCGCTTCCATCGTCGCCCCCCCGGCGGAGCCAAAACCCAGTGGCGGAACCTCCGTCGGCAATGGGGATGAGAACGCGGCGCCGAAGCCCTCTCCCGGCGCCGGAGCGGTTCCCGCCCCTTCCACCACTTCACCCGCGCCTGGATTCGTCCTCCCATCGGTGCCCGCCGCGACCTGCGCGCCGACCGACGTTCCGCCGGTGCTGCTGCCGATCTACCAAGAGGCCTCTGCCGCCTACGGCCTCGGCCCGCAGGGGCCCAGCGTGCTGGCGGCGATCAACCGGATCGAAACCGCATTCGGCACCAACCTCAACATCTCCTCGGCGGGCGCAATGGGATGGATGCAGTTCATGCCTTCAACCTGGGACTCCTACGGCGTCGACGCGAATGGCGACGGCGTCCGCGACCCCTACAACCCCGAGGACGCGATCCATGCCGCGGCCAACTACCTCAGCGCCTCGGGAATGCCGAGCGACACGGCGGGAGCGATCTTCTCCTACAACCACGCTGACTGGTACGTCGCCGATGTCCTCTCCCACGCCGCTTGTTACGGCTCGCTGGGCGGCGCGGTCGCCGATGCCTTCGCGCTGACGCCGAAACAACGGGTGTTGAGCTGCAACCCCGGGAAGGCCTGGCGCGGACAGGTGCCGGTCGAGTACATGAACGCCTTCGAGTCGGCGGCCGGTCGCTACGACCTCGGCCGGCGTGGCGTCTGGGCGCTGGCGGCGGTGGCGCGCCTCGAGTCGAACTTCGGCCGCGGGATGACCCCGGGCCAACTGGAAAGAACCGGCCCACTCGGACTCGATGGAATGGAATGGCAGCGCTACTCGGTCGACGGCGACGGAGACGGGCGCATGCGCCACGCCGACCCCGACGACTCGGCGGCGACACTGGCCCGCCTGATCTGGTCTCGCGGAGGGCTGCGCGCCGGAATCTTCACCCACAACCAGGCCTCCTGGTACGTGCAAGCCGTGCTGGCCGATGCCGACCGCTTGAAGGGCCAATGCAGAGTCGAGCTGGTCGACTGGGAGCTGGCCCTGCCCAACGCGGTGATGGCGCCGATCAAGTGGGACAACCTGACGCTCTCCAACGACCTGGAGAAACAGGACCTCGACACCGGATCGATCGACCCGCGAATCGTCGGCCTGCTGGGCGCGATCACGCAGAATCACCAGATCACGATCTCCGCCCTGCGCTCCGACCACTCCAAGCTCACGGTCGAGGGCAACGTCTCCAATCACTACTTCGGCCGAGCGATGGACATCGCCGCGGTGGACGGGGTCCCTTGCACCGACACTTCGACGACCGCGCCTTGCGCCGAGCTGGGACGCGTCCTCGCCTACCTCCCCGACCCGGCGCGCCCAACCGAGCTGATCTATTGCTTCGACCTCGACGGGTCCGGTCCGGCCTTCGCCAGGTCGGACCACTGCGATCACGTTCACGCCGGTTACGACGGCTGAGGTTGGACCAGGCGATCTCGGCAGCGCCTCGCCGATCTCACCAGGCCTAACCTCCCCCATCGACGACTATCTTGTTATTTCCATCCTCGAGAGGAGAGGTATATGCCTACTTATGTGATGTTGACCAACCTCACCGCCGACGGCGTAAGGACGCTTAAGAACAATCCGGGACGGGTTTCCGAGGTGAACAAGGAGGTCGAGCAGATTGGGGCGAAGGTCGTCGCCCAGTACGCAACGCTCGGGCAGTACGACTTCGTGACGATCATTGAGGCCCCGGACGAGCAGACGATGGCCAAAGTTTCGGTCGAGTTGGGCTCGCGAGGGACGATGACCAGTCAGACGCTTACAGCGATGTCAGCGGACGTCCTAGCGGGCTCGCTCTAAGGGCATCGGGTGAAGGTCCTGGTCGTCGGCGGGGGAGGGCGCGAGCACGCGATCGTGCGCGCGCTGGGGCGCTCGGCCCACTCCCCGGAGCTGCTCTGCGCGCCGGGCAACGCGGGAATCGCGGCCGACGCCGAGTGCCTGCCGGAGGTTGGCGTCGAAGACGTCGGGGCGATCGTCGCCGCGGCGAAGGAGCGGGCAGTCGATTTGGTCGTGATCGGGCCAGAGGCGGCGCTGGTCGCCGGCGCGGTCGACGCGCTCGAGGACATTGGGATCGCGGCTTTCGGTCCGAGCGCCGCGGCGGCGGAGCTGGAGGGATCGAAGGCTTTCGCCAAGGAGTTGATGAAGGAAGCCGGCGTGCCGACCGCGTCGCACGTGCTGCTGCGCAGCCGCGAGGAAGCGCTGGAGCAGCTCGCCGCCTCCGATTACCCGGCGGTGCTGAAGGCTGACGGTCTGGCGGCGGGCAAGGGAGTGATCCTCTGCGCAAGCGAGGAGGAGGCGCGCGAGGCGGTTGACGTCTTCTTCACCGAGCGGCGCTTCGGCGAGACGACAGTGGTCCTGGAGGAATTCCTCGAAGGGGAAGAGCTGTCGCTGCTGGCGCTCTGCGACGGGGAGAACGTGGTGCCGCTGGCGCCGGCCCAGGACTACAAGCGAATCTTCGACGGCGACAAAGGGCCGAACACGGGCGGCATGGGCAGCTACTCGCCGGTGCCGAGCTTCGGCCCGGCTGAGGTGGAGGAGATCGTCGAGGCGGTTCACCGGCCGATCGTCGAGGCGATGGCGCGGCGCGGCACTCCCTTTCACGGAGTCCTCTACGCAGGGCTGATGATCGGGCCGGAGGGGGTCAAGGTGCTTGAGTTCAATACCCGCTTCGGCGACCCCGAGACGCAGGCGGTGCTGCCGCGACTGCGCTCGGATCTTGTCGACCTCTGCCTGGCGGCGCGAGAGCCCGGCGGCCTGGCGGGAGCTAGCGCCGAGTTCTCCGACGAGTGGGCGGTGACCCTGGTGTTGGCCTCCGCCGGATACCCGGAGTCCTCGTCGAAGGGAGACGCGATCCAGGGGCTCGACTCCGCGGCCGCGTTGGCCGAGCTAACCCACGCCGGGACGGCGGAGCGCAATGGGGGAATCGTCACCGCGGGAGGTCGAGTTCTCAACGTGACGGCGCTGGGGACGACCCCGACCGAGGCGCGCGATCGTGCATACGATGCCGCGAGCCGGATCTCCTTCGATGGAATGCAGATGCGGACAGATATCGCCACGCGCGCCGCCGTGCGAATTCCAAGCTAGACCAGCCAGAGAGGAAGAGATGAACGAGATCTCAGAAGAGCCGCAGCCCAGCCAGGAGACGATGCCCCAGGTCGAGGAGGCCTTGGAAGAGATCGATGCCGAGACCCCATTGGTCGGCATCATCATGGGCTCGAAGAACGACATGGAAAAGATGCTGCCCGCCGCGAAAGCGCTCGAAGAGGCCGGCATTCGCTCCGAGGTCCGCGTGATGAGTGCCCACCGCGACCCGGAGATGGTGCGCGAGTACTGCCTTAACGCGAGGATGCGGGGGCTGAAGGTGATCATCGCCGGAGCCGGGATGTCGGCGGCACTGCCCGGCGTGGCGTCCGCCCACACCGACCTTCCCGTGATCGGCGTGCCAATCCTCGGCAAGAGCCTCGGTGGCCTCGACGCCCTGCTCTCCGCGGTGCAAATGCCGCCCGGGATTCCGGTGGCCTGCGTAGCGATCGACGGGGCGAAGAACGCAGGCATCCTCGCGGCACGGATAATCAACGCGTGATCCCCCGCTACACGCGCCAGGAGATCGGCGAGGTTTGGTCTCCCCAGCGAAAGCTGGAGTGCTGGCTGGAGGTGGAACTGGCGGCAACCGAGGCGTGGGCCGAAGAGGGAGTCGTCCCTAAGGAAGCTGCTGTTGATGCGCGGGCCAACGCCGCCTTCACGGTCGAAGCGGTGAACGAGCGGGAGAAGGTCACCGACCACGACGTCGCCGCGTTCGTCGATGTGGTGGCGGAGTCGGTCGGCGAGCACGGGCGCTGGGTCCACTACGGGCTCACCTCCTCCGACGTGCTCGACACGGCGCTGGCGCTGCAGCTGCGGGCAGCCGGTGAGATCGTCCTTGCCGGCGCGCGTGCCTACCGCGACGCGCTGGTAGCGCGGGCACTTGAGCACCGCGACACCCTCTGCGTCGGTCGCACGCACGGCGTCCACGCCGAGCCGACGACGTTCGGCCTGCGCCTCGCCGGCTTCGCCTTCGAGGCGGACCGCAACCTGTCCCGGCTCAAAGACGCCTTCGACCGGCTCGCCGTCGGCAAGCTCTCCGGCGCCGTCGGCACCTACGCGTCGATCCCACCTAGCGTCGAAGCGCGGGTAATGGAGCGCCTCGGACTGCAACGCGAAGAGGTCGCCACCCAGGTGATCCCGCGCGACCGCCACGCGGCGCTGACCTCGGCGATCGCGATCGCCGGCGCCGGGCTGGAGCGCTTCGCGACCGAGGTTCGCAACCTGCAACGCACCGAGGTGCGCGAGGTGGAGGAGCCGTTCGGCGCGGGCCAGAAGGGCTCCTCGGCGATGCCGCACAAGCGCAACCCGATCCGCACCGAGCGGATCACCGGCCTCGCTCGCGTTCTGCGCGGATACGCGCAAACGGGCCTCGAGAACGTCGCTCTCTGGCATGAGCGCGACATCTCCCACTCAGGCGCCGAGCGAGTGATCCTCCCCGACGCGACGATCGGCCTCGACTACATGCAGCACCTGGCCACCGGCGTCGCCTCCGGGATGACAATCCGCGAAGACCGGATGAAGGAAAACCTGGAGCTGACCCACGGCGCGCTCTTCAGCCAGCGCGCCCTGACCGCATCTGGTCGAGTCGGGAATGACCCGCGACGACGCCTACCGCGTGGTCCAGGAAAACGCCCAGAGAGCCTGGGACACGGGGACCCATTTCCGCGAGCTGTTGGGCGCGGCGGCCCCGGACCTCGACCTCGACGCGGTCTTCGACTACAACGCCTACCTCACGCACGTCCCCTCGGTCTTCGAGCGCCTCGAATCCCTCCGCTGACCGTTCCGCTGCGACTTATCCCTGACATACGTAGATAAGTCGCAGCGGAAGCGGATACGGTTGCGCCGATGATTCTCTACACCTGCGCGCAGAAGAAACGTGGACCGGCCGCGCTGCACCCTTGCGCAAAGGCGGCAAAGGCGCTCGACGCAGCGGGATACGAGTACGAGATCAAGACGGTCGGCGGCTACCGAATGGTGCCCTTGACTTGGGGCAGCCGCGACGACGACCGAGCTGAAGTGCGGGAGTTGAGCGGCACCAACGAGGTGCCGATCCTCGTCCTTGGGGACGGCGAAGTGATCTCCGGCTCCAGCGTCATCGCCCGCTGGGCGAGCGAACACCCCGAGTCGCGTTAAGCGGCGATCGGCTCGCGCTCAGGGGACGGGCGGCGGGCGGTTACTACGACTGGAGTTCCGTCCTTGGGGGAAAGGGTGATGTTGCGGCGACTGATCGTCTCCGGCGCCGGGTTCGCCTTATGCAGCTCGCAGCGAGTCAGCACCTCGCGCAGGACTACTCGCATCTCGAACTCGGCGAAAGCGGCGCCGATGCAACGGCGGACTCCACCGCCGAACGGCACCCAGGCGTAGGTGTCAGGCGCATCCTCGAGGAAGCGCTCGGGGCGGAAGGCGAACGGCTCGGGATAGACGTCGGGGCGGGTGTGGGCGAGCCAGATCGCCGGGGTGACGTCGGTGCCGGCCGGCAGGGTCAGGCCGTCAACGCTCAACTCCTTGGCGAGCCGGCGACCCGCGAGCGGAACCACCGGGCGCAGGCGCAGCGATTCGGAGATCGTCGCCCGCAGGTAGTCCTCCTCGCCCGCCTCCAGCGAGTCCCGCAACAGGCCCAGCTCACGCGGGTGGCGAAGCAGCAGATCGAAGCTCCAGGCCAGCGCCGTCGCGGTCGTCTCGTGGCCAGCGAGCAGCAGGGTCATCAGCTGGTCGCGCAGATCGGTGTCGGTCATCTCACCGCCGTCCTCGAAGCGAGCGCCCATCAACACCGAGAGGATGTCGTCGCGCTCCTCCAGGCCCCCTTCGGCACGCCGCTCGGCGATCTCTGCGTAGAGCAGGTCGTCGACCTCTCTCAACCGACCCTCGAATTTGGCCCAGGGTCTTCCGCCGAAGCGCCGCGTCGCCAAGCCGATCAGCTGAGCGGTGGGCGAGCCGGTCTCCTCCAAGACGTTTGTGAGCAGGGGGCGCAGGCGTTCCAGACGCGGGCCTTCAGATACGCCGAAGACCACGCGCAGGATCACCTCAAGGGTGATCGCCTGCATGCGGGGATGGATCGCGAACTCCTCCCCCAATCGCCAGGAGTCGATCTCGGCGTCGACGATCTCCTCCATGATCGGCCCATAGGAGCGCATCCGCTCACCGTGGAAGGCGGGCAACATCAATCTGCGGTGGGCGAGGTGGTCGGTGCCCTCCAACAGCAGCAGCGAGCGGGCGCCGAGGATCGGCTTGAGGATGATGTCCCGCCCGGGCGGCAGCCCGTGCGAGCGCTCCGTGTACAGGGACTTGATTGCCGCCGGGTCGGAGATCAACACCATCGGGCGCTCAAAGCCGAGGAATCTGACGCTGAAGCTGTCGCCGTAGCGCTCCCGGCATTGCTGCATGAAGGGCAACGGGCGGAACGCCCAGCGCAAAGTCTGCATCAGCGAAGAGCTGTTCGGGCTAGGGGGAAGGGTCACGGGCATAGAGTCGCAGACTCCGGCGCGCGGGTCCTGTCGCGGGGGAGGGGCCTGCGGGCGGTGCGGCGGCTCCGTTCTCGGCCCCTCCCCCGCGCCACCCGCGCGAGAAGCCGACCCGCTGTCCAGCTAGCATCGGGCCTATGCCTGCCATTGCTGATTTGAAGCTTCATTCCTCCGGGAAGGTCCGGGAGATCTATGAGTGGGGGGACGACCTGCTGATGGTCGCCTCCGACCGAATCTCCATCTACGACGTGGTGATGCCGACCGCGATCCCCGACAAGGGGAAGGTGCTGACGCAGATGTCCGTCTTCTGGTTCGAGACGACCGGCGACATCGTCCCCAACCACCTGCTCTCCGAGGACGTGCCCGAGGAGGTCGAGGGCCGCGCGCTGCGCGTGCGCAAGCTGGAGATGTACCCGGTCGAGTGCGTGGTGCGCGGGTACCTCTCGGGGTCGGGATGGAAGGAGTACAAGCAGAGCCGCTCGGTCTGCGGGATCGAGCTGCCGGAGGGGTTGCTGGAGTCCGACAAGCTGCCCGAGCCGATCTTCACCCCCGCGACCAAGGCGGAACTGGGCGAGCACGACGAGAACATCGACTTCGAGCGGGCGGCGGAGATCGTCGGCGATCGGGCGCTGATGGACGAGTTGCGACGCGTCTCCATCGACCTCTACAAGCACGCCGCGGAGCACGCGGCTGAGCGCGGAATCATCCTCGCCGACACAAAGTTCGAGTTCGGCCGCCACGCCGGCGCCGAGGTCGTGCTCGCCGACGAGGTGCTGACTCCCGACTCTTCGCGCTTCTGGCCTGCCGACCGCTATGCGCCCGGCAGCACGCAGCCGTCTTTCGACAAGCAGTACGTGCGTGACTGGGCCGACGAAGCCGGCTGGGACCACAACCCGCCGGCGCCGGAGCTGCCGCCCGATGTGGTCGAGCAGACGCGGGAGAAGTACGTCGAGGCCTACGAGCGGATCTCGGAGCGGCGCTTCTAGTGGCGAGGGCCCGGGTCCTGATCCGGCCCAAGGAGGGCATCCTCGACCCGCAGGGCAAGGCGGTAGAGCGGGCGCTGCCGGCACTCGGCTTCGAAGGCGTCGAGCACGTGCGGGTCGGTCGCATGGTCGAGCTGGAGGCCGACGACCCCGAGCGCCTTGCTGAGCTCTGCGAGAAGCTGCTCGCGAACCCGCTGATCGAGGACTACGAGATCCAGACCCTGTGATCTGGGGCGTCCTTCAGTTCCCCGGGTCATGCGATGAGCGGGACGCGCTGCACGCCTGCTCGCTGCTGGGCGAGTCGCGGCTGTTGTGGCACGACGAGGACGACCTCGGCGGCGTCGATGCGGTCGTCGTCCCCGGCGGCTTCTCCTACGGCGACTACCTGCGGGCCGGAGCGATCGCCCGCTTCTCCCCAGCGATGGAAGCGGTGACCGAGTTCGCCGCCGCGGGCGGGCCGGTGCTGGGGATCTGCAACGGCTTCCAGGTCCTCTGCGAGGCGGGCCTCCTCCCTGGCGCCCTGCTCCTCAACGAAGACCTCCGCTTCCACTGCCGCCAGGTGGACCTGATCGTAGAAGGCGGCACGACTGGTCGTTTTGCCACCGAAAGCGGGGGTCAAACGACCACTCGATCCCTGTCTATTCCGGTCAAGCACGGCGAGGGCAGGTACTGGGCGCCGCCGGAGATGCTCGACCAGATCGAGGCGGACGGCCAGGTCGCCTACCGCTACGCGCCGGGACAGAACCCGAATGGGTCGGCGCGCGACATCGCCGGAGTGAGCAACGAGGCCGGCAACGTGATCGGCCTGATGCCGCACCCCGAGCACGCGGTCGACGAGCTGACCGGGTCCGTCGACGGCCTCAAAGTCTTCGAAGCCGTCGCGGGAGCGCGGGTGTGACCGTGGAGGTCGCCAAACATCGCGAGCTGGGATTAACCGACTCCGAGTTCGATTTGATCTGCGAGAAGTTGGAGCGGGAACCGAATGACGTCGAGCTGGCGATGTTCAGCCTGCTCTGGTCCGAGCACTGCGCGTACAAGCACTCGCGCAAACTGCTGGGGCGGCTGCCGACCGACGGTGAGCGGGTAGTGATGGGGCCGGGCGAGAACGCGGGCGCGGTCGACATCGGCGCCGGCTACGCGATCGCCTTCAAGGTCGAGTCCCACAATCACCCGAGCGCGGTCGAGCCGTTCCAGGGAGCGGCGACCGGGGTCGGCGGCATCCTCCGCGACGTCTTCGCGCTCGGCGCGCGGCCGATCGCGATCCTCGACAGCCTCCGCTTCGGCGAGCTGGACTCGGTCCGCTCCCGCCACCTGCTTGACGGCGCGGTGCGAGGGATCGGCCATTACGGCAACTCGATCGGGGTGCCCAACGTCGGCGGAGAGATCTACTTCGAGGACCCCTACGAGCACAACTGCCTGGTCAACGCGATGTGCGTCGGGATCGCCAAGCAGGCGGACATGGTGCGGGCAGCAGCCGCCGGGGTCGGCAACGCGGTGGTGCTGATGGGCGCGTCGACCGGGCGCGACGGGATCGGCGGCGCCTCGGTGCTGGCCTCAGCCGAGCTGGGCGACGGCGACGAGGCGAAGCGACCGACGGTGCAGATCGGCGATCCCTTCGAGGAGTCGAAGGTGCTGGAGTGCTGCCTTGAGTTGCTGGAGAAGGGTTTGCTCGTCTCGCTGCAGGACCTTGGCGCGGCGGGGCTGACCTCCTCGGCGGGAGAGATGGCCTCCGCCGGCGGAGTGGGGATCGACCTCGACGTCGCCAAAGTGCCGCTGCGCGAGCCGGACATGGAGCCCTTCGAAATCATGGTCTCCGAGTCCCAGGAGCGGATGCTCGGCGTGGTCGAGCCGGGCAAGGTCGCCGATGTGCTGGCGGTCTGTGAGAGATGGCAGACCGGGGGCGCGGAGATCGGAGTCATCACCGACAGCGGCCAGGTGCGGGTGCTGCGCGGTGAGGAGATCGCCGGCGTGATGCCGGTCGAGGCGCTGGTCGACGGCTGCCCGCTCTACGACCTCAGCCCGGTCGATCCGGGCGAGTGGATCTACGGCAACCGGGAAACGCTCGCCCCCGACACTCCCGCCGCAGAGACGCTGCTCACCTTGCTCGCCTCACCCAGCATCGCCTCAAAGAGCTGGGCCTTCGAGCAGTACGACTCGGTGGTTGGCTCGCGCACGGTGCGCCGGCCGGAGTCGGCCGACGCCGCCGTCTTGCAGATCTCCGAAGCGAGCAACGCGATCGCGGTCTCGATCGACGGCAACGGACGGCGGGTCGCCTGCGATCCCTACGCGGGGACGATCGAGGCGGTGCTCGAGTGCACGCAGAACCTTGCCTGCGTCGGCGCCGAGCCCCTCGGGCTGACCAACTGCCTCAACTTCGGCAACCCCGAAAAACCGACCCCGGCCTGGCAGCTCGACCGCGCGGTCAGTGGTCTCGCCGATGCCTGTGAGGCGCTTGGCGTCCCCGTTGTCGGCGGCAACGTCTCCCTCTACAACGAGGGACCCGACGGCCCGATCTACCCGACCCCGGTGGTCGGCATGGTCGGGGAGCTCCCCGACCCGGCACGCGTCGCGGGCAGCGCCTTCGCCAAAGAGGGAGACGCGATCGCTCTGCTCGGGCCCTTCGCACCCTCCCTCGCCGGCTCGGAGCTGGCGAAGCTGCGCGGGGAGCTGGACACCGGACTCCCGCAGCCCGACGTCGCCGCGGTGTCGGCCGCTTGCGAGGCGGTTCGCGCGGCGGTTCGCGCCGGCGCGCTGGCCTCCGTCCACGACATCAGCGACGGCGGCCTCGCCTGCGCCCTGGCGGAGTCGGCGATCGGCGGCGAGGTCGGTTGCCGGGTCGACCTCGCGCCACTACTCGACCGAGCCTCCGCCGAGGAGGCCCTGTTCGGCGAGGGTGTCGGCGGCTTCCTGCTCAGCGGCGAGCGTGGAGCGCTGGAAGGCCTGGGCGCCCTACTGCTCGGCGAGGTCGGCGGGGACCGGGTCGAGATCGAGTGCGGCGAGGTTGGCGTCTCCCTGGCGCTCGCCGACGCCGGCGTAGCCTGGCGCTCGCTTGCGGCGCAGGCCGAGCGTGACGACGCCTGAGGCCAAGGCCGCGAGGACCGAGAACAGGTAGGCGTTGTCGGCGACGTCCAGCGCCGCGGCGAGGCTCGACGGGTCGCCGACGATCGCGACCAAGATCGCGGTGCCGAGCACAGCGCCGATCTGGCGGAAGGCGGCGTTGACGGCGCTGGCGGTCGCGAAGCGGTCATCCGGGATGTCGCGAACGGCGGCCGAGCCGAGCGTCGGGAAGACGAGCCCAATGCCGATGCCGGTGAGGATCGCGCCGGGAAGCCAGAGGCCGAGCCAATCCGGTTCGGCGCCGGCGGAGCGGAGGATCATCACTCCAGCGCCGAACACGACCGAGCCGGGCACGACGATGGCCCGGTGGCCAAAGCGATCGGCGAGCTTGCCGGCCGGGCCGGAGACGATCGTCGTCATCGCCGGCCCGGGCAAGGTCGCGGCGCCGGCCTGGAGCACGGTGTAGCCCCAGATCGAAGTGAGAAAGACGACGTTGCCGAGGATCAGGGAAAAGAAGGCGGCGGCGAAAAGCAGAGTGCCGATGTTGCCGACGCGGAAGGAACGGTCGGCGAACAGCTCCGGTGAGACGATTGGCCGGGGGTGGCTGCGACTGCGGGCGATCATCGCGAGGAGCAACGCCGCGCCGGCGACGAAGCAGGCGAGAGTGGCGGCGGCGGTCCAACCCCAGTCGTTGCCTTCGACGATCCCCAGCGTGATCAGTGCCAGGGAGAGCGCCAGCATCAAAGCGCCGGGCAGGTCGGGCAGGCGGCTGTCGGCAACCTTCGGCTCCGGCAGGTTGTGGCGGCCCGCGATCAGGATCGCGGCGCCAAGCGGCAGGTTGACGAGGAAGACGAGGCGCCAGTCGGAAAGCTCGACCAACGCTCCCCCCAGGGTCGGGCCGGTCGCAGCCGCCGCTGCTGCCGCGGCGCCCCAGAGGCCGACGCCGGTCGAGCGCTTCTCGATCGGGAAGCTGTCGAGCACAATCGCCAGCGAGGTCGGGGCGATCAGCGCCGCGCCGACCCCCTGCAAGACGCGGAAGGCGATCAACAGGGGAAGGCTGGGCGCAACCGCGCAGAGCAGGCTGGCGGCGGTGAATCCGGCGACGCCAAAAAGGAAGATCCGCTTATGCCCGAAGCGGTCGGCGAGCCCGCCGGCCGGGACCAGCAGCGCGGCGATGATGACGAAGTAGCCGTCCAACACCCAGGAAAGTGCGTCCCGCCCCGAGCCCGAGAAGGAGCGCGAGATGTCGGGGAAGGCGATGTTGACGATCGTCGTGTCGAGGAAGGCGACGAAGGCGCCCGCGCAAGCGATCGCCACCGCTGCTTTATGACGCCGGTCATACATCGCGAGCGGACTATAGACTATGTCCATGGGCATAAGTCGACTCGCCGACGGACAGCCGTCCCAGCAACAGCGCCGCGACGGCCGCGCTCTGCTGCTCAAGGGTGCGCGCCAGCTGCTGGCCGAGAAGGGCTACTCCGGGATGGAGTTGCGCGATGTCGCCGAGCGCGGCAGAGCTCCGCGCGGCTCGATCTACCACCACTTCCCCGGCGGCAAGGTCCAGCTCGCGGTCGAAGCGGCGGAGCTGGAGGGAGCCACGATCCGCGAGACGATCGAGCGCTCGCTGGAAGACCGAGGGATGAAGGAGACGCTGGCGATGTTCGGAGAGGTCTTCCGCCGCCGCGTCAAGAATCACCCTGAACGCCTCGGCTGCCCGGTCGCTGCAGCGGCGCTGGCGCGACCCGAGGACCCGGCGCTCGCCAATGCGGCAACCGAGGCCTTCACCAGCTGGGAGGCGCCGATCGCCGCCAGTCTCCGCGACGAAGGGGTGGACAAACAGAGTGCGGAGGACTTCGCCGGCCTAGTCGTCTCGACGATCGAGGGCGCCTTGCTGCGCGCCCGCGCCGCCGGCAGCGAAGAGCCGCTCGACTCGGCGATAGCCGGACTCGGCGAAGCACTGGACCGGTTGCTGCAAGACGCCGCTTGACACTCGGTTGGACGCGAGGTCCAGACGGGTCTACCCTGACCAGGTGGTCAATTGGCGAACAGCGGTAGCGACGACGGTCGCTATGGCAGCGCTGACCGCAGTTTCGAGCGCCGGGGCGGCGACCGAAGTCGGCAACGACTGCGTCGGCGACTCGGCATCGTTCAAGACCCTGGTCCAGGTCGCCAACGCTCCGGGGAGCGCGCTGCCCGCCTCGGTCCCCGCCGCCGGAGTCGTTACGAAGTGGAAGGCGAACGTGGCTCCATTCATGGGCCAGTACTCCGAGAAGCTGAAGGTCGTTCGGGACACCGGCAACCCGAATGAGTTCTTGACCGTCGCCGAAAGTGCTTTCGAGACCGTGGTCGGCGGCCAGAATTTCTTCGACGCCAGGATCCCGGTCCAAGCGGGAGACCACATCGGGGCATACGGCCCGGCGGCCACCGAGATCTACTGCTCCACGGCCGATCCGGGCGATCAGGTCGCGGTCTACAGCGGCGACGCTCCGGTCGGCTCGATCCATACCTTCGGCTCCCCCAACGGTCAGATGGCGGTCTCCGCCATCGTCGAGCCCGATGCCGACGGCGACGGCTACGGCGACGAGACGCAGGACGGGTGCCCGCAGAGCGCCTCGATCCAAGTCGCGTGTCCCGTCGTCGCCCTCGATGCCACCGCGATCGCCAAGAAAAGGTCAATCCTCCTCCTGGTAAGCGCCAGTTCCACAGCCCAAGTCAAGGTCTACGGACAAGCGAAGTGGGGCTTCAAGCCAAAGCACAAAAGCGCCGCTTCAAAGAAGCTGATCGTCGGCCTCCACGGCGGCACGCAAACCGTCCAACCCGGCCACATCGCTCGCTTCAAGGTGCCTCTTCCCAAAACCGTGCGGCGGCGGCTCGGCCGGATCACCTCAAGAGAATCGATCAAGGTGACGCTCAAAGCGCGCGCCACGGACCTCGCCTCTCGGATAACAAGCGACTCCGTCAAGCTAAAGCTGAAGGGCCGGAGGTAGTAGACCGGCCCACGGCGCTGGTACCCTGCCGGGGTAGGCAGTCCGCCTGCGCGTCACGTCCCTTCTAAGGCGAGGAAAACGCGCTTTTGACTTCGGTTGAGCGGCCCTTCATCGACCGCGACGGCCCGCGTGACGAATGCGGGGTGTTTGGCGTATTCGCGCCCGGGCACGATGTCGCACGCCTCTCCTACTTCGCCCTCTACGCCCTGCAACACCGCGGGCAAGAGTCGGCCGGGATCGCAACCTGCGAGGGCGGTCACATCACGACGATGCGGGACTCGGGCCTCGTCTCCCAAGTCTTCGACGAGGAGAAGCTGCGAGCGCTGGAGGGGGACATGGCGATCGGCCACGTCCGCTACTCGACCACCGGCGGCGGCGGCTGGGAGAACGCGCAGCCGGTCTGGCGCGACGACGGCCGCGAACTGGCCCTCGCCCACAACGGCAACCTGACCAACGCAGTCGAGCTGTGGGGGGAGCTGAAAGAACGCGGCATTTCCTTCCGCGGCACCTCGGACTCGGAGATCATGGCGGCGCTGCTCTCCTCCAGCGACGGCAGATTCATCGAGGACACCGTCGCCGAGGTGATGCCGCGCCTGGAAGGCGCCTACTCGACGGTGGTGATGACGAAGCACGCGATCGTCGCCTTCCGCGACCCGCACGGGGTGCGGCCGCTGTCGCTGGGGCGGTTGGACGATCGCTTTGTAGTCGCTTCGGAGAGTTGCGCTTTCGACATCATCGGCGCCGAGCTGATGCGCGAGGTGCATCCGGGTGAGATGGTCTCCCTGACCGAGCGCGGGCTGGAGACGCGGCAGGTGGTGAAGGCGGAGAGCCCCGCCACCTGCGTCTTCGAGCACATCTACTTCTCCCGCCCCGACAGCCGCCTCGAGGGCAGAGTCCTCCAGCAGGTGCGCGGCAGAATGGGTGAGATCCTCTGGCGCGAGGCGCCGGTCGAGGCCGACCTGGTGATCTCGGTGCCGGACTCCGGCAATCCGGCGGCGGCGGGGTTCGCGCGCGCCTCGGGGCTTCCGCGCGACGACGGGCTGATCAAGAACCGCTACGTGGCGCGGACCTTCATTCAGCCGGGACAGGAGTTGCGCAAGCACGGCTTGCGGCTGAAGTTCAACCCGCTGCCGGAGATCGTCGCCGGCAAGCGACTGGTGGTCGTTGACGACTCGATCGTGCGCGGCAACACGACGCGGCAGATCGTCGGCATGCTGCGCGACGCCGGGGCGAGCGAAGTGCACCTGCGGATCAGCGCGCCGCCGATCCGCCACCCGTGCCACTACGGGGTCGACATGTCGACCCGCGAAGAGATGATCGCCCACAACCGCACCGTGCAGGAGATCGCCGACGAGCTCGACGCCGACTCGCTCGCCTATCTCTCGATCGACGGCGTCTACGAGGCGGTCGACACTCCCGCCGAGGACCACTGCGACGCCTGCTTCACCGGGCGCTACCCGCTCGGAGACCACGAAGGCGCCGACGGGAAATTCGACCTCGAGGACGTCGCGGTAGTTCCCGCGAGCAGCTAGCTTCCCGGCGGTGAGCGGGAGCTTCAAGCTTGTAGTTCTGGCCTCGGGATCGGGTACGAACCTGCAGGCGATCCTCGACACGTTGCACGGGCGCGATGGGATCGAGGTGGTTGGGGTCGGATCGGATCGGCCGGGGGCGCTGGCGCTGGAGCGGGCCAAGGGCGCGGGCGTCGAAACCGGTGTCTTTCCCCGCGACGAGTTCCCCGACCGGGCGGCGCGGGACGCGGCGATGGGCGACTGGATCGAGTCGCTCAGCGCCGACCTGGTCGTCCTCGCCGGCTACATGCAGTTGCTCTCCCCCGCTTTCGTCGGTCGCTTTCGCAACCGCATCGTCAACGTCCACCCGGCGCTGCTGCCGTCCTTTCCCGGCCTCGATGCGATCGGCCAGGCGCTGGAGGCGGGCGTTGAGGTGACCGGGGTGACGGTTCACTTCGTCGACGAGGGAGTCGACACCGGGCCGGTGATAGCCCAGCGTGAGGTGAAAGTCCCCGCGAGCCGCGACCGCGCGGCGCTGGAGAAGGCGATCCACGCGACCGAGCACGAGCTATACCCGGAGGCGATCCGCATGATCGCCCAGGGCGAGGCTAGGATCGCGCCGTGAGCGAGAGAGCGATCCGAGTGCGCCGGGCCCTGATCTCGGTCTCCGACAAGACCGGGGTCGCGGACTTCGCCAAGGGCCTTGCCGCGCTCGACGTGGAGATCCTCTCCACCGGTGGCACCGCGAGCGCGCTGCGCGAAGCCGGTCTAGAGGTGACCGACGTCGCTGAGTTCACAGGCCAAGAGGAGATCCTCGGCGGCCGAGTGAAGACGCTGCACCCGCGGCTGCACGCGGCGCTGCTGGCGAGGCGCGACGACGCCGACCATATGGCGACGCTGGAGCGCGAGGGAATCGAGCCGATCGACTTGGTCTGCGTCAACCTCTACCCCTTCGAGCAGGCGGTCGCCGCACATGACGTAACCCCCGACGTCGCGATTGAGAACATCGACATCGGCGGCCCGACGATGATCCGCGCCGCGGCGAAGAACCATGACGGTGTCGCGGTCGTGGTCAGACCCGAGTCCTACGACGCGGTGCTCGCCGAGCTCGAGGAATCCGGCGGAGAGGCGTCGGCGACGACTCGCCACTGGCTGGCGAACGAGGCCTTTGCCCAGACCGCCCGCTACGACGCGGCGATCAGCCGCTGGTTCTCGACCGAGTACGAAGAGTTCCCCGAGCACCTCGCGGTCGCCTACGAGAAGGTGCTCGACCTCTCCTACGGGGAGAACCCGCACCAGCGCGCCGCCCTCTACACCGAGGCGGGGATCCGCAGCCACGTCCTCTCGCGGGTCTCGAAGCTGCACGGCCGGGCGCTCTCCTTCAACAACGTGCTTGACCTCGACTCGGCCCGCCGCCTCGTCGACGACTTCGACCAAGCGGCCTGCGTGATTGTCAAGCACAACAACCCCTGCGGGGTGGCGATCGGCGAGGACTCGCTCGACGCCTACCGCAAGGCGCTCGCCTGCGACCCGATGTCCGCCTTCGGCGGCGTGATCGCGCTCAATCGCCCGATCGGCGCGGAGCTGGCCGAGGCGCTGCACGAAAACTTCGTCGAGGTGCTGATCGCGCCCGACTACGAGGACGGCGCCCTCGACGTGCTCCAGCAGAAGGAGGCGATCCGCATCCTCCGCAACGAGGAACGGCGCGAGCCCGACGCGGGAGAGCGAGACGCCAAACGAGTCCTGGGCGGACTGCTGATCCAAGACCGCGACGGCGATCCCGAACCGCGAGAGATGATGGAGGCGGTGACGAAGACGCAGCCGAGCGAAGAGCAGTGGAGCGACATGCTCTTCGCCTGGACGGTCGTCCGCCACGTCCGCTCCAACGCAATCGTGATCGCCAAGGACGGCGCGACCCTGGGCATCGGCGCCGGCCAGATGAGCCGGGTCGACTCGGTCCGCCTCGCGGTCGAGAAGTGCAACGACGCGCGCGGCGAAGAAGCGGACGGCCTACTCAAGGGCTCCGCCGTCGCCTCGGACGCCTTCTTCCCCTTCGCCGACGGCCCTCAAGCGGCGATCGAAGCCGGCTCCACCTCGGTGGTCCAACCCGGCGGCTCCAAACGAGACGCCGAAGTGATCGAAGCCTGCGACGCCGGGGGCGTAGCGATGGTCTTCACCAAGCACCGCCACTTCCGCCACTAGACCGCAGTGCCCCCGCCGGGACTCGAACCCGGGCCGCGCGGCTTAAAAGGCCGCCGCTCTAACCAACTGAGCTACGGGGGCAGTGTGCGGCATCGTAGAGGGACGGCGATTTAGGAGAGGTCGGGGAGGCCCTCTTCGGGGGTGGAGGATTCGGCGTGGGTGCGACGGGGGATGCGGCCCGCCGCGCGGGCGGCATGGCCCGCTTCGACCGCGCGGCGCAGGGCGCCGGCCATCGCCGGGGGGTCCTGGGCGCCGAAGATCGAGCTCGCGGCCATCACCGCGCTGCAGCCGAGCTCCATCGCCAGGGCGGCATCGGAGGCGGTGCCGATGCCGGCGTCGAGGATGACCGGGACGCCGGCACGCTCGACGATGATCGCGACGTTGTAGGGGTTGCGGATGCCGGCGCCGGAGCCGATCGGCGAGCCCAGCGGCATCACCGCGGCGCAACCGGCTTCTTCGAGACGACGGGCGAGGATCGGATCGTCGCTGGTGTAGGGGAAGACGGTGAATCCCTCGCCGACCAGGGTCTCGGCGGCGTCGAGCAGCTCGACCGCGTCCGGGTAGAGGGTGCGGTCGTCGCCGATCACCTCGAGCTTGATCCAGTCGGTCTGAAACGCCTCGCGGGCGAGGCGGGCGGTGCGAACCGCGTCTCGGGCGGTGTAGCAACCTGCCGTGTTGGGGAGGGCGAAGAGCCCGAGGTGGTCGAGCACATCGAGGACCGAGCCCTTTGCGTCGGGGTCGATGCGGCGCAGGGCGACGGTGACGATCTCGGCGCCAGAAGCGATCAGCGCCTCCTCCATCTGCTCAAGCGAGCGAAAGCCACCGGTGCCGGCGATCAGCCGGGAGGTCCACTCGCGCCCTCCCAAAGCCCAGGTGGCACCGGGGTCGACCGCGCCACCCTGGATCGCGGCGAGAACCTCGACTTTGCGCCCCTCCGCCAGCGCGGTCGCCTCCCACTCTCCGCGCGGAACGACCTCGCCGTCGAGAGCGACGGCGACCCCGCGCATCGGCGCGTCGGCGCCGGCTTCACGCACAGCATCGGCAAGCGTCGCGCCCTCCGCGAGCTCGCACCCCTCCCCGTTCAGCTCGATCTTCATCTCCTCACCTCCCACTCTTGAGCCCGAGTTCGTCTTTATTCCCGGTACCGGGAATAAAGACGAACTCGGCGAATTGGCGAGGCGGTCGGCGACGCGGTCGGCGGTGAGTGGGGCGAGGAGGATGCCGTTGCGGTAGTGGCCGGTGGCCCAGAGGAGGCCCTCGACGGGGCTCTCGCCGATCAGCGGCAGGTTGTCCGGGGTGGCGGGCCGCAGCCCGGCCATCGCCTCGACCAGCTCCATCTCCGCAACGTCGGGGAGCAATCGGTAGGCCTCGCGGAGGAGTTCGTGGACACCGCCGGCGGTGACGGCGGTGTCGAAGCCGCGCTCCTCGACCGTGGCGCCGACGATCAGGCGGCCGTCGGGGCGCGGCACCAGGTAGACGCGCTCGGAAGCGACGATCCGCTCGCAAGGCTGGGCGCCGTCTGGGGTGCGCAGCTCGACGACCTGTCCCTTGACCGGGCGAACCGGCGGGCGGGCGTGCTCGGGCAGCCACCCGCCCCCACACGTTTCGCTGTTCCTTTTGTCCGCATGGGACACAAAAGGAACAGCGGAACGGCCTGACCAAGCGCCGGCAGCGAGAACGGTGGAGGCGGCGCGCAGCTCCTCGCCCTCAGAGGTGCGCACTCCGACGAGGCGCTCGCCCTCGGTCAGGGCCGCGGCGACCTCCACCCCGGTCCGCACCTCCACCCCTTCGGCGGCAAGCGCCGCCAGTAGCGCCACGGTCAGCGCGCGCGGGTCGACCGCTGCCTCTCCGGGCGCGTGGACGCCGCCGTTGAAAGAGGGAGTGAGGCCGGGCTCGAGGTCGCGGCAACGCCGCGGTGGCAGCCACTCCGCCTCAAGGCCGAGGTTGCGTTGCAAGTCATGGACGCGGCGCAACTCGGCCGCCTCGTCGCGGTCGAGCGCAATATGGAGGGCCCCGCAGCGCTCGTATCCGGTCGACATCCCGCTCGCCGCCTCCAGCTCGGCGATGAACTCCGGATAGAGCTCTGCCGCTGCGAGCGTCAGCTCGAGCAGCTGCGGCTCACCGAAGGTCAGCTCGCCGACCGGCGCCAGCATCCCGGCCGCGACCCGGGTTGCCCCTGCGGGCGGGTGCGCGCGGTCGAGCACGATGGGCCGGGCGCCGCGCCGCGCCGCGCGCCATGCGCAGGAGAGACCAATTACTCCTCCACCAACGACGATCGCGTCGTAACCGCTCTTGTCAGTCATTCCTTGCCTCCGCCGGCATTACCCGGATCAGGTCCAGACGGTCGGCGGCCTCGTTGCCACCCTCTCAGCCATCGTGGGCTGTACACACCGATGACTACCCCTTACGCCGATGGTCAACCCCGATATATGGAGTTAAGGAAGCGGAGCGATAATTACTGCATGAGCCTCGCCGCCCCGGAAGCCCCTGGCCCGCTGCGCCGCGAGCGGCTGCGCACCGCGCGGCTCTACTTTTGCTGCGATGCGCAACCCGGCGGCGAAGACCCCGAGCCCCTGCTGCGGGCGGCGCTGAGCGGCGGCGTCGACATCGTTCAGCTGCGGGACAAGTCCCTGCCCCGCCGCGAGGTCGAGCTGGCCGGGCTCACCTTTCGCCGCCTCTGCGACACCTACAGCGCCCTCTTCATCGTCAACGACGACCCCGACCTCGCCTACGCCTGCAGAGCCGACGGAGTGCACGTCGGCCAGGACGACCTGTCGGCGACGGAGGTACGCGAGACCGTCGGGCCCGACGCGATCATCGGCCTCTCCACCCACTCCGAGGAGCAGATCGCCGCGGCCGCCGAGCAGCCGGTGGACTACATCAGCGCCGGGCCTATCTGGGAGACACCGACCAAGGAAGGGCGCCCCGCCGTCGGCCTCGAGTTGATCTCCCATGCGGCGCGGAACGCGGTCCACCCCTTCTTCGCGATCGGCGGCATCGACACGTCCAATGCGGAGCAGGTGGTCGCGGCCGGAGCGAGCCGCCTCTGCGTGGTGCGAGCGATCCGCGACGCGGCGGACCCGGCGGCTGTCGCCGAGCGGCTGCGCGGGGCCTTCGCCGAGATCGGGGACGTGGCTCCCGGTGGCTGAGGCCAAGCGAAAGCGCAAGCAGCGCGGCGACGGTCCCAGCCCGCGCGAGCGGATGGAGCGCGGCTATGCCCGCGCCGAGGAGCGCAACCAGGCTGCCCGCGAGGCCCTGGAGCCGCTGGCGGAAGGGGAGCGGCCGCTGGTGGTGACGATCGGCGCCGTCCTCTCGGGACTGCTCGCCCTCTCGATCATCGGTGGCTACCTGGCGGGCGTCGAAGTCGACGGGAGCTCGCCTCGGGTGGCGCAGGTGATCGCCCCCGCCCTGCTGATGGGAATCATGGCCTGGGGCATGTGGCAGGCTCGGTACTGGGCCGTGCTGGGCTTCCAGCTGATCCTGGTCTTCCTCATCTTCAGCGCCGTCTTCGGACTCGCCGTCCAGGCGGCCTCGGTCGCCCAGATCGCGACCACCCTGGGACTGCTCGCCGTCTCCGGCACCTTCTTCTACTTCATGGTCAAGGCGATGGCGCGAATCCAGATGCCCACTCGCAAGTAGTCGATTCCGGTTCTATAGGCTCAGGTCGTGGCTGACTCTTACGACGTGATCGTCATCGGTGGCGGACCCGGCGGGTACGTCGCCGCGATTCGCGCCGCCCAGCTCGGCAAGAGAACCGCGGTCGTCGAGCGCGACAAAGCCGGGCGGGCGCTGCCTCAACTACGCCTGCATTCCGGCCAAGACCGTGCTGCGCACGGCGGAGATCTACACCGAGGCACGCGACAGCGCCGAGCTTGGCGTCGTCGCCAAGGACGTCTCCCTCGACTGGGAAGCGCTCGGCAAGCGCCGCGCCGCCGTTTCGGAGTCGCTCTCCAACGGAGTGAAGATGCTCTGGGACAAGGGCAAGATCACGATGATCGAGGGGGACGGCTCCCTCACCCCCGAAGGCAACGTCAAGGTCGGCGACGACGTCTACGAGGCCGGCGCGGTCCTACTCGCCACCGGCTCCGTCGCCTTGCCGATTCCGGGAGTCGAGTTCGGTGAGCGCGTCGTCGACACCTGGGGCGCCTGGTCCCTGCCCGAGCAGCCGAAGAAGATCGCCGTCGTCGGCGCCGGCGCCTCGGGCTGTGAAATCGCTTCCGCCTACGGGCGCTTTGGCACCGAGGTGCTGCTGATCGAGATGCTGGACCAGATCCTCCCCGCCGAGGACAAGGACGTGGTCCGCGTCGTCGAGCGCGCCTTCAGAAAGCAGAACATCACCGTCTCCACCGGGACGCCGGTGGAGAACGTCGAGGTTGGCAAGAGCTCGGTCAAGTTCACCTACGGCGATAACTCCGCCGAGGTCGACTACCTCTGCATCGCCGGCGGCCGCGCCCCCGACGTCGAGGGGCTGGGGCTGAGCGAAGCCGGCGTTGAGCTGGAGGAAAACGGCAAGGTCAAGGTCGACGAGTATCAGCGGACCAGCAATCCCAAGATCTACGCGATCGGCGACATCGTCAACGCGAAGGCGCTGGCCCACAAGGCTTCCGAAGAAGGCGTCGTCGCGGCCGAGCACGCGGCCGGCGCCGAAACCCGATCCGGTCGACCAGAACCTGGTCCCGGGCGCCACCTTCTGCCACCCGCAGGTCGCCAGCGTCGGCCTGACCGAGGCCGCCGCCAAGGAGGCCGGGCACGACGTCAAGGTCGGCAAGCAGAAGCTGGGTGGCGTCGGCGGGGCGACCGTCTACGACGACAAAGACGGGTTGGTCAAGCTCGTCGTCGACGCCAAGTACGGCGAGATGCTCGGCGCTCACATCGTCGGCAACCGCGCCTGCGACATGATCGCCGAGCTGGTCGCGACGATGGAGCTGGAGGGCGGCTACCAGGAGCTGGCCCGCACCATCCACCCTCACCCGACGATCTCCGAGGCGATCCTCGACGCGGCGCGGGCGGTCGACGGCTGGGCGATCCACGCCTGAAGGCGGCGGCGGACGCGGGAGCGAGGACGCGAGGCCTCCGGTCATGATGAGCGCGTCCTCGCGGGAGCAGAGCAGCCGCCGCTTGTGTCTTTCTACTTCGACCTCGGGTCGCCCTACGCGTACCTGACAGCCGAGCGGATCAGCGGGCTGTTCACCGAAGCGGGGCTGGAGCAGCCAGAGTGGCAGCCGATTCTGCTCGGCGGCCTGTTCAGGCATTTCGAGCGGGACTCTTGGGGGAACGGCCCCGGGCGCGAGGAGGGGATGGCGGAGGTTGAACGTCGCGCCGCCGCCTACAGCCTGCCGCCGATCGTCTGGCCCGAGCCCTGGCCAGGCAACACCCTGTTCGCGATGCGGGTCGCGACCTTCGCCAAGCAGACCGGCCGCACGGTCTCCTTCTCCCTCGCCGCCTTTCGCCAGGCATTCGCCGCCGGACGCGATCTGACCGAGCCCGACAACGTGCTGCTGGCCGCCGCCGCTTGCGAGCTCCACCCCAGAGCGCTGCTGAAAGCGGTCGAGACCGACGTCGTTAAAAGCGCCCTGCGTGAGGCGACCGATCACGCGGCTGAGCGCGGGCGTGCGCGGCGTCCCGGCGATCGTCGTCGACGAGGAAGTCTTCTGGGGTGACGACAGGCTGGAGGAGGCGGTCGCGGCGGCGAGCTAAGGTGGCTGCGATGGCAGACCTGCCAGACGCCGCCACTTGTTACGAGCTACTCGCGCGGATGGCGCTGATCCGCCGCTTCGAGGAGGAGGCCGGACGGCAGTACCAACGGGCCAAAGCCGGCGGCTTCCTGCACCTGGCAATCGGCGAAGAGGCGACGATCGTCGGCACCGTTTCGGCGATGCGCGACGAGGACTACCTGATCGGCACCTACCGCACCCACGGCCACGCGATCGCCCGCGGCACCGACCCGAAGCGAGTGATGGCGGAGCTGTTCGGCCGGGTCGACGGCACCAGCGGCGGCCGCGGCGGCTCGATGCACATCTTCGACGGTGAGAACCGCTTCATGGGCGGCTATGGGATCGTCGGCGGGAACCTGCCGATCGCCGCCGGCCTCGCCCTCTCCTCCGACTACAAGGGAGAAGACGCGGTCACCGTATGCATGTTCGGCGACGGCGCTTCCAACACCGGCAACTTCGGCGAGACGATGAACCTGGCGGCGCTGTGGAAGCTGCCGATCTTCTTCCTGGTCGAGAACAACCTCTACGGGATGGGGACGTCGATCGAGCGCCACTCCGCGCAGACCGACCTCTCAAAGAAGGCGGAGGGATACGGGATCAGCGGCGAGCGGATCGATGGGATGGACGTGATCGCGGTGCGCGACGCCGTCGCCGAAGGGGTCCGCCGCGCCCGCGAGGAGCAGCGGCCGACAATCGTCGAGGCCTTCACTTACCGCTACCGCGGCCACTCCGCCGCCGATCCCGAGGTCTACCGCGAGAGAGAAGAAGTCGAGGAGTGGCAAGAGAAAGATCCGATCGAGAATTTCGCGCGGCGTTGCGTGGAAGCGGGAGTGCTGGGTGAGCGCGAGGTGCAGGAAGTGCGAGATAAGGCCGAGGCGGCGGTTACCGAAGCGGTCGAGTTCGCCGATGCCTCACCGGAGCCGGCGCTGGACACCCTCTACGAGAACCTCTATGTGGTCGACAGCGAGAGCGGTTGGTACGCCGTCGACGAGCGCAGCCCGCAGCCCCACCGCGGCGAGCGCGAGGATCGCATGCCCGATGCCGCGCGAGAGCTGGCTGAAGCCGGCGCCCGCTACGCCGGTCAGCCCGAGCCGGGTCCGCGTCCCAATCCCGCCGAGCGCGGCGATGCAGAGGAAGGCGTCGAGCCGGAGGTCGCCGGCGAGGTAGAGGAGACGGAGGACTGATGGCGACCGTGCGGATGCGAGAGGCCTTGCGCGACGCAATGGCCGAGGAGATGCGCCGTGACGAGTCCGTCTTCGTGATGGGCGAGGACGTCGGGGTCTTCCAGGGAGCGTTCAAGGTGACCGACGGCCTGCTCGAGGAATTCGGCGAGCGGCGGGTGCGCGACACGCCGATCTCCGAGAACACAATCGTCGGCGCGGGCGTGGGCGCGGCGGTTGGCGGACTGCGCCCGATCGTCGAGTTGATGACCGTCAACTTCTCCCTGCTGGCGCTGGACCAGATCGTCAACCACGCGGCGGCGATCCCCTACATGTTCAACGGGGGAGCGCGGGTGCCGATGGTGATTCGGATGCCGGGGGGCGGCGGGCACCAGCTGGGGCCCACCCACTCGCACAGCTTCGAGGCCCTCTACCTGCAGGTGCCGGGGCTGCTCGTCGCCTGCCCGTCCACACCGGCCGACGGCAAGGCGCTGATGAAGGCGGCCATCCGCGACGACAACCCGGTGATCTTCATCGAGCACGAGGGCCTCTACGGGGCGCGCGGCGAAGTGCCCGACGGCGACGATGAAGTGTTGCGCTTCGGCAAAGCCGCGATACGGCGCGAGGGCGGGGACGTCACCATCATCGGAGTGCTGAAGATGGCTCAGGTGGCGGAGAGAGCGGCGACTCAGCTCTCCCACGAGCACAAGGTCGAGGCGGAGGTGATCGACCCGCGCACGCTGCGGCCGCTGGACCTCGACACGATCCTCGAATCGGTGCGCAAGACGAACCGGGCGGTGATCGTCGAGGAGGGGTGGCCGCACGGCGGCGTCGGGGCCAACCTGGCCACCCTGATCACCGAGCAGGCCTTCGATCACCTCGATGCGCCGGTCCAGCGGGTCACCGGCGCCGACGTTCCCATGCCCTACTCCAAACGGCTGGAACAGGCCGCGATTCCCCATGAGGAACACGTGGTGAAGGCGGCGCTGGCAACGCTGGAAGGATCTATCTGATGCCCGACGTCGTCATGCCCCGCCTGTCGGACTCCATGGAGGAAGGCACGATCCTGCAGTGGCTGAAGAGCGTGGGGGACCAAGTCGCCTTGGGGGACGAGCTTGTGGAGATCGAGACCGATAAGGCGAACATGGCTTATGAGTCCGATGTGGCGGGCAAGCTGACGGAGATCGTGGCCGAAGAAGGCGAGACCCTCCCCATCGGGGCAACTATCGCGCGGGTTGGCGATTCGGGTGAGAGACCAACCTCCAGGCCCGCGGGTCCTGTCGGGGCAGGGGACCCACCTCCCCTTCCGGTAGCTAAAGCTTCCTCAGGGGAGGTCCCCCCTACCCCGCCACCCGCGAGAGAGGCGTCGGAAACTGACGCTGAAGCTCCCAGCGACGGTGAGCGCCCGAAAGCTTCCCCCGTCGCACGGCGAATCGCAAAGGAGAAGGGCCTCGATTTGGGGAAGCTCCAAGGGTCCGGGCCTGGGGGTCGGATTGTCAAGGCGGACGTGAAGAGGGCGGCAGCTTCCGCGGGTGGCGCGGGGGATGGGGAGGTCGAGGACGCCCCCGCCCGCAGCGCCCCCCCATCCCCTGTGACAGGACCCGCGGCCGGAGCGGTCAGTCCCGAGACTGCCAAGGGGCAGACGACCTTCCAGGACCTAACCAAGCTGCAGTCAACGATTGCCCGGCGGATGGCGGAGTCGAAGGCGACTGCGCCTCATTTCTATTTGGAAGCTGAGATCGACATGAGCCGGGCAGTGGAGGCTCGGAGTCGAATCAAAGAGGCGAGCGGCGAAGGCGACGTCGTTCCCTCGTTCAACGACATGGTGGTCAAGGCTTGCGCGCTGGCGCTGCGGGAGCACCCGCGCGCCAACGGCGCCTACCGCGACGGGAGGTTCGAGCTTTACTCGCGAGTCAACGTCGGAATCGCCGTCGCCGGCCAGGACGCGCTGGTCGTCCCCACCGTCTTCGACGCGGACCACAAGGGCCTGCGCCAGATCGCCGAGGAGTCACGGGCGCTGGCCGGAAGAGTGCGTGAGGGGCAGATCACCCCGCCGGAGCTCTCCGGCGCCACCTTCACCGTCTCCAACCTGGGGATGTACGGGATCGACAGCTTCTCGGCGGTGATCAACCCGCCGCAGGCGGGCATCCTCGCCGTGGGCGCAATCGTGGAGCGCCCGGTGGCCCGCGACGGCGAAGTGGCAACCGCGCACCTGATGCGCGTCAACCTCGCCTGCGACCACCGCATCCTCTACGGCGCCGACGGCGCCAAGTTCCTCGCCCGCATCCGCACCCTTCTGGAAGAGCCCCTAGCCCTGGCTCTCTAGAGGTGCAACGCGTTTGTCAGGTATTAGATGGTGTTTGCGTTGCACCATGCGGTCCGGGGTTGCTCAGCAGGTTTTGCGGGCGCCGGTCGCCGCATTCCACGCCCGGCTTAGCGAGAAGTCGGCCGCTACGCGGAAGACGCCGGGATGGCCGGCGCGGGCGAGGGTCCAGTCGCCGCGGCGCAGGATGCAGCCCGAGCCGCGGGCGATCGACCAGTAGGGAGTGAAGTTGACGCGAACGAGGAACTCGCCGGGGCGGGTGACGTCGAGGGCAAAGCCCTGTCGCCCCACCCAGCGGACATTTGCCGCCGCGGCGCCGACCGGATTGACCAGCGGCTCGGGTGCGCGAACCTTGTAAATCCGCCAGTGCGGGGTGCTCCAGCGCAGGTCCAGGTAGGGCGGCGCGTCGAGGACCAGCCGTCGCTCGGCGACCGAGGAGTAGTCGAGCGGCGCGTCGGATAGGGCAACGTAGGAGATCGCGTTGCGGCGAAGCCAGTCGCTGTAGGCGGCGTGGCCGAGGCGACCATCCTCGCGATAGAAGATGTCGTCGCGCGTTGCGTCGATCTGCCGCAGCCACCCCCGTGCCAGGTCGAAGTCGGCCGCCAGATACGCGGACTCCCAGTGGTTGGCGGTCGGCGGCACCTCGATCCGCAGTCCCTTGGCTCCGTGAGCGCGTAGCCATCGCGCAGGTGGGTGGAAGTAGGCGGCCTGAGTCGAGGGGTCGCCGACGCTGCGCGCTATCTGCGCGACGCTCGCGGTCAACTGCCAGTAGAGCGCCGCCGGCTATGAACAGGGCGAGGAACCAGGGCGCGACTCTGGGGCGACGCGCCAACACCACGGCGGCCAGCACGGGCCCGCCGAACAAGGCTCCCAAGCGCACGGTGTTTCCCCCCATCGCGTTCGGCAACAACCAGAGCGCGGTCGCGGCAAGCAGGTAACCGGTCAGCACCCAGCGCAACTCCCGCTCCTCGTCGCCAAGCCCGCGGATCACGTAGAGCGCCGACCCGCACCAAAGCGGAATTGCCAGGTAAGAGGAAAAGGCGAAGGGGAACTTGCCGGCGCCCGGGAAGACGATGTTGGGGATCAGCGTTAGGGCGAGGGCGACGGTCGCCGCTGCGAGCGCCGGCCCGCGGGTCCCGTCGCGGCCTGGTGGGGGCCTGCGGGCGGGGGCTTCGCCTCCGTTCTCGACCCCCACCAGTCCACGCCACCCGCGGGAGAGGCGGGTCCAGTCGAATACGGCGGCCGAAGCGGCGATGCAGTACTCCCGCCAGGAAGACGGCTGCGACCGGGCTGGAAAGGGCGCAGGCTGCCGAGGCTGCGAGGGCGAGCTTGGGGCGTCCGGTCTGGAGGGCGCGCAAGGAAGCGAGGGCGAACGCTACGCCCAGAGCGAAGGTGAGCTGGCCGTCGGCGAGGAGGGTGACGACGCCGGCGGCGAACCAGAGGGTTGCCCAGCGGGCGGCCTCGCCCCAGCGGTCGCGCACGAGACGATCGAAGAGGTAGGAGGAAGCGACAACCGATGCCATCCCCACCGCCTGCGGACCCAGAACCGAGGCCAACGGCGGGAAGAGGACGCTGTAGGTGAGGGTGTAGTGGCCGCCGTACCAACTGCCGTTCCAGATCCCCAGGCCGACGCGCTCGAACAGCTCGGTGCGGAAAACCTGGGCGGCGAGGTCGCCGACCTGCGGGTTCCAAGCGAGCATCAGCGCGGCCAGCGCGGAGCTGAGCGCCACAGCCGGGAGCCATTCGGGTCGGAGTGCCTTTGACGGGGCCATGGGAAGCGCAGCCAGGATAAGGCGGCGCCGTGCAACGATTTCGAGTGTGAGCGAGGAAATCCTGGTCGTCCGCTGTGGTCTCGTCCCTTATGAAGAGGCGGGAGTCGCGCAACGCTGGCTGGTTGAGGCGCGGCAAGAAGGGGCGATCCCCGACGCCCTATTGCTGCTCGAACACCCGCCCGTCTACACCCGCGGGCGCCGCTCCACCCCCGATGAGCTGCCGATGGCGGTCGAGTGGTACGAGATGCAGGGGATCGAGGTCCGCGACACCGACCGCGGCGGGCGCGTCACCTACCACGGGCCGGGACAGCTGGTCGCCTACCCGATCGTCAGCCTCAAACCGTACGGCGACGATGTCCACGAGTACGTGCGCCGGCTGGAGCGGGTGATGATCGAGTCGCTGGGCGAGTGGGGAGTCGAGGCCGGGCTGATCGAGGGGTTGACCGGGGTCTGGGTCGACCGGCGCAAGATCGGCTCGATCGGCGTCCACGTCAGTCGCGGCATCACCACCCACGGGCTGGCCGTCAACGTCAACAACGACCTGCAGCCTTTCTCCTGGATCGTGCCCTGCGGGATCGACGACTGCCAGGTCACCTCACTCAGCCGCGAGCTCGGCTCTGAACAGGACCTCGACGCGTTCGCCGGCACCGTCACCGCGCGCCTCGGTGAGATCTACGACCGCGTCCCGGTCCCGACCGACCCCCATGCCCTGGGACTCGACAGCGCTAGGCTCGGCATCGCATGAGTGAGACGACTGAGGCGATCGAGCGAGTCCACGTCACCCGCTCCCGCGCCAAGCCGGGCGGGACGGCGGCAGAAGCGGATGGGACGATTCCCTTCCGCCGCGCCCGCAAGCCGCCGTGGCTGAAGGTCCCCGCCCCGGGCGGGCCGACCTACCGTCGGCTCAAGGCGGAGATCGGCAGCGACAACCTCCACACCGTCTGCGAGGAGGCCAACTGCCCCAACGTCGGCGAGTGCTGGGAGCGCGGCACGGCGACCTTCATGATCCTCGGCGACGTCTGCACCCGCCGCTGCGGCTTCTGCAACGTGAAGACGGGGGTGCCGAGCTGGAACGACCCGCTGGAGCCGCTGCGCGTCGCCAACCAGGTGAAGCAGATGGGCCTGCGCCACGCCGTGGTCACCTCGGTCGACCGCGACGACCTGCCCGACTACGGGGCGAGCGCCTTCGTCGGCGTGATCCGCTCGATCCGGATGATGGCTCCCGGCTGCAAGGTGGAGATCCTCACTCCCGACTTCCGCGGCCAGGAGATGCCGCTGGCCAAGGTGATCCACGAGCGCCCCGATGTCTTCAATCACAACGTCGAGACGGTGCCGCGGCTCTACCCGAAGGCGCGCCGCGGATCCCAATTCCTGCGCTCGGCCCGCGTGCTGAAGTTGGCGAAGGAGATGGGTGGCGATCGGGTGGTCACCAAGTCCGGCCTGATGGTCGGCCTCGGCGAGGAGTTCGACGAGATGCTCGAGACCTTCCAGATCCTCCGCGACCATCGCGTCGAGGTGCTGACCGTCGGCCAGTACCTGCGCCCGACCGAGAACCACCTGCCGGTCGTCCGCTACTGGCACCCGGACGAGTTCGCGGCGCTGGAAAAGGCCGCCTACGAGATGGGATTCGAGTCGGTCGCCTCCGGCCCGCTGGTCCGCTCCAGCTACCACGCCGACCAGAACCTGCCGGAGCGAATGGTCTCCACTACCCAGTAGTTGAAGGTTTTCCGGTCTTTCAGGGGAGACCAGCCAAATAAGCCGCATCTATCTGGAAGGATCGGAGTCGATGCGCAGGGGTCGATTCGCAGTTTCGATGCTGGTCTTGTGTGGACTGCTGGCGGCAGTTCCATCGTTTGCCGCCGCGCGCAGCGCCTATGTGACCGGCAGCAACAGTGGCGCGGTGCCATATGCGGTGCCGGTAGACCTCAGCGCCCAGACCCCGGGGGGCGAGAATTCCTTCCCGTCGGGAGAAGGGGCGCCGTCGGATGTAGCGATCACTCCTGATGGCTCCACCGCCTACGTGCCCACGGATGAGTTGTTCCCGATTGACGTGGCGACGAATACGGCCGGGAGTTCAGTTCCAGTTCTCAGCGGAGCATGGGGAGTCGCGATTTCGCCCGACGGCACCCGCGTGTACGTCACCGACCCATCCAGCGACAACGTGTGGGTGGTCGACACCGCGACGAACACGGTGATCGCCGGGCCGATCGCCGTCGGAAGCTTTCCTCGCGCCATCGCAGTGACGCCGAGTGGAGCGTTTACCTATGTCGTCAACGCTTTCGACGACAGCGTCAGCGTGATCAACACGGCGACGAACACCGTGGTCGGCGTGCCAATCCTGGTGGGGAGCAACCCCAGCGGGATCGCGGTAACGCCTAACGGCTCCTTTGTCTACGTGGTCAACTCGAACAGCGATGACGTCAGCGTGATCAGCACGGCGACGAACACCGTGGTGGCGACGATCGCCGGCGCCGGTGGGAACTCGATCGCGATCACCCCGGACGGCACTCGCGCCTACACCGTTGACGCCGGCGGGACCGGGACCGCGATCGACACGGCGACGAACACGGTCGGCGCTCCGTTTCCGGTCACCGCCGGCAACTACCTCCCCGACCTGGCGATCCTCCCCGACGGCTCCACCGCCTATGTGACTTCGGACGGCAACTCCACCAGCGGCTTGGTGCCGCTCAGCCTTGCGACAAACGGGGAGGGCACCCTGTTCCCGGTCGGCAAAAACCCCGACGCGATCGCGATCGTCCCCAACCAGCCGCCGCACGCCGCCTTCACTCCTTCTCCCGAGTCGGCATCGCCGGGCGAGACGGTCGCTTTCGACGCCGCCGCCTCAACCGATTCCGACGGCACCGTCGCCCGCTACGACTGGGACTTCGGCGACGGCGCCACTGCCCCCGACGGCGGCTCGACGCCCAGCCATGCCTACGCCAAGGCCGGCACCTACACGGTGACGCTGACCGAGACCGACAACGAGGGCTGCTCCACCGAGATCATCTTCACCGGCCAGACGGCCTACTGCAACGGCTCCTCGGTGGCGCGGACGACGCGCACGGTGACGGTCGCGGGGAGCTGCCCCAGGATCGCCGGCCAGGCGAAGACGTTCCGTCCCAAGATCGTCCCGGGCCACGTCGTCCCCGGCGTGCGGGTGAGACTGGCCTCGAATCAACCGATCTTCATCAAGGTCAAGGGGAAGCTGATCTGGTCGAAGGGCGGCGCCAAGCACAAGACGAAGCTCGGACGAGCCTCGGGGAAGCTCTTCCACTGGCGCCGCATCCGCTTCCCGCTACCGCGGGCGCTGCGCAACGCTCTGCCGATCGGCACAAGAGTGACGCTGCAGCTGCGGATCAAGGCGATCCCGCGACGCAAGCGAAATGTCTGCGGCGGGCGGACGATCACCAAGACCGTGCACTTGCGGGTGAAGAAGGTCTTCCCCAACAGGGTCCAGCGCGGGCGCCTTACCTAAACCGCTTCAGGCCAGCTCAAGCTTCTCCGGGTTGGCCGGGTCATAGGCGACGCTGATCTGCTGTCCCTGCTCGATTCGCCCCAGGCGGCCGGCCGAGAACTTGCGCTTGACCTGGAAGGGCACGCCGTCCTTCGGGCGCACTTCCAGCGTCAGCTCGACCATCTGGTAGCCGGCGACCGAGCCGGGGGTTCCCTGCGCATCGAGGATCGTCGCCTTGGCTCGCACCTTCCCGGGCGGCAGCTTTTCGCGCTTGCTCGGGGCGTCGAGGTAGGCGAGCACCAGCCCGCCGATGCCAAGACCGAGGCCACCGGCGATCAACCCGGGCTTTGCCGCGTCGACGGGAGCGGCGACGCCGCCCGCGATCATCGCCAGCGCGCCAACGATCATCAGGACCCCGATGACGAACACGCGATGAATTTACACCCGCACTCGGCCCCCGAGCGTTATGGTCGAACCATCGAAAACCGGGGATACGGCACGGGGACCCCCAGACTCAAGGAGCGCATCCAGATGGGCATGTTCAAGGACATGAGGGACCTGAGCAAGACCGGTAAGCAGATGAAGAAGGAGCAAGGCGGAAGCTTCAAGATGATGAAGGACGGCCTCGCCCAGGCGAACCAGGCCGTGCAGCAGGTGCAGGCCGACCAGGAGATGGCCGAGCGGCTCGCCAACGAGGGCGTCGACGCGACCGCGACGATCGTGCAGATGGTCGCCACCGGCAGGAACATCAACATGCAGCCCGAGCTCCAGTTCCAGCTGACCGTGGATGTCAGCGGTAGCCAGGAGACGGTCACCCACACCCAGGTCGTCTCCCCCGCCGTGATCGGCCAACTTCAGCCCGGCGCCCAGGTCCCGGTCAAAGTGGACCCGAGCGACCACTCGCAGCTGATGATCGGCTTGGCGGGGTAGTTCCAAAGAACGGCTCGCTTCGCGCCTACAATCTGGCGCAAGGGGCCATAGCTCAGCTGGAAGAGCGCGGCGTTTGCAACGCCGAGGTCGCGGGTTCGAGCCCCGCTGGCTCCATTTACCCCGGGAACGCGGGCTAATCGTCGAAGTCGAAGTCCTTGGGGGGCTTCTGCTCAAACCAAAGTTGGTCGTCTTCTGAGTCCTCAAGGAAGTCGGGGGTGTCCTCGAGGACATCTTGATCGCCGCGAACGGGAGGCGGGAAGCCTTCTTCCTCAGGCTCCTCCTCAACCTCGGCGATCTCGACGACTTCTTCCTCATCCTCCTCCACGAAGACCACTTCGGTCTTCTCGACGGGGGCCTCGAGTGCCTGATTCAGCTCATCGGAGAGGCGCTGCTCGTCCCAGAAGTCGTCCTCTTCTTCCTCCTCCTCAACCGGCGCCGCCGGCTCAGGGGAACTTGCCGCCGCTACCGGCTCGTCTTCGTCCTCATCGATCCCAGCGAGTGGATCGACGGGCGCCAGGCGCGGTTCGCTGATTTCCTCCTCGACGATCTCCTCGTCGGAGGGGGCTCTGTCCAGAGTCTCGCGGAGCTCGGCCTCGACGTCGAACATCTCGGTCGGCTGGTCGGCGATCACCTCGCGCTCCTCGGTGGAGGGGCCGGATGACTCAGGCTCCTCGGGCACAACCTCATGCTCCATCGCCGTCGGCTCCTCGGCGATCGGCTCGGGCTCCTCTTCCGCCTCAGCCTGCTCAGGAGCCTCCTGCAGGGCGGCGATGTCCGAGGCGTCGCGCTTCGGGGCCTCCTCCTCCTCGGCGGCCTCCGTCGGCGCCCCGCCCTCCATCTCGGGCGTGGTCATGAACTCCGTCGGCGCCTCAGCGAAGGGGTCCGGCGTGCCTGCCTCATCTCCAGGGCGGTCAGCCTGACCGAACGCGTCATCCTCGAGCTGTTTCAGCTCGGAGTCGTCAGCGCCGTGCTGGCGCTTCAGCTCAAGATGCTCACGTATTGCCTCGTCGAGAATGCCCATAGCGCTACGTCCTTCGGGAACCTAAAGCCTATGCGGTTATCCTTGCGGTTGCGAGAGCGTTGGGACGATCCTCCCAGCCACGCATCTCGGGGCTATAGCTCAGCTGGCAGAGCGCCTGGATCGCACCCAGGAGGTCGGCGGTTCGAATCCGCCTAGCTCCATATCGGGAATGCCATGATGGCTCTATGAGCAGCAGCCAGCGAGTTCCCGGTGGGGTGGTGCACAAGTTGCCTGCGGACCTGCGCGAGGCTCTGATCGGAAGTGCGGTGGCTCTCGATGCGTGGAAGGACATCACGCCGTTGGCCCGCAACGAGTTCATCTGCTGGGTCGAGGACGCCAAACAGGAGAGAACCAGGGAGCGGCGCATTCGGCGGACCCGGGAGGAGCTGGAAGAGGGCCAGCGTCGGCCCTGCTGCTGGCCGGGGTGCGTGCATCGCGAGCGCACCGGTAGATAGAGACCTGCCGCGCTATCCGCCTGGAAGCGCCGCAAGGCCTTTTGAGACCAGGTCGCGGGTGTCGCAGCTGATGAGTTTGCGGTCGGCCTCGTTGGCCGCGGCTACATAGGTTGCGTCGTAGACGGAGAGGGTGTGTTCCTCCGCCAGCTCGGCGGCGCGGGTCAGTAGGGAGGTTGTTGAGGCGACGACGCCGCCGTCATTGGCGATGCGTTCGATTATCTCCAGCAGCGGCGCCACCGACTCGGGATCGCGCCAGGCGCGGATCGCTACGTTCGCTACCTCGTAGCGGGCGAGGTCGAGGGTGGTGAGAGTGACCTCCGGGTTGGCCAAGAGAGCGCGCGGCAGGCTCGCAGTGCGAGTCGTCTGGGTCGAATGCCGCGAGCAGGACGCCGGCATCGAGCAGTAGCGCCGTCACCGGCTGGGCCGTGTCGCCTTGACCTGTTCGGCGGCTGCTCCACCGTGAGGTCTGGCGCTACGCAGCAGCGTCCGCATTGCCGCCGCGCGATCGGCGCGGCGGCGGCTAAGGGCGGCGTCAGCGAAGCCGCGAAGCACGGCGCTGCGGCTTGTGCCTGAACGCCGGGCCTCGGCGTCCACCTCAGCCAAGAGCTCATCGGGCATTGAAACCATCACCTTCGCCATTTCCCTCAGCAGTATACCCGGGTATACCAACCCCATCCTTAGGCAGGACCAGCGTCAACAACTCATCTGCGTACACCTCGAAATAGATGTTGTCCTCCTCCCCATAGACATAGGCGCGCAACTCATCGGTTAGATGCAGGTAGCGGCGCGTCCACCGATGCTTGTAGGCCTGCAACCGAGCGCCGTCTTCCAGCTCAGCCTCGAACATCCACATGAAGTCGCCGATGTGATCCGGCGCAAACTCCAAGAGAGGTTCCCAGTTTGGCTCGTCCGTTCTGATCATCTCCCACGCCAGGGGTTTCTTGAAAGTGAACATCGATCAATCGTTGCTGCCCAGGAGTGACTAAACAAGACAACGTCGTGTCAAAGGAGAGACTTATCTGTGGATGGGTCGCAACAATCCCGGCGCCAAGCTTCCGCGACAACCTGGCCTCGCGATAATGCCTTTATGACGGTGCCCGACCGGGTCACCTACGTCGGCCACGCGACCGTGCTTGTCGAGCTGGATGGGGTTCGGTTGATCACCGATCCGGTGTTGCGGTCGCGGGTTGGGCCATTGCGGCGTTATGGGGCGGCGCCTGCGGCCGGTGTCGGGGAGGGGCTCGATGCGGTGTTGATCTCCCACCTGCACCACGACCATGTTGACCTTCCCTCCTTGCGGGGGATCGGTCGCGATGTGCGGCTGTTTGTGCCGCGGGGGGCGGGTCGGTTCTTCGAGCGGCGCGGCTTCGGTGCCGTGTCGGAGCTGGCGGTGGGAGAGTCGGGTCAGGTTGGCTCGGTCACCGTTACCGCCGTCGAGGCCAGGCACTCCGGCAGGCGGCTGTTGGAGCGGGACTCCGAGGCGATTGGGTTTCTCATCGCCGGCAATCGGCGCATCTACTTCGCCGGCGACACCGACCTCTTCGACGGCATGGCGGGGCTTGCGGAGGGGCTCGACTTGGCTCTGCTGCCGATCGCGGGTTGGGGGCCGAGCGTCGGCGGCGGTCACCTGAACCCCGAACGCGCCGCTCGGGCGGCGGCGCTGCTCTCGCCGCGGATCGTGGTCCCGATCCACTGGGGGACGCTCTACCCGCTGGGCCTGGCGCGGCTTCGACCCGACCCGCTCCGCATGCCGCCTCGCGAGTTCGTCGATTGGATGCGCGCGCTCGCCCCTCAGGCGGAGGCGCGGGTGCTGGACCCAGGCGAGGCGACGTCGCTCTCGTAGTCGGCGTGCCCCAGCTGCGTCAGCCAGCTCCGAAATACGCGGTGGACACTCTCGGCGCCGACGACCTCGTCCCCGGGCCAAGGCAGCTCGCTCGGGTGGAGCACGAAGGGGAAGCTCTGGGTCCCTCCCATTCCGCCATGCGACCCGACCAGCTCTTCGAACGCGGCGACCTCGCCGAACTCCGGCCAGAAGGTGCTGTTGATCATCAGGTCGGCGCAGTGGGGAAAGCCGTCGGTGCGCCGCAGGTGATCGGCGGCGTGCGGGCTGAAGGGGGCCAGCGGGTCCTCCCCCTCGACCCGGTCGTCGTCGAGGAACCTGATGCCTCTCTCCCCGATCGCCATCGCGCCCCGGCTCTCGGAGCGGACCAGCACGAACCCGACCCCCGGGTGATCGCGGAGGGCCGGTAGGAGGCGTGGGTAGAGGGACTCGAGCCGCTCCAGGGTCACCCGGCCCGGCTCGCGGGGGAAGCTGATGAGGCCGAGACAGCCCGAGGCCATCACCGAGAGCTCCGGGACCCCATCCCCGTGCGACTCCTCGATGTCGCGGCGAGCTTCGTGGTCGAGCGCGACGGCGCCGTCGGCGCGACGGCCTCTGGTCGCGATCCGCACGGTTCTCGCCGCCGCGGTGTCATCGCGCGCCACCTCGGTCAGGCCGGCGCTCAAGTACGCGAGCGAATCGTCTTCTCCTCCATCGGTCGCGATAACGCTCTCGGCATCGCACGCCGAGCGGACCAGATCCTCAAGCGTCTCCCCATAGCGATCGAGGAAGGTCTCCCCCTGCGACTGGCCGTGGTCGGAGAGGACGACCAGGCGGTAGGGCCGCGGCGCCTCGGCGCAGGCGGTCGCGATCCTCGCTATCTGGCGATCGAGGTCGCGCAGGACGGCGAGCGCATCGTGCCGCTCGATGCCGGAGTGGTGGGCGACCTCGTCGTAGGCGAGGAAGGTCGTGTAGATCGTGGGGCGTCCGGCGAGGACGTCGCCGACGACCGCGGCAACCTGCAGGTCACGCTGGATCACGGTGCCCCAGGCGCGAACCAGCGCATAGGAGCGGCTGCGGTGCATCCGCGGGCGGACGTCGTCGCGGACCTGACTGCGGGCCGCGCGGCGCTCCCGGGCAATCTCGGCGAGGACGAGGACGAAGGTGCGGGCTACCGCGTAGGGACGGGCGAAATACGCCGCGTAGTCGCGGCCGATCGGCCGCCGGCGGCGCAGCGCGGTGCTCATCGTCAGCATCGAGTGGGGAGCGTCGCCGGAGAGGATGTTGGCGCGGCTGGCGCCGTCGGCGTGCAGCAGTCCCCGCCCGTCGGAATGGCGTCGCTCCAGCTCTTCCGCGTCGCGCGGATGGTTGGTCACGATCGCCGCGTCGCGATCCTTCTCCCACCAGCGGAAGGCGGGCATGTCGTCGTTGTTGCCATGCAGCAGCCCGGCCTGGCAGGCGCCGGTTTGGGAGGACCAGTCCGTCTCCCACTTCCGCAGCCGGTGGGAGCCTCCGCGCATCCAGGCGGCGAGGTTGGGAGCGCTGCCGTCGCTCAGCGCGCGGCGCAGGATGTCGTGGGCGAGGCCGTCGATCTCCAGGAATACGACTCCGGGGATGTCGCTCTGCACCGCGTGCTCCCGGCGGCGCGCCTGCCGCCCCACGACGTTGCGGTACCAGGAATCGTTCTCGTCGATTGAGAGCAGCCCGTAGACGAGTGAGGTGATCGCCGCCATCGCGATCGTCACCACGGTCCCCTCAAATACCCCGTCGATATGCGCCCGGGGCAGGGCATCGAGCGCGATCGTCACCAGCACCCCGTTCAGCACCAGCGCCGCGAGGCCCAGGGTGAGGACGGTCAGCGGCAGCGCGAAGCGAGCGAGCAGCGGCCAGACCAGGGCGTTGAGGAGTCCAATAACGGCCGCCGCCCCGAGCGCGGCGCCCGGCCCGTCCAGAACGAAGCCCGGAAGCAGCTCCGAGAGCAGCAGCAGCGCGAGCGCGTCGAGCAGGAGGACGAGTAGTCCCCGCCTGACCGTGCGGAGGCTCATGCCCTGTGCAGCGGGGGTCGAGGGGCGTCCGCCATCGAGCATGAGTCTAGGCGAGCGAATCTCGCGATAATGCCGCCATGACGCGTGGGCGGGGGATGATCTTGGCCGGGATCGCGACTGTGCTCCTGCTTCTGGCGATGTCGCCGTCGGACCAGCGAATGAAGGACACGGGCGGGCCCGGGATCGTTCCCTTCGAAGTGACCGGAGGGCAGGACCGCGCCGACGAGATCCTCGCCGAGTGGGGTGAGGAGGGGCAGGACGCGGCCCGCGAGTCGCTTTGGATCGACTTCGGCTTCATGGCCGCCTACGGGGCCTTCCTCACCCTCGCTCTCGCCGCCACCCGCGACCTGGCCAGGACCCGAGGGTGGTCGAGGCTGATGCGGATCGGTCGGGTCGTCGTCTACTTCGGCGCCGGGGCCGCCGTCTTCGACGCGCTCGAGAACATCTGCCTCCTGCTCACCCTCGATGGCGCCGGCTCGGCCTTCCCCCTCCTCGCCACGGCCTTCGCCAGCTGCAAGTTCATCCTGCTCGCAGTGGCGATCGCTTATCTGCTCGCCGGGCTGGCGATGCGCACGCGCCGTACCCCACTGAGCGGCGCGGCGGACTGAAGCAACCCTCACGGCCGACTAGGCTCAGTCGATGTCCGAGTGGCCTGCGATCGAAGAGCCAGAGTTGCTTGACCGCTTTGCGCTGGACGATCGGCAGTTCAAGGAGTTGATTCGCGCTCTGGCGGCCAGGCTCCCGCCTCGCGCATACGAAGCCGCGTCGTTCGAACGGGCGCTGGGCTACCCCTGGGAGCGACCGCCGGGCTCCTACCTGATGACGAGCGCCGGGGTCGAACTTCTGGTGGATATGAGCGCGGCAGAGCGCGAGCGAGCGCTCGCCCAATTCACCTCCGGCGGCGCGGAGCGCTCACCGGTGCTGGCGATCGGGTCAAACGCCGCGCCGGAGACCCTCACGAACAAGTTCGCTCATTTCCCCGATGAAGACGACCGAGAGGTGCTGGCCTTCACCGGGCGCCTTCACGACTTCGACGTCGGCGCGGCGGCGCAGCCCACGGCATACGGCTCAATGCCGGCGACGCTGTTTCCGAGCCCGGGGACCAAGGTCTGCGCGACGCTGCTCTGGGTCACTTCGACCCAGTTCACCCAATTGGCCTGGTCGGAGTTCAGCTACCGCCTCGGCAGGCTGCGGACTCGCTTCGAAGTCGACGAAGACGGAACGCACTTCGATGAGGTCCTCGTGTTCGTCTCCCGTTTCGGCGCCTTCTGCGTGGACGAACGCCCCGTCGCCCTCGCGGCGGTAGAGGCTGACGGGCGAACCGTCGAGTCACTTACTCAGCAACAGCTACTCGATGCGGCCGCCAAGCTGGCCTTAGGGCCGGAGGCCGAAGCCGAAATGCTGGTGCGGGAGACCTTCGAGGACATGGCCGCGATCGCCCCGAAGATCGCGGCGACGGTACACGGCGCGTCGCTGCCGTTCTCCTCGGAGCGCTGGACGCCGTTCAGCCCACGCGCGGGTTCCCGATAACGCCGATTCGGAAGCCCAGCCAGGGATAGGTGAGGTCGTAGAAAGGGTTGTCCTGGGGCTGAAGCCCGACCGCCGACAGCCACAGTTGGTAAGCGGGGGCATTGGAGATCCCGCCGTGCAGCCGTCGCCATACCCGCCCGTCTCTCCTGCCCGAGGGGGGAGGAGTGATCGTGTCGGTCCACTCGACCGCGTTGCCGCCCTGGTCCAAGGTTCCCCACGGCGAGGTGGTCAGCGCCCCGCCAACCGTGCCGAGGCTGCCTTGGTAGAGCTCCGCGTAGGTGGTCGGGTCGAACCCAAAGGGGTTGACGCTTGAGCAGGTGCTCGTATCCACGGCCGCCGGGCACCAGCTCGGCGCCGCCAGACCCGAAGCGTGGTAGCTCGCCAGCGGCTGCACCGCCGCGTTCGTGACATCGCCGCTCGTCGGGTCGAGGGTTGTCGTGGCCGGAGCGGTAGCCGTGCCGTCCCCGAAGACACCGGGGTTGGTCGGGTACTTCCAGTAGGAGTAGGTGCCGCCGCCGCTGGGGTCGAAATAGGCCGCCTTGATCCACTCGTTCTGACTCGGGACGACGAAGCCCAGCTTGTGCGCGCGGGTCGCGCCGGTGCGCTTGTGCCGCGCGAGGTCGTACATCCCCCGCTCGGTCTTCCTTGACAGCCGCACCCGGTAGCTGACGAATCTGAAGCCGCTGCTGCTGCCGGCTCTCTTGGAGACGATCCGTCCGTTGTAGAGGGAGTTGACGAAGCGCGCCGCCCGCAGGAAGTTGGCGAAGCCGAACGGCTTGTCCGCCCACTCCGGGTATCCCACCGAGTAGTGGCGGCCTTTGCGGGCTCTCGACGACAGCCTGATCTGGCCGTACTTGGGCCACGCCGTCGGGCTTTCGGTCGGGTCGTAGAGGTTGTGGGGATCGCGGCCGGTCGGATTGGCGGTGTTCAAGAACTTCACCCACTGCCCCACGGTGATCTCAAGCTGACCAATGCGGTAGCGGTATCTGACACCGCCAACCTGCTGACAGGCCGGTTGCGTCTGGGGCGCGTCGGCGCACGATTGGTAGACGGCATCGGTAAACGGGACGATGCCCACAGAAGGATTGCCGCGAGCGCCAACCTGGACGGTTCTGACGACGACAACGGCTCCCTTGGCGGAAGCCGCCGAAGCCGGCAGCGCGCCCAGAGCGAGCGCGCAAGCCGTAAGGACGAGTACCGATCGCACACGCGAACAAACACTTCCACCGCTCATTGAGATCCGTCCTTAGGCATCGGGGTCGATTTCAATCGTTCCCTTCGTCAAGAGTCGCACAATGGCCTCTATTGCTGGGAGTGCTGTACGCGTTGATGCCCGTGGGAGCGACTCACTATCCTGCGCAACGTTCGCCGGTCACTGAAAAGGAGCCCCAATGACCCGTCGTCTCGCCCGTCTCGCCGATATCGCCTACCACCGCCGCGGACGCGTGGTCATCGCCTGGATCGTCGCGACGATCGTGATCATTGGGCTCGGCTCCGCGCTGGCGGGTGAGTACAACGCCAACTACGACACGCCGGGGTCGGAGTCCAAGGCTGCTCGAGACCTGACCCAGAGAGGATTCGGCGGCTACTCCGGCCAGGAGGTCTACGTCGTCTGGAAGGACCCGAACGGGGCGATGAGCCCGGCGGCGCGCAAGCGCATGAACTCCTTCTTCGCCGAGGCGACCCAGGTCGAGAACATCGAGAGACAGACGGCGATCCGGGTCTCCGACGACGGGACGATCGCGACCACCACACTGCCGCTGACCGTGCCCGGCTGGGAAGTGACCAAGGAGCAGGGCGAGCAGCTCATCAACGCCGCCGAGGGGAACGACGGCGACGGGCTGACAATCAAGCTGGGTGGCGATCCGATCTACCAGGCGCAAAGCTCAAGCAGCCCGGAGGGGCTCGGCTTCCTCGGCGCCGCGATCGTGCTGCTGATCGCCTTCGGCTCGGTGGTCGCCGCCGGGCTGCCGCTGGTGATCGCCCTCGTCGGCCTCGGCATCACCTCGGGAGGATTGATCCTTCTGCTCGCCAACTTCGTCGATGTCCCCGACTGGACCACGGCGGTTTCGGGACTGATCGGGATCGGCGTCGGGATCGACTACGGGTTGCTCGTGTTGACCCGCTTCCGCGCCGGGCTGGCCGCCGGCAAAGACCGCCACGATGCGGTTGCCGAGGCCGTCACCACCGCCGGGCGCAGCGTGATCATCGCCGGCTGCACGGTCGTGATCGCCGTCCTCGGCCTCTTCTTCACCGGCCTCTCATACATGTACGGGGTGGCGCTCTCAGCCTCGTTCGCCGTACTCGTCGTGATGATCGCCTCGATCACGCTACTTCCGGCGCTGCTTTCCTACCTCGGTCCAAACGTGGACCGCCTGAAGATCCCCTTCCTCGGCGGCCGGCAGAAGGCTGAGGGGGGCGGAGACTCCCCAGCGGCGCGCTGGAGCCACGCCGTCCAGCGCCGTCCTTGGACCGCGGCGATCGCCGCCACGGCGCTGCTGCTGGCGCTCGCCTCGCCGGCCCTCGGCATGCGCCTCGGCTTTCCCGACGCCGGCAACGACCCGCCGGACACGATGACCCGCCAGGCCTACGACCTGATCAGCGAAGGGTTCGGCCCCGGCGCCAATGGACCGCTGATAATCGCCGCCGAATTGCCCGACGCCTCGGCGAAGGGCGACGTCGACGCCCTCGCGGCGCAGATCCGCAAGGACAACGGAGTCGCTTACGTCCCGGCTCCGCGGATCAGCGAGGATGGCACGGCGGCGATCGTCACCGTGACCCCCACCACCTCTCCTCAGGACCAAGCGACGGAAGACCTGGTGAACCGGCTGCGCTCGACGGTGGTGCCGCAAACGTTGGCTGACACCGGGGTGACGGCTGATATCGGCGGCGTCACCGCCGCGCTCGAGGACCAGAGCGAGTACATGAAGGGGCGCATGCCGCTGTTCATCATCGGCGTCGTCGGCCTCTCCTTCCTGCTCTTGCTCGTCGCCTTCCACTCGCCGCTGATCTCGCTCAAGGCCGGGATCATGAACCTGCTCTCGGTGAGCGCCGCTTACGGGGTGATGACCATGGTCGCCAAGGGCGGAACCGTCGGCGGCTGGATCGGGATCGACCATGAGGTGCCGATCGCACCGTTCATGCCGGTGATGATGTTCGCCATCCTCTTCGGCCTCTCGATGGATTACGAGGTCTTTTTGATCTCGCGGATCCGCGAGGAGTACCTCAAGGACAGAGACACGCGTAGGGCAGTCGCCGACGGCCTGGCCAAGACCGCGCGGGTGATCACCGCGGCGGCGGCGATCATGGTCGTCGTCTTCCTCGCCTTCCTCGCCGCGCCGGACGTCTTCCTGAAGCTGTTCGGGATCGGCCTCGCCTCGGCGATCTTCCTCGACGCGACCGTGGTGCGAATGGTCCTCGTGCCTGCCGTGATGCAGCTGCTGGGCCCCCGCAACTGGTGGATCCCGGACTGGCTGGAGCGCATCCTGCCGCGCTTGGACGTTGAGGCGACGTCGTCTACCGCAGCCCAGGAGAACTAGAGCCGGACTACGTTGCCGGCCTCGATCCCGCGGGTGACTCCGCGGAAGTCGACGACGAGCGGAGCATCGACTACGAGCTGCGCGTAGTCGATCTCCGGGTGGGCGGTGACTATCGCCGCCAGGTCGGCGTCGCGCACGGCCTCAGCCAGATCGACCGACTCCAGGCCTAGCTCTGGCACGGCGGCGACGTGAGGGTCATGGTAGGAGACGTCGGCATCCAACTCGCGCAGGAGCCTGACGATCTTCAGCGCGGGAGACTCCCGGGTGTCCCCCACGCCGGCCTTGTAACTGACGCCGAGGATGAGGATCTTCGTCCCGTTGACCGGCTTGCCGGCGGCATTTAAAGCGCGCTCGATGCGCTCGACGCAGAACGCCGGCTGGATCTGGTTGATCTTCCCCGCCAGCTCGATGAACTCCGGATAGAAGTCGTGCTCGCGCGCCTTGAAGGCGAGGTAGAAAGGGTCGACCGGGAGGCAGTGCCCGCCCATCCCCGGCCCGGGCTCGAAGCGCATGAAGCCGAACGGCTTGGTCGCGGCGGCGTCGATCACCTCCCAGACGTCGATCCCGAGCCGGTCGCAGAGCTGAGCCAGCTCGTTGACCAGGGCGATATTGACCGAGCGGAAGATGTTCTCCAAGAGCTTCGCCAGCTCCGCCGCCTCGGGGGTGGAGAGAACGATCACTTCGTCGCAAATCTGCTCATAGAGCTCGCGGGCGCGCGCGGCGCAGGCCTCGGTGACCCCGCCGACCAGCTTCGGCGTGGTGCGCACGGTGAAGTCAGTGCGGCCGGGGTCGATCCGCTCCGGGCTGAAAGCGAGGTGGAAGTCACGGCCGACAGCCATCCCCGATTCCTCGAGGATCGGCGCCAAGCGCTCGCGCGTGGTTCCCGGGTAGGTCGTCGATTCCAAGACCACGAGTTGCTCCGGCTGGAGGACCTGGGACAGGGCGCCGGCGGAATCCATTAGGTAAGTGAGATCGGGCTCGCGGGAACTGGTCAACGGCGTCGGCACACAAACGATCACCGCGTTGCAAGATGCGAGGTCAGCGTGATCGGCCGTGGGATGAATGCGATCGGCCAACGGCGCCAGCGTCTCCCTCGGCACGTCTTCGACATAGCTACGCCCCTCCCGCAGGGCCTCGACCTTGCGCGCGTCCGTGTCGAGACCGACCACCTCGTGCCCCGCCTCAGCGAAAGCGACGGCGAGGGGGAGGCCGACATAGCCAAGCCCGATGATCCCAACCTTCATCGCTTGGAGTCTAGGGTCGCGGCGGGCGGGCGAGGCATCGACGGGCGGCCTGGGCGAACGGCTGCGGAACGGTTGGACAGGCCGATGATCCTGCCCTACATTGAATGTATGGATTCGTCATCCGCACCGAATCCACAGCGTCTGCCAAGCGGGCGCCATGGGTTGCCGAAAGCCTACGTGGTGCGGTCGCAGCGGGAGCGGCTGCTGGAGGCGATGGTTCGCTGTGCCGCGAGCAAAGGCTACGAAGCGACGACGGTGAGTGACGTAATTGAGCTGGCCGGTGTCTCACGGGCGACGTTCTACGAGATGTTCGAGGACAAGGAGTCCTGTTTCCTCGAGGCCTATGACGCGGTAATCGATGTCCTGGTCGCGCATGTGACGACGGCTTTCGAATCGGCAGCCGACGAGCCCTGGCCCGAGCAGATCGCGATGGGGCTGCGCGCCCTGGTGGAGCTGCTGGCGGCGGAATCCGACATCGCGCGAATGGCGATGGTCGAGGTGACCGCGGCCGGCGAGGACGCGCGCGAGCGCTACCGAGCGGCGCTTGCCCGCTTCACGCCGTTCTTGGAGAGGGGGCGCACTTACTCGGGGCGAGAGGACGCGCTGCCGGCGGACACTGCGCGCTTCGCGATCGGCGGCGCCACCTCAATGGTCTTCGACGAAATAAGGGCGGGGCGGGGACCGGAATTGGAGCGCATCCTGCCCGACTTGGTCTTCTCCGTGCTGATGCCCTACCTGGGCCCGGAGGACGCTGACGCAGAGATGCGCAGAGTCGCCGGAGAGGGCTGATCGGCTAGACGCCCTCGCCGTGGCGGCCCTCGCCCGACGCGAAGCGGGCGGCGCCCCGGACGGCGACTTCGAGCACCTCGCGGCCGAGCCGATGCTCGAGGGCCAAGCCCTCGTCCAACGGCAGGCCGAAACCCTCGATCGCGGCGCGGCGGTCGGCGAGCATCGTCTCCTGCGGAAAGGAAGCGATCTTCTCGGCCAGCTCCAAGGCACGAGTCAAATGAGCACCGGGCTCGACGACCTCGTTGACGAGGCCGATGCGGTGCGCTTCCTCGGCATCGACGGGACGGCCGGTGAGGATCAGCTCCAGCGCGCGGCCCATGCCGATGACGCGCGGCAGCCTTTGGGTGCCGCCATCGACGAGCGGGACCCCCCATCGCCGCTCGAAGAGGCCGAAGGTTGAACCTGGGGTGGCGATCCGCATGTCGCACCAAAGCGCCAGCTCCACCCCGCCGGCCAAGCACCAACCGTCAACCGCGGCGATCGCCGGCTTGGAGGGCGTGAGGCGGGTGGCTCCCTCCGGCCCTCCCGGATGGTCGACATCGAGATCGAGCGCCTTCAGGTCGGCGCCGGCGCAGAATGCCTCACCTCCGGCGCCGGTGAGGATGAGGACGCGCGCATCGTCGTCGGCCTCGAAATCCTCGAGGCCGCGGCGAAACAGCTCCGCCGTCGTGGCGTCGACCGCGTTGCGGCGCGCTGGACGGTCGATTGTCAGCACCGCCGCGGCGCCGATCCTCTCGTAGCGAAGCTCCCCACTCACGATCGCGATCCTCCCACAAGCGCCGCAGCCCGACTATTGGGATTTTGGCTCGAAAAACGTTGACTATTGCAAGTATCGGCTTTAGTTTCGCGGCGGTGAGCGCTGAAGTTCCCACACTGGGCATGCTCGCCGGCCCCACGATAGACCCGCAAAATGAGGTGAACGCCGGGTCGGGCAGCGCGACGCTGCGGATTGGCGGCGGCGGCTATCGAGCGGCACTCTTCCACCTGGGAGCGCTGACGCGACTCAACGAGCTGGGGCTGTTGGCTCGGGTCGACACGGTTGGCGCGATCGGCGGTGGCAGCATCCTCGCGGCGATGTTGGCGGCGAGAGTCCCATGGCCCCTACACGGCTCTTTCCCGGAATGGCCCGAAGCCGTGGCGGCGCCACTGCGAGAGATAGCGGCCGAGGGGCCGATCTCCGCGCGACCGAACGACGCGACCCAGGCGGAGCGATACGCGCGCGAACTGGCGGCCTCGATGGGCGCGACGTTGCCGGAGCGGCCGCGGTTCGTTTTCGGCGGGGCAGGCCTGGCCCTGAGCGAGATAGCGGTAGATGGGGTGTGCTGGAGAATTGGCGATGCCGTCGGCTGGCCCGGTTACGACGAAGCGCTTGTCGCAGATGTAATCGCCGCGGTGCGCACCGACCTCGACGCCTTTGACGAGGGCGAGCAAGCGGTCCTTGAGAACCATGGCTACTTGCTCGCCGACGCGGCGCTGCGCGAGCGCGACTTGGCGCCGATCGATCCCAACGACCCGCCGACGCCTCCCTTTCCGAATTGGATGGACGAAGCAAGGGTCCGCTTGGCGCTGTCAGCCAGCACGCGGCGCACGCGACTGGGTCGCCTGCTTCGCCGCAACGGACCCTGAGCAGCCCGTCCGAATTTGCGTATACCTTCACTCCCGCGATGAGTGACGCGCCCGAAGCGTCCCGGAGGAGGGCACGCCGCAACGTTGTGCTGACCGCGGCGATCGCCGGGCTCGGCGGTCTGCTGTTCGGCTACGACACCGGCATCATCGCGGCGGCGCTGCTCTTCATTAAGCAGGACTTTGGACTCGGCAGCTTCATGCAGGGGCTGGTGGTCGCGGCCGTGCCCATTGGGGCGATTGGCGGCGCTGCCTATGCCGGGCCCGCCGCAGACAGATATGGGCGGCGGGTGATGATCCTGCTGGCCGCAGGGGTGTTCATCGCCGGCGCGCTGGCGAGCGCCGCGGCCCCGAACGCCGGGGTGCTGATCGTCGCCCGCGTGGTGATCGGCGTCGCGATCGGGCTGGCGAGCGCCGCAGCCCCCGTCTACATCTCCGAAGTCGCGCCACCCGAGAGCCGCGGGCGCCTGGTCACCTTCTTCCAGCTCGCGGTGACGGTCGGCATCCTCGTCGCCTATCTGGTCGGGCTCGCGTTCGACCACACCGAAGGTTGGCGCTGGATGTTGGGCCTCGGCGTCGTTCCGGCGCTGGCGCTCGCCGGCGGAATGCTGCGCATGCCGCAGAGCCCGCGCTGGCTGGTGATGACCGGCGACGATTTCGCCGCGCGAGCGACGCTGGCGAAGATCCGCGTCGACGACCCGGACACGATCGATCGCGAGCTGGCGGAGATCAGAGGCAGCATCGACGAGAAGCCGGGCGCCTGGAGAGACCTGCTGGAACCGGTGGTGAAAGCGGCGCTGGTGGTCGGCGTCGGGCTGGCGATCCTGCAACAGGTGACCGGGATCAACACGGTCATCTATTACGCGCCGACAATCGTCGAGTTCACCGGCGTCAACTCTTCGGCGGGATCGATCCTGGCCGCGGTCGGCGTCGGCATTGTCAACGTCGCGATGACCGTGGTGGCGCTGCGGCTGCTTGACCGAGCGGGACGGCGCACGCTGCTGATGATCGGCGTCTCCGGGATGACACTTTCTCTGTTCACGCTGGGAGCCGCCTTCATCGGCGGGGGCACCAGCACCTTTGCCTCAGTGGTAGCGATCGGCAGCCTGATGGTCTACGTCGCTTCCTTCGCAATCAGCCTCGGGCCGATCTTCTGGCTACTGAACGCGGAGATCTACCCGCTGAGAGTGCGCAGCAAGGCGGCGGGTGTCGGCACGATGGCGAACTGGACCTTCAACTTCATCGTCTCCCTCACCTTCCTGCTGCTGATCGACGCGCTCGGTCGCAGCGGCGCCTTCTGGTTCTATGGCGCGATCGGGGCGGTCACGCTCGTTTTCTGCTGGAAGCTCGTTCCCGAGACGAAGGGCAAACGGCTGGAGGACATCCAAGCCTTCTTCCAAGAGCGCGTCGACCGCCGCGACGCGCGCGCGTAGCTAGGCTGCCCCGATGCGAATCGATGCGATCCTGGCCTCGCGGCAACCCGTTTTCTCGGTCGAGTTCTTCCCGCCGAAGACGGCGGAAGCGACAGAGGCCCTCTACGCCACCGCCCGCGAGCTGAAGGAGTTGGAACCGGACTTCGTCTCGGTCACCTACGGCGCCGGCGGGTCGACCCGCGACGGAACGGTCGAGATCACCCGCGCGCTGAAGGAAATGGGCTTCGAGACGATGGCTCACCTGAGTTGCGTCGGCGAGACGACAGAGGGACTCGCCGGGACGCTGGATCGGATCGAAGCCGCCGGCATCGAGAATGTGTTCGCGCTGCGCGGCGACCCGCCGCGCGGGCAGGAGGACTTCGTCCAGCTCGAAGGCGGACTGGGCAGCGCGGCGGAGCTTGCTGCCTTCATTTCCGAGAGATGGGATTTCACGATCGGCGGCTCCTGCTTCCCCGAGGTGCATCCGGAAGCGCCCGACCTCGACAGCGACCTGACCTACCTAAAGACCAAGGTTGAGGCGGGGGCATCCTTCCTCGTCACCCAACTCTTCTTCGACAACAGCGTCTATTTCGATTTCGTCGCTGCCGCGAAAGCGAAGGGAATCGAGGTTCCGATTCTGGCCGGGGTGATTCCCGTCGCCGGTTTTGCCCAAACAAAACGGATCTGTGAACTGTGCGACGCGACGATCCCGCCGCGACTGGAAGAGGCCTTTCGCGCCTGCGAGGGCGACGAGACAGCCGAATTCGAACTTGGCGTCGCCTACGCCGCGCAGCAATGCGCGGAGTTGTTGATCGCGGGGGCGCCGGGCATTCACTTCTATGCGCTGAACCGGGCGCCGGCAACGCGGGCGGTGCTGGGGGCACTGCGCGCGTCGCGCCCCTGGGAGCGGACACGCGGAGCTGTCGGTTCTCTGGCCCCGACGTCTGACTAAACTCCCCGGCGGGATATGGCGAGTCGCAGAGAAGAACGCGAGCGCCTCCGACAAGCGCGCGTAGAGCGCGAGCAGGAACAAGCCGGAGCGCAGAAACGAAAGACGATGTTGGCCTACGTCGCCGCTGGAATCGTCGGGCTGGCGGTGCTGGTCGGGATCGTGATCGTCGTCTCGGGCAGCGGTGGCGGTGGCTCCAGCGACTCCGCCCACATCAACCAAGGAAGCGGCTCAACCAACGGCGTAGCGGTCGATGATCGCGCCGGGACCAAGCCGGAGGCAGTCAAGGTCACCGACTTGAGATCGGCGGCGAAGCAAGCCAACTGCGTTCTGAAACTGAATTTGACGGACGAGGGACACACGCACGTTTCCCCCGGGACAAAGGTCAGATACAAGACCAACCCGCCGACCTCCGGCAATCATGTCGAGCCTCCCTACCAGCAAGCCGACGGCGCCTACAGCGAGATGCCGGACACGATCGACATCGTCCATTCGCTGGAACACGGCCGCATCCAGTTCCAGTACTCGCCGGATCTACCCGAGGCTGATCAGTTGGCGTTGAAGGGGGTCTACGACACGATGTATGGAGGAGCGCTGCTCTTCCCCAATCCCGAAATGCCCTACAAGGTGGCGGCAACAGCTTGGACTCATTTGATCGGCTGTCCGACCTACAAGGGGACGATCACGCTGGACGCGCTGCGAGACTTTGCGCGGGTCAACTGGGGCAAATACGGCGGAGAGCCGGCCAACGCCTTCTCGATCACCGGGCCTACTCCGGCGCGGCAGTAAGACCCATCCCGGTAGGGGTTCCGCTTAACTTTTTCGAGGAACGCTTGCGGCTTGCCGCGGGCCACAGCAACGAAAAAGTACAAGACGCTCCACCCCTACCGGGATGGGTCTTTATGAGCGGTAGGCGGGAAAGAACGTGGTCGGCTTATGAGTTGAGCTGAGGCGAGCGTAGGCCGCGGGGTCGCAGATCAGTTCTGAGGTGTGCCAGGGCTGTTGGCGGTTGGCGAAGCCTCGCTTGAACTCCTCGAGGCGGTCGCCCGCGGTTATGCCCCCGCCCAGGTTGAGAGGGAGGCCCAGGTCCGTTGCGTGCTCGACCAGCGCCGCGACGACGTTCTTCATCGGCGAGTCGCGCAGGTGGGAGTCGGCGCTACCGCTGAGGTAGTAGTGGAGATAGCCGTCGCTGGTCGCGGCGATCGACGCGGCCGCGATCTCACCCCCGGGGGCGACAGCCATCGCCAACCAGGTCTGAGGCGAGCGCAGGATCGTCTCGAAGTACTCCGTGGCGAAGAAATAGTGCTCGGCGGCGCCGGTGCGACGCATCGTCTGTTCGTAGGCGGCCAGGAAGCCGGCGCGATCTTCGGGGCTCGTCTCGGGACCGGGAACCAGGCGCACCTCATAGCCGTTGCGCCGGTTCTTGTTGATCTGGTTGCGGTCACTACCGCGGCTCTTCAACGGCAGCGCCGGGTCGGCGATCTGGACCACGTTGCGCTCGGTCGCCCCGGCCAGCGGCGGCTCGCCAAGCGTGTGACGCACAAACGCCGACACCAAACCCGTCGCCGAGAAGTCAATCGCGGCCGGGTCGACTGTCGCTTTGGACTTTGTGGGGGCTCTATCCACCTCAAAGTCCAAAGCGACATCGAAACCCGGATAGCCGTAAGGGGAAGTCGCGTCGAGCGCATCGACGCCGGGGATCTCGCGCACCACCAGGGGCGCCAGAAGCACATCTTCACCTGCCTCTACGCGCAACGTGTGCGTCACCCTTTCGGCATCGAGGAACTGCCGTGAGCGAAAGAACTCCTCGCTTACCGCAGCCTCGCCGCGGTCCGCGATCAGCTCCGCGACGCCGCTCATAAATCCCCACTCCGCTGTTCCTTTTCCTTGTTGTTTAGGGAAAAGGAACAGCGGAGTGTTGGGCTGGGGGAAATCACGAGAAGAGGTCCGCGGACGCGACGCGAAACTCGTCGGGGAGGACGCCCCAGACTTCGCAGTCGTCGACGGTGCCATCCGGTCTCTTCAGGTGGCCGCGCATCGTCCCCTCATGCTTCCAGCCAAGGCTGGTGACGGTCTTCTTCGCCACTTCGTTTCGAGCGGGGATACGGCCGTAGACGCGGTGGGCGCCAAACTCGTCGAAGGCCTTGGCGATAGTCAGCGCCTCCGCGCGGCGCCCCACTCCCACGCCGCGCACGTCGTCGCCGATCAACGCCCCCAACTCGGGAGCGGTCTGGCGGAAGAGGCCGTAGAGAGCGGTGAACCCAACCGGATCGTCGTACCCCTCGACTTCGATCGCGAACTTGCGGTCCTCGCCGGAGTCGTCCATCGCCCGGCCCACCCAAGCTTCCGCCTCATCCGTCGAGAACCCGTCCCGCTGCTCCATCAAGCTCTTAACCGCCTCTGGGTTGTTGAACCACCGATGCACGGCCACCGCATCGTCCGGCCTGAACCGGCGCAAAGAGACTGCGGGTTGCTCGCTCATCGTCGCCACCTTAGAGCCATCCGGACAGGGGTGGAGCGTCTTGTACTTTTTCCGCGGCGCGGTCCGCGGACAGCCGATGACTGTCTTCGGAAAAAGTTAAGCGGAACCCCTGTCCGGATGGCTCTCGTCCGCCGAAAAGTTAAGCGGAACACTGCCGGGATGGGCTCTCAATCGGGGGCCAGTCCCTTGCCTGTTATCAGGAGCACCACCGTTCTGGCAAGGATGCGCAAGTCCAAGGCGAAGCTGCGGTGGTCGACATACCAGACGTCCAGCTCGATCCTCTCGTCCCAAGAAATGCCCGCGCGGCCCTGGACTTGGGCCCAGCCTGTGATTCCCGGCATCACCTCGTGTCGACGGTTCTGAAATGGCGTGTAGTCCTCAACTTGGGCTGGAATCGTGGGGCGTGGGCCGACGATCGCCATCTCTCCCCGTAGGACGTTGACCAAGTTGGGAACCTCATCCAGCGAAGTGCGGCGCAGGAGGCGACCGGGGCGGGTGACCCGGGGGTCGTCGCGGGTGACAACGGTGCCGATGCCGACCGGGTCGGACCCTTGGACCATCGTGCGTAGCTTCAGCATCTCGAACTCGGCGCCGTCCATGCCGATGCGGCGCTGCCGGTAGAAGACCGGGCCGCGACTGTCGAGTTTGATTGCGATCGCCGCGCATAGGAGGAAGGGTGAAAGGAAGGCGAGGGCCAGCGCCGCGATCGCGATGTCGAGGGCGCGGCTCACCGGGTCCCCTCCGCCTTTTCCCAGGCGCCGGGGGCGCCCCGGCGGGCGCGGTCCCATAGGCCGAGGGCGATCGACGCGGTGGTCATTGCGTAATAGCGGGCGACGCGAAACGGCGCCAGCGGGAGCCGGCGGCCGAGGACGGCGGCAAAAAGAAAGGCGACTTGGAGCGCCAGCGTCGCGCTGTAGACCCAGCCGCGGCCGAGCAGGGCGACGTTCGTCCCCAGGACGACGAGGTGCAGCAGGGGGGTCAGGTAGCGCAACAGCCGGTGGGAGGCCAGCTCGAAGGCGTAGAGCGGCGAGTAGCCGCGGGGGTTGAGCATCCCCTCCCCCACGACGATGTCCCAGAGGCCAATCATCATCCGCCGTTTGCGGGACAGCTCGCCCTCCAGGGTTGGGACCATCTTCTCCTCGGCGCGCGCCCAGGGGACGAAGAGCGAGCGCAGCCCACTCTTCGCCAGGGCGAAGGGAAACGAGAGGTCGTGGCTGCCCGACGGGCCGAGCGGGATATAGGCGGCTGCCCGAACCGCATAGATGGCTCCGTTGCCCGCGGTCACCCCGCCGAGGGCCGACTCCATCTCCCGCACCGCCATCTCATAGCGCCAGTAGGCGCCTTCGAGGTTGTCGCCTCCCTCATCGGTGAAGCGAACCTGGCCGCAGGCGTAACCCACGGCGTCGTCGGCGAAGGGCTCGACCAGGCGCTTCAACGCCTCGGGCGACCAGGCGCTGTTGGCGTCGGAGAAAGCGAGGATCTCGCCGGAGGCGCGCTCTGCCCCTGCATTCTGAGCGGCGATCTTTCCCCCGCGGGGGAGGTCGAGGACGATGTCAGCGCCGGCCGCGCGGGCGCGCTCGACGGTCGCATCGGTGGAGCCATCGGAGGCGACGATGACCTCGAGCCGATCGCGCGGCCAGTCGAGTGTGAGGGCGTTGGCAACCTTGTCCGCGATCACCTCCTCCTCGTCGTAGGCGGCGACGATCAAGGACACCGTCGGCGGCTCCGCCAAGGTGCGCGGGTGATCCAGCGTCGGGCGGTGGCGCAAGGCGACCAGAGCGCGCAGAACCAGCGGATAGCCGGCGTGCGTGTAGACGATCAGCGCCGCGGAAATCCAAAAAAGAGCCTCAAGCACCCCGTGATTATCGCTTCCGCTGCGACTTATCCCTGTATATCGAGGATAAGTCGCAGCGGAGTGCCCTTATATGTGACTGAGGAGATCGCGATAGAGGGCGAGGGTTTGGCGGGCCACCTCGTCCCAGGAGTAGGGGCCGGCCGCGGCGGCACGCGCCGCTGTTGCCATCTCTGCTCGGGCGGCCTCGTCAGCCACCAGCTCGGTGAGAACGCGGGCGAGGGCGGTCGGATCCTCGGGCGGGACAATCCGGGCGGCGCCGCTCGGCTCCAACTCGGGGAAGCCGCCGACGGCGCTGAGTACCAGCGGCACCCCGAAGGCGAGGCCGGTGTAGAGAACGCCGGAGTGCTCAGCGTCGCGATAAGGCAGGACGACGACATCGGCGCGGCGGAAGATCGCCGGGATCTCCGCGTCGTCGATAAAGCGCGTGACGAAACGAACGCGGCCCGACAGCTCGGCGGCTGCGCGGCGCAGCGGCTCGATGTCCATGCGGGGGTTGCCGACGATCCACAGTTCCGCTCCCTCCACCTGCCGGAAGGCCTTGAGCAGCGTGTCGAGGCCCTTGTAGGGACGCAACAGACCGAAGAAGAGAATCACCGGCCCTTCGGCGCCCTCCAGCTCGACCGGCAAGGGCTTCTCATCTGGCAGGCGGGTGAGGTAGTCAAATGCGCCGTGGGGGATGACGTGGACGCGCTGGGAATCGAGCCCGACCTCGTCGCGGAGGCGAGCCGCGCCATGCTCGGAATGGGCGACGACGGCGTCCATGCGGCCGAAGACGCGGCGGGCGGAGTGGACCTGGCGGCGGCTCGGCCGCGGCGGCAAGATGTAATGCGCGGTCATCGCTCGAGGGCGGGTCGGTGGCAGCAACATCGCGTCCAGTGTCGGCAGCGTGAGCCACTGGTAGTGGACGACATCGGCATCGGCGTTGCGGCGGAAGCGCAACATGTCGGGGGTGTGCTCGGCGAGCTTGAAGGCGCGGCGGGCGGGAGCGGCGAGCCCGCGCCGCGCGCTGTGTCGATAGAAGCACTCCTCAACCCGGTAGCCCTCCGCGTCGGGCACCGGTCCGTAGAGAAAGTGCGACGTCGCCAACTCGACCTCGGCCCCCCCACGGGCAAGCGCCGCGGCGAGGGCGCGGTCGTAAGGCGGCGTGAAGGCCGAGGGGTCGACCAGCTGCACACGCATCGGCCGATTATCGTGACCCGCGTGCCCCCTGCGCTCTCCTACTGCGTCGTGAACACGAACGGCCGCGAGGACCTACTCGCCTGCCTGGATGCGATCGAGCGCACGCTGCCGCCCGGAATCGAGAGTGAAATCCTCGTCCTTGACAACGCTTCAGACGATGGCTCGGCCGAGGCGGTACGGGCACGAGCGGGCGATATCCGCCTGATCGCACTGGAGCGCCGAGTCGGCAAGGCGGAGAACGACTCGACCCTGCTGCGCGAGGCGACGGGCGACTTTTGCCTGCTTCTCAACGAGGACTCGGAGCTTCGGCCGGGAGCGGCCGAAGCTCTCGTCGCCGCTCTCGTCGCCGACCCGAAGGCGGCATCGGCGGGCGCCCAGCTTCTCGACTCGGACGGCGACCCCGTCCCCTGCGCTTGGCGCTTCCCGGGCGTGGGGACGGCGCTCGCCGGGGCTCTCTTCCTGCATAAGCGCCTCACCGTGCAGAGCGCCGGGGCCGCGACGCGACGGGTCGACTGGGCGCAATCAAGCGCGTTGATGGTCCGCCGCGATGCCGCCGCCGAAGTCGGCTGGCTCGATCCCGACTTCTTCGTCTACTACGACGAATGCGACTTCGCCAAGCGCCTTCATGACGCCGGATGGCACACCCTCTTCGTCCCCGCCGCCGAGGCTATCCACCACGACCAGCTATCTACGGACCTCGCCGCCGGCCTGCCCCGCATCGTCGAGTTCCACCGCAACCGCGATCTTTACATGCGTAAGCACCACTCCCGTGGCGCGGCGTTCGCGGTACGCCTGCTGACCGCCTGGGCTTACGCCCTGCGCGGCGTTGCCGCCACCGCTATTCCCGGGCGGTCGGTGCGAATCATGTGGGTGCATGCGCGGCAGGCGTTGCTGCCTAACCGCGGGCGGGGGCTAAGAGACCAATCGGGTAGGGGTTCCGCTTAACTTTTTTGAGGATCGTCTGCGGCCTCCCGCGGGTGCCACAAGCAAAAAAGTACAAGACGCTCCACCCCTACCCGATTGGTCTCTTCACAGGCGGATGTCCTCGTCCATTCGCTCCAACTCGTACGCCTCCGGGATAGAGCCGTCGACCTCCGGGGGACGCCGGCGCAGGTCGCGGAAGCTTCTGGCCAGCTCGCCCGGGTTGCGAAGGCGAGATAGCCAGCCGCGCTCCTCGGGTGTGAAGAAGCCCGTGGCTAGTAGGGCCAATGGGTAGGCGAGCCAGAGAGCTGCCCGTCCCACGAGACCGGGGAGGCCTTCGGCCGGCAGCAAAAGCTCCCCTGCCCCGACCAGAGCCGCGGATACGAGGATTACGCGGGCGAGGCGGCCCCATTGGTAGGGGACCGGGAAGAGGCGCTGGGTGAACCCGTACATCAGCGCCAGCACGACGAGATAGGAGGCAACCAGGGCGATCCCCGCGCCGACGATTCCCATCGAGGGGACGAGGAGCAGGTTGAGGGCGACGTTGGCAACGAGGGCGGCAAGGGTCGCCGGGAAGTTGAACTCGGTGCGGCCGGTCCTGCCGAGGATGACGACAAGCACCATGTAGATCGCATAGAGGGCGGCACCGATGGCGAGCAGGCCGATCGCCTTATATGAGTCGAAGTATCTGGCTGTGGTGAGGGCGCGGACGATCCAGGTCGAGAACAGCCACATACCGGCGACGACGAAGGCCATGCCGGCGGCGAACCAGGTGACCACGGTCGCGTAGACCTTGCGCGCTTCCCCGTCGTCGCGGATCGAGTAGGCGAGCGGCGGCCAGGCGAGCTGGAAGCCGCGGGCGAGCACGTTGACCGCCTGGGCGAACTTGACCGCCAGCGAGTAGAGGCCGGCCTCGGTCGCACCGGCGACGCGGAGGATGATGACGCGGTCGACGAAGTTGAGCATGTAGAGGGAAAGCTCGGCCGGCATCGTCGGCAAGCCGAATCGCATCATCCGCCGCAACTGCGCGCTGTCGATCCAGAGCGAAAGGCGACGCCGGTGAACGACGATCAGCCCGAGGACGAAGACGGCGCCACTGGCATAGCTGCCGAGCAGCAGCCCACGTGCGCCCTCGCCCGCACCGACGACGAGAACCACCGTGAGCGCAATCGCCGCCAGCACGTTGGCGATGGTCACGATGAAGAAGGCGCGGGCCCGTTCCTCGAGCCGAAACAGGGTGAGCAGGTACTCGTGCAGCGTCAGCACCCAGAGGCCGCCAATGGCGATCCGGGCCAGGTCGGGCGCCGAGCGGTTGAGCAACGCTTCGGAGATCTGCCCGGCGAAGGGGAGGGCGATCAGGGCAGCTGCGGTCGAAACCCAGAAGAGAGTTGCGAAGGAGGTGGAGATGACCCGAGCCGGGTCTTCGCCGGCCTTGTAATAGAAGCGCAGCACCGCTTCGATCACGCCGAGGCGGATGACGATGCTGGCGGTGACGGTGGCGGCGAACAGAACCTCAGCGACGCCGTAGTCAGCCGGCGACAGGTAGCGCGTGTAGAGCGGCAGCAGGGCAACCGCGATTACCTTCGACAGGATGCTGGCCGCCGTGTAGGCGGCGCCGGTCGTCGCTAAACGGCGCAGGTATCCCGACACGCGTCGAGACTATGCGGGGTCGCGGACTGCGGGGGGCACCGCCAGCGAAGCGCCCACCGCCAAAAGGACCCACGCGATCGGATCTTCGTAAAAGCCCGCGTAGGCCATGGTGTGGACGAGCAGAGCCGTGAACGCCGCGAGAACGGCGGCGCGGCCGACGAACTCCGGCGCGCGGGTCCTGTCAGGGGGGGAGGGGGGCGCTGCGGGCGGGGTCGTCCTCGACCCCCCTCCCCCCTGCCACCCGCGCGAGGAGCGAACAAACCCGACGCCATCGTCCACACCGCAACCGCGAGAAGAGCTGCGTAGAGGATCAGGCCGAGAAGGCCCTGTTCCGCGGCGACGGTGATTGGTTCCGTGTGGGAGACGGAGACCGGGGAGTCTGCCTTTACGTGCTCGGTGTAGGCCTTCGGGAAGGAGCCTGAGCCGTAGCCCCAGACGGGCCTCTGGCCGAACAACTGGACGCCTCCAGACACCAGGTTTGCACCTGCCGCCGGTGTCTACGTTGCAGCGGTCGGGCGTGAGCTTCGAGGCGCCCCCGGCGAAGACGACGACCAGGACGCGGCCAGGATCAGCTCCGGCGCCAACCGCGCCAAGCGTCCAGCTTCAAGCTCCAGCGCAAAGCAGCCGAGCACGGCGAGCCCCCCCAACAGCGCCGCAAAGCTCGACTGCGAGTAGGTCGGCACCAGCCCCAGCCACAACACCGCGATCAGGCCGGTGAGCAGCCAAAAGCTCGCGCGCTTCCTTACCCACAGCAGCGCCGCCATCGCGACCACGATCACCAGGGCCAAGTAGCGCCCGTAGATGTTCGGGTCCCAGAAGACTGAGTTGACGCGGAAATACGTGTGGAAGTCGTTCGAACGGATCACCTGGTCGTTCCACAACAGCTCCCGCGTCGACCACTCAACCGATCCGATGAGTACAAAAGCAACGGCCTCAACAGCAAGGACCCACAGCACCAAAGTCAACAGCCTGCGACTCCACTCGACATCTCGGAGCAATCCAAACAGCAGCGAAAACGGGACCAAAAAAAAGCAGACGTTCTGAATCGATTTGGAGAAATCAGGCGAGTACAGCGTCTGGAGGGCGTAGAGGAGGACGACTGCGGCGAGAGTTCGGGTCAGCCAGCTGGCCGGACGGCTGCGGGTCCTGTCAGGGGGGGAGGGGGGCGCTGCGGGCGAGGTCGTCCTCGACCCCCCTCCCCCCCTGCCACCCGCAGAGGATCCGGTCAAGTTCGACGCTGCTGCCGCCAGCACGCCGCCGGCGATCACCAGATACAGGGGAATCAGAAGATTTGCGGTATCTCCACCCGCTTCCAACGGCACCCGGAAGGGAAGAGCCGCCACAGCGCCCAAGGGGAATGCAAGTGGCCAGCGACGAAAAGCGGCAGCCAAGCCGGCGGTCAGCGCCAGGGCGAGGATGCCAAGGCCGACAAAGCGCGTCGGGTGATTTCGGAGATCGACGATCTCGGTCGAGTGCCACTGGTCCCCAAGGATCAGGATCGGAAATAGAACGAGGGCGACCAGCATCGCGATGGAGCGCATGCGCCCCGCGGGAAGGAGGATCGCCGCGGCGGACGCGGCGGCGGCGAGAAGGACCCCGAGACTCGCGAGGAGGTCGCTCAAGGCGCGCCCACTCCGGGCTCGCACCCATGAAGCCGTCTCGGCGCTCGGTGCAGCCGCATTACTCCGGGCGGCACCAGCACCCGATCCTGGCCGAGCAATTTGACGCGCAACTTGTAGCGGCCCGGCGGCGCATTGCCCGGGAGGCGGCTCCAGCCGCCCCAATAGAAAGTGAAGAAGCGATAACGCTTCAGGGCTATATCCCGGGCGAGCGTGGCAATCAGCTTCCCCCCCGGCTTGACCACCTGAACGGTGCCGCGATCCGTGCGGGTGACTCGGAAGCGGACGCGGATTCGATCGAAGCTGCAGTCGGCGTTGGGGGTGAAGCTGCGAACCGGCAGGGCGTTGGGCGTAGGCCGCGGGACGGGGACAAAAGTGGCTCGGTCAAGGACGAGCGGGTCCCGCTTCAATCGCTGCGAGTAGGCAAAGCTCCCGATCGTGGCGATGGCAAGCAGCGCGAAGACGACAGCGGCGCCGCTAACCCGCCGCGAGGGCATTGTCCTCGCCGACGATCACCGCGACCGGAGCGCCGCCGGAAACCTTGACGATGTCCCCGGTCATAAGTCGCACCTGCGAAATGTCCAAATTCTTCGCGACCAGCCGGGCTTCGGGAGCGTGGCCGCGCTCGAACATGACAACGCTGTCGACGAAGCTGGAGCTGCTGTTGGTCACCGCGCCAAGCTGGAACCCCTTGCGCTCCACCTTGTCGCCGTACTGGGCGGCTAGGCCGGGAACGGCGGTGCCGTTGAGGACGGTGACCTCAACTTCGGAAGGCTTCGGCTTCGTGGCCTTGGCTGACTTGGCCCCCTTGCTCTTGCCGTCGTCCCCGCCGCTGGTAACGCCATAGGCGATCCCGCCGGCGATAACGAGGACGACGACGAAGATGCCGATCAGCCAACGCGGCTCCGCCAGTCGCGAACCGGCATTGGAAATGCTCTCCCGTATCCGCTCTCCTCGCGTGTATTCGGGCAGACCCTCTTCGCGCCGCTTGCGACGCTCCTCGCGCAAGGCAACGGCTTCGTGCTCAGCGGTGCGCGCCCCTTCCAGCTTCCGCAGCTCCTCGGCGCGCTGCGCCGCCGCCGCCGAAGTCGAATCCTTCAGCTCCGTGTCGCGCTCCGGCGCCGAGCCGGCCCACTCGCGCAGGCGCCGGATGTCCCGGCCCTGGGTGAACGACAGCAGCGTCAATACGGCAAGGCCCAGAAACGCGGCCAGGCCAGCGAACGCGCCGATTTGTTTGATCAGCTCCACGGACTAGCCGCGAGAGGCTACTCGTCGTAGACGACTGTCGCCGCGTCGCCGCCCGGAGAAGTGATCAGCTCCACCACTCTCTCAGCCAAATTCGACTCGTCCCCAGCCAGCACCAGGTGCTCGAGCGAGTTCAATGTGGCCTCCACCCATTCGGCGTCCAGCTCCGTCTTGCGCACGGCTCGACGGATCCGCTTGGCCGCCGTCGGCTGCTCATTCTCGCCCGCTCCGAAGAGCTCCTCGTGGAGCTTCTCCCCCGGGCGCGGTTGAGTGAACTCAACGGCAATGTCGGCCTCCGGCTCATAGCCCGCCAACCGAATCATGTTGTGGGCCAGGTCGACGATCTTCACCGGCTCGCCCATGTCGAGCACCAAACACTCGCCCTTACCGGCACCGATGTCGCCGGCGCGAATCACCAGCTGCACCGCCTCCGGGATGGTCATGAAGTAGCGGGTCATCTCCGGGTGAGTGACGGTGACCGGTCCGCCGCGTTCGATCTGACTGCGGAAGATTGGGACCACGCTGCCCGAGGAAGCGAGCACGTTGCCGAAGCGGACGCTGCCGAAGCGGGTGCCGGGGTGCTTGTGGCCCGCCATCTCGACGATCCACTCAGCCATCGCCTTCGAGGCGCCCATCACCGTCTGCGGGTTAACCGCCTTGTCGGTGGAGATGAGGACGAAGCGCTCGACTCTGGAAGCGGCGGCGGTCTCGGCGGTGATCCGCGTCGCGATCGCGTTGTTGCGCACGGCCTCCAGCGGGTTGGCCTCCATCAGCGGCACATGCTTGTAAGCGGCGGCGTGGAAGACGACGCTCGGCTTGAAGCGCTGCATCACCTCCAGCATCCGGTGCGGCTCCTTGCAGTCGGCAAGGACCGACTCAACGCTGGTGAAGTGGCGCTCCTCGGTCATCTCGCGGTCGATCTCGAAGAGGTTGTCTTCGGCGTGGTCGAGCATCACCAGCAGCCGTGGCCCGACGCGGGCGATCTGGCGGCAGAGCTCGGAGCCGATCGAACCGCCGGCGCCGGTGACCAAGACGATGCGATCCCGCAAGTAGGCGCCGACTCGGTCCAGCTCGACCACGATCGGGTCGCGACCCAGCACGTCCTCGACCTGCACCTCGCGCAGCTGCTTGTTGAGCTGCACACCACCGCGCAACAGCTCGAAGACTGTAGGAAGAGTGCGGACGCGGATTTCCCGATCGCGGCAAGCCGCGACGACCTTGGCGCGCAGCGTTCCCGGCGCCGAGGGAATTGCGATGACCACCTCGTCGGGCTCGGTCTCGTCGAGGATCGTCGCGATCTGCTTGGTCGATCCCAGCACCTTCAGCCCACCGGACATCCGCATCCCGCGCTTGCGCGGATCGTCGTCGACGAAGCCGATGGCCGTCGCCCCGAGGTTCGGGTTGAGCTGCAGTTCGCGCACCACCATCTGCCCGCCGGAGCCGGCGCCGACCACGAGCACCTCGTGCTTGGGAAGGCGAGCGCCACGCGAGGGGCGCTCGATGATCAGCCGCACCGCAAGTCGGGCGCCCGCTATCAGCAGGAGCGTGAGGATGAAATCGGTGACAGCGACCGAGCGAGGCAGGCTGTAGGCGAATGGCTGGACGACGGTGAAGACGACGACGAGCAGCCCGCTGGAGACGGCGACCGCGCGGACGATCTGGATGAAGTCGCGACCACTGACGTAGCGCCACCACTTTTGGTAGAGCCCAAACGCGGCAAAGATGACCACCTTGCCGACGACGACGAAGCCGAGCGCCTGCAGGAAAAGGGTCTCGTAACGGTCCGGCAGGCCGTGCGGATCGTCGAGGAAGCGCAAGCGGAAAGCCAGGTAGAAGGCCACCGCGACGAGCGCGGCGTCGGCGCCCACCTGCAGCACCCGGTTGCGATAGACGGGATGGTTCAACCGGTTCATCAGACCGGGTCAGTTTAGGGGGACATAGTTGGGACAGGGGCGGGGTATCACTCCCTGCTCAACTTCTTGCCGCGCAAAAAGTACAAGCCGCAGGGAGCGACACCCCGCCCCTTCCGTACGATGATGCGCTCAATGACCCTCTTCCTCTTCGCAAGCTTTACGGACTTCTTCCTCGACCCGATCGTCAACGCGGGGACGGACTTCATCAGCAGCGCCGGGCTGCCGGCGGTCTTCATCCTGATGGCGCTCGAGTCGGCGTGCCTGCCGGTGCCCAGCGAAGCAATCATGCTCTTCGCCGGCTCCAGCGTCGCCGACGGCCAGCTGACGATGGTCGGAATCGTCACCGCCGGAGTCCTGGGGAACCTGGTCGGATCATGGGCCGCTTACGCAGTCGGCTACTACGCGCGGCTCGACCTTCTGGAGAGAAACCGCTTCATCCACATCAGCCCCAAGCATCTGAAATGGGCAGACGACTGGTTCCAGCGCTATGGCGATGCAACCGTCTTCTTCACTCGCATGCTGCCGATCATCCGCACTTTCATCTCACTGCCGGCCGGCGTCGCGAAAATGCCCTTCTGGCGCTTCACCGCGCTCACCCTGCTCGGCTGCATTCCCTGGGTCTTGATGCTGGCATTGGTCGGGGAGGCTGTCGGGGAAAACTGGGAGGACTGGCGCAACAAGCTCCATTACCTCGATTACGCGGTGGTCGCCGGAGCAATCGCGCTCGTCGTCTACCTGCTCATTCGGCGCCGGCGCGGCGGCGGATCCGACGGCGAATCGGGAACGCCGGTCGAGCCGGGGCCCGCCCGCTCCGGCGGCGCTTGACCCCCTCCGGCGACGAAGGGATCCCGGCCCGGCGGGCAGTCGCGCTGGGGATCGTCCAGGGCCCGGCGGAGTTGTTGCCGGTCTCCAGCTCCGCCCACATCGTCCTCGTCCCCTGGCTCGCCGGGTGGAATTGGGAAGCGGTGGACCCGGAGGTGCGCAAGAGCTTCGAGGTGGCACTACACGCCGGCGCCGCGGCGGCGCTGCTGATCGGCCAGCGGCGAGTGATTGCCGAGGAGCTGCGTCATTTCGATCTGCGTCGTGGCGTCGCGCTGGCGCTCTCCTTCGCCCCTGCCGCGCTTGTCGGCTACACCCTGGAGCGTCCGATCGAGCAGCGGCTCGGTGGGCCGAAGGCGACCGCCGGCGGGTTGCTGGTCGGCGCGGCGGCCATGGCTCTCGCCGACCGGAGGCCGCAGCAACGCGGGCGCGGTGAAGTGGATTGGCGCGACGGGCTGGCACTGGGGCTGGCGCAGGCAACCGCGCTGGCGCCGGGGGTTTCGCGTAACGGCGCCACCCTGGCGGCGGCGCGCTGGCGGCGCTTCTCCCGCGACCAAGCGAATCTCCTCTCCCGCACCGTTGCCCTGCCGATCATCGTCGGGGCAAGCGCCCTGAAGGGCGCCCGCCTGGCACAGCGAGGCGCTTCGCCGGAGCTGCGCCGCACGCTCGCGGTCGGCGCGGTGGCGTCTTTCGCCTCCACCCTCGCCTCCCAGCGCCTGATCCGCCTGGTCGAGCGCGATCGCGCCCTCTGGCCCTACGCCGCCTACCGCGGCGCCCTCGCCGCCGCGGTTCTTGCAAAGCTGCGGCGGTGAGCGAAGACAACGCGTACGCGAAGGCCGGGGTCGACCAGAGCGCAGCCGACTCCGCGGTAGCGGGGCTGGTGCGGGCGCTGGGGGCGATCCGGCTCGATCGTCCCTCCCGACAGGTGCCGCTGCCCGGGCACTACGCGAGCGTGATCAAGATCGACGAACGGACCGGGATCGCACTCTCCACCGATGGCGTCGGGACGAAGCTCCTCGTCGCCGAACAGCTCGGTCGCTTTGACACGGTCGGAATCGACTGCGTAGCGATGAACGTCAACGACGTGATCTGCATCGGCGCCGAGCCGCTGGCGATGCTGGACTACATCGCGATCGAGAAGGCCGACCCGGAGGTCTGCGAAGCGATCGGCGTGGGCCTTGCCCGCGGCGCTGAGCTGGCCGGGGTCGAGATCCCGGGCGGAGAACTCGCGCAGCTCGGCGACATGGTGCGCGGCTTCGACGTCGCCGGCGCCTGTTTTGGCACGGTTGCTCTCGACGCGGTCATCGACGGGTCGGCGGTCCAGCCGGGCGATTCGGTGATCGGACTTCCCTCCTCCGGCATCCACTCGAACGGGTACACCCTGGCTCGCGCGGCGCTGGAGGGACTGGCGCTCGAAGACGACCCGGAAGGGAGGTTGGGACGACCCCTCGGCGACGTTCTCCTGGAGCCGACCGAGATCTACGTCAAGCCGATCATCGAGCTGCTGCGCTCCGAAGTCGAGGTCCGCGGGCTCGCCCACATCACCTCCGGCGGTCTCGGCAACCTGCTGCGCCTCGCCGCGGATGTCGGCTATGAGATCGACGCCCCGCTTGCCGTCTCACCCGTCTTCGAGTTGATCGCCGAACGCGGCGGTGTCGGGGATGAGGAGATGCACGACGTCTTCAACATGGGTTGCGGCTTCTGCGTCGTCGTCCCCGCCCAGGACGAACCGGCCGCCATCGACCTCCTTCGTCCCCACTACCCTGGGGTGCAGCGAATCGGTCGCGCGGTCGAAGGGCCGCGCGAGATCCATCGCCACTGAATGGAAGCTCGCTCGAGCAGCTCGATGATCGGCACGGTGCTCTCCGGCCGCTACCGGCTGGAAGCGAAGCTGGGCAGCGGCGGTATGTCGACCGTCTTCCTCGCCAACGACGAGACGCTGGACCGGCCGGTCGCGGTCAAGGTGATGCATCGTGAGATGTCCGAGCAAGAGGACCAGCTACAGCGCTTTCGCCAGGAGGCGCGAGCGGTCGCCAAGCTCTCTCACCCGAACGTCGTCTCAGTAATCGACGCCGGCGAGGACGGCGGCCACCCCTACATCGTCTTCGAGTACGTCAAAGGGGAGACGCTGAAGCAGCGAATCGGGCGGGTTGGGGCACTCGACACCCAGGAGGCGATCGCCTACGCGATCGAAGTCGCGCGCGGCCTATCGGTCGCCCACGCCCGCAACATGATCCATCGGGACATCAAGCCCCAGAACATTCTGATCGACACCGAGGGCCGCGCGAAACTGACCGACTTCGGCATCTCCCGCCAACTTGAGCAATCCGGGATGACCGCCACCGGCCGGGTGCTTGGCACGACCGACTACGTCGCCCCCGAGCAGGCGATGGGGCAGGGCGCCGATCAGCGCAGCGACATCTACTCGCTCGGCGTCGTCCTCTACGAGATGCTGATCGGGCAGGTTCCCTTCCATGCCGACAGCCAGGTCGGGGTGGCGATGAAGCACGTCAACGAGGAGCTGCCGGACGTACAGCGACGACGGCCCGAAGTTTCCGCGGCGGTGGCGCTGGTGGTGGAGCGAGCGACGGCGAAGAAGGCCGAAGAGCGCTACCAGGGGATCGGCGAGATGATCGACGACCTCTCCACCGCCCTCGAGGTAGAGGCAGCCCGAGCGGGGTCGACGGTCGACGAAGCGACCGGGGTGCTCGACGCGGTGCCGTCCCCCAAGCGTGAGCTGGCCGGCAAAACGCGGTGGAGTTGGGCGGCCATAGCCGTGTTGCTGTTGATCGCCGCGGCGGCGCTGGGCATCGTGCAGCTGATCTCCAGCGGGACATTCGGCGGCGGAGGGGCCGAGAAGGAAAGCGGCAACCTGGTGCCGATCTCCTCCGCCACCGACTACGACCCGCAAGGCGACGGCCAGGAGGGTTCCGCCACCGTCGGCTTCGCCACCGATGGCAACCCGAGTGGCACCGCTTGGGGAAGCGAGCACTACGACGACGAGCTGTGGGGCGGCACGAAGAGCGGGCCGAGTCCCGGCATCGGCATCTACGTCACGGCCACTTCGCCCGCAAAGCCGAGCAAGATGGTGGTCCGCACTCCGACTCCCGGCTGGGACGCCGAGGTCTACGCCGCCTCCGCCGGCCCGCCGAGCGATCTTTCGGGATGGGGCTCACCAGTTGGGGAAGCGACGGGCGCCTCGGAAAGGGAGGAAATCTCCCTCGACGTGACTCGCCCCTCCACCTACTTCCTGCTCTGGTTCACCAGCGCCTCGGAAGCCCGCGACCAACCGGGCCGCTACCAGGTTGAAATCAGCGACATCGAGCTTCGCGACTAGAAATCGTGGGAGCGAGCCTGGGCGTGGCGCTCCAGGGCGAGGGCCACCAGACGGTCGCACAGGTCCGGGTAAGGAATGCCGGTCGCCTCCCATAGCTTCGCGTAGACGCTGGTCTCGGTGAAGCCGGGCATCGTGTTGATCTCGTTGACGAGAACCTCCCCGGCCTCGGTCACGAAGAAGTCGCAGCGAGCCAGGCCCGAACAGCCGGCGTGGCGGAAAGCGCTCAGCGCGAGACCCCGAACTCGGGCGGTCTCCTCAGCGGAGATCGCGGCGGGGACCGTCAACTCCATCCCACCCTCGCCGTACTTGGCCTCGAAGTCGTACCACTCAGCCTGAGCGACCACCTCCCCCGGCAGTGAAGTCTCCGCCGAGTCGTTGCCGAGGACGGAGCACTCGACTTCGCGGCCGGCGGCGTGTGCCTCGACGATGACGCGCGGGTCGTGGCGAGCGGCCCTCTCGACCGCCGCGTCCAACTCCCCCGGCGCGTCGACCCTGCTGATTCCGACGCTGGAGCCGAGGCGCGAAGGCTTGACCCAAAGCGGCAGGCCCATCGTCGCGACTCGCTCACGCCAGCCCTCCTCCCCGACTCCGACAAAAGCGACCTGCGGCAGGCCCGCCTGGGCAAAAAGCCGCTTCAGGGTCAGCTTGTCCATGCAGCTCGCCGAAGCAAGCACGTCCGAGCCGACGTACGGCACGTCGAGCTGTTCGAGCAGGCCCTGGACGCTGCCGTCCTCGCCAAAGGGACCGTGCAGCGCGGGGAAGACGGCGTCCGCGCCAAGCAGCCCTTCGCCGGGGACGAGACGGACCGACGCGCCATCGTGGGTCCACTCTCCCCCACCTGAGATGGTCACCCGCAACGCTTCGTGGCCCGCGTCCTCGAGTCCCCGGGCGACCGACTCGCCCGAGCGCAGGGATATCTCATGCTCGGACGAACGCCCGCCGGAGAGGACCGCGACCTTCATGGCGAAGTCGGGGTCGTGGGGGTCGTGACAGCTCCGCTCGCCTGCTTGCCAACCACGAGGGTCACCTCGGTCCCGCTCGTCACGTTCGAGCCCGGTGGCGGAAACTGGTCCGTAACCCGCCCCACTTGCGACGGCACATCGGTCTCCTGTTCCTGGACCGAGGGAACCAGCCCGGCGTCGCGCATGGCCTGCACCGCGTCGGAGCGAACCTTGCCGATCACGTTCGGGACCGACACCTGTTGTTCTCCTCTGGAGACGACGATCGTCACCGTCGAGCCCGGCTCTACCTCAGAGCCGGCGCTCGGCGTTTGGCGGATCACTTCTCCTGCCGGCGCCGAGTTCTCCTCCTCTTCGACGCTTGGCGTCAGCCCACGGCCGCGGATCTGCTGCACGGCGACCGAGCGCTGCGTCCCCACCAGCACCGGCACTCTGGCCAGCTTTTTCCCAAGCGAGACATACACCGTCACCGGAGACCCGCGGGTAAGCGTCGTTCCGCCGGAGGGATCGGAGCGGATCACAAGGCCTCTTTCGACGGTGTCGGAGTTGACGGTCTGCAACTGGGGCGCGAAGCCGGCGTCTCTCAGCTTCTGCAGCGCGGCTTCCTGAGCCAGGCCGGCGACGCCGGGAACCTTGGCGCTGCCCGGCCCGGCGCTGACCGTCAGCGTCACCTTCGGCTTTGAGCAGAAGAAGCTGAGGAATGCGCAATCGAGGGCCGCCTTCTCTCCGGGGGGAGAGGCGGAAGGATCCTGCTCGAGCACCGTGTTCGCCGCCGCATCGCGCTCCACCCTGTTGACATCGCCCACCTCGAAGCCTCCCTGCTGGAGGAGGGAGATCGCCACGTTGAGCTGGTTGCCGGTGACGTTGGGAACGTCCGTCGACGTGTCGCGGGTCAGCGCGAAGCCAAGCAAAGCGCCGATCAGGACAGCGACGCCGACCATGATCCAGCGCCGGCGGCGGCGCTTGCGGGCGGCTTCCTCTTCGGATTCCGGCTCCTCGGCCGATGCCGCTTCCGCCGCCACCACAGGGGGAAGGGGAGCGAAGGCGGCGGTCCCGCCCCCCGGCGCGCCGGGCTCCTTCATTGCCGCGTCGAGGGCGGCGATGAAAGCGTCGGCGCTCTGGAAGCGCTGGCCCGGGTCCTTCTCGAGAGCGCGCATCGTGGCCGCGTCGAGAGCCGGGGAGACTTTCGGCTCGATCGAGCTGGGGCGCTGGGGGGTTTGGGAGACCTGCTTCATCGCGATCGCGACGGCGGAGTCGGCCTCGAACGGAACGCGGCCGGTCAGGGCCTCGTAGAGGATCACCCCGATCGAGTAGAGGTCGGAGACGGGAGTGACGTCCATCCCCTGCGCCTGCTCGGGTGACAGGTAGTGAGGAGTGCCCATCACCGAGCCTGCCTGTGTGATCTCCGAAACGCCGGCGCGGGCGATCCCGAAGTCGGTCACCACCGCCTTCCCCTCGGGGTCGACGATCACGTTCTGCGGCTTCAGGTCGCGATGGACGATGCCGTGCCGGTGGGCGAAGCGGGCGGCTTCCAGCACCTGCCGAACGAGGTGAACCGCCTGCTCGGGCGAGAGCCCGGCGTCGATCAGCGCCTTCAGCGAGTTGCCCTCCACGTACTGCATGGCGATGTAATAGGTGCCTTCAAATTCGCCGCGGTCGAAGACGGCGACCACATTGGGGTGCTGGAGGCCCGCGGCGTGTTCCGCTTCGCGGCGGAAGCGCTCGACGAACTCGCCGTCCTGGGCGAAGCGGCTATGCAGGACCTTCAGCGCGACCCGGCGCTGAAGGTGCGCGTCCTCGGCCAGCCAGACGTCGGCCATGCCGCCCGAGCCGAGCCTCTGCAACACCCGGTAGCGCCCGTCGACGACGCTGCCCTCGCTCACCTCAGCCACTCTTGCCCCCTCCTCGTCTCACTGGTCAGCTCCATTCAAGATCGTCTCCGCTACGTCGCGGAAGATAGGCGCCGCGACTTCGCCGCCGAATCCGGTGGTGCACTCGACCGACACCGCGATCGCGATCTGGGGATCGTCGGCCGGCGCGAAGCCGATGAACCATGCCTGGTTCTGATCGCTGCCGCCGCCGCAGTCCTCGTTGAACGGCGTTTCGGCGGTACCCGTCTTGCCGGCAACGGCTACGCCGGGAATCGCCGCGCCGGTTCCGGTGCCGCTGGTGACCACGTCCTGCATCGCCTGGTTCAGCTCCGCGGCGGTCTCCTCGCTCATCGGCTCGCTGTACTCGGAGGGGTCGAGGCGCTTGGTCGTGCGGCCGTCGGGGTCCACCACCCGGCTCCAGATCTGCGGCTTCATCAGACGCCCGCCGTTGGCCACCGCCGAGGCGACCATCGCCATCTGCAGCGGCGTCACCGCCAGCCGTTCCTGGCCGATCGCGACCCGGGCCAAGTCGATCGGGTCGTCGGGGCCGAGCAGCCTTCTGTTCTCGAACAAACCGCTCGTATAAACCTCGTCGTCGGGCAGGTCGATCGGCGGGGTCGAGCCGAAGCCGAAGCGGTCCATGTACTTGAACATGTCCTCTTCGCCGACCCGCTGGCCGAGCTGGGCGAACCAGGTGTTAACCGAGCTGGTCAGTGCCGGGGCGAGCGTGATCGGGCCGAAGCTCAGAGTGAAGTCGTTGTTGAGCGGCTGACCCTGCACGTCCAGGGTTCCCGGCGCGTCGATCGTCGTCTCCGGGGTGATCGCGCCGCTGTCGAGGCCGGCCGCCGCCGTCACCACCTTGAAAGTCGACCCGGGCGGGTACTGACCCTGGGTGGCCCGGTCGAAGAGCGGGCGGTCCACTTCATCGGTTGCCAACTCCGAGTAACGCTCGGGCACGAGATTGGGGTCATAGGGCGGGTTCGATGCCAACGCCCGCACCCGTCCGGTGTCCGGCTCGATCGCGACCACGGCGCCGAAGCCCGCCGACGCCAACTCGTCGGCCGCCACTCGCTGCGCGGCGGGGTCGAGATTGGTGACGACGTCGTTGCCCTCCTGCTTGCGGCCGCGCAGCTCGTCGAGGATCGAGGTGAACTCCGACCCTTCGCCGACCAGTTCGTCGTTGTGGAACTTCTCGAACTCACTGTCGCCGTATCTGACGAAGCTGTAGCCGATCGGGTGGCCGAAAAGCGAGGCTTCCGGGTAACGCCGCACGTAGCGCAGGGAGTCGCCGCTGCCCTTCGACACAGAACGGGCGATCACGGTGCCGTCATCGGCCAGGATCCGGCCGCGGCGAATCTGTTGCTGCTCGAGCAACGGCCGCTTGTTGGCCGTCTTCTCCTTCAACGCCTGTGCGTCGAAGACTGCCCAGTACGAGGTGAAGCCGATCAGGACCGCAAAAAGGACGGTGATGAAGGCGAACAACTTGACGATCTGCCTGTTCACGATCCCTCCAACGCCGAAAGGACACCGGCGGTCGGCGCCTGCGCCTCACGCCGCGCCCGCTCGGAGATCAGCAGCAACAGCGCCAGCAGCACGAAGTTGGCGACGATCGAGCTGCCGCCGTAGCTGATGAAGGGAAGGGTGACGCCGGTCAGCGGAATCACCCGCGTCACCCCGCCGATGATGACGAAGGCCTGGATCGCGAATACCGCGGTCAGGCCGGTCGCCAGCAGCTTCGAGAAGCCGTCGTCGGCAAGCAACGCGATCTTGAAGCCTCGGGCCGCGATTAGGAGATAGGTGAGGACGACGGCGCAACCGCCGAACAGTCCCACCTCGTTGACGATCAGCGAGTAGATGGTGTCCGTCTGCGCGGCCGGCAGTAGCGCGTCGTTGGTTCCGGGGGTCGTGATCAACGCCTGGCCGAAGCCTTTGCCGAACAACCCCCCGTCGGCTTGGGCGAAAATCGATTGCAGGATCTGGTACCCGCTCCCCCGCGGGTGCGCATAGGGATCGAGCCAGATATCCACCCGGTCGTGGACGTGCGGCACGGTCGAAGCGAAGAACCAAGCTCCAAGCATGAACATCGCCATCCCGATCACCACGAACGAGAAGCGCCCCGTCGCCACGTAGAGCAACGCCAGAAAAGCGGCGAAGAACATCAACGAGCTACCGAGGTCGCGAATGAAGACGAGCATGAACATCGACGCGCCCCAGACGGCCAGCATCGGGCCGAAGTGCTTGAGCGGTGGCAGAGTGACGCCAAGCACCCGTCGAGCACCGACGATCAACACCTCGCGGTGCTCGCGTAGGTAGCTGGCGAGGAAGACGACCAGGCAAATCTTCGCGAACTCGGCGGGTTGGAACTGGAGCGGACCGAACTTGACCCCGAGGTAAGCGCCGTTGACCTGCTGGCCCACCCCGGGCACGCGCGGCGCCAGCAGCAGCAGGAAACCGACCGCGGCAATTGTGTAGCGGTAGCGCTCAAGCACGTCGTAATCACGCAGGAACTGGATCGTCAGCGCAAAGAGGACGATGCCGAGGACGAACCAGTTCGCCTGGTCACGCGCCAGGTCGGCGTCGATGCGGAAGACCATGACCAGGCCGAAGGCGGTTAGAAGCGCGGCCAGCGGGAAGAGGTACGGGTCGGCGTTGGGGAGGCGCATCCGCAGATAGATATGGGTGGCGATGCAGATCGCCAGGAAGTAAGCGCCGTAGATCAGGCTGAGGTTGTCCAGCTGCGCGCTCTCCTGGGCGAAGACGGCGGTGAAGCCGGCGGTGAGCAGCAGCGCAACGGGAATCAGGGCAACCAACTCCCGATTCCGCGCGGAAGACCTCAAGGAATCCCCTGGCTACGCTGGATGTCCTCGATCAAGGAAACGGCGTCGGCGCGAGACCGCAGATCGTGGCCGGTGACCGCGTCGCGGCGCACGACCGGCAAGCCCGCGGTTTGGATCGGGCTCGCGTAGCGCTCGCTATAGAGCTTGACGCCAAAGGGCAGCTCGTAGGGCAGGCCGCGATAGAGAGCGACGCGGCCCCCGTTATCGGTGCCGAGGAACCAGACTTGGCGGTTGCCGTACCAAGCGCCGAACGCGAGCGCGCCCACCACAACGAAGACGGCGAGGACCTTGGCAGCGCGCTTCAGCCCGCGGCGGCTCGGCTTCGTCGCCTGCACCGCCCGGCGCTTGCGCGCAGCTTCGGCGGCGGCGCGGCGGCGCACTTCAGTCGCGGTCAGCCCAGCCTCCTCGGCGGAGGAGCCGATCAGGGTTGCTCCCTCCGGCTCCGGCGCCCGCGCCGGAGCGGCGGCGTCCTCAAGCCGGAACGCGAGAGCGGTGATGTTGTCCCGCCCTCCAGCCCTGTTGGCCTCGTCGACCAAAGCGCGCACCGCCGCCGTCATTGAGGTCGCTCCGGCCAGTTGGCGGCCGATTTCAGCCTCTCCGATCATCGTCGTCAGCCCGTCCGAGCAGAGCAGAAAGACATCCCCGGGGGCGGCGGGCACCGTCTGTAGGTCCACCTCGACTTCGGGCTCGGGACCGAGCGCGCGGGTGATGATCGAGCGCTGCGGGTGGTCCTCCGCCTGGGCGTCGGTGATCTGGCCTTTGCGGCGCATCTCCTCGACCAAGGAATGGTCCCGGGTCAGCCGCTCCAGCTTCCCACCACGCAAGCGGTACGCGCGGCTGTCGCCGACATGGCCGATCGCAACCTCTTCGCTTTGCGCGTTGACGATCACCGCGGTGATCGTCGTCCCCATCCCGGTCAGCGACGGGTCGGCTTTGGCACGCTCGTTGATCTCCCGGTTAGCCGCCTCGATCGTCTCGCGCAGTACGCGCTCAGGGGAGCCTTCGGGGAGGTCGCGATCGAAGGCCTCCGCCGCCGTCTTCGAGGCGACCTCGCCGGCCTGGGCACCGCCCATTCCGTCGGCGACGACGAAGATCGGCGGCCGGGCGAAGTAGGAATCCTCGTTGGCGTTGCGTTGTCGCCCGGTATCGGTGCGAAAGGCCTGGTCGTCAATCCGCAGCATCGGCTCCTACCTCACCCAACCTCAAACCTAAACTCGGTGTCGCCGATTCGCACCACGTCGCCGTCGATCAGCTCCGCTTCCCCCTTCAGCTCGGCGTCGTTGAGCAGGGTTCCGTTGGTCGACCTCATGTCCTCGACGTAAGTGCGCCCCTCACGGGAAAAGACCCTGGCGTGCAGGCCGGAGGCATAGCGGTCCTCGATGCGCACATCGGACTCGCCGCTGCGTCCGATCGAAAGGCCGCCGATCAAGTCGAAGCGCTCGCCAGGCTCAAGCCCACCGCCACGCTCGGCAACCAACCAGGCATCGCCGCCGGAGACTTTGCCAAAGCTCGGAACGGGGTGAAATCCGGTTGCATCAGGCGCCGGCGCGACGGTCCCGCGCAGGTCCTTCAGGGCGCTGCGAGCGATGAAAAGCAAGAACAGGTAGAGGACGGCCAGGAAGCCGAACTTGAGGGCGACTGAGATGGGGTCGTAGTCCACGCGATGGCACGCTACTGCGCGAAGCGGCTTACTGTTCGATGTCGAACTTGAAAGTCGTCGTCCCCAGCGTCACCTCGTCGCCGGGACTGAGCCTGGTCGAAGGGACGCGACGCCCATTCACCTTGACCCCGTTGGTCGAGCCAAGGTCGGCAATCGTCCAATCGCCGTTGGCGCCGCGGCGCAGCTCGGCGTGGCGGCGGCTGACGTTGGGATCGCGCAGCACGCACTCGGCGTCCTTGGAACGGCCGATCGTGGCGCGGGGTCCCTCCAACACATAACGGCGATCGTCGAGGGAGACGACGGCGCGGGTCGAGACCAGCGCACCGACCGCCTCCTCGGGACGCTTCGGCCGATCGGTGTCGCGCTCGCGCACGGCCGAGTAGACCATCGTGTGACCTTCCTCCCCTTGCTGCGGGCGCTCTCCCTCGTGGACCGGGGGCTTCACCAGGCGAGTTTGGATTCCGAACTCCCCCAGCCGCAACCGTTCGTCGGTCTTGAACTCGACTGCCGGTCGGGTCAACAGGTCGTAGCTGCGACGCCGGGCGTGCTCCAGCAGGTAGCCGGAGAGCTCTTGCTCGAGTGAGCGCTCGTACCCCTCCAACTTCGTCCTGTCCCTAGTCGAGAGGTAGATCGTGTACTCGTTGGGGACGTAGACGCGCGCGACCGATGCCGTCTTGTGTGCATCCATCTCCTTGGCCAGCTTGCGGGCCAGCTCGACCGGCTGCACCTCGGAACTGAAGGCGCGGCTGAACACCCCCTCGACGAGGCCTTCGATCCGTGATTCAAGGTTGCTGAAGACGCCGATCGGGAAATCCTACGGAAGGATGGCGCCGTGGCCGACCGCCAACCATGCACCAAGCGCCGCGGCGACCGCCACGGCGCCCAAGCGCACGCGAGTGGTGGCTGGTGCGCCCCGTGGTTGATCGGCGAGCAAATCGAGGGAATCCTCGATTGCGGTGCCCAGCTCTTCGAGCGAAGGGCGGTGGTTGAGGCGGGGGCTGAGGCAGGCATCAATCGTCTCGGTCAACTCACGCGGCAAGTCCGGGCGCAGGCGCCGCAGCGGGCGCAGGCGCGATCCGATCGCCCTCGCTGTCGCGGCGGGAGTGGCGCGGCGGTTTGGGTTCTCGCCGCTCCAGCACTCGTAGAGCGTCAAAGCGAGCGAGTAGACGTCGGCTTCGGTGCCGGCCGAGCGCCCCTCCGCTTGCTCGGGAGACATGTAGGCGAGCGTTCCCACGACGTCGCCCGGAGCGGTCAGCGCAGCGGCGTCGGTGAGGCGCGCGACTCCGAAATCCATCAGCTTGGCGCGTGGCTCACCGTCGGTGACGAGGACGTTCTGAGGCTTGATGTCGCGATGGATGACGGAGCGCGAGTGAGCGTGGTCAAGTGCTTCGCAGAGATCGGCTCCAATTTCCGCGATCTCGCGATCGCCCAGCGAGCCGTCGCGGCTGAGGCGGGCGAGGGTCGGGGAGTCGACCAACTCGGTGACGAGAAGCGCGTTGCCATCCTCTTCACCCATCTCATAGAGGGTCACGATTCCCGGGTGGTTCAGGCGGGCGGCTGCCTGCGCCTCGCGCAGCACCCGGCGGCGTGAATCTCCGCGCGACTCGATCGCCTTGACTGCGACCGGGCGCTCCAGGCGACCGTCCCAAGCCTCGTAAACGACGCCGAAACCGCCGCTGCCGATCCGGCGTTCGATCAGAAAACGATTGAGGACCAGGGAGCCGACCAAAGCACTCGTCACCTTCGACAAAGAGGGGCTGCTTCCTGCGCTGACGCGCAAAAACGCACCCTACGCGGCGGTTCTTGACGCCGCGACCACTCCAGCGTGCATACTTCCCGCCCAGTCAACGGCTTCAGAGAGGCATTCTTGGAGGACTCCACAGCAGCCAGCCCCGGGCGCAGGCAGCGCCCGCCACGCCGGCCGGAGAAACAACAGATCCTGATGCGACGCGGCTTGGCACTCGGTGTCGGCCTGCTGGTTCTGGTGCTGCTCGTGCTCGGCGTCAAAGGCTGCCTCAACGCCCGCCAAAATCGAGCGCTGACCGACTACGCGCGGAACGTCACTCAGATCGTCGACGAAACCGACCAGACGAGCAAGGATTTCTTCGCCAAGCTCGACGACCCGGGCAGCCTCTCCGTTACCGAGTTCGTCGCCGAAGTGAACGCCGATCGCAGCGCCATGGACAGTTACGCCAGCCGTGTCGACGGCCTCAACGCACCCGGCGACATGGCCCACGCCCAAAGCGCTTTGGAGTTCGTCTACGAGCTGCGTAGCGCGGCGATGAGCGACATCGCCGATCAGATGAGCACAGCGCTCGGTGACGTCGGCGCGGAGAAAGCGACGGCGACCATTGCCGACCGGATGAGGATGCTGATGGGAAGCGACGTTCTCTACGCAGCGGTGGTCCGCCCTGAGATCGACGGCGTCCTTGCCGACAACGGGATCGAAGGCAACGACGTGCCGGCGAGCATCTTCGTCCCCGATGAGACGAAGTGGCTCGATGTCGACACCGTCGGCTCGGCTCTGGGATCGGTAAACGGCGCCACCGGAGGCTCGACCTCGGGCGTGCACGGTCTTGGACTGTTCGGGACCAGTATTGACGGGGTGGCTCTGACTGCCGACACGACCACCACGATCAGCGCCGACGGCACTCCTGAAGTCGAGGTACAGGTACAGAACCAAGGCGAGTCGACGGAGAATGGCGTGACCGTTTCGGTCAGCGTCGACGGCAGAGCTCTAGAGCAGGACATCAGCTCGATTGCGCCGGGCGAGACGCAAAGCGTGACGATCCCGCTAACCCCGGCACCGAGCGGTCAGGTGACCCTCGACGTCAGCGTGCAGACGGTCCCCGGCGAGCGGGTCTCGAGCAACAACGAGGCCAGCTACCTCGTCCTCTTCCAGTAGGAGCGCCGTGAAGATCGCCTACCTCGGTCCGGCCGGCACCTTCACCGAGGATGCCTTGCTCGAAGCCGAGCGTGGCGATTTCGACCCCCTACGCACTCCGACGATCCACGACGCGATCCTCGCGGTTGAAGGCGGCGCCGCAGAGCGCGCGTTGGTCCCGTTCGAGAACTCGATCGAGGGGTCGGTGCGCAGTACCCTGGACACCCTCGCCTTCGAGGCGAGAGCGGTGACGATCGTCGGTGAGCACGACTTCACCGTGCGCGCCCACCTGATCGCACGGGAGGGCGTCGACCTGACCGAGATCGAAGCAGTGATCTCCCACCCGCAGCCACTGGCGCAATGCGCTCGATTCCTCCGCGAGAACCTCCCGCAGGTTGAGCGGCGCAACGCCACCAGCACCGCGGCGGCGGTGCGCATGGTCGGCGAGTCGCCGAGGCCATGGGCGGCGATCGGCGCTCGCTCGGCGGCTGACCTCTACGACTGCTCAATCCTGCGCGAAGGGATCGAGGACGAGGCGGGCAACGTCACTCGCTTTGTCTGGATCGCCCCGGAAGGGACCGAGCCGGTCGGGCGCGGGAGCGCCTGGAAAACCTCCTTGGTTTTCTCGGAACTGGGCGAGGATCACCCGGGCGCGCTCGTCGAAGCCCTCCAAGAATTCTCCTCTCGCGATGTAAACCTCTCGCGCATCGAATCGCGGCCGATGCGGCTCGGGCTGGGCCGCTACATGTTCTTCTGCGACCTCGAGGGGGGGCTCGAAGAACCGCCCGTCGCCGCGGCCGTCGAGGCGCTCAGAACCAAGGCCGAGTCAGTGCGGATCCTGGGTTCGTATCCGGTGACGTAAACCGGCCTGCGTAGAATCCTCAGCACCATGGCTCGTGTCTTGGTGCTTAACGCGACGTTTGAGCCGATCAACGTCTGCACGTTGAGGCGCGCCGCTGTGCTGCTCTTGAAGGAGAAGGCGGAGTTGCTCGAGCAGCAAGCGGGGGCGCTTCATTCCGAGCGCATGACAATGGAGAAGCCGGATGTGATTCGACTGGTGAACTACGTGCGGATTCCGCGTGAAGCTCATCGCAGGAAGATCACGCGCAGGGCTGTGCTTGCCAGGGACGCTTGGACTTGCCAGTACTGCGGATCGACCAAGTCGGGGCTGACCGTCGATCATGTGATTCCGAGAAGCCGAGGCGGCAGATCCGTCTGGGAGAACATCGTCGCCGCCTGCGCGAGCTGCAACCGCCGCAAGGGCAACCGCCTGCCCCGAGAAATTCAAATGCACCCAAGAACCCGCCCCAAAGCCCCGCCACCTACCGTCTTCATTCAAGTGGCGAGCCCGCGCATCCCCCCAGCCTGGGAGCAGTACCTGCCGGCAGCGGCCTAAGACTCGGGTAGTTCGTCCTGAGGCTCTTCGGCGGCCGGCGGGTCGTCGGATTCGACGACGAGGGCGACGGCACTGACTCTGTCGTCGTCCTTGATGTTCATCACCTTGACGCCCTGGGTCGGCCGCCCCATCTGTGAGATGCCGTCGACGGAAGTGCGCTGGACCATTCCGTTTTGGGAGATGAAGAGGAGGTCTTGATGCTCGCGGACGATCAGGGCGCCGACAATGCCTCCCTTCTTCTCGGTCAGCTTCGCGGTCAGCACACCTTTGGTCCCGCGACCCTTCACCGGGTACTCGGCCACCGGCGTCCGCTTGCCATAACCGTTGTCGGTGACGACGAACAGCTCGGTGTCGTCGCGTGCGATGTCCATCGCCAGCACCCGATTGCTTCTACCAGCAACGTTCATGCCTTTGATCCCGCTGGTGTCACGCCCCATCGGGCGAACCAGGTTCTCCGAGAAACGCGAAGCGTGTCCGGAGTGGGAGACCATCAGGATGTCGTCGTCGCCCGATGTGAGTCGCACCTGGACCAGCTCGTCGCCCTCACGGACCTTGATCGCGATAATTCCGTCGGCGCGGATCGGCGTGTTGTAGGCGAGGAACTCCGTCTTCTTGATCTGCCCCTTGGCGGTGGCAAACGCGAGGTATTTGTTCTCTCTGAAGTCCCGGGTCGGGATCACGGCCATTACCTTCTCCCCTTCGCGCAGCGGCAAAAGGTTGACCAGGGCGCTGCCTTTCGCGGTTCGGGATCCCTCCGGCAACTCGTAGACCTTGAGCCGGTAGACCTTGCCGCGATTGGTGAAGAAGAGCAGGTAGTCGTGGGTCGAGCAGATGTGAAGGTGGGCGATGTAGTCGTTTTCCTTCATGTTCATCCCCATCACGCCGACGCCACCGCGGCGCTGTTGGCGGTAGGTGGCGAGAGGGAGGCGCTTGACGTAGCCCGAAGCGGTCAGTGAAATCACCATCTGCTGGTCGGCGATCATGTCCTCAATACCGACGTCGCCCTCGAAATGGGCCAACTCGGTGCGCCGCTCGTCGCCGTAAGACTCGACGACCTCGGCCAATTCTTCCTTGACCAGGCTCATCACCCGGGCCTCGTCCCCGAGGATCGTCCGCAGCTCTCCGATCCGCTCCATCAAGTCGCTGTGCTCGGCGCGGACTTTGTCGGCTTCGAGCGCGGTGAGGCGCTGCAAGCGCATGTCGAGGATCGCCTGCGCCTGCTCCCGGGACAACTCGAATTTCTCGATCAGCCCGTCGCGCGCGTCGTCTGGGTTGGCCGAACCGCGGATCAGTCTGATCACGGCATCGAGATTGTCGAGGGCGATAAGAAGCCCTTCGAGAATGTGGGCCCGGGCCTCGGCGCGGCGCAGCTCGTACTGGGTGCGGCGAGTGACGACTTCGCGTTGGTGCTGGACGTAGTGGTGGATCAGCTCCAGCAGGCTCAGGGTGCGCGGAACCCCGTCGACCAACGCCACCATGTTGGCGCCAAAGGTCGTCTGCATCGAGGTTTTTTTGTAGAGGTTGTTGAGAACAACCTTGGCCGGCGGCCCGCCGCGCTTCAGCTCAATAACCAAGCGCATTCCGGAGCGGTCGGACTCATCGCGCAGGTCGGAGATCCCCTCCAATTTCTTGTCGCGGACGAGATCCGCGATCTTGGTGACCAAGCCACCTTCGCCGCCCTTCTTGACCATGAAGGGAAGCTCGGTGACGACGATCGCCTCCTTGCCGCCTTTGAGCGGCTCAACGTGCGCGCGAGCCCGCACCTTGATGCTGCCGCGACCCGAGGCGTAGGCATCGCGAATCCCCTCGCGGCTCATGATCCCGCCGCCGGGGAAGTCGGGGCCCTTGATGTGCTCCATCAGGCCCGCCATGTCGATCCCCGGTTCGTCGATGTAGGCGGTGACGGCGGCGGCGACCTCGCGCAGGTTGTGCGGCGGGATGTTGGTCGCCATCCCCACGGCGATTCCCGAGGTCCCGTTGACGAGCAGGTTCGGGAACCGCGCCGGCAGGATCAGCGGTTCCTGGGTGGACTCGTCGTAGTTGGGTCCGAAGTCGACCGTGTCTGCATCGATATCGCGCAGCAGCTCGGTCGCCAAGCGGCCCAGCCGCGCTTCGGTGTACCGCATGGCGGCGGCCGGATCGTCGTCGATCGACCCGAAGTTGCCCTGGCCGTCAACGAGCATGTAGCGCAGGGAAAAGTCCTGCGCCATCCGCACCAGCGTGTCGTAGATCGCCGAGTCGCCATGCGGGTGGTACTTACCCATCACCTCGCCGACGATGAAGGCGCACTTGCGGTACGCCCGAGTCGGCTGCAGCCCGATGTCGTGCATCGCGTAAAGGACCCGGCGGTGGACCGGCTTCAAGCCGTCCCGGACATCCGGCAACGCCCGCCCGACGATCACGCTCATCGCGTAGTCGAGGTAGGACGAACGCATCTCCTTCTCGAGCTCGCGCTCCTCGATCCTGCCCGTCAGAGCCTCCAACCCGCCCTCCATCAGCGATACCTCCTAGACATCGAGGAACCTGACTTCCTTGGCGTGGGCCTCAATGAAATTGCGACGTGGCTCCACCTGATCGCCCATCAACATAGAAAAGATTTGGTCGGCGGCGGTCGCGTCCTCGAGAGTGACCCGCGCCAGGGTTCGAGAGGCGGGGTCCATCGTCGTCTCGCGCAACTGGTCAGCGTTCATCTCACCCAATCCCTTGAAGCGGGTCAGCTGCGTGCCATGCCGGGCAAGCTCAAGCACAGCGCCGCGCAAAGCCTGAAAGGAGATCGCGTCTTTGGTGCGGCCGGCGAAGCGAACCTCGAAGGGTGGGCGGCCCACCTGCTTCAGCAGCGACCCGTGAACCTCAACGAACTTGCGGTAGTCGTGCTGATCGAATAGCGCCTTCGGCAGCCGGTGAGTGCGCGCGAGCCCGCTCTTGCGTTCGATTGCCTTGACCACCAAACAGTCGTCTGAATCGTCGAGCACTTCGGTCTCGAACGGGTCTCCCTCCGCAACTCCGCGGGAGAGAACTCTGCGGCCTTCGGCGATCGTCGCGACCTCTTCGTCGAGCAAGCTCGACTCTTCCAGGAAGCGCACCGTCTCGTGGCCATACTCGGCCTGCAGGGAGGAACCCCAGCCTTCGTACTCCTTGGAGCGCCGCACGTAGGTCTGCCAGCGACTCTTGCTCAGCTTCTTGGATGCGCCGTTGGCGTCGATCAGCTCGAAGTCCTCGAGTTTGTCCCGCAGCAGCAGCTCCTCCAGCTCGGATTCGCGTTCGAGGTAAGTCTCTTGGTTGCCCTGCTTCACCCGGTAGAGGGGCGGTTTGGCGATGTAGACGTAGCCGGCGTCGATCAGCTCCGGCATCTGTCGATAGAGGAAGGTCAGCACCAAGGTGCGGATGTGGGCTCCGTCGACGTCAGCGTCCGTCGCCATCACAATTTTGTGGTACCGCGCGTCCTCCAAGTTGAACTCGTCGTGGACGCCGGTACCGATCGCGGTGATCAGCGCCTGGATCTCGTTGTTGGCCAGCACCTTGTCGATGCGGCTCTTCTCGACGTTGATGATCTTCCCGCGCAGCGGCAGAACCGCCTGGGTCGAGCGGTCGCGGGCCTGCTTCGCCGAGCCGCCGGCCGAGTCTCCCTCGACCACGAACAGCTCCGCGTCGCGCGGGTCCTTGACCGTACAGTCGGCGAGCTTCCCCGGCAGGGTCGAATTCTCCAGCGCCGACTTGCGGCGGGTGAGGTCTCGGGCTTTGCGGGCCGCGTCGCGGGCTCGCGAGGCATCGATTGCCTTGGTGATGACGCGACGGGCCTCGCCGGGATTCTCTTCGAAGAACTCCGCCAGCTTGCGATTGACGGTCTCCTCGACCAGGCCGCGAATCGGCGGGTTGCCGAGTTTGGTCTTCGTCTGGCCTTCGAACTGGGGGTCGTGCAGCTTCACCGAGATCACCGCGGTCAGGCCCTCGCGCACATCCTCGCCGGCCAGATTCGGGTCTCTCTCCTTCAGTAGCCCTCTGCCGCGAGCATAGGCGTTGAGCGTTCGGGTCAGCGCCGATCGAAAGCCGGAGAGGTGGGTGCCCCCCTCGTGCGTATTGATGTTGTTGGCGAAGCTGAAGATCGACTCCTGATACGAGGAGTTCCACTGCATCGCCAGCTCGACCTGGCCTTCATCCTCCTCCCCTTCGAAGAAGATCACCTTTCTGTGCAACGAGTCCTTGTTCTCGTTGAGATGGCGGACGAAGTCCTCGATCCCCCCCTCGTACTGGAAGGTGACGCTGTTGGTCTGGCCACGCTCGTCGACCAACTCGATTCTTAAGCCGCGGGTGAGGAAGGCGGTCTCGCGCAGCCGCTCGGCGAGAGTCTGGAAGTCGAACTCGATCTCCTCGAAGATCTCGAGATCCGGGAGGAAGGTGATCGTGGTGCCGTGATCCTTCGTCGGCGCGCCCTTAAACAGGTCCGCCTGCGGCTTGCCCCGCTCGTAGTCCTGGGTCCAGACGTTGCCGTCGGTGCTGATCTCCAGGTGCAGGCGCTCCGAAAGCGCGTTGACGACGGAGACGCCGACACCGTGCAGGCCACCGGAGATCTTGTAGCCGCCGCCCTCGCCGAACTTGCCGCCGGCGTGCAGAACGGTGAGCACCACCTCGGCTGCCGGGCGGCCCTCCTTCTTCATCATCTCGACCGGGATCCCGCGGCCGTTGTCGCTGACCGTGCAGCTGTGGTCGGGGTGCAGGACCACGCGGACGCTGTCGCAGTGGCCGGCGAGCGCCTCATCGACGGAGTTGTCCACCACCTCGTAAACGAGATGGTGGAGACCCCGAGGGCCGGTCGAGCCGATGTACATGCCGGGCCGCTTGCGAACCGCCTCCAGACCTTCGAGGACGGTGATGTCCTTGGCGCCATAGGACTCGGAGCCCTGCGCGGCCTTCTTCTTCTCAGGCAATTAGACCCTTCCGGTTCTCAATAGAAAACCCCGACCGCCTGGGACCTGCGCCACGGGGGATCAGGGCAGAAACACGCTGAACGCAAGGATACCAGTTCGGACCCCTGGAAAGCCGTGTCAATTTATTGAAAATCCCTGCAAATCATGGATAAACGCAACTAAAGGGAATCGTTTTTCACACGAAACCGCAAAGTCTCTGGCGCTTGTTCCCCCAGTTGCTCTCTCAACCGCTCCAGGAGTTGCCTCTGCATCAGGTCCAACTCCTGTGCCCAGACCGAGTCGGCACAGTTGACGACGAGCTCGCCATCGCGTTCGGAGACGGGTTCGGAGACGGCCGCCACCCCCTCCCCAACGGCCGTGGCCCACGCCGCTTGCGCCGCCGCCAATCTTGTCTTCGGCGCCGCTTGCTGGAGGGCGACCTGTAGCGCCGCGGAAGCTGGCCGAGGGGCGCGGCGATGAGTCACGCGGCGGCCGCGTGTTGGGGGGCAAGGAGATCCTCCATGCGGACCACCCCATCGACGGCGGCGGCTGGGACCGACTCCTCGTCGGCCGCCGTGATCAACGCCTGGCCCCCTCGCTGGAGCCGCTCGACCAAGCGCTCGCGGCGCTCGGGGTCCAACTCACTCATCACGTCGTCGAGCAACATCAGCGGAGCGACTCGGCGGGCCTCCAGCAGCGCGTCCCGTTCCGCGAAGAGCAGGGCGAGGAGTGCGGCGCGCTGCTGTCCCTGCGATCCGTAGCGCCGCAACGAACGGCCATCGAGGGAGATCTTCAGCTCGTCGAGATGCGGTCCCCAAGAGCAACGCCCGAGCTTCAAGTCGGCTTCACGACGCTGACTCAAGCCTTCACGCAGGTCGGCCGGCGAGCCGGTGGCCCGGGGCGCGTAAGTCAGCGAAGCATCTCCTTTCAATCCAAGGTCGCTCGCGGCCTCGGCGAATGCTCTCGCCAACTCCTCCACCGCTTCCGCGCGAGCGGCGATCAGCGGCGCGGCCGCCTCGGCCAGGCTCGCGTCCCAGACCTCCAACTCTCCCGCGGCCGCGTAGCCGGCGGAGACCCGGGAAAGCAAAGCGTTCCGCTGTGCCAGCACCTGGCCGTAGCGCTGTCGCAATTCCGACCGCGAGGGCCAGCGAGCAGCGACGAAGAGGTCCAGGTGAGCGCGCCGCTCAGCAGGTGGGCCCTTAACCAGAGTGAGCCGGTCGGGAGAGAAAACGGCAACCGGCGGGCGGTGCCGAACGAGAGTCGCCGGATCGGCCGGACTGCCATCCAAAAGATGGCGGCGTCCCTCCGCCCGACTGACCGAAGCGAGCAACCGTCGGCGCGTGCCGTCTTCAGCCGAGATGACCACCTCCGCGCGGGCCAACGCCGCGCCAAAGGGGATCAACTCGCGCCGGTCAGAGGTGCGAAACGAGCGGCCGGTGAGCCCGAAGTAAAGGGCCTCGAGAAGATTTGTCTTGCCGATGCCGTTGGGACCGACGAGGCTAGTTATCCCCGTTGTCGGCTCCACTTGCACGTCTTCGAGGCTGCGCAGCGGCCTCGCTTCGACGGCGGTGACCAGCACCGGCCCTGCCCTCAGACGTTGAGCCGGATGGGCATCACCAGATAGCGGAAGTCCTCGTTGTCGACCGGCTGCAGCAACCCCGGGCGCAGTGGGGAGATCAAACGCAGGACGATCTCATCGCCTTCGACACTCTCGATTCCCTCCTTCAGGAACTCGGGGTTGAAGCCGATTTCCAGCGGCTCACCTTCGAAGGCGGCCGGCATCGTCTCCTTCGCGTCGCCGACGTCGGGTGTCTCCGCCGCGACGGTTAGCTCGCCGGTCGCGAATGCGAAGCGCAGCGGGGCATTGCGCTGAGCGAGCTGACTGACCCGTCTGGCGACCTCGAGGAAGTCGGCTCGTGGCAGGCGCACGTCGTGTTCGTAGGACTCCGGAAGAAGTTGTCGAAAGTTGGGGAACTGGCCTTCGATCAGCCTCGTATTGAGGACGATCGACCCTGCCTTGAACACCGCCTGGTTACGCAGCAGAACAACCGAAACCTCTTCAACTTCCTCGGCGGCGAGAATCCGCGCCAGCTCTCTCAATGCCCGCGCCGGGATATTGGCCTCCAGCTCACCGCCGATCTCGGCATCCAACTCCGTCCGCTTCACCGCCAGGCGGTAGGAATCGGTGGCAACCATCGTCATCTCTCTACCTCTGGCGGAGACGAGCACTCCGGTCAACACCGGCCGCATGTCGTCGCGTGAGGCTGCGCGAGCGACGACATCGACGGTCTGCGCCAACGCCGCGGCGGGAATTCTCAGCGGTTCGCCCTCTTCCTCGGGGAACTTGGGAAAGTCTTCGGCGGGCAAGGTGCGGAGGTGGAAGCTGGAGCCGCCGCAGCGGATTTCGACATCGTGCTCGGACTCTCGCGTCTCGATCTCAACCGTGGCTTCGGGTAGTGAGCGGGAGATCTCCGAGAGAAGCCGGCCCGGGAGCAACGCCGAGCCCTCTCCGTCAACTTCGGCGTCAAGGCGCGTTTCGAGTCCCATCTCCAAATCGGTTGCGCGCAAGGCGACGACGCCGTCGGCAACCGTGACGAGGACTCCCGAGAGCGATTGGGTCGCGGCTCGGTTTGAAACGGCTCGGGAGACAACTGAGAGCTTGGAGACAAGTTCTTCGCGTTTGATGGTCAGCTTCAAGTGGTGAATGCCTTCTTGGTTGATTTAGGACCTGTGGAAAAAGTCGCGAAAGGGACCGTTTTGGCCCCGTAAAGCGATTTGCCGGTTGTGGAGAGAACTGTGGGCGGGCACGATTCTTACAGCGGCGTCGGCTGTCAGGCGCGATTGGAGACGGGGTTGTGGATTGCGGATCGAAGCTCAGCGACTCGCTCGGACAGCTTTGAATCCTCGTCGAGGCGCGCTTCGACGCGACGGACTGAGTTGAGCACGGTCGAGTGATCCCGGCCGCCGTAGAGGCGCCCGATTTGGGGGAGGGAGAGATCGGTCAGCTCACGGGTGAGGAAGATCGCCACTTGTCGTGCCCGCACCGGTGTAGCGGCTCGGGTCGAGCCGACCAGCTCAGCGCGGGAGATCCCGAACGAGGTCGCCACCCGTTGCTGAATCTCCTCGACCGGCGTCGCCTGTGGTGTGCGGGAGGGGGTTGGGATTACCTCCGCGATCAGCTCCGAGCTGAGTGGCTTCGCCATCAGCGAGGCGTGGGCGATCGCCCTGGTGAGGCCACCGTGAAGCTGGCGCACGTTGGCATCGATCCGCTCCGCCAACTCAGCCAACGCACGGCCATCGGCAATCTCGACTCCCGCCTCCCGCACGAGGCGCCGTAGGACCGTGAGCCGGGTGTTGAGGTTCGGCCGGTCGACCGCGACGGTCAACCCCCACTCAAAACGGTCGCGAAGGCGCTGTTCGAGGTCCGCCAGTTCACTGGGCAAGCGATCGGCGGAAAGGACCAGCTGGCTGCCGGATTCATAGAGGGCGTTGAAAGTGTGGAAGAACTCTTCTTCGGTGCGCTGTTTGCCCTCGAGGAACTGCACGTCGTCGATCAGCAGTACGTCGAGATCGCGATAGCGACTCTTGAAAGCGTCGGCGCCGGCGCTGCGCAGGGCGCCGACGAATTCGTTGGTGAAGCATTCAGCGGTCGTGTAGCGAACGCTGAGCCCCGGCGCGTTGGCGCGAAGGTAGTTGGCGATCGCGACCAGGAGATGGGTCTTTCCAAGCCCCGGAGGCCCGTGCAGGAAAAGCGGGTTGTAAGCCTCTCCCGGTGCCTCGGCCACGGCCAAGGCGGCGGCGTGGGCCATGCGGTTCCCGTCTCCGATCACAAACCGCTCGAAGGTGTAGTTCGGGTTTGTCCCCGCTTCGCCCGCACCGCAATCTGACCTGGTTTCGACAACAGCCCCAAAGCCCACATTCCGCAGCCCAGTGCCGTTCAAAGCCTCCTGAATCAGTGACGAGTACCGTCGTTCGACCCATGCCCGAATGCCATCCGGGGCGGAGAGGAACAGAGTCTCTCCCTGGATCCCCTCAAACTCCAGCGGCTCCAACCAAAGTCTGTAGGTCGACTCGGGAACCGAAGCCCGCAACCGCTCGCGAATCGCTCCCCAAAGGGCCTTCGAATCGTCGTGAGCAGCTGCGGGTTCCACCGACGAGCGACCATAGCGCCGGCCCCGTGGCCCAAATTTCCACGGTCCGCAAATGCCGTAGAAAAGATCGACGCCTATACTCCGCCACCGGATGAAGCGCACCTACCAGCCCAAGAAGCGCAAGCGCGCCAAGACCCATGGCTTTCGGGCGCGGATGAGCACCCGTGCCGGTCGCTCCATTATTAAGCGACGGCGGCGCAAAGGCCGGAAGCGCCTGACGGTGTAGATGGCGGCGCCGAGACGCCGCCGCCTCTCGCGCAGCGGCGAGTTCGACCGCGTATACCGCGATGGCTCCTCCCATGCGACTCGCTACCTCGTCCTCTACAGCTTTCCCCGTCGCGACGACGATGAAGGCGAGCGCGAGGTGAGGCTCGGAGTTTCCGCCAGCCGCAAGATCGGCGGCGCCGTCGACCGCAACCGCGCTAAGCGGGTGCTGCGTGAGGCTTTTTGGGGCCTTTCCGATCGTCTGCCCGCGGGTCACGACTTCGTCTTGGTCGCTCGACCGGAAATCGGCGCCCTGATCGAGCGCGAGGGCGCCGGTGGCGTTACGAAGAACATCGAGGAAGCGTTGGCGGGGGGGCGTTCCACGTGAAACGCGTTTTCCTGGCGCCGATCCGCGCCTACCAGCGCTGGATTTCCCCATCCCGCCCGCGTCGTTGCCGCTACGAGCCGACCTGCTCCGCCTACGCAACCGAGGCGATCGAGCGCTTCGGCGTTGCCCGCGGCGCACTCTTGGCTTCATGGCGACTGTTGCGCTGCAACCCCTTCAGCCACGGCGGCTTCGACCCCGTCCCACGCCGCTTCACGCTGCGGGTCGGGCCAGTCGATCCGGCTGAATACCACGGTGAGGTCCACGGCTAATGCTGCCCCTCGGTCTTCAGCTCGCGCCCCAGTTCCTGGTCGACATCGCCGACTCGGTCCTCACCTTCTTCCACAACAGCGTGGGCCTTACCTGGGGCGGAGCGATCATCGCTCTGACGATCACGGCGCGCGCTCTGCTGGTGCCGCTCACCTACAAATCCCTGAAAGGGATGCGGGCGCTGCAAGCGCTGCAGCCGCAGCTGAAAGCGATCCAGGCCAGATTCAGAAACGACCGCCAGCGCATGCAGCAGGAGATGATGCGCTTCTATCAGGAGAACAGAGTCAACCCGTTTGCCTCCTGCATTCCGCTTCTGGCGCAGCTGCCGATCTTCCTCACCCTCTTTTACGTCCTTCAGCACGACCTCCGTTACGACATCTGCGGCCAAACGGCAAAGGTGTGCAGCGAGGTTCCGCCCGGCAACTGGGGGGAGAACTTTCTCTTCATTCCCGACCTGACCGCGAAGGCGACTGGGGCCGTCCTGATCACCCTGCTGGTCTTGTACGTCGTTACGCAGCTGGTTTCCGGGCTGGTGTCGACGGTCACCGCCGACAAAAACCAACGGATAATGGTTTTGGCTCTGCCGCTGGTGTTCGTGCCGATCATCGTCAACTTTCCGGCGGGGCTGATCCTCTACTGGATCACGACCAACCTTTGGACGATCGGCCAGCAGTACACGATCCAAAAACTCGTGCCCGCCCCCGTGGTGCCCACGGCTGAAGAGGTCACGGCGGCAAAGCCGCCGCCTCCGCCGCCGAGAAGACGCAAGAAGCGGCGCTAGGGTGGGAAACGTGAGCGAGGACTTTGATTGGCCAGGGGAGCCCGCCGAAAGGGTGCGTGAGCTCGTCGAGGGCGTGCTCGATGAGCTTGACCTCGACGGGGAAGTTGAGGTCTCTGAGGACGAGCACCGAATCGAAGCCGTTGTCGAAGGCGACGACGACTACGGATTGCTGATCGGCAAGCGGGGGCAGACGATCGACGCTCTCCAGTTGCTCTGTTACCAGGCTGCCTTTCGGGGGATGCGGGAGCGCAAGCGCGTCGTGGTCGATGCCGCCGGGTATCGGGAGCGGCGCCGGGAGACCCTGGAGTCGCGCGCCGACCGGGCCGCTGAGCAGGCCCTTAGCGCCGGCCACTCGGTGGAGATGGACCCGATGTCCGCTCAGGAGCGGCGGGTCGTGCACGAGCGGCTTAAGGAGCGGTCTGGGGTTGAGACGTACAGCGAAGGGGACGAACCGCGTCGATGCGTGGTTGTGGCCCCGCTCGTCTCCGAGTAGGGACTCATCCCGGCAGGGGTTTCGCTTAACTTTTTCGAGAGGCCGTTGAGGCTAACGCCCGTGGGTAAGCAGCGAAAAAGTACAAGACGCTTCACCCCTACCGGGATGAGTCCCTCGCAGGAGGCGGCGCTGACGACGATCCTCGACTTGCTTGCAGAGGAAAAAGCTTCTGTTAGTTCGATTGTGGATGAGCGGGCTTGGCGGGTGCATGTGGCGGATAGCCTTACCGGGCTCGAGGTTTTGGAGCTGCAGGAGGCGTCTAGGATTGCTGATGTTGGCTCTGGGGCTGGGTTTCCCGGCCTTGTTCTCGCCGTGGCTAAGCCTCAAGCTCAGGTCGATCTGGTTGAGTCGGTGGGGCGTAAGTGTGAGTTCATCCGGCGAGCAATTGAGGCTTCCGGAATCTCGAATGCCCGTGTGATCAACGCTCGCTCGGAGGATCTGGCGAGCGAAGAAGGGCGAGAGGCCTACGACGCGGTGACCGCCCGCGCGGTGGGTCGGCTCTCGACCCTCGCCGAACTCGCGTCTCCGCTCCTCAGAGACGGCGGAGTCCTGGTTGCCTGGAAGGGCAAACGCGACGCCGACGAAGAACAGCAGCTGGGTAGGGCGGCCGCGCAGCTGGCCATGCATCCCGAAAGAATCCTCCCTGTGGGCCCTCGCGCAGGCAGCGAACACCGCCACCTCCACATAATCCACAAGCTCGGAGCAACCCCGATCGACCTCCCCCGCCGCCCGGGTATCGCGAAGAAGCGCCCGCGTGGTTGAGGTGGGGAAGGCAACCCTCTCCCGGGCGGATACTCAGAGCAGTCCAGCTAATTAGCTGGACTGCGAGTCCGGGAGAGGGTTGCCTTCCCCACCCTCCCACTAGGCTGGCGCCACATGGGCCTCGTCTACGCAATCGCAAATCAAAAGGGAGGCGTCGGCAAGACGACCACCTCGGTAAACCTGGCCGCCTGCGCATCCGACAGCGGGTCTCAAACCCTGTTGGTCGACCTCGATCCCCAGTGCAATGCCACGGTTGCCCTCGGTCATGATCGCGAGCTGCACCCCTCGTCTTACGACTGCCTGACGGGTGAGGTGTCGGTGGCCGAGGCCGCTCGTCCCGCCGGGCCGGACAATCTATGGCTGGTTCCCGCCAACAGAGACCTCGCCGGCGCCGCCGTGGAGCTGCCCCGGATCGACGACTCGGAGACGCGCTTGCGCGAGCGCCTTGGGCCGGTGCGCGAGCGCTTTGCTTTCACCCTGCTCGACTGCCCGCCGTCCCTCGGGCCGGTCAGCGTCAATGCCTTGGTCGCCGCGGATCGAGCAATTGTGCCTGTGCAAGCCGAATACCTGGCGCTGGAAGGATTGGTTCAGTTCCTCGAGACGTTGGGGATGATCCGCCGAGAGCTCAACCCGGCGCTGGAAATATCGGGGCTGTTGATCACCATGTACGACGAGCGCACGCGTCTGGCGCAGGACGTCGAGAGCGAGCTGCGCGAACACTTCCCCGGCATGGTCTTCGACACGGTCATACCCCGCAGCGTCAGGGTCGCCGAAGCCCCCAGCTATGGTCTGCCCGTGACCGAGCACTCTCCCCGATCGCGGGGCTCAGATGCCTACCGCGCCCTCGCCAAGGAGCTCGCAGCGCGTGGCTAGCGGAACGAAGCGGGGAATCGGCCGCGGCCTCGCGGCGATCCTGCCGGAGAGCGTGGTTGAGGACGCCGGAGAGCTGCGCGAGCTCCCAGTGGCCACGATCAAACCCAACCCGAACCAGCCGCGAAAGACCTTCGACGAAGAAGCCCTGGCCGGTCTCGCCTCTTCGATCGAAGCGAACGGCGTCGTCCAGCCCCTGCTGGTTCGCCCCCTGCACGACGGCAGCTACGAGCTGGTGGCCGGCGAGCGCCGCTGGCGGGCCGCCCGGCAGGTCGGCCTGGAGAAGGTGCCGGCGATCGTCCGCGATTCCGAACAGGCGGAGCGGCTGCAGGTTGCGCTGATCGAGAACATGGTCCGGGAGGACCTCAACCCCGTTGACGAGGCGCGCGCCTGCGCTGCTCTGGTGGAAGAGCTTGGGCTTTCAAAAGAGGACCTGGCCCGTCGCGTCGGTCGCAGCCGTCCCGCGGTCTCCAACCTGATCCGACTGCTCGATCTTCCCGACGAGGCAATTGAAATGCTCGAGTCCGGCGAGCTAAGCGAAGGCCATGGTCGCGCTCTGCTCGCCGCCAGAGGGAATGACGTTCGGCGACGCTTAGCCCGCGATGCGGCAAGGGCTGGGTGGTCGGTGCGCGAGACGGAGAATCGGACCAAGCTGGCCAGCCAGCCAAAAAGCCGGGCGAGCCGTAGGAAGGTAGATCCCGAGGAAACCGCCGCACTGCGGGATGCCGCGGACCGCTTTGAGTCGGCTTTGGGCCATGAGGTAAGGGTCCGTCTCAAGGGCGAAGAGATCGCCGTTGAGATCCGCTTCGACGACCTGGACGAGGCGTTGGCCCTGGCGGCTAGAATCCACTCCCGTTCGGGCGATTAGCTCAGTCGGTTAGAGCGCGTCTCTGATAAGGACGAGGTCCCTGGTTCGAATCCAGGATCGCCCACTCGTGCAACAGATGCAGATCTATGGCGTCAGCTTTGACATGGTCGGCAAGCAGCCGATCGTCTTGTTGAAGACGGTCGAGGGCAATCGATTCCTCCCGATTTGGATCGGACACCCGGAGGCTGCTGCGATCTTGATGAAGCTGCAGGGGGCGAGCACCCCGCGGCCGATGACTCACGATCTGCTCTCGGAGGTGCTCGAGCAGCTCGACGCCAGATGTGAGCGCGTCTCGGTGACCGAGCTTCGCGACAACACCTTCTACGCGTCGATCACCGTCTCGGTCAACGGCTCGGAGATGGAGATTGATTCGCGTCCCTCCGATGCGCTCGCGCTCGCCGTCCGCGTCTCGGCGCCGATCTTCGCCGCCGAGGAAGTAATCGAGGAATCGGCGATCGAATTCGAGCACGAAGTCGAAGACACCGAAGAGGTCGTCGACAAGTTCAAAGACTTCCTCGACGAAGTCTCGCCCGAAGACTTCGCCAGAGGCGAGGACTCGTAGAGCCCATCCCGGCAGGGGTTTCGCTTAACTTTTTCGAGGAACGTCTGCGGCTGCCCACGATCGCCGGTCGCGAAAAAGTACAAGACGCTTCACCCCTACCGGGATGGGCTCTACGCCGCAGCTGGCTTCAGAGCGAGGTCGAGGATTTTCTCGACCAGTTGCTCGAAGGACATGCCGGCTGCTTCGGCGGCCTGGGGGAGGAGGCTGGTGTCGGTGAGGCCGGGGATGGCGTTTACCTCCAGGACTTGGGGGCCGGCCTCGGCGAGGATCAGGTCTACTCGGGAGAAGCCGGCGCAGCCGAGTGCTTCGTAGGCGCCGAGCGCCGCCTCGGTTACGGAGGCCGCCTCCGCGGCGCTTAGGTCGGCGGGGCAGGCGAAGGAGGTGCGGCCGATCTCGTATCGGGCCTCGAAGTCGTAGCGATCGCCGCTGACCGGAATCGCTTCGACGATCGGCAGGGCATCGCCGCCGAGAACGCTGACGGCCAACTCCCGTCCCTCGATGAAGCGCTCGAGCAGAACCCGGTCGTCATAGCTAAAGGCCGAGACGAGCGCCGCAGCCACCTCACCTTCCTCGGCCGCAAACTTCACGCCCAGCGCCGATCCGCCGCGACTGGGCTTTACCACCAGCGGGAAACCGAGCCGCTGCTCGATTCCCCCCAACGCGTCGGCGGCTCCCAACTCACGAAACGCGGTCTCGTTAAAGGCGAACCAATCCGGCGTCGGCACTCCCGCGGCGCGCAGATCGTGCTTGGCCAGGACCTTGTCCATGCAGCGCGCGCAGGCGGCCACGCCGGGGCCGGTGAAGGGCACACCGAGAATCTCCAGCAACTCTTGAGCGGTGCCGTCTTCGCCGCCCGGCCCGTGCATGGCCACGAAGGCCACGTCAGGGCTCTCTTCCGTCAGGCGGCTGACGAGGCCGACGCCAACGTCGAGGGAGACGACCTCGTGCTCGAGTCGCTCCAGCGCATCCTCGACTCGCGCCCCGGAGCGGAGTGAGACCCCGCGTTCCAGCGAGCGCCCACCCTTGAGCACCGCGACCTTCACGCCGAGCCCTCTCCGCTCTTCCTGAACGGAAGGACATTGGTGTCCTCAATATCGCTCCTGGGCTGCACCACCGTTTGTTCACCGGTCAACGCCTCGTAAAGCTCGACCTGCTCGGAGATCACCCTGCCGATTCGCCGGATTCCCTCGCGGATCTCGGCATCGTCGATGCCGGAGAAATTGAGGCGCATTGAGTTGCGTCCTCGACCGTCCACATAGGCCGCCTGGCCGGGGACGAAGGCGACGTCTTCGCGCAGCGCCTTCGCCAGTAGGTCGCTGGTGTCGATGTACTCGGGGAGAGTCGCCCAGATGAACAGGCCACCTTCCGGTTCAGTCCAGGTCGCTTGCGCCGGGAAGTGCTCTCGCAGGGACTCAAGCATCGTGTCCCGCCGCCCGCGGTAGATCCCGACCAAGTCGTCGATGTACTCGCGCCAGCGGCGCTCGGCGAAGTACTCACGCACGAAATACTGGGTGAGAGTGGAGGTGCAGAGGTCCGACGCCTGCTTGCCGAGCACGATCTTCTCCATCACCGGCGGCGGCGCGACCGCCCAACCGAGGCGGATGCCGGGAGAGAGGATCTTCGACAGCGTGCCGATGTAGATCACAAAGTCGCCGCCGTCGAGCTGATACAGCGGCGGCAGCGTCTCACCGGAGTAGCGCAGCAGCCCGTAGGGGTTGTCCTCGACGACGAGCATTTCGTGATGCCGGGCCAGCTCGACAAGGCGCCGACGACGCTCGAAGGACATCGTCACTCCCGCCGGGTTCTGAAAAGTCGGCACCGAGTAGACGAACTTCGGTCGCCGCCCCTCGGCGCCGAGCTGCACGAGCGTCTCCTCCAAGTCTTCAATCCGCATTCCCTCGTCGTCGCACTCGATTTGCACCACGTCCGCCTGGTAGCTGCAGAAGACCGGCACCGCGCCGGGATATGTGGGCGCCTCGCAGATCACCACGTCGCCGGGATCGACCAGCGTCTTGCAGACGAGGTCGATCGCCTGCTGGCCGCCGGTCGTGACGATGATGTCTTCGGGCTCGGGGAGCATTCCCTCCGCTCCCATCACCTGCAGGATGCAGTCCTTGGTCTCCTCGAAGCCCTCGGTCGGTCCGTACTGGAGCGCCTCCGCGGCCGATTCCTGAGCGATCCGCGTCATCTGGGCGGCGAAGCTCTGCGGCGGGAAGGTGGAGGTGTCGGGAAGCCCGCCCGCGAGCGAGATCACTTCGGGCCGCGCGGTCACCGCCATCAGGTCTCGCATCGCCGACGAACGCATCACTCGGGTGCGTTCGGCGAACAGTCCGGCGTAGCGCTGCAGGTCCCGCGTGCTGGTGTGGGCACGGCGCCGGTGGGGCGGCTCTGACATGGGGACAGTGTGGCCGAATCGGCGCGCCGACGCCAAGGGAGTTAGGTTTCTGGGCGTGGGATCTCTTTCTGGCATCTGCCTCGTCCTCGGCATCGGCATCGCGATCGGCATGCTCACCGGCTCGACCGGGCTGCAGGGCTCCGCCCGTGGGCGCATGACCTTGCTTGCCGCGGCGATCGGCCTGGTGGTTGGGTTCCTGATCTCCGGTCCGGCCGATGTCTCTGCCCTGCCGGCGGCCGTCTTTGGCCTCCTCGGCGCGGCCGGCGCCTGCATCATCGTCAGCGACGTCGTCCAGGGTGCCGGCCGCCGCGAGGGCGGAGGCTCTCGCGCTCTCGGCTTCATGGTCTCGCTGGCCGCCCTCTTCGTCGTCGGCGTCACCATCGTCTTCCACTTTTTCGCCCTGCTGATCGTTGCCGCGCTGATCTGGCTCGCCGTTGCGCGCCGTCGGCGAGCCCAGCGCAAGCACGCCGGCCTTCGCGTCCTCAAGTAGGCCCGGGCGGCAACCCGGGATCATTCGGGGGTGAACGACTCCGGCAAGAAGCTCGTCCTCGCCTACGTCGACTCGCTGCGGACCGACATGCTGGAGCGGGCCGTGGCGGACGGGCGCGCCCCGACCTTCGCCGCCTTGCTGGAGCGCGGGACGCTCATTCCCAACTGTGTTTCCAGCTTCCCCTCGGTGACCCCGGTTGCCTGCGCCGAAATGGTCACCGGGGTTGGAGGCGATCGGCACTGGATCAGTGGCATGAACTGGTACCACCGGTTGGAGCGACGCTATATCGAGTACGGCTCCTCGCTGGAGGCGACCCGCGCCTTCGGCGTATTCCGCACCCTCTACGACCTCGTTTACAACATGAACTTGGCCCATCTCAGTCCGGAGGTGGAAACTCTTTTTGAGACCTTGGATGATGCCGGCGAGCGCACCGCCTGCACGCCATTTCTGATCTACCGTGGGCGACGGCGCCACCGGGTCTCCTTGGATGGGCTGATGAAGAGGGCCGTCGACGCCGGTCGGCTCAAGTTCCGCCACCACACGTGGGGGCCGACGGAGCTCTTCTACGGAGAGCTCTACGCCAGCCGCGAGGTGCCTTGCAAGGCGACCTCCATACCGGGGAATCGCGACGGCTATTCAGCTTGCTGTGCGGCCGACCTCGCGCGTACGGACGGCTACGACTTTTTGCTGTTGTCGTTGCCCGACAACGACAACTACTCCCACCGGCATGGGCCGGAGGCGAGCGTCGAGTCGATCGCCAAGGCGGACAGCTGCTTTGCGGACTTTGTCGAAGCGAGCGGCGGCCTCGATGCCTTCCTCGACACCAACTCGCTGATCCTGCTCGGTGATCACGCGCAAACGCGCGTCGAACGGCAGTTGCCGCTGGCCGAGATTCTCGGCCGCGAGTGGGACGTTCTGCAACCCTCGGAAGATCGGTCGGGGGAAGCGCAACTGGCCGTCAGCCCGACGGGCCGAGCCGCGCACGTCTATCTCCTACCGGGGGAGGGACAGCGAGCGGACCCGATCGCTGTAGGCGGGCGCCTGGCCGGGACTGAGGGTGTGGAACTGGTCTGCTGGCTTGAGGGCGATGACGGCTTCCCGCTGGACCGCCGCGAGCCGGGCGCGCCGGAGGAGGGCATGGCAACAGCCGTGATCGAACGCGGGGGCAAACGCCTCCGCTTCCGACCCGCCCAGATAACGCTGACTTCGTCGTTAAGGGTCCATATGCCCCCAAAAAGGCGAAGTCAGCGCGCGGTGGTTGCGGATCTGCGGGGGGATGGCTGGGAATTGGATGGTGATCCGGCCGTGCTGGAGGCGACGGTTGAGAGCGGGCGGCTGCGCAGTGAGGAGTTTCCCGATCCGCTGGCCCGCGTCTGGTCGGCGCTGATGTCCCCGCACGCCGGCGACTTCGTCGTCTCCCTGGCGCTCGGCTATGAGGCGGTGGACTGGGGTGGCGTCACCCACGTCCCCGGCGGCAGCCACGGGTCCCTGCACCGTGGCGACTCGCTCGTGCCGTTGCTCTTCGTCGGCTGTGGGCCGACCAGAGCCGACGAGCGGGGACAGTGGACGTTGCGGGACGTCACGCCGGCGATCTTGGAGCACTTTGGGGTCCGGTCGAAAGGGTGACTGATCCGGAAACAATCTGGCATGGCTACCAGGCGGCCTGGGAAATGGCCCGCGGCTACAGCGGCCAGTTCGGCCACAAGCTCAACGCGCCCTACGTCTTCCTTCCGCTCTGCGGGACCTTCCTTGTCGGTCTCTTTGACTGGCGCCGCCCTTGGCGGATCGCCAACCTAGACCTGCTGGTCCTGCTCAGCTTCGGCCTCTCCCACATCTGGTTTAACCGCGGTGAGATCGGCGTCTCCGTTCCGCTTCAGTACCCGCCGTTGCTCTACTTCTTCGGCCGCGCTTTGTGGATCGGCTTTCGCGGCAGGGGGGAGGGGGTGCGCCCTGTCTGGCCGGCCGCCTGGCTGCTGATCGCGGCGCTGTTCCTGATCGGGTTCCGCGTCGGCCTCAACATGGCCGACTCCGGCGTGATCGACGTCGGCTACGCCAGTGAGGTGGGAGCGAGCCGCATTGCCCATGGCGAGCCGATCTACGACAACTTCCCCGAGGATGTCTCCGCGGGGGACACCTACGGCCCAGTCAACTACTACGCCTATGTTCCCTTCGAACGGGTTTGGCCTTGGTCGGGCAGTTGGAACGACCTGCCCGCCGCCCACGGCGCCGCCGTCTTCTTCGACCTCGCCACTTTCGCCTTGCTGCTCTTCCTCGGCCGTCGGATCCGGCCTGGGCCCGCCGGTAACAAGCTGGGGGTGACCCTCGCCTTCGGCTGGGCCGCCTATCCGTATACGGACTTCGTCCTCCAATCCAACTCCAATGACTCGCTCGTGGCGATGCTGCTGGCGGCAACACTGGTGGCACTGGCCCGCCCCGCGTTACGCGGCGGGATGCTGGCATTGGCCACGTTCACAAAGTTCGCACCGCTACTGCTCGCCCCGATGCTTCTCACTTACAGGAGAGAGCGACGAATGACGTTCGCACTGTCCTTCCTATTGGTGTCACTGGCGATAATGGCGTGGACGATCTTCGATCCCGGCTTACACACCTTCTATGAGCGGACAATCGCCTATCAAGCCGGTCGAGAGTCTCCATTCAGCATCTGGGGCCAGGTTCCAAGCTTGGAACCGCTGCGAATCGCGATCCTCGGCGGTGTGGGCGCGCTTTCGTTGTTGCTGGCGTTTCGACCGCGCCACAAGTCTCTGGTGCAAGTAGCTGCCCTGGGCGCCGCGCTCCTCATAGGCCTGCAGCTGACAGCCCAGCACTGGTTCTACCTCTACATCGTCTGGTTCTACCCGCTGCTACTGGTTGGCATCAGCACTGGCTCGATTGAGGAGGCCAAGCCGTCGTCTCTTACGTCGACGACGGCGCCCATGACCCACACGTCTTGATCGGCGGTTTCGAATTTCACCGGCATTTGGGTAATCAGCGATGCCAGCGCCTGCTCTGGCTTCACACCCAACACGCTTGTACGCGACCCTGTCATTCCCACGTCGGATATGTAGGCGGTGCCTCTGGGTAACACCCTCGCATCGGCAGTGGGGACATGAGTGTGTGTTCCCAGTACAGCGGCCACTTGGCCGTCGAGGTGCCAACCCATCGCCACCTTCTCGCTGGTGACCTCCGCGTGGAAATCGACGATCACGATGTCGGCTTCGATCCTGGCGAGGATCGCATCGACCTCGTGGAAGGGATTGCGCGCCACGGTCAGCCCGACCCCGCCGCTGAGGTTGATCACGCCGACTCGGACCCCCGCCACCTCAACGACGGTATGCCCTTTGCCGGGGTTGGCATGCGGGTAGTTCGCCGGCCTGATCACCCGGTCGGTGCGATCGAGAAAGTCGTAGACCCCTCTGTGGCGGTAGACGTGATTGCCGGTCGTGATCACGTCGGTTCCCGCATCGAACAGCTCGCCCGCGGTTCTCTCGGTGATCCCCATCCCGCCGGCCGAGTTCTCGCCGTTGACCACGACGAGGTCGGGCGAGTGCGTTTCCTTCAACTCCGGCATGGCGCCGGCGAGCCCTCGACGCCCCGGTCCCCCGACGACGTCTCCGATGAACAGAACCTTCATGCGCTGGACCCTAACCCGCCAGTAGCGTTCGGCGGCGATGGCAGCGACGGGAACCGGGGAGGCTGCGCTGCAAGCGCGCGGCCTGGTCAAGCGCTACGGCGACCGCGCCGCGCTGCGCGGAGTCGACTTCGAGGCGCAGCCCGGAGAGCTGTTGGCGGTGATCGGACCCAACGGGGCCGGCAAGACGACGCTGCTCTCGATCCTCGCCGGGATCGCGGAGCCTGACGAAGGTGAGATGAACCTGCCCCAAGGGGAGGTCGGTTGGGTTCCCCAGCAGGCGGCGCTCTACCGGCGCCTGACGGTGGAAGAGAACCTGCTGCTCTTCGCTCGTCTGGAGAAGCACGAGGAGCCGCACGCTTCGGTGGAGGAGATGCTCAACCTGACTGGGCTGACCGAGCGTCGGGGAGAGATGGTTTCCCGCCTCTCCGGCGGCAACCAGCAGCGGATCAACATCGCGATCGGCTTGCTCTCGCGGCCCGTTGTGCTGCTGCTGGATGAGCCGAGCGTGGGCCTGGACCCGCGCCAGCGGGCGCGACTCTGGGAATTCGTTTTGGGGCTGGCGGAACGGGGAACCACGGTCATCTTCTCCACTCACGACATCCAGGAGGCGGAGCGCTACGGACAGCGCATGCTGGTGCTGGCCGACGGCGAGGCTCTCTTCGACGGGGCTTCGGACAAGCTGCGCGAGGCGGTGCGCCGCGAAGCACCGGAAGCCGCCGACAAAGATTTTGAGACCGCTTTTGTCGCCTACCTTCACCACCGGGGGCATTGATGCGCTGGCTGCTGCTCAAGGACCTCCAGATTCTGCGCCGCTCTCCCCTGCAGGCGGTGCTGCTGATCGCCTACCCGATCCTGATCGCGGTCTTGGTCGGCTTCGCGATTTCCCGCGATCCGGAGAAGCCGCGGGTCGCCTTCCTCAATCAGGTCCCGCCGAACACTCGCGTCGTCGTCGGAGAGACACAGCTCCCCTCGATTTCCGTCGACAAGAGGGTTTGCTCCCGGGTTGAGTGCGTGAGGGTGAAGAGCCGCGAGGAGGCGATCGAGAAGGTCCGCTCCGGCGACGTTCTAGCGGCACTGATCCTGCCCGCGGACCTGGTCGACAAGCTCAACACACTGGGGGGGTTGAGCCCGGGTGCCCCCAAGGTCGAGGTGATCGTCAACCAGGAGGATCCGGTCAAGGCTCAGCTCGTTGACGAGCGCATCAACTCGTTGCTGGCAGAGGCGAATCTGGTGATCGCGAGAAGGATCGCGATCGAAGGTGGCAGATATATGGACCTGCTCGTCAACGGAGGCCAGTTCAGATTGCTGGGCCAGTCGATCGACGTGCTCGGGCTGCGAACCACGGCGAGCATCCTGGTCGCGATCCGTCCCGCGTTGCCGCCTGACTTGCGCCCCTCGCTCGATCAGGTGATCAACTTCGCGAGCCGGTCACGCGACAACCTCAACGTTGCAAAGCCACTGATCGACCGTCTGGCGCAGCCGATCACCGTCGACAAGCAGGTGGTGAGCGGCTCGACGCCCCCGCTGGACACTTTCGCGATAGCGGTCGCTGCGACCTTGGTTCTTACCTTCGTAGTCGTCCTCTTGGTCGCCGGCTCCCTCGCCCTGGAGCGAGAGGAAAACGCCTTCCCCCGCCTAACCCGCGGCCTCGTCTCCCAGTCGGGTCTCTTGGGCGAGAAGGTCGGGCTCGGCATGGCGGTGGGGTTACTCGTCACCCTCCTGATGCTCGGGGGCCTCGCTCTCTTCGTCCCCCTCCAATGGAGCCGTTTCCCGCTCTGGCTACTGGCGATCCTGACTGGAGGAGCCGCCCTCGGAGCCGCCGGAGCGGCGCTGGGTGCGGCAGCCCGAGAAGTCCGCGCCGTCTCCCTCCTCGCCTTCATGCTCACCCTCCCAATCGCCTTCCTCTCCCTAATCCCCTCGGGCGCCGTAGGCCCCGCTTTCTATGACGCGATCAGGCTTTTCACGGCCCTCTTCCCGTTCAAGCCCGCACTACAGGCGATGACGGCAGCTCTAGACGCATCCGGCCCCGATCTCTCACAAGCTCTTCTCCACCTGGCAGCTCTCGCAATCGCCTACGGGTTGCTTGCCCGCTTCGCCCTCCGTCGCTTCTCCGCTGTTTGAACGGAACTCCGTGAACGTTTGAGTGGGACGGATCGGGTACCTCTCCGACGGGCGGATACTCAGAGCAGTTCAGCTAATTAGCTGAACTGCGAGTCCGGCGGAGAGGTACCCGATCCGTCCCCCACCTACAATCGCCCACGATGCCATTCCCGGCGACACGCATGCGCAGGCTGCGCCGCACAGAAACGCTGCGAGGTCTCGTCAGAGAGACCAGCCTGTCCCCGTCGCAGCTGATCCAACCCCTTTTCGTGGTAGCCGGTGAAGGCATCCGCGAGGACGTCGAGTCGATGCCGGGTATAGAGAGGTTCTCGATTTCCGAGCTTGTGTCCGAATGCACCGAGATTGCGGCTGCCGGCGTCGGCACCGTCTTGCTCTTCGGGATTCCAGGTTCCAAAGACGAGACCGGTTCCGGCGCCTATGACGGCGAGGGAGTGGTGCAGATGGCGGTGCGCGCCCTCAAGGAAGCGCACCCGGACCTGACCGTGATCACCGACGTCTGCCTCTGCGAGTACACGGACCACGGCCATTGCGGCTTCGTCCGAGGGGGGGAGGTCGACAACGACATCACGGTCGAGCTACTGGCGAAAACCGCGATCTCCCACGCGGAGGCCGGCGCGGACGCCGTCGCGCCAAGCGACATGATGGACGGCCGGGTCGGCACGATCCGCCACCAGCTCGACGAGGAGGGCCATTCAGGTGTGCCGATAGTCGCCTACAGCGCGAAGTACGCCTCGGCCTTCTACGGTCCCTTTCGCGATGCCGCCCAGTCGACTCCCGAATTTGGCGACCGCCGCGGGTACCAGATGGACCCGGCCAACGCTGATGAGGCGGTCCGCGAGGCGCTGCTCGATCTCGATGAAGGGGCGGACATGCTGATGGTCAAGCCCGCCACCGCATACCTGGACGTTGTCCGCCGGGTCAAGGACGAAACCAGCGCCCCAGTTGCGGCTTACCACGTCTCCGGGGAGTACTCGATGTTGAAGGCGGCTGCCGCCAACGGTTGGATCGACGAGCGCGCCGCCGTGCTGGAGACACTGACCTCAATCCGACGCGCCGGCGCCGACGCGATCGTCACTTACTACGCGAAGGAGGCCGCCGCGTGGCTCTAGCGACCCGAACGAGGGAGCATCCAGATCTGATTCCTTGCGACCGACTGAGCGGGAGCGCGCTGTGTTGAAGGTCCCACAGTCAAAGGCCCGCTCCCGCAAGGACGGCGCTGCGATCCCTCTCGATGAGACCGACAAGCGGCTGATGAACCTGCTCCAGTCGAACTTCCCGCTGGACCCGGAGCCATTCGCCCATGTAGCCGGCGAGGCGGGGATGGAGCTCGACGATGTACTCACCCGAACCCAGCGCCTCCTCGACGAGCGGATCATCCGCGAGATCACGCCGATCTTCGACACCCGCGCGCTCGGCTATGAGTCGATGCTGGTCGCCGCCAAAGTCGACTCCGAGCACCCCCAGCGCGCCGCGGCGGCCGTCAATGCCCATCCCGGCGTTTCCCATAACTACCTGCGCACTCACGACTTCAATCTCTGGTTCACGATTGCCACTCCGCCCGACTCGGAGCTGGGCCTGGCGGGGACGCTCGATGTCCTGATGCGGGAGACCGGCGCGGAGTCGATGCGCCAGCTGCCGACACTCACGCTGTTCAAGATCAACATGAACCTCGAGATGGAGAAGGGCACGGACGCGCTTTCCGCCGCGGCCGACGCATCTCCACCGCGTGAGTTGGACGCCCAGCCTTACGACGACCGCGACATCGCCGTGATCCGCGCGCTGCAGGGCCCGATGAAAGCGAGCGAGCGTCCCTACGACGAGGCTGCCGCCGAGGTCGGGATGTCGACCGAAGAACTGCTCGAGCACCTGCGCGGCATGGCCGACCGCAAGATTCTCCGCCGCGTCGCCGCGATTCTCTTCCACCGCCGCGCCGGCTTCTCCGCCAACGGGATGGGCGTTTGGAAGGTGCCGGAGGGCGAGATCATGGAGACCGGTCGGCGCATGGCCTCTTTCCGCGGCGTCTCCCACTGCTACCAGCGACCCACATACGAGGACTGGCCCTACAGCGTCTTCACCATGGCCCACGGCCGCTCGAAGGAGGAGTGCGACGCGATCCTCGACTCGATCGCCGAGGAGTGCGGGATGGGACCGAATGACCGCGCCACGCTCTACTCCTCGACCGAGTACAAGAAGATCCGCCTTCGCTATTTCACCGATGAGTACTCGCGCTGGGAGGCCGAGCATTCCTAGCTCCGCCGAGTGGTACCAGCGCGCGCTGGGAGTGCTGCCGGGCGGAGTGAACAGCCCCGTGCGGGCGATGGGGCAGATTGGGCGGGAGCCGATCTTTGTCGAGCGCGGCGAGGGGTGCGAGTTGGTCGATGTCGACGGCAACCGCTATCTCGACTGGGTCGGCTCCTGGGGGCCGCTGATCCTTGGCCATGCCGCCCCCGAGGTGGTCGCCGCCGTCGCCGAGGCGGCCGCCAGGGGCACCAGCTACGGGGCGGCGACCGGGGGGGAAATAGAACTCGCCGAGGAGATTGTCGATCGGGTCCCTTCTGCCGAAATGGTCCGCATGACCTCCTCCGGCACCGAGGCGGCGATGAGCGCCGTCCGCCTGGCCCGCGCTGCCACCGGCCGCGAGGTCGTGATCAAGTTCGCCGGCGCCTACCACGGACACTCCGACGGGCTCCTTGCCAGCGCCGGCTCCGGCCTGGCGACGTTGGGGATCCCGGCGACGCCCGGCGTTACCGCCGCTCAGGCCGCCGCGACCGTCGTCGTCCCCTGGAACGATCGCGACGCCGTCTCCCGGGCGCTCGCCGACCACTCGGTGGCCGCTCTCCTCGCTGAGCCGATTGCCGCCAACATGGGCGTTGTCGCGCCGGAGGAGGGCTTCCTCGAGTTCCTCCGTGAGGCGACCGCCGCCGCGGGCGCCCTGCTTGTCTTCGATGAGGTGATCACCGGATTCCGCGTTGCCCGCGGAGGTGCCCAAGAGCTTTATGGCGTTACCCCGGACCTGTCGGTCCTCGGCAAGGTCCTCGGCGGCGGCCTCCCGGCCGCCGCGTTCGCCGGCCCGCGCGAGCTGATGGAGCGGATCGCTCCGGCCGGCGACGTCTACCAGGCAGGCACTCTCTCGGGCAACCCACTCGCGGTCGCCGCCGGGCTGGCGACGTTGCGGCGGCTCGACGCCGCGGCTTACGAACGCCTCGCCACGTTGACGGAGCGCCTCGCCGAAGGTTTTGCCGGCCTTGCTGAAGGACGACCGCTGCAGGTCGCTTCCGCGCCCGGCCTCGTCACCCTCTTCTTCAGCGACGCTCCGGTTCGCGACTTCGCCGGCGCGGAGGCCTGCGACACCGAAGCCCATGCCCGTTTCTGCCGCGCCATGCTCGAGCGGGGCGTCTATCCGCCGCCGTCCCAGTTCGAAGCCTGGTTCCCTTCTCTCGCCCACGACGAAGTCGCGATCGACCGCACTCTCGAAGCCGCCGCCGACTCCCTCGCGGCAGGCGCAACGCTTTGACCTCCCATATGGGCGACAAGGCGTTGCACCAGCTGGCGGGGCAGTTGCGGGGCGAGGTCACGCCGATCTCGTCGCATCTGGTCGACCCCTCCGAGGAGCCTGTCTTCGGTCCGATCGCGGCGGCCGGGCCCCGATCGGCAACCGCGCCGGACGAATATTCCCTCGTCGTGGAATCGGTCCGCGAGGGATACCTGCTCCATTACGACACCCCCCGTCTGCTCGCCGATTACGACGACGATCTTGCCCTCCTTGCAGGGGATTACCTTTACGCCCTGGGTATAGACCGCCTCGCCGCAATGGGCGACTCCAAGGCCGTCGCGCTGCTTGCAGACTTGATCAGCGGCTGCGCTCAACTGCATGCCGAGGGGCGCGAAGATGAGGTCCCGGCGCTCTGGCATTCGACCGCCGCGGCCATCGGCGGCGCGTTCGACGCGGCCGAGGAATAAACTCCTCGATCCTGAACTGGCTGATTTAGTGGCTAACGAAGCGGACAAGCGCAACGGGGCGGAAGCGACCTCGGGACCGGAGCGGGCAAAGCCCGAGCCTCGCGGCTACTTCGAGGGCGAGTCAATGACGCGCCGCCACGCCTTCACGGTCGCCAGCCAGGCTCTCGGAGGGCTCGCCGGCGCCGCGATCATCCTGCCCGCCGTCGGCTTCGCAGTCGCGCCGATCTTCGACCGTGGCAAGGAGCGCTGGGAGGCGGTCGGCCCCCTAGATGACTTTGTCGTCGATACCTATCGCCAGGTTGTCTTCACCGAGACCGAAGGGATCGGCGACGCCGGCAAGACGACCGCCTACATTCGCAAGGGCTCCAAGGAACTGGGCGAGAACCCGAACGAGATCATCGCGATCTCCAACCGCTGTGCCCACCTCGGCTGTCCGGTTCGCTTCGTCGAAGCGGCCGGCAACTTCATCTGTCCTTGTCACGGCGGCGTCTACGACTTTCAGGGAAAACGAATCGGCGGCCCGCCGGTGCGCCCTCTCGACCAGTTCCAGGCTCGCATCCGCAGCGGCCAGGTAGAGGTTGGGCCCCGCTTCAGCGTCACCTCGCAGCTGGAGCCGGTCCGGGCTCGCGATCCCGGCGAGTTCACCGGTGGGATCTGGGAGTACCTCTACCCGCCACGTCCGTCTACCTTCCCACCCCCGAGCGGTTGACCTAGGCGATGAAGATTCCAGACTCGATAGTCCCCCCGCCCCTTCGCAAACCGGCGAAGCCGGGCAGCGCGGTCGCCAAGGGGCAGGCGCCCGCCGACCTCAAGGACTCCCCGCCGGAGCGGCCCAGCGACGTGCAGCGGGTCGCCGAGGGGGCGAAGGACGCCGGCATCGACACGCTCGCTTGGGTCGATCAGCGCATGGGCGGCAGCGGCTTCCTCACCGGGATGCTCTTCCGCAAAGTGCCGAAGGGGACCAACTGGTTCTACACGCTCGGCTCCGCCACCCTCTTCGCTTTCATCTCGCAGGCGGTCACCGGCGTCTTCTTGGCGATGTTCTACACGCCATCGACGACCCAGGCCTACGCCTCCATCTCCCACATCAACAACGACGTCTTCCTCGGCTCGTTTGTGCACGGCATGCACAAGTGGGGCTCCAGCCTGATGGTGATCTTGATCTTCCTCCACATGGGGCGCACCTTCTTCTTCGGCGCCTACAAGTACCCGCGGGAGCTGAACTGGGTGATTGGCGTCGTCCTGCTGATCCTGACCATGACGATGGCCTTCACCGGCTACTTGCTGCCCTTCGACCAGCGCTCCTTCTGGGCCTCGGTCGTCGGCATCAACATCAACGGGACCGGCCCGGTCGTCGGCCCCTATCTGAGTGATTTCCTTCGCGCCGGCCCGGAGCTTGGGGCGACCACTCTGTCGCGCTTCTACGCGATCCACATGCTGCTCGTCCCCGGCGCGATCATCGCTTTGATCGGCGCCCACATGTACCTCGTGGTCAAGCTCGGCACCACGGCGCCGCCGTGGCTCAGAGCCGACAAGCCGAAAGGCGCGGCTCCCGTGTCCCGCCTCGACGCCGGCGCCGAGGGCAACGGAGCGGTCCAGTGAAGGCTGCCGACAAGCAGGCATACCTCGAGGAGTACGAGCTGCTGAAGAAGAAGGGCAAGCCCTTCTTCCCCTACGCGGTGATGAAGGACTCGGCGATGGCGCTGATTGTCGTCGCTGTGATCATCGCCATGTCGCTCATCCTCGGCGCCGAGCAGGGCCCGAAGGCAGACCCGACCACGACCACCTACGTACCGCGCCCCGAGTGGTACTTCTTCTTCCTCTTCGAGTTGCTGCGGGTGATCAAGCCGCCGGAGCTGGTCCCGATCGCGACGATCGGCATCCCGACGATCTGCATGGTCCTGCTCCTGCTTCTGCCCTTCTACGACCGCGGGCCGGAGCGCAACCCCACCCGCCGCCCGATCGCCACTACCGCCGGCTGCCTGACGATCGTCGCGATGGCCTACCTCACCTACCTCGGGGCCACCGGCGGCTCGCCGACCGAGATCGAGATGCAGGTCGCGCCGCAGTACGAAGCCGGTAAGGAGATCGTCGCCGGCTCCGGCTGTCTCGCCTGCCACAAGATTGGGGAAAACGGCAACAACGGGCCGGGCCCGGAGCTGACGCACATCGCTCAGCGGGTTCCCCGCGCGGCGATTATCCGCTCGGTTCAGATCGGGCCTGGCATCATGCCTTCCTATCGCGACCTTCCGCCCCAGAAGCTCGACGAGCTCGCCAATTTCCTCTCCTCGCTCGACTAGATCGAGTCCCTCTCGGGATTCGGCCCAGTTCGCTGGGCAGGTCAACCGCATGTTCGATCGCATCGCAGGTCGCTATGACGCGATGAACTCGGTGATGACCGCGGGCATGCACCACCGCTGGCGTGAACGTGCCGCTGACCGAGCGGAACTACATCCCGGCGACTCCGCTCTCGACGTTTGCTGTGGGACCGGTGACCTCGCCTTGGAACTTTCCGGCCGGGTCACCCCCGGCGGGCGAGTGGTCGGCTGCGACTTCTCCGAGCCGATGCTGGATCTGGCGCGGGAGAAGGCGCGCGAGCATGGAGTCGACGGCCTGCGCTTCGAGTGGGCCGACGCCCTGCAGCTTCCCTATGACGAAGGGCGCTTCGATGCTGTCACGGTCGGCTTCGGCGTCCGCAACCTGGCGGATCTGGATGCGGGCCTGCGTGAGATGACCCGGGTTCTGTCTCCCGGCGGCCGCCTGGTCATCCTCGAGATCACCCAACCCGTTCGGCCCCCACTCTCGACCTTCTACTCGCTCTGGTTCGACCGCTTGGTCCCCGTTCTGGGCACCCTGGCCGGCGACTCAGCCGCCTACTCTTACTTGCCCGAGTCCGTGCGCAGTTTTCCCAACCCGCACAGCCTCGCCGCGAAAATGGATGCGGCAGGGTTGGAGAGCATCCGCTACACGGTGTTGGCGGGAGGGATCATCGCGATCCACAGCGGCGCAAAGGCGTGACCCGCCCCACCGCTGTTCCGCCTCCGGTCACCGCTGTCCTCGACGCATCCAGCCGTTGGCTGCCGTCCAGGCTTGGGGAGGTAGAGGGCCTGCTGAGAGAGGCGGCCGCCGGTTACGGCGAAACGCTTGCCGCGGACGCCGGAGCAACGTTGGCCGCCGGCGGTAAGCGCTTGCGCCCGTTGTTGGTCCTGCTCTGCGCCGGGCCAGATGGGGAGGAATCAGCGGTCCGCGCGGCCGCCGCGGTCGAGCTCGTTCATATGGCCACCCTCGTCCACGACGACGTGCTCGACAATGCCCCGTTGCGCCGCGGCAAGCCCACCGTGGCCGCCACCTCCGGTCGCGATCGCGCTGTTTCGACCGGCGACTTGCTCTTCTCCCGCGCCTTTGCCCTGCTTGCCGATGTCGAAGATGAGCGCTCCATCGCGCTCTTGGCTAGAGCGTCGACCGCCCTCGCGCGTGGCGAACTGGCTCAACGCCAAGATGCGTTCGATCTCTCGATCTCCGAGGAGCGCTACCTCGAGCGGTGTCGTCTGAAGACCGGGACGCTTTTCGAATGCGCTTGCCTGATGGGATGGGACGAAAGAGCGCTGGGGGAATTTGGTTCTCGCATCGGACTGGCCTTTCAGCTCCTCGACGATGTGCTCGACGTTGCCGGACCGCCCGAACGGACCGGCAAGGCGCGCGGCACCGACCTGCTCGATGGCACCGTAACCCTGCCCGCGATCGAGGCTTTCGCCGTCGCCCCCGAGCTCGCGGTGGACCTTCGCTCTCTTGACTCATCCACGGCCGAAGCCCTCTGTGATCGCATCGCCGCCACCGGCGCCCTGGACAGAGTCCGGTCCCGCGCCCTGGGGATGGTCGCCAAAGCGAAAGCGCAACTGGACTCCCCGGTCTTCGATTCCGAGCAGAGACAGCTGTTGGGGCTCGTCGCCGACGGCGTCGTGCAGCGCTACAGCTAGCGCTTGAAGTCGTCGGCGCCGATCAGGTCGGCTCGCAACGCCGTGGCAAAGGACTCGACGATGTTCTCCATGCTCTCCCGTTCGAGCTCCTTAAGAACATCGGCCAGCGCCTGGGTGCCGAGATCGAGTTCCTCGTCGAAGTCGTCGATTTCCCGCTCACCGTAAACGCCGTCGCATTCCCAGCCGCACTCCGGGCAACGCCGCCAAAGCCGCCAGTACATCCGGTCCGCCGTTTGCTCCCAGCGCGTCGGCTGCACGAGCTGCGAAGCGCATTCCGGGCAGGCGTGCAGTCCGGTGGCTGATCTGGACTGGTTACGAGCATGTCGCATAGGTCACTTATCGAACCCATGAGGGGGCAAGTCCATCCGCAGTTATCCGAAATTTTTTTGAAAACCCCAGAACCAGGTAGCCGCGCTGCACTCCTCACCCTCCGTCTATGCGCCAAAAAGGAAAACGAAACGCCTAAGGCCAGAGTGATCCGATTGAGCCGGGCGACCGTTACCATGAGGCAATGCCCGGAAACATCGGCCCCCTCGAGATCGTCATCGTCCTGATCATCGCCCTCGTGGTTTTCGGGCCAAAACGCTTGCCGGAGCTGGGCCGTTCCCTGGGCAAAGGGATCCGCGAGTTCAGAGGATCCATCTCCGGCAGTTCTGAGGATGAGGTGAAGCAGCCGCCGCAGGAGCTCGACGCGGGCGGAGACAAAGTGGAAGACCGAGCCGACAAAGGCGAGACGGTCGGCCACAAGCCGACCTGAGGCGCGGAATGCCCCGCCGTCTCAAGGCGGTTTCCCATGAGGATCGCCTCACCCTCGTGGAGCACCTCGATGAGCTTCGCAACCGGCTCCTCGTCTCGCTCGCGGTGCTCACCGTAGCCGTCGCCTTCTGTTTTTGGCAAAACCATCTGCTCCTGGAGATCGCGGCCGGCCCTCTGCCCTCAAACCACGATCAGCTGCTCACCTTCGGCGTCACGGAACCCTTCACGACGACCCTGACCGTGGTGGTCTACGGCGCGCTGATCCTCTCCCTGCCGATCCTCCTCTACCAGGCTTACGCCTATGTGCTGCCCGCCTTCAGTGCCGCTGAGCGCCGGGTCGTGCTGCCGATCATGTTGATGGCCCCGGTCCTTTTCCTGGCCGGCGTCGCCTTCGCTTACTTCGTGGTGATGCCGGCGGCCGTCAGCTTCCTGCTCAACTTCAACAACAGTCAGTTCAACGTCCAGGTTCGCGCTCGCGACTACTACGGGTTCTTCGCCACCACATTGCTCGCCGGCGGCATCGTCTTTCAGCTGCCGCTAGCGATCCTCGCCGTCACTCGGCTTGGAATCGTCAGCATCGACCAGCTGACCGCCAACCGCCGCTATGCCTATCTGGCGATCGCCGTGGTCGCCGCGATGCTGCCCGGTGTCGACCCGGTCTCGATGCTGATTGAGATGGTCCCCCTGCTCATCCTCTACGAGTTGAGTATCTTGCTCGCTCGCGCCTTTGGATCTCCGAAGGCGACGGGAGGAATCGCGGAGCCCTCGACTCAGGAGCGCTGACTTAGGCATGGCAGATGGCGAACGTCGGATGGTTTTCGACACCAGCGGTCGGCGCAAACGCGTGGTCCAGGTCGTCTACGGATTTTTGGCGGTCATCATGGGAGCCAGCCTCTTGCTCGTCGTCGGTCCATTCAGCGTCGGAGACCTTTTCTCCACCCAGGACGCGGCTCAGAGCGCCGCCGACTCCCTCGATAAGCAAGCGACCGCGATTGAGCGCAAGCTGAGAAAGAACCCGAACAGCGAGGCGCAGCTCCTCGCCTTGACGCGCCTGCGGATCAGCGCCGGCAACTCCCTCTCGGAGATCGACCCCGCTACCGGACAGTCGACGGTAACCCCGGAGGCGCGCCAGGAATACCAGCAGGCCGCCGACGCTTGGGACCGCTATCTGAAGGTGGCCAAGGAGCCCAGCCCTCTGGCGCTCAGCTGGCGGCGACGGCGCTGTTCAGCCTCGCCCAGACGGCGACTACCGGCGCCGAGGCAGAGGCTGACGTTAAGGCGGCGGCCCAGGCGCAGCAGATCGTCGCCGACGCCCGGCCCAACCTCGGCACGATCAGCACCCTGGCGATCTACGACTACTACTCCTTCAAGTACAAGGAGGGCGACAGGGCGACCAAGAAAGCCGCAGCGCTCGCCACCACAAGAGCGCAGCGCAAGAGCGTCCAAAGACAACTCGCCGACATCCGCAGACAGGCGAAGAGATTCCAGAGACAGCAGGCCCTGCTGGCCAGATTCAACAGAGGCAAGGGGAAGGAGCAACTCCAAAACCCCCTCGGCGGCCTCTCCGGCCCGTAGCGGCTTCACGCATTTGGGGAGTGATTGGCAAGGAAGCGGCGGGCGCCGCGTACTGCGTACGCAAGCCCGCCAATGACGCCGCCAGGCGCTTCCCAAATGCGTGAAATGGGCCGTGAAGGGTTCGAACCTTCGACCTTGAGATTAAGAGTCTCCTGCTCTACCAACTGAGCTAACGGCCCGGGACGGGCGATTATAGGAACCCTGGGCCGGCTACCGCAGAGCGAAGCAGCCCTTCATCACGGAGCCATCGACAACGGTGCCCTCGTCAAAGGTGAAGCGGCCGTGGGTCTCAAGGACGCTGTCGCTGCAGCGGGCGGAGACATAGCTCCGGCGCTTACCCGCCGCCCTGTATCGCCGCCCGATCTTGACGTCGACGTGGGTGAGGGCGCCGGTGCCGGTGCCGGGTGGGACGATCGGTGGGACGTTCAGCGTCGCTCGGTACCGGAAGCGCCCGCGTCGTCGCTCGATCGGGATCACGATCGCGAAGGTCCGCACTACGGGGTTGGTGATCTGGGCATGGGCGACAACGGTCGGGTGACCGTTCTGGCGGGGGCCGTTGAACAGGGTCAGCAGTGAGCTGACGGTTTCCGGGGGCAGACCCGCGAGGGCGACGACAGCCCCAAGATGTCCCTTTCCGACAATCGCAGCGCCGCAGGTCTCCCGCGCAATCTTCGGGCTCGCGTCTGCGACTTGGTCGGGGGAGCAACTCGATAAGCCTCCCGCGCTCAATCGCCCGTCGCGGTCGAAGTTGAGCACGGCTTGCTGTAGGGCCGGCGGCATGGCGCCGCTCCGGGTCGAGAGATCAGCGTGGCCTTGGAAGCGGATTGGCACCCGCTTCCTCAGCGGCAGCTTTTGCGGGGTGAAGCCGCCGTCCGCTTGCAGCACCAAATCCCCGATCTTCACCTGTGCCCCGCTCGCCCCGGCGATAGGCACAACCCCGACCGCGCAAAGCGCGATCACGGCGAGTCGACTTGTCGTCGATGTCCTCATCCTCCTCGATCCAGGCTAGCGCCCCGGAAGCTCAACCCAACCATTTTCCCCTTCTCGCGCGCTTAACCCCGGCTTTGAGCGGGCCCCTATCATGCTCACAGGGAGTTTCAAGCGGAGGAGGGGATCGCTGTGCGCAAGGGGAAGATCTTGGTGGGAGTGCTGCTGGCGCTGTTTGCGTTGGTGGGAACCGCAAGCGCGATCAAGCTGCGCGCCGGCGACATCTTGGTCATCGGCGACGGCGGCTTCACTCCGAAGAAGCTGCCCAAGAACAGAGACATCCCGATCGAGATCCACGGCGGCGGCAGAATCGACACGGTCTCCGGCGCGCTGCCACCGATCCTGGACAGAATCATCTTCAGATTCGACAAGCACGGCCACGTCGAAACGCGCGGCTTGATGGTTTGCCCAAGAAGGAAGCTGGAGTTCACCGACGTGAACCGCGCGCGCAAGGCCTGTCGCGGAGCGATCGTCGGCAAGGGATACGGCAAGGCAATCGTCGCTTTCCCCGATCAAAAATCGTTTTCGGCCGGCACCCCGATCACCCTCTTCAACGGTCCGCGCAAACACGGCAACCCGACGCTGCTCGCTCACGCCTACCTGTACCAAGAAGGAAGGCTGGGGCCAACCACCTTCATCGTCCCGATCGAGATCAAGAGAGTCCACCAGGGCCGCTACGGCTATCTGGTCGAGACGGATATCCCGGAAATCGCCGGTGGCTACGGGATCCCCAAGGCCGGCTCGATCAGAATCGATAAAAGATGGAGGTTCAAGGGCAAGAAGCTCAGCTACGTCAACGCGCGCTGCCCGGACAACCGACTGCAGGCCTTCGGGACGTTCACCTTCAAAGACGGCACACGCGTCAGCGGCACTTTCGCCAGACGCTGCACGATTCGGAAGTGAGAGGCCGGTCGAAACTCCCTTAAGTCCGCGGCAGTCGCGAATCCGCGCAAAGCGCGCAGCCAGGAACCCTGCGTGAGGCTTAACAAAGCCTTCCACATCTTCGGACGCGCTCCGTCCGACTGAACGGCAAACTACGAGTGTGCCGTCGCTGAGGAGGAGCAGGGAGGGGGAGGAACGCGCGCGCGCCGATGACGACGGCGGGCCCCGCCACTCCGCGATGCTGCGACATCCGCGACGGGTTCTGGCGGTGGCGGGCCTGGTCGTCGCTCTCCTTGGCCTGCTCGGCCTCGGCCTCGACGACAGGCTGAGCCCGACCACGCTGGACATCTCCGGCACCTCGGCCTCCCGCGCCAACAAGCTGCTGCGGGACCATTTCGGCGACAGCGCCACGTTCCCGATCCTCCTACAGGGACCGGCCTCGGCCATCAATCGCCAAGGGCCGGAGTTGATCCGCACCCTGCGCCGCGAGAACCCCCAGGTGACCACCCTGTCTCCCTGGGATCGCGGCTCGGTCGGTCGCCTGCGACCCGGCCCGCGGCGGGCACTGATCATCGCCGACTTCCACGTCCCGGTTGGCGAGGCGGTGAAGGAGACGGTCCCCTACTTGAACAGCACCCTGGAGGAGACGATCCATTCGCCGGTGACCGCCACCCAGACCGGCTTCGCGACGATCTCGCGCCAGATACAGGACGAGTCGATCAGCGCCAGCGAGCGCGCCGAGCTGATCGCGCTGCCAATCCTTCTGATCGTCCTCCTGCTCGTCTTCCGATCGCCGATCGCCGCGGCGATCCCACTCGCCTTTGGCGCGATCACGGTCTTCAGCTCACGCGGTTTGTTGGTGATCCTCACCCACTGGTTCGACATCGACGCCTTCGCGCTGACCGTCTGCACGATGATGGGCTTGGCCTTGGGGGTCGACTACGCCCTGCTGATGGTCTCCCGCTTCCGCGAGGAGCTGGCCGCAGGCGCCGACCCCGTGTCCGCAGCCGCCGTGACGCGGGGCACCGCCGGCCGCACGACCGTCTTCGCCGGCAGCACGTTGATGCTCTCGATGGTCGTCGCGATGTTCGTCGTTCCGGGCGCCCTGCTCGTCTCTTTGGCGGCGACCGTGGCGCTGGTCGTCGCCCTCAGCGTGGTGGTCGGGGTCGTCGCAGCCCCCGCCGTCCTCGCTTTGCTCGGGCCCAACCTCGATCGCTGGCGGATCGGCTCGGCCGCGAATGGCCGCTCGCGGCTGATGACCGTTGTCCACGCGGCGCTCAGACGCCCGGCCCCCGTCGCCGCCGTGATCGGCGCCGTCGTGCTCTTTCTGGCCGCCCCGGCGCTCGCGATCAGAACTGGCCCTCTCAGCCCGGGCCAGCTCCCCTCCGATGATCCGATTCGCAAGGACTACGAGCTGATCACGGACGCGATCGGACCCGGTTACGACGCGCCCTTCGTGATCGTCGCCGCCACCAGAAGAGGGGCGATCACCGACTCGAACCGCCTCGATGTCCTCGACCGCTGGCAGAGAAAGATCGCCGACTACCCCGGCGTCCTTGCCGTGGTCGGCCCCGATCAGGTGTCAAGAGCGGTCGCTCCCCTGCGCAGATTCGGCAATGGGGTACTCGCCTCGGGAGACAACGGGCCGTTGGCCGGCGTCGGCAGGTTGGGCAGAGTCCTCGGTCGGATCACGGGTGGTGTCTCCCTCCTGCGTAGCGGCATCTCTCAGGCGGCGGCGGGCGCCGGGCTGCTGGACGACGGCACAGGACAGGCCGAGCAGGGAGCTGTGCTGCTCGCAAACGGCCTGACAGACGCGGGGGCGGGTATCTCCCAAACGATTGCCGCCGTCGACCGTCTCGCGGATGTCACCAGACAACTCGCCGCCGCTGAGCGGCAGGCCGCGCTGGGTGGGCTCGTCGTCAAGATAGGTGTCCGCGACATCGGGAGCAACCTCAGAGCCAACGGCCTGCCTCGCTCGCGCAAGCTGCAGAAATCTCTCAACGAGGAAGCCCAGTCGACGCTGCCGCGACTGATCCCTCCCGCCCAGGACGCCGAAGCTCAGTTGCAAACGGCGCTCCAGCAGCTCAATGCGATGACGGTGGGCAAAACCGACCCAAACTACGCCGCGACCCTCGCCGCTGTGCGCCAGGCCCTCGCCGCGGTCAGTGGCACCAACCCCACGACCGGCCAGCCCTACGCCGCGGACTACAACGGCCTTCCTTCGGAGTTGACCTCTCTCCAGCAGCGCCTGGGGGACGATGTCGACGAGGCCAAGCAGGTCACCGGCTGGATCGTCACCACCGCCAGCCAGTTGAACCAACTCTCTTCCAAAGCCATACGGCTCTCGGATGGGCTCAACCAGATCTCATCGGCGGGGACCAGGCTGGCCAAGGAGTCCGCCAGATTTGCCGGGACAACCGATGACCTCGCTGACCAACTTCTGCAAGCCTCCACGGCGGCTACCGCCCTTGCCGGCGGCATAGCCCAGCTTGGCGAAGGAACCTCGGCGTTGCAGGAGAACCTGGCGCAGGCTTACACCCGCTCCTACCCGTTGCAGTCCGGGCTTCGGCGCGCCACGGTCCGCATCGTCTCCACCGGGAACAACCTGAGACGGCAGACCGACCGCGTCCGCCGCAACACCCCGGGCATCTTCGACTCCGGCTACTTCGTGCTCTCTGCCCTGGATGGAGCCTCTCCCCCTTGCGCGAGCGCGCCAGCCAGGCGATCGACCTCGACAACGGCGGCCAGGCGGCCCAGCTGCTTGTCATCTCTCGCTACACCTTCAACACACCCGGCTCGATCGCGATCAACAGACGCCTCGAGTCCGACGCGGCGGAGCTGGGTCGCGAGGCGGGCGTGGAAACCGGCGTCGCGGGCGGGCCGCCGACCCTCAATACCTACAGCCGCGTCGCCAGGGCAAAGTTCCCGGCGGTGATCGCCGCGATCACCCTCGCCACCTTCCTCGTTTTGATCCTCGTCCTCCGCGCCCTGCCGCTGGCCGCGATCGCGGTCGGTCTCAACCTCGCCACGGTCGGCGTCGCCTTCGGCATCCTCACCCTGCTCGGCTACGTCCCGGAAGGCTGGCCACTGGGGGGGCGGGATTACGTGGACGCCGTAGGGGCGACGATGATCTTCGGCGTCGTTTTCGGCCTCTCGATCGACTACGCGGTCTTCCTGCTGGTGCGGATGCGGGAGCACTTCGACCGCCACGGCGACAATGCCGCCGCGATCGAATTCGGGCTGGAGAAAACCGCGCGAGTGATCACCGGCGCCGCGGCGATCATGATGGCCGTCTTCGTTGCTTTCGCGGGGGCGCCGATCGCGACGGTCAGCCAACTTGGCGTTGGGCTGACCATCGCGGTGCTGCTGGACGCCACGGTGGTCCGCATCGTCCTTTTGCCGGCGCTGATGTTGCTCGTGGGCGAAAGGGTCTGGTGGCTCCCCAGACGCCTGGATCGGGTTATGCCCAAAGTCAACGTCTGAGCGTTACTTCTGCTTCTTGCAGCCGTGCTTGGATATCGCTGTCAGGGTGATGCCGTCTTTGAAGGTGAAGGCGCCGCGCGCCTTCAACGGCGACTTCTGGCACTTCCCGGTGATGTAGCTTCGCCTCTTGCCCCTGTACTTGAAGTTCTTCTTGATTGTGGCCTGGAAATCGGTCAGCGCGCCGGTGCCGCCGGCGATCAGCGGGATGTCGATATCCAGCCGTGGGCCGTAGCCCTGCTTGTTGTAGTTCTTGATCGTGCCGTTGAGGACCAGCGTCACTTGAACCGGGGCAGTGCCGTAGGTATGCAGCAGGATCGACGGCTTGCCGCCCTGGGGCACGCCGTTGAAGGCAGTGATCGTCTGGTTCTGGGTGAAGACCTGACTGCCGACGGTGATCAGCGCAATCGCTGAACCGAAGCCGATTCTCGCCTTGCCGCAGGCGGCGATCGCCGCATCGGTCGAGACGTTTTGGAGTCTCTCGGCGCTGCACGTCGGGACGCCCTTGGTGAACAGCTTGGTGTTCTTGTCGAAGTCGACCACCGCGCGCACCGCCGGCGAGGGGACGCCGTTGGCGGACGTTGTCGAGGTTGTCTTCGTGGTCACCTTCAGGGTGGCCGGCGTCGCCTTAGACTTCGAGAGCTTCTTCGGCGACAGCTGGACGTTGATTGCCTGGGTGTTGCCGTCGGGGCCAACCACCGTTGGGCCAAATGCCGCGAGCGCGGTCGAGCCAACGACCGCGCCGGCTACACCTACCGCAAGGGCGAGTGTGAAAATAAGACGTTTGCGCATTGGCGTTACTCCTCTGTTCGATTTGCCAAAGCGCCTCCCGGTCCCATAACCGATCCGCACACCCAGAGTAGCGCGTTGAATTCCAGTTAAGTCCCGCCCAGGCACAAGCTTGCCCGGGGACGCCTCGGATACGATTCGCCCGCCGCTTCCTTCCGGATCGGAGGCCGGGGGACGGCAAGCGACGACTTGTGGCTGCTAATCCCTTAGGCGAGGAGAGAAGTCCGGCGTCCGGCCGGAGAGTCGCCCCCGTCCGAATTGCGGTCATCGCGGCCCTCGCCCTGGTGGTTCTCGCCCTTGCCTACATCGTCTTCGGCGGCAACGGCAGCCATAAGTACGCCTTCCTTTTTCAGAACGCAAGCCAGCTGGTCAAGGGGAATCAGGTGCTGATCGGCGGTTCGCCGGTGGGCACCGTGGACAGCATCGATCTGACCGACGACAACCTCGCCCAGGTCAACGTCACCGTCGATCAGGAGCTGCACGAAGGCACCAAGGCGATCGTTCGCGCCACCTCCCTCTCCGGCGTCGCCAATCACTACGTCTCGGTCAGCCCCGGTCCCAACAGCAACCCGCCACTGGATGACGGCGGCACCCTCGGCCTGGCCGACACCACGACCCCGATCGACATCGACCAGTTCTTCAACACTTTCCCGGCGCCGGTGCGGAGGGGCCTCAGCGACTTCATCAAGGGCAACGCCGGCATCTACGTCGACCGCGGACCCGAGGCCAATCAGACATTCAAGTACTTCGCCCCCGGCCTCAACCGCGCCCGCGCCTTCTTCGGCGCGCTCAACTCCGACCAGCGACTTTTCGAGCGCTTCGTGGTCAGCTCCAGCAAACTCGCGACCACGATCGCCTCGCGCGGCGAGGACCTCTCCAGCGCCGTCGCCAACGCCAACGCGGCGTTCGGGGCGATCGCCAGCCAGAACGTCGCCTTCAGCCGCTCCCTGCAGCTGCTGCCGCAGGTCTTCCGGCAGACCAACACGACCTTCGTCAACCTGCGCGCCGCGCTCGACGACCTCGACACCTTCGTCGCCGCCGCCAAGCCGGCGACGAAGAATTTGGCGCCGTTCCTCGCCGACCTTCGCCCGGTTCTCTCCAAAGCGGTGCCGGTCTTCAAGAACCTGCGCCTCACCGTGCGCCGGCCGGGGCCCCACAACGACAGCGCCGAGCTCTTCGCGATCCTGCCCACCGTGCAGAAGCGCACCTCCACCGCATTTCCGCACGCCGCGCAGGCGATCGCCGATTTCGAGCCGGATCTGGACCTCTGGCGCGCCTACGCACCGGACTTCTACAACGGCTTCGCCAAGCTCGGCCAGGTCACCGCCTTCTATGACGGCAACGGTCACTACGCCCGCGTGCAGCCGTCCGACCTCAACCTCTTCAACTACAACTCCGGCAGCGGTGTGCTCGACCCGATCCCGACCAGTCAGCAGTACGACGCCTTCAACCCGCCGCACGTCTTCCGCCGCTGCCCGGGCAGCGCCACCCAACCGGCGCCCGATGGCTCCAACCCGTTCGTCGACCCGCCGATCTCCGGCGGCGCCCCCTCGTCCACCTGCGACCCGGCCGACGTGCCACCCGGACCATGAAAAAGGGACTGATCGCAGCCGGGGTCGTTGTGGTGGTCGTGGTGTTGGCCCTGCTCGTCTCCGGCGGCAATGGGGACGGCGGCTACACGGTCCGCGCGATCTTCGACAGCGGCGGCTTCATGGTCAAAGGCGAGGAGGTCCGCGTCGCCGGCGCCAACGTCGGTGAGATCGAAGAGGTCGGCGTCACCACTCCCGGCGAGGTCGCCAGCTACGAAGACGGCCGCTTCAAAGCCGCCCCGGGCAAAGCGGTGATCGTGATGAGAATCACCGACCCGGGCTTCGAGGATTTCCGCAGCGACGCCAGCTGCCTGATTCGCCCGCAGTCGCTGATCGGTGAGAAGTTCGTCGATTGCCGCCCGACGCTGCCTCGCGCCCCCGGCACGCCCCCTCCCCCGCCGTTGAAGAAGATCCCCGATGGCCAGCCAGGCGCCGGGCAGTACCTGCTGCCGGTGCAGAACAACAGCACCAGCGTCGATCCCGACCTGATCAACAACATCCAGAGCCTGCCCTACGCGCAGCGTTTCCGCATCATCTTCAACGAGCTCGGCGCCGGGCTGGCCGGCCGCGGGAGCGACATCGAGGAAGTCGTCAAACGGGCCAACCCGGTCCTCCGCGACGTCGACCGCGTCTTCAAAAAACTGCGCGACCAGCGTGTGCAGCTGGCCAAGCTCGCCGCCGACTCGGACGCGATTCTGCGTCCCCTCGCCCGTGAGCGCGCACACGTCGCCGGCTTCTTCAGCAACGCCGGCGCCGCCGCCCAGGCCAGCGCCGAGAAGGGCGCGCAGCTACAGGAGTCGTTCCGCAAGTTCCCCGAGTTCCTGCGCGAGTTCCGCGCCACGATGGTCAGCCTCAGAGGCTTTGCCGACGCCGGCACCCCGGTCTTCACCAACCTCGACCGGGCGACCCCCGCCTTCACCGAAGCGACGCGGCTCCTCGCCCCCTTCTCCCGGGCCTCGACCGTCGCCCTCAAGTCACTCGGCAACGTCGGCGAGGTCGCCGGCCCCAAGTTCCGCGATGCCGACCCGATCGTGAAGAAGACCCGCGACCTCGCCCGCAGCGGCGTTGTCCCGACCAGCAAGCTCGCCAAGTTCCTGGTCAGCGCCAAGAAGACCGGCGGCTGGAACGGCCTCCTCGATCTGATCTACAACACCACCGCGACGCTCAACGGCTTCGACCAGTACGGCCATTTCGCCCGCGGCGCCGTGCGCCTCACCAACTGTCTTGATTACAACTCAACTTCGGCCGGCCAAGGCGAATGCCAGGCTAATTTCAACGGGCCGGCGGCACGTGATTCCTCTTACGTCAGCAGTATCGAGCTCTACGAGTTGATCCAAAAAGAACTTGGCGAGCAAGCGGGTGGCACCACTTTCGACCCCAATGCCGCGAGCAAGCTCACCCCCGTGCCCGCCCCGGCTCCCGACCTTGGGCAGGGTGAGCAGCTCGACGGAGGCCCGACGCGGGTCGCCCCCGCCCCGCCCCGCCCCCAGCGTGCCCTCCTCGACTACCTCCTGGGACCATGAGGAACCGCAGCGGAATCCAGGGAGTAGCGAGCAGCCCGGTTCTGGTCGGCGCGGTAACCGTGCTGGTCATCATCGTCGCCGTCTTCCTCGCCTACAACGCCAACAACGGACTTCCATTCGTCTCCACCTACAACCTCAAGGCGCTGGTCCCCAACGGCGACGCGCTGGTCAAGAACAACGAAATCCGGATCGGTGGCAACCGGGTAGGCATCGTCCGCGGGGTCGTGCCGGTGCAGTTGAGCGGCGGCCGAGTCGCCGCGGAGTTGGACCTTCGCCTCGATCAGAAGGTCGACCCGCTGCCGGTCGACTCGACCCTGATGATCCGGCCGAAATCGGCGCTCGGGCTCAAATTCGTCCAGATCACCCCCGGCCACTCCAGCGAGGGCTTCGCCGCCGGCGACACGATCCCGCTCGCCGCCGCCCGGCCGGAGCCGATCGACATCGACGAGTTCTTCAGCATCTTCGACGAGAGAACGCGGATCGCGATCCGCAAGAACCAGGCCGGCTTCGGCAATGCGCTCGCCGGCCGCGGCCCGCAGCTGAACGCCGCCTTCGGCGCCCTGCGCGACCTGGTGATCAGCTCGCAGCCGACACTCGCCATCCTCGCCGCCCCGTCCACCCGCTTCGGCGAGTTCTGGAGAGCCCTCGCCGCGTTCAACGCGGTCATCGCCCCGGTCGCCGAGGCCAACGCCAGCCTCTTCGTCGGCCTCGACGTCACCTTTGGCGCCTTCGCCCGCGTATCCCGGCCCTACATCCAGGAGACGATCGTCAAGAGCCCGCCCACCGAGCAGACGGCGATCGACACCTTCCCCGTCATCCGACCCTTCCTCAATCACACGGCCGAGTTCTTCACCGCGCTGCAACCCGGCACCAAGGCCCTGGCCGACACCTCGCCGACGATCGCCGCCGCGCTGCGCGCGGGCGTCCCGGTTTTGAACGCCTCGCCGGTTTTCAACAACCAACTCGTGCCCACCGCCGATGCCCTGCTCGCTTTCCAGTCCGCTCCCGGCGTCTTCAACGGGCTCGACCTGCTGATCGACCTCAACAACACGCTGAAGCCCGGGATCAAGTTCATCGCTCCAGCTCAGACCACCTGCAACTACCTCACCCTCGCCTTCAAGAACGTCGCCGATGCCGCCAGCGAGGGCAACGGCTCCGCCAACTGGCTCAACTTCATCTCCCTGGTGCCGACCAGCGGGACCAACAACGAGGGCTCGCCCGCGTCGGCTCCGGCCAACGGATCTGAGCGCGCCAATCATCTTCACTTCAACCCCTACCCGTACACGGCATCCCCGGGCCAGCCAAAGATCTGCGAGGCCGGCAACGAGAAGTACGTCCCGGGGCAGACAGTGATCGGCAATGCGGCCAATCACTGGGGAACGACGACCAGAAACGAAGCCGGATGAGCCGCCTGCCGGAGCGCGACATCAGGGCCCAGCAGCCGACCGGTCGGATCAGATGGCGACCCAGCAACGCCGCGATCGCAGTCGTCTTCCTGCTCGTCTTCACCCTCGGCCCCTACCTCGCCTTCACCAAACACGTTCCATTCACCAGCCGCGGCTACCAGCTCAAGGCGACCTTCTCCAACGCGGTAAACATCGCGACCAAATCGCCGATCCGGATCGCCGGCGTCGACGTCGGCCAGGTAACCGGGGTTGGCCGCGATGGCAACGCCACCGAGGTCACCTTCACCGTCAGCGACCCCGGCCGGCCGATCCACACCGACGCCTTCGCCCAGATCCGCCCGCGGATCTTCCTCGAGGGCAACTTCTTCATCGACCTCGACCCGGGCAGCCCCAGCGCGCCGGAGATGGACAGCGGCGCGACGATCCCGATCAGCCACACCTCAACCTCGGTTCAGCTCGACGAGGTGATCACCGCCCTTCAGGCTCCCGTCCGCGCCGACCTGGCGCGCTTCCTGGAGAGCTATGGCACCGCCCTCACCCATGAGCCGACTGCCGCCGAGGACGTCACTCAGGAGCCCGAGGTGAGGGGGGTGACCGCCGCCCAGGCTCTCAACAACGCCTTCAAATTCGGCGGGCCCGCCGGCCGCTACAGCGCCCAGGTGACCAACGCTTTGCTCGGCACCCAACCGGACGATCTCCCACAGCTCGTGGCCACGGCGGGCCGCACTTTCGCCGCTTTCGCCCATAACGAGGCAGACCTGCAGGGGCTGATCGTCAACTTCAACGTCTTCACCGGCGCCCTCGCCGCGCAATCGGCCAACCTCGCCGTCACGATCAACCGCTTGGCCCCGTTCCTGCAGACCGCCCGCGCCTCAATGGTGAGCCTCAACCGCACGCTGCCGCCGCTGCGCGCCTACGCGATTGAGATGACGCCAGCGATCCAGAGGTTGCCCAATCTGATTGCCGCCTCCGGCCCCTGGCTGAAGCAGGCGCGCCCGCTGCTTTCCGGTAAGGAGGGGGGAGGGACCGCCAAGCTGCTGGCTAAGGCGACGCCGGGCCTCGCCGGCGCCGCCCAGGCGGGCAAGGCGAACGCGCTCCCCCAGCTCAACAAGCTCAGCCTCTGCACTTCGAGGGTCTTTGTCCCGACCGGCAACCAGACGATCGACGACCAGTTCAGCACCGGCGGGCCCAGCTATCGCGAGTTCTTCTACCTGTTGACCAACTTCGCCGGTGAGAGCCAGAACTTTGACGGCAACGGCCCCTACCTCCGCGCCCAGATCGGCGGCGGCCCGCAGCTGGTCCAGACGCCCAGCCCCGACGGCAACCTCCCCACGGAAAAGGCCTTCTTCTCCAACACGATCGAGGCGCCGACCGGCGTCCAACCCCAGCTGGGCGGCAAGCCACCGAAGAAGCCCGACGCCATCTGTTACAAGCAGGCGGTTTCCGACCTCAATGGACCACTTGGCCAACCCGGCCCGCCCGATCCGACGGTGGTCCCATGACCGAGAGGGAACCCGGGGTGAGCAGAGCGCAGCACTTCCGCACCACGCTGGCGCGGCAGGCGCGCGGGCGCAGCAAAGACACGCTGGCGATCATCATTCTCGCCCTCGCCGGCATCGCGATGATGCTCTGGATCTTCACTCAGCAAAAAGCGTCGCTGCCGGCGTGGGCGCCCTTCGTTGGCCAGGACTACGCCCACATAACCGGTGAGTTCTCCACCGCGCAGGCGGTCACCCCCGGCCAGGGCCAGGCGGTGGACATCGCCGGCATCCAGGTCGGCAAGGTCACCTCGGTCGACCTCGAGGACGGCCACGCCGTCGTCGGCCTTGATGTCGAGCCCAGATACCTGGCGCTGATCCACCCCGACGCCACTTTGCTTTTGCGGCCGAAAACGAACCTCAACGACATGATCGTCGAGGTCGACCCCGGGATCGCCCCCGGCCACCTTGAGGACGGCGCCAACATCCCGCTTTCCCGGACCCAGCCGAATGTCAACTTCGAGGCCTTCCTCTCCACCCTCGACGGCGACACGCGCCAGTACCTGCAGCTGCTTCTTGCCGGTGGCGCCCAGGGGATCGGCGGCCGCGGTCGCCAGCTCTCCTCGGCATTCCGCCGCCTCCAGCCCTTCTCCCACTACATCGCCGACCTCAACCGCGAGGTGGCCAAGCGCCGCGTCGCACTCGCCGACGTGATCCACAACTTCGGCCTGCTGACCACCGAGCTGGCGCGGCGCGATTCGCAGATCGAGCGCTTCGTCACCTCCTCCAAAGACGCCCTCGGCGACTTCGCCGCCGTGCAGTCCTCTTTGCAGGAGTCGCTGGTCGAGCTGCCCTCGACGTTGCAAGTAGCCCGCGAAGGCCTCGCCGCCTCCGACCGCTTCTCCACCGCCGCGCAGCCGGCGCTGGTCAAGCTGATTCCTCAGGCCCAAGCTCTCGGCCCCGCCTTCGATGCGACCGCGCGCTTCTTCCGCGAGACGACGGTGCCGATCCGCGATCAGATCCGCCCCTTTACCCGCCAGACCCGATCGGTCCTCACCCACCTCAGCCAGGGCTCCTCCGATTTCGAGAAGTCCGTGCAGGGCTTCGGCAACTCCCTGGGCGGGCTCAACGCCCTCTTGAACACCCTCGCCTACAACCCCAAGGGGAAGAAGGAAAGCGGCCTCTTCTCCCTCGCCTGGCTCAACCACAACTCCACCGCAAACTACGTGCAGGATGCCGGCGGCCCGGTGCGCCGGGCGCTTGTCCTGCTCAGCTGCAACGGCACCGTCCTGGCCAGAGGCTACGGCCAAGCTAGACCGTTCCTCAGAACCGTCCTCCAGGCGGCCAATATCCCGACCTCCAGAGAGCTCCCCGACATTGCCCCTGACCCGCGCCTACCCAGCGGCGGCTGCGGCCCGACCTACGCCAGATGAGCAAGCAAGCCCCCAGCACAGGACAACTCCTCGTAATCGCGGGCTTTGCCCTGTCGTGTTTCGGCATCCTGCTCTTCCTCTGGATCACCTTCGGCGGCCCGACCCCGTTCCGGGCCAAGACCTACGAGGTCAAAGTCCCGTTCACCGAAGCGACCCAGCTCGCCGAGCAGTCCGATGTGCGGATCTCCGGCGTCTCCGTCGGCAAGGTCAAGAGCATCGGCCTCTCCGCCGACGGCAACGAGGCGCTGGCGACGATTGACATCCTCGACAAGTACGCGCCCATACCCAAGGAGACGCGGGCGATCCTGCGCACCAAGACGCTGCTGGGTGAGACCTACGTCGAGCTGACCCCGTCCAGTGGAGACAGGCAGATGCTTCCCGACGGCGGAACCCTCCCTCCGGGCCACGTCGCCGAGTCGGTCCAGCTCGACGAGATCTTCCGCACCTTCGACCCCGAGACCCAGGCCGCCTTCCGCACCTGGATGCAGGACGCAGCGGTCGCGATCCAGGGCCGGGGTGGCGATCTCTCCAACGTCTTCGGCGAGTTCGAGCCAACCTTCGCTACCTTCGACCGCCTCTTCCGCGTGCTCGACACCCAGCGGCTCGCCGTCCGCCAGCTCTTCCGCAATGGCGAGGTCACCTTCAACGCATTCCGCGGCCGCAACGATGAGCTGGCGAGCCTGATCCAGAACTCCAACACCGTCTTCACCACCGCCGCCGCCCGCAACCAGGACATCGAGGCGCTCTTCCGCGCCTTCCCGACCTTCCTCGACGAGTCGAGACTGACGTTGAACCGCCTCGCGTCCTTCTCGCTCAATGCCGACCCGCTCTTCCAACAGCTGACTCCCGCCGCCGAGGAGCTGTCCCCAACCCTGATCGCCTTCTCCCGGCTGGCGCCGCAAATGAAGGGCTTCTTCGAAGGGTTCGCCTCCGTCATCGCCGACTCCCCAACCGCGTTCCCGGCCCTGCGCAAGATCCTCCGCGACGACTTCCCACCAATCCTGCGTGCCCTCGACCCCTTCCTGCGTAACCTCACCCCGCTCGTCTCCGGCCTCAATCTCTACAGGCGGGAGATCGCCGCGGTGATGGCAAATGTGGCGGCGACATTCAATGCCGTTGCGCTCACACCGAACGAGAATCAGGTCCACTACCTGCGCTCGCTGGCGATGCTCGGCCCCGACTCCCTGGCCGCCTATCCCAACCGCCTCACCACCAACCGCGCGAGCGCCTACAGCCAGCCGGGGGCCGCCAGAGGCCTTGCCTCCGGCCTGCCCAGCTTCGAGACGCGACAGTGCAGCTCCGGGATCGTCGCCACACTTGATCCCAACACCCCCAACGACTCAAACTTCAACGCCCGCACCGGCGGCGACGTCGATCAAGCGACAGATTTCTTCAACCGGCTCAAGCAGTTCGCCTTCGGCGACCAGGACAGTTCCAGCTCGATCCCGGCTCCCGGCTGCGTCCAGCAGGCCCCCTTCGCCCCGATCGGCAAATCGGGCGCTTCCACCACCTACCAGCAGTTCTTCCAGCAGGAAGGTCAGTAAACCGGCTGTTTCTCCGTCCCTCGGAGCGGTTCGACAGTCGAGTTTTTTGGCTCTCTGCTCTACAGTTTTCGATGTGGCTTCCGGTAGACGCGCATCGAAGTTGAGTGAGCAGCTACCTCGAGGGCGGCACGGATTGCCCCGCGAAGCGGTCACCGAATCGCAGCGCAACCGCATCCACCAGGCGATGATCGAAGTCGTCTCCGAGCGCGGCTACCCGGAGACCCGGGTGGTCGACGTGATCAGCGTCGCCGGGGTCTCGCGCAAGACTTTCTACGAGCTGTTCTCGAGCAAGGAGGACTGCTTCCTCGCTGCCTACGACGTGCTGCTTGGGAACCTGCTGGGCGATACCGCCGGTGGGTTTGAGCTAAACCCCGGCGCTCCCTGGGCCGAGCGGGTGGCCGCCGGGCTCGGGGCACTGCTCAGACATTTGGCCGAGCACCCGGATGAGGGCCGCTTCGCGATCGTCGAAGTGCTCGCCGCCGGTCCCAAGGCGCTCGCGCGACGAGACGCGGCGCTGCGCCAGTTCAGCGGCTTTCTCGACGCCGGGCGCTCGGAGACTTCGGTCGAGTTGCCGAGCATCACCTCACTCTCGATCGCCGGCGGCATCAACGAGTTGCTCTACAGCGAGATCCTGCACGGCGCCTCGTCGCGCCTGCCCAGCCGCCTGCCCGACCTGATGTTCTGGATCACTCTTCCGTTCCTCGGAGCCGAGGGCGCCGCGGAAGAGCGGGAGAAGGTGCGGAAATCGATTTTGAACGAAACCGGGGGGGCACCACCGCTGGAAACGGCGTGATTCTGAAGGTTTCACGCAGGTTAAGCCGCTCTTTTCTGTGAATCGCCGGGTTTATCGATTACCGATGCTGCTACTTTTGCCGGTGGAGGGTTACCAAAGCTTTCGACGATCGGGGCACCAAACGGGGCCGGTCGCAAAGGAGAGATATAGGGACTATGCGTAAGCACTTGATTTGGATAATCGCTTTGTGCGCGATGCTGGCCGTCGCCGGGATCGCCAGCGCCGCGAAGGTCAAGGTCAGGACCGGGAACATGATCTTGACCTACGAGGGCAAGGTGACGCCGAAGGCGCTGCCGAAGAACAAGCTGGCGCCGATCTCTCTCGACATCAACGGCACCATCGCCGCCGTCGACGGCGGCCAACCGCCGGCGCTTAGATCGGTCGTCGTCGATACCGACAAGTACGGCACCGTCAACGCCAAGGGCCTGCCCGCCTGCACCTCGGGAAGACTTCAGGCTCAGAGCACTACCAACGCGAAGAAGGCCTGCCCCAAGGCGATCGTCGGCAAGGGCAACACGACGGTCAGAGTCGCCTTCCCCGACTCGATCCCGTTCAACGCGACCGGCCCGCTGGTCTTCTTCAACGGCGGGGTCAAGGGCGGCACCACGACCCTCTACGTCCATGCCTACGTCGCCGTGCCGACCCCGACCGCGATCGTCACCACGGTGAAGATCAAGAAGCGTCGCAGTGGCCACTTCGGCTTGCGCTCCGTCGCCACCGTCCCGCCGATCGCCGGCGGCTTTGGCTCGGTGCTCGCCTACAAGTTCAAGTCAAGAGGTCAAGTTCACCTACAAGCACAAGAAGCAGAGCTACCTGCTCGCCAGCTGCCACACCGGCCGCTTCTACGCGCAGGCCGAGTCTTTGTTCTCGGACGGGACCAAGGTCAAGGGCAGCGTGGTCGTGCCTTGTAAGAGCAAGGGCTAGGCAAGGGAGCCCAAACAGTTTTCACCCAGGACTGGTCACAGGACCACGGTTATTCGGTTGAGAAGCAAGGGGAACGAGAAAGGCGGCCAATTGGCCGCCTTTCTCATGCCCTGAGCCAGCTCGCCGAGCGAGCCGTTCAGGCCGCACGGAGGCTGGGCTCGCCGCCGATCCAGACGACCTGATCGCGTGCGGGGCCGACTCCTACCAGGCGGATCGGCACCCCGGCGAACTCGGCGATGAACTTGAGGTAGTCGCGCGCCGCGGGAGGTAGGTCGGCTTCATTGCGGCACCCGGTGATGTCGGCATCGAAGCCGGGCAGTTCTTCATACTCGGGCTCGGCCGAGTGCAGGATCGACTGGTGGTAGGGGAACTCGTCGAGCATCGCCCCTTCCTTTGAGCGGTAGCGCACGGCGACCTTCAGCGGCCCGATCCCGCTCAGAACGTCGAGCTTGGTGATCGTCAAGGCGGTCATTCGGTTAAGTCGCACGGCATAGCGCAGGGCGACCAGGTCCATCCAGCCGCAACGCCGCTCGCGCCCGGTCGTCGTCCCGTACTCATGGCCCTTTTCCAGCATGTGGCGACCGGCTTCGTCTTTCAGCTCGGTTGGGAAGGGCCCGGCGCCGACCCGGGTCGCGTAGGCCTTGGCGACGCCCCACACTTCGTCGATGTCGGTCGGGCCTACTCCCGCCCCGATGCAGGCGGCGCCGGCGATCGGGTTGGAGGAGGTGACGAAGGGATAGGTGCCGTGGTCGAGGTCGAGCAGGGTCGCCTGCGCGCCCTCGAAGAGCACCGTCTTGCCGGCATCGAGCGCGTCCCAGCAGAGATGGGCGGTGTCGGCGATGTGGGGCTCGAGCCGGTGGCCGTAGCCGGCGAACTCCTCGGTCATCGCATGTAGGTCCAAACGCGGGTCGGGGGCGTCGGCGATCGAGTGGTCGGCGCCCTCCTTCGCTCCCTCGCCGGCTTCCTTGCGCAGCTTGCGCCGCTGCACGGAGAGCTCGCGCAGCGCCTGCTGCTTGGGCTCCAGCGCCGCCATGATCTTCTTGCGCAAGATCTTCTCGTCGAGCAGGTCCTGGACGCGAATCCCCAGTCGCAGCGCCTTGTCGGCGTAACAGGGGCCGATCCCACGCCGCGTCGTCCCAATTGAGAGCTTGCCCAGTTTGACCTCCCCGGCCGTGTCGAGCAGCACGTGGTAGGGCATGATCAGATGGGCGTTGGCGCTGATCCGCAGGTTGCTGACGTCGACCCCGCGGCGCCTCAGTCCATCGATCTCTCCCAGCAAGATGTTTGGGTCCAGCACCACGCCGTTGCCGATCGCGGAGACCTTGTCGGAGTAGAGGATCCCGGACGGGATCAAGTGGAACTTGAACTCCTCGCCGTCGCGGACGATCGTGTGGCCGGCGTTGTTGCCTCCCTGAAAGCGCACGATCATTGCCGCGTCCTCGGCGAGCAGGTCGGTGACCTTCCCCTTCCCTTCGTCGCCCCACTGCGCTCCGACTATGACCAGTCCTGGCATGACCGGAGGGCATTGTGACGCACTAGGCTGCCGACATGAGTGCGCGTCGCCTTCCAGCCCGGCTCAGCCGTCGAGCGAAGGCCCGGACCAGGTTCGGATGGGCGCGATCGGAGAGGGCGACGGTCGCGCTCGCCGCGGTTGCCTTGGGAGGAGCGGGAACGGTTCTGGCCGGCCAATTCGGTCGGATGTTGCGCCGGCGCTCCCACGAGCGCCTCGATGACGGCTTGGTCGAGGCGGCTCCCGCCGCCGCGGTGGACACCGTTGGCGTGGCGTTGCGCGGCTACGCCGATTCGCCGCGAAGCGAGACGATCCTCTTCAACCTGCTGGCCGGGTTTCTCGGCGCCTTTGCCGTTGTCCGCATCTCAACCTGGGGCATCCGCGACGGCTGGGGCCCGTTCCGCAACGTCAGCCTCCGCGGTCGCCACATCCACCACTTCGTGCCGGGCATTCTGATCGCTTTCGCCACCGGCACCGTCGCCCTGCTGACCGACGACGAGGATCTCGAGGAGCACCTGGCGATCCCGATGGGCGTCGGCATGGGCCTCACCTTCGATGAGGCGGCGCTGCTGCTCGACCTGCGCGACGTCTACTGGACCCGCCAGGGCTTGCTCAGCGTCCAGCTCAGCCTCGGCGCGACGGCGATCCTCAGCATCGCCATCCTCACCCAGAGAATGCTCCGCCGCGGCGAGCGCCGGCAGGAGGAGGAAGGGCTGATCCCCGCGGGCGGTCACGCCTCTTCGGCTTAGTCGCAGCGTCACCATCACGAAACGCAAATGCTTCACTCTCGCCCTGTTCTCAGCACACGTGCCACACGTTGCCGGTCATTCTCAGTCGATGAGCGACCCCAGCCATGTGAGTAGTGCAAATCGCGCTACGCTTATAGATATGCCGTCCGCTCCACCCCCTTTGTCTTTGCGTCTTGGTCGCGACGGGACAAAGGCGCTGGAATATCTTGCGCGCCGACGCGGGATAAGTCGCGCTGAAGCGGCTCGGCAGGCAATCGAAGAAGCGTCTCAGCGAGAGCGGCGTCGTGTTGGGTTGGCAGCAGAGGCGCAACGCCTGATGGCCGATGCGGCCTACGTGCGTGAGGCGCGTGAGGTCGCTGAGTTGATGGAGCAGCTTCGTGGTTCGGGGTGATGTCCACGAGCTGACCCTTCCTCAGGGGCGTGGGCACGCCCAGCATGGCCGCCGCTACGGGGTGATTGTTCAAGCGGATGAGCTGCTCTCCCTCTCTACGGTTCTTATTTGCCCCACGTCGCGCTCGGCGCCGTCGGCGACATTTCATCCGGAAATTGCCTTAGACGACACGCTGACACGAGTGCTCTGCGAGATGGCGGGGCCAGTCGATTCGCGCAAACTCGGTAAGCGCGTCGCTCATCTGGCCATGGATGAGATGGCAGCTGTAGACGACGCGCTCGCCTTGGTTCTCGATCTCTCTTGGTTGACATGAATTCGACCGCAACTGGCGGATTTGCCCCCGCGAGGGCTGCGCGCTTGCCATACCTTCCTTGACTCGGGATTACCGCCGGTAGCCCCCTGACACTGAGCTAGATGGCACAACCCCCAACAACCAACGTCCCGCCTCAGAACATCGAGGCCGAGGAGTCCGTGCTGGGGGCGATGCTGGTCGCCGAGCCGGCGCTGACCCGCGTCATCGACGAGGTGAAGCTGAACGCGGAGGACTTCTACCTCGACAAGCACCGCGCGATCTTCGCCTGCGTTCACGATCTTTACGCCGACTCAAAGCCGGTCGACGAGCTCAGCGTCAGCGAGGCGCTGACCCAGCGCAACCAGATCGAGGAGGCGGGCGGCAAGCACTACGTCTCCGAGCTGGCGGCCAAGGTCCCCGCCGCGGGCAACGCCAAGCACTACGCCGAGATCGTCCAGCAGAACTCGCTGCTGCGGCGCCTGCTCGGCGCCGGCCAACAGATCCAGGGCTGGGTCCATGAGCGCGATGGAGCCCCGCGCGAGCTCTCCGAGCGCGCCGAAAAGCTCCTCTTCGACGTCGCCCACAAAGAGCAGGCGAGCGACTTCCGTCTGCTCTCGGAGATCCTCCACGACGAGGTCGACCGACTCGAGAAGCTCTCCACCGGCGAGACCGAGCTGACCGGAACCCCGTCGGGCTTCAAGGACATAGACGCGATCACCGGCGGCTTTCAGCCAGGCAACCTGATCATCGTCGCCGCGCGACCTGCCATGGGAAAGAGCGCACTAGTCGCCAACATCGCCGAGAACGTGGCGGTGAAGAGGGAGATGCCGGTGGCTTTCTTCTCCCTGGAGATGTCGGAAGTGGAGCTGGCGCAGCGCTTCATCGCCTGCCGGGCGCGGATCTCCGGCGACAAGCTGCGCAAGGGGCAGGTGGCGCAGAAGGACTGGCCGAAGGTGGTGCGCGCCTGTAACGAGCTGGAGGAGGCGCCGCTGTGGTTCGACGACTCCTCCGACCTCGGCATCCTCGACCTGCGGGCGAAGGCGCGGCGCCTACACGCGCAGGAACAGGACAGAGGCGGCTTGGGAATGATCATCGTCGACTACATGCAGCTGATGCGCTCCGACGACCATCGCGCCAACCGGGTCGAGCAGGTGGGCCAGATCAGCCGCGGACTGAAGATCCTCGCCCGTGAGCTCGAGGTGCCCGTGTTGGCCATCTCTCAGCTCTCGCGCGCGCCCGAGCAGCGCCATCCGCCGAAGCCGCAGCTCTCCGACCTCCGCGAGTCGGGCCAGTTGGAGCAGGACGCGGACCTCGTCGCCTTCCTCTTCCGTGAGGACTACTACCGCGATCCCGATGACGAGCCGGACGGCCTCGCCGACCTGATCATCGCCAAGCACCGGAACGGGCCGATCGGCACCCGCAAGCTCGTCTTCCTCGACCGCTTCCCGAAGTTCGCCGACTTCGCCGGTCAAGATCGCCCGGTCGAGCAGCCGGCGGGCGAGGGGCCGCCGCTGGAAGAGGCGGCCTCCGCGGGGCCTGAGTTCTAGTGCCGGCCGTCGCGCGCAGCGAGCCGTTCCGCGAGCAGGCCTGTCCCCTCGGCGTCTGCGACGGTTCCGGCTGGATCCTCGGCCCGGAGGATGTGGCGCGCGCCTGCGACTGCCGGGAGCAGCGCCTGCGCCGGGGGCGCAACAAGGGCGTCGCATCGGTGATCCCGCCCAAGTTCCGCGGCGTCTCCTTCGACCGCCCCCCGGTGACGGAAATTGAGCCGATGGTGGTCCGGGTGGTGCGAAGCTGGGTCGAGGATCTGGAGGCGAATATCGAAGCCGGCCGCGGCCTTTGGCTGATGGGCGACACCGGCACCGGCAAGACGACACTGGCGATGTTGGTCTCCAAGATGGCGCTGCAGGCGAATCATTCCGTCGCGATCTACTCACTACCGAAGCTGCTGGCCCGTATTCGTCGTACCTACGATTCCGAGCCCGGCGGCGACTCCTATCTCGCTTTCTTCGAGCGGCTCACCTCCGTCGAACTGCTCCACATCGACGACCTTGGCGCCGAGAAGCGCAGCGACTGGGTGCTGGAGCAGCTCTACGCGCTGGTCAACGAGCGCTACGAGGCGCAGCGATCAATGCTCGTTACCACCAACCTCGACCAGCAGGAGTTGGAAGAGCAGATTGGCCCTCGCACGGTCTCTCGCTTGGTCGAGATCTGCGGTGATCCGTTGCCGCTCTTCGGCCCCGACCGCCGCATCCAAGCGCGCGCGGTCGGCGAGTAGCGGCTACTTCTCTTCGCTGACGATCGTCTTGACGGAGATGACGGTGCCGTCGGCGAGCTCGATCTCGACCATGTGGGTGCCGATCTCGCGAATCGGCGTCTCGAGGCGGATCCTGCGCCGATCGATGCGTAGGTCGCGCGCTTCGCGGATCGCGTCGGCGATCTCCTTCGGCCCGACCGAGCCAAACAGCTTGCCGTCCTCTCCAGCCCGTTGGTGAATCGTCAAGACCGTCTTCGAAAGCAGGCCGGCGGCGGCTATCTCGCGCTCCGCGCGCGCCTTCTCTGCCTTCACCGCCGCTTCATGGCGCCGCTTTGCTTCTTCCAACGCACCCGCCGTAGCCGGCTGCGCGAGATTGCGCGGCACCAGGTAGTTGCGCAGGTAGCCGGGGGAGACGTCGATCGCCTCTCCCCGCTCGCCGAGGTCCTTTACATCCTGGAGCAGGATTGCCTGCGCCATCTCAGCGCTCGCCGACGTAAGGAAGCAGGGCGATCTCGCGCGCGCGCTTCACCGCCACCGAGAGCTGGCGCTGGTGCTTGCGCGAGAGGCCGGTCACCCGGCGGCCGCGCGTCTTCCCCTTGTCGGAGAGAAAGCGGCGAAGAAGGTTTAGGTCCTTGTAGTCGACCTCGTCGACATTGATCCGCGTGTATTTGCGCGGACGAACCCGCTCCTGCCCGCGGCGCCCGCGGCGGTCTGATTGGGATGTGTCTCGTGTCCTTGGCACTTCAGTCCTTACGTAGAAGTCGCCCGGACATGCCGGGCGACAGGAAAACCAGCGGGCTGGAGCTTACCTAGAACGGAATATCGTCGTCGGAGCCCCCACCGCCACCACCGCCGCTGCTTACGCCGGCGCCCTCGAAGTCCGAGGTGTCGGTCGGCGTGTCGCCGCTGGGGGGTGAGAAGCCGCCGTTGCCGTTGCCGCCTCCGGAGCCGTCGCGCGAGCCGAGGAACTGGACCGATTTGGCGATGATCTGCACGGCCTGGCGCTTGCTGCCGTCTCTGGCCTCCCACTCGCGCCAGTCGAGGCGACCCTCGATCGCCACCGGCCGTCCCTTCGAGAGGTAGTTGGCGCAGTTTTCGCCCTGTCCCCCCCAGACCGTCACATCGAAGAAGTTGGGCTTGTCCTCCCAGTTGCCCTCCGCCGTTTTGCGGCTGCTGTTGACTGCCACCCGCAGGTCGCATACGGCCGTTCCGCCCGGCGTATGGCGCAGCTCGGGGTCGCGGGTCAGGTTCCCTGTGATGACGACCACGTTCACGTTTGAAGCTGCCAAAGCTCTCACTCCTCTGAATTCGTTATCTGGACTCCAGTCTAAGAGCGCAACCGGAGCGATCTCTTCCCCCCGAATGAGGGATTTCCCGGAAAGAGCGGGGGTCTCGCGCTACTCGGCGGAGTCGGCGGGCGCGTCGGCCGGTGCTTCGGCGGGCGCTTCGTCGACGGCGGGGGAGCTTGGAACCGCGGCCGGCTCACGCTCACGGGGCGGCGCGGCGGGAGCGCCGGCGGCAGGCGGGACGATCGACGGAGCGTCGGGATCCACTTTGAAGATGCGGAAGCGCAGCACGCCGTCGGCGATCTTCAAGTTGTGGTCCAGTGAGCCGAGCAGATCGGCTGGGGCTTCGAAGCGGTACCAGCGGTAGTCAGCCTCGGTCCGCTGCTGGATCTCATAAGCCATCTTGCGCAGTCCCCAATTGTTCTCGGTCTTCAGCGTGCCGCCGGCCTCGATCTGGCTTCTGGCTTCCTGGGCAAGCTTCGCCCGCTCGGTCTCCGGAAGGCCGGGGTCGAGCATCAAGACCAACTCGTATTCGCGTGGGGCTGCCAAACGGCGAGGGACTATAGCGGCGAACTTTGAGGGGGGCGGGGAGCCGGGCACCCTTCCCCGCTCAACTTTTTCGAGAAGCGGATGCGGCTGACCGCGATCGTGGATGACGAAAAAGTACAAGCCGCGGGGAAGGGAACCCGGCTCCCCTCACGCGCTTCAATGCGGCGCAAACTCCAATGAGCCGTCCGATGGCGGCGCGGCGGGAACTGGAGCTGGAGGAGGTGCGGGTGCCGGTATCGCCGGAGGAGTCGCTGGGGCGGGAGGTTCCGATGGCGCGGGCGGGGGAGGCGGCTTCGGCCGGGGTGCGGGCGGTTCCCGCCGCCGACGTCTCCGCCCGCCGCTTCCGCTGCGACTTATCCCTGTATGTCCGGCATAAGTCGCAGCGGAGCGGGGTTTTGGCGGTTGCTGAGGTCGCGGGGCGGGTAAGGGGATCGACCTCGGCGGGTGCGGCAGCCCGATGTCATTCGCCAACGGCGGCGGTTCGGGGGGCTTCAGTAGCGAGGGAAGAGCCTGCAGCCCAAACAGGCTCACCACGACGATCCCGAGCACTTTCCCGGCCATTTGCCACCGAATCCGCATGCTTCCCACGCAAGCTCAATCCCTCACCTCGCGGAGTTTCTCCCCCGTCCTACGCAACGGCCTCGCGCAACTCCGCGATGTCCTTCAGTTGGTCATCGACCCAATCCCCCGGATTGCGGGAGAAGATGATCTCTCTCAGGTGCTCGGCCCGGACTCGGCGCTCCTCGGGGTCCATGGTCAGGGCGCGGTAGATCGTGTCGGATTGCTCCTGAATGTCGAACGGGTTGACGCTCAGAGCGCAGTCGGAGAGCTCCTCGTGGGACCCGGTGTTCTCGGAGAGCATCAGCACTCCGTTGCGGGTGTTCACCGCCGGCGCCTCCTTGGCGACCAGGTTCATCCCGTCGAAGAGCGAGTTGACCATCAGCAGGTCGAAGTGCTTGTAGCGGGCGACCGCGTCGTGGAAGTTCTCGTAGATCTTGAGGTCGATCGGCATCCAGTCGGTGGTGCCGTGGCGGTGGTTGACGACGGCGACGAGCGCCTCGATCCGCTCCAGATACTCGGCGTACTCGGGAACGTCCTGTCGCGAAGGTTGCAGGTGGGCGATGAACGTCACTTCCTCGCGGAACTCCGGGTGCTGGGTGAGGAAGGTGTCGAAGGCGGTGAAGCCGCGCAGCACGTTCTTGGAGAGGTCAGCTCGGTCGACCCGGATGATCAGATGCTTGCGCCGCCGCTCCAGGACCTCGCGCTCCGCCGCCGCGACCTCCGGCGACTCCGCTGCCCGTCGCAGCCGCTCGGCATCGATCGAGAGCGGATAGGCGCGGGTGAAGGTCCGCCCCCCCGCATGCTTGACGACCCCCTGCTCGTAATCGACGTCGCACTCCAGAAGCTCGTCGCAGCAGCGCAGGAAGTTGATCCCGTAGGCGTGGGTGTGGAAGCCGATGATGTCGTTGGCGAGCATGCCGCGGAAAATGGCTTCGCGGATTCGCCCCGGCAGGATGCGCCAGCTGTCCGGCTGGGACCAGGGGATGTGGACGAAGTGGTGGAGGAAGGCGTCTGGACGCTCTTCGCGGATCATTCCCGGCGCCGTGTAGAGGTGGTAGTCGTGGAGCATCACCAGCGGCCGCTCGCGCCCATCGATCTGGCGCAGCACCGCCCGAGCGATGTCGCGGTTGACCGCCTGGTAGCCGAAGTCCCAGGCGTCGAGCTCCTCCTGGCGGATGTCCGGCGCGTTGGAGAGGTCCCAGAGGTAGTGCTGGATGAACCAGAGAATTGGGTTGGCGATCACGTTGTAGAACTGGCTGTAGGCGTCGGCGTCGCTGCCGACCAGCATCACGCTGTAATCGATCCCGTCTATCGATAGCTCGACCGGGCCGCCCTTCTCCTCTGAGACGGCGACATCCTCATCGGTCATCGCCGAGGCGATCCAGAGCGCATTGCGGTGTGAGACCAAACCAGAGAGCGCCGTGACCAGCCCGCCACCGCCGCGGCGCACCGTCCGCTCGCCGGACTCGTTGCGCTCGAATTGCGCCGGACCGCGGTTGGAAACGATGATCAGCGGGTCGGAGTCGGGCATTTCACCCAGCCTACCCGCACCGCTCAGGACTATGAGTCCAATTCAGTGAACAGCTCGAGCCAGTCACGCAGCAGGCGGGGGGAGAGGAACTCGCGGCGAGCGTGTTCCTTGCCCATCCGCCCCAGCTGCTTGCCCAGCCCCGGGTCCTTGAGAATCTCCAGGCAGCGCTGCGCGCAGGCGGACGGGGAGTCGACCAGAAAGCCGCTCACCCCGTCCTCGATCTGCAAGGAGATGCCGCCGACGTTGCCGGCGATCGTCGGCCGCCCCTTCCAGAGCGCCTCGGTCACGGTCAGGCCGAACCCTTCCCGGATCGACTTCTGCAGGCAGACGTCGGATTGGGACTGGAAGGCGTTGACCTCGATCGCACCGACGTTGTTGAGGTTGTTGAGGATCTTGATGTCGGGGTCGCCGTCGGCGTACTCGAAGGTCTGCTGAAAGAACTCCCAGCCCTCGGGGTCGTCTGTGGCCATCGAGCCGACCAGGGCCAGCTGCACTTCCGGGATCTCCGCGGTCACCTCGCGGTAAGCGTCGATCACGCCCATCGGGTCCTTCCATGGGTCGAAGCGGGAGACCTGGGTGATCAGCGGCCGGTCGACATCGATCCCGAACTGTTTGCAGACGAATGAGGCGTCCTCGGGTGAGAAAGCCATGTTCTTCGGCGAGAGCGGATCGATCGCCGGCGGAATGATGTTGACGCCGTCGTGCCCATTCACCCCCGCCGGCACGTAGTCGGGCATGTGCCAGACGGTCGCGTCGTACTCCTTGATCAGTGGCTCCAAGCGGGCGATCGGCGCCGGATTCGGCTCGGAGAGGTCGATGTGGCAGCGCCAGATCCAGTTGCGCGCCTTCTCCGCGGCGCCGCGGCGCAGGCCGATCGGCTGCGGGTCGTGGACGATCACCGTGTCCCACTCGCCCTGCAGTCCCTCGGCGTTCATCGCGTTGATCTCGTCGAACAGATCCCACTGCTCATCGCTGAGCGTCTCGTCCGCTCCCTGTAGGGAGTTGTGGAGGAGCTTGGTTGCGTTGAAGAATTCCTCTTTGCCGAAGATCACGTGCCAGTGGGCGTCGATCCCGGCGTCGCGCATTAACGGCACGATCGTGTAGAGGATCTCCGACACCCCGCCGCCGAAAGCGGTCGCGCTGACGTGCAGGACGCGCTGGCCTTTCAGCGGCTCCGCCAGCTCACGGATCCGCTCGCTCAGCTCTTTGCCGGCGATGTGGGTGTAGTCGGCCAGCGACTTCTGACCGAGGGAGACTTCTTGAAGCATCCGCGATTTCTACAGGTCCGGGCGGCGCTGGGGCGATCAGCCGTTCGAGACGGAGGTCGGCCGCTTGCCCAGCGTCACCTTCACATCCTCGACCTTGCCGTTCGCGCGCAGGACCTTCAACGTCACATCTTCGCCCGGTTGGTAGGAGGAAATGAAGCGAGCTAGGTCGTCGGGACGGATCACCTTGCGGCCGTTGACCGAGAGGATCACGTCGCCCCCGGTTTGGTAGGCACCCGCCTGGAAGCGCACTCTGTCGTCGCCGCCGCGTAGGCCTGCATGGTCGGCGGGCCCGTCGGGGACGACCTCGGCGATCAGCCCGCCGAAGTCGGTGTCGAGCTTTAGCCGCCTTGCCAGCTGTGGGTAGAGGGCCTGGCTGGAGACGCCGATGTAGGCGTATTCGGCCTCGCCGTCTTCCTTGAGTTGAGCCACCGAGCGCTTGATCGCCGAAACCGGGACCGCGAAGCCGACGCCGTCGTTGGCGCCGGAGCTGGTTTCGATCTGTTGGTTGATCCCGAGCACGCGGGCGCCGGCATCCAGGAGCGGGCCGCCGGAGTTGCCGGGGTTGATCGAGGCGTCGGTCTGGATCGCCCCCTCGATCTGGAACTGGGTCAGCGACTTAACCGAGCGGTCGGTCGCGGAGATGATTCCGACCGAGAGCGACTGCTGTTCGCCGAAGGGGCTGCCGATCGCCGCCACCGGCTGGCCGACCACCAGCTCGCTGTCGTCGCCCAACTCCAGCGGGTGCAAGTCGAAGCCGTCTGGGGCGACCTTGAGCAGAGCGACGTCGGCGAAAGGATCGAACCCGATCACCTTGGCGGAAACAACGTTGCGGTCTGGGAACTCGACGAAGACCGCACTCGCGGGCTTGCGCTCGCCGCTGCTGTCGTCGGTCACGACGTGGGCGTTGGTGACGATGCGGCCGCTTGAGTCGAGGACGAAGCCGGAGCCTTCGGCGGCGCTGGACCCACCGAAGGGGTTGGAGCTTCTGGCTCTCTCGGCGCCGAAGATCGAGCGGATCGTGACCACGCCGGGAGCCGCTTCTCTGTAGACCTTGGCGGCGTTGAAACCGTCCTCGGAGGTCTGGACGATTACCCGCGGGGGCGCCGCTGCCGTCGTCGTGGCCGGCGCGGTGGAATTGGCACCATCTCCGCTGGACCCGCAGCCGGGGAGCAGCGCCAGCGCCAGCAGCGCTGAGATCGCGGCTGTGCGGACTCTCACGCGTTTGCCTCGGCCGGCACCGTGATGCGCCGGAGCGTTGGCGTTGGTTCGCCGGGGGCGGGAGGCAGGTCCAGGGTGAAGGCGGTGAAGCGCTTGGAGGAGGAGATCGCGACGCGGCCGTTCATTCGCTGCGCGAGCTCACGCGCGATCGCAAGGCCCAACCCCGATCCACCCGCGGAGTCCGCGGTATAGAAGCGCTCAAAGATCCGTCCCTGAACGCGCTGGGGGATTCCCGGTCCCTCGTCGGAAACGGTGAGCGCGGCGCGGCGGTTTGCGGAATAGGTGGTCACGGTGACCTTGGTTCCCTCCGGGGTGTGGGCGATGGCGTTGTCGAGCAGGATACGGACGATCTGGCGCACGCGATCCGGATCGGCGATCGCGATCGCGGGGCGATCGGGGGTTCGCAGCTCCAGGCGGGAGCCGTGGCGGTCGGCGCGCGGGCCGAATTCACGCGACACCTCGCGGGCGAGCCGTCCGAGGTCTACCTCTTGGGTGGCCATCACGAATTCGCCCGCGTCGAGCTGGGAGAGGTCGAGCAGGTCGGCGGTGAGCTTCGTCAGGCGCTCGATCTGGAGCCGCATGGTGTGGACGAACTCCGCCCGCTCCTCAGGGCTGGGGTCCTCGTCCTCCAACAGCTCGACGAACCCACCGAGGCTGAAGATTGGAGTCCGCAATTCATGCGAGGCGTTGGCGATGAACTGCTTGCGGGCATTGTCGAGGTCGGCGAGGCGCCGCTGCATTTCATTGAAGGTGCGGGCCAGCTCCCCCAGCTGCCCGGTGGCCGAGACCGGGATGCGCGTGGCAAAGTCGCCGTCGGCGACTTTGCGGGCCGCCTCCTGGATGCGACCGATCTGGCCGGCGGCCATCTGCGCGTAGAAGAGGCCGACAGCGAAGGCGACCAGCAACGCAATAAAGCCACCGACCAGAATTTGACCCTTGGCGCTGGCGTTGCCGCTGATCGTCACCACGTAGACGTAGATGACGAAAACGGTGCCCACGGCAATCAGCAACGAGGTGACGGTGATCCGGCTGCCGAGGGCGGTTTGGCGCGGTGGGCTCACTTCTATTCCCGGAAGCGGTAGCCGACGCCACGCACGGTGAAGAGGAACTCAGGGCTCTTCGGGTCGGTCTCCAGCTTCTCGCGCAGATGGCGGATGTGGACATCGACGGTGCGCGGGTCGCGGTACTCGGAATCTCCCCAGACGTGCTCCAGCAGGGTCTCGCGACTGAGCACGCGGCCCGGGGTACGGGCCAGCGCGCCGAGAATCTCGAACTCGACGTAGGTGACCTGTACCGCTTCGCCGCGCAGGGTCACCATCCGCCGGCCGAAGTCGATCTTCAGATCGCCGCTCTCGATCGCCTCCTCTCTGGGCAGCTCGCCGACCATGCGGCTGCGGCGCAGCGCGGCCTTGACCCGGCTGCGGAACTCGCGCATCGAGAACGGCTTGGTGATGTAGTCGTCGGCCCCGACTTCGAGCCCGGCGACCTTGTCGGTCTCGCTCCCTTTCGCGGTCAGCATGATGATCGGCACCTGGCTGCGGGAGCGCAGCCGTCGGCAGACCTCGACGCCGTCCAGCTTCGGCAGCATCAGGTCGAGGATGACCAGGTCGAAGCGCGCCTCGGTGAAGCGCTGCAGCGCTTCGTTGCCGTCCTGGGCTGAGGTGACGTGGTACCCGTCCTTGCGAAGCGGGTAGCTGAGCAGAGTCTGGATCGATTGCTCGTCGTCGACGAGGAGAATGCGTGCAGTCCCGTTGGGCATGCTCAGAAGGATATTGGACGCATGTGCGAGTACCCAGAACTAAGGATCGGCGGGCGGCGGCCGATAGGAGAGCCATGCAGTCACAGCAGCTAAAAGTGCTTGTCGATGCCGGTCAGTACAGGCCGGAGCCTTCCAGGGTCGCTGAGGCGATGCTGCAACGGCGCGGTGTGCGTGACCTGCTGATGCACGGGCCGCAGCCGCTCAGCGCAGCTGGTCGAACCCCGACGGCTCCAGTGCCGGGCCGTCGGGCCGCCTGATTTCGACCCTTTCGCCCTCGACGACCTCGCCGACGACGGTTAACGCCGTCTCTGTCGCGGTCGCGCGAGGCGTGCGCCCCGGGGGTATCGCCGCCAACAGCTCGTAGTCTTCGCCGCCGCCCGCCGCCATTGCCAGCGGGTCCAGGTTCGCCGCCGCCGCGACTTCCGCGACGCCTTTCGCCAGCGGGACCGCAGCGCTGTCGATTTGCAGGCCCACGCCGCTCTCAGCAGCGATGTGGCCGGCGTCGGCTCCGAGGCCGTCGCTGAGGTCGATCATCGCGGTGGCGCCGGCGCGGGCCAGGGCGCGGCCGGCGTTCAAGCGAGGGCGGGGCTCAAGTTGGCGGGCGCGGAGGTCGTCGCCGATCTCCGCGCTCACCGCAGAGGCCAGTTCCGGGTGTTCGAGGAGCAGCAACCCTGCGGCGGCCGCGCCGATCTCTCCGGTCAGCACCAGGGAATCCCCCGGCTGCGCGCCGGCCCGGGTGACGAACTGCTCCGCCGTCGCGGCGTGACCGACCACAGTCGTCACAACTGTGAGGACCGGGGCGCGGGTTACGTCGCCGCCCGCCAGCGTCGTTCCGGTTCCTACCGCCACCGCCACTACCCCGTCGAGCAGTTCCATACATTCGTCCTCGCTCATCCCGCTGGGAATGCCGAGGGCGACATAGGCCTCGCCTGGATCGGCGCCCATCGCCGCCAAGTCGGAGAGCGCCGTGGCCAATGCCTTGTGGCCGACCTGGGCCGGGGTGCAGCGGTCGCGGTGGAAATGAACCCCATCGACGATCGCGTCAACCGAGGTGGCGGTTGCCCCACCGGGCAGGGTGACGGCGGCGTCGTCGCCCACCCCAACCCGCACCTGCGGGCCGGCAGGAGGCAGTCGTTCTCGAATGCGCGCCAACAGTTCGAATTCGCCCATCTCGCGGGATTGTCCCCCTATCCCCGCTCCGCTGCGACTTATCCCCGTATGTCAGAGATAAGTCGCAGCGGAAGGCCATTAGGGTGATCGTTTCGTGGAGGAGCGCCAACCACTTCTGCACCGCATCGGAGAGGCCGGCGCCAATGTCGGCTCTCGCCCACCGCGCAGCAAGCGCGTGCGGTTGGCGTTGCAACTCGGCCTTGCCGTCGTCATCTTCGGCTTCCTCGTTCTCACGGTCATTGACCAGTGGAGCGAGATCAAGGACAAGGGGGTCCATTTCCACGGGGTGTGGCTGATCCCGGCGGTTGCCCTCCTGTTCTGCTTCTACGGGCTCAGCGCCGGGGCTTGGGACGCAATCCTGCGCTTTCTCGGCTACCGCATCGGCGTTGGCCGCGCTCAGGTCGCATGGGGGCAGCCGCTACTTGCCCGCTACGTCCCGGGCAGCGTCCTCTACATCCTCGGGCGGGTGCTGCTCGCCGAGCGGGTCGGAGTGCCACGCCGAACGACGATCGCCAGCATTGTCTATGAGCAGGCAATTTCGGCCACCGCAGCCGTCGGAGTCGCCTCTTACTTCTTCATCAGCCACCCGGACCTTCAGGGGCAACCGCTGCGCTGGGTCGTGCTGCTGGTCGTTCCGGCGGGACTTTTCGTCCTCAGCCCGCGTGTGTTCCGCCCGCTTGCCGACCGAGTCCTGCGCGCTTTCGGGCGCGAGTCGCTGCCGGCAGTGATGCCGATGCGTGGCGTGTTGACGATGCTGGGCTTCTATGCGGCGATTTGGGTGGTGGTCGGCCTCGGCGTCTACTGCGTAGCTCGCTCCGTCACCACGATTCCCTTCCGCGATGCGCTGATCGTTGGCTCGGCGCAGGCGGTTGGCTACGTCGCCGCGCTGGTCACGCTCGTCGCCCCGGCGGGCCTTGGCGTTCGCGACGCAGCTTTCGCTTGGGCGGTTAAGGCGGCAGTTCCCGCCAATAGCTTTGCGGTCGGTTCGTTAATCGCGATTGCTGTTCGTGGGGTGATGACAGTTGTGGAAGTGGTCTATGTAGGCGCGGTCACAGCCCTCGGTCGACGCGAAGGTTGGTCAATCCCAACCGGCGTGATCCACCCGTCATCCGAGGAGGTCAACGAGGTATCCCCTGACCGGACTCGCAGTCCAGCTAATTAGCCGCCCTCCGGAGGAAGGCCAACGAGGTACCCCCTGACCGGACTCGCAGTCCAGCTAATGAGCTGGACTGCTCTGAGTATCCGCCCGGTAAGGGGGTACCTCGTTGGCCTTTTGGCCCTAGTGCTTACAAGGGAATACGCGCACCGAGTTGGTAGGCGGTTAGGGCCAGCACCAGGAAGGTGAGCTTGTGGTTCCTTGAGAGGGCTATTAGGGGGAGGGTCCAGATGATGTACCAGGGGAGGAGCCAGGAGGTGGCTAGGAGGAGGGTGAGGGCTGCCCAGGCGGCTGCCTCGATCCAGTCGGCGCCTCGGTAGGTGCGGACCAGTAGGTAGGCGACGAAGGCGGCGTAGAGGGTGAGGGCCGCGATGCGGACGGCGTCGGGGTCGAGGCCGGTGAGGCGGGCGGTCGTGATCGGGACACTCATGTGGCTGGTGCGCGACTGGTTCTCCCCGGCGAGGCCGAACGAGTGCAGCCAGTCCCAGCCAAAGGCCGCGTACCCCGCCACCGCGATCATCACCACCGCCACGGCGCCACCGACCAAGAACCGCCTGAGGTGCAACGCATTTGAGGGGCAATCGGCCTTGAATGCGTTGCACCGGGGATTTTGCCTGAAGGTGGCGAGGAGGGCGAAGGGGAAGACCGCCAACGTCGATGCCTTGACCGCCGCCGCGGCGATGAAGGCCGCGCCGCCGGAGTACTCCCGAGCGGCGAGGACCGCAGCGACGCCGGTCATTGTGAGCAGCACCGCCAGGCCGTCGTTGTGGGCGCCGCCGACGACGTGGACCAGGACCAGCGGGTTGAGGGCGACGAAGGCGGCGGCTCGCAGCGGATCGACGCCACGCGCGGGGGCGAGGCGGGCGACCAGGGCCGTCAGGCCCAGAACCGAGGCGGCGGCCAGCGCCTTCAGCGCCGCCACGGCCAGATCCACCGGCAGCCACGCAAGGGGATAGGTAACCAGCGTGAAGATGGGACCGTAGGCGCTGGTGGTGTCGGGCCAGGCAACGAGAGCGTAGGCCGGATCGGCCGGCGCGGCCGTCGGCGGGTGGACATAGGGATTGAGTCCGTGGACGACGCCGAGGCGGGCGTAGTCGATGTAGCTGTAGGCGTCGTGGGAGAGGAGAACCGGGGCGACGGCGAAGCCGGCGACCGCGACCGCGATCACTCCCCAAATAATCCTCCGTCCCAGTCTAGGCGCAGCCTCCAGAACGCCGAGGTAGGCCGCGAACCCCACCCACATCAGTCCGTAGGCAACCCCCGCACTCACCTACCGGATGTCACCCGGGGGCACCGACGCCACCGCCGGCTGCCGTGCCACCGCCGATCCCCGCATTGCCACCGCCGCCGCCACCACCGCCACCACCCGCGGGCGGGGGGCTCGGGGAAGGTGTCGGAGTGGGCTGCTGGCCCGCTCCGGGGGCGTAGGCGCCGGGGTCGTAGCCGCCGACCGCGTCCTGGCCCGGCTTCTTCTTGCCGTTTCTCCCTCTGTTGGCACTGTCGGTGGGTGTGACCTCACTCGGGCCGGACTGGGTGAACTGACCGTAGAAGGGTGCCCAGGAGATCGGCGTATCCGGGGGTGTGAACTCCTCGCATGGCACGCCCCCGTTTGCGTACAGCGAGTTCCAGATCATCGCCGGGAAGGTCCCGCCGAACACCGTCGTGCCGTGCACGCTGGTCATCTCGATGTCGTTGGATTGCGGGTAGCCGACCCAGACCGCGGTCGCCAAGTTGGGTTGGAAGCCGGCGAACCAGGCATCGGTGTAGTTGTCGGTCGTTCCCGTCTTTCCCGCCTGGCCGGAGCAGCCGGTGTAGGCGGCGGTGCCGGTGCCGCCGGTGATGTTGTCGTGCAGCAGTCGCGTCACCTCATAGGCGACCGCCTCCGGCAGCACCCGCTTGGGGTCCGGTTCCTCTGGGTGGTCGATTCGACCGGTCGGGAACTCGACCCTCCGGATCGCGATCGGATTGCGATGGGTGCCGCCGTTGGCGAGCGTCGCGTAGGCATCGGCCATCTCCAGCGGCGAGACGCCGATTCGCAGGCCGCCGATCCCCTCTGCCGGGATCCCGTCGAGCTGCGTCGTGATCCCCATCGACTTCGCCGTCTCGGCAACGCTCTCGGGCCCGACATCGAGGTCGAGCTGCGCGAACACGGTGTTGTCGGAGGCCACCGTTGCCTGCTGCAGGTTGATCGTTCCCTGGTAGCCCTCGTCGGCCGTCGAAACCTCCCAGTGACCCCACTCGGGCAGATCCAGGTTCAGCGGTCTCGAGGTGTAGTAGGTCGAGTAAGGGTCGATCCCCTGCTTGATCGCGGTCGCCAGGACGAAGGTCTTGAAGGTCGACCCGGGTTGGCGGTGCCCCTGCGCGGCGAGGTTGAATTGGCTCGTGCCGTAGCTGGAGCTGGAGACCATCGCCTCGATGTAGCCCGTGTCGGGGTCGATCGAGACCAGCGCCGAAGAGGGGTCGGTCGAATAGGGGAGGGTCGATCGCATCGCCTCCAACCCAACCTCCTGCAGCGTCGGGTCGACCGTGGTGAAGACCCGCAGTCCCCCCTTGCGCACCGTGTTGACCCCGTACTTCTCGATCAGTTTGTCCTCGACGTAGTCGAAGAAGTAAGGCTGGCGGCGGTCGAAGTAGGTGTCGGAGAGCTTCAAGCCGAGCCCGCGCTGCTGTCCCTCAAGCGCCCGCGCGCGCGATATGTACCCGAGCTTCGCCATGCTGGAGAGGACCTCGTTGCGGCGGACCAGCGCTCCCTCCGGGTTGAGAATCGGGTTGTAGTCCGATGGGGCCTGCGGAAGCCCGGCCAGCAGCGCGGCTTGCTCCAAGGTCAGCTTCCAGACCGGTTTGGAGAAGTAGATCCGCGAGGCCGCCTGTACGCCAACCGCGGTGGAGCCGTTGATCGTCCCGTAAGAAGCGGTGTTGAGGTATTTGCCGAGGATGTCCTGCTTGGAGAACTTCTTCTCGTACTCCAGCGCCAGCTCGGCCTCTTGGATCTTGCGCTCGATGTTGCGCTGGGGGTCGGTGATGCAGAGGTTGCGCATCAGCTGCATCGTGATCGTCGAGCCGCCCTGGACGACCTTGCCGGCTTGGATGTTCTCGATCAGCGCGCGGAGGCCACCCTCGTAGTCGATCCCGTTGTGATCGAAGAAGCGCTCGTCCTCGATTGCCACGGTGGCGTATTTCAGGTCCGTCGGCACTCGATCGATCGAGACCGGCGTGCGCGCTTCGTCGGAGGCGATGTAGCCGAGCCGGCTGCCGTCTCCGGCGAAGAGAACCGAGTTGCCGCCGCGCTCGATCGGGCGGCAGTCGGAGAGGGGCGGGGCCTTGGCGGCGACGTCCAGCACCCAGGAAGCGACGCCGATCGCGATTACGCCGAGCACGGCGACAACGCCGGCGGCTACGAAGAGCACCTTGCTGGGGCGCCTCCGCGGCGCCGGTGACGTCTGCGATTGCGCTTCGTCATGCGAAAAGGGTACTTCGGCGCCGATCCCGCTCAGCCCTGCGTGTCGCCGGTCGAGCGGTTGTGCACGATCCCTTCCACCAGCATCTGGTTGGGAATCACGACGGAACTGCCGTCGCCCGGGTCGACGTAGGTGTAGGAGAGGGTGATGTCGGTTACCCGACCGTCGACATCCTCGAACTCGATCCGGTCGCCGATTTTGATCGGCTGGGTGACCGCCAGCATCACCCCCGCGACAACGTTGGCGATCGTGTGCTGGGAGGCGAAGCCGACGATCGCCGCCAGCACCGCGGTCGAGGCGAGGATCCCTGTCGCCAGCCGCTTCAGCTCTGTGAACTGGCTCAAAGCGATTGCGACGAGGACCAGGAAGGCGACGAGGAAGAGCAGGCGGCGCAGGAACCGGAGGCGAGTCTTCGTGGACCGCGAGACCTGTGAAACTGGCGGCGACATGGAGGCCACGGTACCCGCAAAGTCAGGCTTTCCGTACTCCAACTGGGGTCCGGGCGCGGCCGTGCTCGGGGTGCTTTTGGCGATCGGGACGGGGATCGTGCTTGGGATCCCGGCGGTGATCGTTGAGCACCCGGTAGACGGCGAGTTGAGCGCGGCTGCCAACGCCTTTATCCAGTTGGCCACGGCTGCCGGGTTCCTGATGGTGCCGATGGTGATCGCGGCGCAGAGGGGGGCGGGCAGCTTCGGCGAAATTGCCCGACGACTGGGGGTGCGGAAGTTTCGCCCTTCGGCGGTGAAGTGGATGGCCGCGGCGGTCGGCGCTTACCTCCTCTTCGCCTTCCTCTACTCGCTGTTGATCGGCCAGCCCAAGCAGGAGGACATCGCGGAGAGCTTTGGCACGGTCCCGATCCAAATCCTGCTGATCGTCGTCGCCGCGCCAGTCAGCGAGGAGGTTTGCTTTCGGGGGATGCTCTTCGGCGGCCTGCGCGAGCGGCTTCCACGGATTGGCGCGGCCCTGATCAGCGCCGTCATCTTCGGCGGCCTGCACGCGACGACCGGCGTCAGCGCCGTCCCGCCGCTGATCGCCTTCGGTTTCGTTTTGGCACTCCTCTACGAAAAAACCGGCTCGATCGTCCCGGGGATCATCTTGCATGCGATGAACAACTCGGTCGCCCTCCTAGCCCAGTAGCCGGGCAATAGGGCAGAATGCCCCAGATGAAGCGGCGTTTGATCCCCGGTCTCGTCCTCGCATTGCTAGTCATGCCCGCCGCGGCGCAGGCTGCCTCGGGCGGTGCGGGAGCTGTTGGGCCGCCGGAGGCGACGGTGAAGATCCGGATCGGGCACTTGCACGGGGGCGTGGCGCCGATCATGAGCACGGTGCCCGTGGTCGGCACGGTGTCGCCATTCGTCGCCGGCCAGCGGGTCAGAGTCACGTTCTTTCGCAACGGCAAGAAGCTGTACTCGAAGTCGGCTCGCGTGCACAAGGGCAAGGGTGGCGCCGGGAAGTTCCGCTCCGCCATTCGCGTCACCAAGGGGGGCAAGTACGCGGCCTCCGCCGGCCACGCGGCCACGGCCTCGCTCGGCGCTGACAGCACCGTCCGCAAGAGCTGGCGAATCAGCTATCCCGGCCTTGGGCAGGGAAAGTGCGGCGCGGTCGTGATCGGCTTCAAGAAGGCGATGCGCAAGATGGGCTACATCGCCAACGACGGCCGCTGCTTTGGCGGCAAGACCGCCCGCGGTGTCTTGGCCTATCGCAAAGTCAACGGGATGAACCGCAGCTACAAGGCCGGCGCGGGCCTGGTCAAGAGAGTCTTCTCCGGTCGTGGCGCCTACAAGGTTCGCCACCCGGGCTCCGGGGAGCATCTGGAAGCCCCCCTCTCCAAGCAGGTGCTGGTCTTCACCGACGGCGACAAGCCATTCGCGATCTACCCGATCTCCTCCGGCAAGCCCTCGACCCCCACGGTCACCGGCCACTTCAGCTTCCTCAGGACCGAGCCCGGCTACAACTCCCACGGCATGTACTACTCGTTCTACTTCTACGGCGGCTACGCGGTGCACGGCTACGAGTCGGTCCCCAATTACGCCGCCAGCCATGGCTGCATTCGCACCTTCATCGCCGACCAGCCCGAGATCTTCAACCGGATCTTCACCGGCGAAGACATCTTCGTCTTCTAGGGGCGCAGCTCGTTGAAGCCGGCGGCGGCGAAGTCGCCGTCGAAGGCGAGCGCGTCGGTGATACGGCGAGCGCGCATGTAGGCGAAGCTGGTCGCGTCGACGAAGGAGTACTCGCGCTCGTCGTGGGCGCGCAGCCAGTTCAGCGCCTCGTCCTCAAGTTCGTCGGAAACCCCGAACGACCTCGATATGTCTCCGCTCGCCTTCGAGGGAGTCCAGAAATCTCACCGCCTTTCCGTGCCAGAGCTTGCGCCGCAGCGTCGTCCAGGTTTCCCCGCGAACGTGGTTCGTTGTGACGATTCGTTGTCCAGAAAACCTCTCGAAGAGCTTCAGGGCGGCTGCATGGTGCCCATCGTGCGGGTCGGCGCCGGCCACTGAAGAAAGAGGTATCGGCGAAGATCAAGGGTCGGGGTTCGACGGCCCGTAAACGACCTCGTCGATGGAGCGTGTGTCGCTGGGGTCGCTCCCTCCAGGTTCCTTGAACAGTTTGAACAGCGGATCCTCCTCGATCGGTGGCAGCACCCTGAACTCGTTCCGCACGCATCGCCTGATCACCTCCGCCTTCGAGAGCCCCTTCTCGTCCGCGTAGCGTTCAACCTCCGCGTCCAGTTCGGGCTCGATCGAGATCTGCAGTCGCTTCATGCGTGCCAAGTTACATCACCACCTGTCAAGTGATGTAAGCAGATCGCGCCAACTTCGTCAATTCTTCGTGCCACTCGCGTAACGCCTAGGATCGGCGGCGCAATGCCGGATTCATTCAGCCCCACCGACCTCGCCGCCGCCAAGGAAACGCTGCTCGCCGAGCTGCGAGAGCACTCATTGATTCTCGGCGAGGTGACGCTGGCCAGCGGCGCCACGGCCCAGTACTACGTCGACGCGCGCCGTGCTCTGCTGCGGCCGGCGGGCTTTCGGGCCGCCGGCGCGCTGATTGCCGCTGCCGCGGTGGAGGCGAGAGCGACCGCGGTCGGCGGCCCGGCGACCGCCGCGATCCCACCGGCATGCGCGGCGATCGCGGCGTCCGAGGCAGACGGCCTGGTCGGCTTCTTCGTCCGCGGCCAGCGCAAGGAGCACGGCCTGCAGCGCTGGGTCGAGGGTCCGGTGGGCCCCGGCGACCGCGTACTTGTGATCGAGGACACGGTCACCAGCGGCGGCTCAACCGCGACCGCGATCGAGCGCATCCGCGAAGAGGGTCTGGAGGTAGCGGGAGTAATCGCCGTAGTCGACCGCCTCGCCGGCGGCGCCGAGCGGATCGAAGCCGCCGCCAAAGCCCCCTACCGCGCCCTGGTCACGATCGACGAGCTGTACCCGGATCGCCCAGACCGGGGCTGAGTTCCAGCTACGCCCCGAGCAGGATTCGAACCTGCGGCCTACTCCTTAGGAGGGAGTCGCTCTATCCGACTGAGCTATCGGGGCTCGGCTGGTCATCGTAGAGGCTGAAAAGATCCCAAAGGGAGCGGCTTCGTAGCTATCCTCGGTCTATGCGCGCGCTACCGGGAAGGGAATCGAGGGCTTCGCTCGACGATTCGCCCGCGGCCGTCACCCGCGACAGCGTCAAAGAGGCCCAGCGCCAGCGCATCCTGCGGGCCACCGGGGAGCTGGTCGCCAAGCGCGGCTACAACGCGACGACGGTCGAGTTGATCGTCAAGCGGGCGAGAGTCAGCTTCAAGACCTTCTACGCCCACTTCCCCAACAAGGAGAGATGTTTTCTTGAGCTGTTCGACACGGTGATGGCCCAGACCCAGGCCGAGATCGAGGCGGCCGTCACCGCCCAGGCCGACGCGCCTTGGCCGGCGCAGGTCGCCGCCGCCCTGCGCGCCCTCTTCGGCGCCTTCCTCGCCGACCCGCTGATCGCCCGCGCCTCGATCGTCGAAGCGCCCACCGTCGGGCCGATCATCATCGAGCGCTACGAGAGAGCGATGACCGCCCTCTCCCCGCTGCTGCGCGAGGGTCGCAAGGGCAGCCCCCAGCGTGACGAGCTCCCCGACTCGCTCGAGGACACCCTCGCCGGGGGCGTCCTCTGGTCCGCCTACCAACGCCTCATCGTCGGCGAGGCCGCCCGCATCGAGGCGCTCCTCCCGGAAGCGGTCGAGTTTGTCCTCCGCCCCTACATCGGCGAGGCCGAGGCGGCGAGATGGGCGAAGTGGTCCCTCGAAGAGGCCGCCGAAACCGCCGCGGCGTCCTGACCCCCCCGGCGCGACTCGTTTCCACAACGGAGTCGTTCGCGGCTATCCTCGATTGAGCGTTTGGGAGGTGGGAGGTGCCTTTGGGGATCGATGGCACCACTGCTACGGGACGAGAGAGATCGCCTGCACGAGGCCCTGATCGGCCTCTGCTTCGAGCGCGGCTTCCGCAACGTCGAGCTTTGGGCGCTGTTCGAGCGCGCCGGGCTTGATCGGGCGGCCTTCGACCGCCACTTCGCCGACCTCGAGGACTGCTTCTTCAAGGTTTTCGAGGCGGAGATCGAGCGCTGTCGCCGCGAGTACGCGCCCGCCGTCGAGGAGCTCACCGACTGGCGCGAGCGGGTCCGCGCCACCCTCTACGCGCTCTACCGCTTCATCGCCGCCGACAGACGGCGCGCCTGGTTCGTCGTCGTCGACTCGCGGGTCGCCGGCGAGCGCACCCGTCTCCTCTCCGACCGGCTGGTCGAGTCGCTCTTCGACCTCATCGACGCCGGCCGGGCGGAGCTGGATAACCCCGACTCCCTTTCCCGCGCCACCGCGGAGGCGGTCGGGGGCGGCATCATCAATCAGGTCTACGCCGCGGTGGCTCGGCCCACTCGCCTGCCGCCGGAGGAAGAGCTCGTCCCAGAGCTCATGTACTGCGCCGTCCTGCCCTACTCGGCCCTCGATGCCGCCCTCGAAGAGCTCTACACCCCGCCCCCGCCGAATCCCGCCGGACCCAGCCCGCTCGGCGCCCACCGCGGATAGTCTTCGACCGTGGCGACGCGGCGCGGCAGACAGCCGGAGGACACACGATCCGACCTCGGCCCCCTGCCCGGCGGCCACCACGGCCTCTCCCGCCGGCAGGTCGCCGAGTCCCAGCGTGAGCGACTCCTCGCCGGGGTAGCTCACGCTGTCGCCCAGCGCGGCTACCGGGCGACGACGGTCACCGAGATCGTCAGAGCCGCCTCGGTCTCCAGCGCCGCCTTCTATGAGCATTTCAAGGGCAAGGAGCAGTGCTTCCTCGCCGCATTCGACGCCATCGTCGATCATCTCCGCGGCCTCGTCGCCGAGGCGGTCGAGCCCGTCCCCGACTGGCCCCACAAGGTGATCGAAGCCCTCCGTACCGCCCTGCGCTTCTTCGCCGCCGAGCCCGACCTCGCCCGCCTCTGCCTGATCGAGCCTGTCACCGCCAGCCCAAAGATCGCCGCCCACTTTCGCGATGTCGTCGTCGCCTGCATTCCCTACCTGGAGCCCGGTCGCGTTGAGCGGCCCGAGGCCGCCAAGCTGCCCGAGTCGACCGAGGATTCCCTGCTCGGCGGCCTCATAGCCCTGACTGCCCGCTCGATCCCCGCCGGCGACCCCGTCGCCTTGGAGCAGCTCCTCCCGGACCTGATCGACTTTGCCCTCTCCCCGTATCTGGGGCCGGAGGCCGCGAAGGAGTTGGCGCGCGAAGCTGCTTCCTCGCACTCCTAGTTCCTCAACCGCAGCTGATTCGCCGCCGCGCAAACGGCTCTGTGCCGCGATGCCGAGTTCGCTGACACAATCTTTAAAAAATTTCGCTTGCCTTTCAAGTTGGGATGTGCTTCCATACTCAAGTCCGCCAGGGAGGCGGGCAGGGTTACGACTAAACGAGCCTCGGGGCTCGGGGTGGGCCGGGAAGCCCGCACCGAGAAGCAGTGGGGCTCACGGGACACAGGAGAGAGCACTTGATTCGCAAGGCGAAGCGTTCGTCAGCCGTCAATCTCATCGATTCCGCCCTGCGCGGTCTCGTTGCCGGCAGCCGTGACGACGCCACCCGTGCGCCCGTGCCCGGCGTCGCCGGGAGTGGTGCGCCCTCAGCCGCCGCGTTCTCCCGGCGCGCCCCCCTCGCCCTCGCCGCCCTCGCCACGCTCCTCGCCATCACCGCCCTCGCCGCGATCCTCGCGCCCGCCGGTTCGGCCAGCTCGCCCGCCGTTCACCCCTTCGTCGGCAGCTGGGGCAGCTTCACCAACCTCCGCAGCGTCGCCACCGACAACTCGGGACACGTCTTCGTCCTCGACGCCAACGGCACCCTCAGCAAATTCGACACCGCCGGCAACCCGGTCGACTTCTCCGCCCTCGCGACCAACACGATCGCCTTGCCCAGACCCGCCTCGACATCGAACAAGGCACAGGTTGCCGTCGACAACTCGGCCGGCCCGACCCAGGGCGACATCTACGTCGTCCGATTCTCTGGCGTTGAGATCTACGGCGCCGACGGCACCGACCTCGGCGCCCTGACCACGGCCGTCGGCGGGGCTGACGGCGGCACGGGGGCCCCCTTCGGCCTCTGCTCCGTCGCCGTCGGACCGTCCGGCGCTGTTTACACCGGTGAGAGCAATAATGTGTATATCGAGCGCTTCATTCCGCTCGGCAACCCGGCCAACAACTCCGACTACGACCGAAGCCTCGCTGTTCCGCCAGGTTCGAATCCCTGCAGTCTGGCCGCTGACTCCGCCGGCGCCGTCTACGACGTCGAGGGCGACTCGAGACCAGGAACGACCGGCAACGTCGCCAAGTACAACGCCGGCCAGTTCAGCCGGGGAAAGAAGGCCTCCGGCACCACCCTGCCGATCGTCGACGCGTTCGCTGTCGCCGTCGATCCCGGCAACGACGACCTCTACGCCGCCGGGGCCTCCGACGTCGCCGTCTTCGACTCCAACGGCAACTCCCGCGGCGCCTTCGGCTCCGGCAACGTGACCAGCCCGAGCGGCGTCGCCGTCGACTCCGCCGGCAGGGTCTTCGTCGCCAACTCGACCGGGTCGATCTCGGTGTTCGGGCCCGCCCTCACCCTTCCCGATGTCACCAGCGGTAGCGCCGATGCCGTCGACACCACCTCGGCCACCCTGCACGGCACCGTCAAGACCTCCGGCGTCACCCTCAGCGACTGCCACTTCGAGATCGGCACGAGCACCGGCTACAGCCTGCCGCCCGTCCCCTGCGACCACGCCGACGGCAACCCGATCGCCGGCCCCGTCGACATCCCGGCTGACTCCGCCGTCCACACCGTCTCCGCCGACGCCTCCGGCCTCGACCCCGCGACCACCTACCACTTCCGCCTCGTTGCCGCCAACACCAACGGCGCCAGCCCGGCCGGCGACGCCGTCTTCGACACCGCCGGGGTGCCCGGCATCGCCCTCACCGACGTCTCCCGCGCCGGTGACACCGACGCCATCGTCACCGCCCGGGTAAACCCGCGCTTCGCCGCCACCACCTACCACGTCGACTACGGCGCCGACAGCTCCTACGGCGCCTCCACGCCCGAGAGCGCCTCGATCGGCTCCGACGGGGTCGGCCATGACGTCGCCGTCGCCCTCACCGGCCTCGATTCCAACAGCGACTACCACTTCCGCTTTGTCGCCACCAACTCCTACGGCAGCTTCGCCGGCCCCGACGCTCAGCTCACCACTTGCGACAAGCCGCGCGCGGGCGCCTCGGCAAGCCTGCCCGACTGCCGCTCCTACGAGCAGGTCTCGCCCGTCGACAAGAACCTCAATGACGTTGACCCCGAAGGCTCCGCGAGCTTTTCCCTCTCGCTTGACGGCTCCGCCGCCGCCTTCGGGACCTACTCCGTCTTCCCCGACGCCAGCTCCGCCCCCCTCACCGGCGCCTACTCGGCCGTCCGCGGCGCCGACTCCTGGCAGACGATCGGGATCACTCCCGGAATCAGCTCCGCTGAATCGGAACCGGTCATCCAGACCTTCGAGCTCGGCGCCTCCGCCGACTTCCGCAAAATCCTCTTCAAGGGAACTTCCGTCCCGGCGCCGGGCGGGACCGCCGGCAGACAAAACGTCTACGTGTACGACGCCGTCACCGGGACCTACCAGTACCTCGTCACTCCCACCTCCGGCCTCGCCCAAGTCTACTTCGCCGGCGGCGCTCCGGACGGCTCCTCCATGGTCTTCGTCGGCAGAAGGACGCCGATTTCCACGACCCCCCCCGTGGTCAACAGCAACATAAACAACCTCTACGAGTGGACTCCGGGCGGGTTCAATCTGGTCGGCATCCTCCCCAACGGCAATGCTGCCCCCGGTTCAATTGCCGCCGGTCCCGGAAACGGAGACGCCAACATGTCCTATGCCCTCCACGCGGTCTCGGCCGACGGCTCGCGCATCTACTGGACCGAGGACGCCAGCACCCCGATCAGCCGCCCGGTCTACCTGCGCGAAGGAGGACAGACCACGGTCGTCTCCCACGACCAGGCCGACGTCACCCAGAACGCGACCTTCCGCTACGCCACCCCGACGGGCTCCTACGCCCTGCTCACCTCGACGGCCCACCTGACCGGCAACGCCAGCGCCGCGGGCGCCGACCTCTACCGCTACGATCACGACTCCGGTCAGCTCACCGACCTCACCCCCGACGGCATCGACGTCGGCGGCGCCGACGTCGTCAACGCCCTCGGCATGAGCGACGACGGCTCCTACGTCTACTACGTCGCCACCGGCGCCCTTGCTGCGGGGGCGACGGCCGGCAACACCAACATCTTCGTCTGGCACAACGGCGTAACCCGCTACGTCGGCGCCCTCACCGGTGCCACCAATGACTTCACCAACACCAGCGCGGCCGGCTTTGCAAAGAACTTCGCCAATACCTGGCGGGTCAGCCCCGATGGCCTCGGCCTCGGCTTTCTCTACAAGGGCGGCGTCGCCGGCCCCGATCCTCAGTCGGCCCACCCCTACCTCCAGGCCTACTACTACTCCTACGGCGACGACTCGCTCACCTGCGCCTCCTGCCCACCCAGCGGCGCTCCCAGCGCAAATGTCCGCTTTATCGGTCCGGGGGCTGATGCCGGGGTGCTGCTGGGCGCCATGTCCGCGTCCCGGATCGTCGCAACCGACGGCGGTCGCCTCTTCTTCACCAGCCCCGACGCCCTCCTGCCGGCCGACACCAACGGCAAGAAGGATGCCTACGAGTATGAGAACGGCAAGCTTCACCTGATCTCGAGCGGGCGGGGCGACGCCAATTCCTACTTCATGGCCGCCAGCGTCGATGGATCCAGCGCCTTCTTCACCACCCGCGACCAGCTCGTCGGCCAGGACCAGGACTACAACATCGACGTCTACGCCGCCCGAGTCAACGGCGGCTTCGCCTCTCAGAATCCATCCGCCCCGGCGGTTCCCTGCTCAGCCGACGCCTGTCAGGGCCCGCCCAGCTCACCGCCCACGGAGCCGAACGCAGGCTCCTCGCGCTACTCGGGCCCCGGCAACTCCGGTCGCAACCGAACCAGGGCGAAGAAGCACCACAAGAAAAGGCACCACCACAAGAAGAAGCATCACAAGAAGAAGCACCGGAAGCACAACCGCCACGCGACCCGGAAGGGACGGTGAGCGAGCGATGATCAAGGAGAACGAGACGAACACCATGACCCACGAGATGATCGACGTCACTCACACCGCTCGCCGCCGTCGCGGCATGGCACTGGCTTTGGCCACCCTGCTTCTCGGCCTCGGCGTCTTCGCGGCGCCTTCCGCCTTCGCCGACTTCGGCGTCAGCAACTTCGACGGCTCGGTCACCGATGCCAACGGCGACACCTTCACCCAGGCCGGCGGCCACCCCTACGAGGCTGAAGACCACGATCGACTTCAACAGCCACATCGACACCAAGGGCAACCCGGTTCCCGACGCCGACGTCAAGGACATCAACGTCGACCTCCCGCCGGGCCTCGTCGGCAACCCGACGGCGGTCGGGCGATGCACCCAGTCCGAGTACGGATACGGCGGCTTCGACACCGAAGCTCCTGGCCGTCCGACCGACAGCCAGGTCGGCGTCTTCGACTTCCTGATCGCCGGCAACCCTCCGTTCACCCAGACCACGCCCGTCTACAACATGATGCCGCCACCCGGCGTCGCCGCCGAGTTCGCCTTCGCCGCCGCCACCACCGACGCCCGCGCCGTGGCGACGGTCGGCCCTGGCCCGACTACAAGCTCTCGGTCCGCGTCAGCTACATCAGCTCCGGCGGCGCGCTACTCCACTCCAGACTCACCCTTTGGGGCATGCCCGCCGACTCTAGCCACGACCTCCTGCGGCTCTGCCCCGGCTCCCCTGATAAACGGGATCGGGACGGCGCCCTGCTCCACCCAGGATCCGCATAGGGCATTCTTCACCCTGCCCACCTCCTGTCTCGGTCCCCAGACCACGACCATGCACCTCGATTCATGGCCGGACCCGGGCAATTTCCTCGACTACAGCTTCGTCTCCCACGACGACGCGACGCCGCCCAACCCGATCGGCGGCACCGATTGCTCCTCGCTCGACTTCAGACCCACGGTCGCGATCCAGACGACGTCGAGCGACGCCGACAGCCCGACTGGCCTTCACGCTGAGATCAGCCTGCCACAGGACAGCCTCGCCGACCCGAACGGCCGCGCCGAGGCTCACCTGAAGAAGACGGTCGTCGACCTGCCCGCCGGCTTCACGGTCAACCCGTCCTCGGCCGATGGCCTACAGGCCTGCTCGCCCGCGCAGATCGACCTCACCAGCACCGATGAGCCGACCTGCCCCGACGGTTCCAAGCCGGCACGGTCCAGGTCAGCACACCGCTGATCGACCACCCGCTCGGCGGCTCGGTCTACCTGGCGACCCAGAACGACAATCCGTTCAACAGCCTGCTGGCGATGTACGTGGTCATCGACGACCCGCAAAGCGGCATCGTCGTCAAGCTCCCCGGCAAGGTCACACCGGATCCGGTGACCGGCCAGCTGCGGACCACCTTCGACAACAATCCCCAGCAGCCGTTCTCCAATTTGAAGTTCGACTTCAAGGCGGGCCCGCGGGCGCCGCTGGTGACGCCGCCCACCTGCGGCGCCTACCAGGCCACCTCGACGCTCAGCCCCTGGTCGGCGGTCGACCCCGACAACCCGACCGTGGCGGAGACCAGGACCGTGACCTCGTCCTTCCAGGTCACCGCGGGGCCAAGCGGCGCCCCCTGTCCCGACTACAACGACCCGGCGCGCTTCGCTCCGGGCTTCAGCGCCGGCACGGTCAGCCCCGTCGCGGGCGCCTACAGCCCACTTGTCGGCAGAGTGAGCCGTCCCGATGGCTCGCAGGCGTTGCGCGCGCTCAACCTCGACCTACCGCCGGGGTTGACGGGCAAGCTCGCCGGGATCGCGACCTGCCCCGACAGCGCTCTCGCCGCCGCGGCATCCAATGCCGGCGCGGCGGAGCTCGCCAACCCGAGCTGCCCCGCCGCTTCCAAGGTGGGCACAGTCGACGTGGCCGCCGGGGCCGGCTCCAGCCCCTTCCACGTTCAGGGAACCATGTACCGGACGGGCCCGTACAAAGGCGCTCCGCTCTCGGTAGCGGTGATCACTCCGGCGGTGGCCGGTCCCTTCGATCTCGGCACCGTGGTGGTCAGGTCTGTCGCGGACATCGACGACATCACCACCCAGATCCACATCGGAAGCGACCAGTTCCCCACCATCCTGCAGGGCATTCCCCTGCACGTGCGCTCGGTGTCGCTGAACGTAAGTCGCGACCAGTTCACCCTCAACCCGACCAACTGTGACCCGATGAGCCTCGACGGCACGATCTTCGGCTCCCCCACGGCGGCGGCGGTTTCCGACCGGTTCCAGATGGTGGGTTGCACCGCTCTGGACTTCCAGCCGAGGATGAGCCTGCGCCTCAGGGGCGGGACCAAGCGAGGCAAGTACCCGGCGCTGACGGCGACGATCTTGCCGCGCCCCGGCGACGCCAACATCGCCTCGTTCTCGCTGGCCATGCCGCGCGCAGAGTTCCTCGCCAACGAGCATATCCGCACCGTCTGCACCCGGCCCGATTTCGCCGCCGACAACTGCCCGACGGCGGCGATCTACGGCGAGGCCACGGTGCAGTCGCCGCTGCTCGACGATCCGCTCACCGGCCACGCCTACCTGCGCTCCTCCGACAACCTGTTGCCGGACCTGGTCACGGACCTGCGCGGACCGGCGAGCCTGCCGATCAAACTGGAGACCTCAGGGCGCACCGACTCGGTCAGGGGAGGGATCCGAAGCACCTTCGACTTCGTCCCCGACGCCCCGTTCAGCAAGGCCACAGTCGCCTTGCAGGGCGGCAAGAAGGGCCTTTTGGTCAACAGTCGCGACATCTGCAAGCGCACCTACCGCGCGACGGTCAAGTACACCGCCCAAAACGGTGACCGCTTCACCGCGCACCCGAAGTTGAAGGCCCAGTGCAAGCACAAGCGCAAGAAGCACCGGGGCAAGCGCGGCGGCCACCGCCGTGCCCGTAGCGCGGCGGTGGCGCACCGCAGTGCCGTGCGCTGAGCGGCCTGCGCCGGCTGCTGCTCCGGGAGCGGTCGGCCTGACCGCCTCGCTCGCCCTGGTGGCCGCCACGGCCCCCTCCACCGATGCTGAGCTAACAGCGCGCGGGGATCTCTTCATCACCTTCAACGGCGGCCTCTACCCCGGCGCCCTGCCACGCGACTCCCTGGCGCCGATCGAGGTCCGCATAGAGGGGCGGATCAGAACCCTCTCCGGCGATCGCCCACCCTCCCTGAGGCGGATCGAGATCGCTCTCAACAGAGGCGGGCGCCTTGACTCCCGCGGCCTTGAGCGCTGTCGCTCGAGCCAGATCAAAGCGACCTCCACCCGGCAAGCCCGCAGGGCCTGCCGGGGGGCACTGGTCGGCAGCGGGCGCTTCTCAGCCGACACCGCCTTCCCCGAACAGGCGACCTTCCCCACCAACGGGCGCGTCCTCGCCTTCAACGCGATCGCAGACGGCCGCGAAGCGATCCTCGCCCACATCTACGGCTCTGACCGTGCCGATCACCGGATCATCGTCTTTTACGTCAAGCGCACCGCCGGCACCTACGGCACCACCCTCAGCGCCGAGGTGCCGGCGGTCTCCAACCGCTACGGCTACGTCAGGCTCCTCTCCCTGAGGCTGCATCGCAACTTCACCTTCCACGGCCGCCGCCGCAGCTACCTGAGCGCCTCCTGCGCTGCCCCCCGCGGTTTCCCCGGAGCGTCTTCCCCTTCGCCAGAGCCACCTTTGGCTTCGAGGGGGGCGGACGCTGAGCTCTGTGATGACCCGGACCTGCAGGGTGCGGGGGTGAGGGTTCCATGGAAGAACTTGCTCGCCGGCGACCGATTGTTGCTGTTATAATGTAGCCATTATGATGGTACGGACGCAGATCGCCCTTGAAAGCGAGGACCATCGTCGTGCCAAACGGCGGGCCGCCGAGCAGGGCATCTCCCTCGCCGAGTACGTCCGTCGCGCCGTGCGCCACGACCTGGGCGGGGAGGAGCGGCCCAGAGGCCGACATCAGCGAGATCTTCGGCCTGTTCAGCTCCGGCGGCTCGGACATCGCCAAACATAAGGACAGATATGTCGGCGAAGCTGTAGAGGCGGAGTACTTGCGCAAGACCGGACGGCGCAAGCGTGGGGTAGCGGGTCATTAGTTGAGCCTCTTCGTCGATACGTCTGCGTTCTACGCGTTGACCGATGACTAGCGATCAGTCATACGGTCGCGCGAGCTGAGCTGCTGGCGAGCGCAGAGCAACTCGTGACGACCGACTACGTGCTGCTGGAGACCTGGATGCTGATCGACAAGCGCGGAGGACATGCGGGCCGCAGAGGCGTTCTGGAAGTCGATCCGCGCCGGAGCGGCGACCGTCGAGCACATCACCCCCGCCGACCTCGATGCCGCCGGGGCTGATCGGTGAGGCCTTCCACGACCAAGGCTTTCTCGCTCGTCGACCGCACAGGCTCTGCCGCGATGGAGCGCCTTGGCGTCCACCGCGCCGTCACCTTCGACGACGACTTCGCCGTCTACCGCTTCGGCCCGAGACGCGACCGCGCCTTCGAAGTGCTGCGCTGAAGCTCCTCGTCACTGCCTGCCCAGAACGGCTTGTGTGAGCTGGTGCTCCAGGTCGCGAAGACCTTGAGCGCGGTCTCCTTCGACGACTGGGCTGCCGAGGTAGCTCATTTCAAGGACGCGTTCGGCAATCAATGACTTGCTCAGCTCGCCGTCGATTCCAACTTCGGACTGCCATTCAGCGAGGTGCTTTCCACGCCCGCTGGCGGGCAACTCTTCGGCGGCGACTCTTGCCGACGCTCTGGTCGTGGCTGCTACGACCTCGTTGACGGCTCTGGCCAGAACCTCCGCGTCCACATGATCTTCGAAGACAGAGCCCCGGCTCCTCGCCGTTTCCCCAGGTGACAACGCGGTTTTCTTGTCTGGCTCGCTTTGGAACCTTTCGCCCGTGTTTTCTGCCGCCGGAGTCGGCGTCGATGAGGTAGGCGACGTCGGCCCGCTTCGTGTTCCAGGCCAGCCGCGTCTTCGTCGGAGACTCAAGCAAGGCCGGGCACGACCTGGAACTTGAAAGGAGCGTTTCGCTTTGCCGGGCGACGCGCCTCGCGCAGCAATGTCGGAAGCAGGAGCATCTCCGTGATTCCCTCTCCGATTACGGCGTAGCGCGCCGGGGTGAAAGCCAGGGCGTTGGCGCCCATCGCCAGGACCATCGGCGTCAGCCCCGCTCCCTGGCTCCATGCCGAGCGGCGAATCTCGCTGCGCTCGGGACCGGTTTGCGCCACCGCCCGGATCGACGAGCCGAGATCCTGGGGGAGGCAGCCGAGGGAGTGGGTCGAGTAGATGATCGTTTCGGCTGCCGTTTGCCGCTCGAAGACCTTGATCAGATCGGCCTGTCCGGCGTAATGCAGGTGGGTCTCGGCTTCGTCGATCAGGAGGATCGGTTTGCTGGGCGAATCGGCGGTCCGGTGGGCGGGCAGGCCACCAGCGCGACGAACCATCGGAGGCCGTCGCTGCGCTCTCTCAGGCGAGTGTGTTGGTGGGTGTTCGCGTCGCGGATTTGGACTTCTAGCTTCTTCGGCGGTTGGCCAGAGCGCAACTGAGACTTCGTCTTGGGTCCAGATCTTGAACTGGCGCTCAAGCTCGGCGTTGATCTGGTTGACCCGGGTGTGGAGATTGTGGGGAGCGGCTGGGATCGAGGGCGAGCTCCCGCAAGGACTCGTACTCGACCTTCCCGAGGGCGCAAATGTTGTCAAGCGCGCCGGGAGCCGTTTCATGTTCCTCCCATTTATAGGAACCCGTAGCCAGCGCGCGTCATCGTCGGTGCGACCGTCTCCGCGTCCGAAGAAGAGGAA
>CAVUCS010000007.1:0-16508 GCA_963740065.1 uncultured Solirubrobacterales bacterium
GACTTCATCTCCGACGGCCCCGCCCCGCCGCTCGCCGCAAAGCGCCTCCTGCCCGGCTTCCGTGAAGTCGGCTAGGAGCGCCCGTAGGCCGTCTCTATATAAGGACCTACAAAAACCCAGGGCCCGGGCCTGGCGCCCCTCCTCCTGCGCAGAGTCCGCCAAGCCCAGCTCAACTTCCGCACCAACGGCGTCCTCCTGGATGGCATAGGCCCCCAGTGACCCAGCCCCGCACACCCCACGGTGCAACGCGTATGCCATGAAATGACTGGTGTATGCGTTGCACCGCTCCGGCTGTCTCCGCTCGTTCCAGCAGGTGCAACGCGTACGCCATGAAATGGCTGTCGTATGCGTTTCACCTTGGCTGAACATTCCGGTTATCCTCAGCGGACACCGCCGAACTGCGAGGAGTGAGGGGATGGCTAAGACCAGCACACGCGCGACCCAGACCGCCAACCACGCCGCCGATCTTTACGCGGCGGCCCGCGAGAACCCCTACGTGCAGCGCCTGATCGAGGATGAGGATCTGCCGACAACCTGCGCAAGACCTTTGAGGCTGCCCGCGGCGCCTACAACCGGGCGACCAGCAACGGCAAGAGCCCGGTCAACGCGGTGACCAACGACAAGAAGGTGCAGAAGGACCTGCGCTCCGCGGCCGAGAGCTTGCGCGAAGCCTCCGAGCAGCTGCGGGCGCCGAAGAAGCGCAAGAGCCGCCTCGGTCGCCTCATCCTCATCGCCATGGTCGCCGCCGCGCTCGCCCTGATCTTCAGCGAGGACACCCGCAAGACCGTGCTCGACACCCTCTTCGGCGCCGAAGAATGAGAGTACACGAGCACCACCAGCATCAACGGCGGATAGATGGCCGACTCGGATTGCCGCCCCCGCGGATAGCGCGCCTGGCACGGCGCTGGATCACCACCCACCTCCTCTCGAATAGCGCTGCTATTCGCTCGTGGATGTGCGGCGCCCAGCTTGGCCAGACGCGCCCCCTCGGGCACGTCAATTCGAGTCGGCCATCTATCCGCCGGGGCTACATAGACTGGTGACTCGGATGGAGGCGGCGACTAAAGAGCGGGAGCTGAACAGCGAGAAGGCGCAGCGCATCGTCGACGCGATGCGGGAGAGCGTCGCCAGACGCGGTGCCGCCGGATCGACCTTCGAGCAGGTTGCCGCCGAGGCCGGGGTCAGCCGCGGCCTCCTGCACTATTACTTCGGGACCAAGGAGCGGCTGCTGGTCGAGGTGGTTCGCCGCGACGCCGAGATCCGCATCACCCGCCTCGACGAGCGCCTGGCGGAAGCGAAGAGCGTCGACGACGTGATCGACGTCCTCCTCGCCAGCCTCACCGACATGATCGAGAACGAGCCGGCCTTCTTTCTCCTCCTCTACGAGCTGTTCAGCGCCGGTCGCCGCAACCCGGACATCCGGCGCGAGGTCGGGCAGCTGTTCGAGCGCACCCGCTACCACGTCGCCGAGGTGCTGAAGGCGAAGGAGCGCGAGGGCGTGCTCAACCTCCGCTACGACGCCGAAGCGGTCGTCTCCTACCTCTTCGCGGTCGGCGACGGCTTCGCCCTACCGGGCCTCTCCGACCCCAAGCGCGACGACGCCGCCGCCTTCGCCGCCGGCGCCGCCTCGGCCCGCTTCCTCCTCGTCAGCGAGTAACGCCCGGAACCGCCCGCTCCGCTGCGAGTTATCCTTGACAGTCAGGGATAACTCGCAGCGGAATTGTCGGTGGGGCGTTAAGGGATAGAGGAGACCCCAAGAAGCGTGACCGCCATCACATACGCCTGGCCGTTTGTTCGAAAAACTGGCCGCCTAGCCAATGCGTGAGCTCATGGTCAAGCTGGCAGGTTTTCTGGGGCGCCACCGCCGCTTGGTCATCGCCGCGTGGGTAGTGATCGTTCTCCTCGCGCTTCCCTTCGCCTCCAGACAGACCGAGCACCTCACCGGTGGCGGCTTCGATGTGCCGGGAAGCCAGTCGAAAGCGGTCAGCGACTCGCTCGACCGTGATTTCGGCGGGCAGGCGGACGGGGTCGCGGTGATGCTGCGGGCCGAGCCCGACGCCACCGCCGCCGAGCGCGCCGCCGCCGTGCGCCGCGTCCAGCGCAGAGTCGCCGCCGTTCCCGACATCGCGTTGCCGCCCCGGGTCGCCCGCTTCGCCGGGGCCCAGCTCCAAGAGGCCGACGTCGCGATGCTGCCCCTGGTCAGCCCGCTCTCCTCCGACCAGCTGATCGACCCCGCCGCGACCCTGCGCGAGGACCTCGACCCGGGCTCGACCCAAGCCGGCGTCACCACCTACCTGGCGGGACAGCCGACGATCTGGGCCGGGATGCAGGAGCTCTCCAAGCGTGACCTCGCCCGCGCCGAGGCGGGCGGCTTCCCGATCGTCGCGATCATCCTCCTCGTCATCTTCGGCTCGCTCGCCGCCGCGGCGCTCCCCCTCACCCTGGGCTTCGTCAGCGTGATGGTCACCGGCGCGCTGATCTACTTCCTCTCCCAGCAGATGGAGACCTCGGTCTTCGTCACCAATATGGCCTCGATGATCGGCATCGGGGTGGCGATCGACTACTCGCTGTTCATCCTCGCCCGCTACCGGGAGGAGCGCAGAGCCGGTCGCGACCCCGACGACGCCCGCGCCGAGGCGCTCTCGACCTCCGGCCTGGCGGTCACCTTCTCCGGCCTCGCGGTGGTCGTCTCCCTGGCCGGCCTCTGGATGGTCGACAACCAGGCGCTGCGCTCGATGGCGCTGGGCGCGATGATCGTCGTCGGCGTCTCGATCCTGACCGCGATCACCCTGCTGCCGGCGCTGATCACCACCCTGGGCGATCGCGTCCTCCCCGGCGGCATCGTCGCCAAAGCCCTCGGCTGGATTCGCCGCCTGTTTAGGGGAAGCGGCCCCGCCCCCGACCGCGAGGCGTTTTGGGTGCGCTGGACCAATCGCGTCATGGCCCGCCCCTGGACCGCCGTGATCGGCGTCAGCGCCATCTTGCTCTTCCTCGCGATCCCCGTCCTTTCGCTCCAGATGGGCACCACGGCGCTCGGCCAGTTCCCCAAGGACAGCGATGTCCGGCTCGGCAATGAGCTCGCCGAACAACAGGTCAGAGGTGGCGCAGACCCGCTCCAGATCGTCGCCTCCTTCAACGGCTCGCGCCCGCAAGCGCCGCAAAACCGCGCCGCCATCGCCACCTTCGTCAACTCCGTCGGGCAGACCGAGGGGGTCAGCTCGGTCGCGCCGCCGGAGTTCGCCGGCAACAGCGTCCTGGTTCGCGCCACGCCAAGCGACCCCAGCGAGTCCGACGAGGCGAACGCCCTGGTCGACCGCCTGCGCGACTCCGTCATCCCGGTCTCCAGACTCAACCGAGTGGCGACGGTCGCCGTCGGCGGCGAGACCGCGCGCAGCCACGACGTGCGCCGCCTGATCAGCGGCTCGATGTGGAAAATCATCCTCTTCGTCCTCGCCCTCAGCTTCCTCGTCCTGATGGTGATGCTGCGCTCCCTGCTGCTGCCGCTGAAGGCGGTGGCGATGAACCTGCTCTCGATCGGCGCCGCTTACGGTGTCCTGGTCGTCGTCTTCCAGTGGGGCTGGTTCGACGGCCTGCTCGGCTTCGACAGCCAGGGCGCCCTGGACACGATCAACGTGCCGCTGATCTTCGCCGTCGTCTTCGGCCTCTCGATGGACTACGAGGTCTTCCTCATGTCCCGCATCCGCGAGCGCTTCATGGCCCACGGCGACAACAGCCGCGCGGTCGCCGAGGGGCTCGCCTCCAGCGCCAGAACGATCTCCTCGGCGGCGCTGATCATGACCGCCGTCTTTGGCGTCTTCGTCCTCACCGGCGTCCCCTCGATCAAAGAGCTGGGGATGGGCTGCGCGGTCGCGATCGCCCTCGACGCGACCCTGGTGCGGCTGATCCTCGTCCCCGCGGCGATGGTGCTGATGGGCAAGTGGAACTGGTGGATGCCCTCCTGGCTCGACCGCTTCCTGCCCAACCTCAGCTTCGAGGGCGGCGTCGCTGAGCCCGAGCCCGAGCTGACCTGAATAGTCTCTCCGCCATGGGAGGAGACGACCTCGCTTTCGCGGGAGCGGCCAAGCAGGCGGAGATGGTGCGGGCGGGGGAGGTCTTCCCGACTGAGTTGGTGCGCCTCTGCTTGGAGCGGATCGAGCGGATCGACCCCCAGCTCAACGCCTTTCGGACCGTCTACGGGGAGAAAGCGCTGCTCGAGGCCCAGCAGGCCGAGGCGCGGCTGAGAGGTGGGGAGGAGCGGCCGCTGCTCGGCGTGCCGGTCGCGATCAAGGACGAGGTCGACATCGCCGGCGAGGTGACGACCTACGGCACCGACGGCTTCACCGAGCCGGCCGCGGACGACGCCGAGTCGGTGCGCCGCCTGCGCGAGGCGGGCGCGATCGTGATCGGCAAGACGCTGCTGCCCGAGCTGGCGATCTGCGGCTTCACCGAGTCCGCCACCTACGGCGTCACCCGCAACCCCTGGAACCCGCAATGCACCCCCGGCGGCTCCAGCGGGGGATCCGCCGCCGCCGTCGCGGCCGGCCTGGTGCCGATCGCCTTCGCCTCCGACGGGGCGGGGTCGATCCGCATCCCCGCCGCCTCCTGCGGTCTCTTCGGCCTCAAACCGCAGCGCGGCCGCGTCTCCGTCGCCCCCGACGCGGCGCGCTGGAACGGCCTCTCCGCCTTCAACTGCGTCAGTCGCTCGGTGATGGACACGGCGCTATGGCTCGACGTCAGCGCCGGCGGCTCCTCCGAGCCCGGCGCCCCGCCGCCGCCCGAGCGCCCCTTCGTCGAGGCGGCGAAGTCCTCGCCGGGCAAGCTGCGCATCGCCCACTCGACGCTGGCGCCTCGCGCCGCCGCGCCGCCGACCGTCGACGCGGTCGCCAAGGGCGCCGTCGCCGACACCGCCGAGCTGCTCGCCTCCCTCGGCCACGAGGTGGCCCAGCGCGACCCCGACTGGGGGATGATCGGCAACAACGCGGTGCCCCGCTACCTGCACGGCATCGTCGAGGACTTCGCCAAAGTCCCCAATCCGGAGCGGCTCGAGCGCCGCACCCGCGGCTTCGCCCGCCTCGGCAACCTGGTCCCCGACAGCCTCTTCGAGAGAGCCCGCCGCGCCGAAGCCGAGGATGCCGCCCGCGTCAACGCGATCTTCGACACCCACGACGTGCTGATCACCCCGGTGATGGGAGGGACGGCGCTCCCGGTCCGCCGCTGGGAGGGACGCGGCGCGCTCCGCACCCTGCTCGGGATGAGCCGCTTCTACCCCTACTGCGTCCCCTGGAACCACCTCGGCAACCCGGCGATGTCCGTCCCCGCGGGCTTCGCCGCCAACGGCATGCCCCTGGCGGTCCAGATCATCGGCCGCCCCAACGACGAGGCAACCCTCCTCTCCCTCGCCGCCCAGCTCGAATCCGAGCGACCCTGGGCCGACAAGCGCCCGCCGATCTCCTAGCAGCGAGGTAGCCATTGCGTACACAATCGTGTACGCTCTTTCAATGGCGAAGACGGTCCCCGTGCGTGAGTTGCGCAGCAACCTCAGCAGCTTGCTTGACGATGTGAGTAATCGTCGCGATCACGTGCTGGTGACCCGCAATGGTGCTCCGGCCGCAGTCTTGGTTCCAATCGACGAGTACGAAGCGCTGGAGGAAACCGCTGAGATCCTGTCCGATCCCGGCGCCCTCGCAGCCCTGGAAGCGGGCCTCGCCGAGATTGCCGACGACGAGACGGTAACTCTCACCGAGCTTCGCCGTGAATTGGCCGAGCGCCGAGCGTCCGCCATCTGATCGTTGGCCAAACTTGTTCTCGCCCGCCGTGCCCGCCGTGAGCTGCTCGGTCTCGACTGGCCCCTGATCGACGCGATAGAGGATGCCCTCGGCTTGCTTGAGCGTGACCCACGAGCAGGCCATGCTCTTCGCGGCAAACTCCGCGGTCTTTACTCTCTGCGGGTCGGCGCCTACAGGATCCTCTATCAACTGACCGACGGCGAAAAGACTGTTCGCGTGGCTGCGATTCGCCACCGGGCCATTGCCTACCGCGCCGACCCGCGCTAGGCCGTCGGCTGAACGGTTTACCACCGTATCCGTGGGCCAACTGACCATCGCCGTCGGCTTCGCCGGGCTGATCGTCGCCCAGTAGCCGGGGCGGTCTTCGCTACCCGCCCGCGGCGTCGAGGTCTTCGAGGTCGGCGAGGTCGCGGGTTCGGCCGGCGGCCCGCTTCATTGCCCGCAGGTCCTCGATCGAGCAGACGGCGACGCTGACGCCGAGGATCTCCGCCTCGCTTGCGCGCGACCGCAGATCTTCGTATGAGGGCACGCCCTCGAGCCCCTGAACCACGTCCAACCTGCCGAGATCCGTCTCGATCGCGACCTGTTCGCCGCTCGCCAGGAGTGCTGCGATCGACGGTGGGCTGCCCAGGAGGGCATCGTCCTTCTGCACGCGCCCGCCGGCCGCCACCGCCACTTCGGCGATGCGCTTGAGGTTGTCCGGGTCCGGCGCCACGACGACATCCACGTCCTTCGTCCCTCGCACTACTCCCCAGGCGTTCACCGCCAACCCACCAACCACTACGAACTCAACCCGCGCTTCGGCGAGGCGTGCCAAGAGCTTGTCGAAGGCGGGTTCGCTCAAGCTCTGCGAGCGGCTCCCGTGAACCGCATCAGCATGTGGCTGAGAGCGATTCCCTCAGCAAGGTTGACGCTGAGCGTCCGTCGCGCGTCCTCGCGCAGTCGCCGCACCCGGATCGCCTCCGAGGCGGCGTTCGCGGACTGGCCGCTTTCTCTGCCCGAAGCCACACGAACATCGTAGGCCAGCCCTCGCTCCCCACCGCCCGCCCTGCCCAGAATTTTTTAGGCTCCACTCTCTTGCATAAATGGAAACAGCTGTGCTACTGTCCGGTACAGGGTGGTGCCTAATAGGGGGTTTTCATGCACGCGCCACTCAACCGATCAATCTCCGACTCGAAGGCTAGGCTCTCGCGATGGCGATGAGGCCCGACGAGGAAATCGCCCGCCTCACCCGGATGCCGCCGGGGCGGCACAACCTGCCGGCCGATTTCGTCGCCCAGAACCAGCGCGCCCGGCTCGCCTACGCGATCACGCAGCTGGTCGCCAAGCAGGGCTACCCGGCCACCTCGCTCAACCAGATCGTCAGAACGGCCGGCGTCGCCCGCCACACCTTCTACGAGCACTTCGACAGTGTGGAAGACCTCTTCCTCAGCGTCTTCGACGGCGCGGTCGAGGAGGCGCTGCGCCTCACCCGTGAGGCGATCGAGGCCGAGCCGGGGGCCTGGGAGGAGAAGGTTCGGGCCGCCCTCGCCGCCCTCCTCGCCCACCTCGCGCGCGACCCCGCCCTCGCCCGCGTCTGCCTGCTCGAATCCCAGAGCGCCGGGCTCGAAGTCCTCGCCCACTACGAGAGAGCGACCGACGAGTTCGCCGCTCTCCTTCGCGCCGGCCGCCCCGACGCCGCCGAGGGGGGCGAGTTCCCCGAGTCGCTCGAGGACATCGCCGTCGGCGGCGTCGTCTGGATGCTCAGCAAACGCCTCGCCGAGGACCCGGAGAACATCGAGGAGCTGCTGCCGCGGGCGCTGGAATTCGTCTTGACGCCTTACTTTGGAGAGCCGACCCCCTCTTCCTGACCTGAGAGAGACACTATTGTTCATCTAATGCCGGATAGCGAGCAGGCCAAGCCGGATGAGGGGCAGTCGCCGGAGCTGGCCCGCCTGCCTCCGGGCCGCCACGGCCTCCCCCGCGAGTTCGTCGCCGCCAACCACCGCGGCCGCCTCATCGCCGCCTGTGCCCAGGTCGTCGCCGAGCACGGCTACGCCGACGCCAGCGTCGCCCGCATCATCAGAGCCGCCGCCGTCTCCCGCCGCACCTTCTACGAGCATTTCTCCAGCAAGGAGGACTGCTTCATGGCCACCTACGACACGGTGATGGTCAACCTCCGCGACCGCGTCGTCGCCGCCGCCGAGGCCACCGAGGGCTGGCCGCAGAGCGTGCCCGCGATCCTCGCCGAGATCCTCGGCTTCTTCGCCGCCGAGCCCGCCCTCGCCCGCCTCTGCATGGTCGAGACCCTGGCCGCCGGCCCACCCGTCTCCAACCACCACCGCGAGATGGTGGCCACCTTCGCCGTCATCCTCCGCGCCGGCCGCATCGAGGCCGAAGGGGGGGAGGGGGCGCCACTCGACACCGAGGAGGCGGTGATCGCCGGAGTCGTCTCCCTGATCACCCGCTGGATCGTCGTCGGCCGCACCGACCAGCTCGAGAAGCTCCTCCCCGACGCGACAACCGTCGCCCTCACGCCCTTCCTAGGCGTAGCCGACGCCGGCCGCGTCGCCGCCGAACAGGGCTAACGCCAAGGCCCGCTATGGGCGGGCCGCCTCTGATCAGGCGGCCTTCGTAGGCCTGCTCGTCTCTTCCCTGCGGTTTTCGCAAACCACTGCGTCTACTCTCGCCTGACCCGGCGAACACATCGCGCTTATTTCGGTACAGCTCTTGACTTTGAAGTCACGACCTGTTTCCATATCGACAATCGCCCATCGGGAACGGGCAGGGCATCACCACAGGGACACAGGGAACGAGTCGCCAGGGAAAAGCGGCTCATCACAGGGACAGGAGAGGTATCGCAGTGAATCGGGACGCAAAGGCATCGCTCAAGCAGAGCAGCCTGCCCATTCACGAAGTCTTCGAGGTCCAAGTCGGCCCTCAAACGGCGTCCGACTGCTCTCCCTGGCACTCGGCGTCCCGGGGCTCGTCCCGCCTTGACGCCAGTCAGGAGACGAGCCCCACACCTTCTTCATCTCACGCAGCACCCGCCGCGGGCCCGATGGCCCGCGTCGGCCTCATTGAGCAGTCAACCCGGTCACGGGGTGGGTCCCCGTGCTCGGCATCAACAAGGCCGGCCGGGCTAATCCCGGCGGGCGCTACACAAGGAGAGAACACCTCATGTTGAATCGATTCCGTAGCCACTTCGGCACGGCCGGTCTGATCGTCGCCATTGTGGCGTTGGTCGCCGCCCTCGCCGGTGGAGCAATCGCAGCGCAGAGCGGTGGCGACCAGGTCGCTTCCGCTTCCAAGAAGCACAAGAAGAAGTCCAAGGCCAAGCGCGGTCCGCAGGGCAAGCGCGGCCCCGCCGGCCCCGCAGGTCCCGCTGGACCCGCAGGTCCGCAAGGCCCCGCGGGCGCCAACGGTGCCAAGGGGGACACTGGCGCGACCGGTAGAGACGGCGCGACCGGTAGAGACGGCGCGAGAGGTGATGACGGCACCTCCGTCACCAGCACCGCCAGCCTCGGCTGCGGCGCTGCCGGCGGCTTCGACTACACCTCCGCCAGCGGTACGGACACGGTCTGCAACGGTGCTGCCGGTTCGCCCTGGACAGCCGGTGGCACTCTGCCGAGTGGCTCCACTGAGACTGGCGCATGGGGTTTTGGGCGCACCGCCGGTGAGCCGGCAGGATCGTCTTCACAGGGACTTTCCTTTCCCGTCAAATTGGCGGGAGCGCTAAACGCAGCCCACGTCCACCTTTTCTCGGACACGGCTGCGGCGGCGGGTGGCCTCTTTTCTGACACTTGCACCGGGACAACCGCTGCTCCCACCGCCCCCAGTGGTCACCTTTGCGTTTATGGGTCGATCACCCTCGGCATCAGTCCCATCACCCTAGTGACTCCCGGTGGGTTCCTTGCTGGAGCCTCGGTGACTGGCTCGATCCTCACCGCATCTTTCAGCGGAGGAGCCGCCCTTGCCAACGGCACCTTTGCGGTGACCGGCTGACCGCAGCCTGACGACCCGAGCGGATTTACCGGGCGGCGCTACCCGCGCCGCCCGGTATCCGCCGGATCGAAGCATCGCCCCCGATTGCATCGCGCAGATTCACCACACCGGCTGGAACTGAGGAGATCCGAGTGACTTACCGCAAGACACAAACGACGACAGTTACTGGACAGGGCGACCATGGGCCGTCTTCGCCCCGCTTCCTGCTTCCCGTCCTGGTGCTCGCGATTCTCGCCCTGCTTGCCCCCGCCGCCAATGCCAAACAGGCGATTGATTTCTTCGGCGGCTCCGGATCCCTCGGAGGCCAGGTTTACGAGCCGAGCGGCACCGCCGTCAACGACAGCGGCGCCGGTCCCGCCAACGCCGGCGACATCTACGTCGCCGATTCGAGCAACAACTCCGGGTCGGGCAACCGCATCCAGCGCTTCGGCCGCGACGACAACGGCACCCCGGGCAACACACCCGCCGACACCGCCGATGACACCTACTTCTTCATCTCCGCCTGGGGCGCCGACGTCGTTAAAAGCGGCGGCTCGGGCGACACGGGCAATGCCGCCGACGCCAACTACGAGATCTGCACCGTCGCCTCCGAGTGCAAGGCAGCGGTCGCGTCGGGAGGCAACGGCTCCACAACCGGCAACGGCTCCCTCTCCTTCCCGATCTTCTCCGACCCCGGCGTCGCCATCGATCCCGACACCGGCGACGTATACGTCACCGACCCCGGCAACGCCCGCATAAACGTCTATGACGGTGAGGGGACATTCCTGCGCTCCTTCGGCTTTGACGTGGTCGCCTCCGGCCCCGACGACGCAGGGACCGGCTATGAGGTCTGCGACGTCGAGAACAACCCCGCCGACGTCTGCAAGGCGGGCCTCCCCGGCGCGGGGACAGGGCAGATCGGCCTCAGCGGCGGGCAGATCAGCCACAGCGACGAGGAGGCTAACGGCATCGCCGTCTCCACCGCCGACTCCAACCCCGCCACCGGCAAAGTCTTCCTCGCCGACACCATCAACCAGCGCGTCAACGTCTACAACCTCGACGGCTCGGTCTATGAAGACCCCTCCCTGAATGAGCGCGACCGCCTCGCGGTCTCCACCACCGCCGGCACCTACACCCTCAACTTCAACGCCCAGACCAGTGCCCCGATCCCCTACGACGCCTCCGCCGCCACCGTGCAAAGCGCCCTGGAGGCCTTCACCGGGATCGACCCGGGCGATGTCTCGGTCTCCGGCGGCCCCGGCGACTTGGGGGCGACCAGCCCCTATGAGATCGCCTTTGGAGGCGCCTTGGCGGGCACCGACGTGCCCGACATATCCGCCAACGGCGCCTTTTTGGACCGCGTCAATCGCCTTGCGGTGAATGCCACCTCGGGCACCTACAAACTGACGTTCACCCTCGGCAACGGGTCGCTTCAGACCACCGCCGCGATCCCCTATGACGCCTCCGCCGCCACCGTGCAAAGCGCCCTGGAGGCGCTCTCCAACCTCTCGGCGGGCCAGGTCACGGTCACCGGCGGTCCCGGCAACGCCGGCGCCACCACCCCCTACACGATCAGCTTTGACGCCGCCGCCGTGGGCGGGGTCGCCACCACGCTCGGCACCGCCGCAAGCGAAAACGCACTGAAAGGCGGCACGACGGTCAGCGGCGCGCCTCTGCACGCCGCGACCCTCACCACGCTCAGCTCCCTGGCGGCCTACCCGCTCGCCCAGGGCCGTGGCTCGGCTATCGGCTCCGCCGCCACCTTTACCAGCCGTGAGCCCAGCGCGGTCGCCGTCGACTCGCGCGGCATCCTCTATGCCTCAAACGCCAAGACCACCGCCCAGGTCGAGCGCTATGACACCGAAGACGCCAACGGCGGCGGCGTCGGCTTCCTCGCCCCGATCCCGGTCGGCGTCGATGAGACGCAAGATGTGACGATCGCCGCCACCGCTGGCACCTTCCGGCTCAGCTTTGACCCCGACGGCGCCGGCCCCAAAGCGGCGGAGACCACGCAGGACATCCCCTTCAACTGGCCCGCCCGCGACCCCGGAGGACCCGATGGCGTGCTCAACAGCGTCCGGGACGCCCTGGAGGCCCTGCCTTCGATTCACTCCGGCAGCATCAGCGTCAGCGGCGGGCCTGGTGACGCCGCCGGCTCGGCGCCCTACGCGATCACCTTCCGCCAGCTCTACGGCGTTAAGGACGTCTCCCAGTTGGTCGCCTCCAACGGATCGGTACCCCTCAGCGGCGGCGCCGGAGCCTCGGTGACAACCACCACCCCGGGCCAGTTCGGCCTCTTCATGCTGGCCGGTGTCAATGTTCCACCGCCACCCTCGCCGTCGACCCCGACACAGACGGCGGCGGACCCGACAAAGACACCCTCTACACCTCGCGGGCGGGCGGCAACTCGGTGACCCAGCAGCTCGGCCCGGTAAATGCCCCCGGCCTCGGCGCGGCGCCCAGCGTCGAGGACGCCCGCCTTGACGCAAATGGCATCTTTAGCGTTCCCAAAAACCTCGCGGTGGAGCCCTCGACCGGCCGCCTCTACGCCGCCGCCGGCGGCGCCGCCGGCGTCGGCGTCTACGTGCTCGATGAGACCGGCCACGCCACCGACCGCCACTGTCGACTCCTGCACCGGAGTAACCGACCACAGCCTCACCTGCCAGGCGAGTATCGACCCCAACGGCCCGCCGGTGACCCGCTACCACTTCGAGTACTCGACCGACGGCAGCGCCTGGACCTCCACTCCCGAGACCTTGCTCGGCGCCCAGGACGACCCCCAAGCGGTGGAGGAGACGATCTCCCCCGGCACTTTCGGCCTCGACCCCAACACCGCCTACCACGTGCGGGTCTCCGCCGGGCGCAAATTCGCCGACCCGGTGATCTCAAACGAGCTGATCAAGACCACCGCCGCGAGGGCGCCGCTGGCCGAGACCGCCGGCGCCCCGATCCGCACCACCAAAATGGCGCAGCTAAACGGACGGGTGACCCCCTTCGGCTCGGCCGCCAACTACCACTTCGAGTACGGCACCCAGGGGCCTTGTGGCGCAAACCCTTGCGCCTCGACCTCCACCCAGAGCGCCGGCTCGGGCCAGGGCATGAAGCTGGTAGCCGCGCAGATCAATGGCCTCAGCCCCGACACCACCTACCACTACCGCTTGGTCGTCGACAACGGCGTAGGCGGGGCGGTCGCGGGCTCAGACATGACCGCCACCACCCGCTCGACGAGCGACCCACTCGACGGCCCCGCCCCCCACGGCGCCTACCCCGGCCCGCCTCACTCCGATCGCGCTTATGAGCTGGTCAGCCTGCCCGACACCGGCGGCAACCCCGCGCTCCTTAGCTTTGGGCTCTCTAACGACGGCAATCGCACCCTCTACAACGTCGCCGGCGGCACGCCGATCTCAGGATCGGGCAACATCACCGCCTTTTATGCCTCCGCCCGCCCCGCCGGGGAGCACCCGAGCAGCGACTGGCAATCGAGCGTGATCACCCCTGGGCGCGAGCTGCTGATCGGCTCGGTTTGGTCTGACTCCACGAACAGCGGGGACCTCTCGGTCACCGTCGCCGTCAACGCCAACGGTTCCGGCGATGGTCAGCGGGTGCTCTGGCGCCTCTCGCCCTTCGGCGCCCCGGTCAAGCTCTTTGAAGCTTCATCTACCAAAATTCTCACCCAGTCTCTGCTTTCTGACGACGGCACCCGCGTCGTCGGGGAGATCAAGGGCGGCGTCCTTGACCCCGCCTTCCCCACGGCGGCGACGGTGGACAACTTCTATGAGATCGGCGCCGGCGGCGACCCGCAGCTGGCGAGCATTTTGCCCAACGGCTCACCGCCGGCCTGCGGGCTGGTCTCATCGACCGGCTGGATTACCCCCTATATGGGTGCCTCCGGTCCCAACCATCCACTCTCCGCCGACGGCAGTCGGTTGTATTTTCAGACCCGAGGCGACGATTGTGGGTCGGAGCCCCAGCTCTACGTCCGCGACCTGAGCCTGGGTCAGACGACCAAGATCTCCGGCTCCCCGGTCTCAGGCCCGCCCTGCGGGGCCGGCCTGATCAAGTCGCTCCCCGGCGAGGTGTTCCTGTGGACCCAAGCGCGCCTTGACCCAGCCGACACCGAGCCGGCGGCCTGCAATGGCGCCAGCGCCACCGACGGCGATATCTACCGCTACGACCTCTCAGACCAAAGCCTTCAGTGCGTGACCTGCGTGGCGGGAGCCGACGCCGACGTGCAGATCGCCTGGCCCGACCCGTCCGTCAAAACCGCCATCTCTGAGGACGGCTCGCGGGTTTACTTCTCCACCACCGCCCGCCTCACGCCCGAGGCGCCACCCAGCGGCACGATCCGGGTCTACCGGGTAAGAGTCGCGACGGGCGAGCTCGCCTACGTCGGCCCGATCACCGCCGACATCGGCACCACCGCCGCGCCGCAGCCCTCACCCCCGACGGCACCCAGCTCTATTTCGCCTCCAACGACCTCGCGCTGCAGCCGCTGGGCGGCGCCGTCAACGGCGCCACCAAACAGACCTACCGCTATGACGACACCGACCGCTCGCTGCTTTGCGTCTCCTGTCCCAGCGACGGCTCGGCGCCGCTGGGGGAGGTGGGCTTCGGTTCGCCGCTGGCCAGCTCCAACAGGAGGCCGCTGGCCGCCGATGGCACCTACGCTTTCGCCACCCCGACCCCGCTCGTCTCCGCCGACCAGAACACCCCGCCGGCGAGCCAGGACCCCAAGCCCGGCACCGACGTGTATGAGTGGCGCGACGGGCGCCTGATCTTGGTCACCGACGGGCTGGTCAGCTGGCCCGGCGTTACCCCCACCCCGCTGGCGATGGGTCCCTCCGGTCGCGACCTGCTCTTCTGGGTCACGGCCAAATACACCCCTGACGCGGTCGATGACTTCCTCCGTATCTATGACGCCCGCATCGGCGGCGGCATCGACTTCCCCAAGGAGGTGCCCCCCTGCCCGCTGGAGGTCTGCCAGGGCACGCCGAAAGGGGCCCCCGACGATCCGGCCCCCACCAGCTCCTCCTACTCGGGTCGTGGCAACGTCAGCCAACCCCCCGCCAAGGGCAAGCGCTGCCGCAAGGGTCAACGCAAGGTCCGCCGAGCGGGCAAGGTCCGCTGCGTCGCCAAGCACCGCAAGCACAAGCACAAGCACAAGCACAAGCACCACAAGCACAAGCGGAGGGCGCACCGATGAAGAAGCTACTTTTACTCACCGCCCTGATCGCCTTCGGCATCGCGCCGCCGCCGGCGCCGCGCCGATCCTAAACCTCGACATCCACCACAACCCAACCCACTTTCACCCCGGCGGCGGGCCCGCGACGATCAACGTCACGACCGCCGTCGAGGGCGCTGCCTCACCAGCCACGAACGAGGTTCAGAAGGTCAGCCCCGTCTTCGCTTCCGCCGGCACCTACCGGCTCAGCTTCGATCCCGACGGGGCCGGGCCGGCGGCAGCCGAGCAGACCGCCGAGATTCCCGTTTTTGACGGTAACCTCATAACCGTCCAGGCCGCCGCGGTCCAATCCGCGCTGGAGGCGCTGCCTTCGATCGCGCCCGGCGACGTTGACGTTCAGCCCGCCTTCATTTTTGCGGCGGCCGGCTACCAAATCACCTTCAAAGGCGCCTATGCCGCCACCAACGTCGCCCAGGTCACGATCGAGGCGGGCTCGACCCCGCTGACGATCGCCCGCGAGTATGTGTCGATCTCAATAACGTCGGCCCCGACCCGACCACGGGGACGATCACGCTGACCATGGTCTTGCCGGCTGGGGTGACCCGCGAGGCGGTCCGCCAGGGCGAGGCTGGCAGCTCAACCACCAACGACCCGCTGGATTGGAGCTGCCCGGGATCGGCCGGCAGTTCGGTGATCGTTTGCACCACCTCCAATGTGCTGCCCCGCCACCGCATCTCCCGGCGGCTGATCGTCTCAGTCAACGTCGCCGGCCCCCCGCTTGGCACTCCACCGGTGACCCGCAACCTGATTGCCCAGGTGAGCGGCGGCGGCTCCCCTGCCGCGCCGGCGGCAAAAGGTTGCCTCGCCGGCATCGCCGACTGCACCAGCGAGCCGACCGCCATCGACCCCGACCCCGCTCCCTTTGGCATTTTCGCCCCCAGCTTCGTTCCCGACTTCTTTAAGTCCGACAAACTGACGACCGAGCGCCGCGCCTCCTCCCATCCCGACCTGCTGAGCGTGCCGTTCGATTTCAACTCGATTGACGCTCCCCTCGTCTATGACGCGCGCAAGAAGGCCGCCAACGAGCGCATCCGCGACATCGTCGTCGACTTGCCGCCGGGCTTCCTCGGCGACCCGACCGCGATCGGGGAGTGCAGCGCGGCGCAGTTCACGACCAGCGCTTGTCCGACATCGAGCCAGGTAGGTCGCGCCGACGTCACCACTGCGGCGGCAGGGACCGGCACCCCAGGTCACCTTCTCGTTGTTTACCCGCCCCGTCTACAACCTCTCCCACCCGCTGGGCTCGATCACCGACCTCGCCTTCAACATCTTCAACAACCCGGTCCACGTCAGAGGCAGCCTCGACCCGGCCAACCGCTATGCGATCCGCACCACCACGGCCGATATCAACGAGACGATGCCGGCAAGAGACGTCAAGGTGACGATCTGGGGTGTTCCCGCCGATCACTCCCACGACTCCGAGCGCTGCAACACAAGCGCGAGCGGAGGCAACATCGACACCAGCGTCGAGTGCGCCGCAAACATCGAGCCAAAGCCCTTTCTCACCGTCCCCGCGC
>CAVUCS010000008.1:0-38294 GCA_963740065.1 uncultured Solirubrobacterales bacterium
GAGTGCCAAATAGCCGTCCGTCACAGAAATTTTGCACTCTCGTCTCCCACCTGTGACATATTGTCTGCGACAATGGGGGCATGGAGGCAATGAGAGACAGTTGGACCGACGAGCGGCTCGACTACCTGAACCACCGGGTGGACGACGGCTTCGCCCATGTCGAGGAACGCATTGGGCATTTCGAAAAGCGAGTCGACGAACGCTTCGACGACGTGGATCGACGCTTCAAGGAAACCGATCGAGGAATGGCTCAAGGCTTCGAGCAGGTCAGCCGGAACTTCGAGCAGGTCAGCCGGAACTTCGAGCAGGTCAACCGGGGCTTCGAGCAGGTCAACCGGAGCTTCGAGCAGGTCGACCGGAACTTCGAACGGATCGACGAGCGGTTCAAGCAGGTCGATGAACACCTTGCCCGCATGGACTCTCGGATGGATCACCTGAGCAAGAGCTTCATGGATCTCGCCAAGTCGATCAACTTCTCTACCCGAGCGCTCCTCATCACCATGGTGATCGGCTTCCTCACCATTGTCGTGACCAAGCTCTAGGCACGATCGCCTTCGCTCGGTACCCTCGGTGCATCGTGAAGTCGATCGGCAGGGACTCTTGGTCGCCGCGCTGGCGGCTCTCTTCGACCCGAACTCCTCGGGCTGCGCGATCCACAAGTACGGCGAGCCCGTTTCCGGCTTGAACAACAGCGGCTGAGCGAAGGCGCCGAGCTCTATCGCTCTGCAGTAGCGGTTCCGGCGGCGCGGGCGTCTTGGAAGGCTACGACCGTCACTCGGTCGCGGGCCTCTTCGTAGACATAGATCGCGATCAGCCGGCCCCAAGGCCCGGTCAGCGCGCGGAATCCACGCCAGCGCCCGGTCAGCCTGCGGCCACCGCTCGGGAATTGCTCCAGCGTGAGCAGCGAGCGACCCACCCGCTTGCGTGTGTCGCGTGGCAGCTCCCGCGAAGCGATCAACTCGACCAGGTCGTGCTCGGCGATGCGGGCAAGCTCGACCGTGGCCACGGGTCGGTCGCCCGTGCCTAAAGCAGATCCGCGAGCGGCACGGTCTCTCCGCGACGTGCCTGCTCGAGGCCTTCCTGGGTGCGCTCCCAGGCGCCGGGGATCGCGTCGAGGATCTCGGTAATGCGTTGCGCCTCGGGATCGGCATCGTCGATCGCGATGCAGAGCAGCGAACGCGCCAGGGTCCCCTCCTGCACATGGCTGCGCTCGGCCAGCAGCGCCAGCTTGCTTGCGTGCTCCTCATCGAGGGTCAAATTGATTCGGCGTGCGGGGGTGGCCACCAGTCCCAGTCTACACGTCACGCCACGGCGCGTGTCGAAGGCTTCCGCGCCGAAGGCTCGCTCGAGGGCGCCCAGACGTGCGCGTCGCCGGCGCCCCCAAAGGTGGCACCCCGATCGGCCGCGCCCTCGCCGTCGTTGGCGATCAAGCTGGCTCGGTGACCCGGGCCGAGGGCAATGACGTCGAACTCGAGCGCCTCCGCTAGGGCTGCTCTGGCTTCTGGGTCTTGTCCCCTGAAGAGCCGCCGAAACGCGGTCGGACCGGCGGTCTCCCCGTCGAGCAGCCCACCGTGACCCTCTTCGTGCAGGGGCCGGCGGTGCGGGACTCGACCAGGGTGTTCTCGCCGAGCCCCCTTGCCGAGGACGGCCAGGTCAACCCACGGCGGCTGAGCGTCGCCGAGTACCGCGCCCGCCTGCGGCGGCTGCGCGAGCACGTTTAGCGCTCGGCGCCGACTACGGCCGCAGTTCGGTGAAGCCGGCGGCGGCGAAGTCGCCGTCGAAGGCGAGCGCGTCCTGGATGCCCTTGGCGCGCATGTAGGCGAAGCTGGTCGCGTCGACGAACGAGTACTCGCGCTCGTCGTGTTGGCGCAGCCATTGCAGCGCCTCGGCTTCGATCTCCTCCGATATCAAGGCGATCTGGATGCGCTGGTCGCTGGCTCCCACACTGTCGAGGAACTCGACCGCCCTTGAGTGCCAGCGCTTGTAGCGGAGCCAGGTCCACGTCTCACCGCGGATGTGATTGGTGGCCACGATTCGCCGGTCGTCCTGCCGCTTCAACAGCGCGACCGCCGCCTCGTGGTTGGAGTCTCGGTCGTCCATCGCGGCGATCAGGAACGACGAGTCGGCGAAGATCAGGGGTACTGGCGGTCCACCAGCCCGTATACGACCTCGTCGATCGTCCGGCTGTCGTCCGGATCGCTCGATACCGACCCGCTCAGCTTGAAGAAGGGGTCCTCCTCGATGGGGGGCAATGGATTGACCTGGTTCCGCACGCAACGCCTGATCACCTCCGCTTTCGAGATCCCGGCTTCGTCCGCGCGCCGTCCCACCGCCGCGTCGAGCTCGGGTTCGATCGATATCTGTAGTCGCTTCATGCGGGCCATCTTACATCACCTATAGCCAAGGTAATGTAACAATTCAGCACCAGAAGTGTCAAGCAACACGGTCGTGCTCAAATGCCCGTCGTCGCCGGGGGGAGAATCGACCTCCGTTCGCTCCTTGTATCTCTATGCGAAACAAGGAGCGAACGCACCGGCCCTTGGCTGACCTCGCCGAGCGGCAGCATGGCGTGGTCTCGATTCGACAGCTGGAGGCTCTTGGCTACCGGCGGCCGGCAATCACGCGGGCGACACGTTCCGGTCGTCTCCATCGTCTTCACCGCGGCGTCTACGCGGTCGGCCACGCGAAGCTCACGTGGGAGGGCCGTTGCCTCGCCGCCGTCCTCTCCTGTGCGCCGCACGCTCTCGCCAGCCACCTGTCCGCGGCATGGCTCTGGGGGCTGCTCGCGAGCCGGCCCGGCACCTTCGACGTCACGGCGTCAACCCGCCGCCATTCGAAGCCGAAACTGCGCCTCCACTACGCCCGTCTGGCCGACGAGGATCGAGCCGTCCACGCCGGCATTCCCGTCACTTCTATCCCGCGCACCTTGCTGGACTACGCCGCGATGGCCACGGACGTTCGCCTCGAGCGTGCGGTGGAGCGCTCGGAAGAGCGCCGCCGCTTCGATCTGCATGCAATGGACGCGCTCCTTGCCCGCGCCGGCAACCATCCAGGCGCCGGACGCCTGCGCCGCGCGCTCGCCATCTACCGTGACGACCCGGCCTTCACGCGCTCCAAGCTGGAGGACCGCTTCCGCGACCTCGTGAGGCGTTCCGACCTGCCCATGCCATCGGCGAACTTCTGGGTCGGCGAATACGAGGTCGACGCCTACTGGCCGGCCGAGCGCTTCGGGGTCGAACTCGACGTCTACGAGACTCACGGCACCCGCGCCGCCTTCGAGAGCGACCGCCTGCGCCAGGAGAACCTGAAGCTGCAGGACATAGAGACGATTCGAATCACCGGGCCTCGGCTCGACCGCGAACCGGCGGAGGTGATCGAGCGAATCGCGGCATTCCTTGAGCAGCGCCGCCGTCAGCTCAGCCTCAAATAGCCGTCCGTTGCAGAAATCACCAATGGACGAAGCTCGAATTACGGCGTTCTATCTTCTCCAATTCCAGAAAATAAACTCCTCTATTTACGGAATCTAACCTCCTCCGAAATCGGATTTTTGCCATACTGGCGCAATGCCGGAGCCGATCGCACGACGACTTGAGGCCGTGGTCAGAGGCCTTATGGGCGAAGAGCCTGTGGTGGCGGTTCAGGGGGCGAGGACCGTCGGCAAGTCAACGATGGTGGGCGCTCTGGCGGCCTCTGCCGGGCGTGCCGTGATCGATCTCGACGACCCCGCGACGCGCGACGCGCTGCGGGACAGCCCGGCGGCGTTCGTCACGGCCGAGTCGCCGGTCTTCATCGACGAGTACCAGCACGTGCCGGCCATCCTCGACGCGATCAAGGTCGAGTTGACGCGGGATCTTCGGCCTGGGCGCTTCGTGCTCACCGGTTCGACGCGCTACTCCAGCCTCCCGACTGCGGCCCAATCGTTGACGGGGCGGTTGCATGTCGCCACCCTCTGGCCGCTTTCCCAGGGCGAGATCGATGGCCGCGAGGAGCGGTTCGTCGAGCAGCTGCTGGCCGACCCCGCCGCTCTGACTTCACCCGGAACGTCCGGCACGGCGCGACGTGAGTACGCCGACCGAATTCTGCGCGGAGGTTTCCCGCTTGCAGTGGCACGGCGCGCCGGCGCCGGCCGCGACCGCTGGTTCGACGACTACCTCGACCTCGTGCTCGAACGTGACGTGGCCGAGCTTGCGAGCATCCGGCAGCGGGAGAAGATGCCTCGCTTGGTGGCACGCCTCGGCGCCCAGAGCGCCCAGGTGCTCAATGTCGCGCGCGTGGCCGCCGACGTCGGCATCGAGAGCTCGACGGCGGAGAACTACGTCCGCCTACTGGAGGCCGCTTTCGTCCTCTACCGGTTGCCCGCGTGGGGCACCACACTGAGAGCCCGCGCCTCGCCGAAGCCGAAGATCCATTTCGTCGATTCGGGAGTGGCGGGCCGGATGTTGCGAGTGAGCGAGGAGCGGCTTGCGGCGGCGGAGCCGCAGGCGATGACGCAGCTCGGTCACCTGCTGGAGACGTTCTGTGTCAGTGAGGCGCTCAAGCAGGCGGGTTGGATGGAGACGCCGCCGAGGGCGGGTCACTGGCGCACTCACGACGGCGACGAGGTCGACTTGGTCCTCGAACGCGACGACGGTTCGCTTGTGGCCATTGAGGTGAAGGCGGCGGAACGGGTGAGAGCGGCCGACTTCCGTAGCCTGCGCAAGCTTCGCGAGGCGCTCGGCAAGCGGTTCCTCGGGGGGGTCGTACTGCACCTGGGCCCTCGCGCCTACACCCATGAGGACCGCCTCCACGCGATTCCCGTCGATCGACTCTGGGGGCCTCGCGGTGCCTGATAACCGCATCAACGGGACGTGCCGGTGGTTAGAGGTCCATATGGGCACCGCAGCACCGGCACGTCCGGGACGGATCGATACGGTTTGCCGATGCGGTTGATGGGCAGGGGACTACTGGTCGCCGCGCTGGCGGCGCTCTTTGGCGTACTCGCGCTCGGGGCTGGGGAAACGCCCGACGGGCCGAAGTGCCATGGGCGCACGCCGGACGTCGTCGGCACCCCCGGCGACGACGTGCTGCGCGGGACGCCGGAACGCGACGTGATCTGGGCCGGCCCCGGGGACGACCAGGTCTACGGCAGCCTCGGCAACGACCTGCTCTGCGGGGGCGGTGGCGACGACCTGATCCACGGCGGCCGTGGCAACGACGAGCTCTACGGCGAATCGGGGACCGACCGCGTGATCGGCGACCTCGGCGACGACAAGGTCAGCGGCGGCGCCGGCGAGTACGACGAGGTCGCCGGCAGCCTCGGCATCGACGTCGTCAACGGCGGCCCCGGCAGCTTCGACCTGGTTCATGGCGACTACGGCTACGACCGCATGGACGGCGGCCCCGGCGAAGACGACATCGCCTCCTTCGCCACCTCGGTCGCCGGCGGCAAGGGCGCCGGCGTCTGGGTCTCGCTCGCCGCTCACAAAGCCCGCGGCGACGGCCACGACCGCCTCTTCCGCTTCGAGGACATCGAAGGCTCGGCCTTCCGCGACACCCTGATCGGCGACAAGAGCGACAACCGGATCGTCGGTGGCCCGGGCGACGACACGCTGCGCGGCGGCGGCGGTGTCGACGAGCTGATCGGCGGCCAGGGCAGCGACGGCTGCCAGGGCGCCAAAGGGCGCACAGCCTCCTGCGGCTCCGAAGCCCCACCCAAGGCGACCGCCTACGTCCAGCTCGACCGCACGAAAGGGGGCGGGGGAGGGCTGCAGATCGTCGGCGGCGGCGGCAACGATGTCTTCACCGCGGTCGCCTTCGACGAAGCGACCCAGACCTTCGGCATCGGCGCCACCGCCGGGATCGCGGTCGGGCCCGGCTGCGACCACGTCGGCGGCGACCCACGCCAGGTCAGCTGCGCGGTCAACGGCCCGGCGCGCTGGCTGATGGCCGACCTCGGCCCCGGCAACGACCGCTTCCGCGCCGAAGGCTCGCTCGAGGGCGCCCAGAACGTGCGCGTCGCCGGCGGCCTCGGCAACGACATCATCAAAGCCGGCCCCGAGGACGACCTGCTCGAGTCCGGTCCGGGCGCCGACAAGCTCTACGGCGGCGACGGATCCGACGGCCTCGTCGGCGGCCTCCCCGGCCCGACCTACTTATATGGGGAAGGCGACGGCGACCTGCTCGCCGCCGGCGGCGGCTGCGCCGGCGGCGCGATCGTCGGCGGCGAGGGCCGCGACGACGCCTCCTTCGCCGAGACCCAGGCCCACCCCGGCCTGCTCTGGATCTCCTTCCCCCTGCACAAAGCCTGGGTCGACACGCTCTACCGCGAAGGCAAATGCAAACCGGTCCGCCTCGACCCCTCCGACGAGGACATGGAGGGCTCCTTCGACAACGACGTCCTGATCGGCGACGCCGGCCCCAACGCGATGCTCGGCCAGCCCGGTCAGGACCGCTTCTACGGCAACGGCGGCGACGACGTGATCGACGCCCGCGACGGCGTCCGTGACTTCTCGATCCAGTGCGCCCGCAAAGGGGGCGCCCCCGAAGGCCGCGCCCTCGCCGACACCTTCGACCCCGGCTCCACCGCCTGCGCGATCCACAAGTACGGCGAGCCCGTCTCGGGCTTGAACAACAGCGGCTGAGCCCGCCCCACCCTTGACATCCAGGCACACCTGTGTCTTAATTGTGCCGTGATTGAAAACACGGATGTCCGTGTTCCTCAGATCACGTACAGGGACTAAATACCGAGCTTCAGAGGGTCGCCCAAGGGAATGCGGCCGGCAGAGGGGCTCATGGGACAAGGAGAAGAGATTTCTATGGCTTCACGCCTACGCGAACCGTTCGGCAAGGCTGGTCTGATCGTGGCGATCGTCGCCCTGGTCGCCGCTTTGGTCGGAGGCGCCTACGCCGCCAACACCTCGGGCAAGCGCCAGCACAAGAAGAAGAACAACGCCGGCCTCAACTCAAAGCAGAAGAAGCAGGTCAAGTCGATCGCCAAGACCGAAGCCCAGAAGCTTCAGGGCACGGGTCCGGCAGGCCCGCAGGGCCCCGCCGGCTCGAACGGCAATGACGGCTCCAACGGGTCCAATGGCTCCAACGGCGCTGACGGCAAAGAAGGGCCGCAGGGCAAACAAGGCAACCAAGGCATTCAGGGCATTCAGGGAATCCAGGGCCCCGAAGGCTCCCCCTGGACGGACGGCGGCACCCTGCCCTCCGAAGAGACCGAGACCGGAGTCTGGTCTTTCCCCCAGGTCGGCTACGAATTCACCTCTGCTTTCACGCCGATCTCTTACCCGATCCCGTTGGCAGAACCTTCCGAACACGTCGTCAAGCTGACCAAGGCCGAGACCGCGAACTCGACGACCGTGCCGATCGAAGGCTGTGAATATGACAACGCCGATCCCGAAGCCAGGCCGGTCGCCCCGCCCGGAACTCTCTGTGTATTCACCACTCAGGAAAACGCTGAAGGCGGGAGTTTGGTGGCCATCGTCTCACCGGCTTCAGAACCGTTCGCTATCGGCGACTCGACGTCCGGAGCTTTGGTCAAGGGCAACGCCTTTGCTTACGGCACCACCGAAGAACTCGGGATCTTCGAACTCGGGGGCGTCTGGGCGGTTACCGCCAAGTAGCGACGGATGAGTTCGTTCGCCGACAAGCTCAGGGTCAACCGCCGCGCCGCGCTTCTCAGCGCCGGCGCGGCGGCGCTCTGTTCCCTGTGGCTGCTTTCGAGCGCCGCCCCCTCGCAGGCGGCGTTCGAGCAGGTCGGATGCTTTGCCGGGGGACTTGCGGCTACTGAAGAATCCCCGGCCCAACCATGCGCGCCGGTGGAAAGCGAAGAATTCATCGAAGAAGTGCAGCTCGGCGGCGTCGGTGGCATGGCGGTCAACTACACCGGCGCGGGGGGGGTGGCGGAAGGGACGGTGTATGCGGCGACGAGGTTGAGCGGTAAACGGACGCGGGTGGCGATGTTCGTGCCGACGCCCGGCGGACTGAAATTCAGCCTGCGCTGGGAAGTGACGAAAGAAGGTGGCGCTTACGCACGCTGCGGGCCGGGCCTGGGAGTCGACGGAGAAGGCGAAGTGCTGACTCCGTGCTCACTGCAGGTGGAAGAAATCGGCAATCCGATCGACGTCGACGTCGACGAGAGCAGCGGCAACGTCTACGTCTACAACGGGGAATCCGAAGCGGGGCTGAAAGCAATCGTCGCCTACAGCCCCGACGGGTCGAGTGAAATCACCCGCTTCGGGGAACTGGCGCCGTTCGGGGAAAGCGTGGCGGCGAGCCCGGCGAAAATCCACGGCTCGAACTTCCCGGGGGCGATCGCGGTGAACGGGGCGGGGGAGGTCTACGTCTTTGATGAAGACGCGGTGTTCGGGGCGCCGTTTCACCGGCTGGCGAAGTTCAAGCCGAAAACGCCGGGGGACTTCAGCGAATACGAATACGCGGCCGGGGAAGACGTGGCGGCGGCGCTGACGAGCGCTGCCGCGCGGCGGCCGACGAAGCCGGTGGCCGACGCGGCGGGCAACCTCTACGTGGCCTCGGAATCGACCTACGTGGAAATGTATGACCCGGGGCAGCCTGCCCACCCGCCCGTCTGCACCTACAAACACAAAAAGGGCGGGATCACGGCGATCACGGTGGACCCGGTGAGCGGGTCGGTGTTCTTCTTCAGTCTCAGGATCGAAACGGGCTTCGCGCGAAAGACGGTGCACGAGCTGGGGCCCTGCAACCCGGCGACGGAAAAGTTCGAAGGGCCGGGGGGAGAAGAAGAGGTGGGGGAGTATGAAGTGGCGCCCGAACGCGATGACCTGTGGGGGTTGGCATATGACCCGGGGCGGGAATTCTCGGCGGGTCGCCCGGCAGGGACGCTTTACGGCGGGGCGCCGGGGCCGGAGCCGAACTCCGGGGAGGGCGAACCGGACCAGAGCTCGCTCGGCTACATCTTCGCGCCGCTGCAGGAAAGCCCGCCGCAGATCTCCGGGGAGGCGGTGGAAAAGGTGAAGGCGACCTCCGCCCAACTGGGGGCGACCGTCGACCCGGCGGGGTTCAAAACCCACTACGTCTTCGAGTACCTCACCGACGCCGCCTACAAAGAAGACGGGGAAAGCTTTGCCAACGCCAAAGAAGCGCCGGCAGGCGGCGCCTACCTGGCGGGCACCGGCTCCCCGCAGGCAGTGGGGGTCACCCTCAGCTCCCTGGCGGCGGACACCGCCTACCGCTACCGGGTGGTGGCAACCAGTAACGGCTGCCCCGCCGAAGCCGAATCGCTGTGTGAGACGGTCGGGTCCTCCCAGAGCTTTCACACCTATCCGTTCAGCTCGGCGCTACTGCCCGACAACCGCGCCTATGAGCTGGTCAGCCCGGCGCAAAAGCACGGCGGGCAGGTCTTGCCGGCCGACCCGCGGGTCTCCAGCTGCGGCCTTGAAGAATGCAAGCCGGGCACCTACTCGGGGCGCTTTCCGATGCAAAGCGCCCCCAGCGGGGACGCGGTGGCCTATGAGGGGACCCCGTTTTCCCCCGGCGAGGGGGCGGCGGCCGTCAACGCCTACATCGCCCGCCGCGACCCGCTCAGCGGCTGGCAGAGCGCCAACCCCACCCCCGGGCTTTTGTTCAGCAGGGGCGGCGGCGGCTACAAGGCCTATGACGAAGGTCTGGGGCGCGCGCTCTTGAGCCAAGAACAGCTGCGGCCGGTCCTCGACCCCGCGGCCCCGCCCGAATACGAAAACCTCTACGCCCAGCCGAGCACCCCGCCCTTCGCGATCTCGGCGCTGATCGGCTCGGGGCCGCCAAACCGCCCGGCGACCCAGTTCACGCTGCGCTACACCGGCGCCTCCGCGGACCTCTCGCGGGTGTTCTTCGCCGCCGATGACGCCCTCACCGCCGCGCTCCCCGGCATCGCCCCGGCGGCGATCGACGGCGGCGACGGCAGCTTCAACCTCTATGAATGGCAGCGCCCAAGCGGCCAGCTTCGGCTCGTCAACGTCGGGGTCGGCAACGAAACGACCGAACCCGGCGCCTCCTTTGCGCCCGGCAGCGCCCACCCGATCTCCACCGACGGCTCACGCGCCTTCTTTGCCGATCACACCGGGCAGCTCTACGTGCGCGAAGGCGGGGTGGCGACGCGGGAAATCCCCGACAGCGGGGAGTTCCTCGCCGCCGCGACCGACGGCTCGAAGGTCCTGCTCGCCAACGGCCACATCTATGACCTCGAGACCGAAACCACCACCGACCTGAGCGCAGGCGAAGGCGGCTTCCTCGGCATCGCCGGGCAAAGCGACGATCTCTCCCACCTCTACTTCCTCGACACCGCGGTGCTGAGCGGCGGCGAGGAAAACTGCCGCGAGGGCGCCGAAGGGGAGGTCTGCGAAGCCGCCGCAGCCGGCAAAAACAACCTCTACAGCTGGACCGAAGGGGAGCTGCACTTCATCGCTCAGCTCGACGACGAAGACAACGCGGACTCCGCCGGGGGAGGAGGGGACTGGCAGCCCGCCCCCTCCAACCGCACCGCGCAGGCGAGCCCCGCCGGGCGCTACCTCGCCTTCCTCTCGGTGGCGCAGTTGACCGGCTATGACAACGTCGGGCCCTGCGCCTTCATCGGCGAAACGGGGGAAGCAGTCGACTTCCCCTGCTCGCGGGTCTTTCTCTATGACTCCCAAAGCGGCGATCTCACCTGCCCCTCCTGCAACCCCAGTGGCTCCGCGGTACTTGGCCACAGCTCGCTGCGGTTGACCCTGGGAGGCAACTGGCTGCCCCAGCCGCGCTACCTGACCGACTCCGGGCGCCTTTTCTTCGACAGCCAGGAATCCCTCAGCCCCCACGACACCAACGGCGGAGTCGAAGACGTCTATCAATTCGAGCCCCAGGGGCTCGGCAGCTGCACCCGCTCCGGCGGCTGCCTGACCCTGATCTCCGCCGGGCGCGAAGCCGTCGACTCCAACTTTCTCGCCGCCGACCCCGGCGGGGAAAACGTCTTCTTCACCACCCGCGACCGCCTCGTGGCCCAAGACAAAGACGACCTGCTCGACCTCTATGACGCCCGCGTGGGCGGCGGCTTTGCCTTCGAATCGGAACTGACGCCGGGCGGATGCAGCGGCGAAGGCTGCCAGCCCCCACCGCCCGCGACCCCCGAAGCTCCGCCCTCCTCGGTGACCCTGCAGGACCCCGGCAACGTGCCCCCGCCCAAGGGCTGCAAGAAGGGCAAGGTCCGGCGCAAGGGCAAGTGCGTGAAAAAGCAAAAGCACAAGCGCTCAAAGCACCACAAGCGCCACAAGAACAAGAGCAACAAGCACAACAAGAACAAGCGGGGCGGGCGAGCATGAGCCGCCCCCGCCTGCTCGCCCTGAGCCTCTGCCTGTTGGCCTGGGGGGCCTTCCCGACCCTGGCAAAGGCCGACTTCGGCTTTGTCCCCGACTCGCTGTTCTTTGCCCCCGAAAGGGAAAACGGGACCCTGGAAACCCAGGCCGGCTCTCACCCCTACGCCTTCGTCTTGCACTTCGAGCTGAAGACCGACGCCGAAGGCAAGACCGAAGGCGGGGAACTGCGCGAAGCGATCACCGACCTGCCCCCGGGGATGCTCGGCAACCCCGCCGCGGTCCCCACCTGCCCGCGCCAGAGCTTCGAAGGCCCGCTGCCCGACTGCCCCCCCGGCACCCAGGTGGGCGTCTTGCGGACGATCTCACCGGGCCTCAAAAGCGAAGCCTTTGGCCCCATCTACAACCTCACCCCGCCGCCGGGGGTGGTCGCCCAGCTGGGCTTCAGCGCCGATGAATACACCGCCCTGCTGACCGCCTCGGTCAGGACCGAAGACGGCTACGGGGTGCGGGTGCGGGCCTCCAACGTGCCGCTTGAATCCAGCTCGGTGACGGCGACGATCTGGGGCACCCCCGCCGATAAAAGCCACGACCCCGAACGCGGCCACTTTGGCGGTGAAGAAAGCAATGAGGCAAAGCTGCCCTTCTTCACCCTGCCGACCTCTTGCGATTCCCCGCCGCGGCTGGACGTGCAGGTCGACTCCAAACTCGCCCCCGGTGCCTTTGTCCCCGCCAGCGCCTTTTTGCTCGACGAAGGCGGCGCCCCCCAGCCCCTGAGCGGCTGCGAAGCGGTTCCCTTCTCACCCGAGGCGCTCGCCGGCCCGACCACCGCCGCGGCCGAATCCCCCGCCGGGCTGGGCTTTTCGCTGGCCTTTCCCAACGAGGGGCTGCTCAACGACAAAGAAGGCGCGGTCAGCGAAACCCAGCCGGTGCGGACCGAAGTCACCCTGCCCCCGGGGATCACCGCCAACCCCGCCGCGGTCAACGGCCAGGGCGTCTGCACCCTTGACCAATACAAAGCCGCGAGCGCGATCTCGGGTCCCGGCCAGGGCTGCCCGGAGAGCTCGAAGATCGGCACCCTCACCGTCCACACGCCGCTGCTGCAAGAAGCGATCGAAGGCTCCTTCTACCTCGCCGCCCCCCACGACAACCCCTTCAACTCCCTCCTAGCCCTCTACATCGTCGCCGAAGCCCCCCAGCGCGGCGCCCTGGCCAAGCAGGCGGGGCTGATCGAGACCGACCCGGTGAGCGGGCAGCTGAAGACGACCTTCGACGATCTCCCCCCGATCCCCTACTCGGGCTTTGAGGTGCACCTGCGCGAAGGCCCCCGCGCGCCGCTGATCACCCCGCCCACCTGCGGCCCCTACACCACCACCGTCAAGCTCTACTCCTTCGCCGAGCCCGGCACCCCGGTGCAAAAGAGCGCCCCCTTCACGATCAACTCCGGCGCCGGCGGCGCGCCGTGTGCCTCCAGCGAGGCCCAGCTGCCCTTCGCGCCCACCCTCACCGCCGGGACCACGGTGCCGATCGCCGGCTCCTACTCGCCCTTCGTCTTCAAGATCGCCCGCAACGACGGCGAACAGCGCTTCGGCTCCCTGGCCGCATCCCTGCCCCGGGGCCTGGTCGGCGCGCCTGGCCGGCATCCCCTACTGCCCGGAGTCCGCGATCGCCGTCGCGGCGGCGCGCACCGCCGAAGGACAAGGCGCGCTGGAGGCAGCCTCCCCCTCCTGCCCCGCGGCCTCCCAGGTCGGCACCGTGGTGGCCGGAGCCGGTGCGGGCCCGACCCCCTACTACGTCCAAGGCAACGCCTACCTCGCCGGCCCCTACAAAGGCGCCCCGCTCAGCCTGGCGATCATCACCCCGGCGATCGCCGGGCCCTTTGACCTCGGAGTCGTCACCGTGCGCGCCGCCCTTTACGTCAACCAGTCAACCGCCGAGGTCAGCGTCCAAAGCGACCCGCTGCCGACGATCCTCGCACGGCGTCCCGCTCGACGTCCGCTCGGTCGCGGTGCGCATGGAACGCCAGGGCTTCGTCCTCAACCCGACCTGCTTGCGAAGAGAAGGCGATCGGCGCCCAGCTGACCTCGACCACCGGCGCCACCGTCGCCCTCTCAAACCGCTTCCAGGTCGGCTCCTGCCGCGGCCTTGACTTCAAGCCCAAGCTGACCCTGAAGCTCAAGGGCGCGACCCGGCGCGGCGGCAACCCGGCCCTGACCGCGATCCTGCAACCCCGCGCAGGCGATGCCAACATCGCCTCGCTCGCGGTCGCCCTGCCGCACTCGGAGTTCCTCGCCCAGGCCCACATCCGCACCATCTGCACCCGGGTCCAGTTCGCCGCCGGGGCGGGCGCCGGAGAGCAGTGCCCCGCCGGCTCCGTCTACGGCCACGTCTCAGGCCACCAGCCCCCTGCTCGACTACACCCTGTCGGGCCCGGTCTTCCTGCGCTCCTCCTCCCACAAGCTGCCCGACCTCGTCGCCGTGGTCAGGGGCCCCGCCACCCAGCCCCTGGTGATCAGCTCCGTCGGCCGCGTCGACTCGGTCAAGGGCGGGATCCGCAACAGCTTCGAAGCCCTCCCCGACGCCCCCCTCTCCAAGGTGGTGCTGAAGCTGCCGGGTGGCCGCAAGAGCCTGCTCGAAAACTCGACCAACATCTGCAAGGGCACCCACAAGGCCACCGCCAAGTTCAGCGGCCAAAACGGCAAGCGCTATGAACTCAAGCCGAAGCTGCACGTGAGGTGCAAGGGGCATAAGAAGGGCAAGGGGCACAAGCGCGGGAGCGCACGCGCCAACCGGGGAACGAGTAGATGACCCAGAGCGCCCACAAGCCGACCAGCGCCCGCCGCGTGGCAGCCATCGCCGCAGCCCTGCTCGCGAGCGCCTGCCTTTGGCTGCTGAGCGCCGCCCCGGCACAGGCGGCGCTCGAGCAGGTCGGATGCTTTGCCGGGGGACTTGCGGCTACTGAAGAATCCCCGGCCCAACCATGCGCGCCGGTGGAAAGCGAAGAATTCATCGAAGAAGTGCAGCTCGGCGGCGTCGGCGGCATGGCGGTCAACTACACCGGCGCGGGGGGGGTGCCGGAAGGGACGGTTTATGCGGCGACGAAGGCGGCCGGGAGCGCCGACGCGGGTGGCGATGTTCGTGCCGACGCCCGGCGGTCTGGAATTCAGCCTGCGTTGGGAAGTGACCGAAAGAAGGCGGCGCTTACGCACGCTGCGGTCCGGGGCTGGGGGTCGACGGGGAAGGCAAAGCGCTGACCCCGTGCGCGCCGTGGGTGGAAGCAGTCCGGCAGCCGGTCGACGTCGACGTCGACGAGACCAGCGGCAACGTCTACGTCGCCAGCGGGGAAACCGAAGCCGGGCTGAAAGCAATCGTCGCCTACAGCCCCGACGGGTCGAGTGAAATCACCCGCTTCGGGGAACTGGCGCCGTTCGGGGAAAGCGTGGCGGCGAGCCCGGCAAAAATCCACGGCTCGAAATTGCCGGGGGCGATCGCGGTGAACGGGGCGGGGGAGGTCTACGTCTTCGATGAAGACGTTCGGGCGCCGTTTCACCGGCTGGCGAAGTACAAGCCGGTGACGCCGGGGGTGTTCAGCGAATACGAATACGCGGGCGGGGAAGACGTGGCGGCGGGGCTTTGAGCGGCGGCGGCCGGCCGACGGAGCCGGTGGCCGACGCGGCGGGCAACCTCTACGTGGCCTCGGCGTCGACCTACGTGGAAATGTATGACCCGGGGCAGCCAACCGACCCACCCGTCTGCACCTACAAACACAAAAAAGGCGGGATCACGGCGATCACGGTGGACCCGGTGAGCGGGTCGGTGTTCTTCTTCAGTCTCAGGATCGAAACGGGCTTCGCGCGAAAGACGGTGCACGAGCTGGGGCCGTGCAACCCGGCGACGGAAAAGTTCGAAGGGCCGGGGGGCGAAGAAGAGGTGGGGGAGTATGAAGTGGCGCCCGAACGCGATGACCTGTGGGGGCTGGCATATGACCCGAGGCGGGAATTCTCGGCGGGGCGCCCGGAAGGGACGCTCTACGGCGGGGCGCCGAGACCAACTCCAGACTCCGGGGAAGGAGAAAAAGGCCAGAGCTCGCTCGGCTACATCTTCGCGCCGCTGCAGGAAAGCCCGCCGCAGATCTCCGGGGAGGCGGTGGAAAAGGTGAAGGCGACCTCCGCTCAGCTGGGGGCGATCGTCGACCCGGCGGGGTTCAAAACCCACTACGTCTTCGAGTACCTCACCGACGCCGCCTACAAAGAAGACGGGGAAAGCTTTGCCAACGCCAAAGAAGCGCCGGCAGGCGGCGCCTACCTGGCGGGCACCGGCTCCCCGCAGGCGGTGGGGGTCACCCTCGGCTCCCTGGCGGCGGACACCGCCTACCGCTACCGGGTGGTGGCAACCAGCAGCGGCTGCCCGGCCGAAGCCGAATCGCTGTGTGAGACGGTCGGGTCCTCCCAGGGCTTTCACACCTATCCGTTCAGCTCGGCGCTACTGCCCGACAACCGCGCCTATGAGCTGGTCAGCCCGGCGCAAAAGCACGGCGGGCAGGTCTTGCCGGCCGAGCCGCAGATCTCCAGCTGCGGCTCAGAAGCCGAATGCAAGCCGGGCACCTACTCGGGGCGCTTTCCGATGCAAAGCGCCCCCAGCGGGGACGCGGTGGCCTATGAGGGGACCCCGTTTTCCCCCGGCGAGGGGGCGGCGGCCGTCAACGCCTACATCGCCCGCCGCGACCCGCTCAGCGGCTGGCAGAGCGCCAACCCCACCCCCGGGCTTTTGTTCAGCAGGGGCGGCGGCGGCTACAAGGCCTATGACGAAGGCCTGGGGCGCGCGCTCTTGAGCCAAGAACCGCTGCGGCCGGTCCTCGACCCCGCGGGCCCGCCCGAATACGAAAACCTCTACGCCCAGCCGAGCACCCCGCCCTTCGCGATCTCGGCGCTGATCGGCTCGGGGCCGCCAAACCGCCCGGCGACCCAGTTCACGCTGCGCTACACCGGCGCCTCGGCGGACCTCTCGCGCGTCTTCTTCGCCGCCGATGACGCCCTCACCGCCGCGCTCCCCGGCATCGCCCCGGCGGCGATCGACGGCGGCGACGGCAGCTTCAACCTCTATGAATGGCAGCGCCCAAGCGGCCAGCTTCGGCTCGTCAACGTCGGGGTCGGCAACGAAACGACCGAACCCGGCGCCTCCTTTGCGCCCGGCAGCGCCCACCCGATCTCCACCGACGGCTCACGCGCCTTCTTTGCCGATCACACCGGGCAGCTCTACGTGCGCGAAGGCGGGGTGGCGACGCGGGAAATCCCCGACACCGGGGAATTCCTCGCCGCCGCGACCGACGGCTCGAAGGTCCTGCTCGCCAACGGCCACCTCTATGACCTCGAGACCGAAACCACCACCGACCTGAGCGCAGGCGAAGGCGGCTTCCTCGGCATCGCCGGGCAAAGCGACGATCTCTCCCACCTCTACTTCCTCGACACCGCGGTGCTGAGCGGCGGCGAGGAAAACTGCCGCGAGGGCGCCGAAGGGGAGGTCTGCGAAGCCGCCGCGGCCGGCAAAAACAACCTCTACAGCTGGACCGAAGGGGAGCTGCACTTCATCGCTCAGCTCGACGACGGTGATGACGGCGGCGGCAGCCACATCCTCGCCCACAGCTGGGACCCCGTGCCCTCCAATCGCACCGCCCAGGCGAGCCCCGCCGGGCGCTACCTCGCCTTCCTCTCCCAGGCCCCGCTGACCGGCTATGACAACGTCGGGCTCTGCGAAGACGACAACGCCGCCGGCTATGAACCGGCCCCCTGCCCGGAGGTCTTCCTCTATGACTCCCAGAGCGGCAAGCTCAGCTGCCCCTCCTGCAACCCGACCGGCGCCGCGACCCTGGGTTGGAGCACCCTGCGGCGCCTGGAAGGCCCCGACTGGCTGCCCCCCCCGCGCTACCTGACCGACTCCGGGCGCCTTTTCTTCGACAGCCAGGACTCCCTCAGCCCCCACGACACCAACGGCGGGGTCGAAGACGTCTATCAGCTCGAGCCCCAGGGGCTCGGCAGCTGCACCCGCTCCGGCGGCTGCCTGACCCTGATCTCCGCCGGGCGCGAAGCCGTCGACTCCAACTTCCTCGCCGCCGACCCCGGCGGGGAAAACGTCTTCTTCACCACCCGCGACCGGCTCGTGGCCCAAGACAAAGACGACCTGCTCGACCTCTATGACGCCCGCGTGGGCGGCGGCTTTGCCGTGGCCCCCGAATCCCCGCCGGCCGAATTGCCCCTGCAGATCCCGCCGGCCGAACCGACCCCGGCCTCCCCGAGCTTCTCGGGGCCCGGCAACGTGGCGGCCTCCAAGCGCTGCAGGAAAGGCAAGGTCAAGCGCAAGGGCCGCTGCGTGAAGCGCCGCGGGCACAGGCGCTCCAAGGCAAAGAAGCACCGCAAGCACAAGCACCGCAAGCACAACAAGAACAAGCGGGGCGGGCGATCGTGAGTCGCCCCCGCCTGCTCGCCCTGAGCCTCTGCCTGTTGGCCTGGGGGGCCTTCCCGGCCCTGGCAAAGGCCGACTTCGGCTTTGTCCCCGACTCGCTGTTCTTTGCCCCCGAAAGGGAAAACGGGACCCTGGAAACCCAGGCCGGCTCTCACCCCTACGCCTTCGTCTTGCACTTCGAGCTGAAGACCGACGCCGACGGCAAGACCGAAGGCGGGGAACTGCGCGAAGCGATCACCGACCTGCCGCCGGGGCTGCTGTTCAACCCCCAGACGGTCCCTACCTGCCCGCGACAGGACTTCGAAGGCCCACTCCCACACTGCCCCCCCGGCACCCAGGTGGGCGTCTTGCGGACGATCTCACCGGGCCTCAAAAGCGAAGCCTTCGGCCCCATCTACAACCTCGTCCCGCCACCGGGTGTGGCGGGACAGCTGGGCTTCAGCGCCGATGAATACACCGCCCTGCTGACCGCCTCGGTCAGGACCGAAGACGGCTACGGGGTGCGGGTGCGGGCCTCCAACGTGCCGCTTGAATCCAGCTCGGTGACGGCGACGATCTGGGGCACCCCCGCCGATAAAAGCCACGACCCCGAACGCGGCCACTTTGGCGGTGAAGAAAGCAATGAGGCAAAGCTGCCCTTCTTCACCCTGCCGACCTCTTGCGATTCCCCGCCGCGGCTGGACGTGCAGGTGGACTCCAAACTCGCCCCCGGCGCCTTTGTCCCCGCCAGCGCCTTTTTGCTCGACGAAGGCGCCAACCCCCAGCCCCTGAGCGGCTGCGAAGCGGTTCCCTTCTCACCCGAGGCGCTCGCCGGCCCGAGTACCGCCGCGGCCGAATCCCCCGCCGGGCTGGGCTTTTCGCTGGCCTTTCCCAACGAGGGGCTGCTCAACGACAAAGAAGGCGCGGTCAGCGAAACCCAGCCGCTCAAGACCGAAGTCACCCTGCCCCCGGGGATCACCGCCAACCCCGCCGCGGTCAACGGCCAGGGCGTCTGCACCCTTGACCAATACAAAGCCGCGAGCGCGATCTCGGGTCCCGGCCAGGGCTGCCCGGAGAGTTCGAAGATCGGCACCCTCACCGTCCACACGCCGCTGCTGCAAGAAGCGATCGAAGGCTCCTTCTACCTCGCCGCCCCCCACGACAACCCCTTTGACTCCCTCCTAGCCCTCTACATCGTCGCCGAAGCCCCCCAGCGCGGCGCCCTGGCCAAGCAGGCGGGGCTGATCGAGACCGACCCGGTGAGCGGGCAGCTGAAGACGACCTTCGACGATCTCCCCCCGATCCCCTACTCGGGCTTTGAGGTGCGCCTGCGCGAAGGCCCCCGCGCGCCGCTGATCACCCCACCCACCTGCGGGGACTACACCACCACCGTCAAGCTTTACCCCTTCTCTGACCCCGACGCCGCGACGGTCAGGAGCGCCCCCTTCACGATCTCCTCGGGGGCAAACGGGGCGCCCTGCGCGGCAAGCGAGGCCCAGCTGCCCCACGCGCCGACGCTCAGCGCCGGGACCACGATCCCGATCGCGGGCTCCTACTCGCCCTTCGTCTTGCGGCTCTCGCGCAACGACGGCTCCCAGCGCTTCAGCTCGATCGCGGCCGAGTTGCCGCCGGGCCTGAGCGGCCGCCTCGCCGGGATCCCGCCCTGCGCCGAGGCCGAGATCGCCCAGGCGGCCTCGCGCTCGGGCGAGGGCCAGGGCGCCACCGAGGCGGCATCCCCCTCCTGCCCCGCGGCCTCAGAGGTCGGAACCGTGATCGCGGGAGCCGGCGCCGGCCCCACCCCCTACCACGTGGGAGGCAAGGCCTACCTCGCAGGCCCCTACAAAGGCGCCCCGCTCTCCCTGGCGATCGTCACCCCGGCGATAGCCGGGCCCTTCGACCTCGGCACGGTAGTGGTCAGAGCAGCCCTCTACATCGACGAAGAGACCGCCCAGGTCACGGTCAAAAGCGATCCCCTGCCGACGATCCTGCACGGCATCCCGCTCGACCTGCGCTCGGTATCGGTGCAGGTAGACCATGACCAGTTCACGCTCAACCCGACCTCGTGTGAGGCAAAGGCGGTCAGCGCCACGGTGACCTCGACCACGGGGCAGGCCGCAGAGCTCTCAAACCGCTTTCAGGTCGGCTCCTGCAAGGGCCTTGCCTTCAAGCCCCGCCTCTCGGTGATCCTCAAGGGCGGCACGAAGCGAGGCAAGAACCCGAAGCTGATCGCCACCCTGCGCCCCAGGGCGGGGGACGCCAACGTCTCCACCGCCCAGGTGCGCCTGCCCAGATCGGCCTTCTTAGACCAGGCCCACATCAGGACGATCTGCACCAGGGTCCAGTTCAACGCCGGAGCGGGCGGGGGAGAGCGCTGCCCCAAGGGCTCTGTCTATGGCCGCGCCTGGGCCTCCACGCCGCTGCTGGGCGAACAGCTCACCGGCAACGTCTACCTGCGCTCCTCTAACCACAAGCTGCCCGACTTGTTGGTGGCCCTGCACGGCCCCGCCTCCCAACCGATCCGCTTCGCCCTCGCGGGCAAAACCGATGCGGTCAAGGGCGCGCTCAGAAACACCTTCGAAGGCGCCCCTGACGCACCCGTCACCCAGTTCCGCCTCGTCCTCTTCGGCGGCAAGCGGGGACTGGTGGTCAACTCCCAAAACCTCTGCGCCCGCCGCTACCGGGCCCTGGCGCGCTTCAGCGCCCACAACGGCAGGCGGTATACGGCGAAGCCGGTGGTGCGGGCGACTAAGTGCAAGCGGGGCAAGAAGCGCAAGCACAAGAGGCATCAGCGCCGCTGAGCGCCGACCCCCGCACAGAGCTGGCCCGGCGCCTGCGCGGGCGGCGCGCGGAGATCGAGGCGGCGACCCTGCTGCGCATCCACACTGTCACGGCTTTGCCGCGCGGTGGCGGGCCTGAGTATGCCGAGGGCCTGCGCAGTGCGGTTGCGACTGGGTTGGAGTTCGGCCTGGCGGCGATCGAGCACGGTGAGGAGGCCGCGCCGGCGCTCCCCGAGCCGCTCCTCGCCCAGGCTCGCCTCGCCGCCCGTTCGGGGGTCGGCCTCGACACCGTGCTGCGCCGCTACCTGGCGGGCCATACGCTGCTGGACGACTTCCTGATCGAGGAGACGGAGCGGGCCGAGCGTCTCGACCGAGCGGCGCTGAAGCGCCTCCTGCGCTCCCAGGCGGCGATCCTCGACCGGCTGCTGGCGGCCGTCTCCGCGGCTTACGCCGAGGAGACGGAGCGCCGCCCTGAAAGCGCCGAGCGGCGCAAGGCCGCGCGCATCGAACGCCTGCTCGGCGGCGAGTTGCTCGATACGGCCGAGCTTGACTGTGACATCGAGGGCTGGCATCTCGGTGCAATCGCGGTGGGGCCCCGCGCGGGCGAGGCTCTCCGCGAGCTCGCCGGATCGCTCGACCGTCGCCTGTTGGCGGTCGAGCGCGAGGAGGATAAGGACGAGGTCTGGGCCTGGCTGGGCGGACAACAGCCCCTCGATGCCGAGCGGCTCGCGCTCGCGCTTTCTTCGCAGTGGCCCCGACGGGTGACCCTGGCGCTCGGCGAGCCCGACAGCGGCCTCGCCGGTTGGCGGCTCAGCCACCGCCAGGCCCGGGCGGCGCTCTCGGTGGCGGCCCGGGTCGAGGAGCCCATCGTGCGCTACGCGGACGTAGCCCTGCTCGCTTCGGTGATGCAGGACGAGCTTGCCGTCGCATCCCTGCACCAGCTGTACCTTGCTCCGCTGGAAGACGGGCGCGACCGCGGCGCCGTCCTGCGCGGGACGCTTCGGGCTTACTTCGCCAGCGATCGGAACGTCACCTCGGCCGCGGCGGCCCTCTCGAGCAGTCGCAACACGGTCGCCGGCCGCCTTGCCGCGGTCGAGCGAAAACTGGGTCGCCCGTTGAGCTCGTGCGCCGCTGATCTGGAAGTCGCACTGCGCCTCGAGGAGCTCCCCGCTGACAGGTGACCTGAGTCGCTGAGCAAGATCCCGAAAATCCGGGTGTCGGTTGAGCAAATCGCCCAAGCGGCAAACCGCAGGCGGTTGAGACGGTGGCCATGCATCGTGACGATCAACCGATACCCAGTTTCACTCTGGGGGAGGGAGTTCTACGGAATGACGATTGGAAGACCCATGTATCTCGGTGGCCCCGGGAAAGCAGCCGGCTTGGCTGCGCTTGTGGCCATGCTTTTGCTTGGAGCATTTGCCGGCACTGCCTTCGGCGCACCGACGAACACGGCCGTGCCGAGCATTTCCCCGACTACGCCCAAGGTGTCGAAGAAGCAACCGCGACGACCGGTAGCTGGAACAGCACCGCGGCCGTCCATTGGCTAGATGACGAAGGGGTGGCGCTCGAAGAAGGCGAAAGCGCCAGCGTCACGGCGGACGGCCGATGACGTCAACTACTCGTTCGTCAGCGCAGGCGCCTCAGTGTCCTTCACCTGCGGTACGGCCGTGAGCGGCGCCTCGATCGAAAACCCGACGGGCGGTGAAAGCGGCACCGGCAGCGGCGAAATCGAATACACCGGCTGCGTTTCCGCGGATCCGGCCTGCGCGGTGACGGAAGGGTCGGCGGTTCCGGTGAAAATCGAGTTGACCGAAGTCGAAGGCGATCCAAGCTCACGATCTCCCCGAGCGGCACCAACCTCGGCGTCTTCACGATCAGCAAAGCGGGCGCACCCGGGTGCGTATCTGTCGGAACGTACAAAATGGTCGGATACATCGACGGCATCTACTCGAACACCGGCTCACAGATTGAATTCAACGCCGAAACCACCTCGGAAGGCCACCTGCGCGGCGGCAGCGCAAAAGGGCCCGAAGCTACCGCCACCGGTTCGATCGGGATCGAACAGGGCGGTCAGAACGTGCAGGCCAACTCGCTCACCTACACGTACGCATGGAAGCGCTGTTCGGGTGCGCTGCGCAGTGATCTCGGCGCCACGTCCGCCACCTACACTCCGGTCGCCGCCGATCAGGGCAAGGCCCTGAAGGTCGCTGTGACCGCGACCGATTCGACCGGCAGCACGGTCGCCGAATCCAACGCCAGCAAAGCGGTCACCGCCAGCCTCAGCTGGTACACATGGGACAGCAGCCTGACCTCTTGGCTGCGGCCGACCTCGACCCCGTTTACCGCGAGCCAGAACGGCGGCTATTACATCGGTTGGGTCTCGGGCGGCGTTGTGTGGAGCATCTACTGCTCGCAGGGTTCCGGCAGTGGGACGCTCAGCAACACGGACACCCAGGCCGCGATCGAAGGCTACGCGCTGGCTCTGACCGGTTGCACCATGCTCGAACCGAGCGGCTGCAAACTGGGGGGCAACAAATTCACCTTCCCCAGCCTGACGGCCAAATCGCCGGGGGAATCCAGCTCAGAGCTCAAACCGACGCTGTCGCTCCAGGGCACTGGCGAAGTGGTCGCCGAATACAACGTCGAAGGCTGTGGGATAAGCACCGCCCCGCGTAAACTCGTCGGCTCGTTCCCGGCGACGGTGGACAACGAAGGCTCGCGAATACTGACGAGCTTCGCAGATGTCCAAGCCGCCGGCACCCTGCACGCCCAGACGTTCAATGGGCCGGCCGTGGGAATTGCTAGCGCAACGACGGTCTTGAGCGAAGGCGAAGATCCGGTCAAGCTCGCGATCGAACCCTAAGACGAAGAGTCTGGCCTGATGCAGTGCACGCGCGCCGCGGCACGGGAGTGTCGCGGCGCGCGTGGTCATCGCGCTCACCGGCGTCTCCGAGCCGCTGCGTGACCTCAGAGTTCTTCCGCCGCCTGGACGTCTACGCGGAGCGCCAGACGATCTTCTGGCCCAACGAAGCTGACATCGCTCCCGAGACCCTCTACTCTCAGGCGCGCCGCCGCGCCACCGCAGCCGCTTAGATTTGGTTCCAGCCGAGCCCGACCAAGCCCGGGCGCGCGCCCTCCCTCGCGCCCGGCACGCTCCTGACTACCGCGGCCGGTAGACGTCCGCCCGGTGGGCGACGGCGAGCACCGTGACCGTGCGCGCCTCCTCGTCCAGCGTGTAGACGATCCGGTATGGCCCGCGCCGCGCCGCCCATTGCCCCTCCAACTCGAACTTCAAGGGCTTGCCCAGCCGCTGCGGGTTGGCGGCGATCGCCGGCAGCAGCTCGACGATCGCGGCCGCGTACCTCTCCGGCAGTCGCCCGATGTCGCGCCGGGCGGTTCCGGCTACGACGAGGCGCCGGTGCTCCTCGCTCACGCCGCGGCGCACCGCGAGCGTTGGTGCGGGGTTCCGGACCAGCTGCCCGACGTCGCGATGGGTGGGTGTTGCTATTCCACATCGAGCGGGCGGCAGCGCTTCTTGGCGTGATCAGCGGGGCCTGTCCTCGCCGCCGGACCGGAGGGAGTCGATGCTCACGCAGCGCTGGTCGAGGCTCTCGCTGAGCGGCTCGGAACCGACTGGGTCCGCACGGCCGGCCTGCTCGCCCTGGCCGGCAAGGGCGTTGTCGCCGGCGAAGCGGGGGGTCTGCCCGAGCTCGAGGCTGGGCTGGCCGCCACGCTTTCGTCACAGAGCTGAGTCAGAAGATTTCATCTGCGCGCGCCACTCGCGCGTCTTGTTGTCGTAGCGTCTGTCAGCATGTACAAGATGAGAGATGAGTGGACCGACGAGCGGATGGACGACTTCCGGGACGAGGTCAACCGGCGCTTCGACGGGGTTGATAAGCGTTTCGACAAGGTGGAAGGGGAGATCCGCGACCTGGGCTCGGAGATGAAATCGGGCTTCGACGGCGTCAACAGCAGGTTCGTCGGCCTGTACCGGGTTCAGTTCGTGGTCGGCGGCGGCATCATCGCCGCGTTGATCGGAGTTATCGCTACGCAGATCTAGCCACCTCTTCCCTGCCGCTTTGCCAAGATGGAAACGCCTCAGGCGCCCCGATCCGTGGCCGTCAGCGGGGCCGGCGCCGCACCACGCTCCGTCGCGCCACCTATCCTCTGTGCTTGTGGGCGCAACGGTCGACAACGTGGTCAGCGAGGGTTCCCTCACCCTCCGGGAGCGCCGTGTGGTGAAGCGTCTGCTCGACCGCATGTCCCGGGAGTTGGGTAGGGGTCTGTTGGCGGTCTGGCTGTACGGCTCGCGCGCTCGCGGGGAGGCCGACCCCTACGAGACCGACCCCGACCTGCGCTCGGACATCGACCTGCTCGCGATCGTCGCTACGTCGATCGACACGGAGGCGGCGCGCCGCTGGGCGCTGCCGATGGTCGAAGAAGAGGCCGACGCCGTCGGCGACAGCCCCGTCTATTACTCCTTGCGCGTCCTCGACACCGCCTGGCTGAGCGAGCGCCGCGAGATCCGCTCCTTCTTCATCCAGGAGGTCGACCGTGACAAGATCGTGCTCTACGGCCAACGGCTCGACTACCCTGGGGCGAGCGGGAGAGCCGCCGCGTGAGCCCGCGATCTGAGGAGTTCATCGAGCAGGCGCGTGACCGGCTGGCCGCCGCCCGTGAGGCCCTTGCCGCCGATCACCGCAGCGTCGCCTACTACTCGATGCTCTACGCCGCTCGCGCGACGCTGTCGGAGGACGACGAGAACGCCCGCAGCCATCGGGGGACCTGGAACCTGTTCAGGATCAAGTACGTGACCACCGACGCGTTCGACGCCGCCCTCTTCACGCTGGCCCAGCACGCCCAGGTGGCCCGTGAGGGCGGCGATTACCAAGCCGTCACCCCTGGCCAGGAGGAAGCCGAGCGTTATGTCGAGGGCGCCGGAGACTTCCTCGCGGCGGTCGAGCAGATGCTCGATCCCCCCGGCGAGTCCGCCGAATAGCCGTCAACGAGCAACGAAGATCGCCGCTAAAGTTGATCCCAGCGCCCGGATAGCTCAGTTGGTAGAGCACTTCCATGGTGCGGATCGTCGCTTCGGTTCGAGACAGGCACGAATGGCGAGGCGGAGGTAGCGGCGTTTGGGCATGGCCAGGCGTTTCGTGGCCCAATCGCTCTGCTGCCCTCTTTTGCACATGCTACTTCGCCTTCCAGATCTCCTAAGAGCACTCCGACTACCTCGGTAGAATGGAGGCTATGACGGTCAAGGAACGCCTCCAGCAGGTCATCTCCGAGATGAGCGAGAAAGAGGCCGCCGACGCCTTCGCGCTCGTCGCGGGCGCCCGCGCCGGCGCAACCCCCACCGATATCTACGGGACGGCTTGGGGGAAAGTGCTCGCTGATGTCGATCCGCAGGCGCTGGTTGTGACGGGCAATCCCACGATCGCGATCCCAGACGGCATCCCCGACGCTAGGTGAAGCCTGACGAGGTCCTGGTCAGGACCTTGACGGCGGACGATCTCCCCGCCCTCGCCGCCTTTCGTTGTAGTTCAAGGGCACCGTGGGAGGAGGTGGTTGAGGAGCAGATTCGCGGTCCCCTGCCTCGACGCTACCTGGCATCGCCGCCACGCTTCGACGGACGGATGCTGATCGGCACCGACCTGGGCGGAACCGTACTCGTAGTCGGCGCCCACCACATCGAGCCAACCCTCGAGCCCGACGTCGGCTACACCGAGGTAGTGGCGGTCTCCTTGCAGGCCCGCGGCAGTCTCGTACAGTTGCCAGAAGGGCGGGAGATTTCGCTGGGCGAGTTGATGCTCCTCGCGGTCTTCAAGCAAATGCTCTCCCTGGGTCGGCATCCGCGCGCCTTTGTCCGCGTCGACCGTCGCAACCAGCGCAGCCTGGCGCTGTGCGATCGTGTCGGTCTGACCGAGGAGCACCCAGACCCTCACTCCGATCTTCTGGTTCAGCGTTGGGGCGAGTTGCCGCGGGGCGCTTGACGCCCCGACCCTTCGTGATTCGTTGCGTCACGTGTCTGTAGGAAAAGTTTCAGTTCGGTGGTCCATCGGTCCAACGTCCGATCGAACTCATTGTTTCGCCGGGGTCGTAGGCGCAACTGGCGCCTAGCTAGTCGAGTCCGCGTGCGGTCAGCTCGAGGATTCGTCGCACGTGGGCGGGCTCGTACCGGACCTCGTAGTGCGTGAAGCGGAGGACCGTGTAGCCGGTGGCGGTGTGTAGCTGGTCGCGGCGGCGGTCACGCGCCTGGGTGGACGCCGTCCGGTGATAGCGCAGGCCATCGGTCTCGACGACCAGCCGCAGCTCCGGCCAGAAGAAGTCGACCTCATAGCCGTTCAAGCCCGCTTTCGTCTGCGGGGGAGGCAGCCCGGCGGCGGCCGCGATCGGGCGGAAGCGGACTTCGAGTTCGGTGTCGGAGAGGCGGAAAGTGTGGCGGTCCAGCAGCGTCCGCAGGGGCCGGACACCCGGCTCGCCCGTGTGGTTTTCGAGCGCGGCGCGCAGCGCCTCGGGGTCGATCAGATCGAACTTGTCCGCCTCGTTGACGGCCCGCTCCAGCGCGCGCCTGGACAGCACCGTCGCCAGGTCGAGCAGCGTTCGCGCCGGGCATGTCACCGGGATCAGATCGCGGCGGACGACATCACCCGCCGGCAGGGACGGCCGGGCCCGTACCTTGATGCCGGCACGCCGTCCCTTGCGCCGGCGCCGCACGCTCACTTCGACGCAGTCGCGGGGCTCCTTGCCGATGCCCCACAGCGCGGCGGCACTGCGGTGGCTGAGCAGTGCCCCTTCCCCGCACGCCCGCACCGCCGCCATCCAGCGCTGCTTCGGCGTCAGATCCGGCCACCCGACCGCGTATACGCCGGGCGCGACGCGGTGCAGCCGGCCGCTGGCGAGGCGGCGTTCGATCGCCCCCGATCCGTAGCCCAGCGCGAGCAGGTCGCGCCGCGTGAGGATCCCATGCTGCCGCCGCGCAAGCTCCCACGCCGCGCCACCCCGCGCGCGCCGCGAATCGCCCCCCGCCACCCCCGGTAGATCCTTCCCTGCGTCTTTCTTCCCTTGCATACAGGGGAATAAGGCCGCAGCGGCGCAAACTCTCCCCCTGGGTGGGGGCGATGACCGACATGCTCGACGGAAAGACGTCCACGGGCTCGGCAACCGCATCGCCGCCTACCATTGACATTCCATGGGTCCGAAGGCCAAAGTGGTGGTTGCTCGCGAGCACCTGGCGAAGGCGCGACAGGAGTCCGACGGCGGCGACCTGCCCAAGAACCTCTCCGAGCTGCATCAGGAGCTGAATCACTTCCGCTAGGCCGTCTTCTACGAGGGCGAGGATCTCGACGCCGAGGAGATCGAAATCGAGGAGACGCTGGCCGAGGTCGAAACCGCCGTGCGTATCGCCGAGGACGATGATGACGCCGGCGGTGGCGAGGAGGCGGAGTCATGACCGCCACTCTCACCAGGGCATGGCGCGAACCGGCGCCCGTGCGCGACGGCCTCGCCCGGCTCGCCCCCCTCGACACGGAGCTGTGGGCGAGCCGCTTGCTGTCCGACCGCCGCCGCGCCTCCCGCAACCAGAGCGCGCCGCTGGCGGCGATCACCGCCGCGGTCGAATCCCGCGCCCGCCGCCACGGCGCGGCTACCCTCGTCCTCACCGGCTCCACGGCGCGGGGGCAACGCAGCGCCGTCAGCGACCTCGACTACCATGTGATCGGCGCCCGCCCCGATCTCGGCGCCCTGCCCGCCGAGATCGACCTCTACTGCGACGAGCCCGCCGAGTTCCTCGCCAAGCTCGAGCGCGGTGACGACTTCGCTCACTGGACCGTGCGCCACGGCTGCGTCCTCTTCGACTCCGGCGCCCTGCGCGAGGCCGCCGTCTACGCCACTGAGCGCGACCTCTGGCCCGACCCCGAGCGCAAGCTGCGCCAGGCCCGCCGCACGCTCGACTTCGCCGAGCGGCTGCTCGCCAGCGGCGACCACGCCGCCGCGCTGGAGCAGGTCCGCGGCGCCCTCTCGCTCACCGCCCGCTGGTGGCTGCTTGCCCACGACGTCTTTCCTCTCACCCGCGCCGAGCTGCCCGCCCAGCTCCATGAGCTGAACCAGCCCGCGCCGGCTCGTGCGTTGGAGGCCGCAATCCACGACCGTCCCGACTCCGATGCCCTGGCGGCCTCCCTTGTCATCGCTCGGGCCCTGACGGGCTGAAGCGGTCCAGGACGGACATCCGCTCGGACAGCTAGTTTCTCGGTCATGGGTAGACCGCCTAAAGATCCGTTGGCGGTCCCGCCTATCCTCTTTGGTGTGCCAACGCAGCTCGACAACACGCTCTCCACCGCGACTCTCAACAAGACCGAGCGGCGTGCCGTTGCGCGTATCGTCGTGCAGTTGGAAGCCGACCTCGGCGAGGATCTGCTGGCCGTCTGGCTCTACGGCTCGCGCGCCCGCGGGGAGGCCGATCCGTCGGAGACCGACTACGACCGCCGCTCGGACATAGACATGATGGCGATCGTCGGGCCGGGCCGGAATGCCACCGATGCCGCCTGGGAGGCCCAGCCGCAGCTCGAAGCGATCGCCGACGCCGAGGGCGACAGCCCCGTCTACTACTCGCTGCGCTTCTACGACGCCGAATTCCTCGGTGAGCGTCGCGCGATCCGGGACTTCTTCTTCCAGGAGGTGGATCGCGACAAGTTGATCCTCCACGGCAACGCCCTGCCAGGCTACGGCGAGCAGGCGCGGGGAGCGGCGTGAGCCCGCGCTCTGAGGAGTTCATCGACCAGGCGCGCGATCGCCTGGCGATGGCGCGCGAAGTCCTCGCCGCGGGTCACCGCGAGGGTGCCGTCAGCGCGGCCTACTACTCGATGCTCTACGCCGCTCGCGCCACCCTCTCCGAGGACGACGAGAACGCCCGTACCCACCGCGGCATGTGGAACCTCTTCCGGATCAAATACGTGACGGTCGACGCCTTCGAGGCCGCGCTCTTCACCCTCGCCCAGCACGCCCAGGTCGCCCGCGAGGGCGGCGATTACTCCGCCGTCACCCCAAGCCAGGAGGAGGCGGAGCGCTACGTCACCGGTGCCGCCGACTTCCTCGCCGCGGTCGAGCAGATGCTGGGTACGGACGACGAGGCCGAGTAGCGCTAGGCAATCCCGACGGCGGTCGATCCGCGCCGCTAAAGTGGACCGATCCGCCCGGATAGCTCAGTTGGTAGAGCACTTCCATGGTAAGGAAGGGGTCACGAGTTCGAGTCTCGTTCCGGGCTTCAGGGAAGCCGCTGCACATCGGCGTCTTCTAGAAGCCTAAGTCGCGTCTGCGGGCCGCTTCGGCGCCCAGGAATAACGCCACTAGTGGCGTTATTCGCGGCGATTGCCCTCGATTGACGGCGATTTCGGCTTTTCGGCACTCGCTTCCGATGCCGCGGCGAGCTAACGTCGCTCGACCGACATAAGCAAGTGCCCCGGCAGCGCTGACACGCCCCGGGGCCGGCACCGAAGCCGAAACTTCGATGCAACTCGAAACGCTACTCGCCAAAGTCATTTGACGGCGGCGTCGCAGCGGCCTTCGGTGCCCTACCGAGAGGAGGGGCGCCAGTGCCCGGTACCACGATCACGATCGACCGCCGCCAGCGCGAGGGGCTGTATGAGCTGATCCGCAACCACCTCGGCTCCGTGGGCGACCTATGGCACGCCTTGGAGCACGACAAGGACTTCGCCAAAGCCGCCCGGCTCGGGCTGGAGTTCAGCGAAGACTTCGAGCTGCTTGAGGACATCGGCTGGAGTGAGGACGAGAGGCGCGAGAGCTTCGAGCTGACGATGCCGGCGCACGACCTGATGGAAGTGCTTCGGCGCCTGCACGGCGAATCCAGGACGGTCCTCGGCGGAGCCGAGGGCGATGGAGAGGACGCCGAGACGAACGAGCGCTTTCGACGCGGCCAGAAAGTCTGCGAGGGAGTCCTCGCCGAGATCGACCCCGGGGCGGGCGATCGAGCATGAGTGTCGCCACCCTCACGATCAGCGCCAGCGAGCGCGACACACTGCACGGCCTGCTGTATCGGCGTTTGCTGATCCTCGCCGAGAACCTGCACCGGCTCGCCAGAGCCGAAGGCGTCCCCGTCGAGGAGCTCTGCGAGTGGCTCGGCGACGACCTGCGGTTGATGGAGGAACTCGGCTGGGCGCCCGAGTGCGACCGCGAGTCGGTCGAGCTGAACATGCCGGCGGAGACCCTCGTCGAGACGCTCAAACGACTCCGCCGCGACGCCCGCTGCGCGCCGCTCTCGATGCGGCGCGATCGCGAACCCGAGGAAAGCGTCGAAGAGCGCTGGCGGCGCTTCCGGGGGGCGGTGGAAGTCTGCGAGGAGCTTCTGGAGCGGCTCGACATGCTGGTTCGCGAGCGTGGGGCCGAGACGCCCATCGGCACAGCCTCACCCGAGCAGGTCGCCTCGCACGAGCTGTCTGCATACAGACCCGTCACCGACGGCTTCATCCTGGCGGCGCTCGAGCGCGCCGCACTGCACGAGCAAGAGGAAGAGGTCCCGACCTCTGTCCTCATGGAGCATCTCGGATTCGAGTGGGCGCCGCCCACGAATCGCCTGTTCTTTCCCCGGCTCGAAGAGCTGCGCAAAGCCGGCTTGCTGACCAGCAGGGAGAGACGGGGCGAGCCGCTCTGGAGCCTCACCTCGGTGGGGCGGAAACGCCTGGCCGAGGAGCGCGAGAGCGATGAGGTGGGCGATCTGCCCGAGTCGCCCCAGCACCGCGCCTGGCGGCACGCCCGCGAACAGGCGGCGGTTCGGATCGAAGGCTTCAGAGACGAGCTGACCGATGCCACCCAGCAGGCCTACGACCTCCTCTATCGGGCCCAGCCGGTGACCTCGGAGGAATGGTTTGCGCTGAGCGAGCGCCTGCGCTGGGGCGCCTGGCGCTTCGGCTCGGCCAACTACTGCCTGACCGAGTGGCCCGAGCCCGACGACGCCATGCCCGACCCCGACGAAAACCCAGGGCCGGATCCCGGGCGACGCACGACCTCAGCCTGGAACCGAAGCACCGAGAGCAAGGAGGCACCATGACCAAGACCAAGGCGAAAGCAAAGCCGAAACGCAGCGGCAAACCGGCCAAGGCGAAATCGAAAGGCGGACGCCTCGGGCCGGGCCAACTCGACGAGCTCGTCCTCGCCTACATGGGCGAGCACAAAGGCGAGGCCCCGCACACCGCCAGCGCGATCGGCAAGGGGATCGGCCGATCCTCCGGTGCCGTAGCCAATTGCCTCGCCCGGCTGGAGAAGGCCAAAGAGGTGCGGCTAACCCAGCCCAAGCCCCGCTCCTACAAGCTGAAGGGGGCGAGGTAGCGATGGCTGGCTGGAGGTGCCGGTCGGGGAGCCGGGAGGCCCCGAAGGAAGCCGTTCCCCGAGTCGACCCCGCCCGGCCTCAACCACCTCGTCCTGACGGGCACGCTGTCGGCGGTGCCCGAACTGGCCAAGAGCCCGCGCGGCGACGCCGTGACGCTCCTGCAACTGGCCTACCCGGTGCGCGACCCCGAGCGACCGCAGTGCCTGTGGACATGGGCGAGCTGCGAGGTCGAAGTCCACGAGGCGATCGCCGGCCGAATCGTGCCGGGCCTCCAGGTCGGTGACCCCGTACTCGCCGGCGGCCAGCTTGGGGAGCGCCCCGAGCGGCGCGGGGTGATCGTCGCCGACATCGTCCAGGGAGGAGGGGCGCCGCCTCCCCGTCCGTTCCTGCTCGGCGAGTAGCGGGATGGGAGCGCCAACCGCCGCAGCGACCGGCTGACGAGGGCCATCGGAGGTCGGGGGTGGAGTCGTATCACTGCGGCGGGTGCGGTGAGGACCTCGTCCACCTCGGGGACGGTCCCCCGCCGGAGCGCTGCGAGGATTGCATCCCCGAAACCGGGCCTGGGAGCCCTCTTCTCGACCGGCTCACCGTCAACTTGCGGAGGCTTCGCGCCGACGCCGGAATCGACACAGCGGAGTTGGCGACGCGAGCCGGGATGACCGCCGCAGAGGGCTCGCAGTCCGAAGGCGACGCCGCGTGGGAACCCAGCGTGACCAAGGCGCTCCGGCTCGCCCACTCTCTAGGTGCTTCGATCGACGACCTGGTCGAGCGGATCTACTGGAACCCCGGCGAGGTCGCGTCGCGACCGTCCCAGCGGCGGCCGCCGTCAGAGCGGCTCGCCGGCTTCTTCCAGGTACTGCCGCCGAACGTCCCGGTCTTCGAACCCGCCGTGTCACAGGTGGTCACGGACCGCCACGCGGCGGCGGTGATCTTCGGACAGAGCGTCCGCGATGCGCGCGAGCGCCGCCACTTGACCCAGGCGACCCTGGCCCAGGCGACGGGACTCAGCAAGGCGGGGCTCTCGCTGATCGAGCGCGGGTTGAGCGAGACGACCGTCGACAGGCTGCTGGCGCTGGCGAGCGGCTTGGAGGTCACGCCGGAGTTCCTGCTCGGGGGCATCTCATGGAAACCGCGGCGAGCGGCTCGCGCTCACCCGAGGAAGGGAGGCGCACGGCGACACACCGCGTTCGGCCTCGATGGCGCCGTTCGTCGCCTTTGGTGCCAGGGCAAGACCGCGCGGGAGATCGGCGCCGCTGTGGGCGCCTCCCCGGGCTCGGTCTCGGCGATTGTCCATCGCCTGCGCGAGCACGGGGAGGAGCTCCCCTATCGCAACCCTGCAAGGGGAGCCGTCCACCGGGGAGCACGGGATCGACGCCGTCTCCGTCTGCGACAGATGCCATACCGCGCATCGCACCGAGCGCCTGAGCCAGGAAAATGGGACAAGCTCAGCGACACCGATGTGGCCACGCGGATCGGCGCCAACGTGGCGACTCTGCGTCAGGAGCGCGGGCTCACCCAGGAACAGGTCGGCGAAGCGATCGAGTCCGACCGCACCTACGTGCATCGGATCGAGACTGGCGCGAACGTGTCGAGACTCGCCCTCATCGTGAAGTTGGCGGCGAGCCTCAGTGTGAGGTGCAGCCGCATCACGGCGGGAGTTCTCTGGCGCCCCAACTGCCGGCGATTCTGCCTCGACGACGAGGCTACGGAGCCAAATGTGGGCATGGTAGGGCTGGGGCAAAACGCCAGGGAGGCTCGGCAGCGGATCGACGTCTCCCACAGGCTCTGGCCGTGCGAGCCGAGATCAGCCGCGGGGACATCGTGGACTTCGAGCTGGGCAAGCGGAACTTCAGGATCTTCACCGCCGTGAAGATCGCGGGCGCGCTCGGCGCCGACCCCGCTGTCCTCTTCGCGGAGACGAGTGACTCGTACGTTCGGCCTCTGCCGGCACCGGAATACCCTCCGGGAGGCCAACCGCCGACCAAGGCTGACCGCGACGCCTTGCTGGTACGTCTATGGCGAGAAGGGAGGCCCGAACGCGAGATCGCAGAGGCGCTGGATCTCGCGGCGAGCGCCGTCGCCCCTTACGTCCGCGAACTACGGGACTTGGGTGTCGATCTGCCGTACCGGCGACCCCCACGCACTCCAGCCGAGACTGCGGCGCGTCGTTGTCGTCGAAGGTTGGCGGCAGTCACTGCGCGTTGAAGTCGGACTCCGGGTGCGGCTCGGACCGGGACTCCTCGGGACCGACGCCCGATCGCTCCTCGGAAGCCATCGGGACACCCCAGCCGCGCGTCGGGTCGTACCGCGGCGGCAGTACCTGCAGGAAGATGCGCCCGGCAAGTGGGCTCTTGTATTCGTGGTGGCGCAACGCGAAGTGCCAGTGACCGGCGAGCCACATGACGAAACCGAGTACGAGCATGAAGAGCGCCACCGGGTCGTGGAGGGCGATCATGGCGACGACACCGGCGAAGGCGAACACGATGCCTGCCGCGCGGAGGAAGATCCCGCCCAGAATCCAGAAGCCGATCACGGCGATGATCGCTATGCCAATGACCGTGAGTGCCATCTTGCGCCCCCCTTCAGGCTAGCGGGCTTGCTGCGAGCATGGCCCAGGTTAGTGGGGCGAGGATGGCGAGCTATCGGTGTGGCTCGAGTTCGACCGGGCAGCTGACGCTGTTGGAGATGAAACAGCGTTCATGGGCGCGGTGCCGACTGCGACGACGGCCCCCCGCCAACTCCGATACGTCGACGATAGAGATCGGTCGATGCACATCAAATCACGGCAAAAGCTGGCCGGGATTGAGGAGTCATAGCCAGAAAGCCCTTTCGGCTTCCGCTCTTGCATCGCCGAAGTAGTCGTCTTGCCAGCCGTCGTCGCTTGAGAGCCCGCCTCCGTCTTGCGAGTCATGCCCGGCTCCTTTATCGGATGAGCTCTGGGGTTTGTGCAACCGCCACCGCCAGCGGTAGTGGTCGTAGACATCCATTACGTGCGTTGCATAGGCCTCCGCCAAGCTCCGATGACCCTCGATGATCAGCAGGTTCTCGTCGTTAGCGTAGGAGGCTTTGTATCCGAGGTTGTGGCTACCGGTGATGACTTTGCAGTGATCCGACCGGGGTGGCCCGACCCCCTGAAATCGGTCCGCCCTGTTTGAGAGTCCTTCCCGCCCGCGACAATGGGCAAAGGAGGACCGAAGCAGGTGAAGAGGCAAAGGCATTCCCCCGAGCAGGTGATCCGCAAGCTGCGGATCGCAGAGCAGATGCTCTCGGAGGGCAAGACGGCAGGAGAAGCGGCGAAGGCCCTGGAGGTCTCCGAGCAGACCCTGCACCGCTGGCGAAACCAGTACGGCGGGATGAAGGCTGCCGACGTCAAGCGGCTGAAGGAGCTCGAGAAGGAGAACGGCCAGCTGAAACGCCTGGTCGCCGACAAGGAGCTCGAAAACCTGGCCCTCAAGGAGATCGCCAAGGGAAACTTCTGAGCCCGTCCCGGAGGCGCAAGGCGGTCCGCATGCTGCAGGACCGCCTCGGCCTCTCCGAGCGTCGGGCGTGCCGCTTCGCCGGCCAGAACCGCTCCACGCAGCGCCACCACCCGCAGGTGGCCGAAGACGATCAGGCATTGAGGGCTCGCCTCCGAAAGCTCTCCACCGACTACCCCCGCTGGGGCTACCGCCGCGCCCATGGCCACCTGCTCACCGAAGGCTGGAGCGTCAACCGCAAGCGGGTGCAGCGGATCTGGCGCGAGGAGGGGCTTCGCGTGCCTGCCAGGGCCAAGAAGCGCCGGCGGCTGGGCGTCTCAACCGCGGCATCGGATCGCCTCAAGGCCGAACGCCCCAACCACGTCTGGGCCTTGGATTTCCAGCACGACGCCACAGAGGACGGCCGCGAGCTGAAGTTCCTCAACGTCGTCGACGAGTTCACCCGCGAGGCCCTGGCGATCGAGGTCGATCGCTCGATCGACGCCGAGGAGACGGTCGCAGTCCTCGAGCGCCTCGCGGCGAAGCGCGGCGCCCCCGCCAACCTCCGCGCCGACAACGGCCCGGAGTTGACCGCTGCGGTGCTGCGCGAATGGTGCCGGCTCGGCGAGACCGGCACCGCCTACATCGAGCCGGGGTCGCCCTGGCAGAACCCCTACGTGGAGTCCTTCAACGCCCGCATGCGCGACGAACTGCTGAACACCGAGGTCTTCACCTGCCTGGAGGAGGCCCGGGTGCTGGCCGCCGACTGGCGGGCCGACTACAACGCCAACCACCCACACTCGGCGCTCGGGATGATGTCGCCCGGGCGCTTCGCCGCCTCGCTGCGCTCGCCCTCCGGGCTCGCTACGCGAGGCGGTGATCAGGAGCGATACTCAACCCACACCAACCCCGGACTCTCACTCGGGGTGGACCAATGAACGGGGTCCGGTCAGTCCAGTTTTCAACCGGCGTTGACAAATTACTCATCCCCCGCCAGCGTTCATCAAAGCATCGACGAGATTCCAGACCCCGCTGCTTGGGTTACCTGGTGCAGGGGTTCCGTCCCCTCGATGTTTGGCCTCGAGCTGTACGGCGCGTTCCTTCGCGATATCGAAGTTTTCGCCGAGTTCGTCGAGGGCCTCCGGCGCCAGGCCTTTTCCACTACCCAACTTCTCCTTGATCAGGCGGGTGGCTTCATGGCGCTCGATATAGGCGGTCTGATCGTGGAAGTGCAGGAGAAACCAGAGCTCTATGCAGGGATTGGAGATCGCGATCTTCACGCCGTTGGCCTCGGCGAGGGCAATCGCCTCGTCCAGATACGGGTGGACGTCGACATCGAAGACGCACCAGTACTCGTCATGCATCCTCCCGCGCCCTCTGCGGTCTTCCTTTTCCTCAGTGTGCTTCATCGCGACCGCCTTCTTGACCAGACTCATCGGCGTGCCGTGGAAGTCCGGCACGTCGACGAGGACATGCTCGCGCAGACGCCGCTTCCAGAAGAGGAGGTATGCCTCCTCGGTCACCTCGCCCTCCACCACAACGAGGAACGAGCGACGACGACGCTCCTGTCTGAGCTTGCGCCGGGGTGCGGCCACTATTCGCCGGCGACGCCCACGGGCTCCGCAGTTTCCCTGAGGCGATGCGGCGAGAAGATCGGCGTTCCCCCGTAGCGGCCTGCGAGATAGCGCCGCGCGATCGCCTCTTCGCGACGCGGCGCGAGATCGGCGAGCGAATGAAGGAAGGTCGCGCCTTCGTCGTTCTTCTCGGTGAACCAAACCTGGTCTCGGCCAAGAGGCCGCTCGGCCGAGTCACCCATCAGTCGCACCTCGTGCGAGTTGAAGATCAGCTGGGCCCGATATGGATTGCTCTGCGGCGACTGGAACAAGTCGACGAGGACGTCGACCAGGGCGGGGTGGAGGCTCGCCTCGATCTCGTCCGCGAGGAGTACCGAGCCCTCGCGGAGAGCCTCGCTGACCAGGCCGACGAGCCCGAACCAGACGAGGGTGCCGCGCGACTCGTCCTCTTCGGGCAGCTCCACCCCTCCCGGGCGGGCTGCCCGATGCCGGAGGCCGACTTCGAAGTCCCGGATGCCGAGATCCTCGAGGTCGACGGGTTCGCCCTCCTCCCGGAAGATGTCGATCGCCTTCCGCACCTTCTCCTGGTAGTCGGGGTCGAGGGGCCTGCGACTGACGTCGCTGATGCCGAGGTCGGCTTCGCGGAGGAGGGCGAGGATCTGTGACCGGCGCTCACCCTCGAGCATCTCGGCGGTGATCACCTGTCGGTTCGTCCGGCTGGCCACGTCGGCGAAGCTCAGGCTGCGCCGAAACCACCGGAAGATCGGCAGGAAGAGTGGATGGTTGATCGCCGCCGCGGTGGAGAGGAAGAGGGCGTTTGGCCGCAGGATCTCGAGTGCCGCCCGCCCTTTGCCCCGCTGCTCGCTTCCGATATGGATCCGGTCGCCGTTGCGCTGCAGCAGGTTGACCGCCGGCCCCCGCGGATAGCTCCTAGCCCACTCCTCCTGCACCCCTTCGAAGTTCGCGACGAACCCGTAGTCGTGGCGGATGCCGTCGAGGACGAGTTCGACCTCGAAGCTCGTCGGCGCTCTTCCTTCGTCGTCGTCGAGGAGGAAGGGATGGGTCTCGACCGCCCCGTCGGGGGTGTTGCCGCGAAAGGAGGTCAGGACGAGACGACGCATGTCGCTCATCGCCCGCAGGAGGTTCGACTTGCCGAGGCGTTGGCGCCGAAGATTCCGGCGGCCGGCAGCACCCCCACCGGCCTGCCGTCTTCGCGCCACTCGATCGGGCGGACGACGCGGGGCTCGGAAAGCCTCGTCGACAGCAGCGAGAGCTCGAAGGGGTCGCGGAACGAGCGAGCGTTCTGGCCGCGGAACGTGAGCAGCATAGAGCCCTTGTGAGCTTCGCGTCGACCGGCTCCCTCGACCATCACGGGTTCAGTATTGCGGAAAACTGACGAGACGGGAAGGAAAACTGGCCAG
>CAVUCS010000009.1:0-14262 GCA_963740065.1 uncultured Solirubrobacterales bacterium
CAACCCCGAAACCGCGCGGATCTGGTCACGTCGAGATGATCGCGGGCCGCGCCGCTTTCTGCCGTGCATACGCGCGTTGCTATTGGCGGATCGCTCTGTGATCATGCCAAGGGATGAGCGCACAGGGAATGGCTTGGACGTTCGGAGGCACGGGTCGGCAATGGGCCCGACTGCTCGGGCCGACTGTTCTGGTGTCCTTGGTAATCCTGCTCGGTGCTTCATCCGCTTCGGCGATGACGGTCACCTCGACTGGCGAAACGGGTGCCTGCACCCTTCGTGGCGCAATTGAGGCAGTCAATACGAACAACAGCGGCACGGCGTGCGGGTCGGTGTTGAGCGGCGGACTCACGCCGATCAATCTCCCCGCCAACACCTACACGCCCTCCGATGGCCAGTTGCAAGTCACGTCGGGCGCAAAGCTCGAAATCATCGGCGCGAGCATCAATGACCCGGCGTCGACCGTAATCGACGCAACCGGTCCCGGCAGGGTCTTCGAAATCCTCTCGGGCGCCCAGGTGAAACTGACCGGCCTCAAGGTTACGGGCGGCCAGACCGCAAACGGGACGAACGGATCGTCCTACGGCCAATACGGAGGATCGGCCGAGAACGGCGGCGGAATCCTCAACAAAGGCAGCCTTACTCTCGACCACGTTCTCGTTACAGCGAACTTCACCGGCAACGGTGGCAGCGGGGCCGACGGGGTTTCGGATGCGCAAAGCGACGGGAAGGGCGGCGGCGGAGGTGGCCGCGGCGGAGGCATCTACAACAACGCGGGCGCCTCTCTCTCCGTGACTGCTTCCACGATCAGCGACAACGGGACCGGCGGTGGTGGGGACGGCGGCGCTGGGGGCATAGGCGTCGGTGGGCTCGGTCACTACCCCCAGGGCGGTCAGGGCGGTGCCGGTGGCCTTCCGGGATCCGGCGGTGGCATCTACAACGCGGGCAGCGCGACGATCACCACCTCGGCGCTGAGCGGGAACTTCACAGGCCGTGGCGGACATGGGCGGCAACGGCGGCCAGGGAGCCGGTCCGTTTGACGACGGAATGGGCCACATCTTCGGCTCCGGGCGGGGCGGCTACGGAGGCGACGGCGGGTCGGCGAGCTACTCGCGGTACGAATACTGCGGGCGCGACCAGCCCTACTCGATCCTTGGCGGGGGCGGTATCGCGAACGTCGAAGGTGGCTCGCTGACGATGACTGCATCGACCGTCAGCGGCAACAACACTGGCGCCGGTGGCAATGGCGGTGGAGCCGGAGTTGGCGGGCCCGACTTCAACGGCCACTCGGTCACCGGCTCCCACGAGGATTTGCCGGCTCCGGCGGCGTCGGCGGGGGCCTTTGGACATCCTCCGGAACCGCAACCCTCACCAACGTTACGTTCAGCGGCAACTTCACCGGCGACGGCGGCGTGGGCGGCAATGGGCCCACAACGGGATCGCTCGGCCCCGGCCCGGGTGGTTACGGCGGCGATGGCGGCGCGATCTGGGCCTACGGCGCACGATCCCCCTATTACGTTCAGCTCATACACGTCACCATTTCGAAGAACTCTCCAGGCGACGCGGGTCCCGCCGGCGATCCCGGCGCGCCGCCCGAAGGAAGTGGCCCGTTCCCAGGTACGCCCGGCGTCCGCGGCAAGGGGTCCGGCATCGCGGTCGGCGGTCGCTACGACCCCTCCGGCGCGAGCGTGCGCCTCAAAAACACGATCATCGCGAACAACGGGCTCGTGTCCGATGCGAACTGCGTCGAAAGTGGTGCTTCGCCGACCAACTACTCCGACCAAGGCGGCAACCTGACCTGGGGAGGCACTACCTGCCCGGGCACCAGCGCCGATCCGATGCTCGGCCTGCTGCAGAACAACGGCGGCCCGACGTTCACGATGCTGCCCCAGTCAGGGAGCGCGGCGATCGGAGCGATCACCTCGGCCTGCAGCAACGTGCCGACCGATCAACGTGGATACCCGCGACCCGGCAGCGGCTCGACCTGCGACATCGGCGCCGTAGAGACTGGGTCGGCCCCAGCACTCACGCCGACCACCACGGCGGTGAGCACATCGACCAACCCGGCCGCGACCGACCAGGCGGTCACCCTGACGGCGACCGTTTCCCCTCCCCCGGGAGCCGGAACCGTCACGTTCACGGACAATGGCACGGCAATTAGTGGCTGCAGCGGAAAGAGCCTGAACGGCTCCGGACAGGCCACCTGCCCCGCGACCTTCTCGGCCGCTGGATCGCACCCAATCCTCGTCAGCTACACGGGAACCAGCGTCTACGGAGCGTCGACTTCACCCACGCTGACCCAGGTCGTCCAGTCTCAGCAGGCCGGCGGCCCCGGCCCAAGCGGCGGCGGCGTCCCAAACGGAGCCGGAGGTGGCGGCAGCACCCCGCCGCCGGCCACCGCTCCCGTCAAACCAAGAGTCCTCAAATGCCCGAAATCGAAGAAACGGGTCGTCGTCAAGGGCAAGGCCAAGTGCGTGCGCAAGCGCAGTCCCAAGCACAGAGGCAAACACCACTAGCGCTTACCCGACCCGGAAGACGAACGGCGTGGGAATTCAAGCTCCCGCACGCCTACCTGCGGATCAGCTTGACCTTTCGCCTCAGCGAGCGTTTATTGCCGGCGAGGTCCGAGACCACGACGACGATCTTCACCGCCACCGCCTTACCGGCACGAAGCGCCGTCAGGACCCTCCCGACCGGAAGCTTCAACTTGATCGCGACCTTGCCGCCCTTCGGAATCGCCCTCTTGACCGGCTTCAGTTTCACCCGTTTCGAGGCGCTGGCGAACTGTGGCAAGACGATGCTTCCGCCCGCGGTGGCGGTGCATGCCTCCTCTGGACAAGAGACACCGACGGCCACGGTTTTCCCGGCTCTCTGGGTCGACCTGCCGTAGAGACGGGCTTTTGGCGGAGTCGAATCGGAGGCATGGCCGTCTTCCGAATTACACCCCGGGTCGTTCTCGTCGATTAATCCGTCTTTGTCGTTGTCGAGGCCGTCCGAGCAGGTTTTGTCTCCGGGAGGGCCCTCGATGCCCGGTCCGGAGGCGCAGGGGTAGGGAGCAAACCCGGACGGGTCGGCTGCCCCCGCGAACCCAGCCAACCCCGCTTTGCCGGCCACACCCGAAATGCCTTCCCACGCGGTGGCGCCGGCAGCCCCCAGCAACCCGCCGTCACCCGCACCGAGAGCGCTGCCGGTGAAGTTGGCGCAGCCCTTGAAGGCGACCGAGCCGAAGATCGAGGCGCCCGTGGCATCCCCCCCATCCCCTCCATCGCCGCCATCGCCACTCGTCGGCGCGGCCACTCCGATCGTGCTGTTTTGTGGATAGGGAGAGGCGCCGCCGGCACCGGCTTCGCCTCCGGTCCCCCAACCGTAGGTGGGGCCGTAGCCCGCCCTGGTGTTTTCAAAGACCGCCGAGTAGACGTTGAGCGTGCCGGTGCTGTAAATCGCGCCGCCGGCCGAGTCGCCGCCATCGCCGGCATCTCCGCCATCGCCGCCGTCCCCGACCGGCGGTTCGACGTTGCCGTGACCGTTGCCGCCTTCGCCACCCGCGGCGCCATTGCCCCCCGAACGCCCGGCGACCTCAGGTCCTTTGAAGATCGCGTCGGTGAGGTTGACCGTGCCCTCGCTGTATATGGCGCCGCCGTGGGCGTTACCGGCATCGCCGCCGGCGCCCGCATTTCCACCGGTGCCGCTGTAGCCGCCGGGTCTTCCGTACCAGCTGCAGCAAGGCCCGCCGGCGGAGCCGCCGCGTCCGGCCCAGCCGCCCTGGCCGCCGGCGCCGCCGTGACCGCCGTAGCCGCCATATGCAGCGGTTCCTTGGAAGAGCGTGCCGCTGACGTTCAGCGTCGCGCCCGACTCCACGTATACGGCCCCGCCCTTCGCATCGCCGCCGTCGCCGCCGTCACCACCATCCGCACCGTCGGCCGCCAAGCCACCATCCCCGCCGTAAATCTCCTGGCTGCAGTTAATAGTGCCGACTGGGCTCCCGCCGTTACCGCCGCTGCCGCCGTTTCCGCCGTTTCCGCCGCTGCCGCCACTTTCGCCGCTGATAATCCCGGACAGGTGGCCACCGTAGACGCTGACGGTCGCGCCGGTTTCTATGTAGATCCCGCCGCCTAGCTTGTCACCGCCGTCCGCGCCACCGCCGCCACCGCTGACCGCCGGCGTTCCATCCTCGCCGTCATCGGCCTTGGCGCCGACATTCCCGGCCGTGCAAGCGATATCCGCGCCCTGAGCGCCGTCGGTCCCGGATACTCCCGCCGCGCCGTTACCGGCCGATTCCGGGGCCCTGTATCCATGGACCGTGAGATCCACCAGGACGAGTTCGCCGCTGACGACCTCGAACGCGTGGCCGTCGTTGTTCACGATCCTCACCGTCTCCCCATTCGCGTCGAGCGTCACCGACGAGGTGACCGTGAGCGGCGAAGAGAGATCGATGTTGTGGTTGCCGGCCACACAGTCGAACGCGTAATCGCCGCCTGAGTCAACCGCGGCGCGCAACGCCGTCTCATCGTCGCAGTCGGTGATCGGGGTCGAGACAGCGCCGGCCTCAGACGGGATGAAAAGCGCCGCCGACAAGGTCGCCGCAACGCAGGCAAGTCGCACCAGTCGCTGTGGTGATGGGTGGACGACGGCCATCTTCAACCCCGCCATGGTAACGGCCGATCGCTATGGCCCAGGAGGAATGCCGCGCCCCGGCGCGTAGCGTCTGCATGCCTGGAAGGCCTTGCGGGCCTTGGCCGCATTCTGTCCCGCGAACGGCGGCGCTCCTCCGCCGTCAGGACCACCCGGAGGCTGGCCCCCGGCAGGAGGACGGGGGAGATAGCTCGCTGGAGCCTTCACCGCCCTGACCCGTCCGCCGCAACAAAGCCTTGAGCCGCGCCAGTAACTCCTCCAGGGCGAAGGGCTTGACCAGATAGTCGTCGGCGCCCGCCTCCAAGCCGGTGACGCGATCCTCCACGGTCTCGCGTGCGGTGAGCATCAGAATCGGAGTCCTGTCGCCGGCGGCGCGAAGGCGCCGGCAAACTTCGAGACCATCGATGCCGGGCATCAGGACATCGAGAATCAGAGCGTCGGGCGCGTCCTGGCGAAGGTGAGAGATGGCCTCCTCCCCACTGGCGACCTCATCGACCCCGTAGCCCTCGAGCGCCAAGGCACGGCGCAGTGCCGCACGCAGCGGGTACTCGTCGTCAACGATCAGGACATCCACCCCAAGCAGGATGAACGAGCAGCTGAAGAATTCCGTAAGACTCTGGAACCCGAGGCACCGCTACGGGGATTCGAACCCCGGTTTCCGGACTGAGAATCCGGCGTCCTAGTCCCCTAGACGATAGCGGCGTGGAGGCGGCAGTTTAGCGAGAGGGGAGCGCGCCTCGTCTCGTCGTTTGGCGCATCGGGCGAGAGCCTTCAACCGGTAGATTGCCTGCTCCCGCGGCTGTGGCGGAACTGGTAGACGCGCACGGTTCAGATCCGTGTGGAGGCAACTCCGTGGAGGTTCGACTCCTCTCAGCCGCATTGCGCCCGAGGGCGCGCGAGGTCAGGCGGCTTGCTTCGCCGGCGCGCCTTGGCCGGCGCGGGCGGCGGTTGCGGCGATTTCCTCGGTGAAGGTCGGCCACAACTCTTTGGGTAGGTCGTGACCCATGCCCTCGATCAGGCGCAGGTGGGCGCCGGGGATCGCCCGGGCGGTGGCGCGGCCACCACTGGGGCGAATCAGTTGGTCGCGCGTGCCGTGCAGCACGGTGACCGGGAGGCGGAGCTGCCGCAGCGCCTCGGTCCGGTTGCCCGAAGCGGCGATTGCGTGGATCTGGCGGAGGATGCCCGCCGGTCTGTGGGAGCGGTCGTACATCTCCCCCGCCACCTTCCGCAGCCGCGCCTCGTCCGTCGGGTAGCCGGGCGAGCCGATCACCTTGAACGTCTTAAGGATGCGCTCGACGTAGGCCTCGCGGCTACGCGGGAACGGCGCGAAGAGGAGGCTGAGGGCCTTAAGCGTCGGCGTGCCCACCCGCCTGCTGCCGGTCGTCGACATCATCGAGACCAGTGAGCGGATCCGCTCGGGCCGCTCGATCGCCAGGGTCTGGCCAATCATCCCGCCCATCGAAGCGCCGACGACGTGGGCGGAATCGATTCCCAGATGGTCCATCAACCCGGCGGTATCGGCAGCCATGTCGGAGAGCAGATAGGCGGCGCAGGCCCGGCGGCCGAGAAACACATCCGCTCTCCGCGGCACGCCCGCCGCGTTGAGCATCGTCGAGTGGCCGATGTCTCGATTGTCGAAGCGGACCACCCGGAAGCCGCGCTCGGCGAGCATCGCGCAGAACTCCTCGTCCCAGGCCACCATCTGAGTGCCGAGTCCCATGATCAGCAAGAGCGGCTTGCCGGTCGGATCGCCGATCTCCTGATAGGCAATCTCGATTCCGTTGACGGGAGCGAGACGCTCTTCGGTCAATCTCATCGAGAAGAGTTTAGGTTGAACTCGTGCGCACCGCGATCGTTTCCGACCTACACCTGGGCGGCTTCGTCGGTGAGGACCTCTTGCGCGACGCCGATATCCGCAGAGTGCTGCTGGCGGAGATCGGCTCCGCCGACCGGGTCGTATTGCTTGGCGATGTGCTCGAGCTTCGCGAGCTGCCGCTGGCGAGCGTGCTGGAGATCGCCCGCCCCTTCTTCGAAGAGCTGGGGGAAGCAATGGGCGGCGGTGAGGTGCTGCTGATCCCCGGCAACCACGACCATCGGCTCGCCGAGCCACTGCTCGAAGGCCTCTCCCTCTCCAACCAACCCGCGCTAGGCCTTGAACAGCGCCAGCGCCCCGCGATGGAGGCGACGGTGCGGATCGACGGCTGGCTGGGTCCGGTCGAGCTCTGCGTCGCTTACCCCGGCGCCTGGCTTCGCGGTGACGTCTACGCCACCCACGGCCACTACATGGACTGCCACATGTCGCTGCCGCGGATGGAGTGCGTTGCCGCGGCGGCGGTGATGCGGGTCGGCAACAGACTGCCGGATCCGGCCACCCCCGACGACTACGAGCGGGTGCTGCGCCCGGTCTACGGGCTCGCGTTCGGCCTCGCCCAATCCGGCCTCTCGCCCGGAGCAACCCGCCCCTCGGAGCGCGCCTGGCGCTCGATCTCCGGCCGCCGGCGTACCCGTGGCCTCGCTCGGCGCGCGGCCACCCGCGCGGCCGTTGCCGGCGGCGTGCCGGCAACCGTCTGGGCGCTCAACCGGATGCTCAAGGCCGATTTCGACGCCGACCTCTCCGCCAAAGCGATCTCCCGCAGTGGGATCGACGCTGCCGGCGAGCTGGCGCGGCGGCTGGGGGTTGACGGGGCGCACGTAATCACCGGTCACACCCACCGCGCCGGGCCTCGCGAGGACGAGGCCGAGTGGCCGCTCCCCGGGGGTGGGCGCCTCCACAACACCGGCAGCTGGGTCTTCGCATCCGCCTTCCACCACCCGGGAACACCGCCCGGGCCGTACTGGCCGGGCACCGTCACCTGGATCGAGGAGGAAGGCCCACCGCGACGCGTCCAGCTCCTGATCGGGCACACCCGGGACGACCTGAAGGCGACGGTCGCCGGCGGGCGGCGACTGAACGGTTGACCCCCTTATCCGTGGGTCAAACGACCACTCGACGCCGAGTTACCGCCCCAACCACTCCGCGATGATCGCGCCGATCTCCTCGCCGGCATCCTCGTGGAGGAAGTGCGATGCGTTCTCGATCACCCGCGGCGCCGGGTAGTTGAGCCGTTCGGAGACCTGCTCGCCGACCGACAGCGGCAGGGCTTGATCTGAATCCGCCCAGAGCACCAGCGTCGGCCTCTCGTCCTCGCGCAGCGCATCGGCAACCCGCCGCCCCTCGGCCGCGCCCGGCGCGTCGGGCTCGGTCGGGATCAGCGCCGGAAACGCGCGCGCTCCCGCCTTCGACTCGGGAGTCGGAAAAGGTGCGTCATAAGCGGCGATCACCGCATCGTCGGGTTCGCGCTGGCAGCCCGCCTTGACCAGGAAGCCGACCGGCAGGTCCTCGGCGTCGCGGACGAAGTCACGAAATTTGAACCAGACGTCACTCATTCTCTGGTGGCCGGTGAAGGGGCCGGTGTCGGAGATGACGAGGCGGGAGAAGCGATCGGCGTGCTCGACGAATAGCCGCAATCCGATCGGCCCTCCCCAGTCGTGGACGACGGCGGTCGCGTCGCGCACATCCATCTCCTCCAACAGCTTCGCCATCAGGTCGACGTGGCGGTCGTAGCTGTACCAGTCGATGTCGGTGGGCTTGTCGGAGCGACCGAAACCGGCGTAGTCGGGGGCGATGCAGCGGTAGCCGGCGTCGCGCACCGGTGGGATCACCTTGCGCCAGAGGAACGACCAGGTCGGCTCGCCGTGGAAGAAGACGACCGGCTTCCCCTCCCCCTCATCGAGATATGCCAGCCGCAGGCCGTCGATCTCGCGGTATTGAGACTCGAACGGAAAGTCCGGCAGCCCCTGCAGATCCTCCTCCGGCGTTCGAACGACGTCCATGGCGGCTGAGTCTATTTGGGAATCTGCCCCAGGAGCCGCTCGATGAACTCCGCCTGGGCGGAGAGGATTTTCTCCTGCGCCTCAGCAAGGTCGAACCACTCGGCCCGATCGACCTCGGGGAACTCGCGCTCCTCCCCTGAGCGCGGCGGCCACTCCATCCTGAAGGTGTTGCTGCGCAGGGTCGCCGGGTCGAAGTCGCCCTCCGCCGCCCAGGCGCGGACCAGCTTGCCGCCCTTCTGGCGCACCTCGCCGAGGTCAATCAGGGCCCCAGGATCGATCTCGGGCGGCGCCCCCAACTCTTCCCTCAGCTCACGCAGCGCGCAGTCCCGCGGATCCTCCGCCTCCCCGTACTCCCCCTTCGGGATCGACCAGGCGCCGAGATCTTTTCTCGCCCAGAAAGGACCGCCGGGATGCACAAGTAGAACCTGCGGCTCCCGATTCCCGGCAAAGCGGAAGAGAAGAATCCCCGCGCTGCGTCTTGCCGCCACGTTCGACGCAGGCTATCGTCGTCTTGCGGCCGGAGGAAATCCGCATGGGGGCGCGAAACCCCTCCTGGTATCTCCCTGGAGACAATTCGCACGAAAGGGTTACGAATGAACGAGGAGAGCACTCTCAGCGGCTGGTGGGTTTTTGCCGGCGCGCTGCTGTTGATTGCCGGCGTCCTGAACATCATCTGGGGCATCGCGGCGATCGGCGATTCGAAGTTCTTTACCGAGAACGCGACCTACATCATCAGCGGTCTCCACACCTGGGGATGGGTAACCCTGATCATCGGGGTCCTGGAACTGATCGCAGCGTTCTCGCTGTTTGCGGGCGGCGAGTTCGGCCGCTGGTTCGGCATCTTCGTCGGCTCGCTCAACGCGATCGGCGCGCTGCTCTCGATCCCGGCCTACCCGTTCTGGGCGCTGGCCGTTTTCGCCCTCTCGATCATCATCGTCTACAAGCTGGCCGAGGGCCCGGAAGCCGTCTAGCGTTTCATTCGACAACCGGCTTTGCGAAGGCCCCGGGTTTCCGGGGCCTTCGTCGTTCTGGGAGCGCTTTGGCTGGACGGTCGTGGCGTTGCGAAGGGTCTAGGCCGGATCGGGCGACTGGAGTTGTTCGGCTTCGAACAGCTCATGAATGAGTTTGATCCCGATCGAGCCCTCGCCCGCCGCGGAGGCGACACGATTCATCGACCCGAGACGAACGTCTCCCGCGGCGAAGACGCCGGGGATGCTGGTCTCAAGGGAGAAGGGGCGGCGCTCTTCGAGCGGCCAGGCCCCGTAGCCCTCCAGGTCCGTCCCGGTGCGAATGAACCCACCGTCTCCGCGCGCCAACTCCGCCGGAAGCCAGTCCGTGTTCGGACTGGCTCCAATCATCAGGAAGAGCTCGTCGGCTTCGACCGTCTCCGTCGCCCCATCGGGACCCGAACGGAGGACCAGACGCGCCAGCCAGCCGTCGGCGCCCGCACCTCCACCGACGACCTCGGTCTCGAGGCGCACAGTGATGTTGGGCGTGGCCTCAATCTGCCTGACGAGATAGTGCGACATTCCCTGCTCGAGCGAATCGCCCCGCACCACAAGCGTCACCCTGCGGGCAAATTCAGCCAGGTGCAACGCGGCCTGACCGGCGGAGTTGGCGCCGCCGACGACGTACACCTCCTCGTCAACGGTCGTGGGCGCCTCGGAAGCGGGACCGCTGTAGAAGACACCCGCCCCGACCAGGGCCTCGATCTCAGGGACACCGAGCCGGCGGTAGGTGGCACCCGTGGCGAGGATGACCGCGCGGGCGCTGACCTCGCCGCCGTCGGAGAGCTCGACGTGGAGACGGCCCTCCTCGCGCCGGATCGCGGTCGCATCGTGCATGAAGGCGAACTTGGCGCCAAAAACCCAGGCCTGCTCGTAGGCGCTCTCCGCCAGCCGGCGGCCGCTGACTCCGCGCGGAAAGCCGAGGTAGTTTCGGATCAGTGAGCTTGAGGTCGCCTGACCGCCGATGCCCCCGTTGTCGACGACCAGCGTCCGGAAGCCTTCCGAGGCGCCATAGACCGCCGCCGAGAGACCGGCCGGCCCACCACCGACGATGACCACGTCGTACTCGCGCCGATCGGGGTCGATGGTCGCCCCCGAGGCACTCGCCAGCTCCAGGTTGGTCGGGTTCGCGAGGACGGTGCCGTTCGGGAAGATGACCAGGGGAAGCGGCTCTTCGTCGCCCGCTTGATCCACCAGCGCGCGGCCTTCGGATGAGTCGGCAAGCAGGAACGCGTGCGGCACCGCGCAGCGGCCGAGGACCTCTTTCAGCTCGCTGGCCCTACCGGTCCAGGACTCGCTGACGATGTGGACGGTGTGCGGCGAGACCCGCCGCGCATGGGCCCACTCGAGCAGAAAGGTCGAGACCGACTGGTGGAAGAGCTCGTCGGGCGATCGCGACGGCCGGATCACGTAGTACTCGATCTGTCGCCGCGCCATCGCCTGGAAGATCTCCTCGGCGGTTCGGCCGTCGCCCCAGCTTCCCCACTCGATCAGCAGCCCGCGTTGGGCGTGCGCGTGGAGATCTCGCACCTTGCCCAGCAGCTCACTTCCAGGCTTGCCCCCGAGCGATTGCGCGGCCAGGACCAGCGCCACGTCTTCCCCGGCCGCCTTCAGCGCGACGAGCTCGACCATCGCGTCTTCCGCCGAGGACATGCAGACGACTCTGTAGTTCCGCGAATAGCGGTCGGTCAACTCGCGTTCGACCTTGCGCAGCGAACGCTCGTCTTCGTCGACCGCAAAAAGGACGGGATCCACCGCACGAAAATACCGGCCCCGACGCGGGGCGGCCACTTTGTCCTCAAAGTCGGGGAGACAGGATTTGAACCTGCGACCGCTCGGCCCCCAGCCGAGTGCGCTACCAGACTGCGCCACTCCCCGTGGCTGCTCTGCATTCTGCCGCATCGTCGGCGGAGGGGCGTGGCAAACTGTCGGGCGCGCGGCGGTAGCTCAACGGTAGAGCCTCAGCCTTCCAAGCTGATGACGCGGGTTCGATTCCCGTCCGCCGCTCTCGTGTGATGTGTCGCGACATCGGCGACAGATGTCGATGGGGAGCGCTGGGTTCTCGTTTCTCGCATCCCCATTTCGGGTAGCGGCAGTCTCCATGGAGGGACTTGCAAATCGGCAGCGCTCGGCTTCTCGCTTCCTCGTGATCGCGACCGATGAACTCGCGGGCGACGAGGTGATCGCCGAGCTGCGGCGACACCTCAGAGGAGACCGCAGCGAAGTGATGGTGATCGCCCCCGCCGTGGAGGAGACCCCCTTCCGTCATGCGCTGGGCGACGTCGACAGTGCGGCGGTGGAGGCAAAAAAGCGCCTGGAGGCATCACTCGACGAACTGCGAAAAGCCGGCATCCCGGCGATGGGCGAGGTGGGCGACAGCGACCCGCTGATGGCGGCAAAGGACGCCCTGCGCCGGTACCCCGCCGAAGAAGTCTTGATCGTCGCCCACGCCGACAGCCAGGCGCGCTGGTTCGAGGACGGTCTGTTCGAGCGCGCGCGGGAAACCCTCTACCCGGCGCTGCGCTTGGTCGCAATCGCGCGCGAGGACGGCGGCGCGCCCCGCCTGGTCAGCATCGAAGAGGCGGGGCCGGGACGCAAGCCCCCCGCCGATCGCAACTCGGAAGTTGAACTCTCCCCCGATCTGCCTCGCCCGACCCGTGGCGATCTTGCGAGAGTCTTCGCCGTCATTGTGGGGATCGCGATCGCAATCGTGATCGCCCTGATCTCGATCCTCACTTGAAGTCACCCGCTACAAGCGGGGCAGCCAGGACTCGAACCTGGAATCGCCGGTTTTGGAGACCGGTGCCTTAGCCAGTTGGGCCACTGCCCCGAGGGCGGGGATCGTAACGAGCGCCGTCGGCGCTTATGCGGGCGGAGGGACTTGAACCCCCACGGGCCGAAGCCCACCAGGACCTAAACCTGGCGCGTCTGCCAAATTCCGCCACGCCCGCGCGCTGTCTATTTTGGACTTAACGCGCGACCAATGCCGCTTCGTCGCTTTCAGATTCTATGATCGACAGCATGGCGGTTGGAGAGGTCAGGCCGGGCTACGAGTTGTGGCGGCCAAATCGGGAGAGATCAGAGTCGGTCACGACGAAGCTCGTGATCACCTTTTTGCTGGCCGTGACGGCGTTCCTCGCCGCGCTGGTGACGATTACCGGCTTCTCGCTGTTGGAGGGCGGGGGCACCATGGGCGCCATCTGCTTTCTGTACGCCGCCCTCTACGCGTTCTTCGCCTTCCTCGTCTTCCGCTGGAGCCGGGGCATCCTGCCGGTGGCCGCGGCGCTCTCGATGATCCTGGCGATCTTCTGCGCGGTCGGCGCCGATAGCTGGTTCGCCCGTGACAAGGCCGGCTTCGACGACGCGTTGCTGCCCTCTTCGCTGATCGGCCTGCTGGTGGTGATCATCGTCATCCTCCAGATTCCTGGTCGTCGCCGCCGCCCTCTACGGCTTCAACCAAAACTGGCACGTCGAGGAGGAGCGCCCGATCGGCTCCGGCGAGGACTACGGCGCCGGCGCCCCACCGGACAACGGCGCCCCGCAGCCCGCCTAGAGCGGCCCGTACTGCAACAAATCTGTGTCGGCACTGTAAAAATTTGCCGTAGAGGTTCGATCCGGGCCATTCGCGACCGCCGAACTCCGTAGCGTGAACCTTAGAATGGTCGAACCTGCGGCGGTGTCCAAATTGGCAAAGGAGGCGGTCTCAAAAGCCGCTGCCCGCAAGGGCTTGTGGGTTCGAGTCCCACCCGCCGCATCAAAGCGATGAAGCCCGTTTGGCAGGTTGAGCGAGCCCTTCGACTTTCCGACGCCGGCTGGAATAACTGCCAGATCTCCCGGGAGCTTGGCGTTGACCGTCGCACAATCAGCGACTGGGTCAGGGGACGTACTCGCCTGCGCAGGCCAACGCATTCCTATCGCGATGCACGAGGCCGAGATCCGACAACGTGCCCTCGTTCCCGGGGTGGACCGAATTCATTCCTGGCGTTACGGCCCATGCCTACGCCTACACCCTCGGCATTTACCTCGGTGACGGCCTGATTTCGACTCACCCGCGCGACGTCTACCGCCTCCGCGTCTTTCTCGATCGGGCTTACCCGCTCATCGTGGAAGAGTGCCGTGCGGCAATCAGCCTCGTCATGCCGGCAAGCAAGGCCGGGGTCCTTCGTCAGAAGAAGGCGCGCATGGATGAGGTCTACTCCTTTTCGAAGCACTGGCCCCACGTTTTTCCCCAGCATGGAAGCGGCCCCAAGCACAAGCGCCAGATCGTCTTGGAGCCCTGGCAACAGCGGATCGTCGATCGCCATCCTGGCCGTCTACTCCGCGGCCTGATCCATTCCGACGGATGTCGAATAACGAACACCATTCGCCACCCGAAAAAGACCTATCACTACCCCCGCTACATGTTTTCGAACCGCTCGCTTGATATCCAAGAGGTCTTCTGCGATGCCTGCGATCAACTCGGGATCGCCTGGAGACAAGATGGCCCCTGGAACATCTCGGTGGCTCGTCGCGAAGCAGTAGCGATCATGGATCGGCATGTCGGACCCAAGCGCTGAATGCCTGCGTAGACTGCCGCGCGGATGAGGGTTCATCACCTCAACTGCGGGTCGTTCTGCCCCCACGGCCGAAGCTTGATCAACGGCGAGGGAAAGCCTTGGGAGCGGGGCCTCGTCGTCTGCCACTGCGTCGCGGTCGAAACCGGCGACGGCGTGGTGCTGATCGACACCGGCTTTGGGGTCAAGGATGCCCACCG
>CAVUCS010000010.1:0-53441 GCA_963740065.1 uncultured Solirubrobacterales bacterium
CCCGCGAGACGTGGATCTGGTTGAAGCGTTGCTCAGCCGCCTCCCCCGCGCCGGTCTCGTGGAAGCGGTCGACTATCCGCCGACCAAGCTCTCGCTTGGCCTCATTCGGAGAAGAGGTTGGCGGCTCGGCCCCCAGCAGCAGCCGGTAGTAGTCCACCATCGCCGCGTCGGGAATGCTCATCAGCTTGCCGAACATCTCCTCAGGCGAGTCGGTCACTCCGACGTAGTTGCCCAGGGACTTGCTCATCTTCTGGACGCCGTCGGTTCCGACCAGGATCGGCATTGTCAGGATTGACTGCGGCTTCTGGTCATGAGCCGTCTGCACGTCACGACCGAAGAGCAGGTTGAACTTCTGGTCAGTCCCCCCCAGTTCGACATCCGCTTCCACCGCCACCGAGTCGTATCCCTGGAGAAGTGGATAGAGAAGCTCGACGGCGGCGATCGGAGCGCCGGCCGCCAGGCGCTTTTGAAAGTCGTCGCGCTCGAGTAGTCGGGCGACTGTCGTTTGGGCCAGTAGCCCGAGCAAGGCCTCCGGCTCCATCCGCAACCACTCGCTGTTGAAGCGGACTTCGGTTCTCTCGCGGTCGAGCACCTTGAAGGCCTGCTCCTGGTAGGTGGCGGCATTGACCGCGATCTCCTCAACGGTCGGAACCGGTCGCTGGGCTGAACGCCCGCTCGGATCGCCGACCCTCGCCGTGAAGTCGCCGATGATCAAAACGACCTGGTGGCCCTCCCGCTGGAACTCGCGCAGCTTCTCCAGGACGACGGTGTGGCCGAGGTGGATGTCGGCGGTCGTCGGGTCGATCCCCAGCTTGACCCGCAGCGGCCTATCGCCGGCCAGTTGCTCGGCTAGCTTCCCCGCGGGCAGCACGTCAACGGCGTTTCTCGTCAGATCCATGACGGCGCAATGCTAGACTGCCGCCTTCTCTTGGCGGGCGAACGGAGCAAGCCGCGCCTCAAAAAGCTGCGCATCCTCTTTGTGCTTGTGGGGTTGGGCGTGCTGGGGCTGGTCTCGATGGTCTTCGGGATGATGACCGCTGTCTCCCAGGACTTGCCGGCTCTCTACAACTTCGCTCAGTACAAGGCGTCGAGAAACAGCGAAGTGCTCGACGCCACCGGGGAGCCGATCGGCACCCTGACCAGCAATCAGAACAAGATCCTGCTCGCCAGCGGACAGATCTCTCCGAACGTCAAGAACGCCGTCGTCTCGATTGAGGACGCGCGCTATTACGAGCACAGCGGCGTCGACTTCCAAGGGATCGGCCGAGCCCTGTTCCAAGACGTGCTTTCGCTCAGCGCCAGCCAGGGCGCCTCGACGATTACCCAGCAGTTCGTCAAGAACGCGCTTGCTGCCCAGGACAGCCGCACCGTGCTGCAGAAGTTCCGCGAGGCGGCTCTCGCCTACCGGCTTGAGCGCCACTGGGACAAGGACAAGGTTCTGACCGAATACCTAAACACCGTCTACTTCGGTTCCGGCGCATACGGAATCGAGGCGGCGGCGCGCACGTACTTCGGTGGAGCTCATCCGGGCTGCGGCACCGAGGATGAGCCCTGCGCTTCGGTTCTAGAGCCCTGGGAGGCGGCCCTGCTGGCGGGAATCATCCAATCGCCATACGCCTATGACCCCAAATTCTTTCCCGAAAATGCTCTTTGGCGGCGCAACCTGGTGCTGGAGAAAATGTACGAGCAGGGCTACATCACCCACGAGCAATACACGGACGGGACCAAACAAGCGCTGCCCGCCCCGCACGATATTGAACAACCGTCGGTCGACTCCAAGGCGCCGTACTACACCTCCTGGGTGCGCCAACAACTGGTCGATCGCTTCGGCGCCCCCAAAACCTTTTTCGGAGGCCTGAGAGTCAAGACGACGTTGGACTTGGACCTACAGGACGCCGCCCAGAACGTGGTCAGCTCCTATTTGGGCGGCATCCTCCCAACCGCTTCGGTGGTTGTGATCGACAACCGCAACGCCGGCGTCAAGGCGATGGTCGCGGGACCCGACTTCGAGACCAAGCCGTTCAACCTGGCGACGATGGGCCACCGCCAGCCGGGTTCCTCGATTAAGCCGATCATCCTCGCCACCGCATTGGAGCAGGGAATTTCCTCCGGGTCGGTTTACGAGTCCGCACCGCAAATCTTCACCTTCGGCAGAAAGAGAAAGGAACTGTTCGAGGTAAGAAACTACGGCGACAGTTACCTGGGTTCAGCCTCTCTGGCGACAGCGACGACCTACTCCGACAACTCCGTCTATGCCCAAGTGGGCCTCGAAAGCCTCAAGCACGGCACTCACGACATCGCCGGGATGGCCCACCGGCTCGGCGTTCACACCCACCTCTCTACGAACCCGGCGATGGTCCTGGGTGGGCTAAAGGAGGGCGTGACGCCACTCGAATGGACCTACGCCTTCTCAACGCTCGCGAACGACGGAGACCGGGTCAGCGGCACCCTCGCCCCGGATCCCGGCGACAGTCCCGTCGCCTATACCGAAGTGAGGAACAAGGACGGAGATCTGATTAAGGGTGGAGACAATGACTCGACCCACACCCAGGTTCTCGACAAGGGCGTCGCCGAGGAGGCGAAGACGATTCTGCATACGGTTGTCACCAGTGGCACCGGCACCAAGGCCAACATCGACGACCCCTACCAATGGGGCAAGACCGGTACCACCGAGAACAATGGCGATGCCTGGTTCTGCGGTGCCACTCAAGATGTAACCGCCTGCGTATGGGTTGGCTACGCCGATACGACGACGCCGATGACGACCGAGTTCGCCGGTGGCCCCGTTGATGGCGGCACCTTCCCGGCGCTGATCTGGGCTGGAGTGATCTCCGCCTGGGACGAGATCAGGGCGACCCGAGCGGCGGAGAGGAAGAGTGGCGCCGACAGCGGTAGCTCAGGATCGACCTACGTCCCCTCCGCACCTTCCTACTCGTCCCCGTCAACGCCGGCCCCATCGACCGACACCCCCACACCCTCCCCCGGGTCGGCACCAACCACTCCCGCCGCGCCGTCGACGCCGGCTCCAGCCCCAACCCCCGCGCCAAGTGGCGGTGGAGCGGGCGGCGGCATCACCGCGAACTAACCGCGAGAGACGAACCGGCTATCGGCGAGGCTAAAGCGCCAGGGGCGTTCGGTCGCTTTGCTGATTCCGACCCTAGGCCCAGTGACAACCTCCCCCTCCCAGCCTGGCTCCCGCGGCAAGAACAGGAATGGGTCGCTCGCCAGGTCCGCGTTGTTGGAATCGAGTCCGATCCCCAGTGCCTCGGTCAGCTTGCCCGGCCCCGAGCAGAGATCGATGTCCCCGCGACCCCGTCGCCGGACGCGCATCTCCTCCAATCCGGCGGTCGGCTCCAGGGCGCGGATCAGCACCGCAGCCGCTTCACCCTCGGGTTCGGCGACCGCGTTGAGCAGGCTGTGGATCCCATAGGAGAGGTAAACGTAGGCTCGTCCGGGTGGACCGAACAGAGGCTCTGTTCGTGTGGTGAGGCCGACGTAGGCATGACAGGCTGGGTCGTCGCGCTCGTAGCTCTCGGTCTCGACGATCACACCTCCGCACCCCTCAAAGAAGAGGCGACAGCCGATCAACTCGCGTGCCACCGTGTGAACCGAGCGGTCGAAGAACCCGGCGTCAAGCCGCACCTCTTCGATCGCAACCGCGCTCGTCACGAACGCTCTTCGAGAACCCTCGTCTTCACTGCTGCAAGCGTCTCCCGCGCCTCGTCGATCTGCCTCCCGAGCGCGTCTGAGCCGGTTCCCCCGGCGATCCGCTTCGACTCCAGCCAGCTGCTCCGCTTCAACACCTCGTAGTACGAGTCGTCAAGGTGTTCGGAGCGAGCCTTAAGTTCCTCCGCGGTGAAGTCCGAGAGCGCGCGATCCCCCTCCACCGCGTCGCGAACGAGACCGCCAACGATGCCGTGCGCTTCTCGGAACGGCACCCCCTTACGGACCAGGAGGTCGGCGACTTCGGTCGCGGCCAGCATCTCGTCACCCGAAGCGTCCTCCAACCTTTCGCGGTCGAACTCGATCCCGGCGAGCATCCCTTCGGTCGCGTCAAGGCAGAGCTCCACCGTGTCGATCGCGTCGAACAAAGGCTCCTTGTCCTCCTGCATGTCCTTGCCGTAGGTGAGCGGCAACGCGTGCATCATCCCGACCACCGATGTGTAGTCGGAGACGACCCGGGGGCTCTTGGCGCGCAGCAGCTCCGCCGAGTCGGGGTTCTTCTTCTGCGGCATGATCGAGGAACCCGAAGAGAAGGACTCATCCAACTCGCAGAAGCCGAACTCGCTGCTGGACCAGATCACAATCTCCGATCCGAGCCGCGAGAGATGCATCGCGCAGGTCGAGGCGGCTGACAGGTAGTCGAGAACAAAGTCGCGGTTGGAGGAGCCGTCAATCGAGTTGTGACTGACGTGCTCAAAGCCAAGGTCGTCGGCGACGGCATCGCGGTCGATCTCCCAGTTGACGCCGGCGAGGGCGCCGGAGCCGAGCGGCATCACACTGGCGCTGTCGAGGGCGAACTGGAAGCGCAGCACATCGCGGGCCAACATCCAGAAGTAGGCGAGCAGATGGTGGCCTAAGTAGACGGGTTGAGCCCGCTGGAGGTGCGTGTAGCCGGGCATCGGCCAGTCGCGGTGGCGCTCAGCCAGCTCCAAAAGGCGCTCCATCGCGGCGCCGGTCAGCTCGATCGCCCGCAGCGAGTGGGCCTGGACGACCATCGCCACGTCGGTAGCGACCTGATCATTGCGGGAGCGGCCGGTGTGGAGCTTGCCCGCAAGCGGGCCAATCTCTTCTCCAAGAAGCCGCTCGATCGCCATGTGGATGTCCTCGTCGGCTTCTTCGAACTCGAAGCCGTGCCCTGCCATCCGCGCCCTGACCGCCTCCAGTCCGGCATCGATCCGACTCAGCTCGTCGTCGTCGAGAACGCCGATCTGCCGCAGGCCGCGAGCGTGCGACTGCGACTGGTCGATGTCATAGGGCGCCAGCCGCCAGTCGAACTCGATTGAGCGATTAAGTCGCCAGAAGCGGGGGTCGGGATCTCTGCGAAAGCGTGACATCAGCGGAGGGATTCGGCGAGAGCCTCGCACACCCTCTCGATTTGCCCCCCGCTCATGGCCGGGAAAAACGGCAGAGCCAGTGAATGCGCCGAAGCCGCCTCCGCCACTGGGAACTGACCATCGCGCCAACCCAACTCGCGCATGTGGGGGAAGAGGTGGATGCAGGGAAGGTAGGCCTTGCTCGCGACGCCGCGTTCGCCGAGCCGGGCAATGACTGCGTCGCGATCGATTTCCGCGGCGAGGCGGACGACATAGACGAACCAGCTGCGTCGCTCTTTGCCACGCCCGGCGATTGGCGTCTCCACGCCTTCGACGCCGTCCAGTCCTTCCTCATAGAGCGCCGCGACCCGTTCACGACTCGCCAGCATCCCGTCAAGCTTCTCCAGCTGGGCGATGCCGAGCGCCGCGGCGAGGTCGGAGAGGCGGTAGTTGAAGCCGAGGCCTCCGTGGTCGAGCCACCCCATGTCGGCGGCGCGGCCCTGGTTGCGCTCAGAACGCAGGCGAGCCGCGGCATCGGCCCCCGAGGGGACGATCATCCCCCCCTCCCCCGTCGTCATCTGCTTGTTGGCATAGAAGGCGAAGGTGGCGAGGTTTCCCCGCGTTCCCACCCGGCGCCCTTCGGAGTCGACCGCGCCGAGCGCTTCGCAGGCATCCTCCAGGATCCCCAGCCCGCGCTTTTCGGCAAGCGTTTCCAGCTCCGGCATCGCAGCCGGATAGCCGAATATGTGAATCGGAAGGATGCCGGCCGTCCGCTCCCCCACAGCTGCTTCAGCGGCTGCCGGATCGATGTTGAGCGTGACCGGGTCAACGTCACAAAAAACGGGGCGGGCGCCTTCGTAGAGAAGACAGTTGGCGGAGGCGACAAAGCTGAACGGGCTGGTCAAGATCTCATCGTCGGGTCCCCATCCAAGCGCCCGCGTGCCCAGGTGTAGCGCCGTCGTGCCACTGGAGACGGCTACCGCGTCGTCGCTGCCCAACCAGGAGGAGAACTCGCTCTCGAAGCGCTCTCCGGTCGGGCCCAGTGAGAGCCGACCGGAGCGGAGCACCTCAAGCGCCAGTTCCTCTTCGCGCGGCCCGATCTCTGGCTTTGCGAGCGGGATCATTTCGGGAACTTCACTCATCGTGGCTGGAACGCATACTCGAGCGAATCGACCAGCGCCTCCCAGGAGGCCTCGATGATGTTCTCGGAGACGCCGATCGTCCCCCACTCACGCTCACCGTCGGAGGAATCGAGGAGGACCCGGGTGATCGCGTCGGTGCCGTGCGTTTCGTCGAGGATGCGCACCTTGTAGTTGGTCAGCTCAATATCCGCGAGATGCGGATGGTGCTCGGTGATCGCCCCGCGCAGCGCCCGGTCCAGGGCGTTGACCGGGCCATTGCCGGGAGCTGTGCGCTCGTAGTGCGCTCCGCCCACCTTGACCTCGATCGTCGCCTGAGTGCTGACGCCTTCGCCGGCCCGCTTCTCGGTGACAACGCGGAACCCCTCCAGCTCAAACAAGGGCTCATACGCGCCCGCTTCGCGCCGCAGCAACAGCTCAAACGAAGCCTGCGCGGCTTCGTAGTGGTAACCGAGGTGCTCGCGTTCCTTCAGTCGCTCAACCGCTCGCGTCGCCGCCTCCTCGCTGATCTCCAGCCCGGCCCCTTCCGCTTGGCTGCGGATCGTCGCCTTACCCGACAGCTCCGAGGGCAGAATGTCGCGATGGTTGCCGACCGACTCGGGGTCGATGTGCTCAAAAGTCCGAGCGTCGGCCTCGACGCCGGCCACATGCATGCCCCCCTTGTGGGCGAAGGCATTGCGGCCGACATATGGCTGGTCGGGGTTCGGAGTCACGTTGCAGAGCTCGCCGACGAAGTGAGCCGTCTCGGTAAGGGTCGCCAGCTGCTCGGGCGTCACCACCTCGTAGCCTTGCTTCAGCTGCAGGGCCGGCAAAATCGACACCAGGTTGGCGTTGCCACAGCGCTCTCCATAGCCGTTGATTGTCCCTTGGACCAGTCGGGCGCCCTCGCGGACCGCGGCCAACGAGTTTGCGACTCCACACTCTGCGTCGTTGTGAACGTGAATACCGATGCCGGCGTCTGCGTCGGCCATCTCGCTGACGATCTGCTCGCACGCCTCAGCGATCTGGTCGGGCAGACTGGAGCCGTTGGTGTCGCAGAGAGTGACGTTTTCGGCGCCGGCCTCAACCGCGGCGACCAGGCACTCCAGCGCGTACTCGGGGTCGTCGCGAAAGCCGTCGAAGAAATGCTCCGCGTCGTAGATCACGCGTTTGCCCTGCTCGCGACAGAAGGCGACCGACTCGGCGATCATCGCCAGGTTCTCCTCGCGAGAAACCTTTGTCACCACCTCCAGGTGTAGCCCCCAGGTCTTGCCGACCAACGTAACCACGGGGGCGAAGCTCTCGACCAGCGTGCGCAGCGCCGGGTCCTCCTCGGCGGCGATGCCACGGCGGCGTGTCATCCCGAAGGCGCAGATCGTCGCCTGCGTCAACTCCAGCTCAGCGAGCATCCCGAAAAGCTCGGCCTCTTTTGGGTTCGAGCTGGGGAAACCGGCCTCGACAAACTGCACCCCGAGCGCGTCCAGCGCTTGCACGACGCGAACCTTCTCGCCGGCCGAAAGGGACATGCCCTCGCCTTGCATTCCGTCGCGCAAGGTCGTGTCGTAAAGATTCACTTGGTCCATCTGATGCCTTTCAAATTCGAGAAATCGGGGAGAGGGCCTGCAGGCCCCACGCGCAGCGCCGCGCCAGCCGCTAGGCGGCTGCGGTAATTCGCCCGACTGCTTCGAAGCGAGAACGCATCAGCCACTGACCTTACTCGGTTCGCTCGTCCCGGCCGGGACGTCGACGAAGTCCAGCCATTCCAGGTATTCCTCGGCGCGGCCGTGCAGGGCGTCCTCGAACTTGGCCTGGATCACGCGAGTGATCTCACCCGGATCTCCCAACTCGTGGTCGTCGACGGAGCGGACGGGAACCATCTCGGCCGCGGTGCCGGTCAGGAAGACTTCGTCGGCGAGGTACAGCTCCGCGCGGGCAATGCTGCGCTCTTCGACTCTGTAGCCGAGGTCGCGGGCGATTTGCACCACCGAGCTGCGGGTGATCCCGTCGAGGATCGCCGACGTGTGCCCGGGTGTGCAGAGGGTGCCGTCACGAACGACGAAGACATTCTCCCCGGAGCCCTCAGAGACGCAGCCATGCTGATCGAGCAGGATCGCCTCGTCGTAGCCGGCGTTGGCCGACTCGGTCTTAGCCAGGATCGAGTTGAGGTACTGGCCGGAGGCCTTCGCGTGTGGAATCAGGCTGTCGCCGGAGATCGTCCGCCAGGAAGAAACCTTGGTGCGGATGCCCTGCTTCTTGCCCTCTTCTCCCAGGTAAGCGCCCCAAGGCCAAACGGCGATGATCACTTCGATCGGCGCACTCTGCGCGTAGAGCCCCATCTCGCCGTAGCCGCGGAAGGCGAGCGGGCGGATGTAGCAAGCGTGGAGGCCGTTGCGGCCGATCAGCTCATGGATTGCGGTGCGCAACTGCTCAGCTGAGTAGGGCAGTTCAAAGTAGTAGAGCTCAGCCGACTTCTCCAGGCGATCGAGATGCTCACGATTGCGGAAGATCGCCGGGCCGCGCTCTGTTTCGTAGCAGCGGATTCCCTCGAAGACGCCGGTCCCGTAGTGCAGCCCGTGGCTGAGCACATGGGTCTTCGCCTCGGCCCAAGGCACGAGCTCGCCGTTCTGCCAGATGAACTCGGCGGTCTCCATCAGATCGCGAAGTATGCCCTACGCGGAGAGCTCCGCCAACACGGTTTCTGTCATCTCCGCCGTACCGACTGCCTCGTCGCCATCCGTCGCCAGATCAGGAGTGCGCAAGCCGCGTTCGAGCACGGCGTCGACGGCGACCTCAATTCGCGCCGCATCGTCGGGCCGGTCGAGTCCGTGGCGAAGCAGCATTGCCGTGGAAAGGAAGGTGGCGAGCGGGTTGGCGACTCCCTGCCCGGCGATGTCGGGGGCGGAGCCATGGACGGGCTCGAAGAGCCCCGGCGCGCCGGCCTCACCGAGACTCGCCGAGGGCAGCATCCCGAGTGAGCCGGTGAGCATCGCGGACTCGTCGCTGAGGATGTCGCCGAAGAGGTTCTCGGTGACGATCACGTCGAATTCCGCCGGGCGCGAGACTAGCTGCATCGCGGCGTTGTCGACCAAGAGATGATCCAAGCCGACATTGGGATAGTCGCCGGCGACCCGGCCGACCACTTCGCGCCAGAGGCGAGAGGTCTCCAGCACATTGGCCTTGTCGACCGAAGTGACGCGTGGCTTGCGGGAGGAGCCCTCGGCGCGGCGGCGGGCGGCCTCGAAAGCGGCGCGAGCGATCCGCTCGATCTCGGCGACCGAGTATTCGCAGGTGTCGTGAGCGACGTCACCGTCGCGCCCGCTGTCGCCAAAGTAGATGCCCCCGGTCAGCTCGCGGACGACAAGCAGATCAGTTCCGACGATCCTCTCCTCGCGCAGCGGGCTCGACGCGACCAGCGCCGGGCTGGGGCGCACCGGCCGCAGATTGGCGTAGAGCCCCATCCCCTTGCGCAAGCCCAACAGGCCCTGTTCGGGGCGGGGAGCGTCTGGATCGGTCGTATCCCATTTCGGCCCGCCGACCGCACCGAGCAAAACAGCGTCGGCGGCGCGACAGGCATCGAGCACCTCCTCGGTGAGGGCGACGCCGTGCTCGTCGATCGAGCAGCCCCCCATGAGGCGCTCATCGAACTCGAACCCTCCCAGCGCCTCAAGCAGCTGACGAGCGGCATCGACAATCTCGGGGCCAATCCCGTCTCCGGGCAAAAGGACTATGCGTGGTGAGCTGTTCACGGGCGGAGACTCTATGCGGCTACGCCGAGGAGCGAGCTTCGATGTTGAGGCGGACGTAGCGAAGGACGAGGGGCTTTGGCAGCTCTTCGTCCACCGCGTCAGTGAAAGGCTCACGCAGCTCGGGCGGTAGCTGTTCGTGATGCGCCGCCAGGCCGACAACGGCGACGTACTCGCGGGGGTCCTCCGGTTCGACGACGCGCTCTTCCACCCAGCAGCGAACATCGACGAAGCCGGCTCTGGTCAGACGGGCCTCGGTTTCCTCGACCGTCGCGTAGTGCCAGGGCTCTGGCCGCCTGGCGAGGTATCCAGCGAACGGCTCGCGCTCGGCGGCGCGCTTTACCGCCGCCACCCAGTTGGCCACGTTTCCCTCGCCACCGCACTGGGCGGCCAGCTGCCCGCCGGGCTTAAGCGCTTTGCGCAGCTGAAGGAATAGCGCGTCGTGATCGAAGACCCAATGGAAGACCGCGTTGGAAAAGACGGCATCGACCGTTTCCGGGAGATCCAGCGAAAGTAAGTCCGAGTGGGTGAAGGAAACGCGATCGCCGTAAGGGGCGAGCGCTTCACGCGCCTCCGCGATCATCGATTCGGAGCCGTCGACGCCGACCACGTGGCCACGCGGGAGCCGGTCGGCGAGCAAGCGCGTCACCCGCCCCGATCCGCAACCGGCATCGAGAACGGTTTCATCCCCATCCAAAGGCAAGCGGGCCAGAACATCTTTGGCCCAGGCCTCCTGCGGCGCCGCGAGGCGATCGTAGGTCTTCGCGTCCCAGTCGGTCGTCATTGAACAGCGGAGCTATAGGGCGGTGGTTGTTGGGCCCCTGTCGGTGGCGCCGGAGGACTCGAAGGCATCGATGGCGCCCGCGTTCTCCAGGGTGATGCCGATGTCGTCGAGGCCGTTGAGCAGCCGGTGTTTGACGTCGTGTTCGACAGCGAACTCGAAGACACCACCAGCGCAGGTCACGGTTTCGTCATCGACGTCGATGCGCGCCTCACCGGCCTCCGCGACCGCGCGGCACTGCTCTTCGTTGAGGACCGCCGGCAACAGCCCAATCTTGGTGCAGTTGGAATAGAAGATGTCGGCGAATGACGGGGCGATGATCGCCTCGAAGCCGAAGTCCTGCAACGCCCAGGGGGCGTGCTCGCGGGAGGAGCCGCAGCCGAAGTTGCGTCCCGCGACCAGGATCGGGTTCGGCTCCAGCTCGATCTCGCCGGAGCGGATCCAGTCGTAGAAGAGGAACTCGCCGAAGCCGGTCCGCTCGACCCTCTTAAGGAACTGCTTGGGGATGATCTGGTCGGTATCGACGTCGGCCCGGTCCAGCACCGAGACCTTGCCTTCGATCAAGTCAATCGGTCGCATCTCTAGCTCCAATCCCTGATGTCTACGAAACGTCCTTCGATCGCCGCCGCCGCGGCCATCTTCGGACTGACCAAGTGGGTCCTCCCACCCTTGCCCTGCCGCCCTTCGAAATTGCGGTTTGAGGTGGAAGCGCAACGCTCGCCCTCGGCGAGGGTGTCGGGGTTCATCCCCAGGCACATCGAGCAGCCCGCCTCGCGCCATTCGAAGCCGGCTGAGCGGAAGACCTCGTCGAGGCCCTCCTCCTCGGCAGTGGCTTTCACCGCCTGCGAGCCGGGAACGACCATGCCCCGCACCGAACCGGCGACCTCGCGCCCGTCGACGACCTCGGCCGCCTCGCGCAGGTCCTCGATCCGCGAGTTCGTGCAGGAGCCGATGAAGACGCGGTCAAGCGAGACTTCGGTCATCGGCGTGCCGGGCTCCAGGGCCATGTAGGCCAGCGCCCGCTGGGCCGACTCTCGATCGGCGGGTGAATCCATCGCAGCCGGGTCGGGAACAGAGTCGGTCACCTCAATGACCATCCCGGGTGTGGTTCCCCAGGTGACCATCGGTGAGAGGCTCGAGGCGTCGATCTCGACCTCAGTGTCGAAGCCCGCGCCCTCGTCAGTCGGCAGCGCCCGCCAACTTTCGACCGCCGCCTCGAAGTCAGCCGGCGCGGCCGCGCGGTCTCGGACCCACTCAAACGTCGTCTCGTCGGGCGCGATCATCCCGGCCCGGCCGCCGCCCTCGATCGTCATGTTGCAGATCGTCATCCGACCCGGCATCGAAAGAGCCTCGATTGCCGGACCGGCGTACTCGACCGCGTGGCCGACCATGCCGCCGGTGCCGAGACGACCGATCGTCGCCAGGATCAAGTCCTTCGGCGTCACCCCTGCGCTCAGTTCTCCCGAATAGGAGATCCGCATCGTCTTCGGCCGCTTCTGCACCAGGCATTGGGTCGCCAGCACGTGTTCGACCTCGGAGGTGCCAATACCGAACGCGAGCGCGCCGAAGGCGCCATGAGTAGAGGTGTGGCTGTCGCCGCAAACAATCGTCATCCCCGGCTGGGTAACGCCCAGCTCAGGGCCGATCACATGCACAATGCCCTGGCGCTCGGAGCCCAGGGAGTAGACGGGGATGCCGAACTCTTCGCAGTTGCGCTCCAGCGTCTCTACCTGGATGCGGGAGAGCTTGTCGGCGATCAGCCCCGCTGCCTTGGTCCCATCCGTGGGGACGTTGTGGTCGGCGGTGGCGATCGTCTTGTCGGCTCTCCGCACGCCTCGGCCGCCCAAGCGCAGACCGTCGAAGGCCTGCGGTGAAGTGACTTCGTGGACCAGGTGAAGGTCGATGTAGATCAACCCGTCGGAGACCTCGTGGGACTCCCAGATCTTGTCGAACATCGTTTGCGGCATCGGCCCTCCTCCTAGCTCCGCCGCAGGCCGGCGGCGATTACGGCGAGGAAGCGCGTTGGCTTTTCGCCCTTGTTCTCAAAATGGTGGGGAAGATCGGCATCGAAGGTAACGCTGTCACCTTCGCTGATCTCGTAGCGGGTCCCGTCGACGATCAGCGCCAGGGTCCCGGAGAGGACCACTGCCGTCTCGCGGCTTCCCGGCTCATGCATTGGTGGGTCTTTGCGCCCACCTGTCGCGGCGCCCGGCTCCAGCGTGTGCAGGGAAACATCGGCGCGCTGTCCCGGCAACGGCGGGGTCAGCTCCTCGAAACGATGCCCACCGCGATCGAATCGGCGGCGTTCTCCGGCTCGACTCACCGTGACGTGCTGTCCCTCGTCCAAGCGCAGTAACTGGGAGAGCGTCAGATCCAGCCCGCTCGCGATCCTCCCCGCGATCGCCAGCGTTGGACTGGTCTCTCCGCGTTCCACCTGCGAGAGCATTGGGGCGCTGACGCCGCTCCGTTCAGCGAGATCGCGCAACGAGAGCCCCATCGCTTCCCGCAGTGCGCGAACTCGATCGCCGACGGCGGTGGGGGTCTTTGTCTCGACGGCTATGCTCATCCGTTCGTACGCTATCACGTACAAATGTATTACCCGCTTTTCACGCTCCAGAGCGGATCTGAGCCCCACCCGTCTGAAGAGAGGCGTATGGTGGCCGGCTCTTTATGGGCAGGGAAATACAGAACCCTGTGATTCGCCTTAAGGCGGCATGGGCTCTTTTTATGGCGCTGTTGGCTGCCATGGCGATGCATGCTGCCTCCGCGCCGGCAAGGTCAGGGTTCTGCGGCGCAGCCGGCGAACCGCCGGCGCGGGCCTCCCACCACCAGCTACGCACTTCGATGCTGTGCCTGATCAATCGCGCCCGAGAGCACCGGGGAATTCAGTCGCTTCGCTACAGCGAGCAGTTGCGCCGCGCGGCAACTGGCCATTCCGAGGACATGGTCCGCCGCGGGTACTTCTCCCACTACGGGCCGAACGGAGGCGACATCACCGTGCGCATCGCGCGAGCCGGGTACCTGTCAAGCGCGTCGGCGTATGCGATCGGCGAAAACATTGGCGGTGGCCCCGGCCGCCGCTTCGGCTCCGCCATCGCGGTCTTCCGCTCATGGATGCACAGCCCCGAACATCGGGCCAACATCTTCGATCGCCGCTTTCGCGACTTTGGAGTCGGCGTCGCACGCGGGTATCCACTCGGAGGAGGCCGGGAGGCAGCCACCTTCACGCTCGACCTCGGCAGTCGCCGTTAGAGCTCCTCGACGACCTCTCGCTCGACCTCGGCGACCTCGCGCTCCAGGTCTTCGAAGACCTGCTCCTCGAAGAAGGTGATTTGGGCGGCAACGAAGGTCAGGTAGATCGCCGTCGCCGTAAATCCGCCCACCGGCCAGGCGGCCGCGCCCACGATGAAATGCGCGGCGAGGGATGCCGCGCCAACGGACGCGGTGACGGGCACGAAATGAAAGCTGCCCCACAGCACCGGATGACTGGTGGCCCTGGCGCGCACCTGTGGACTGTCCCGGAACGCCGCCGCCCCGACTGCGGCGAAGGCGAACACCGCGCCGAACATGAAGAGGAGTGCTTCGAGAGTAGTCGGCACTCCGCGGGCATGGATCAGCACGGCCCCGGTCGTCCACACGGTCAGCGTGTACCCGTAGGGGCCGGCGCTGGTCCCTACCGCTTTGCGCAGCCCGTGGCGATACCGGTCTCGCAGTGGGGGCGGCGACATCTGACCTACGGGCCGGGCGTTCGCTCGATCGCCGCGTCTGCGGTCGCCGCCTCCGCCTCGCGGATCGCAGCGCCCTCGAGCGCGTTCGAGAGCGCCCGCACGTAAGCCCGGGCCGAGGCTTCGAGGATGTCGGTGGCAACCCCCTGACCGGTTGCCAAGCGTCCGGCCGCGCGCAGCATCACGGTGACCTGTCCGAGCGCGTCCTCCCCCCCGGTCACGGCCTCAACCGTGTATTGGCGCAGCTCACACTCGGTGCCGCTTGCTCTCTGGATCGCACGGAAAATCGCGTCCACCGGCCCGTCGCCGCTCGACTCGCCAACCGATTCTTCGCCAGATGGCATCTTCACAGCCACCCTCGCCATCGGCTCGCGTCGAGATCCGGCCTCGACTTCGAACCAGGCCATCTCGTGCGCATCGGCGCGCTCCCGCATCTCATCGGAGACGATCGCTTCCAGGTCCAGCGCGGTCACTTGCTTCTTTCGATCCGCCACTTCCTTGAAGCGCTTGAAGGCGGCGTTGAGCGCATTGCCCTCGACCTTGAAGCCAAGCTGCTCGAGCGCGTCGCGCAAAGCGTGGCGGCCGGAGTGCTTGCCCAGCACGATCGAGTTCGACTCCAGGCCGACCTCGGTCGCGTCCATGATCTCGTAGGTGGAGCGCTCCTTGAGGACGCCGTCCTGGTGAATCCCCGACTCATGGGCGAAGGCGTTGCGACCCACGATCGCCTTGTTGGGCTGAATCGCATAGCCGGTCAAGCGCGAGACCATCCGGCTGGTTCGAGCCAGCTCGCGGGTGTTGACTTCGGTGCTCAGCCCGTGCGCATCCTCACGCGTGCGGACAAGCATCACTATCTCCTCCAGCGAGCAGTTGCCGGCTCGCTCACCGATTCCATTGATCGCGCACTCGACCTGACGAGCGCCGGCCAGCAGTCCGGCATATGAGTTGGCAACCGCCATCCCCAGGTCGTCGTGGCAATGGACCGAGGTCTCAATGTCACCGAGCCCCGGAACCAGCTCGTAGAGGCGGCGGAAATAGGCGGCGTACTCCTCAGGCGTCGTGTAGCCGACCGTATCCGGGATATTGACGACCGTCGCGCCCTCCTCCACCGCGATCGCGCAGACCTCGGCGGTGAACTCGATGTCGGCACGGGTCGCGTCCATCGGCGAGAACTCGACGTCCTCGCAGTAGGACTTGGCGAGCGCCACAGCCGCCCGCGCCTGTCCCTTGACGTCCTCGCGGTCGGTCTGCAGTTGGTACTGGATGTGGATGTCGGAGGTGGAGATGAAGGTATGGATCCGAGGGCGCGCGGCATCTCTGACCGCCCCCCAGGCAGCATCGATGTCAGCCTTGTGGGTCCGAGCCAGGCCGCAAATCGTCGGCCCCTCGACCCGGCGAGAGATCTCCTGAACCGCTTCGAAATCTCCGGGCGATGTAATCGGGAAACCGGCTTCGATCACGTCAACTCCGAGGCGGGCGAGCTGCTGGGCGATCTCGACCTTCTCGGCCGTGTTCAGCGAGATGCCGGGCGATTGCTCGCCATCCCTCAGCGTGGTGTCGAATATGTGGACGCGGTTGGCGTCAGATGCTGGTCCCACTGGACCTCCTCCTTCTCTGCTTCGCTCGAATGACCTTGTCTCTCGCGGCTATCGCGCCGCCCAGCGCTATTCCCCCCGAAGGGGGAGGAGAAGGAGAAGCGCCAGGGTGTTGGGCCGGTGCATCATTCGGTCGCCCGAGCTTAGCGTAGGCTGCGGCCATCGCCAAGCCGGAGCAACGCACCCCCTGGCTCGCTCTCTTCGCGATGGGAATCGCGGTCGTGGTGATCGCCAACGACTTCTCGGCGATCAACGTTGCCCTGCCGACGATGGAGCAGGACTTCGATACGAACGTCAACACGATCCAATGGGTGATCAACGCCTACGCGCTGACCTTTGGCGTGATGATCGTCACCGGCGGGCGACTGGCGGACATGTTTGGTCGTCGCAACGCCTTCTTCCTCGGCACCGCGATTTTCGCCTCGATGTCGGCGCTCGGCGGAGCGGCGCAGACAGAGACGTGGCTGATCGCCAGCCGGGTCGTGATGGGAATCGGCGGAGCGTTGATGTGGCCGGCGATCCTCGGCATGACATACCAACTGTTGCCGGATGAGAAGGCGGGACTGGCCGGCGGGATCATCATCGGCGCCGCCGGCCTGGGTAACGCGCTGGGACCGCTGATCGGGGGTGTGCTGACCGACGCGTTGAGCTGGCGTTGGATCTTCTTCCTCAACGTGCCGATCTCCGTCTTCGCCGTCGCTGGTCACTTGGTTTCTCGTCAAGGTCAGAGAGCCAGAGCCGAGCGAGCGCAGGATCGACTACGCCGGGGTCGCGGCACTCTCAATCGGACTCGTCTCCCTCCTGGTCGCCCTTGACCAGGTCGACGATTGGGGTTGGGGCGACCCGAAAATCTTCGGGCTGCTTGCCTTGGCCGCGGTTCTGATCGTCGCTTTCGTGCCGATTGAGCGGCGGGCAGGGATGAGCGCCTTGGTGCCGCGGGCGGTGATGCGCAACGAGAGCTTCACCGCCTCATGCGTAGCGATCCTCTTCATGTCGGCAACCTTCTTCGCGGCTCTGCTCTACCTGCCGCAGTTCATGCAAAAGCACCTTGACTACTCGCCACTGGAAGCGGGCGTTGGGATGCTGCCCTTCCTGGCGACGTTCGCCCTCGTCTCCTTCCTCGCGGGCCCGCTCTACAACAGGGTGGGCGCAAAGGTGCTCGCCACCGTCGGGGCCGCTTGCATCACGATCGCGCCGTTCCTCTTCTCCCATGTCAGCACCGAGTCGGAGTTTGGAGCGCTCGTCCCGGGGATGATCGTGCTGGGAGTCGGAATCGGCAGCTTCTACCCGACCGCGACCACGGCCGGGGTTACCTCAGTCGACGAGTCCCAGACCAGTCTCGCCGGTGGAATCGTCTACATGTTCCAGATCGCCGGCGGCTCGATCGGCTTAGGACTGACGACCACCGTGTTCTCCGCCGAGGGATCATTCATCCACGGGATCCAGGCGGCTTTCCGCCTGGACTCAGCGCTCTCATTGGTCGGTTTCTTGGTTGCCCTCTTCCTGATCGGCGGCAGGCTGGGGCAACCGCGTCACTGACGAGCGCTGTTAACCCCGGGGCCGGGAGAGAGGAAGTCTTTGCCGCGACCGCCGCGCAGTAGGTCGTTGCCGCCGCCACCGACCAGCGTGTCCCGCCCGGCCCTTCCGAAGATAACGTCATCGCCTCCGCGTCCGAACAGGCGGTCGTTTCCCGCGCCTCCGAGGAGCCTGTCCGGGCCCCCACCCGCGACGACGTAGTCGTCGCCGGGACCGGCCCTCACCGTGACGGGAATCTTCACCGAGCGACCGATGACGATCCTGTCGTCGCCACCATCGGCGTTGAACTCGAAGCTGGCGACGAGAGGCGCTTGGCAAACCAACTCGGTCGGCACATCGGGCGGATTGGAGCAAACGGACCCGCCAACTTCCAGAGGCACAACCGAGTCGATCACATAGGAGCCGTGGTCTATGGCTGAGTCGAATCGAGATCACATTTGGCGCTTCCCCGCCGGCCAAGAGCACGTTGACCCGGGCGTCCGGCGCGGTTGGGGCATCCGCCCCGGCAAGCACCGGCGCCTGAACCGCGACGACAAACATCAGCGCGAGGACGAGCTTCTTCATCTAAGAGGGGAACAACACGACCTTGCCGACGTTGCGGCGCTCGGCAATGAATGTGTGGGCTTCGCCCGCCCTCTCAAAAGAAAATGCCTCGGCGACGACCGGCTCCAGGCGACCAGCCTCGAGGTCCGCCATCAGCGGCTCGGTGAGGCGGTCGAGGCTGCCCTCGCGGTCCCACCACTTGAGCATGTTCAGCCCGAAGATCCCTTTGTTCTCGTTCATCGCCAACAAGCTTTTCCACCATGGCATCGTCGCCATCGGCATCGCGGCAAGGCTCTTCAGGGTCAGAGGAATGCTGCGCTTGCCTTCCTTTGAGTTCTCCGAAAGGCCATACATCACCAACCGCCCGCCGGGGCGCAGCAGCCGGTAGTCCTTGCGAAAGGAAGTTGGACCGAGAGCATCGATGACCAGATCCACCCCTTCACCGTTCGTAATGCTCATCACCTCGGCTTCGAAGTCCTGATTGCGGTAATCGATCGCGTGAGTCACGCCTTGGGCGCGAATCGCGTCGTGCTTGGCCGGCGACGCGGTGCCGAATATCTCAGCGCCGGCGTTGCGGGCAATCTGAGTGGCCGAGATACCGACCCCTCCCCCGGCGGCGTGAATGAGCACCCGGTTTCCCTCGCGCATACTTCCCATCACCATCAGCGCCGCGTAGGCGGTGCCGTAGTTGACCGGGAAGGCAGCGCCCTGCTCGAAGCTGATCCGATCCGGGAGCCGAAGCGCCTGCTCCTCGGGAACGGTCACCAACTCGGCTTGGCCGCCGAAGCGAGTCCCGGCGACTACGCGGTCGCCTCTTCTATACGCGGTAACGCCCTCCCCCACCGACTCAACTTCACCGGCAACCTCATAGCCGAGCACGCAGGGGGTCTTCGGCGCATCCGGATAAAGGCCGACGCGAGCAAGCGTGTCAGCGAAGTTGATCCCCGCCGCCTTGACCGCGATCCGCACCTCGCCGGGCCCGACCGAGGGGTCGGGCATCTCCCGCACCTGCAGGACCTCCGGCCCCCCTGTCCCTGTCAGCACCACCGCCTTCATTGGCGGAACCCTATCCCGGCGACTACAAGTCCACCGAGCGGCCGATTGTGAATCCGTCGAGCTGGAGGATCTTCTCGATCGTCCCCCCTTGGACGTGGGCATCTGTGGTCAGCGCCATTACCGCGCGCTCGCCGTCCTCTTCGGCGCCGACGGCGGCGGAGATGATGTTGACGCCTTCCTCGCCGAACACCGTCCCGACCCGGCCGATCATCCCTGGCTGGTCGGCGTAGCGGAAAACAGCCAAGTGATCGGCGAAGGGCAGGTAGAAGCTCTCGCCCCAGAGGCTGACCAGGTAAGGCTCGTTGCGTGGACCGACGCCGGTGCCGGCGACCTCGACCTCTTCGCCGCTGGACTCCAGCCGCACGGTGACAAGCTCGGTGAAGTCCTCGGAGCCCGCATCCTTGGTCTCTGTCAGCTCGATCCCCCGCTCCTCGGCCATCTGCGGCGCGTTGACGAGGTTGACCGGCTCCTCTGTGTGACCGGAGAGAATGCCGACGAGCACGGCGATCCCGAGCAGGCGCGTGTCGTAGGAGGCGATTCTGCCGCGGAACTCGACGGCGACCCGATCGACAGAGCCGTCACCAAGGCCTTGCGCTAGGCGACCGAGCTTCTCGCAGAGCGGCACGAAGGGCGCCAGCGCCTCCATCTCCTCCGGGCGCACGGCGGCGATGTTGACCGCGTTGGTGACGACGCCTCCGGTCAGCGCCGCGGTCACCTGCTCGGCGGTGACGACCCCGGCGCGGTCCTGCGCCTCGGCGGTCGAGGCGCCCAGATGAGGAGTGACGACGACGTTTTCGCGAGCGAAGATCGGGTGCTCGGTGAAAGGCTCGGACGGGAAGACATCGAGCGCCGCGCCGCCCACCTTGCCGGACTCCAGCCCCGCCTCGAGCGCGTCGAGATCGATCAGCTCGCCGCGGGCGCAGTTGACGATCCGCACTCCATCCTTCATCGCCGCGATCGCCTCGGTGTCGATCAGGTTGATCGTGTCCGGCGTCTTGGGGACGTGCAGGGTGATCAGATCGGCGCGAGCGTAAAGGTCGTCGAGGTCGGCCACGCCCTCTACGCCCAGCTCGCGGAAGCGCTCGGCGGAAACGAACTTGTCGAATGCGACTACGTCCATATCGAATCCTTGGGCGCGCTTGGCGACGAGCTGTCCAATGCGACCGAAGCCGACCACGCCAAGCGTCTTTCCGTAGAGCTCCGTCCCCTTGAACTTGGCGCGGTCCCAACGACCCTCGACCAGTGAGCCGTGGGCGCGCGGAACGTTGCGACACAGGGCCAGGGCCAGGGCCAGGGTGTGCTCAGCGGCGGCCACCGAGTTTGACTCGGGCGCATTGGCGACGATGATGCCGCGGCGCGTGGCGGCGGGGATATCAACGTTGTCCACCCCGGTGCCGGCGCGGCCGATCGCTTTCAGGTTCTCGGCCCGCTCGATCAGCTCGGCGGTCATTTGCGTCGCCGAACGGATCAGGATCGCGTCGTATTCGGCGATCGCCTCCTGCAGCTCCTCGTCGGACATCTCCAGGCCGAGATCGACGTCGAAGTTCTGCCGCAGCAGGTCGACGCCGGAATCGGCGATCTTTTCCTTGACGAGGACCTTCACTTTGCGACTCCCTCCACGTTGTCGATCGACCAGTCGATGCAAGCTGTAAGCGCCTCTACGTCGGCGGGCTCGACCGCCGGGAACATCCCAATGCGCAGCTGATTGCGACCGAGCTTGCGATAGGGCTCGACATCGACGATGCCGTTGGCGCGCAGCGCCGCCGCCAGCGCCGCCGCGTCGACCGAATCGTCGAAGTCGATCGTGCCGACGACGAGGGATCGTTTCGCCGGGTCGGCGACAAAGGGAGAGGCGAACTCGACCCGCTCGGCCCAGCCGTAGAGATGGCCCGAGGACGCCGCCGTCCGCTCGACGCACCAGCCGAGCCCGCCACCGGACAGCATCCACTCGACCTGGTCTGCGAGCAACAGCAGGGTCGCCAGCGCCGGCGTGTTGTAGGTCTGCTCCTTGCGCGAGTTCTCCAGCGCGGTCTGCAGCGAGAGGAAGGCGGGCTGCCAGCGATCACCGGCGCCATCGAGCTCTTCGATCCTGGCGATCGCCGCCGGGCTGAGCAGCGCCAGCCAGAGCCCGCCGTCGGCGCCGAAAGCCTTTTGCGGGGCGAAGTAGTAGACGTCCGCCTGAGAGGTGTCGACCGGAAGGCCTCCGGCGCCGGAGGTGGCGTCGATCAGGACCAGCGCCTCGCCGGACATCCGCCGGACGGACGACATCGACCATGACCCCCGTGGAGGTCTCGTTGTGAGCCCAAGCGATCGCGTCTGCCGCCGGGTCGGCAGTCGGCGCAGGGGCATCGCCGGGATCGGCCTCGATCACGATCGGGTCGGCGAGGAACGGCGCGGCCGCGGTCGCCTTGGCGAACTTGGCCGAGAACTCCCCGTAGGTGAGATGGAGAGCGCGCTCACGCACCAGCCAAGCCGCGGCGGCTTCCCAGAAGGCGGTCGTGCCGCCGTTGCCGAGGGCGACTTCGTAACCGTCGGGAAGGGAGAACAGCTCGCCGAGGCCGCTGCGCACCCGCCCGACCAGATCCCGCACCGGCTTCTGGCGATGCGAGGTCCCCATCAGGTCGGCGCGCTCAGCAAGGCGGGCGAGCGCCTCGGGCCGCACCTTGGACGGACCGCAGCCAAAACGGCCGTCGCCGGGCTTGAGCTCGGCGGGAATCTGAGAGGTAGTTGAGAGCGCCACGCGGGCGACAGGTTATTGACAGGCGCGGGTGGACTCCGGCCGGGGGCGAGGTTAGTGTGGCCACACGCCAATCCAGGCAGGGTCTACGGAGGAGGGACCGATGTATCCAATCGCCTATGAGGCGGACTTCAACCCGGAACCAAACCGCTGGACGACGTTTTTCCGGCTGATTCTCGCGATCCCGTGGCTGATCGTGGCCGTGGCATACCTGATCGCCTTTTCCATCACCCACTTCATCGCCTGGATCGCGGTGATCATCTTGGGCCGCTACCCGGAAGGGCTCTACAACCTCAACTCGGGCTTCATTCGTTTCTTCGTTCGAACCGGGGCCTGGGCGTATCTGCAGACCGACGAATGGCCCCCATTCGGGATAAAGGACGACCCGAATTACCCGATTAGGATCAGCTTCGGGCCGCCGGCCGAAAGCCAGAGCCGGCTCAAGGCTCTGTTCCGTGCCGTCCTAGTCTTGCCGATGTCGTTGGTCATCTACATGGGAGTCGGCAGCATCCAGACCGGCGCGGCAGCCGTGGCGTGGCTTTCAATCGTCTTTCGGGGCTACCAGGCTGAAGCGATCAACAAAGTGCTCACCTTTGTCAACAGCTTCTACGCGCGGGTCGGCGGCTACGCGACGATCCTCACCGACGAATACCCGCCGATCGGACTGGAGAGGGCGAAGCCGGCCGCCGCGGCAGCCCCCCCGGTTCGAGCCGCCGCCTCCCCCTCCAACCGCTGCATAAGCCAGCCGACATGAGCGAAATGGCAGAGCAGTCCATAGCCAGAGGCGACGGCTACGCCGTCGCCAATCTCGCTGACCTCGGCGATGGGCCGGGGTTTCGCAAGATCCGAAGAGGGCTGGGCGTGGAGGCGTTCGGGGTCAACGCGATCGTGCTTCCCCCGGCATATGAGACTGGGCGTCATTACCACGATGAGCAGGAGGAGCTGTACTTCCTCCACAGCGGGCGGATCGAGATCGAGTTCGGCGACGGCTCAGCCCACGTCTGGAGCCGGGTGGCCTGGCGAAGGTCGACCCCGCCACAACCCGCAAGGTCCGCAACCTCAGCGATTCAGAGGAAGCGGTCTACGTCGTGGTCGGGGGCAAGGACGGTTACGTCGGCCGCGACGGCCGCCTGCCGGAAGGCGAAACACACCGCTAGGAGTTCTGAGGGCCAAGCAGTTCAAGGACGCAGGGAGCGTGGCGTGCTCCGCACGCGAGCGACCGAGGACGCCGAAATGCGCCGGTCCTCAGAACTCCTGGTCGATCCAGGGCATCATGCCGCGGAGGTCCTTGCCGACCTCCTCGACCTGGTGGCCGGCGCCCTCTTCGCGCATGCGGGAGAGGTTTTCGCCGCCGGCGCGGTTCTCGGCGATCCACTCCTTGGCGAACTCGCCTGACTGAATCTCACCGAGGATTTGCTTCATCGCGGCGCGGGATTCGTCGCCGATCACTCGCTTGCCGCGAGTCATGTCGCCGTACTCGGCGGTGTTGGAGATCGAGTAACGCATCCCCTGGATTCCCTTCTCGTACATCAGGTCGGCGATCAGCTTGAGCTCGTGCAGGCATTCAAAGTAGGCGAGGCGCGGGTCATAGCCGGCCTCGACCAAGGTTTCGAACCCGGCGCGGACCAGTTCGCTGGCGCCGCCGCAGAGGACGGCCTGCTCGCCGAAGAGGTCGGTCTCGCACTCGTCCTTGAAGGTCGTCTCGATGATCGCCGCTCGACCGCCGCCGATTCCCGCCGCATAGGCGAGCACCAGGTCGTGGGCGTTTCCGGTGGCGTCCTGATGGACAGCCATCAGACAGGGCACGCCGCGCCCCTCCTCGTACTGTCGGCGCACCAGGTGCCCGGGGCCCTTCGGCGCGACCATGCCGATGTCGACGCCGGGCGGAGGCTGGATCTGCTCGAAGTGGATCGCGAAACCGTGGGCGAAGAGCAACAAATTGCCGGGGGCGATGCCGTCGGCGATCTCGGCCTCCCAAACATCCGCCTGTTTCTCGTCGGGGAGCAGGATCATCACGACATCGCCGCGACTGGCGGCTTCGGTGATGTCGAGCACCTCGAGCCCGGCTTCCTCGGCCTTGGCGCGGCTGGAGGAATCGGGGCGCAGGCCGACGACGACATCGACGCCCGAGTCCTTGAGATTGAGGGCGTGGGCGTGGCCCTGGGAGCCATAACCGAGGATGGCGACGGTCTTGCCCTCCAACTTGGAGAGGTCGGCGTCCTTGTCGTAGAAGATGTCGTCTGTGCGCATGGTCGGCGACTCTAACGAAGCGCCCTGCGCATCAGCTTGCCCGACGGCGTGCGCGGCAGCGCCGAGGCGAGCTCGACTCGCTTGGGCACCTTAAAGTCGGCCAGCGAAGAGGCGCAATGGCGGCGGAGGTCATCGGGGGTCGCCGCGGAGCCGTCCTCGAGCACGACGACCGCCGTGACCGCTTGCTGCCACTCCGGGTCTTCTCGGCCGACCACGGCGGCGTCGGAGACCTCGGGGTGGCGCATCAAGACGCCTTCGACCTCGGCCGGAACTACGTTTTCGCCGCCGGTCACGATCAGATCGTCAATCCGGTCCTCGACGTAGAGGAAGCCCTCCTCGTCGATCCGCCCGAGATCGCCGGTGTGCAGCCAGCCGTCGGCATCGACGCCGCCGGGGGCGACGGTCGGACCTTGAACGAGGATTTCACCGTCCTGGATCCGCAGATGGGTGGTGAGCAATGGGCGCCCCGCGGAGCCGAGCTTGCGTTGAGCGTCGGCCGGCGCCAGGGTCGTTACCTGGGAGCAGGTCTCCGTCAGGCCGTAGGTCTGCACCACGGTCGCTCCGCGACCGAGCGCCTCCTCGAGAGCGTCGTCGGGAACCGGCCCGCCGCCGACCAGGATCGCCCGTGGGCCCGAAAGGTTGGCGTCCGCTTCCAACAGCCTGGTCAGCATGGTTGAGACCAGGGAGACAACCGTGATCTCGTCGTCGACGAGCGAGGCGGAGACGCGGTCGACGTCGAAGCCGTCGTGGAGGACAGCGGTTGTGCCGTAGATCACCGAGCGCATCGCGATCGAGAGGCCGGAAACGTGACTCAGCGGGAGGCAGCAGAGCCAGCGGTCAGTCGGCTCGACGCCGATGTTGAAAGCGGAGCCGACCGCGCTCCAAAGGTGGTTGCCGTAGGTGAGGCCGATCGGCCTCGCGGCGCCCGTGCTGCCGCTGGTGAGGATGTGGCAGTGGACATCGTCCATGTCGTGCTCGCCAAGTAGCGGCAGGTCGGCCTCCGTCTGGGTCAACTGGCCCGGATCGCCAAGATCGACGGTCGGCTCCTCGGTCGCAATCACCGCCGCGCGCTCCTCGGCGGTGAGCCGCGGGCTGAGCGGGAGGACGATCGCGCCGACCTTCATCAGGGCATGAAGCAGGACCACCTGCTCACGACGCGGGTGCATGGTCAGCGCCGCCGTGGAGCCGCGGCGCACCCCATGAGCGGCAAGCCGACGAGCGACCCAAGTCGCCTCCGCTTCCAGCTCCGCATAGGTGACCTCGGTGCCGTCCGCCACCAGTGCGGTGCGGTCGGGACAGCTCTGGGACCTTTGAGCGAGCCAGTTGTCGAGTTTCATCGTGAGGCGGCCTCCCGGCGCCGCTGGTTATCGTGCGCATCATGCCGCAACGCCACAAGGACGTTCCTTCCGAGGAGGATCTCTACGCGCCGATCGAGTGGAGCAGCGTCGCCGAGTACGACGACATTCGCTACGAGAAGGCCGATGGGATCGCCAAGATCACGATCAACCGCCCCGAAGTTCGCAACGCCTTTCGACCGCAAACGCTGATCGAGATCTCCTCGGCGCTGGAGCTGGCGCGCGAGGACACCGAGATCGGCGTGATCGTCCTCACCGGGGAGGGCGAGAAGGCGTTCTGCGCGGGCGGCGATCAAAACGTGCGCGGCGACACCGGCTACGTCGCCGAAGGCGGCTCCCTCGGCCGCTTTCACGTCACCGACCTGCAGGTACAGATGCGACGCCTCCCCAAGCCGGTGGTGGCGATGGTCGCCGGCCACGCTGCCGGCGGCGGCCATGTCCTCCACGTCTGCTGCGATCTGACGATCGCCGCCGACAACGCCCGCTTCGGGCAGACCGGCCCGCGAGTCGGCTCCTGGGATGGCGGCTTCGGCGCCTCTCTCCTCCGCGACCTGGTCGGCACCAAGAAGGCGAAGGAGTTCTGGCTGTTGTGCCGTCAGTACGACGCCGAACAGGCCCTGCAGATGGGGCTGGTCAACACCGTAGTCCCGCTCGATCGCCTCGAGGCGGAAACCGTCGCCTGGTGCCGCGAGATGCTCGCTCTCTCACCCTTCGCCCTGCGCCTGGTTAAGGCCAGCTTCAACGCCCACGAGGATGGCTACGCCGGCATCCAACAGTTGGCCCACGACGCCAACCTCCTCTTCTACGGAAACGAAGAGGCCCGCGAAGGCCGCGAGGCATTCAAGGAAAAGCGGGTGCCCGACTTCTCCAAGTTCCCCAAGCGACCATGAGGATTTGGCTGATGGCGGCACGGCCGCGGACGCTCCCCGCCGCAATAGCGCCGGTGCTGGTCGGGACGGCGGCGGCGGTCCAGTGGTTCGGCAGCCTGCCGCGAACGGGCGCCTTCGTCGCCGCCCTGATCGGGTCGATCTTCATCCAGATCGGAACCAACCTGGCCAACGACTACTCAGATGCGCGCCGGGGCGCCGATACCGCCGATCGCCTCGGACCCGTGCGGGTGACCTCCTCGGGGTTGGTGACGCCGACGCGGGTGCTGCGTGCGACCTGGGTGGCATTCGCGATCGCCATCGTCTGCGGCATCTATCTGGCTGTGGTCGCCGGAGTCATAATCCTGGCGGTTGGCGCGGTGTCGATCACCGCGGGGGTGCTGTACACGGGTGGGCCGCGGCCGTACGGCTATGCGGGTTTGGGCGAAATTTTCGTTTTTCTCTTCTTCGGCCTGGTCGCGGTCAATGGGTCCTACTACGTCCAGATTGAGCACCTCGACGCGCTGCCGTTAGGGCTCTCGATCTCGATCGGGTTCCTGGCGACGGCGATCCTCGTCGTCAACAACGTGCGCGACATCGAAACCGACAGGCGCGCCGAGAAGATGACGCTGGCGGTGCGGATGGGGCGCCACAACGCGGTTGTCCTCTTCCGGGCGTTGGTGCTGGGAGCTTTCCTCGTCCTGCCCATCTCCCTCGCTGGTGGCGATTCAAGCGCGCTGCCATTGATCGGCTTTCTCGCGCTACCGCTGGCGATTGGGCCCCTGCGGGCGATGTCAAACCGGACCGATGGGCCGGCGCTGAACCGGGCGCTGGCGGGGACCGGGACGCTACTCGCCGCCTTCAGCTTGCTGGTCTCGGCGGGCCTACTTTTCTCTGCCTAACCCTCGTCGGTGCAACGCAAATGCCATCTATTCCATGGCCTATGCGTTGCACCGAGGTGAGATGCTGTTGGTGTGCGCATCGCGTCGGTTGAGGTCATCCCCTACGCGCTCCCTTTTCGCGAGCCATACGTAACCGCGCGCGGCCGCCTCGACCGCCGTGAAATGGTGCTGCTGCGCCTGCGCGACGAAGACGGTCTGACGGGCCTCGGCGAAGCGGTGCCGCTCTCGCTGCGCGCCGGCGCGCCGCTGGCGCAAGTGGTCTCCGAGCTGGATGGCCTGAGCGAATTGGATGCACTCGACGAGGCGGTGCTGAGAAATGGCGCCGTGGGGCTGTCCGCCCCGGCCCGCTGCGCGGCGCTCACCGCCCTAATGGACTTGCGAGGGCAGCGGGCGACGGGCGCTCGCCCCTCTCCCCTCGCCGAATCGACTCCGGTGCCGTGCAACGCGACTCTCATCGCCGGCGAGCCCGGCGATGTCGCCGCCGACGCGCTGCGGTGGGCGGAAGACGGCTTCACCACGTTCAAGCTGAAGTTGGGTGGCGGCAATGACGTTGGGCAGGTGAAGGCCGTGCGGGAAGCGGTCGGCCCCGAGGCCCGCATCCGGGTGGACGCCAATGGAACCTGGAGCTCAGAGACCGCCAAACAGACCATGTCCCACCTGGAAGAACTTGACATTGAGCTTGCCGAACAGCCTGTCTCGACCCTTGAGGAGGCAGTTGAACTCGCCGGCTCCACCTCGATACCGATTGCCGGCGACGAGAGCATCGAGAGTCGCGCCGATGCCGAGCGAGCGCTGGCAATGGGCGCCTGCAAGATGACGGGGATAAAGCTGTCAAAGGTGGGTGGCCCTGAGGAGGCGATCGAGATCGCCGAGATCCTTCCCTCCTATCTGACCAGCGCCCTGGACGGGCCAGTCGGGATAGCTGCGGCGGCACAAGTCGCACAGACGCTGCGAGAATCGGCCGGCGGCGAAGGGCTCGACCTCGCCCACGGGCTCGCCACCCAACGTCTCTTCGCCTCGACGATCGCCTCCACCGAGTGTGAGCTGCGCAACGGGATGCTCTACCCGCCCGACGGCCCCGGGCTCGGTGTAGAGATTGACGAGACGGCGCTCGACGCCCACCGCCTTTAGCCGCGCGGGGCGACTTGGTCGCGGTATGCGCAACTAAGTCGCCCCAAATAGGCTCAGCGGGTGGATCCGACCAACGCCAACACCGCGCTCGCCTCCGCCTTCGTCGAGGAACTGGCGCGCTGCGGCGTGCGGCACGCGGTGCTCTCCCCCGGATCCCGCTCTACGCCGCTCGCGGTAGCGCTCTGGCGACAGCCGGAGATCGACGTGACGGTAATCGTCGATGAGCGGTCAGCCGCCTTCTTTGCGCTGGGGGCGGCGCAGGCGACCCGGACCCCGGTGGCGATGCTCTGCACGTCTGGAACCGCGGCGGCCAACTTTCATCCCGCAATTTGCGAGGCGGATGAATCGGGGGTGCCGGTGATCGCCCTGACGGCCGATCGCCCCCCGGAGCTGCGCGGGATTGGGGCCGGGCAGACAATCGACCAGCTCAAGCTCTATGGCGACTCGGTTCGCTGGTTCTGCGAAGTGGGCACCCACGCGGCCGACGATGATGGGCTTTTGCACTACCGCTCGCTCGCCTGCCGCGCTTTTGCCGCCGCGCGTGGAGAATCGCGCCCCGGACCGGTCCACCTCAACCTCCCCTGGCGCGAGCCGTTGGCGCCATCGCCTGTCGCCGGCGCGGTGACGGCGACCGACCCGCGGGCTCTCGACGGCCGCGGAGAACGGCCGTTGACGGCGGTGACTCCGATCGACCTGGAGCCGTCGGAGTTCCTACTCGAGGAAGTCGCCAAACACATCCGCGACGCCCGATCCGGTGTGATCGTCGCCGGTCGCCAGCTCGACCCCGAGCTGCGTGAGCCGCTCGCTCGCCTAGCCGCCGCCGCCGGCTATCCGATCCTCGCCGAACCGACCTCGCAACTGCGCTGCGGGCCGCACGACCGCTCTCACGTGATCACCGCCTATGACCGCCTACTGCGCGATGAGGGATTCCGCGGACGCCTCAATCCCGACCTGATTCTGCGCTTCGGCGAGATGCCCACCAGCAAGCCGCTGCGCAGTTGGCTAGCCGATTCCGAGGGTGACCAGATCGTCGTCGATCCCCGCGGGGGCTGGAACGAACCAACGCGCAAGGCGGCGGCCATCCTCCGCGCTGATCCCACGGAGCTGGCCTCCGGCTGGGCTGCGCGACTCGGCGACGAAGAGCGCGAAGCTCCCGCCGAGTGGCTGGAAGGCGAGCAGGCGTCCCGAGAGGCGATCGAGGCCGAATTCGCCGGTCGGGACGAACCGACCGAGGCGGGCCTACAGCTCGCCCTCGGCGCGACCTACCGCGACGGCGACCTCATCTACACCGCGTCGAGCATGCCGATCCGCGACCAGGAAGCCTTCCTGCCCGCGACCGATGCCGACGCCCTCTTCCTTTGCAACCGCGGGGCAAACGGCATCGACGGCCTCATCTCATCCGGGATCGGCGCCGCGCACTCGACCGGCCGCCCGACGACGATCGTCACCGGCGACCTCGGCCTCCTCCACGACATCGGCGGTCTTGCTTCCTTGCGCGACGTTTCCACTCCGGTTCGCATCGTCGTCATCGACAACAACGGCGGCGGCATCTTCCACCGATTGCCGCAGGCAAGCGCCCTGCCCGAGGGAGAGTTTGAGGCCCTGCTCGGCACCCCACGTGGCGTCAGCGTCGAGAAGGCCGCCGACCTCTTTGGCCTCATGCACAACAAGGTCGAGACCATGTCCCAACTACCGGCTGCCCTCGCCGACCACACCGGCCTGATCGAAGTCCCGGTCAGTCGGCCAACAGCGGCAGAAGGGCGTTGAGCTTTACCTCGGTTTCGGCGAGCTCGGCTGCCGGGTCGGACCCGGCTACCACGCCGACCCCGGCGTAGAGGTGAGCCTCGCGGTCGCGGAGGAGAGCACTGCGCAGGGCGACGCAGAACTCACCGTCTTCGGTCGCGTCCATCCACCCGACGGGCCCGGCGTACCAGCCGCGGTCCATTTCCTCCAGCTCGGCGATCGCCGGAGCGACCTGGGGCCATGGCTCGCCACCGACCGCGGGAGTCGGATGCAGGAGACCCGCCAGCTCGATCGCTGAGCGCGGCTCGGCGAGCTGGGCGATCACCGGGGTGGCGAGATGTTGGATGTTGGCGACCTTGACTATCTCCGGTTCGGGCGCCGCTTCCACCCAAACCGCGTGCGGGCGCAATGCGCGCACGATCCGCTCGGCGACTATCCGCTGCTCGCGGCGGTCCTTGTCGCTGCGCAGCAGCTGCTCGGCGAGGTGATCGTCGACCGCCGGATCGGAGCTGCGCCGGGTTGAGCCGGCGAGCGCCACCGTGGAGACGCTTGCCCCCGAGCGACGCACCAACAGCTCCGGACTGGCGCCGATAAAAGCCGCCTCCGGCGTGCCGCAGCAAAAGCAGAAACATGAGGGGAACTGCTCCCGCATCGCGCCGAAGAGCGGCGCTGGATCGTGAGCGGCGCCGGCGTCGACGACAACCTCCCGGGCGAGCACGATCTTGCTCATCTCCCCCTCCCCGATCCGACGCGTAGCCGCGGCCACAGCCCGCTCGAAGTCGCCGGGCGGGCGGGCGCTGCGAATCTCAGGTCTGGCGGTGGGATGTGGGTCCAGCAACGGCATTCCGCTGCGACTTAACCTCGCTATTCGAGGAAAAGTCGCAGTGGAGCTTGGCCGGCCGGGCTCGACCACCGCGTTGACGGTGAGGTAGGTCCGATCTCCACTGCGGCAGATCGACAGCTCCGGGAGGACCATCGAACCCGGAGCGAGCGAAGACCAGGACGAAGTGGCCCCGCCTTCGTCGTCGAAGGCAAAGCCGCCCACCCAAACCGGCCCCGCGCCGGGCGGCAGCCCGGGAGGCTCGTCGAGAATCGGGTCGCCCATCGTCCCCAGGCACTCGCGGGCCACATCAGAGAACCGCCCCTTCCCGCGCGATGTCGCCTCGTGGGCGACTCCGAGCGTCGCGAGCGCGAACTCACGGTCCGGCTGCTCCCAGCAGAACCAACGGTCCGAGGCGAGGCGGGATGCGAATACGGCGGCGCAGGGATCGTCGATCTCGGCTTCGACCGTGACGCTGACGAGGGTCCGCCGGCCGCGACTCGCGGCAACCTCGATTCCTTCCCGCAGGCGCTCAGTCGCTGCCGCGACCAATCGCGATCTCGCCCGTGCGAACCATCTCGATCAGGCCGTGAGGGCGGACCATCCGCTCGAATGCCTCGATCTTGTCGGCGGATCCGGTCACCTCAATCGTCATCGTGCGCCGAGCGACGTCAACGATTCTGGCCCGAAAGATCTCCGCGAACTGAATGATCTCAGCCCGGTTTTCGACCGCGGCGGAGACTTTGAACATCGCCATCTCCCGCGCCACCGTCTCCTCCGGCTCCATGTCGCGGATTTTCAGCACGTTGACCAGCTTGTGCAGTTGCTTGGTCACCTGATCGATCGGATGGACCGCGCCGTCGAGAGTGAGGGTGACCCGAGAGATACTGGGGTCGTCGGTCGGGCCGACCGCGAGGGTGTCGATATTGAAACCGCGGCGCGAGAAAAGACCCGCGATCCGCGCCAACACGCCAGGTTTGTTCTCGACCAGGATCGAAAGGATGTGCTTGCGCCCGCTGAGCTGCCCGGAGATATGCAGGTCCTCCAGTCTCACCAGCTGCGGAGTTCCCGCCTCCATCAGCTCACCGCCTTCGGGGCCTCAACCATGTCGCGAGCGGCCTGACCCGGAGGAATCATCGGGTAGCAGTTCTCTTCCTGGGCGACGCGCACATCGAGCAGCACCGGGCCGTCAGTCTTCAGCGCTTCGACCATCGTCCCCTCCAGCTCATCGGAGTTCTCGCAGCGCATACCGGTAGCTCCGAACGCCTCAGCCAGCTTCACCCAGTCCGGACTGGCGCCCATCTCCACCGAGCTGTAGCGGCGATCCCAGAACAGCTCTTGCCACTGGCGGACCATGCCCATGTAGCCGTTGTTCATCAAGAAGACCTTGACCGGGATGTCCTCGGCGACGCAGGTGGCCAGCTCCTGGCAATTCATGATCAAGCTGCCGTCACCGGCGAGACAGACGACATCGTCGTCGGGGCAGGCGACCTTGGCGCCGACCGCGGCCGGCAGGCCGAAGCCCATCGTCCCCAGTCCCCCGGAGTTGATCCAACGGCGGGGCTTTTCGAAGCCGTAGTACTGGGCCGCCCACATCTGGTGCTGACCGACATCCGACGTGATGATCGCGTCGCCCTTGGTCGCCCGGTGCATCGCCTCGATCATGAACTGGGGCTTGATCTCGCCGTCGACGCCCGGCTCGTAGCGCAGCGGGTGCTCATCCCGCCAAGTGTCGAGCTGCTTCCACCAGGCATCGAGTCGCGAGGAGTCGGTTTGCAGCGCCCTGTACTCGCGAGTCAGCTCCGGCAGGATCAACTTGACGTCACCGACGATCGGGATGTGAGCGCCGACGTTCTTGGATATCTCCGCCGGGTCGATGTCGATGTGGATGACTTTCGCGTGCGGCGCGAACTCGGCGAGCTTGCCGGTGATCCGGTCGTCGAATCGCGCACCGACCGCGACGATCAGGTCGGCGCTGTCCATCGCCCAGTTGGCGGCCACCGTGCCGTGCATTCCCAGCATGCCCAGCCACTGCTCGTTGGAAGCGGGAAAACCGCCCAGGCCCATCAGGGTCGAAGTGACCGGGAAGCGGTCCGCGGCGGCCAGCTCGCGCAGTTCCTCGGAGGCATTGCCGTTGATTACGCCGCCACCGGTATAGAGGATCGGACGCGCCGCGCCGGCCAACGCTTTGGCGGCGATCCTGATCTGTTTGACGTTGCCGCCGGAAGAAGGTTTGTAGCCCGGCAGTTCGACCGGCTCGGTGCGCGGCTGGTAATCGATGTCCGCGCGCGAAAGATCCTGGGGGATGTCGAGCAGCACCGGTCCGGGACGCCCGGTTGAGGCGACGTGGAAAGCCTCGTGCACGTACTCGGGGATCTGGCGCGGGTCGGTGACCTGGAAGGAGTGCTTGACGAAGGGCAGCGTCGCCCCGAGGATGTCGGCCTCCTGGAAGCCGTCGGTGCCGATCAGCTCGGTCCGAACCTGACCGGTGACGAAGACGGTCGGCACCGAGTCCATCATCGCGTCGGCGATCGCCGTCACCAGGTTCGTCGCGCCCGGCCCTGAGGTGGCGAAGGCGACGCCGACTTTGCCGGAAGCCTTCGCGTAGCCCTCAGCCGCGTGCCCCCCGCCCTGCTCGTGGCGAACCTGGATATGGCGGAATCCGGCATCGACGAGCGCGTCGTAGGTGGGCAGGTTCGCCCCACCGGGGATGCCGAAGATGTGTTCGACACCTTCGGCCTTGAGGCTCTCCATCAACGCGTCAGCGGCTCGCATAGGACGGCGATGGTACCAGCGGGCCTATGCCTGACCAGCAGGCGATTTCGCCGGGTTCCAGCGGGTGCGCGGGTCGATCGAGGAGCCGATCGCATTCTCCTTGTGCCGCTCGATCGTGTGGATCATCGACTCGACCAACTCCTCGCCCAGCAAGGTCGGCTCCAGGCCGAGGTCGAGCAGCTTGGTGTGGATCGCGTTGTAGTAGTGCTGTTCCTTCTCCACCCGGGGGTTCTCGTAATGCTGAATCTCCACCGAGTAGCCGAGATGCTCGCCCGCGTGTTTGACGAGCCCAGCCAGCTCCAGGACCGAGAACTGCTCGGTGAATTGGTTGTAGACGCGGAACTCGCCGGGATCGGCGGGGTTCTCGGCGGCCAGCTCGACGCAGGCGAGCGTGTCGCGGATATTGAGGAAGCCGCGCGTCTGCGTCCCCGCCCCGTAAACGGTCAGCGGGTGGCCGATCACGGTCTGCAGGCAGAACCGGTTGAGGACGGTTCCGAAGATCTCGTCGTAGTCGAAGCGGGTGATCAAGCGCTCGTCGCGAGCGCTCTCCTCGGTCTCGATCCCGTAGACGACGCCTTGGTTGAGGTCGGTCGCGCGCAGGCCCCAGGTGCGGCAGGCGAAATGGATGTTGGTTGAGTCGTGGACCTTTGAGCAGTGGTACAGCGAGGCGGGCAGCTTCGGGAAGGGAAGCGTGTCCTTGCGCCCCTTGTGTTCGATCTCGATGTAGCCCTCTTCGATGTCAATGTCGGGCTGGCCGTACTCCCCCATCGTTCCGAGCTTGACCAGATGGCATTCGGGAACGTGGTCGCGGATCGCGAAAAGCAGGTTGAGGTTGCCGATCACGTTCGCGTACTGGGTCTCAACCGCCTTCTCGCGTGAGGCCATCGAATAGGGAGCGGAGGCCTGCTGGCCGTAGTGCACGACGGCCTCGGGGCGAACCTCGGCAACGACGCCGTCGAGGAAGTCGCCGTCCTGCACCGACCCGATGAAACTGCGGATTTCCTCGCCCGTCAGTTCCTTCCAGGCGGCGATGCGCTCGTCCAAGTCACGGATCGGAGTGAGCGAGTCGGTGCCCGCTTCCTCGTGCCAGCGACGGCGAGAGAAGTCGTCGACGACAGCAACCTCGTGACCGCGGGCCGAAAACCTCAGAGCCGTCGGCCAGCCCAGGTAGCCGTCGCCCCCAAGAATGAGAACGCGCATAGGTCGCGGCAGGGTACCGAACGGAGGCGACATAGCATCAGCTCAATGAGTGGGTTAGCGGCGCGCAACGGGGGGCGACTGGGCCTCGCCGCCCTGGCGGCAATCCTGCTGCTCGGCCTGGCGCTGCGGATCGACTACGCCTGGGAAGGACGCGCGCCGGTCTTCGACGCCGTCGCTTATGAGGAGATCGCCGGCAACCTCGAGGAGGGGAATGGCTTCACCCTGGGAGTCAGAGCCACCCAGCCGGCGAGCAACTACTCCCCCGGTCTGCCGCTAACCGTCGCCGGCCTTTACAAGCTGAGCGGCGGCGAGCACGAGCGCTTCGCCCGGGTCGTGCTGGCTCTCATAGGCAGTCTCTCGGTCCTTTTCACGTACCTGATCGCCCGCCGCCTTTCGGGGTCGTTCGCGGGTCTGGTGGGAGCGGGCGCCGTGGCGGTCTATCCGGCGTTGCTCGAGTACCAAGGGATGCTGATGGGAGAACCGCTGGCGGCGGCACTCCTGTCGGGAGCAGTGCTGGCGATGCTCTGGGCCGCGGGACCAACCACTCCGGCGCGCGGGTCCTGTCGCGGGGGGAGGGGGGCACTGCGGGCGGGGGCGTCCTCGACCCCCCTCCCCCCGCGCCACCCGCGCGAGAGGTGGTTGCTTCCGGGTCTACTGCTCGGAGCGCTTGTACTGGTCCGACCGGAGTACCTCGGGGTTTCATTGCTTCTTTCCCTTGTGGTGTTTGCGCGGGAGCGGTCGCGGGTCGGGTTGGTAAACGCCGCGATCCTGCTGGCAGGCGTCGCGCTGGTGGTCGCGCCGTGGACGGTGCGCAACGCGGTTGTGCTGGATCGGTTTGTGCCTGTGTCTACGGGCGGCGGACAGGTTCTGTTCGCCGGCACCTATCTGCCTTCTGACGGCGATCCCGAAAAGGTCGGCATGGAGGTTGTCGCGCGTCACCCGGGCCTCTTCGAACCGCAGGATGCCGAGAGGTTGCGGCTGGAGCAGATCCTCGCCCGACTGGCCCGACAGCGCTACCCCGACCTGCCCAGCGACGAGGCCCTCGGGCGGATGGGGCGCGAGCAGTTTTGGGACGACGTCACCGAGAAGCCGGCCGAATACGCCGGGTTCGTCGCGACCAAGGCCTGGCGGATCTGGTCTCACGGTCCGCGTGAAGTGATGAAACGCCCCGGCTGGGAGGTCTTCCACTGGGCGCTCCTCGTCTTCTCCCTGCTCGGCTTCGCCGTCCTGGCGCTCCGGTGCAACGCAAAAGCGGGCAAATGGCCGTCATTTGCGTTGCACCGGGGGTGGGAGGCGCTGTTGTTGGCCACGATCTTCATTGCGATCACGGCGATCAGCGCCCTGCTCGTCGCCTCCCCCCGGCGCGTCCTGGTGATGCTCCCTCTCGTCGCCGCCCTGGCCGGGGTCGGCGTCGAATGGACGCGCTGTCGACTTTTTGGTTCCCCTGGCCCCCAAAAAGTCGACAGCGGCGTGGATAGCCTGGCGCGATGAGATCGCTCGTCGAGAGACAGGGGCGCATGACGCTGATCCTCCTCGTCGCGATCCTCGCGCTCGGCTTCGGCCTGCGGGCCTACCGGGTCGTTGAGCCGGTGCCGAATCCCGGCGACGACTCCCGCGCCTACTTCGCCCTCGCCAAGGGCCTCTACGAGGAGAACAGCTACAGCGCCTACGTCGACGACTCCAGCGACTGGTCCCCCGGAGCCCCGCTGCTCTACGCCGCCGCCTTCTACGCCACCGGCGGCGCCCGCGAGGGAACCGCTCGGATCGTCGAGCTGCTGCTCGGCATCGCCGCGATTCTCGTCGTCTTCCTCCTCGGCAAACGAATCGCCTGCCGCCCGGCGGGGCTGATCGCCGCCTTCGGCGTAGCCGTCTACCCCCCGTTCATCCACTCCACAGGAGTGCTCGCCAGCGAACCCCCCGCAATCTTCACCCTCCCCGCCGCGATCCTCGCCTTCCTCTGGGCCGCGGACCAGAGACGCCCCTGGGCATGGCTCGTGCCCGGCTTCCTCTTCGGCCTGTCGGCGATGATCCGCCCCGAGTACCTGCTGGTCGGCGTCGCCTTTGTGGCCTTCGCCGGAATCCGAGCCGGGATTGAGCGCGGCTGGAAGCCGGGCCTCGCCGGCGCCGCTCTGCTTTTCATCGGCTTCATGCTGCCGATCGCCCCCTGGACCGCGCGCAACGCGATCGAGCTCGACCGCTTCGTGCCGATCTCCACCGGCGGCGGCAAGGCGCTCTACGTCGGCACCTTCCTCCCCGGCGATGGCGAATACCAACGCGTCAAGGCCCTGCTCGTCAGCCGCTACCTCCACCGCGATCTGGAGCCCGGCTCGGAGGCGCTTGACCGCGTCAACCCAACGCCGCTGTTCAACCGCGTCGCCGATCGCTACCCGGACCTTCCCCGCGATTCCGCGCTGGGCAAGATCGGCAAGGAGAACTTCTCCAAGTTCGCCGGCGATGACCCCGGCGGCTACGCGGCGATGACCGTCCGCAAGGTCTGGCGGATGTGGAGCGGTGGGGTCGGTGAGGCGATGAGCGGCACGGTCGGACGCGCGATTCAGGTCTTGCTTGTGGTTTTCGGACTAGCCGGATTGGGAGTCCTCGCGTGGCGGCGCTGGTGGTGGGAACTGGTCGCGATGGCGACGCCGCTGGTCCTCGTCACCGCCGTCGGCGCCGCGTCCCTGGCCGCCCCGCGCCGCAACGAAGTGCTGATGACACTCATCTTTCCGCTTGCCGCCGCGGCGCTTGCCCGAGCGGGGGGAGCCTTATCCTCCCGCCGGTCATGGTCCCCGAGGCAAGCATCTTCCCCTCCGAGCTGACGGCGCTACGCGCCGCCGGGCTGATCGCCGCGGTGGCAATCGTCGCCTACGCGATCTTGCGGCGGGGCACCCTGCGCAACGTCGACGTACTGATCCTGCTCGCGGCGGGCCTCGGATTGGCCATCGTCTCCGGCACCGAGTTGACCGACAAGTTGCTTTCTACCTTCTCCTTCCAGAAGGGCAACGGGGGGCGCATCCTCGGCCTCGCGGTCTTCGCGATCTTCATTCTCTTCCTGCTCTCCCTCCGGTCCCTCGCGCAGGCCGGCCGCAATTCGCGGCAGCTCTCAGCCGTGCTCGAGGGCCTGGCTTGGGAGGAGTTCCGGCAGGCAAAGCTGCCCGAGCGCTTCCGCGGCAAGATCGCAATCGTCGTCCCCGCCTACAACGAGGCCGAGAACATCGGGGTCGTCTTGGACCAGATGCCGGCCAAGGTATGCGGCGTAGAAACCGCGGTGCTGGTTGTCGACGATGGCTCACGCGACGGCACCGGAGACGAGGCGGCCAAACACGGCGCCGTCGTCGCCCGCCACGTGATCAATCGTGGCGGCGGCGCCGCCCTGCGCACTGGCTATCGGCTGATGGTCGATTCCGGAGCAGAGATCGTCGTCACCCTCGACGCGGACGGCCAACACCTGCCGGCGGAGATGGAGCTGCTGGTCAAACCGGTTCTCGACGGGGAGGTCGACGTCGCCCATGGCTCCCGCGTCCTCGGCCACGCCGAGAGCAACCACTTCGCCCGAGAGTTGGGCATCGTCTTCTTCAACCGCCTCGTCTCCTTCATCACCCGCACCCACGTAACCGACTGCTCCAACGGCTACCGCGCTGTCCGAGCCACCGTCCTCCCCCAGCTCGTTCTGCGCCAGGAGCAGTTCCACACCTCCGAGTTCATGATCGAGGCGATTAAGCGAGGCATCCCGGCCAAGGAAATTCCGATTACCGTCGAGCAACGCCTCCACGGTCATTCGAAGAAGCCAGCCGTAGTCCGCTATGGCCTCGGCTTCTCAAACGCGATCTTCCGCACCTGGCTGCGTTAGCCGCCCGGCTGCCGAACCTCTGCGGCGTCGGGCAGGTAGAGGTCCGTTCCACAACGCGGGCAAACCTGGACGTAGAGCTTCACGACCTTGCCGCAGGTGGGGCATCGCCGCTCCGGTTCCTCCTTCTCGGAGCGGTAGAGAATCACCGCGATCAAGCCGAGCGGCGGCAGCACGGTGCCGATCATCAGCCAGAGCCAGAAGGAGCTGCCCTTGCCTTTGCCGATGATTGCGGTGGCTAGTCCGAAGGAGAATGCGATGAGGAGGTACTGGAGGCCCATGGCTGCATTGTCGCGTCCAGGCGTTTTGGATGACCGATTGAGCCCACCTCAGAGAGGTCGCGGCGGAACGGCAAGCTGGCGGTCCAGTCGATCACGGCTCGGGCCTTGCGAGCCGCACCCGGAATTTGGCTCATGTGGTAAGTCCGCGCCATCCACCAGGCGGGGAAGCCGCGGAAGGTGCGATCGCCGATTCGCCCCACGGCCTTGTAGCGGCCGAGGTTGACAAAGGAGGCGCTGCCGCGGTACTCGAAGCGCTGGGAGGACCCAACCCCCAGCTCGGCGGCGATGTTGCGCGCCGCGACCGGAGCCTGGCGCACCGCATGCTGGGCGGTCGGCGGGCAGGTTCCACCTTCCGGTGCCGGGACCGCCGCGCAATCGCCGATCGCCCAGACCGAATCCGTCCCGTCGACCCGCAGACGCTCGTCGACGGGGACGCGGCCTCGCTCGTCAAGTGGAACCGAGAGCCCCCGCAGGCTCGGGTGAGGCGCGACGCCGGCGGTCCAGACGACCGTCTTGGTAGGCAGCACCTCGCCGGTCGAGAGCCTGGCGCTGTCCGCGCGCACCTCCTCCAGCGTGGTGCCAAGGCGGATGTCGATGCCGCGCCCGCGCAGTTCGCGCAGGGCGTAATCGGCGAGCTGGGCGTCGATCTCCGGCAGCACCCGGTCGGCCGCCTCGACCAGCACCCAGCGCATCCCATGCAGGCGGGCGCGCGGATAGCTCTCCATCGCGTCGGCGGCGAAGTCCTGCAACTCGGCCAGGGCTTCCAGTCCCGCGTAGCCCCCGCCGACGAAGACGTAGGTAAGTAACTCATCGCGGCGGGCCGGATCCTCGGTGGCGTTCGCCGCCTCGAGGGTCTCAATCACGTGATTGCGCAGCCAGATCGCGTCGGCGAGGCTCTTGAAGCCGACTGCGTGCTCGGCGAGGCCGGGAACCGGCAGCACCCGCGAAACGGAACCAAGGGCCAGCAAGAGCTGGTCGTAGGGAACCTGCTCCACCTCGCCGTCGCGATCGCGCACCTGGACGGTCTTCGCCGCCGGATCATGCCCGTCGATCGCACCCAGTCGCAAGTAGGTCCGTCTGAGGATCTCCCGCAGCGGCGTCACCACGTGTCGGGGCTCAAGCGTCCCGGCCGCCGCCTCGGGCAGGAACGGCGTGTAGAGCATGAAGTTGACGTCGTTGACCAAGGTCAGCCGGGCCGACTGTCGCGGCATGATCCGCTCCAGCTCCCGAGCCGCCATCGCGCCGCCAAAACCTCCACCGGCGATTACGACATTCCAGGCCATGCGCTCAACTTAGCACTTTGTAACAACGTGTCACAAAGTGCTGACTGGCACGTTGTGGTGCTCCGGGGGAGTCTCGTCGGAGCAACGGCGGGGAGGCTCCGTCGAGACTCCCCCGGAGCACTTCAGGCGTCCAACTGCTCCTTGATAAGGCGGTTCACTTCGCCGCCGTCGGCGCGGCCCTTGGTCTCCTTCATCACGGCGCCGACTATGGCGCCGATCGCTTTTGCGTTGCCCGCGCGGATCTGGTCGGCGGCCTGGGGATTAGCTTCGATCGCCCCAGTGACTATGGATTCCAGCTCGCCGCTGTCTGAGATCTGGGCGAGGCCGTCGCGCTCGACGATCGCCGTCGGGTCGCCTCCCTCGGCGAGCAGAGTCGTCAACACCTGCTTGCCGCTGCCGTGGGAGATCTTCTTCTCACCCACCAGCACGACGAGCGCCGCCATCGCCTCGGGCGTGACCTTGGATTCCGCCGCTGTTCCCTCTCCCCCGTCCTGGCGCAGCGCCGCGGCAAGCTCTCCCGTCACCCAGTTGGCGACGACTCGGGGCTCGACTCCGCCGGCGGCATCGGCCGTGCTCTCGAAATAGGACGCGGTCTCGGGGTCGGTGGCCAGCAGCGTCGCCGACTCCGGCGAGAGGCCCAGCTCGGACTCGTAGCGAGCCTTCCGCGCCGCGGGCAACTCCGGGAGGGCCTCGCGCGCCTCGCGCAGCATCTCCTCCGTCGGCGCCAACGGCACCAGGTCGGGCTCGGGGAAGTAGCGGTAGTCGTGGGCCTCCTCCTTCGAGCGCAGCGAGGTGAGGCTGCCTGTTTGGGGGTCGAAGTGGAGCGTCTCCTGGACGACCTTCTCCCCCGCCTCGACCATCGCCCGTTGCCGTTCGAGCTCCGCTTCTATCCCCCGCTGCAGATAGCGGAAGCTGTTCATGTTCTTCAGCTCAGTCTTCGTCCCCAGCTCTTCGCTGCCGGCCGGACGCACGGAGACATTGGCGTCGACGCGCAGGCTTCCCTCGTCCATGTTGACGTCGGAGACGCCGAGCTGGCGCACCGTCTCCCGCAGCAGCCGCGCCCACTCGGCGGCCTCGCCGGCGTCGCGCAGGTCGGGCTCGGTGACGATCTCCACCAGCGGCGTGCCGCCGCGATTGAAGTCGACGAGTGAGGAGGCGGAGCCGTGGATGCGACCGGACTCGCCGACGTGGATCGTCTTCGCCGCGTCCTCTTCGAGGTGGGCGCGGTGAATGCGCACCTCGCCAAGGCGCCCGTTGGAGGCAAGCGGAATGTCGTACTGACTGATTTGGTACGCCTTCGGGCTATCGGGGTAGAAGTAGTTCTTGCGGTGGAAGATCGAGCGCGGCGCGACCTCGCACTCAAGCGCGGCGGCTATCTGCAGGGCGTAGCGGATCGCCTGCTCATTGGTCACCGGCAACACGCCCGGATGGGCAAGGCAGATCGGGCAGGTGTGGACGTTGGGCTCGTCGCCGAAGGACAACTCACAACCACAGAACATCTTCGTCTTGGTCGCGAGCTGAACGTGGATCTCCAGCCCGATCACAGCCTCCAGCTCAGCCATCTTCGCCCTCCGGACGAGCATCAAATCCGATCGCCTGCTCCAAGGCGTAGGAGGCCTCAAGCATCTTCTGCTCGGCGAAAGCCGGAGCGGCGATCTGGAAGCCAACCGGCAACTTCGGGCCGCCGCCCGCCGGCTCGGCCATGCCCGCGGGAATCGAAATCGCCGGAATGCCGGCGAGGCTCATCGGCACGGTGAAGAAGTCGTTCATGTACATCGCCAGCGGGTCGTCGGTCTTCTCATCGAGGTTGAAAGCAACCGAGGGCGATGTTGGAGTGACAACGAAGTCAAAGCCGGCGAAAGCGGCGGCGAAGTCCTCGGCGATCTTGGTCCGAACTTTCTGCGCCTGCCCGTAGTAAGCGTCGTAGTAGCCGGAGGAGAGAGCGTAGGTGCCGAGCATGATGCGCCGCTTGACCTCATCTCCAAAGCCCTCCGCCCGGGTCGCCTCATACATCTCGTTCAGGTCCCGTGAGCCGTCGACCCGCATCCCGTAGCGGACGCCGTCGTAGCGAGCGAGGTTGGAGGAGGCCTCCGCGGGGGCAATCACGTAGTAGGCGGAGATCCCGTGCTCGGCATGGGGAAGCGGCACCTCGCCGATCTCGCCTCCAAGCCGCTCGATAGTCGCCAGGGTCGCTTCGAAGACCTCGCGCACGCCGGGCTCAACCGAATCGTGGGCCAGCTCGCTCGGCACCGCGAATCGCAGCCCCTTCAGGTCCTCACGACCTGGCGCGTTTATCCCGCCCTCAATCCCAACCGAGGTCGAGTCGCAGGCATCGCGCCCTTGCAGCGCGTCCAGCAATAGGGCGGCGTCGGTCACGTTGCGAGTCAACGGCCCGCATTGATCCAGCGAAGAGGCGAAGGCGATCATCCCGTAGCGGGAGATCGAGCCGTAGGTCGGCTTCAATCCGACCAGCCCGCAGAGCGCGGCGGGCTGACGGATCGAGCCGCCGGTATCGGTGCCGATCGCGCACGGAGCCAGCCCCCCGGCGACAACCGCCGCGGAGCCGCCAGAGGAACCGCCGGGCACGCGGCCGCGATCCCATGGATTGAGAACGGGCCCGTAAGCGGAGTTCTCGTTCGAGGAGCCCATCGCGAACTCATCCATGTTGGTCTTGCCAAGCACCGTGCCGCCGGCTTCGCGCAGCCTGCGCACGGCCGTCGCGGTGTAGGGAGGCTCGTACCCCTCCAGGATGCGCGACCCGGCGGTGGTCGGCACCCCCTCGGTGCAAAAGATGTCCTTGACGGCGACGGGAATTCCGGCCAGCGCCCCTTCCGCCTCCCCGGCGCCGTCCTCGGCCCGCCACAGGAAGGCGTTTAACTCGTCCCCGGCGGCCGCCTCCCGCCAGGCATCGAAGTACTCCCCGGGAGACAGCTCGCCGGCCCCGATCCGCGCCGCCGCCTCGGCGACGGTCAACTCCAGTAGCGCGCTCACTCTGCCTCCGCCTGTGGCGAGGGGACGCGGAAAGCGCCATCGACGGGATCGGGCGCCGGCGCCAGGATCTTCTCCCGCGGCCAGCTCGGCCGCGGCTGATCCGCCCGTAAAACGTTTTCCAGCTCGACCACATGGGAGGTGGGAGCGACGCCTTCGAGGTCGAGGCCGGCGATCCGATCGACGTGCTCCAGGATCCCCGAAAGCTCCCCGGCCATCCGCTCAACGTCCGCCTCGGAGAGACGCAGGCGAGAGAGCCTGGCGACGTGCAGCACCTGTTCCCGATCGATCACGCGCGAGATTCTAGGTGTCCGTCATTTGGCTGCTCAGCCAGTTAGAGTTGGCGCCGATGCAGGGACCGACGGCGGAGCGCTTCGTAGTCATGAGCTTGCGGCTGCTCGCCGTCAGCTTCGCCGTCGTTGGCATTCTCTTCATCGCGGTCCCCAATGGGGTCCTGGACACGCTCTCCGACCTGGGTGACTCGCTCGGCGACTTCACCTCCGCGCCCCACGGCAGCGAACAGCTTTGGCTCGCCCTCGGCTTCTCCTACATGGTCGTGATCGCCGGGCTCTGCGCGATCGCGCAGGCCGACGTGGTCCGCTTCCGCCCGCTACTGCTCCTACTCGCAATCGGCAAGACCGCCTCCTCGCTCTCGACCCTCGCCTTCTTCCTCTTCGATCAAGACGTCTTCGCCTATCTCCTCAACTTCCTCGTCGACGGCTCGCTGGCGCTGCTGGCGCTGTGGCTCTGGGCCCTCGCCGGCCGAGTTGATCGGGCGCCGGCGCCCGGTTGAAGGCGCGCGCCAGGGCTCTCAGCCGCTGAGCAACGAACCCTGAGCGCGATCTGCGAGGCAATGGCCCCCGGAATTGGCGGCCTGCCCGCGGCGGAGCGCGACGTCGACGCTTCCGGCCCCGTCGCCGAGTTCCTCGCTTCGGTATCCCCCCGAGTCCTGGTCCGCCTGCGGCTCGGCCTGCGCGCTTTCGAGTGGCTCCCCTTCCCCTGGCGCTTCAGCCGCCTCGACATCGGCGCCCGCGAAGACTTCCTGCGGCGGATGGATAGATCCCGCATCGGCATCCATCGCGACCTCTTACTGATGGCGAAGCTCTTCTCAACCCTCGGTTACGCCGTCACTCCCGAGGTCGAAGAGCGGGTCGGAATCAGAATCTCCTGCGCCCTCTCCGACGGCTCGCTCCCCGAGCCACGCGGGTCATTGGGAGACCTGACGCCGGAGGCCGACGGCGAGGAATGCGATGTCGTCATCGTCGGCTCAGGAGCGGGCGGGGCCGCCGCGGCGGTGACCCTCGCGGAGGCGGGCCTCGACGTCATCGTGCTCGAGGCGGGCGATAGCTATGACCGCGACAGCTATCCCGACGGAAGGCTCGACGCGGTCGCCTCGCTGTATCGGGACGCCGGCCTGACCATCGCCGAGGGGCGCCCGCCGATCCCGGTTCCGGTGGCGAGAACCGTGGGCGGCACGACGGTGATCAACTCGGGAACCTGCTTCCGCGCCCCCGAGCCGCTGCTCGCGGACTGGCGCGCGCGCTTCGGAATCGAGTGGGCGGAAGAGCTCGCCCCCGACTTCGCCGAGGCGGAAGAGTTCCTGCGAGTCACCCCGCTCGATCCGGAGCGGATGGGTCGCAACGGACAGCTGGCAATGGAGGGAGCGCATGCGCTCGGCGTCAGCGGCGGCCCGATCTCCCGCAATGCCGGCAACTGCGTCCAGTGCAGCTCCTGCCCCTTCGGCTGTGAGATCGACGCCAAGCGTGGGATGCACGTCAGCTATCTGCCGCGGGCAGTTGCCGCCGGTGCGCGCCTGCGTGCCGGGGTTGAGGCGAACCGCATCTTGGTCGAGAGAGGCCGCGCGGCCGGCGTCAACTGCACGGTGTCCGGGCGCGCCGCCGGCAACGGCTCGGCCCGCCCCTACAACGTCCGCGCCCGCCGCGCGACGATCGTCGCCGGTGGCGCCCTGGGGACACCGGAGCTGCTCCTGCGCTCAAAGCTCGGCGGTCGCCAAGTCGGGCGCAACTTCCACATGCACCCCGCCTGTTGGGTCGGCGCCCGCTACGGAGAAGAGGTGCGGGGCTGGGACGGCGTGATGCAGAGCTACTACGTCGACGAGTGGGAGTCGGAACGCATCCTGCTCGAAGCGACTTTCACGCCGCTTGCCTTCGGCGCTGCCTGGCTGCTGGGAACCGGTCGCGAACACCAAAAGGCGATGCTGGACTTCGACCACATAGGCTCGATCGGCGTCCAACTCTCCGACCGCTCGACTGGGCGGGTCGGCGTTGCCGGCGACGGCTCGCTGCGCGCCTCGTACAAGCTCACCCAAGAAGACGTCGATTCCCTCATCTTCGGCATCGCCCGCGCCGCGGAGATTCACTTCGCGGCGGGCGCGACGGAGGTCTATCCGAACATCGGCCGGGTCGGGTCCTTGAAGCCGGGGCAGGTCGCCGAGTTCGAGGCGACGCGCTTCAAGCCTTCCGAGCTCCACCTCGAGGCATTTCACCCGATGGGCACGGCGCGCATTTCCGCCGACCCGAGCGGGGGCGTCTGCGCGCCAGACGGCTCGGTCAACGGCGTTTCCGGCCTCTACGTCGCCGACGCCTCGCTTTTCCCCACCGCGGTCGGCGTCAACCCGATGATGACCATCATCGCGTTTGCCAAGCGAATCGCCGCCGGAATCGCCGAAGCGACCCCGGCGGCGTAACCCTCAGACTCCCGAGCTTGGCGGGGGCGGCGGAGGGGGCGGCTGCTGCGCGGGCGGAGCAGGCGGCGTCTGTGAAGGCGGCGCGGGAGGCGGAGGCGTTCCGCCACCGCCGGCCGGAGGGTTGCCTCCACCGCCACCCATGCGATCAGCGGCGTCGCCGAAGGAAATGCCTTCCTCTTGCATCGCTCGATACGCGCCAAAGGCGATAAGGGCGGTAAGGATGAGGCCGAGGAACAGTCCCCACTTGCGGTCAGCGCTACCGGGCGGATCGACAACCCGGTAGAGCACGAGCAGGAATGAAATGCCACCCAGCACGGCCACCGCGCTGTTCAGCGGGAACTCGATCGCCATGTCCGAGGCCCTCAGCGCAGCCGTAGCCACGGCGACGACCACAGTGAGCAGGAGGATCAAATCAATGAAGCTGAATGCATCCCAGGCATTGAAGGTGACGCTGGTGGGACCGACGTCGATCCCGAACTGGTTCTGCAGCGCTTCCACGCCGGTGTCGAAGCCAAACCACGAAAAGAACATCGAGATGAAGAGCAAGATCGCCGAAACGGCGGCGATTTTCTCTCCTTGACTCAACCGATTGACATCCATCTACATTTCCCTCCGAGGAGTAGGGGTCGGTCCGACACTACACCCGCGCGCGGGCGGCCTCCAACGTATTGACGAGCAACATCGCGATCGTCATCGGCCCGACCCCGCCGGGCACCGGAGTGATCGCCCCGGCCACCTCGCTTGCCGCCTCGAAATCGACGTCGCCGCAGAGGCCGTCCTCAGTGCGATTCATGCCGACATCGATGACAACCGCCCCGGGCTTAACCGCATCGGCGCCGAGCAAGTCGCGGCACGCCGACCGCAGCTACCAAAACATCGGCACGGCGACATGCCGCCGCCAGATCGCGGGTGCGTGAGTGGCACGCGGTGACCGTCGCGTTCTCCGCGAGCAACAACCGCGCCACCGGCACACCGACCAACTTCGAGCGCCCGACGACCACCGCCTCGGCGCCCTCCAACTCGACCTTTTCGTGACGGAGCATCTCCATCACACCGGCGGGAGTGCAGGGAACCAACCCGGGCATCCCGTGGGCAAGCAGTCCGGCGTTCATCGGAGTCAAGCCGTCGACGTCCTTGCCAGGATCGATCGCCGCGACCACAGCGTCGGGGTCGATCTGCTCGGGGACGGGAAGTTGGACGAGGATGCCGTCGACGTCTTGGTCGAGGCCAAGCTCAGCGACCAGCTCCAGGAGCCGGCTCTCGGTTGCGTCCGCCGGCAGGGCGTGATGCACCGAGCGCATCCCGGCCTCCTCGCAAGCTCTGTGCTTGTTGCGGATGTAGACCTGAGAGGCGGGGTCCTCGCCAACGATCACCGTGGCGAGCGCCGGCACGCGACCGGCCTCCTTTTCGAAAGCGGCCACCTCGTCGGCGACCCGTTCGCGGACCGCGGCACCCACCGCCTTACCGTCGATTATCCGCGCGCTCATCGCTTGCGGATCGGCGCGTAGTCGGCCATCAGCTTGCGCTCCTTCCCCTCGCCGGCGAAGCGGACAACGACCACTCCCCCCGGTTCGACTCCGGTCACCACACCATCGCCGAAGCCGGCGTGGACGACATCGTCTCCAGTCTGCAACTCCAGCGCCGGGCCAGGATCGAGCGGCGCGGGCCCGCCCTGCGAGGCCGGTGGCGATGACCAGCTCGTTCCCGGCGCGCTCGAGTGCCGCTCGGTCAAATCGGCCGGCAGCTCATCGATGAAGCGCGATGGCAGGTTGCGCTCGGACCGGCCAAACAGGCGCCGCTCACGCGTCCAGGTCATGTAGAGGCGTTGGCGGGCTCGGGTGATGCCGACGTAACAGAGCCGCCGCTCCTCCTCTTCGCCGCCCTCTTCCAGGGCTTTCATGTGAGGGAAGGCGCCGTCTTCGCAGCCGATGATGAAGACCGTGTCGTACTCCAGGCCCTTGGCGTTGTGCAGGGTCATCAGGGTGACCAGAGACTCATCGTCGGGCCGCAGGCCGTCCTGCTCGGTATAGAGGGAGATCTGCTGGAGGAACTCTTCCAGCGGGGGCGTCTCACTCTCACCCTCCAGCTCGCGGTTGGCATCGAACTCCGCGGCAACGCCAACCAGCTCTTCCAGGTTCTCGACTCGCCCCTCCGCCTCGACAGTGCGCTCCGCCGCCAGCGCCTCCAGGTATCCGGTCTCGTTCAGGGTGGCCTCGAGCAGCCCGGAGACCGAACTGCCTTCCTCGGCCCGCTCGCGCAGGCCCGCCATCGTCTCGTGGAAGCGGGAGATCGCCTTGATCGCCGCCCCACTCAGACCCGGCACCTCCTCGGCGCGCTCCGCCACCTCCCAGATCGAGAGGCCGGTGGTGTTCGCGTGGGAGGCGAGGCGCCCCTGGCTGGTGTTGCCGATCCCCCGCCGCGGCGAATTCACGACGCGGCCAAAGGACACCTGGTCGGAGGGATTGACCAGAAGGCTGAGATAGGCGACCGCATCCTTGATCTCCGCTCGCTCGTAGAACTTGGTGCCGCCGATCACCTGGTAGGGCAGCTCGAAGCGAACCAGCGTGTCCTCCAACACCCGGCTCATCGCGTTGGTCCGGTAGAAGATCGCGACGTCCTCGCGCCGCACCCCTCTCTCCTCGCCGAGGCGCTCGATCTCCCCCGCCACCCAGCGCGCCTCCTCGTGCTCATCCGCCAACTCGGAGAGCTGCACCGGGTCGCCGCCGGCGATCTCCGTCCAGAGTCTCTTCGGTCGTCGCTGGCGGTTGCGCTCAACCACCGCGTTGGCGGCAGAGAGGATCGTTTGCGTCGAGCGGTAGTTCTGCTCAAGCTTCACCACCTCGGCCTCGGGAAAGTCGCGCTCGAAGTCAAGGATGTTGCGAATATCGGCGTGGCGGAAGCCGTAGATCGACTGGTCTTCGTCTCCGACAACCATCAGATTTCCGTGGTCTGAAGCCAAAAGCTGCAGCATCCGGTACTGGGCGTGATTGGTGTCCTGGTACTCGTCAACGAGGATATGGCGGAAGGTCCGCTGCCAGCGCTCCCGCACCTCGGGGAACAGCTCCAGCGCGTTGACGGTTCGCACCAAGAGGTCGTCGAAGTCCATCGCGTTGGCCTCGACCATCCGTCTCTCGTATAGCGCGTAGGCCTCGGCGACCACCTCCTCAAAGATGCTGCCCTGCGCCTGGGCGTAGGCCTCGGCGTCGACCAGTCTGTTCTTCGCGCCGGAAATTTGCGAGCGGATCGAGCGCGGCGGATAGCGTCTGGGGTCCACCTGTAGCTCTCTCAGGCAGCGCTTCAGCATCCGCAGCGCATCGGACTCGTCGTAAATCGTGAAGCCGCGCGAGTACCCGAGTCGCTCGGCGTCGGCGCGCAGCATCCGCGCGCAAGAGGAGTGGAAGGTCGTCACCCACATCGCCCGCGCTGAGCGGCCGACCAACGCCTCGACGCGGTCGCGCATCTCTCTCGCCGCCTTGTTGGTAAAGGTGATCGCGAGGATCTCCCCCGGCCGCGCCCGATCGGTGGCCAGCAGGTAAGCGATCCTGTGGGTCAGGACCCGGGTCTTGCCCGAACCGGCGCCGGCCAGCACCAGCAGCGGCCCATCGCCGGCGCGCACCGCCTCGCGTTGGGGATTGTTGAGGCCGGCCAGAAGCCGCTCGACACGATCGGCGCCAGGTTCTGTCGGGGCGCCTCTGCCGTTGGGTCTCCTCCGTAACATCGCCTCCGAGAATAGAGAGGCGCGCGGCGGCTCATCCGCCCGCCGAGGAGCGGCCGGTGCGGGAGCGCAGTTCGCCATTGCCGCCCTCCGATTTCTCTTTCCCGTCCAGCTCCGCGAGGCGTTGCTCGAGATCGGCGATGCGCTCCGAAAGCGCCTTGAGCGCTTCGGCAATCGGATCGGGCAAGTGGATCCAGTCGGCGTCGGGGCCCTCTACGCGTCGCCCTTCCACCTTCACCGGGTGGCCGGGATTGCCGACGACGGTGGAAAGCGGTGGCACATCCTCGACGACCACAGTGTTGGCGCCGATCTTGGCGCCGTCTCCGACGGCGATCGGGCCCAACAGCTTGGCGCCGGAGCCAACGGTGACGTTGTTCCCGAGAGTCGGGTGGCGCTTGCCGCGCTGGAAGCCGGTGCCTCCCAGGGTCACTCCCTGGTAGAGAGTCACCCGCTCACCGATCTCGGCCGTTTCGCCGATCACCACGCCGGAACCGTGGTCGATGAAGAACTCACCGCCGATCTTGGCCGCGGGATGGATCTCAACGCCGGTGATCGAGCGAGTCACGTAGGCGATTGCTCGCGGCGCCAGCGGCACCGCCGTCTCCTGCAGGGCGTGGGCGACACGATGGGCAAGCAGCGCCTGCACCCCCGCCCAACTGGTGAGGATCTCGAAGGTGGAAACGCCCTGCGCCGCCGGGTCGCGGTCGCGCGCAGCGGCGACATCCGCCTTCACCTCTCCCAGGACTCGCTTCCACGCGCTCATGGGAAAAAGAATGGCAGGGACATGTAGCGCTCGCCCGAGTCGCAGACGATCGTGACCACGCGCTTGCCCTCCATCTCGCGCCGTGCAGCCACCTCCAGCGCCGCCTTCAGGTTGGCCCCGGCGGAGATCCCGGCGAGGATGCCCTCGCGCTGAGCGGCGAGGCGCGCCATCTCCAGCGCGTCCTCATCGGAGACGGAGACGATCTCGTCGATCACCGAGCGGTCGAGCACCTCAGGGACGAATCCAGCCCCGATGCCCTGAATTTTGTGCGGCCCGGGGACGCCCCCGGAGAGGACCGGCGAAGTCTCCGGCTCGACCGCGATCACCGATGCCTCCGGGTTGCGCTCGCGCAGCATCCGCCCGACGCCGGTGATCGTCCCCCCGGTGCCGACCCCGGCGACGAAAGCGTCGACCTTGCCGTCGGTGTCGCCCCAAATCTCCTCCGCCGTGGTTTGCCGGTGGATCTCCGGGTTCGCCGGGTTGGAGAACTGCTGCGGCATGAACCCCTTGCGCTGCTCGCAGATCTCCCGCGCCATATCGACGGCCTCCGTCATCCCTCCAAGGGAGGGTGTCTCACGCACCTCCGCCCCGTAAGCGCGCAACAGCTTCGCCCGTTCGCGGCTCATCCCCTCCGGCAGGGTCAGGATCAGCTCGTAACCACGCGCCGCGCAGACCATCGCCAGGGCGATCCCGGTGTTGCCGCTGGTCGGCTCGACGATCACCGATCTCCCCCGCTCGACCTTCCCCGCCTCCTCGGCGGCGTCAATCATCGCCACCCCGATCCGATCCTTCACCGAACCGCCGGGATTGAAGTACTCCAACTTCGCGCAGACCTCGCCGGCCAGCCCTTCGCCCAGCCGCGAGAGCGACACCATCGGCGTCCCGCCGACAACCGCCGAAGCCTCCCCCCCGATCCGCATCAGATGTAGTACATGAGCCGTTGGTGCCAAGAGATGGCTCTATCAAGCCAAGTAGCGCCTACTGCCTGCGCCCTGTGGACCAGTACAGGGACCAATCAAGGTGCTGGAACGTCGATGACGCAACCGCACGCGGTGGCCAATCCGCGTGCCAATTGTTCAGGTTGATCGGGCTCGCCGTCATCCGAAACCCAGCCCGCAACCCCCAACGACTCACTCGGAAATTCGAAGGTCCAACGCCTCGAGTTTCCTCCGATCGTATGTCGCGGCTCCCTTTCCCCGGACTCAAACGAACGACCGTTCCTTCGGGAATGTGCTATCGAGTGGACCACCACGCCATTCTCGCCAGGATTCAATGCGCACAAGGTGCTGCCCGTATAGCAAAGCAACCTGGGGGCCAGCTAGGACTCGCCCATGCCGCAGGCTCCGAGACTTCGGTGCTAAGGAAGTGAAAGAGGGATCATTACTCGGGCGCTCCACGATCTGTGTTGCGCCACGCATTCATGATGTCAATGACTAGCTGGTTGTTCACTTCAGCGACGCAATCCTAGCCTGCGTGTCGGCTCGCTCCAGATAGGGGTCGAGCATCTCCGGCCGCTTCCTCCTCGTTGCCGGGCATCAGGTGCCCATAGCGGTCGAGGGTGATCGAGATGTTCGGCGTGGCCCATGTAGGTCGAGAGGGCCTTGGCGTTGACGCCGGCGGGGTCTTTCGTGGCTCAACTCAGAGATGCGCCAAACAGCAACGAGGCGACGACCGCGAACACGACCAGGGCGGCCAGAGTGCCTTTGAACACCGCCCATGCAATGTGGCTCTCTGAGAGCGGGACACGCTCGGGTGGCGCGTAGTGCTCAGTCCACCCCGAGCCATCCCAGAGACGCAATCCGCCCGCGTGTTCATACCAGCCGGCAGACGTCGAGGCGACTTCTTTCGGTGCTTCGCTCTCAGCCATCAGCCGCGTACTTGACCAGCCTCATCGACAATAAGGACCCTACGCTTCTCGCCTGCGGTAATCGCGACAATGGCCCAGACGATTAGCCAGAGTCCCAACGTCAGGACACTGAGGACGAGGTGAAGCAGGCGATCGGGCCGGTGGCCCTTTACGAGGACCGTCTGGAATCCGCCTGCGACTCGACCCGCCAACCGCCGGAAGTGAAGTTCGACACCCGCTGGGCAGTGCCGTGCGTCGTCGATCGTCGGACGTCGCGGTTGATGCTTCCAATTGCAGCCTCCCTCGCCGATTTTTGTGCCGTTCGGGATCGCAGCCTAACCGCTCAGAGGAACTTGAGGGATCGTTTGCACTCGATGCAGGACAGCGGGACTGCTAAGCCAAAGCTGCCGAGCGGGCGTCTACTTCCTGCTCGGCTCTCAGCGGCTCAATCTCGATGCGAGCGACTTCGCCCGGTGCCAAGCCAGCTCCGCCCGCTTTCGAGCCAACGCGTCGGCCGAGAGAAAGCGACGCCGATCGTTCGTCGCGGCAAGCGAGAAGGTCGCCGCGACGGTGTTCTCGCCGGCGTCCTGCGAAATAACAGCGCCCGACCTCGGCGGCCGACCTTGGGAACGCGTCGAGAAAGCCCCCGCGGTCCCTATCCCTGCATAGCCCGTCATGGTGATGAGACCCGTACTCGGCGCGGCCGAAACGACGGTGCATGCCTGATCGAGCTGCTCGTCCATCCGATCACCGTCCCTGCCAATCGAAACCGTAGCGCCTCAGCTGCGCGAGCAAGTGGCTTGCGCTCGAGGGCCGCTCGGCGTCCCTCTAGCTGGACCTTATTGATTTCGTCCGGAGCGAAGAACATCTGGTGACGACCTTTCGTCGTCTTGACCTGCCACCCCTGCCTTCGGCGGCCTTGATGATCTCCTTGAGTTCCTTCTTTGTGATCGCCATGGATTGTCGCACCTACTCGCTGCTCACGCTGTATCCGTGGACAAACCGTGGACCAATGGATGGTCCACAGCAGCGGTTCACAGCGGTCCTTAGCGGTCTACATTCCCCTCTAGAGAGCCAAGTAGCGATTTCCCAGGCACGGCTGACT